>NZ_LR131273.1:2400000-3600000 GCF_900631615.1 Tsukamurella paurometabola
GCGGATCGCGAGGTGCAGCGCGGCGAGTCCGGCGAGGATCGACGCGAGGAGGACCGGTGGCTGCACGAGCACCACGACGAGGGCGATGAGGAGCACCGTCGTGACGACGACGGCGCCCTCGCGGGCCCGGGTCGGGGCCGGCCCGAGCCGGCAGGAGTCGACGAAGAGGTCGTGCAGTCCTCCGGTCGACGGTGCCGCGGTCGGATGGTCGGGGCGGTGGGCGGTGTGGAGATCGTTGGCGTTCATGTGATCCAGCGTCGCCGCGATCCGGGCGCCGCAGTAGTGCGCGCAGTCAGGGGTTTTCCGCCGGGCGTCATCGATGCGCCGTGACATCTGTCATGTCGGCGGACGGCGTCGGCCCCGTGCGATCACGAATTCGTTACCGAATCTTTTCCCGGTTTTCGTCCGCAGGACGGGGAAGTACAGCACGCTACGGCAGTGACCGCCACGACCGAACGGGTGGAGCCATCACCCAAGACGGGGCTGGCCGCCAACCTGGTGCCCAAGGACAATCTGCTGTTCCTGTTGTTCGTGGTGCCCAATCTGGCGTTGCTGGCCGTCTTCACGTACCGACCGCTGATCGACAACGTCCGGCTGAGCTTCCAGGAGTGGTCGCTCGCCGGCGTGGATCCGGCGAAGTGGATCGGGCTGGACAACTACCGCGAGTTCTTCACCAAGGCGGAGAGCTGGCAGGTCGTCACCGTCACACTGATCTTCACCGTGAGCGCGGTGGTCTTCTCGATGGTGCTGGGCCTGGCCCTGGCCATGCTGCTGGACCAGAACCTGAAGGGTCGCAACCTGGTCCGGTCCGCGGTGTTCGCCCCGTTCGTGATCTCCGGTGCGGCGATCGGCGCGGCCTTCTACTTCGTCTTCAACCCGCAGTTCGGCGCGGCCGCGTCGATCCTGGCGTGGTTCGGCATCGAAAGCCCGGACTTCTACCAGGATCCCGCGTGGGCCCTGTTCCTGGTGACCTTCACCTACATCTGGAAGAACCTGGGCTACACCTTCGTCATCTACCTCGCTGCGCTGCAGGGCCTCAACAAGGACCTCGACGAGGCCGCCGCGATCGACGGGACGCCCGCGTGGCGCAAGTTCTGGCGCGTCACGCTGCCGCAACTGCGGCCGGCCACGTACTTCCTGTCGATCACCGTGCTGCTCAACAGCCTCCAGGTCTTCGACATCATCAACATCATGTTCCCCGCCGGCGGGCCGCAGGGCGGCACCACGACGATGGTCTTCGACATCTATTGGCAGACCTTCCGGAACCAGCGCGCCGGTTACGGCGCCACCATCGCCACGATCATGTTCCTCGTGCTCCTGATCGTGACCGTGGTGCAGGTGCGGATGATGGACCGGGGGGACGACAAGTGAGCGGATCGCCCACGGGCAACACCGGAATGAAGGTGCTCGGCTACCTCGGCATGCTCGGCACGCTGCTGCTCGTCGCCGTGCCCGTGTACTTCATCGTGATCACCTCGTTCAAGGACCGGCCGGACATCTTCGTCTCGCCCGCGACGTGGTGGCCGCCGTCCTGGTACCCGGAGAACTACAGCTATGTGACGCAGGAGATCCCGTACTGGCAGTACCTGCGGAACTCGGCGATCATCACCCTCGTCACCGGCGGCATCAAGTTCGTGCTCGGCGTGAGCACCGCCTACGCGCTGGTCTTCCTGCGCTTCCCGTTCAAGAAGGTGATCTTCCTCGTGGTGATCGCGGCGCTCATGGTGCCCAACCAGATCACGGTGATCTCGAACTACGCGCTCATGGCGGACTACCGCAACACCTTCGTCGGCATCATCCTGCCGCTCGCGGGCGTCGCCTTCGGCACCTTCCTCATGCGCAACCACTTCCTCTCGCTGCCCAAGGAGATCGTGGAGGCGGCGCGCATGGACGGCGCGGGCCACCTGCGGCTGCTGTTCCGGGTGATCCTGCCCGTCTCGATCCCGACGATGGTGGCCTTCGCGGTCATCACCCTGGTGAACGAGTGGAACGAATACCTCTGGCCGTTCCTGATGTCGGACAACGCCGCTGTGGCACCGCTGCCCGTCGGCCTCACCCTCTTGCAGAACACCGAGCAGGGGGTGAACTGGGGGCCGGTCATGGCGGCCACCCTGCTCACGGCGCTGCCGATGCTCATCGTCTTCCTGATCCTGCAGCGGCAGATGATCAAGGGCCTCACCTCCGGCGCCGTCAAGGGCTGACCGGGACCACCACAGAAGAAACACCAAGGGAGAAACTCATGGGCGACTTCACACGGCGCGGATTCCTCGTCACCGGCCTCGCGGCGACCGCGGCGGTGGCGGCGGCGTGCGCGGGCTCGGGTTCGGGCGGCGGCTCGTCGAACTCGGGCGGCGGCGGGGGCGGCGGCGACATCACGCTGCGCTTCCTGTCGAACCACCCGGGCAGCTCCAAGGCCACCGAGCAGGCGCTGATCGACGAGTTCCAGAAGGCCAACCCCGGCATCAAGGTGGAGCTGCTCGACGGCGGCAAGAACTACGAGCAGGTGGCGCAGAAGTTCCAGACCTCGCTGACCGGCGGCGAGAAGGCCGACATCGTCGTCGTCTCGGACGTCACCTGGTTCAACTTCGCGCTCAACAAGCAGATCGCGCCGCTCGACGACCTCTTCGCGGGCGCGGGCCTCAAGCCCGAGGAGTACGTCGACTCCCTGCTCGCCGACACGACGTTCGACGGCAAGCACTACGCGGTGCCGTTCGCCCGCTCGACGCCGCTGTTCTACTACAACAAGGACGTGTGGAAGAAGGCGGGCCTCGAGGACCGCGGCCCCAAGGACTGGGACGAGTTCGCGCAGTGGGCGCCCCGCATCCAGGAGGCGATCGGCGGCGACAAGAAGGCCATCGTCATCGCCGACGGCGAGAACTACATCGACTGGGTCTTCGAGGGCTGGAACTGGTCCAAGGGCGGCGCCTACTCCGACGGCTGGGACCTGAAGTTCACCAGCCCCGAGACGATCGCCGCGGTGAACCAGCTCAAGGACGTGATCGGCAAGTGGGGCCGCCTGGTCACCACGCCCGAGAACGACTTCGGCGCCGGCCTGGCGGCCGTCACCCTGCAGTCCACGGGCTCGCTCAAGACGATCACCACCACCGCCAAGTTCGAGCTGGGCACCGCATTCCTGCCCGGTCCGGCGGGCAAGTCGTGCCCCACCGGCGGCGCGGGTGTCGCGGTCGCCGAGGGCATCTCGGCGGAGCGTAAGGCCGCCGCGGTGAAGTTCATCGAGTTCCTCACCAATACCGCGAACACCTCGAAGTTCTCGCAGGCGACCGGCTACATGCCGGTGCGCAAGGCCGCGGTCGACGAGCCGTCGATGAAGGCCTTCATCGAGAAGAACCCGAACTTCGGCACCGCCGTCAAGCAGCTGCCGCTCACCCGCAGCCAGGACAACGCCCGCGTCTTCGTGCCCGGCGGTGGCGAGGACATCGGCCGCGCGCTGCAGCAGATCGCGACGGGCGGTGATGCGGCGGCCGTGCTCGGCGCCCTGCAGAAGACCATCCAGGGCAAGATCGATTCGCAGATCAAGCCCAAGCTGCCGAAGTAGTCCGCGCGCAGTCGGTTTCGTAGGAACTAGGAGTCAAGGAAGACCATGGCAACGGTGCGTTTCGACGGTGCGTCCGTCCAGTACCCGGGCGCCGAGCGGCCCTCGGTCAGCTCGCTCGACCTGGACATCGCCGACGGCGAGTTCGTCGTGCTGGTCGGCCCGTCGGGCTGCGGGAAGTCGACGAGCCTGCGGGCCCTGGCCGGGCTCGAGGCGGTCACCGAGGGCCGGATCCTCATCGACGACGTGGACGTCACGGCGGTCTCGCCGAAGAAGCGCGACGTGGCCATGGTCTTCCAGAACTACGCGCTCTACCCGAACATGACGGTGGCGCAGAACATGGGCTTCGCGCTGCGCAACGCCGGTGTCTCCAAAGAGGACACGGCGAAGCAGGTGGCCGAGGCCGCGGCGATGCTGGAGTTGGAGCCGCTGCTCGACCGCAAGCCCGCACGCCTCTCGGGCGGGCAGCGCCAGCGCGTCGCGATGGGCCGCGCCATCGTGCGTCACCCCAAGGTCTTCGCGATGGACGAGCCGCTGTCGAACCTCGATGCGCGGCTGCGCGTCTCGACCCGCTCACAGATCTCCGCGCTGCAGCGGCGGCTCGGCGTCACCACCCTCTACGTGACGCACGACCAGGTGGAGGCGATGACCATGGGCGACCGGGTCGCGGTGCTCAAGGACGGCCTGCTGCAACAGGTCGCGCCGCCGCGCGAGCTCTACGACGATCCGGTCAACACCTTCGTCGCGGGCTTCCTCGGATCGCCCGGCATGAACCTGCTCACGGTGCCGCGGACCGACGCGGGCGCCGACGTCGCGGGCGCGACGGTGCCGGTGCCGCGCACCGTGGACTCCGGTGCGACGGTGACTGTCGGCCTCCGGCCCGAGGGGCTCGAGATCGTCCCCACCGGCACGCCGGGCGCGGCGAAGGGCACCGTCGCGCTGGTGGAGGAGCTGGGCGCCGAGGCGCTCGTCTACGTGAGCGTCGAGGGGCAGGACAAGCCCGTGGTGGCCCGTGCCGACCGGGCGACGTCGCTGCGGGCCGGTGAGGAGACGGGGCTGGTCCCGGCGCCGGAGCAGGCGCTGTTCTTCCACGCGGAGTCGGGCGACCGGCTCCGCTGACCACGGCCGGTGCCGGTCGGGGCCCTTGACAAACCAAGTTCTGAGAGTCACTCTCAAATTAGATTGACTCTCTACTTGGAGGTGGCGTCATGCCGCAGAACCGGAACCGTGCGCGATCGCCGTGGGCGGCGCTCACGGTGCTCGCGCTCGCGATGCTCGTGATCGGCCTCGACACGATGGTCCTCACGGTCGCACTGCCGTCGCTCGCGCGGGAGCTCGGCGCATCCACCACGGCGCTGCAATGGATCACCACCGCGTACCCGCTCGCGCTGGGCGCGTTGATGATTCCGATGGGCGCTCTCGGCGACCGCATCGGCCGGGTCCGCGTGCTGAGCCTCGCGCTCCTCGGTTTCGGTGCGGCATCGGCCCTGTGCGCGTTCGCGGGATCGACGGAGCTGCTGGTCGCCGGGCGAGTGCTGCTCGGCGTGTGCGCCGCCGCGGCCATGCCGCTGTCGATGGGCGTGCTCCCCACGCTGTTCCCGGACAAGGCCGCCCGGGAGCGCGCCATGGGCGTCTGGATGGCCTCCTCCGCCGCCGGGATGCCCCTCGGGCCGATCCTGGGAGGGGTACTCCTGCAGCACTTCTGGTGGGGCTCGGTGTTCCTGATCAACGTGCCGATCGCGGTCGTCGCGGCGGTGGCGGTACACCGGATGATCCCCGAGTCCAAGGCCGAACGCCCCGCCGGTCTCGATGTCATCGGGGTCGTGACCTGCGTCGCCGGCTTCGGAGCACTGGTCTGGGCGTTCACCGAGGCCGGTGCGTCGGGGTGGACGTCCGGACGTTTCCTGGTACTCCTGGGCGTCGCCGTGGCGGCGCTGGCCCTGTTCGGGTGGCGGGAGCTGACCGCCGAACGTCCGCTGGTGCGGCTGACCCTGCTGCGGCGGAAGGGCTTCCTCGCCGGCACCGTCCTGGCGTCCGCGACGATGCTGCTCCTCGCGAGCTCGGTGTTCCAGCTCGCGCAGGTCTTCTCCGTGCTGTTCCAGGCGGATTCGCTGGGAATCGGGCTCCGGCTACTGCCCGTGATCGCGGGCCTGATCGTGGGCGCCCGCGGTGGCCCGGTGCTGGTCCGCCGATTCGGACGGCGAGCGGTGGCCGCCGGCTCGATCGGCCTGCTCGCGCTCACCTTCGCCGTCCAGGCGGCGTTCCCGGAGGGGCCGCTCGCCGTCTACACCGTGACGACGGTGCTGCTCGGCCTCGGGCTCGGCGGGGTGATGCCGCTCGTGATGTCGCTGGCGATGGGCGACCTCGACGCCGACGACGCGGGTGCGGGCTCGGCGCTCATGCAGTCGATCCGGCAGATCTCCTCGGCGCTCGGTGTCGCCGTCTTCGGGTC
This sequence comes from Tsukamurella paurometabola, assembly GCF_900631615.1. Taxonomy (NCBI): domain Bacteria; kingdom Bacillati; phylum Actinomycetota; class Actinomycetes; order Mycobacteriales; family Tsukamurellaceae; genus Tsukamurella; species Tsukamurella paurometabola. Next base: position 2,406,006 of record NZ_LR131273.1, read on the forward strand.
GGTGGTCACCGCCGCCTACGGGGAGCGTCTCGGCGTCGTCGGGCTGCCGGGGCCGCTGGAGCGGCTCGCCCGGGACAACCCCGTCGTGGGCGTTCCCGCGGTGCGTGCGGCGGACCCCGGCGCGATCGACGGGGTGCTGGCGGCGTACGCGCACGGGCTCGCCGTGGGCGCCGTCGTCGGCCTCGTGCTGTCCGTCGTGGTGTTGGCGCTGTGCCGCCTGATTCCGGCAGAATCGGGGGATGAGCGAGACGAGGCGGAACGCGGTGCCGCAGCAGCTCGGCCTGCGTGAGCGCAAGAAGCTCAAGACCCGCCTCACACTGCGCCGGGTGGCCTACGACCTCTTCCGCGAGCAGGGCTTCGAGGCGACCACCGTCGCGCAGATCGCGGCGGCGGCGGAGGTATCGCCGGCCACCTTCTTCCGGTACTTCGCGACCAAGGAGGCGCTGATCCTCGAGGACGACTACGACGCGATCCTGCTCGCGAACGTCCCGCCGATCGATCCCACCGAGAACCTGCCCGCACAGATCCTGCGGGGCGGTGCCGATCAGTTCGAGGCGCTCGACCCCGAGACCCGCGCGACGGAGGTCGAACGCGGCCGGCTGCTCTATTCCTCGCCCGCGCTGCGCGCGGCGCAGGCGCGCGACCTCGAGGCCACGATGGCGGCGATGGAGGACGCCATCATCGAGCGGGCGACCGGCCCCATCGACCGGCTCTCCGTGCGCGCCGCGGTCGGTGCCGTGGTGGGGGCGATCACCGCGCTCGCTCGCGACGATCCGTCGACGGTGGCGGTGATGCCGGAGTCCATGCGAGCCGTCGCGGACCTGTTCGAGGCCGGGCTGCCCGTCTCGCCGACCGCGGAGGCAGGGCGATGGGGTGCGCTGCGGGACGGTCTCGCAGGAACCGCCGGCGATCCGCCGTCGCCCGGTGCAGGCTGAGCATCGTCTCGACGGCGCTGTCCCAGGTGTACTGTTCGGCGCACGCCCGGGCGGCGGCGCGGTGATCGCCGCCGAGCACCGCGCGCACCGCCGCCGCGAACGCCGCGCCCGTGTCCGCGGCCGGCAGCCCGCAATCCGCCCGCGTCACGTCGGCGAGGGCGCTGCTGCGCGACACCACGATCGGCGTGCCGGATGCGAGGGCCTCCATCGCGCTGAGGCCGAAGGTCTCGTGCGGGCCGGGGCAGATCGCGACGTCCGCCGCCGCGAGCAGATCGGCCAGGTCGTCGCGGTCCGTGACGTGACCGGTGAACGTGACCGGGAGACCGCGCGCCTGGCGGCGCAGCTCGTCCGCCATCGCACCGTCGCCCGCGACGACGAGGCGGGCCCGCACACCGTCGGCCACGAGGGCCCGGACCACCTCGATCCCGCGCCCGGGGTGCTTCTCCATCGACAGCCGGCAGGACTGCACGAGGAGGACGTCGGCGGGACGCTCCTGCGGCCCGCCCGCTCCGCTCCCGGCCCCGGTGGCCCAGCGCCGACGCGCCTGCGCCGTGGCGCGGTCCGGGCGGAAGGTCGCCAGGTCCACCCCCAGGGGGACCGTCTCGACGTTCGGCGCGTGGACGCGGGCGAATTCCTCACCGGCGAACGCCGTGGTGCACACGACGGTGTCGTAACTGCGGGCCGTCCCGAGGTTCGCCACGTCGGCGGCCCACGTCGCCAGGCCCGACGGTGCGCCCAGCTCGATCATCCGGTCCAGGCGCTCGTGGCTGATCATGATCGACCCGATGCCGTGCGCCTTCGCCCAGGGGCCCATGCCGCGCAGCGTGAGCCGGTCGGAGACCTCGAGGCTGTGGGCGCCGAGGGTCGGGAGCAGGCGACGGATCAGCACCGGGCTCGCCGCCCGGTAGCCCTCCACCCGGAAGAACTTGCGGCCGGGCACGGTGATGCGGCGGACACCCGAGTCGAGCACCTCGTCGTCGTGCGCGCGGCCCGCGACCACGAGCGTGACGGCGTGCCCGCGGGCGACGTAGCCGGCGCCCAGCTGGTCGACGGCGGTGCGCAGGCCGCCGGAGCGGGGCCCGTAGAAGTTCGCCAGCTGGACGATGTGCATCGGCTGCATGCCGCCAGCGTGCATGGGAGGACGGACGGCGGGGTGAACGAGCGGGGGCGGTTCGGCGAACTGTGTGAACTCGTCGGTCGGTGGGAGCACAATCGCGGCATGACCGTACGCCTGAACCCCTACATCAGCTTCTCCGACAACGCCCGCGAGGCACTCGAGTTCTACCGGGACGTCTTCGGTGGCGAGCTCGAGATCTCCACCTTCGAGGGCATGCCGCCCGAGATGGGCGTCGACCCGTCCGAGGTCACCAAGGTGATGCACGGCCAGCTCACCACACCGGACGGCTTCACCCTCATGTGCGCCGACACCCCGGCGGGGATGCCGCGGAACGTCGGGGACGACGTCTCCGTGTCCCTGTCGGGCGACGACCTGGCCAAGCTCACCGGCTGGTGGGAGAAGCTCTCCGCGAGCGGCTCCGTCACCGTCCCGTTCGTGCAGGCACCGTGGGGCGACACCTTCGGCATGTGCGTCGACGGCTTCGGCGTGCACTGGATGGTCAACGCCGCGGCCTCCTGATCCCGCCCTGCGGGCGGATGCGCCGGTCGGGCGGTTAGACTGACCGGCGCTAGGGCCTCTAGCTCAATTGGCAGAGCTCCGGACTTTTAATCCGTTGGTTGTGGGTTCGAGTCCCACGGGGCCCACCCTTGTGTCTCCTCCCCGCCGCCGCGGCGTTGCTGTCGAGCCGCGTCGGCCACCGGGACCGAGCGGGCGAGCGCAGGACAGCACCGAGCGAGGGGGTCGAACTGGCCGCAGATGCCACGGAACCGCACGGCGCCCCGTCGCGCCGCTCGCCGGGCCGCACGATCCGTCGAACCGTCCGTCGCGGTTGGACGGTGCTGACCGACGCGCACGCCTGGGCGAACGCCGGTCGCTCGGAGTTCGCGTTCGCCACGCAGTCCGTCGGGCGGGAGGGCGGGCACACCATGTTCGGGATCGTCGTCGCCGGGCTGGCCTTCTCGATGGTGCCCCTCGGCATCGTCATGCAGTTCAATCCGGTCGGGCCCGAGGGCACGGTGGCCCACGTCGTGCACTTCGTCGCCAATTCCGCCGGGGTGGCGCTCGGCGCCTGGTGGCTCGTTCGCCCGTGGCCGAGCCTGCGCGGGGCGATCGGCTTCCTCGTCCTCTCCGACATCGTCATCGGCGTCACACTGTCGATGCTGAGCGCCCCGGAAGCACGCATCTGCGGCACGATCCACCTGGCCATGCTCGGCATGTACGCCGCGTTCCTCCTCGGGTGGCGGATCCTCCTCCTGCACTGCGCGTACACCCTCCTGTTGATCGCGGCGTTCACCCAGCACGCGATCCTGGTGGAGGGGCGCACCCAGATGGACCTGTTCATCTACACGGCGCCCGCGATCTCGACGGTCGTGGGCCTGCCGCTGGTGATCCAGGTGTTCGTCGAGATGGGACGTCGCGCGATGACCCGGATCGTGGACGAGTGGCACATGGACGACCTGACCGGGGTGTACAACCGGCGCGGCATGAATCTCGCGGTGATGCGTGTGATCTCGGAGGCTTCCGTGCCCGCCGTCCACGTCGTCGGGATGATCGACATGGACGGTTTCAAGAGGTTCAACGACACGCGCGGTCACTTCGCCGGCGACGAGCTGCTGCGGAACGTCGCGCGGACGCTGGAGGGGCTGGGCGACGATGTTCTCGTCGCGCGCAACGGCGGCGATGAGTTCGCCGTCTTCGCGGTCCGCCGCACGGTCTCGGACGCGGAGCATCTGGTGGGGGACCTGCGCGCTCTCATCGCGACCCGCGAGGACCGGTCGGTGGGACTCGTCGCGAGCGCGGGCGTCGTCATCGCCGACGCATCCGCGAACGCCTCGTTCGAGGAGCTCGCGGCCACGGCGGACACGGCGCTGTACGAGGCGAAAGGGTCCAGCGATACCGCGGTCGTCGTGGTGGGCCGCGCCCCGGCGGTCGGGCGATGAGCCCCGGCGCCGGGACCGGGCCGGGCGATGCGAAGGCGGGAGTCGAAGTCCTCGGCTTCACCACCCTCGGCGAGTGGGAGTCCTGGCTGGAGGAACACCACGGGACCGCGCGCGAGGCGTGGCTGCGGATCGCGCGGCGCAACTCGGCGGTCCCGGGGCTGACGATCGAGGACGCCCTCGACGGCGCGCTCTGTTTCGGCTGGATCGACGGGCAGCGGAAGTCGAACGATGCCGATTCGTTCCTGCAGCGGTACTCGCCGCGCCGCAGCACCAGTGCGTGGTCGCGGATCAACGTGGAGAAGTTCGAGACCCTCGCGGCTGCCGGCCGCGTGCGGCCGGCGGGATACGCGCAGCGCGACGCCGCGCGAGCGGACGGTCGGTGGGACGCCGCCTACGAATCGCAGCGGACCGCCGAAACCCCGCCGGACCTCGCCGCGGCACTGGCCGAGAACCCCGGCGCCGCGGCGGCCTTCGCGGCCATGAGCCGGTCCGACCGGTACGCCGTGATCCTCCCGCTGCTCAAGGCCCGGACGCCGCAGCGGCGCGCGGAACTGATCGTGCGGGCGGTCGCCGACCTCCACGCCTCAGGAATTCCAGTTCAGGACGCGTAGACCTGCGCTGGAGCACCTGCACGTCCGCAGAACTCGACATCGTGAGGCACGGGCCGCCGCCTACGGCGTGGACGCGCCCTCGGCGACCGCGCGGAAGCGGTCCAGGTACAGCGGCCACCCGTTCGCGCCGCCGATGCCGGCGGACGCCTGCTCCCAGCCCTCGCCGTGGCGGTCGAGGTGACGGTGGTCGATCTCGACGCGGGTGCGCGCCGGTGTCTCGGCGACGAACCGGATCTCCACCTCGCTGGTCCGTGCGGGGTCGGTCTCGATCCGCCACTGCGGGCTGATGTCCCAGCTGATCGTCAGCGCGTGCGGCGGGTCGCAGGCGAGGACGCGCGCCCAGGTGCAGACCGACCCGTCCGTCCCCACGTCGTAGACGGTGCCGCCCACGTAAGGCTCGAGCACGGTCCGCTCGATGGGCGCGGTGAGCATGTTGTGTTCGCGTGGCTTGATCTCGTCGAAGCGCTCGGTGAAAACGCGATACGCGAAGTCGACCGGCACGTCGACGGTGATGGCGACGTGCAGGGCGGTGCTGTCGGGCGAGGTGGTGCTCATGACGGTGGGTTCCCTTCTTCGGCGTAGGCCCGTTCGGCCAGGTGCTTGAACGTGGTCAGCGTCTGCGTCCAGTAGCCCTCGAGCTCCCGGCGCATCGCGGCCAGCCCGTCGGGACGCGGACGGTAGACGCGCTCGCGTCCCTGCTTGCGGACGTCGACCAACTGCGCGTCGAGGAGGACGCGCAGGTGCTGCGAGACGGCGGGCCGGCTGACCGGGAGGTCCCGCGCGATCTCGGTGACCGAACAGGGCCCCGCGGCGACGCGGGCGAAGACCGTTCGCCGGGTGGGGTCGGCGAGGGCGGACCAGGGGTCGGCTGCGACGGACACAATACGTAAGTTACTGCTTACGCATCATGCTGTCAACGGGTCAGAGGGGAGACAGCGCGAACCGGCCCCACGCGAGGAACGCGAACGCGGCGATGAACACCACGTCACCGGCCAGGTACGCCCACTCGCTGCGACGCAACCGCGTGGTGGCGGCGCCCGACATGAACAGCGCGAGCCCGCACGCGGCCAGGGGGGTGAGCACCGTCGCGATGCCGCTGACCGCCGGCAGGATCAGCCCGAGCGCGCCGGTCAGCTTGATCGCGCCGATCGCCTTCAGCTGGCCGTCGCCGAAGTCGTCGACCCAGTGCTGGTTCGCCCCCAGCGCCCGGTACCGATCGCGGGGGAGTGTGAGCAGGGCCAGGCCGCCGGCGGTGAAGCCGAGGGCCAGGACGGTGGTGATGATCCACAGTGCGGTGTTCATGGCGGTGTCCTTTCGTTACCTTCGCCCGTGCGGGCTCGTCACAGGTCTGACGGATCACCGCGACGAAAGGTAACGACGATGGATCGCACGACGCGTACGGAGCAGTTCGAGCAGCACAGGCCGCGCCTGATCGCGGTGGCCACGCGTGCCCTCGGGTCCCGGGCGGACGCCGAGGACGCGGTCCAGGAGGCCTGGCTGCGGCTCGACCGGTACGACGGTGCGCCGATCGCGAACCTGGGGGGATGGCTCACGCGAGTGGTCGGACGCATCTGCATCGACGTCCTGCGGTCCCGTACCGCGCACCCCGAGACGGACTTCGACGACGCCGATCCGGTGGTGACCGAGGGCGACGGGCCCGAGGACGTCGCGGTCGCCGCGGACACCGTCGGGCTGGCGCTACTGGTGGTCCTCGATTCCCTGGGGCCCGAGGAACGTCTCGCGTTCGTCCTGCACGACCTGTTCGCGGTGCCGTTCGCCGAGGTCGGCGCCATCGTCGGTCGATCGCCCGATGCCGCGAAGATGGCGGCGAGCCGAGCCCGCCGCCGGGTGCAGGGCGGGCCCCGGCCGATGGTGGAGCGACGGGAACAACGGGCGGTCGTCGACGCCTTCCTCGCCGCGGCGAGGCGCGGCGACTTCGAGGCGCTGCTGGCGGTGCTCGACCCCGACCTCACCTGGACCCGGCGTACTCCCCGCGGCGAGGTGGTCACGATCGGCGCGAATGCGGTGCTCGAGGCCGTGCGGCGGGGTGATCCGAGCCGGATCGAGGCGCGTCGCGTCAGTGTGAACGGGGCGCCCGGCATCCTGGCCTGGGGGCCCACGGGGAAGCCGGTGGCGCTCATGGCGTGCACGGTGGTCGGCGGACGGATCGTCGACGTGGTCTCCATCGTCGACCCGGCGCGCCTGGCCCGGATGGACCTGCCTTCGCGGTGACCGCGGAGTTCAGGTGCTGTTCACCGGAGCAGTGCGTTCGGGGCCGATTTCCACCCTGTGACCTGGCGATTTGGGAACTGGGTGGAATGTGCCATAAGCTATCCCAGCTCCCAACGGAACACGGAAGCGGTGCGGAGAGCGGCTTCGAGTCGCCCGATGCGAGCCCCCTTCGTTTAGTGGCCTAGGACGCCGCCCTTTCAAGGCGGTAGCGCGGGTTCGAATCCCGTAGGGGGTACGTCGCAAGACGAAAAATTGCATATGGCCCTGTGGCGCAGTTGGTTAGCGCGCCGCCCTGTCACGGCGGAGGTCGCGGGTTCGAGTCCCGTCAGGGTCGCCATCCGAGTTCGAGGAACTCGGCGGTGACGGTACAGCCGGCACCGGACGGCCAGGTAGCTCAGTTGGTACGAGCGTCCGCCTGAAAAGCGGAAGGTCGCCGGTTCGATCCCGGCCCTGGCCACAAGATGAACCACCTGGTAACAGGTGGTTCTTCTGCTTTCTGGAGCGATGTCGGTCCCCCGTTCGGCCCCCAGGGCGTGCGGCGGTCGGGTGAGTAGTTGCCCCTGGTCGGCACGCGCGCTGCTACGGATCCGCCTGCGGATTCGGCGGGCCATGATCGACGTATGAGGGAGAATCTGAGCGGCTACGCCGCAGGAGGCCCGGTCGGGCAGCCGGTTCCACCGTGGTATCCGGCCCCGAGGCCGCCGGCGGCGCCGTACACGCCGACGCGGTGGCCGACGTGGCGCATCGTCGACATGATCGCGACGATCGTGCTGTTCACGCTCTACGGCGTCGCCCTGCTCGGACTCCTGTACTTCAGCGTCTTCTGGGTGATGGCGACGGACTCGTGCGGCGCGAGCGACTGCGACTACGACAAGCTCTCCGCCGCCTACGTGCTCAACGATCTCGTCGGTGGCGTCGTCTTCCTCGTGACGCTCGTCGTCGCCGTCGTGCTCCTGGTGCGGCGAACGCCGGCGTTCTGGCTCCCGCTCCTGGGTGGAGCCGTTCAGGTAGGGCTGTTCCTCGCGGCGATGCATCAACTCAGCGGCGTCAGCCCGGCGTAGGCGCCTGCCGATGCGGGCGGTACCGCACGCCGACGACGCCGTTGCTGAACGCGAGCGAGCCGAGCAGCTCGAGCCGCGGGAGCTCGTGCCCCTCGGGGAACAGTCCTCGCCCCCGCCCCTGCACCGCGGGGTAGACGAACAGGCGGAACTCGTCCACCAATCCGGCGGCGATCAGCGCGTGGCACAGCGCGATGCTGCCGGTGGCCACGATGTCGCCGCCGGGGCGCTCCTTGAGGGCGGCGACCTCGGCGATCGGGTCCCCGCTCAGGACGACGGAGTTCCGCCATCCCGGATCGGTGAGGTTCGTGCTCACCACGTACTTCGCGACGGTGTTCAGCTGGTCGGTGATCCCGGTGGCGTCGTCGGTCTGTTCGGGCCAGTACCCCCGGAAGTCCTCGAAGGTCCGCCGGCCGAGCAGCACGGCGTCGCAGGTCGCGTCCTGGCGATGCACCTCGGCGAGCAGGTCGGGCGTCTGGTCCGTGGGGTCGAACCAGTCTCCGAGCATCTCCACCCGCCCGTCCAGGGTGATGTTCTGCGTGATCGCGAGCGTCCGCATGGTCGTCTCCTCTCCGGGCGCCGCCGCGTGCGGCACCTATGAATGGAGACTCCGCCGGCGCCCGGAACTCATCGGTCAGTCGAACCCGACCTCCAGCTCGTCCGCGCGGGGCAGCGATTGGCAGGCGAGGCGGACGCCGTTGCCGAGCTCGTAGTCGTCCAGGGTGTCGTTGACCAGCATGTGTACCTCGCCGCGGCGCAGCGTGAAGGCGCAGCCGCCGCAGTTGCCCTCGCGGCACACGTAGGGCGCGTCGAGGCCCCGGTCCAGGAGCGCGTCGAGCAGTACCTGGTCGCGGGGCCAGGCGAGGACGGTGCTCTCGCCGTTCAGGTCGACGGTGACGGTCGCGGCACCCTCCGACGGCGCCCGGCCGCCGGACGGGGCGGGCGCGCCGGGCAGGCCGGCGAAGGGGTCGCCGGTGAGAGAGGAGAAGGCCTCGCGGTGGATGCGCGCACCGTCGATCCCGGCTGCGGCGGCGGCCGCGGCCGCGTTGTCCATGAACGCGGCCGGGCCGCAGAGGTACGCCGACGTCGCCCCGGTCGGGGTGGGCAGCAGTGCGGCGAGCGACGCGGCGTCGGGCAGGCCGCGCTCGGACTCGAGCCAGTGGATCACCTGCAGCCGGTCACCATGGGCGTCGGCGAGGCCGGTGAGCGCGGCCTCGAAGATGATCGCGTCGCGGTCGCGATTCGCGTACACGAGGTCCACCGGCGCGGCGGACTCCGCGAGGGCTGCGCGGAGGATGGAGATCACCGGCGTGATGCCGCTGCCGGCGGCGAACAACACGAGCCGGTCGGGGGCGTCGCGCACGGTGAATCGCCCGCCGGGCGGCAGGGAATCGAGGATCATCCCGGGCTTCGCGTTGTCGCACAACCAGTTCGAGGCGTAGCCACCGACGGTGCGCTTGACGGTGACCTGCAGGTGCTCGTCGAGACCGGGGGTGCTGGAGAGCGAGTAGCAGCGCGGCGCCCAGCTGGTGCCGTCCTCCGGTGTGCCCGGCACCCGCACCGTCAGGAACTGCCCGGGTCGGTAGTCGAAGCGATTCCCGGCGGGGCGCGCGAAGACCAGGGAGACCGCGTCGCGGGTCTCCTCGATCACGTCGATGACCTCGAGCGGATGCGACTGCGCGGCGGTCGGTGAATCCACGATCTCTGCTCCTTCGTCGGGAACCCGGACGCTACCGCGCAAACTGTGCCATTGACAAATGGCACAATTGCTGGTGGTGTGAAAGTCATGCGAACAACGACGCCGGCGCCGCCGGTCCCGTCGGACTCGACCACGCGGTCCGACGTCGCCGCCGCCCTCACCCGCTGCGGGCTCGGGACGGTGAGCGGTCTCATTCCCATGAACACTCCCGGGATCCGCATCGCCCGCGGCCTCGTCGCCACGATCATGGGCGCCCTCGGCTCGACCCCGCCGGGAACCGCCGTCACCGGAGTCCGCGCGCCGGTGCGCGGTGACTGGGTTCTCGGTCCCGGCGTCACGTACGGCCGACGAGCGATCTACTACGTGCACGGCAGTGCGTACGCGATCTGCTCGGCCCGCACGCATCGCAGCCTGGCCGCGCGCCTGTCGGCCACCACTGGCCTACAGGTCTTCGTGGTCGACTACCGGCTCGCGCCCGAACATCCGTTCCCGACCGCGGCCGGCGACGTCGCCGCGGGCTGGGACTGGCTGCTCACCCAGGGATACGCGGCCGAGGACGTGGTGATCGCGGGTGACTCGGCGGGCGGCCACCTCATCTGCGACCTGCTGCTGCAGCGCGCGGCCACCGATCGCCCGCAACCCGCCGCGGCCGTCCTCTTCTCCCCGCTCATCGACCTCACCTTCGCCCTCGCGGCGCAGCAGGAACGGGTCCGTCGCGATCCGGCCATCTCCGCGGCCGCGGCGAAGCGCCTCGTCGACCTCTACACCGTGGGGATCGACCCGGCGCACCCGCGCCTGCGGCTGGACTTCCGGCGATCGGACCGCCTGCCACCCTTCCTCATCCAGGCCGGCGGCGCCGAGATGCTGTCCGCCGACGCACGCCACCTCGACGCGGAGCTCCGTGGCCACGGCGGCACGAGCACGCTCGAGATCTGGCCCGGCCTCATGCACGTCTTCCAAGCCCTGCCCCGACTCGCGCCGGAGGCCGATGCCGCGCTCCTCCGGGCGCGCGACTTCCTGGCGGGGCTCGACAACGCTCCTGCCGTCACTACCCGTACCGATTCGGAGGCCTCCTGATGTTCGGTATCGACCGACTCCTGCACAACCTCGTCCGCGATCCCCTCACCGCCGACGCCAAGGCCGTCGTGACCGGCGCCGGCAGCGGCATCGGCCGCGCGTTCGCGCTCGAACTCGCCCGTCGCGGCGGCGAGATCGTCTGCGCCGACATCGACGAGGGCCGCGCGAAGGAGACCGTCGCTCTGATCGAGGCCCGCGGCGGAACGGCGCACGCCGCCGTCGTCGACGTGGCCGACCGCGCAGCGGTCGAGAACCTCGCGGCGTTCGTGCGCACCGTCTTCGACGGCCCGCCCACCCTGGTGATCAACAACGCCGGCGTCGGGATCGGCGGCCGCCCCGTGGGTGACATCGGGCTCGACGACTGGAACTGGGCCCTCGGCATCAACCTGTGGGGCGTGGTGCACGGCTGCGAGCTGTTCGCGCCGATGCTCCGTGAGGCCGGGCGCGGCGGCATCATCAACGTCGCCTCGGCCGCCGGGTTCGCAGCCGCCCCGTCGATGGGGCCGTACAACGTCTCCAAGGCCGGGGTCATGTCCCTGTCGGAGACCCTCGCCGCCGAGCTCGCCGGCACCGGCGTGAACGTGACGGTACTGTGCCCCACCTTCGTCAAGACCAACGTCGCGCGCGACGGACGGATCACCGAGGGCAGCAAGAACCTCGCCGGCACCCTGATGAAGCTCACCGGGGTCTCGCCCGCCGGCGTCGCCGCGCAGACCCTCGACGCGCTCGACCTCGGTCGCCTCTACGTGGTGCCGCAGCTCGACGCGAACGTGATCTGGCACCTCAAGCGCCACTTCCCGACGCCCTACGCCCGCGGCCTGGGCCTCATCAACCGGCTCCTGCCCGCCTCCTGAACGCAGCACTCCCCGAAAGGAACTCCGCCATGGCCATGGACCTCGACAGCATGCTCCAGATGATCAAGGACCGGCAGTGGGCCCTCGCCGACATCGACTGGGAGGCGCCGGGCGCCGAACTCATCGACCCGGACCTGCACGCCAAGCTCAAGCCCTTCCTCTCCGACCTGATGTGGATCGAGAACGTGGGCGCCCGTGGCTTCGCCGCGATGGCGCGCAAGGCGCCGACCCCGACCCTCAAGAGCATCTACGAGCACTTCCACGCGGAGGAGCAGAAGCACGCCAACGCCGAGCTCGCGCTCATGCGCCGCTGGGGCATGCTCGACGGCGACGAGATCCCGTCGCCGAACATCAACGTGCAGTTGGTGATCAACTGGCTCGACCAGTACTCCGACGGCATGTCGCTCTCCTTCCTCGGCACCGTCATCCCGATGCTCGAGGTCGCCCTCGACGGCGCCCTGATCAAGTTCATCACCGACGAGGTGAAGGACCCGATCGCCCAGGAGGTGTTCAAGCGCATCAACGCGGACGAGTCCCGACACCTCGCGGTGGACTTCGAGGTCATGGACATGCTCGGCCACGCCGACCTCCGCAAGCGCACCATCGACTTCGTCGGCGGCTGGGTCAAGCCCTCGCTGCTCATCGGCTTCCTCAGCTACGTCCCGCTCCTGAACAAGATGCGCGACAACATCGTGGACATGGGCGTCGACGAGGAGCGGCTGTACGGTGCCATGAAGCGCTACCGCGCTGCCGGTGACCGCAGCGAGTACATCAAGCGGCTCCCGATGTTCCGCGTCGTGGCCTGGCACGGCAGCCGGGTGATCGACCGGGGCAACAAGCTCTACCACGTTCCCGCCGACGCGCTGGTGAAGGCGACCTCCCTGATCCCCTTCCCCCTGGTGCACCGGACCCCCACCTGGTCGCAGGAACTGACCTACGAGCCCACCGCCTGACGAGGACACCTCAGCCATGACCCTCTCCGTAGCCATCATCGGCGCCGGCTTCGCCGGTATCGGCGCCGCCATCCGACTCCGCGACAAGGGGATCGACGATTTCGTGATCCTCGAGCGCGATACCCGCGTCGGCGGCACCTGGCGCGACAACACGTACCCCGGCGCCGCCTGCGACATCCCGTCACGGCTGTACTCGTACAGCTTCGCGCCGAACCCCGACTGGTCGCACACGTACTCCGGCAGCGCCGAGATCCTCTCCTACATCGAGCGGATGGTGGAGACCTCGGGCGTCGGCCCCCGCATCCGGTTCGAGCACACCGTGACCGGACTCGAGTACGACGCCGGCGCGGGGGAGTGGACCATCGCCGTCGACGGCCGTGAGCCGCTCCGCGCCCGCACCGTCATCCTCGCGTCGGGTCCCCTCGCGAACGCCTCGTTCCCCGCGATCCGCGGCATCGAGGACTACGAGGGACACAAGATCCACAGCGCCCGATGGGATCACGACTACGACTTCACCGGCAAGCGGGTGGCCGTCGTCGGCACCGGTGCCAGCGCCGTGCAGATCGTGCCCGAGCTGGTGAAGACGGCCGCCTCGGTCAAGGTGTTCCAGCGCACCCCGGGATGGGTGCTGCCCCGGATCAACACCGAGACGGGCGAATTCACCAAGGGGCTGTACCGCTCGATCCCCGGCGCGCAGCAGCTCGCCCGGGCCCTGTGGTTCTGGGGGCACGAGTCCGTCGCCCTCGGCGTCGTGTGGAACACGCCCCTGACGCGTGTGGTGAAGGCGGTGAGCAAGCTGCACCTGCGACTGCAGGTGCGCGACCCGTGGCTGCGCCGCCAACTCACCCCCGACTTCGCGGCCGGCTGCAAGCGGCTGCTGATGACCAGCGACTACTACCCGGCACTGCAGCGCGAGAACTGCAAGCTCGTCACGTGGCCCATTGCGCGCATCGCACCGCAGGGGATCCGCACCGTCGAGGGAGTGGAGCACCGGTTCGACTGCATCGTCTTCGCCACCGGCTTCGACGTGTCCAAGACCGGCTCGCCGGTCCCCGTCACCGGGCTCGACGGCCGGGTCCTCGCCGACGAGTGGAGCGGCGGCGCCTACGCCTACCGCAGCGTGGCCGTTTCCGGCTACCCCAACCTGTACGTCACCTTCGGCCCCAACTCCGGCCCGGGCCACAGTTCCGCGCTCGTGTACATGGAGGCGCAGATCGACTACATCACCGACGCGATCGCCCAGCTGCTGCGCAACGGCTGGAAGGCGCTCGACGTGCGCGCCGACGTCCAGGAGGAGTACAACCGCGACATCCAGCGCAGGCTCACCGCGACCACCTGGAACTCCGGGTGCAGCAGCTGGTACCTCACCGACGACGGCTTCAACGCCACCATGTACCCGGGGTTCGCCTCGCAGTACGTCGGCCAGTTGCGCACGGTCGATCTGCGGGACTACCGCATCCTGGTGCACGAGGAGGCGGGAGCGGCGGTCGCGGCCGGATAGCATGCGGGCATGACGGAGTACCGGATCGACGACCTGGCGCGGGTGTCCGGGACCACGACCCGCAACATCAGGGGCTACCAGGAGCGCGGCTTGCTGCCGCAGCCGCTGCGCCGCGGCCGGGTCGCGATCTACACCGAGAAGCACCTGCGGAGCCTGCTGGCCATCAACAAGCTGCTCAGCAACGGCTTCAATCTGGGGCACATCGCGACCTTCCTCACCAACCCCGGTGCCCGGATCGGCGACGCTCTCGACCTCAACGAGATCCTCGACGAGCCCTGGGCGTCCGCGAAACGGCCCGTCCTGGACCGGGAGGAGCTCGAGGCACGGCTCGGCCCGCTCGACGACGCCGCGCTCGCGTCGCTCATCGACGCCGGTGTGCTGGCCGAGACCGACGACCCCGATCGGTACGAGGCCGCCGACCCGAACATCGTGCCGAACCTCGGGCGGCTGGTGGACAAGGGCATGGACCTCGCCGTCCTCGTGGACGTCCAGCAGCGGTTCGTCGCGAAGATGAACGAGGCCGCCGAGATCCTCATGACCGCCGCGCACGACGAGGTCGACCGGCGGCGCGGGCCCGGCTGGTTGCCCGCCTCCGACGAGGACGTGGCCTGGGCGGTGGGGCTGCTCGGCGCGATGCGGCGCGCGGGCACGGAGAACGCGCACGCCGCGCTCGACCGGGCGCTCGACGCCGCACTCGACCAGGAGTTGCGGGCCCACAAGGTCGCCGCCGGCGATCGCGCCGACGCCGAGGGTGCCGCTCCAGAGCCCGGCGGGGAGCCGCACACCGCGGTGTAACGTCGGGCGCATGGGACGGATCACGGTGCGGCGTGCGGTGGAGAAGATCACCGTCGGAAGCGATCCCATGCGCCGGATCGACACCCTGGCCGCCGAGGAACCGCTGGAGATCCGGGTCGCCGGTGTACCGCTGGCGGTCACCATGCGCACTCCCGGCCACGACGTGGAACTGGCCGCCGGCTTCCTCGTCTCCGAGGGGGTGATCGCCGCGGCCGAGGAGTTCCGCTCCGCGATCCATTGCGGCGGCCCCGGCACCGGCGGGGAGATCAACGAGTACAACGTGCTCGACGTGGCCCTCGCCCCCGGAGTCCACCCGCCGTCGCCCGAGGTGGCGCGCGCCTTCTACACCACCAGCTCGTGCGGGATGTGCGGCAAGGCCAGCATCGACGCGGTGCGCACGGTGTCCCGGTTCGACGTCCGTGAGGACCCGGTCACCGTCGCGCCCGAGCAGGTGGTGGCGCTGCCGGAGCGGCTGCGCGCCGGGCAGGCCGTCTTCGAGAAGACGGGGGGCCTGCACGCGGCCGGGCTGTTCGACGGTGCGACGGGCGAGCTTCTCGTGCTGCGCGAGGACGTGGGGCGGCACAACGCCGTCGACAAGGCGATCGGCTGGGCGCTCCTGCAGGGACGGTTGCCGCTGCGCGGCACGGTGCTCCAGGTGTCCGGACGCGCCAGCTTCGAGCTGGTCCAGAAGGCCGTCATGGCCGGGATCCCGGTGCTGTCCGCCGTATCGGCGCCGTCCTCCCTCGCGGTGGAGCTCGCCGACGAGGCCGGACTCACGCTGCTCGGCTTCGTCCGCGGCGACCACTTGAACGCCTACACGGCGACCCACCGGGTGCGCTGAGCCCCCCTCGGCGGTGCGCTGCGTCAGACGCGCCACTCGATCCGGTCCACCTGCTCCGGCGGCCACGGCGCGGGCGGCGCGAACGGCTCCCCGGGGAGCGGTACGACGGAGACGGCGGACGCGGGCTTGCGCGCGGGCGCGCCGTCGGCGTCGAGGAGGTACAGCCACTGCCGGTAGCCGGTGTCGTCGCGCTCGGACCGCACCTGCACGCTGGAGCCCAGCGGGATCGGCGCGAGGTACTCGATGATCGCGCGGTGCGGCGCCGCCAGCAGCGGATCGCCGTTGAGGTCGTCCTCGACGAGCTGCAGGTACGCGGCGTTGTTGAGGTGTTGGTACGGGTCGAAGTCGGTGGCGCGCAGCTTCACGGTGTAGTCGCTCTCCGACGGCTCCGGCGGCGTCGCGGTGTTGAGGGCCTTCCACCGCAGGCGCGTCTCGGTGACGTACTGCTGCAGGTACTCCATGCCGCCGTCGCTGATATGGGTCGGCATTCCCGTGTCCGCGCTGAACCGGATCCAGAACGCCTCGGTCTCGACGTGGCCGCCGGCGCTGCCGCGCAAGGTGATCCGCATGTTGCACCAGCGCGAGCTGGTGGACTCGCACCAGCGCAGCAGCGTCACGTCCGACGGCCAGTGCAGCGGCTCGTGCACGTCGACGATGCTGCGCCGCACGAGCCAGTACGGGTCGGTGGCGTCGAACCCGCGGTGGAACATCTCGTCGTTCGCCATGTCCTGCAGGTAGCGCGCGACCGCGTCGAGCCGGACCCGCCGCTCGGGATCGACATCGCCCGTGCGGACGGGCCAGCTCCTCTCGAAGGAGGGACCGGGCGGCGCTGCCTGCAGGAACTCGTAGTCGCTCACATGGCGAGCCTAACGAGACGGGCGATCAGTCGCGCTGGAACTTGGCCTTCAGCGCGTTGATCCGATCCTCGTTCTTCTCGTGGCGCTCCTGCTTCTTCTGCTCGTGCGCGGCCTTGCGGGCGGCCTTCGCCGCCGCGTCCGCGGCGTCCTGCTGCGCCTCGAGCTCGCTGAGCACCTCGTCGAGCGGGCGTCGCGCGATGCGGCCGCCGGCCCGCGCGACCTGCGCATCGAGGGCGTCGGTCGTGGGCTCCTCGGTCTG
Source organism: Tsukamurella paurometabola (assembly GCF_900631615.1). Lineage (NCBI taxonomy): Bacteria > Bacillati > Actinomycetota > Actinomycetes > Mycobacteriales > Tsukamurellaceae > Tsukamurella > Tsukamurella paurometabola. The sequence goes on from NZ_LR131273.1 coordinate 2,422,735, forward strand.
CACGATGATCGCGTTGTTGCCGGGCGGGAGCTGCTGCGCGAACAGGGAGATCACGTCGTCGCTGTCGTCGAGGTTGCTCGCGTCCACGAGCGCCCCGGTCGCCGTGCCCACCGACATGCCCAGCAGCATGCCGACCGGACCGCCCAGCACGCCCACGAGCATGCCGATGAGCGAACCGCTCAGCGTGCCGGTGCCCGTCGTACCGTCGGTCGTCTCGGGGATGTCGTAGGTGCCGTCCGCGTTGCGCTCGACCAGCGCCGACGAGATGACGCCGTAGGTGTCCGCGGTGTTCTTGAGCTCCGAGTACTCCTCGTAGGTGGCGGCGCGGGTGGGCAGGGAGATGACGGCGACGTATTCGCTCATGGCAGTTCCTTGTATCAGTGGGTGATTCGTACGGGTGGTGCCTTCGCAAAGCCTACGCTGCGATCGTGAACAGGCGGGGACAACGCGGAACGCCCACCGCGCCGGGCGCCGCGCATGACAGGGTGTAGGCCATGGCTGAGGTGACGATCGTCGGTGCCGGTGTGATCGGACTGTCGTGCGCGGTGCGCCTGCTCGAGGCGGGCCACGACGTGCGCGTGTACGGGCGGGCGCTCACGCCCGATATCACCTCCGCCGTGGCCGCCGCCGTCTGGTACCCCTACCTTGCCGAGCCCCGCGACCGGGTGACGGGCTGGTCCGCCGCGACGCTCGCCGAGTTCACCGCCCTCGCCGCGCACGGTGCCGACGGGGTGGTCATGACGCCGGGGACGGAGATCTTCCGCGAGCCGGTCCCGGAGCCGTGGTGGACCTCCGCCGTGCCGTCGGTGGAGCGGGTCGACGCGCCGCGCCCCGGCTACGCCGAGGGCTGGAGCTTCGTCTCGCCCGTCATCGAGATGCCCGTCTACCTGCCGTGGCTCGCCGGCCGGGTCCGGGAGCTGGGCGGCACCGTCGAACAGCGGGACGTCGCCTCCCTCGCCGAGCTCGACGGCACCGTCGTCAACGCGACCGGGCTGGGCGCGCGCGAGTTCGTCGGCGACGCCGCCATGGAACCCGTTCGTGGACAGGTGGTCTACCTCGAGCAGGTCGGCGTGGACCGGTGGTGGATCGACGACTCCGCGCTCGACACCGGCGTCACCACGTACGTCGTCCCGCGCTCGCGCGACGTCGTGGTCGGCGGGACCGAGGACCACGGCGCCGAGGACCTCACGGTCGACCCCGCCACCGCCGGGGCCATCGTCGCGCGGGCCCGCGCCCTCGTCCCGGAGCTCGCGGAGGCCCGCGTGCTCGGCCACAACATCGGCCTGCGGCCCTCCCGCCCGACGGTGCGGCTCGAACGGGAGGGCGACGTGATCCACTGCTACGGGCACGGCGGTGCCGGGGTCACGCTCAGCTGGGGATGCGCAGACGAGGTGGTCGCACTCGTCCCGTGAGCGCCGCCCGAGCGGGCGCACGGGAAGCGAAGCGGGAGAAACGTACTGGCGCCGATGCCACCGGCGAGCCGGCGTTCGTACCGCCGAGCGATGACGCGCTCCAACCCACTACCGGCACGCGCGCCGCCGCGCCGATGTCCCTCCGCGCCGCGCCGGTTGCGGCCCGTGATCCTTTGCGGTAGCCCGCACCTCTCCCATGCGGCAGCGATCCAGCCGCGGCGGGACTACCGTCGAAGTATGTGCCGGAACATCACTGAACTGCGCGGGCTCGAGCCCGCCGCCACCGACGAGGAGATCGAGGCCGCCGCGCGCCAGTACGTGCGCAAGGTCTCCGGGATCCAGAAACTCAGCGACGCCAACCGCGACGCCTTCGAGAAGGCCGTCGCGAAGGTCACCGCAGCCACGGAGGAACTGCTCGACGCGCTACCCGCGCGCCGCCAGCCGCCGAAGACGGTGCCGCCGCTGCGCCGTCCCGAGGTCCGGGCGCGGATCGAGGCCAGGGCCGCCCGCGGGGCATGACCCCCCGGCCCGGCGCCGCGAGACCCCGTCGGGACCGATGTCCGTTCGCTCAGTCCCCGACCGCAGCGACGTCGTCGTCGGCTCCCGCCCGGGGCGGAGCGCCCTCGTCGACGGTGGCGCTCGGGCCTGCTTCCGGGGCGGTGCCCGGGCCGTCCCTGCCGGAGGTTCCGTCCGAACCCTCGCCGCCCGAACCCGTGGGACCGTCGGGGGCCGCAGTACCGGTGGATGGCCCGCCGCTCGCCACTGTCTCGCCCGCCGGACGCTCGGCCGCGGACGCCGTCGACGGCGGCGTCAGTGCCTCGGTCAGGATTCGCCCGTTCTCCGCCACGACGGCACCGGCCGCACCCAGCCCCGCCCGAACCGCGGAGACGGGATCCCCGGTGGCAGCGAGGTCCGCGGCCGCGGCGTTCGCGGTCTGCGTCGCCCCGAGCAGCGACAGTTCCGGCACGAAGAAGGCTGCGGCGAAGAACGCGTTCGTGCCGTGCACCACCGCCGTCTCCACCGGACCCTGCGGCGCCGGCGTGATACCGAAGGGAGGGGGCGTCGTGAGCGGTGGCGGGGTCGGCGCCACCGGCGGTAGCGGCTGCTGCAACGCGGCGAGCAGGTCGGTGCGCAGTGCCCCGACCGAGCCCGTGCCACGCCCGATCCGCATCAGGTCGAGCACCCCGATGATCACCCCGTTCTGGAACCGCGGCACCACCTGATTGAGGTCGTTGCCGATGATGCCGGTCATCGCGGCATCGGCGGGGCGCGTCACCTCCGCCGCGCCCGCACCGAGCGCCCGGAGCGGTCCGCCGCCGGCCGCGCGGACAGCCGCGCCCGGCGCCGCGAGGACGCCCGCCGGCACGCGGACCGCGCCCTGCAGCGCGTACGGGCAGATCGCGGCACAGTTCTCCAGCTGGTTCTGGGCGAACTCGCCCAGCAGCGCGCCCGGCGGAGGAGTCGCCGCGAAGGCCGGGACGGTCGCGCACACCGCGAACGCCGCTATCAGGGAGAGGGATAGCCGCCTGCGCATGGCTGCGAATCTACTCGCGGTGTGAGGTGAATCACAGTCCTGCCTCGAGTGGGCAAGGTGCTCGACCCGACCGTTGCTACGGTGGCCGAGTGACCGAATGGGTGGAGGTCCTGAAAGTCCTGGTCGACGGCCCCAGGGTGCCGGTCCGGGGCATCGTTCGCACCATGAACGCCGAGCTGATCGGGAAATCGCAGACCTTCGGGTTCATCGGAGCGCCGCCGCTGATGGTCGGCATCGACGGCCACGACGTCCGGGTGTGGCGGGACGGGCGGCGGGTCCGGGTCGAGCAACCCGATGGCACCCCGCTGTTCATCACCGATGGAGAGACGGCCTGGCAGTTCGGTGCGGACGGTGCGACCCCCACCGCTGCGGAAGCGGGGCGCGTGTACTACCACGGTCCCGGCGCGGAACTGCTCATCACGCGGAGCGCAGCCGAATGGCTGAGCGACGACTTCACGCGCCCGGCGCGGCCGGTTCGTGAGGTCGAGTACCTCGGGCGACGGTGCTGGGACGTGGAGCTGGCACCGCCGGAACACAAGCCGCACCCCATGCAGATGGTGGTCGATCGCGATTCCGGGGCGGTGCTCGAGCAGCGCAGCGACGCGTTCGGCTTCTCGGTCGGATTCACGGAGTTCGTCGTCGGCGAGGACGTGGACGACTCGACGTTCGCCTGGCGGGGGGATGCGATCTCGATGGACGAGGCACGCGCGGCGGACCGTGCGGCGTGGGAGGCGAGTCGCTCGGCGATACAGGAGGACCGACGCACGTGGTTCACCGGCAACGTCGCCGATCCCTCGTTCACGGTCTCGATTCCCGTCCAGCTGACGGTCTCGGACTTCGACGAACTCGATGAGGGCGACGGCGGCTTCTCCGCCAGACTGACCTCGAACTGGGGTTGGCACCTGGAGGGAACGCTGCTCCGCCGCCCGAGGGGCCCTGAGCCGTGGAACCCGGGCCGGGGGCTCGACGCGACGATTCGGCGCTGGTCCACCGAGCGGTTCGACTGGGCCTGCTGGCTCCACGGGATCGCCCTGGACGATGTGACACTCGCACAGTTGCAGGCGCACCTGCATCCCGGCGAGGACGCGGTGGACGAGTACACCGAACCCGCCTGATCTCCACCCGCTCGTCCACCCGCGGGTGGATCCGATCGTCGCAGCTCGCGGGCATCGTCGACGGCATGACACCGGCACTGGAACTCAGATCGCTCACCAAGACCTACCGGACCGCGACGGGGGAGCGGTTCACCGCCGTCGACGCCGTCGACCTCACGGTCCGACAGGGCGAGGTCGTCGCCTTCCTCGGCCCCAACGGCGCGGGCAAGAGCACCACGATCGACATGATCCTCGGCCTGATCGCCCCCGACTCCGGGACGGCGACACACGCCGGCACCGTCGCCGCGGTGCAGCAGTCCGGCGGCCTCCTGCCCGCACTCACCGTGCAGGACACCGTCGAGCTGATCGCCGCGCTGCATCCCGGCTCCGACCCCGACGCGGCGATCGCCCGCGCCGGCCTCGGCGACCTGCGGCGGCGCACCGTCGGGAAGTGCTCCGGCGGGCAGCAGCAGGCCCTGCGGTTCGCCCTCGCGCTGCTCGCCGAGCCCGACCTGCTCGTCCTCGACGAGCCGACCGCGGGCATGGACGTCGACGCCCGCCGCCGCTTCTGGGCCGCGGTCCGCGACGACGCCCGGCGCGGCACCACGGTGCTGTTCGCCACCCACTACCTCGACGAGGCGGACCAGTTCGCCGACCGTGTGGTGATGATCGCCGGCGGACGGATCGTCGCCGACGGCGCCACCGCCGACGTGCGCGCCGCCGCCACCGGGCGCCGCGTCTCCGCCGTCCTCGGGCCCGACGGTGCCGCCGCCGCTGTCGCGGCCGTGCCCGGCCTCCGCGTCGCGGAGGTCCGGGGCGAGCGCACCGTCTTCGCCGTCGACGGCGATCCGCGCACCTCCGACGACGCGCTTCGATTCCTGCTCACCCGCACCGACGCCCGGGACGTCGAGACCCTCACCCACGGCCTCGAAGAGGCCTTCCTGCAGCTCACCGAGGAGAAGGCATGACCACCACCGCGACCACGGCGACCCCCGGCTGGGGACTCACGCCCCGCTTCCTGCTGCTCGACGTGCGGCGGCAGCTGCGCAACCGGCAGACCCTCATCATCACCACCGTGCTCCCCGTCGTGCTCTACCTGGCGCTGCACGCGCAGGCCGGGGCGGACGCCCACTTCGCGCACGGCGACTTCGCCGCCTGGATGATGATCGGCCTCGCGCTGTACGGCGCCGCCGCCGCGGCCACGACGACGGCGGCGCAGGTCGCCGCAGAGCGGTCGACGGGCTGGGTGCGCACTCTGCGCCTCACCCCGCTGCGGCCGCCCGGCTACATCGCCTCGAAGGTGGTGAGCGCCCTGACCATGTCGGCATTGCCGGTCGTCGTGCTCGCGGTGCTGTCCGCCGCGACCGGGGCGCGGGCCGAACCGCGGGTCTGGGCCGGGTCGCTGCTCATCGCGTGGCTCGGGTCGGCCCTGTTCGGGGCGCTGGGTCTGGCGCTCGGTCTCGCGCTGCGGCCCGAGATCGTGATGCACGTGCCGGGGCTGCTGCTGACGGTGCTCGCCTTCGGCGGCAACGTCTTCTTCCCGCTGTCGGGCGGGATGCTCACCTTCGCGCAGTACACCCCGATGTACGGGATCACCGCCCTCGCCCGCTACCCGCTGACCGGCGGCGAGACGCTGACCGGGGCGCACACCTCCCTGCTCGGCGCCGCCGCCAACGTGGCCGTGTGGTTCGTCGTCTTCGCCGCGGCCGCGGCCCTGGCATACCGGCGCAGTGGCGAACGCTGAGCCGCTTCCCGGCGATTGTGAGGCACATCACACCGGCGTAGCCTGGAGGCATGTCCACGCACGAACCGCGAACCACACCGAACCTCATCGAGCGGGTGAAGTACCTCATGGGGATGCGCCTGCCCGATTCCATGCACGACTGGGTGGTCAACGACGCCACCGGCCCGGGCCACAACCGTCGCTTCTTCATCCGCGGCGCACTGATGTTCGTGCCCTTCCTCGTCGTCGCCCTGATCCTGCCCTCGCCGCTGTGGGTCAAGCTGGCGCTGGTCGCCATGATGGCCCTGCCCGCGATCGTCTTCGTCGGCGGCCTCCGCTCGATCTACCTGCAGGAACTGCTCGCCGACAACGGCATCGACCCGCACACCGAGAGCGGCAGCCAGCTCGAGGAGCACCGCCGTCGCGCGCGGGAGTACGAGGCGAAGTACCGGCACCGGGCGGCGTAGCCTCGCCGGGTGACGGCAGAACGCTCATGGGCCCCCGGGTACCCGCTCGACCTGCACGGCACCGTCGGCGTGCTCCGCCGCGGCGCGGGCGATCCCGCCTTCGCGCGCACGCCCGACGGCGCCGTCTGGCGCGCCGTGCACACCCCCGACGGCCCGGGAACGCTCCGCCTGCACTCCGCGGGCGGGACCGTATCCGCCCGCGCGTGGGGGAGCGGCGCCGCGTGGCTGCTCGACCGCGCCCCGGCGATGACCGGTGCGGACGACGACCCGTCGGCCCTGGAACCGCGGCACGACGTCGTGGAGCGGGCCGTCGCCGCGTCACCCGGCCTGCGCCTGACCCGCTCGGACCGGGTGTGGGAGGCCCTGGTCCCCGCCGTGCTGGAGCAGAAGGTGGTCGGCGCGGAGGCGTGGCGGTCGTGGCGCACCCTGGTGCGACGGTTCGGCACCGTCGCCCCGGGGCCGACGGGAGGCCCCGACCTGCGCGTTCCGCCACCGCGCACCGACTGGGCCGCGATCCCCGCGTGGGAGTGGCACCGCGCCGGCGTCGAACCCGTGCGGATGCGCACGATCATCGGGGCGAGCGCCGTCGAGGTCGAGCACCGCCCCGCGAAGCTCGGGGCCCTTCCCGGCATCGGGCCGTGGACCGTCGGGGACGTGCTGGGCCGGGCGTGCGGTGACCCGGACGCGGTGCCGGTGGGCGACTACCACCTGCCGCGGATCGTGGGAATAGCCCTCGCGGGCGAGGCGTTGGACGATCCCGGAATGCTCGACGTGCTCGAGCCCTACCGCGGTCAGCGCGGCCGCGTGATCCGGCTGCTGGTCCGGGCGGGCGTCGACCGGGAACGTCGCGGGCCGCGGGTGCCGGTGCGCGACTATCGTGGCCTGTAGGCAATGCATTTTGACCAGTGTGAGTTCAGACGGGTAAGCTTGGTCGCCGTGCCTGGGTAACCAGGACTATTCACACGTGTCCATGGCTAGGCCGGACCTCCGGAACCGCCCATGGACACGCGACACGCCCGACCTCGGGGTACGTGCGAGGCGGGTAGCTACTTCCCGGAAACGGGACTGACCAGCGGAAACGACGCGAGTCGGCGAAGCCGGTGGGGCCGCGCTGCGGAAGTCGTTCTCCCCTCCGCGGGGGCGCGCGACTTGCCCGGAGCTACAACCGCAGCAGTAGGAACACGCCGGCCGTGCGGTCGGCGACAGCCGAAACGAAGGAAACAGCGCTTCTATGCCAACTATCAACCAGCTGGTCCGCAAGGGCCGCCGGGACAAGGCGTCCAAGACGAAGGTGGCCGCCCTCAAGGGCTCGCCGCAGCGTCGTGGCGTGTGCACCCGCGTCTACACCACGACCCCGAAGAAGCCGAACTCGGCTCTCCGTAAGGTCGCCCGCGTCCGTCTGACGAGCTCGGTCGAGGTCACCGCGTACATCCCCGGCGAAGGCCACAACCTTCAGGAGCACTCGATGGTGCTCGTCCGCGGCGGTCGTGTGAAGGACCTCCCGGGTGTTCGCTACAAGATCATCCGCGGTTCGCTCGACACCCAGGGTGTCAAGAACCGCAAGCAGGCGCGGAGCCGCTACGGCGCGAAGAAGGAGAAGGGCTGATGCCTCGTAAGGGACCGGCGCCCAAGCGCCCCGTCGTCAACGACCCCGTCTACGGCTCGCCCGTGGTCACCCAGCTGGTGAACAAGGTGCTGCTGGACGGCAAGAAGTCCACCGCCGAGCGCATCGTCTACGGCGCGCTCGAGGCGACCCGTGAGAAGACCGGCACCGATCCGGTCCTCACCCTCAAGAAGGCGCTCGACAACGTCCGCCCGTCGCTCGAGGTGAAGAGCCGCCGCGTCGGTGGCGCCACCTACCAGGTGCCCGTCGAGGTGAAGGCCGGCCGCGCCAACACCCTCGCGCTGCGCTGGCTGGTGACCTTCACGCGGCAGCGTCGCGAGAAGACCATGATCGAGCGGCTCGCCAACGAGATCCTCGACGCGAGCAACGGCCTGGGCGCTTCCGTGAAGCGTCGCGAGGACACCCACAAGATGGCCGAGGCCAACCGGGCGTTCGCGCACTACCGCTGGTGATCTGATCCCGCGGGCCGGCCGACACCGGGCGGCCCGCGGGACACCGGAGTTCCAACCATCCTTTAACGAGAACGAGGCTTACCACCGTGGCACAGGAAGTGCTTACCGACCTCACGAAGGTCCGCAACATCGGCATCATGGCGCATATCGATGCCGGTAAGACCACCACGACCGAGCGCATCCTCTTCTACACCGGTGTGAACTACAAGATCGGTGAGACCCACGACGGTGCCTCGACCACCGACTGGATGGAGCAGGAGAAGGAGCGGGGTATCACCATCACCTCCGCCGCCGTGACCTGCTTCTGGAAGAAGAACCAGATCAACATCATCGACACCCCCGGGCACGTCGACTTCACGGTCGAGGTGGAGCGTTCGCTCCGCGTGCTCGACGGTGCCGTCGCCGTCTTCGACGGCAAGGAGGGCGTCGAGCCCCAGTCGGAGCAGGTGTGGCGCCAGGCCGAGAAGTACGACGTCCCGCGTATCTGCTTCGTCAACAAGATGGACAAGCTGGGCGCCGACTTCTACTTCACCGTGCGCACCATCGAGGACCGCCTCGGTGCGAAGCCGCTCGTCCTGCAGCTGCCGATCGGCGCCGAGGACGAGTTCGACGGTGTCGTCGACCTGCTCGAGATGAAGGCCATCACCTGGCGCGGCACCGTCGCGATCGGCGCCGAGCCGACCATCGAGGAGATCCCCGCCGACCTCGCCGACAAGGCCGCCGAGTACCGCGAGAAGCTGCTCGAGACCGTCGCCGAGTCCGACGAGGCCCTCATGGAGAAGTACTTCGCCGGCGAGGAGCTCTCGATCGAGGAGATCAAGGCTCAGATCCGCAAGCTCACCGTCGACCGCGAGCTGTACCCGGTCCTGTGCGGCTCGGCGTTCAAGAACAAGGGCGTGCAGCCCATGCTCGACGCCGTGATCGACTACCTCCCCAGCCCGCTCGACGTGCCCTCCATCGAGGGTCACGTGGTGGGCAACGAGGAGGAGATCATCTCCCGCAAGCCGTCGTCGGAGGAGCCGTTCTCGGCCCTGGCGTTCAAGATCGCCGCGCACCCGTTCTTCGGCAAGCTCACCTTCGTCCGCGTGTACTCGGGTCACATCGACTCGGGCACCCAGGTCCTCAACGCGACCAAGGGCAAGAAGGAGCGCATCGGCAAGCTCTTCCAGATGCACGCCAACAAGGAGAACCCGGTCGAGGACGCGACCGCGGGCCACATCTACGCGATGATCGGCCTCAAGGACACCACCACCGGTGACACCCTCTGCGATCCCGCGAACCCGATCGTCCTCGAGTCGATGACGTTCCCGGACCCGGTCATCAACGTCTCCATCGAGCCGAAGACCAAGTCCGACCAGGAGAAGCTCGGCGTCGCGATCCAGAAGCTCGCCGAGGAGGACCCCACCTTCTCCGTCGAGCTCGACGAGCAGACCGGCCAGACCGTCATCGGCGGCATGGGCGAGCTGCACCTCGACATCCTCGTCGACCGCATGCGTCGCGAGTTCAAGGTCGAGGCCAACGTCGGCAAGCCGCAGGTGGCCTACCGCGAGACGATCCGTCGTCCCGTCGAGAAGCACGAGTACACCCACAAGAAGCAGACGGGTGGCTCGGGCCAGTTCGCGCGCGTCATCATCAAGCTGGAGCCGCTGGAGGACGCCGAGGACGGCGCCACCTACGAGTTCGTCAACGCCGTGACCGGTGGCCGCGTCCCGAAGGAGTACATCCCCTCGGTCGACGCCGGCGCCCAGGACGCGATGCAGTACGGCGTGCTCGCGGGCTACCCGCTGGTGAACGTCAAGGTCACGCTGCTCGACGGCGCGTACCACGACGTGGACTCGTCCGAGATGGCGTTCAAGATCGCCGGCGCGCAGGCCTTCAAGGAGGCCGCACGCCAGGCCGGTCCCGTCATCCTCGAGCCCATCATGGCTGTCGAGGTCACGACCCCCGAGGACTACATGGGTGACGTGATCGGCGACCTCAACTCCCGCCGTGGCCAGATCCAGGCCATGGAGGAACGCAGCGGTGCCCGCCTGGTGAAGGCTCAGGTCCCGCTGTCGGAGATGTTCGGCTACATCGGCGACCTCCGGTCGAAGACCCAGGGCCGGGCGAACTACTCCATGGTCTTCGACTCGTACGCCGAGGTTCCGGCGAACGTGTCGAAGGAGATCATCGCGAAGGTGAACGGGGAGTAATTCCTCCCCGCTCTCCGGAGCGTGGCGCCCAGGCTCCGCCGCGGCGTCAGACTCACGGCCTGGCCGTGGCGTCGAAAACAACCGAAAGAAAACACCCTTGCCGGGCAACCGGCCCGGCAAGCACTCAAGTCCAGGAGGACACCAAGTGGCGAAGGCGAAGTTCGAGCGGACCAAGCCGCACGTGAACATCGGCACCATCGGTCACGTCGACCACGGCAAGACCACCCTGACGGCTGCCATCACCAAGGTTCTGGCCGAGAAGTACCCGGACCTCAACGAGGCCTCGGCGTTCGATCAGATCGACAAGGCGCCCGAGGAGAAGGCTCGTGGCATCACGATCAACATCTCGCACGTCGAGTACCAGACCGAGAAGCGCCACTACGCTCACGTCGATGCGCCGGGTCACGCCGACTACATCAAGAACATGATCACCGGTGCTGCCCAGATGGACGGCGCGATCCTGGTCGTGGCCGCCACCGACGGCCCGATGCCGCAGACCCGCGAGCACGTGCTGCTCGCCCGCCAGGTCGGCGTGCCCTACATCCTGGTCGCCCTGAACAAGTGCGACATGGTCGACGACGAGGAGATCCTCGAGCTCGTCGAGATGGAGGTCCGCGAGCTGCTGGCCTCGCAGGAGTTCGACGAGGACGCCCCCGTCGTCCGCGTGTCGGGCTACCAGGCCCTGCAGGGCGAGGAGAAGTGGGTCGACTCGATCGTCGAGCTGATGAACGCCGTCGACGAGTCCATCCCGGACCCCGAGCGTGAGACCGACAAGCCCTTCCTGATGCCGGTCGAGGACGTCTTCACGATCACCGGTCGTGGCACCGTCGTCACCGGTCGCGTCGAGCGCGGCATCATCAACGTGAACGAGGAGGTGGAGATCGTCGGCATCCGCGAGAAGTCGACCAAGACCACCGTCACGGGCATCGAGATGTTCCGCAAGCTGCTCGACTCGGGCCAGGCGGGCGACAACGTCGGCCTGCTGGTCCGTGGCCTCAAGCGCGAGGACGTCGAGCGCGGCCAGGTCGTCGTGAAGCCGGGCACCACCACCCCGCACACGGAGTTCGAGGGCCAGGCGTACATCCTGTCGAAGGACGAGGGCGGCCGCCACACCCCGTTCTTCAACAACTACCGTCCGCAGTTCTACTTCCGTACCACGGACGTGACCGGCGTCGTGACCCTCCCCGAGGGCACCGAGATGGTCATGCCCGGCGACAACACCGAGATGAGCGTCAAGCTCATCCAGCCGGTCGCCATGGACGAGGGCCTGCGCTTCGCGATCCGCGAGGGTGGCCGCACCGTCGGTGCCGGCCGCGTCACCAAGATCATCGCCTGATCTTCGGTAGTCAGCCGTGAACGGCGTCCCTCCCTTCGGGGAGGGGCGCCGTTCCGCGTTTCCGGGTGGCCGCCGGGGCCTGCGTCACAGCGCGTCGACCGCCGCGAGGATCTCGGCCGGCGCCGACCGGGTCGTGTAGTCGGGATGCACGTCGATCCACCGGACGACGCCGCCGTCCGCGACGAGCACGGTCGGGTAGGGGAGCCTGGTCGTGCTGTCCGCGTTGACCTCGGTCACGTCGAGGCCGAGGGCCAGCTGCGCCGCGCGGGCCTCCTCGGACGGGGCGGTGACGATGCCCAGCGCCTCCGCGATCACCAGCCCGGGGTCGGAGAGCACCGGGAAGACGAGCCCGTTCCGCTCCGCGGCCGAGAACGACCCGTCGGGACGCTGCGGGCTGATCGCCACCAGCCGCACGCCCCGCTCCGCGAGCGCCGGCGCGAGTTCGTCCCGGTAGGTGCGGAGGGTCAGGTTGCAGTACGGGCACCACGTGCCGCGGTAGAAGACGATCACCGCGGGCCCGCCGCCGAGCACCCCGGACAGCGTGGCGGGCGCACCGTGGGGGTCGAGGACCGGCCCGTCGGGCAGCGGGGAGCCGGGGCGCGCCGCCCCCGCCACTGGGCCCGCGACGGCGAGGGCGCGCTGTTCGGCGGCGAAGACCTCCATCGGGCCTCCGGCCGCGGTGGTCCTCGACTTCAGGGCGGACAGCGCGTCATCGATGCCGGTCATCGCTTCACGGTAGGCAGGCCGGCGGCCGGCCGCGCGGCTGCGGAAGGAACGTCGAGGAATCGTCATCTCGGCGCGACGAATCGCGCCGCGCGGGGGTGGACATCGGCGATAATCGCCTCGACGGCGTGGGGCGCGGCCCCACCGGAGGCGAGGAGAAGACGGATGCCGAAGCTGATGAGGGTGCTGGCCACGGGGCTCGCGGCGCTGGGCTGCGCCGCACTGGTGCAGGCGCCCGCGCAGGCGGACGGCCGGATCGACGAGGGCCGGTTCGTCGTGGCCACCAAGAACCTCCACGACTTCACCAAGCCCTTCGGCGATCGGACCACCGACGCCCAGATGGTGCGGTTCGGCTACCGCGCCTGCGCGGCCCTGGATCGCAATCCCACGAGCACCGCCGCGGCCACGCGCGACCTCTACAACGACACGCTGGCGTACCCGCTGTGGGAGCGGCAGCAGCTCGTCTTCTACGCCGCGCAGTACCTGTGCACCCGCCACTGGGACCGGTACAAGACCTACCCGTGACGCGTGCCCGCCGCGGCGAGCACGGATCGGCGGATCCGGATCAGCGGGCCAGGTAGCGGGCGAACGTCCAGCCGTAGATCGCGGACTCCAGGTCGTGCCGGGCCGCCGACACCGCGACCTCCACGAGCGCGCGCTCGACGAGGCGGGACCGGAGCGCCGCGCCGTCCGGCGGCCCGCTGCCCGCGGTCAACGACCGGGGCGGTGTGCGCGCGAGACTCAGCGCGTCGGCGAGCGCGTCCTGGTCGAGCAGGAGTTGATCGAGGACCGCGGGCGGGACCTCGTGCCCGGCGGCGAGGTGGCGCCGCGCCTCCACCCGGGCCTCGTCGACCCCGATCGCGTACTCGGGTTCGACGGTGACCCGCTCCAGGTCGCGCAGCAGGGCGCGGGCCTGGCGGTCGGCCTCGTCGGGCCGCAGGCCGCGGACGTGGGCGACCCGCGCGGGGGACGCGACGACCTCGAAGCGGGTCAGCCGCTGGGGCAGCACCTGGCCAGGATGCCGCTCGCCGACGAGCTTCCACGGGCCGTTCGGGATGTGGTGCGCGCGGCTCGGATGGGTCGTGGCGACCGCGCGGATCGTGCAGCCCTCGGCCTCGGCGAACTCGACGAGCTGGCGCACGGGATCGTCGACCGTGGCCCACGCGGCCGCGGTGGGGACGTTCCACAGCACCCGGACACCGGCCGGGACGATGGTGCCGAGCGGCAGCCATCCGGCGTCGGTGGTGGTGGCGACGAGCAGCGGCTCGGTGCCGCGCGTGAGGTACGCGACGGCCCAGTTGAGACCCGATTCGGGCAGGTGCGGACCCCCGCGCAGCGACCCCAGGATCGACGCCACGACGCCGCGAACCTGTTGAACAGCAGGGTCTTCCGGCGGTGGAGCGCCGGGCGCGGGCGGCCGGATGATGGGTACGGGAACGAGAACTGGAAGGTCGATAGCCCCTCCTCGAACGACCCGGACGTTGCGATCTCAATGGTATCGGATGGCTCCGCGGGGCGCCCGCGGCGGTGCCCGCGGTGGCGAAAGGCCCGGCGATCCCGTCTCGGGTCCGCCGGGCCTCGCGGTCCGGTTATCCGCTCTTGCGGCGGAACTGCTGCTGGTGGCTCTCCGAGCCGTGCGGGGCCTGTGGCTTGGTGGCCCCGTCGAGGTGGGCTGATCCCTTACGATTCGATGCGTTCTTGCGTTCGAGTGCTTCCTTGAACTTGTCGGCGATACCGTCGGCGGTCATGGTGTCTCCTCTCGTCGGCGTGGGTTCACGCTAAACCGGACACGGACGGATGTCACCCGATTTGCGGCAAGACCGTTCGCGGGGGGAAGGAAGTGGTCATGAGCATGTACGTGGTGACGGGGGCGGCCTCCGGGTTGGGCGCGGCGACCGCGGAGCGGCTGCACGCCGCGGGGCACGGGGTGATCGGCGTCGACCTGCAGGGCACCGACGTCGAGGCCGATCTCGGGACGCCCGGGGGCCGGTTCGAGGCGGTCGCGCGGATCGGCGAGCTGGTCGGCTCGGCGCCCCTCGTGGGCTTCGCCGCGTTCGCGGGGCTCGGGCCGGCGGCGGGCCGGTCCGGGGCGTCCGTCGTCGCGGTGAACTACTTCGGGGCCGTCGACCTGCTGGTGGGGCTGCGGCCGCTGCTCGCCCGCGAACCGTCCGCGGCGCTGCTGGTGAGCTCGAACTCCACCACCACCCAGCCCGGCTGGCCGATGGAGCTCGCCGAGGCCTGCCTCGGCGGCGACGAGCACGCCGCGGCCGATCTCGCGGACTCGTACGGCGAATACGCCTCGGTCCTGGCCTACCCGGCGACGAAGGCGGCGCTGGCCTACTACGTGCGCAGCCACGCCGCCGAGTACGTGCAGCAGGGCATCCGCCTCAACGCCATCGCGCCGGGGCTCATCGATACCCCGATGACGCAGGCCGGCCGCGCCGACCCGCAGCTCGGCGCCGCCATGGACGCCTTCCTCGACCTGATCCCGGCTGGGCGGGCCGGCCGGCCCGAGGAGATCGCCGCGCTCGCGCAGTTCCTGCTCGGCCCGGAGTCCGGGTACTGCGTCGGCTCCGTCGTCTTCGCCGACGGTGGCCTCGACGCCCAGCAGCGCCCGACGGACTGGCCGCGTCCCGCGGCGCCGCCGGAGTGAGACTCAGCGCGTGAGCCACCCCTGCGGTGCCTCCTCCAGCGCGGCGGCACGGTAACGGTCGGTCCTCCGCGGCGCTGCCGTTGCTCCGCTGGGCGGTGGATCGGGGCTCACTACCGCCGGCGGAACTGCTGCGGCGGCTGTGACGAGGCGGTCGAGTGCCACGCCGAGCGGGTTCTCCTGTCGTTGTAGCTCGTCGACCAGCTGCCGCCGTGCCACGGATGTCGCCTGCATTCCGGCGGCCAGCCGTCGTGCGGCGAGCGCGTCGACCCGCGCGAGCGCGGCGTTCGTGGCCTGCGCGATCGACGCGCCGAGCTGCATGCGGTCCATGCGTTCGCTCTCCCCGTGCAGGGTCACCTGGACGACGGTGCCATCGACGCGTACGCGGACGGTGACCGCGCGATCCGTGGAGCGCGCCTCGGCGGTGAGGCCGGCCGACTCCGCCCGTGCGGCCCGGAGTGCGGCCGCGTGTTCTTCGAGCTGCTGCGCCATCGACGCCAGGTACTCGGTCATGCGCGGAGTCGTTTCAGGGCGGTCCCCACCGCCCGACGCACGCGCGGGTTCGGATCGTCGGCGTACTGCTCGATGAGCGGGACATCTTCTGCGGTACCGATTTTGCCGAGCGCGCGGATCGCCTCCTGATTGACGAATTCGTACTGAAGGTAGTCGCGCGCGACGTCGCGCGATTCGGGGCGGCGGAACCGGCCGAGGTAGCGCACCAGCGCGATGCGAGTACCGGTGTCGAGATCGTCGCCGCGCGCGAGGGCCAGTATGCGGTCGTAGTCGTCCTTGGTCGCGATGCGGCAGAGAGCCTCCATCGCCCAGATGCGGACCGCGCTCGGCAGCGGTGGGTCCGTCCGTGCGAGTTGCTGGAAGAGTGCCTCGATCGCGGCGCGATTCCCCTTGGCGGAGGGTTCATCGAGAACCAGAATGAGAGAGGTGCGGAGGTTCTCGCGGTGCCGGGTCTCCGGGCCGGGAACGCGATCGTCGAGATGGCCGAGCCAATCGGCGTAGACGTCGACCACCGGTCGCGGTGGATTGCGGAGCGATCGGAGCCTGCTCACCGTATACGCGCGTACGCCCACGGCTTCGAGGTCGTCGACGATACGGATATCGAATCCTCGTTCTCCCTGGACGAACCGAGTCAGGCCGTCACGCCAATCGTCGCCCTCGGGCATGCCGGGATATTCGATGAGAGTCATGGGACGGGCACTCCTACGCGGTTCGAGTCGTGGGGTCGGCTGGGATCGGTCGGCGGCGGCTTCCAATTCACCGGCGGCAGGAAGGGGGCGGGCTTCTGGCCGCCGAGGTTCTCGTCGAGCTCCATCCGCAGCACGGTGATCCTCCCTTCGTCCTGGAGCTTCTCCACCTCGGGTGACAGCGTGGTCCGATGGTCGGTGATCAGGGTCATCGTGTAACCGTTGGCCTGCGTCCAGTTCGCAATATCGATGATCTGACTGTCGCTCGGCCCGGTGTCGTTCGTGTTCTTGACCTCGGTCACCTGCCGAGTGACGTCATCGCGGATATCGGGCACGCGATACCCGCCGCGGCCGAGCGGATTGGGTGGGTAGATCCGCGTCTTCTTCTTGCCGGGCGGAATGCCCGCGCGTCGCTCGCCCTCCCTGCCGCGAGCCCAGTTGTTGCCGTTCCCGGCGACGGGCTTGTCCGGCCGCGCGTACCGCCCGAGCAGCGGAGACACGACTCGCAGTGGACACCGACGCACACCTGCTGCGCGCCTACGCTGTCGCGATCGACGTGCGCGTCACCAGTCCGAATGTCACGGACGCTCTGAAGATCGTCACCGAGCATCGAGAGGGTCTCGCCTTCGAGGTGCTGGTGCCGTACGTGGACGGCGACGACCACTTCATGATCGACACGGACTCGATGACCCTGAGCACCGGGCGGCACCGTCTCTGGCACACCGGCGCGACGCCGTCGGCCTGAACGGGAGAATCAGAACCGGATCACCTGGCGGACGGCGGCGCCGTCGGCCAGGGAGTCCATGCCCTCGTTGATCTGGTCGAGCGTGATGACGCCGCTGATGAGCTTCTCCACCGGCAGGCGGCCGGCGCGCCACAGCTCGACGTACCGCGGGATGTCGCGCTGCGGGACGGCGGAGCCCAGGTAGCTGCCGATGATCGTGCGGGCCTCGGCGGTGAGCACCAGTGGGCTGATCTCCGAGCGTGCGGCGGGATTCGGCAGCCCGACGGTGACCGTCCGGCCGCCGACGGCGGTGGCGGCGACCGCGGATTCGAAGGCGCGGGGATGCCCGGCGGCCTCGATCACGACCGGCGCGCGAACACCGGCCTCGGCCAGTTCCGCAGGGGTGTAGGCGGCGTCGGCGCCGAGGGCGCGCACCTGCTCCAGCTTGGCGGGCTGCGCGTCGACGCCGATCACGCGGCCGACGGCACCGTCGGCCTGCAGGGACAGGGCGGTGAGGACGGCGGCCATGCCGACCCCGCCCAGGCCGATGACGATCACGTCGTCGCCGTCCGACGGGGCGCCGGCGTTGAGGACCGCGCCGCCGCCGGTGAGCACCGCGCAGCCCAGCACGGCCGCGATCTCCGGCGGCACGTCGGCATCCACGCGGGTCACCGACCGGGCGTCGACCACGGCGTGGGTCGCGAAGCCGGAGACGCCGAGGTGGTGGTGCACCTCCGCACCGTCGCGCGAGAGCCTCCGGCCGCCGCCCAGCAGCTCGCCGGCGTTGTTCGCGACGCTGCCGGGCGTGCACGGGAGCTGGCCGTCGGTGCGGCAGTTGGCGCACTCGCCGCAGCGGGGGAGGAAGGCCATCACCACACGGTCGCCGACCGCGACACCCTCCGTTCCGGGTCCGAGGGCTTCGACGATGCCCGCCGCCTCGTGCCCGAGCAGCATCGGGACCGGACGGACGCGGTTGCCGTCGACCACGGACAGGTCCGAGTGGCAGAGGCCGGCGGCCTCGATGCGGACGAGGAGCTCGCCGGGGCCCGGGGGCGCGAGCTCGAGCTCACCCACCGAGATCGGCGTCGACTGCGCGTACGGACGCGCGCGCCCGATCTCCTCCAGCACCGCTCCGCGGATCCGCATCAGTACTCGACCTCCAGTTCCGGCGACGTCGGCTTCGCCTGGCACCCCAGAATGTAGCCGTCCTCGGCGTCGTCGGGGTCGAGTCCGTCGGTCACCGCCATCTCGACGGTGCCCTTCGTCAGCCTGCACAGGCACGTGGCGCACTCGCCCGACTGGCAGGAGTAGGGCACGTCGTGGCCGTTGTTGATGAGCACGTCGACCAGGGACTCGCCCGCGGGCCACGGCACGGTGAACGTCGCGCCCAGGTTGTGGACGGTGACCTGCGGCGAGTCCGCGGCGACCTCCACCTCGTGCGGCACGATGTCGGCGAAGGCGTCGCCGGTGAGCGAGGCGTAGATCTCCTGATGCACCTGCTCGCGCGGGGTGCCGATGACCCTGCACGCCTCCTTGCAGGCGGCCATGAACTCGTCGCGGCCGCACAGGTACGTCGCGCGGGAGTGGTACGGCGTGAGGAGCGCGGCGAGCGTGTCCGCGTCGGGGATCCCGCGCTCGTCCTCCATCCACCAGATCACCGTGAGCCGCTCGTGCTCGGCCTCGAGCCGGGCGATCTCCGCGCGGAAGATGGTGTTGGCCGCGTCGGCGTTCGCGTACAGCAGCGCGACCGGCTGCGTACCCGCCTGCAGCGCCGCCGACAGGATCGACATGATCGGCGTGATGCCGCTGCCCGCCGCGAGCAGCAGCAGCGGCACGTCGAGACTCTCCGGCACGAAGACGCCCGACGGCGGCAGGACCTCCAGTTCGTCGCCGGCCGCGATGTTGTCGCAGAGCCAGTTCGAGGCGTACCCGTCGACGGTCCGCTTGACGGTCACGCCGGGCTTCGCGTCGTCGAAGGGGGAGGTGTACAGCGAGTACGACCGCGCGACGGATCCAGTCCGCTCGGACGGGACGCGGACGGTGACGAACTGCCCGGGCCGGTAATCCCACTCCGCGTCGAAGACGAAGGACTTCGCGAGCGCCGTCTCGTCGATCACCTCGGTGACGGTGACGATCTGACTGCGGCTCGAATGGGGGGTGAGGCTCATGCGTCCAGGTTATCGGCCGAGCGTGCGGTGGATTCTTCCCGCCCAGCGGGCACTATCGACCGCACGGGCCGGGCGAGTGCGGACTCAGCGTTCCCACAGCGGTCGTGACTACCGTGCATCCGGTGGATCATCCGTTGCCCGCCGCCGTCGCCGACGTCTGGGACCGCGTCGTCGCCGATGTCGCGGCCCGGTCGCCGGCCCCCGCCGCCTCCGTGCTGGTGGGCACGGCCGTCGCCGCCCTCGTCCTGGTCCTGTGGCGGCCGGCGTGGCGCCGGGCCGGGCACATCGTGACCATCGCCCACGAGGGCGGCCACGCCGTGACCGCCGTGGCGTGCGGGCGGCGGCTCAGCGGCATCCGGCTGCACTCCGACGCCTCCGGGCTCACCGTCTCCCGCGGCCGGCCCCGCGGGCCGGGCATGGTCGCGACGTTCGCGGCCGGATACCCCGCGCCCACGGTGATCGGCCTGGTCGCCGCCGTCCTGCTCTCCCGCGGCTATGCGCTCGCCGCGCTGTGGGCCGCCGTGCTCCTGCTGGCGCTGCTGCTGGTGCGGATCCGCAACGTCTTCGGCCTGTACGTGGTGGCGGCCGCCGCAGCGATCGTCGTGGCGGTCTCCTGGTGGGCGAATCCGGAGGCCAAGATCGCGCTGGCGCACCTCGGCACCTGGTTCCTCCTCTTCGGGGCACCCCGCGCCGTCGTCGAGCTGCACCGGATCCGCCGGCGCGGGCGGGGCCGCGAGAGCGACGCCGACCAGCTGGCGCGGCTGACGGGGATCCCCGGCGGCCTCTGGGTGGCCCTGTTCGCGGCGGCGACCGTCGGGGGAGCGGCGCTGGGTGTGCTCCTGCTCGCGGGCCGGGCCGGTCTGACTCCCGGCTGAGCGCCGAGGCGATGGACGGGAACCGGTCCTACAGTGGTGTAGATTTCGAGGCGGGAACTGACGTCCCGTTCACCGAAAGGGAGTGGACATGGCTCACGACGTGATCATCGTCGGCGCGGGGTTCGGCGGCATGGGGGCCGCTATCGAGTTGCTCGGCCGCGGCCGCAGCGACATCGTGATCCTCGAGCGGGAGGACGACCTGGGCGGGACGTGGCACGTCAACCACTACCCGGGCCTGTCCGTCGACATCGCCTCGGTCACCTACTCGTACTCCTTCGAGCCGAACCCGAACTGGTCCCGGCTCTACGCCCCGGGGTCCGAACTGAAGGCGTACGCGAGCCGCGTCGCCGACAAGTACGGCCTGCGCCCGCTCATGCGCTTCGGCGTCGAGGTCACCGGGGCCGAGTGGGACCCGCAGGCCGCGGAGTGGGAGGTCACCGTCGTGCGCGACGGTGGGCTGGAGCAGAAGCTCCGCACCCGCTACCTCATCACCGCCACGGGCTTCCTCAGCCAGCCCAAGCTGCCCGACATCGAAGGCATCGACGACTTCGCCGGCACCGTCATCCATAGCGCGAAGTGGGACGACGACGCCGACCTCGCCGGGCAGCGGATCGGCGTCATCGGCACCGGCGCGACCGGCGTCCAGCTCGTGCCCGAGCTGGCCAAGGTCGCGGGGCACCTCACCGTCTTCCAGCGCACCCCGATCTGGGTGGTGCCCAAGGTCGACTTCGCGGTCCCGGGCCCGGTGAAGGCGCTGTTCGGGGCGCTGCCGATCACTCAGCGGGCCGCGCGGCTCGCGAACTCCACCGCGCTCGAGGTGCTCAGCACCGTGGGCGTGCTCAACTACAAGTACGGCCACCGCTTCAACGACCTCGCCGCGGTGCTCGCCAAGGCGCACCTGCGGGCGCAGGTCCGCGACCCCGAGATCCGGAGGGCGCTCACCCCGTCGTACTCCTTCGGCTGCAAGCGGCCCACCTTCTCCAACACGTACTTCCCGACCTTCGAGCGGGAGAACGTGACGCTGGAGGCGTCGTCGATCGCCCGGGTGCTGCCGCACGGCATCGAGATGACGGACGGCACCGTCCACGAGCTCGACACCCTCGTGCTCGCCACCGGGTTCTCCTTGTGGGAGAAGAACTTCCCCGCGATCTCCGTCACCGGCCGGGATGGCCGCGACCTCGGCGAGTTCTGGCGCGAGGGCCGCTTCCAGGCCTACGAGGGCATGGCCGTGCCCAAGTTCCCCAACTTCTTCAGCCTGCACAGCCCCTACAGCTACACGGGCCTGAGCTACTTCTGGACCATCGAGGCGCAGATGGTGCACCTGCGCCGCGTCTTCGACGAGATCGACCGGCGCGGGGCGCGCACCGTCGAGGTGACGGAGCAGGCCAACGCGAAGTTCCTGGAGCGGATGAGCCACCGGCTCGAGCGGTCGGTGTTCCAGCTCGGGGCGTGCGAGGGCAGCCGCAGTTACTACTTCGATCCGCACGGCGAGGCGACGCTCCTGCGGCCGAGCTCGGTGGTCGGTGCCCGGCGCGACGCCCGCGCCTTCCCGATCGACGACTACGCGTTCGCGTAGCCGCCGACCGGGGCGGGTCTACTGCACCTGGAAGACGCCCGTGCAGGTCGACGGTGCCGCGCCCGGCACTCGCGGGGTGACGGTGCCGGTGAACTCGACGACGCCGGAGCCGGTCGCGACCTGCGGGAACCACATGGCGCGGTCGTCGGGGCCGAGGAGCTTGCCGCCGATCTCGGAGCCCGTCCTGCCCGTCGTGCGGTTCTTCCAGTCGACGCGCAGGTCGGTTGCGGTGGGCGCCGGGAACGGGGGAGTCCAGCGGCCGACGGAGACGTCGATCCTGCCCGGCACGGGGTGCAGGTACCCGTCGGAGCCGAGGCTGTGGCCGACGGAGACGTTGGCCCCGCGGTCGGGGGCGTTGCAGATCGGGAGCTGGGCTCCCGGGGCGGCCTGTGCGGCCGCGGGAAGCGCGAGTCCGGCGGCGAGTGCTGCACCGGCGGCGAGGGTGAGGGCGGAGCGGGTGTGAATCATGCGATCTCCTTTGCTCGGGTCATTGCCTTCGCATAGAAGTCGTCGGGGTGTTTGCGAGTGTTACAGCGCGTCCAGCATCGCGATCACCGCGTCGGCCGCCTTCGCGGGGGCGCCGGACTTCGCCGGCGCCAGGTCGTGCGCCGCCGCGACCTCGACGGTCGTCGTCGGCCCGGCGATGAGCGTCGCGGCTTCCGCGAGCTCCTCCGGCGAGGCGAACGGATCGCGCCGGCCGTGCACCAGCACCGTCGGGACGGTGATGTCCGGCAGGTGGGCCGTGCGCGCCTTCTCCGGGCGGCCCGGCGGGTGCAGCGGGTAGGAGAGCAGGACGAGGCCGTCCGGACGGTCGGGCCCCTCCGCGACGGCCATCGACGCCATCCGCCCGCCGTAGCTGTGCCCGCCCCACAGGACCGGGCCGCCGACCTCCAGAACGCGGGCGGTCTCGGCGAACGACGCCCGATCCGCCGGCTGGCCCGACGGCGACGGCGGGCCCTTCGGGCGCAGCCGCCGGAACGGCAGGTCGATGCGGACCGTGCGCACGCCGCGCTGGGCGAGTTCCTCGCCCAGCAGGCGCAGCATCGCCTGGTCGCGGTTGCCGCCCGCGCCGTGCGCGAGGATCAGCGTCGCGCGGACCGCGGACTCGGGGCCGTCGGGGTCGTGCATCGAGAGCCAGGTCACTCGATCAGCCTACGGTCTCGGATAACCTGCACCCATGAATGTTTCTGCGCAGGGCCCCCTCGCCGGGCTGAAGGTCGTCGAATTCGCGGGTCTGGGACCCGCCCCCCATGCGGCGATGCTGCTCGCCGACCAGGGCGCCGACGTCGTCTCGGTGCAGCGCCCCGGCGTCGGCGTGAACGGCATCACCGGCACCCCGTCGGGCGTCAAGCGCGGCCGCACCATCGTCGAGGCGGATCTGAAGAACCCCGACGACATCGCCACCATCCTCGACCTCATCGACCGGGCCGACGTCGTCGTCGAGGGCTTCCGCCCCGGCGTCATGGAGCGTCTCGGCCTCGGCCCCGACGTCGTGCTCGAGCGCAACCCCCGCATCGTCTTCGCCCGGATGACCGGCTGGGGCCAGGACGGCCCGTTCGCGCAGCGCGCCGGCCACGACATGAACTACATCTCCCTCACCGGCCTGCTGCACGCCATCGGCCGCAAGGGCGAGCGGCCCGTGCCGCCGCTCAACCTCGTGGGCGACTTCGCCGGCGGCTCGATGTTCCTCGTCTTCGGCGTGCTCGCCGCGCTGTACGAGCGGAACACGTCGGGCAAGGGGCAGGTCATCGACGTCGCGATGGTCGACGGTGCCTCCCTCATCGGGCAGATGCAGTGGGACTTCCGGGGACAGGGCATCTGGAGCGACGAGCGCGGCGTGAACACGCTCGACGGTGGGGCGCCGTTCTACGACACCTACGAGACCTCCGACGGCAAGTACGTGTCCGTCGGGGCGATCGAGCCCCAGTTCTTCGCCGAACTGCTCGACAAGCTGGGGCTCAAGCAGGAGGACCTGCCCTACCAGCTCGATCAGGCCCGCTGGCCCGAGCTGCGCGCCGCGATCGAGGCCGCACTGAAGACGCGGACCCGCGACGAGTGGGCCGAGGTGTTCTTCGACTCCGACGCCTGCGTCGCGCCGGTCCTCACCTTCGAGGAGGCCCCGAAGCACCCGCACATGGCCGCCCGGAAGAACCTGCAGGAGGTCGGGGGAGCGATGGCCCCGATGCCCGCGCCGCGCTTCTCCCGCACGCCCGCCGCGACGCCCGCGGCGCCGGATCCCACGGCCGTCGATCCGGCGACGATCTGGCGCGACTGATCGCCGGGTAGATCGGTGCCGAAACCGGCGCCGAACGCGGTCGCGCCGCGGGATTCGCGGCGTGACCGCCGACGACGTCGGTTTCGGGACGACCGCGGGGGCGGAATCCGGCCGCTGCGCAGGTGCTGCTATCCGACGACGAGCGTCGTGCCCGTGGCGCGGAGCGTGGAGCCCAGGTCGTAGAACAGCGAGCCGTTACGGGCGATCGGTCCGTCGAACGTGGCGGCGCGGCTGGCGATGCCGAGCGCGGCGTTGTCCGAGGTGCGGATCAGGGGGCCGCCGCTGTCGCCGACCTGGACGGGGATCGTGGTGGCGATGTAGCCGCCCTCCACGCTCACCACGGACCCGCAGCGCCAGCCCGACGAGACGCCCTGGCTGCACACCTGGTCGCCCGGGCGGGCGGTGCCCACCGAGCTCGGCCGGACCCGGCCGCCGGGCGCCGCCTTCGCGAGCTTCGGGTCGAGGGTGAACACGCCCCAATCGGGGGCGTCGGGCACGACGAAGGTGTCGGACTTGGTCAGCGCGGGCGCCGAGGAACCGGTGTTCACGCCGACGATCCGCCCGTCCACGACCACCTGCTGGCCCTGGGCGCCGCAGTGCCCGGCGTAGAGGCCCACGCGGGTGCCGTCGGGGCGCTGCCCGACGAAGCCGACGGTGCAGCCGCGGCCGTCGGCGACGTTGCCGACCAGCTTGGTCACGGTGAGCACGGAGCTGCCGGGCGTGACGGTCGCGACCGGCTCCGCCTGTGCGGCGACCGGGAGCAGCGCGGCGACGCCGCCGAGGACGGCTGCGGACGCGGCGGTGGTCCTCACGATCGACGTGATGGTGCGGCGCATGATCCTCCTCGGGTCGGCGCAAGACTGTGCGACGGTAGCGTGCCACACGCCACACCGCCTGTAAACCGAGTGATCGACGATGCGCGAGTTAAGTCAAGTGACCTGAGGTGCTGGATTGGCTCACTTCGCGGGCTTGGGTGTGACCCAGGTCGTGATCTTCGCGTGCACCACCTCGGTGCCCTTCTTGTCGCGCACGGCGATGTCGACGACCACGTCGCGCCCCGTCGTGATCGCATCCCAGTCGATCTCCTCGGCGAGGGTCGCGGTCGCGACGAGCGAGGACTCGGCCTTGGCCAGGTAATCCACCGTCATCGACTTGGGGAGCCAGCGGTGCGTGGCCGGCGTCGAGGCCTCCATCACCATGCCCATGCCGACCTCGGCGAGGTTGCAGGCGGCGATGGCGTGGAAGGTGCCGATGTGGTTCTGCACGAACCACCACTTGGGGCCGTGTACCACGGCGCGGCCGTACTCGATCTCGGAGATGTACGGCGTCACCGAGGCGAAGTACGGCGCCTTGAGTGAGGCGGCGGCGGAGAAGGCCAGCTTGCCGAGCGGCTTGTCGCTGAGGGTGCGCCACATCTTGTACGTGGTGGTGTCGGTCATGAGCGTTATCTTACCGCAGAGTAAGTTTGGTGCTCCGCCTGCGCATGCGCAACGCTCACGCGAGGTACGCTGACCGGCACACTCTAGTGAATGGGGAGATTGATGACCGGAAGTGGCTCGTACAACCAGGACCCGTACAACCAGGGCTCGGACAACCCGGGTCCGTCCGACCAGAGCCTGTACAGCCAGAATCCGTACGGGCAGACCGCTGCCGATGCCTACGGCTACCAGGCGCCCGCCTTCCCGGCCTACGGCCAGCCGGGCTATCCGCAACCGGGCTTCGGTGCGCTGGTGTCCGCGCCCGCGGGGCGGCCCGGGACCGTCCTCGCCGCCGCGGTTCTGCTCATCGTGGTCGGCCTGATCTGCGCGATCCTCGCCGCGCTCGCCGTCACCGGAACCGGCGCGGCGATCGAGGGCGAGAGCGGCGCGTTCGCGACCGGCTACCTCGGGGCGACGGTGCTGGGACTGCTGGGGTCGGTCGGGGGCGTCGTCACCGGCATCCTGCTGCTGGTCAAGCGGTCGCGCCTGATCGCGATCCTCGCGACGGTGTCGGCCGTCCTCATGGCGTTCACGTGCATCGGCCTGATCGCGACGATCGCGGTGCCGATCCTCCTGTGGGCACCGGCGGCGTCGCGCCGCTGGTTCACCGCCTGACGGGTCCTCGGGCCGGCGTTCGCCCGACCGTGCCCCGCCGGTCGCTCCGCGCTGCGGTGGATCAGCGGGGCGGGTTCGCCGCCAGGGTGTCGAAGCCCTCGCGGGCCAGCATGACGATGGTGGCGGAGATCCGCGGCCAGTACGGCGAGCGCACGTTCACGGGGGCGCCGTGGCCCGCACCGTCGAGCTCCACCAGCAGCGAGGGGGCGCCGAGCGCCCGCGCGGCCGCCACGAAGTCCACCGATTCGCCGGCCGGCACGATCGAATCCTCCGAGCCGTGGATGGCGACCGACGGCATGAGCGGGTCGATCCGCTGGATCGGGTTGGCCAGTGCGTACCGGTCCGGCACCCGGTCCGGCATGCCGCCGAGCGCCTTGCGCACGTGGTCGTTCAGGCGCGACGAGGTGCGCATGTCCAGTACGCCCGCCATGGAGACGAAGGCGCGCGGGGTCACCGTCGGACCGCCGCCCGCCGGCCAGGTCACCCCGGGCGATCCCGCGGGGAGCGTGCGGCGCGTGGCCGCCCACGCGGCGAGCTGGCCGCCCGCGCTGTGGCCGACCAGGATCACGTTCGTCGGGTCGAGAGCCGGCGCGGTCTCCGCGAGGGTGGGCACGAAGTCGACGGCGTACCCGACATCGGTGAACGTGGTGGGCCAGCCGCCGCCCGAGCCGACCCGCCGGTACTCGATGTTCCACACCGCGAGGCCCGCCGCCTGCAGTGCGCGGGCGACCTCGGCCATGTAGCCCGCGCTCGACCGGTTCTTCCAGCCTCCGCCGTGGATGAGCACGACGACGGGCAGGCTGCGCGGCGCATGGGTGCCGCGGGGGAGGTAGAGGTTGCCGTAGTTCTGGCGCGGATCGGCGTTCGGGGCGGCGTAGCGGTACCGGATCGCGTCGTCCCGGACGGCGGCGACGGGCCGCGCCTGGGCCCGGGGCTTCGACGCCGCCGCGGAGGAGTGCTGCGCGGCGCCGCCCGCGGGTTCGACGGCGCACCCGGCGCCCAGAATCACACCGGCGCACATCAGTACGGCCAGGAGCAGCGCGCCCGGCCTCGGCGCGACGCTCCGTTCGGTCATACCCGATATTCTTCCAGAGCACGCCGCCGCGACGAGTGTGACGCGAATCGCAGCGCCGGGATCGACCGGTTCGATTTGAAGATGCGGCCCCAGCAGTGCATACTGGTCGGGTTGCCTTGTCGGGCGGCGCGGTCCCGTGTGGACCGTCCCACCGGCTTCGGTATCGCCCGGCACCCCTCGCGGGAGCCACCGGAACACACGGCGGAGCATGAGCGCCAGCGCGACACGCCCGACCGCGTGGACCGGAGCAATTTGACACATGAACAGCGTCGATCGACTTCAGGCGGGATGCGTCCCGCGACGGGACACGTCCCGTGGATGATTCAGCTGTCCGTGTGTCTGGCAATACGTTTGAACACTTGACGGAAGAGGACACAGCGTGGCGGGACAGAAGATCCGCATCAGGCTCAAGGCCTATGACCATGAGGCGATCGACGCGTCTGCTCGGAAGATCGTCGAGACCGTGACCCGCACCGGCGCCCGCGTCGTCGGTCCCGTGCCGCTGCCGACGGAGAAGAACGTGTACTGCGTCATCCGCTCGCCGCACAAGTACAAGGACTCGCGCGAGCACTTCGAGATGCGTACGCACAAGCGGCTGATCGACATCCTGGACCCGACGCCGAAGACGGTCGACGCGCTGATGCGCATCGACCTGCCGGCCAGCGTCGACGTGAACATCCAGTAAGCGGCTGCGGAGAAACGATATGACTGAGAACAAGATCAAGGGAATCCTGGGCACCAAGCTCGGCATGACCCAGGTCTTCGACGAGAACAACCGGGTCGTCCCGGTCACCGTCGTCAAGGCCGGGCCGAACGTGGTCACCCAGATCCGTACCCAGGCCGCCGACGGCTACGACGCCGTGCAGCTCGCCTTCGGCGCGATCGACCCCCGCAAGGTGAACAAGCCCGTCTCGGGCCAGTTCGCCAAGGCCGGTGTCACCCCGCGTCGCCACATCGCCGAGCTGCGGCTCGCCGACGCCGATGCCGCCGCCGAGTACGAGGTGGGCCAGGAGCTGGGCGCCGACGTGTTCGAGGCGGGCAACTTCGTCGACGTCACCGGCATCAGCAAGGGCAAGGGCTACGCCGGCGTCATGAAGCGCCACGGCTTCGCCGGTCTCGGCGCCAGCCACGGCGCGCAGGCCGTGCACCGCGCCCCCGGTTCCATCGGTGGCTGCGCCACCCCGGGCCGCGTCTTCAAGGGCGTCCGCATGGCCGGCCGCATGGGCTCCGACAAGGTGACCACGCAGAACCTGTCCGTGTTCAAGGTGGACGCCGAGGCCGGCGTCCTGCTGATCAAGGGCGCCATCCCGGGCCGCAAGGGCGGCCTCGTGATGGTCCGTACCGCTGTGAAGGGTGGTGCTCGCGCATGAGCAAGCTGACTCTTGATGTCAAGACCGCCGACGGCAAGGTCGACGGCACCGTCGACCTCCCCGCCGAGATCTTCGACGTGGAGCCCAACATCGCGCTGATGCACCAGGTGGTCGTCGCGCAGCTCGCCGCTGCGCGCGCCGGCACCCACGCCACCAAGACCCGCGGCGAGGTCCGCGGCGGTGGCCGTAAGCCGTACCGCCAGAAGGGCACCGGCCGGGCTCGCCAGGGCTCGACCCGCGCGCCGCAGTTCGCCGGCGGTGGCACCGTCCACGGCCCGCAGCCGCGCGACTACAGCCAGCGCACCCCGAAGAAGATGAAGGCCGCCGCCCTGCGCGGTGCCCTCACCGACCGGGTTCGCGAGGACCGTATCCACGTCGTCACCGAGCTGGTGCCCGGCCAGGAGGCGTCGACCAAGTCGGCCCGCCTGTTCCTGGCCGCGCTGTCGGAGCGCAAGAAGTTCCTCGTGGTCGTCGGCCGCGAGGACCTGACCGCGCAGCGCAGCGTCCAGAACCTGCCGAACGCGAAGTGGATCTACGCCGACCAGCTCAACACCTACGACGTGCTCGACAGCGACGACGTGGTGTTCAGCCGTGAGGCTCTGGGTTCGTTCATCGCGAGCGCCACGAAGACCGAGGAGGCGAACGCCTGATGGCCACCGCAACCATCCCCGCCGACCCGCGGGACATCCTGCTCGCGCCGGTGATCTCCGAGAAGGCCTACGGCCTGATCGAGGAGAACACGTACACCTTCGTGGTGCACCCGGACGCGAACAAGACGCAGATCAAGATCGCCGTGGAGAAGGTCTTCGGCGTCAAGGTCGACAGCGTCAACACCTTGAACCGCCAGGGCAAGCGCAAGCGCACCCGTGCCGGTTACGGTCAGCGCAAGAGCACCAAGCGCGCCATCGTGACCCTGAGCGCCGATAGCAAGCCCATCGACATCTTCGGAGGCGCGAGCTAAATGGCTATCCGTAAGTACAAGCCGACCACTCCGGGTCGTCGTGGTTCGTCGGGCTCGACCTTCGACGAGATCACGCGTTCGACCCCGGAGAAGTCGCTGGTCCGCCCGCTGCACGGCCGCGGTGGCCGCAACGCGCACGGTCGTATCACCACCCGGCACAAGGGTGGCGGTCACAAGCGTGCGTACCGCGTCATCGACTTCCGTCGCCATGACAAGGACGGCATCAACGCCAAGGTCGCGCACATCGAGTACGACCCCAACCGCACCAGCCGCATCGCACTGCTGCACTACCTGGACGGCGAGAAGCGCTACATCCTCGCCCCCAAGGACCTGAAGCAGGGCGACGTGGTCGAGTCCGGCCCCAACGCCGACATCAAGCCGGGCAACGCCCTGCCGCTGCGCAACATCCCCGCCGGCACCGTGATCCACGCCGTCGAGCTGCGCCCCGGTGGCGGTGCCAAGATGGCCCGCTCGGCCGGTGCCAGCATCCAGCTGCTGGGCAAGGAGGGCGCCTACGCGACCCTGCGCATGCCCTCCGGTGAGATCCGTCGCGTCGACGTGCGCTGCCGCGCCACCGTCGGCGAGGTGGGCAACGCCGAGCAGAGCAACATCAACTGGGGCAAGGCCGGCCGCATGCGCTGGAAGGGCAAGCGCCCGACCGTCCGTGGTGTCGTCATGAACCCGGTCGACCACCCGCACGGCGGTGGTGAGGGTAAGACCTCCGGTGGCCGCCACCCGGTGAGCCCGTGGGGCAAGCCCGAGGGCCGCACCCGCAAGAACAAGGCGAGCGACAAGCTGATCGTCCGTCGCCGCAAGTCCGGTAAGAACAAGCGCTAGGAGGGAGTTAGAGAATGCCACGCAGCCTCAAGAAGGGCCCGTTCGTCGACGACCACCTCCTCGCGAAGGTCGACGTCCAGAACGAGAAGGGCACCAAGCAGGTCATCAAGACCTGGTCGCGTCGCTCCACCATCATCCCCGACTTCATCGGTCACACCTTCGCCGTCCACGACGGTCGCAAGCACGTGCCGGTGTTCGTCTCGGAGAACATGGTGGGCCACAAGCTGGGCGAGTTCGCCCCGACGCGGACGTTCAAGGGCCACATCAAGGACGACCGGAAGGGTAAGCGCCGCTAATGAGCAACGAAGCAGCCACCACCGCCAATCCGACCGCGTCGGCGACCGCGCGTTTCGTGCGCGTCACGCCCATGAAGGCCCGCCGCGTGATCGACCTGGTCCGCGGTAAGGACGCCGAGCAGGCGCTCGCCATCCTGCGGTTCGCTCCGCAGGCCGCGAGCGAGCCCGTCGCCAAGGTCCTCGCGTCGGCGATCGCCAACGCGCAGAACAACCTGGGTCTCGACCCGCGCACCCTGGTCGTCTCGGAGGCGTACGCCAACGAGGGCCCGACCATGAAGCGCATCCAGCCGCGGGCCCAGGGCCGCGCGTACCGGATCCGCAAGCGCACCAGCCACATCACCATCGTGGTGGAGTCGGTGGAGTCGAAGAAGCCCGCCGCCAGCCGCAACAGCCGGAAGGGAGCGTAAGCATGGGTCAGAAGATCAATCCCCACGGCTTCCGCCTCGGCATCACCACGGACTGGAAGTCCCGCTGGTACGCCGATAAGCAGTACTCGGAGTACGTCAAGGAAGACGTCGCGATCCGCAAGCGTCTGACCGACAGCCTGGAGCGCGCCGGCATCAGCAAGATCGAGATCGAGCGCACCCGGGACCGCGTGCGGGTGGACATCCACACCGCGCGTCCGGGCATCGTCATCGGCCGCCGCGGCGCCGAGGCCGATCGCATCCGCTCCGAGCTGGAGAAGCTGACCGGCAAGCAGGTTCAGCTGAACATCCTCGAGGTGAAGAACTCCGAGGCCGACGCCCAGCTCGTCGCGCAGGGCATCGCGGAGCAGCTGAGCAACCGCGTGGCGTTCCGCCGCGCGATGCGCAAGGCGATCCAGTCGGCGATGCGTCAGCCGAACGTCAAGGGCATCCGGGTCCAGTGCTCGGGTCGCCTGGGCGGCGCGGAGATGAGCCGCAGCGAGTTCTACCGCGAGGGCCGCGTGCCCCTGCACACGCTGCGCGCCGACATCGACTACGGCCTGCACGAGGCGAAGACCACCTTCGGGCGGATCGGCGTCAAGGTGTGGATCTACAAGGGCGACGTCGTGGGCGGCCGGCGCGAGCTGGCGGCACCGTCGAACGACGACCGTCGCGGCCCGCGGCGCGAGCGCCCGCAGCGCCCGCGCCGCAGCGGCGCGTCGGGCACGACCGCCACCAGCACCGAGGCCGGCCGGGCCGCAACGGAGGAGACTCCGGTGGCGGCGGCGCCTGCCGCAACGAACCAGGAGGGCTGACGCCATGTTGATCCCCCGTCGCGTCAAGCACCGTAAGCAGCACCACCCCAAGCGCTCCGGCGCTGCCAAGGGCGGCACCGCTGTGACCTTCGGTGACTACGGCATCCAGGCTCTCGAGCCCGCCTACATCACCAACCGACAGATCGAGTCCGCTCGTATCGCCATCAACCGCCACATCAAGCGTGGCGGCAAGGTCTGGATCAACATCTTCCCGGACCGCCCGCTCACCAAGAAGCCGGCCGAGACCCGCATGGGTTCCGGTAAGGGCTCGCCCGAGTGGTGGGTGGCGAACGTCAAGCCCGGTCGCGTGATGTTCGAGATGACCTACCCCAACGAGCAGATCGCTCGCGAGGCCCTGCGCCGCGCGCAGCACAAGCTCCCCTGCAAGACCCGCATCGTGACCCGAGAGGAGCAGTTCTGATGTCGAACACCGTCGCCGCTGATCTCCGCGGTCTGACCGCGGACGAGCTGGTGGAGAAGCTGCGCGAGGCCAAGGAGGAGCTGTTCAACCTGCGCTTCCAGATGGCCACCGGACAGATGAGCAACAACCGTCGCCTGCGCACCGTGCGTACCGACATCGCCCGGATCTACACGATCCTGCGCGAGCGGGAGCTCGGCCTGGCCTCGGGCCCGGAGGGTGACGCCGCATGAGCGAGAACGGAAGCAATGTGACCACCGAGCAGCGCAACAGCCGCAAGGTCCGGATCGGGTACGTCGTGTCCGACAAGATGGAGAAGACCATCGTCGTCGAGCTCGAGGACCGCGTGAAGCACTCCCTGTACGGCAAGATCATCCGCACCACCTCCAAGGTGAAGGCGCATGACGAGGAGGGCGTCGCCGGTGTCGGTGACCGCGTCCGGATCATGGAGACCCGTCCGCTGAGCGCCAGCAAGCACTGGCGCCTGGTGGAGGTGCTGGAGAAGGCCAAGTAGGCCCACCCGCACCGCACAGACGACGAAGGCCCCGTCCACTCCGCGAGGAGAGGACGGGGCCTTCGTGTTCGCCCGGGCCCGGCCGACGGTGCCCGCGGCGCGGTCCGGCGGCCGGGCGACGGCTCGGTCAGAGGTTCCGGCCGGCGTTGACGACCGCGGTGCAGGCGCCGTTGAGCCGGTCGAGCGCCGGGTTGGACCGCTGCCACGTGGCGTCACCACTGCGCCGGGCGGCGCGGTCGGCGGCGAGTGCGCGCGAGTACTCACCCAGCCGGGCCTGGTAGGTGCGCAGCGCGCCGGCCAGCTGCGGGTTCGACGAGGCCCGGGCGATGGTGCCGGGCAGCGTGCCGAGCTCGACGCGGAGCGCGTTCTGCTCGGCGTCGAGCTGCGGGGCGATCCCCTCCCAGGTCCAGCCGTCCTTCTGCGTGGCCTTGGCGGCGGCACGGCTCGCGGCCTGGCGCGGGGCGCGGTTGGCGTTCCACTGGTCGTACGCGGCGCGGGCGGCCGAGGTCGACGGTGCGCCGGGCGCGGTCGGCGCACCCGGGGCGGGGTTCGGGGCGGCGGCGGCGACGCCGGCGAGGGGAGTGGCGAGGGCGGCGGCGAGCAGGCCCGCGGAGACGGTGCGGGTGGCCCACGTGCGAATGGTCACGATGATTACCTCTCGATGTCAAATGTTGAACATCAAGAAGATAACCCGTCCGGGGGTGTCGGCGTACGGAAATGTTCGTGATATCGAACACTCCGTTCGCGGATCAGGAGCGTCGTGGGGTCAGGTGCAGATGCGCTTGACCGCTGTCGCGGCGTCGTTGAGCGCCGTGAACGCGGGGTTGCTCCTGCTCCACGTGGCGTCGCCCGAGCCGCGAGCGGACTGATCGGCGCGCAGTGCCTCCGAGTAGGCGTCCAGCTTGGTCTTGTAGTCGCTGATCGAGGTCTTGATCGTGGGAGCGAGATTCTCGGTGGCGATGATGCCGGGCAGCTTGTTCGTCTCCGTCGTGATGGCCGCGAACTCCGCGTTGAGCAGTCCGGTGATGCCCTCCCAGGTCCACTTCGGGTCCTTGGTGAAGTTGACGGTGGCCCGGCTGGCCACGACGCGCACGTCGTAGCCGGACTGCCACGACGCACACGCCGACTTCCCGGCGGCCGCCGCAGCGGCGGCACGCGAGGATGCGATGGTGCTCTGGTAGGCGGCCACGTCCTGCGGGTCGGCCGAACCGGTTCCCGAGACGGACCCGCAGCCCGCCAATGCGAGCAGCGACACCCCGGCGGCCAGCGCGGCGCCCCCACGGCCGCGGAACGGGTGGATCCTCGTACGTCCGGTCATCTTCTCGCCTCCCCTGGCGCGCGTCGACGTGCACGCCGTATGCCTGCATTGTCGCTCATGGGGCGCCTCCGCGTTCCACGAGGGTGCGAACGCGCAGTGTGTGAGCGTGGGCACTCCACCCCCGATTATGCGCGCCGGTCCGAACAGGTTTGCTATGCTGTCGAAGATGCGGGACGGTGACGTCCCGCGCCGTCGTAGGGCACCCGGGCCCCTGACTCGCCGAATGCGGCTCGAGCCCACTTCCCGGTTCTTTTCTTGCGGCGAACGGATGCGGCCACCGCCGCCTTCGCCACCCACCACCGTTAGGTATCTCCGCACTGTGAGCACCCCTGTGTCCGCTCGTTCCTTCGCCGACCTCGGCGTCCCCTCGAACCTCGTCGCCGCGCTCCACGACATGGACCGCAGCACCCCCTTCCCGATCCAGGCCGACACCCTGCCCGACACCCTCGCCGGCCGCGACGTGCTCGGCCGCGGCAAGACCGGCTCGGGCAAGACCCTGGCCTTCGCGATCCCGCTGGTCGCGCGCATCGCCGGGCACCGCGCTCCGGCGGGCAAGCCGTCCGGCCTGGTCCTCGCGCCGACGCGCGAGCTGGCCACCCAGATCACCGCGACCGTCGAGCCGC
This sequence comes from Tsukamurella paurometabola, assembly GCF_900631615.1. Taxonomy (NCBI): domain Bacteria; kingdom Bacillati; phylum Actinomycetota; class Actinomycetes; order Mycobacteriales; family Tsukamurellaceae; genus Tsukamurella; species Tsukamurella paurometabola. The sequence goes on from NZ_LR131273.1 coordinate 2,457,483, forward strand.
TGGCCCGCGCGGCCGGGCTGCGCGTGACCACGATCTTCGGCGGCGTCAAGCAGACCCGTCAGGAGCAGGCGCTGAGCAACGGGGTCGACATCGTCGTCGCGTGCCCGGGCCGTCTCGAGGACCTCATGCGCCAGCGCATCGTCGACCTCTCGCGCGTCGAGGTCACCGTGCTCGACGAGGCCGATCACATGGCCGACCTCGGCTTCCTCCCCGTCGTGACCCGGATCCTCGCCGCCACGCCCGCGGGTGGGCAGCGCATGCTGTTCTCCGCCACCCTCGACAACGGCGTCGACAAGCTGGTCCGCAAGTTCCTCACCGACCCGGTCTCGCACTCGGTCGACCCCGAGAACTCGCCGGTCGTCGCGATGACCCACCACGTCTTCGAGGTCGGCGGCAAGGACGACAAGAGCGAGCTCGTGCGCGCCCTCGCGTCGGGCACCGGCCGCCGGATCCTGTTCACCCGCACCAAGCACCAGGCGAAGAAGCTGGCCAAGCAGCTCACCGCGCAGGGCATCCCTGCGCGCGACCTGCACGGCAACCTCAGCCAGCCGCAGCGCGACCGCAACCTCGAAGCGTTCAGCTCCGGCGCGGCCCGCGTGCTCGTCGCCACCGACATCGCCGCCCGCGGCGTCCACGTCGACGACGTCGAGCTCGTCGTGCACGTCGACCCGCCCGCCGAGCACAAGGCCTACCTGCACCGCAGCGGCCGCACCGCCCGCGCCGGCAGCGAGGGCACCGTCGTCACCGTCATGACCCCCGAGCAGCGCAAGGACACCCAGACGCTGCTCAAGAAGGCCGCCATCACCGCGCGGCCCGTCGCCGTGACCGCGACGTCGCCCGTCGTCGTCGACCTGGTCGGTGAGGTCGCTCCGTACGTGCAGCCCGAGCCCGTCGCGCCGCCGCAGCAGCCGCGCCGCGCCGGCGGCGGCCACGCCCCGGGCCGGGGTCGCGCCGGGCGCGGCAAGGGCACGGGGCAGCGTGCCGACGGTGCCGCGCGCGGCCAGGGCGCGGGTCGGGGCCAGGGCTCCGGCCGCGGCCAGGGCCGTGGTCAGGCCGGCGGGCAGCAGCGCTCCGGCGCGCGGCAGGCACCGGCGGGCCAGGGCCGTCCGCAGGGCCAGGGCCGCGCCCAGCAGCCGCGCCGCCGCGCCACCCGCCCCGCGGGCTGATCCACCCCCGGCCGGCTCGCCCGCGGGCCGGCCCTGCCGCCCTCAGCGGGCCCGGAACCGGACTCAGCCGCGGGCGATCCGCAGGACCTCGTCCTCGGTGGGCGGGCTGGCGGCGTGGTGGCTCAGGCACATCGGCGCGTGCACGCGCACCGTCGTCGCGCCCGCGCCGAGGTAGAAGTCGCCCGCGCCCAGCGCGCCGATCCCGTCGAGCCGGCCTCCGCGGGCGGCCGCCACGTCCTTCGCGGCCTGGATCTGCACCGGCGCGTTGAGCTTGCCGTAGAAGTGCGTCGCGCTGTTGCCGACGATCTTGTCGTGCAGGCCCTTCGGCGCCTGCGTCGCGAACACCAGCCCCAGCCCGTACTTGCGGGCCTGTGAGGCCAGCAGCAGCGTCGACTCGGTGGACGGCTTCACCGCCCCCGACGGTGCGATCTGCTGCGCCTCGTCCATCACCAGCAGCCAGCCGAGCGGCTTCTCGCCCGCGGGGTGCCGCTTGATCCACGAGAACAGCGCCAGCTGCAGCTGCGCGACGAAGGTCTGCCGCTGCGTCTCGTCGGGCAGGCCGATGAGGCTGATCACCGAGACACGGGCGCGCTTGCCGTCCGCGGGGGTGAGGAGCGTCGCGGGGTCGACGGCCTCGCCGCTACCGCCGAGCAGCGGGTTGTTGATGAGCGCCGCCTGCAGGTTCGCGGCCAGCTCGGGCGCCAGCTTGTCGGCGCTCGCGAGGCTGCTGCGCGTGGAATCCCAGTCGGCGAGGAACGCGGCGTACCCGCGCACGTCGGCCCGGCCCACCTGCCGGCCGTACGCGTCGAGCGACTCGCGCAGGATCGCGCGCTGCTGTTCGCGCCGCGAGCCGCCGACGCCGACGTGCTGCTCGAGGGTGCTCGCGCACGCCTCGACGGCCATCGCGAAGCCCTCGCGGGCCTCCTGCGCCTCCAGGCCGTCGCCGTCCATGCCCGTGCGCAGCGCCGCGAAGTCCGGGATCGGCTGCAGCACCAGTGGTCGCGCCGACGGCCGGTTCGGCGTCCACACCACGACGTCGGTGTCGGCGAGGTAGGTGCGCGCCCGCTCGGCGTCGCCCTCCCACCAGCCCGACGGGGTCTCGGCCGGCGACCCCGGCCAGGCCTCGCCCAAGCGGGAGAGGTCGTTGTTCGGATCCAGCACGATCGCCGAGACGCCGCGGAGCGCGCACTCCTCGACGAGCCGGCGCAGCAGCACCGTCTTCCCCGACCCGGAACCCGCGAAGATCGCGGTGTGTTTGCGCAGCTCGACCGGGTCGACGGTGACGCGCGCCCCGTCCGGACCGAGGCCCACGGCGATCGCGCCGGCGACCGCCGGCGCCCCGACCGCCGTCACCGCCGGCGCCGTGGGTGCGGGTGCGGCGGACGGTGCGGCGGGCTCCGGCCGCGGGGCGGGCGGCCCGCCGAACATGACGTCGGCGACCGAGCTCGACAGCCCGCCGACGCGGCCGACCGCGTCGCCGGGGATCATCCCGCGGAGCCGGCGCGACCCCGGCGCCGGCCGGTCCGCGGCCGGTTTCCGATCCAGTCCCGCGAACATCCGCAGCCCGTGCGCCGGGCGCCGCGCGGCGAGCCACTCGTCGAGGCCGTCGGGCGCGTTCGCGATGATCCGGCTCAGCGCGTCGAGCGTCGCGAGGTCCGCCTCGTCCAGGGGGAGCAGCTCGGCGCCGCGCTCCACCGCGTCGGCGATCACCGACGAGGCCTTCGGGCTGGTCGGCCAGGGTGTGGACCGCAGCAGGTAGAGCTTGCGCCGGTCCATCCCCGCCGCCACGCCCGCCGCGGTCGCGGCGCTCTGCACCCGGTTGGTGGTGGCGACGGCGTTCGCCGCGGGGATCGCGCGGAACGCCCAGTGCTGCTCGTCCTCGACGCGGCCGGGCAGCCGGCGCCGCAGCCGGCCGTCGAGCTGCTTGTTGCCGCGCTCGATCTGGAAGCCGTCGCCGCCGTCCTCGCGGGTCCACGCCCGCAGGCCCGCCTCGATGAGCGCGCCCATGCGCTTGTCGGCGGCGGTCTGGTCGGTCGCCACGTCGCCGACGCGGGCGCGCAGGCGCAGCGCGTCGAACTGCTCGTCGATGCGGGAGAGCAGATCGACCGGCGGGGCCACGGGATCCGGGACGGGCACCGTCGGCGCGGTGTCGGGGGTCGACGGTGCCGGGCGCGCCGGCCCGTCGTCGAACGACGCGAGCTCGAAGTCGGTGCGGGTGGTGACGCACGCCCGGATGTGCGCGTCGACCTTGGTGAGCAGGTCGCGCGGGGTGTGGTGCACCGCGGTCGCGAACGCCTCCGGCGCGATCGGCCACGTGGGGTGCGGCGGCGCGAACTCCTTCGACCGGTACGCGGCCGTCAGCCGCCGCTCGACGATGGCGCGGGCGATGGCACCGTCGGGCAGCGACTTGAGCGGGCCCACCACCCGGAACCGGGCCGCGACCGAGGCGGTGGCGCGGCTGGACAGGGTCTCCCAGGCCGTCGGCAGCATGCACGCGACGGTCACCGTGCGATACAGGCCCTGCCGCAGCGACATCAGGCCGTGGCCGACCTGCTCGATGACCTCGCCCTCCGCGGCGTCGGGCGCGGTGAGCGTGGCCGCCGACTGCGCGAGCAGGGTGTCGATCTGGTCGACGGCGAAGACCGTCGCGGCCGTCTCCGCCATGAACGCGGAGATCGCGCGCACCGTCTCCACCGCGGGGAAGCCGTGCGCGGGCAGCCCCCAGTGCAGGCGCTCGGCGGCGGTCTCCTCGACCTCGATGTCGTCGAGGAACGCCGAGCCCAGGTCCGCGAGGCGGGTGTCGGGGGAGCCCAGCAGCACCAGCGCGCGGAGCACGCCGTGGTACTGCCGCACCTGCGGGCGGCGCTTGCTCATGGCGGCGACCAGCGCGTCCAGCCCCGCCGGCGTCGGCACCGCGTCGCCCGAGAACTCGCGGCGGTGCGCCCGCGAGAGTCCCGCCTCGTCGGAGAGCAGCCACAGCAACTGGGCCAGCTGGGTCTCGTGGTCGCGGGCGGGCCGCAGCAGCGAACTGCGCAACGACGTCAGGGCGGCGCGCCAGAAGTCGGAGGCGTCCAGCAGCTCCAACAGCACGAAGTAGTGCCCGGCGGCCTGCACCTCGGACCGGAACCGGGTGAGCAGGTGCGTCTTGCCGGTGCCCGCGTTGCCCGTGATCACCAGCCCGGTCGGGGAGGCGCCCGTCGAGGCGACCGCATCGCCCAGGGCGTCCTCGAGGTCCTCCCAGACGTCGGTGTGCAGGCCGTCGACGTGCGTGTCCGCCGACGCCGCGTCCCACACCTCCTCGTAGGTGGGCGCCCAGCTCAGGCGGACGGAACGCAGCGCCGCGCGCTGCACATCGGAGAGCGTCATCGAGTGATCCGTATCGCGTGCAGGGGACGGCCGCCCAGCTGCAGCGCGGCGGCGTGATCGTCCGGGGTGAGGGCCTTGAGGTTGTCCTCGGCGACGATGTGCACGCCGGGTTCGGGGTACAGGGCGCGCAGGCCCTCGTCGACGACGGTGCGCGGCACGCCGGCCAGCGCCGCGCGGAGGTCGCGCAGCGCCACCCACGCGCCCGGCACCGCGATGCGGCGGTAGGCCTCCCGGACCCGCGCCGACGGCGGACCGTCGGGCGGTGCGGCCGGGGGCGGCGCCGGAACGGGCTCCGGGGCGGGCTCCGGAACGGCGGACGGGGCGTCGGCCGGCGTGACCACCTCGCCGAGCGCGAGGGATTCGCGGCGCAGGTACCGGCCGATGCCGGCGGCGAAGGTGAACAGCGCGCGCAGCTGCGGGGTCGCGCGGGGCGGCGGCGGCGCCTCGAGCAGCGCGGCCGCCGCCGCCCAGCCCCGGTCGGTGAGGGACAGCAGCAGCGCGCGGCGCTCGCCGACCTCCACGTCCAGCAGGCCGCGCTCGACCAGTTTGCGCCGCGACGGGGCCTCGAGCGCGGGGCCGAGCAGCTTGAGGTCGGGGTTGCGCACCGGTTCCGCGGCGGACGCGAGCACCAGCAGCACAGCGGATTCCGTGCCCGTGAGGCCCGCGATCGACTCGCTCATCACGCACCCCTCCCGTGGCCCGTTCCCGTTGCAGTCACCAATCTACGGATGATCGCCAACGATTCCGCGAGGTCGTCCAGGATCCGCGTGTTGGTCAGCCGCAGCACCCGGAATCCCGCCAGCATGAGGTCGGCGTCGCGGCGCCGGTCCGCCTCGTACCTGTCGTTCGCCCGGTGGCCGGGGCCGTCGACCTCCACCACGAGTCGCGGCTGCGGGAACAGCAGGTCGACGCGGACGGGCCGGGCCGGTGCACCCAGGTCGACGGCGTAGTTCCAGTGCCGGGCCACGGCCCACGCCTGGCCCACCAATCCGCGCTCGAGGTGCTGCTCCGCCGCGCTCGCGGGGTGCGGCCGGCCGGCCACGGGCGGGTACACGGGCAGCGGCTCGAGTCCGGCCGTGAACTCCGACGGTTCCGGTCGCAGCTCGGCGACCACCGGCGGACCGTCGACGACGGGGAACCGGTCGAGCGGCGCGGCGCCCGGCCCGAACAGCCAGACGGTGCTGTCGCCGCGCGCGAGCCACCGCGCGGCCGCGGACAGCGCGTCGCCGAGGTGCGGGGCGAGCGGTCGCTCCACCTCGATCGCGAGGGCGACGCCGGGTGCGTGGTAGCTGCGCGTGAGCGCGAACTCGAGGGCGCCGCGCCGGTCGGCGGCGGGCAGTTCGGCGAAGCCGCAGGCCGATTCGGGTCGCAGCGCCGCGGTGGCGAGCGCGCCCAGCGCGGTGGCGATCGCGCCGCTGCTGCGGGCGGACGCGATCTCGCGGGCGCCGAACCGGTCGAGGGTGCCGGCGGACGCGGGGCGGATCGCCGGGTCGGGCAGCCAGGCGGGGAACACCTCGAAGGCCACCGCGACCGCGCGGCTCAGCACGTCGTCGATGATCGCGCCGGGGGAGGAGGGCAGGGGCAGCGTGAGCCCGGGGAAGACCACGACCGGGTCCTGCGGTCCGCGGCGCTCGGCGGCGGACGCGAGCGCTGCGGCGGACGTGCCCCGCAGTCGCGCGACACCGCCCACGGGCAGATCGGAGAGCTGCACCCTTGAACGATAGCCCGCTCGGATTCGACATCTACCTGCGACTTCCCCTATCATGGACGGGTTGCCTGCGGCCCTGCGCCGCAAGTGACGGACCGCGCGTGTCCGGGTCGGTAATCCGGCGCGCATGAAAATCCAGGTCTGAGGAGACTGCAACAGTGATTCAGCAGGAATCGCGGGTGCGGGTCGCCGACAACACGGGTGCTAAGGAAATCCTCTGCATCCGCGTGCTCGGTGGCAGCTCGCGCCGCTACGCCGGCATCGGCGACATCATCGTCGCCACCGTCAAGGACGCCATCCCCGGCGGCAACGTCAAGCGCGGCGAGGTCGTCAAGGCCGTCATCGTGCGGACCGCCAAGGAGCGCCGCCGTCCGGACGGCTCGTACATCAAGTTCGACGAGAACGCCGCTGTCATCATCAAGAACGACAACGACCCTCGTGGCACCCGCATCTTCGGCCCGGTCGGCCGCGAGCTGCGCGACAAGAAGTTCATGAAGATCGTTTCGCTGGCTCCGGAGGTGCTCTGACATGAAGGTGCACAAGGGCGACACCGTCATCGTGATCTCGGGACCCGACAAGGGCGCCAAGGGCAAGGTCGTCGAGGCCTTCCCCAAGGCTGAGAAGGTCCTCGTCGAGGGCGTCAACCGGATCAAGAAGCACACCAGCACCTCCGCCACCGCGCAGGGCGGGATCGAGGTCAAGGAGGCCCCGATCCACGTCTCGAACGTGATGGTCGTCGACTCGGACGGTAACCCCACCCGCGTGGGCTACCGGACCGACGAGGAGACCGGCAAGCGCGTGCGGATTTCCCGCAAGAACGGGAAGGACATCTGATTATGAGCACCGCTGAGAAGACCCAGCCCCGGCTGAAGGCCCGCTACCGCGCCGAGATCAAGGACGCGCTGAACAGCGAGTTCAAGTACGACAACGTCATGCAGATCCCCGGCGTCGTCAAGGTGGTCGTGAACATGGGCGTCGGCGACGCCGCCCGCGACGCCAAGCTGATCAACGGCGCCGTCAAGGACCTCGAGCTCATCACCGGCCAGAAGCCGGAGATCCGCAAGGCCCGCAAGTCCATCGCGCAGTTCAAGCTGCGTGAGGGCATGCCCATCGGCGCGCGCGTCACCCTCCGTGGCGACCGCATGTGGGAGTTCCTCGATCGCCTCACCTCGATCGCGCTGCCCCGTATCCGCGACTTCCGCGGCCTCAACGGCAACCAGTTCGACGGCAACGGCAACTACACGTTCGGCCTGAACGAGCAGTCGATGTTCCACGAGATCGACGTGGACTCCATCGACCGCCCGCGCGGTATGGACATCACCGTCGTCACCACTGCCACCAACAATGAGGAAGGCCGCGCGCTGCTCAAGCACCTCGGCTTCCCCTTCAAGGAGAACTGAGCCATGGCAAAGAAGGCGCTGGTCAACAAGGCCAACAAGAAGCCGAAGTTCGCCGTCCGCGCGTACACCCGTTGCAACAAGTGCGGCCGCCCGCACTCGGTGTTCCGCAAGTTCGGCCTCTGCCGTGTGTGCCTGCGCGAGATGGCGCACGCCGGCGAGCTCCCCGGTGTGCACAAGAGCAGCTGGTGAGTGAACCCCGGGCCTGACCCGGGACCGATACGCGCGAAGGGCGCGCATCCGCTTCGGCGGGTGCGCGCCCTTTCGTCGTGGCCGGTGTCGTGGCCGGTGTCGTGGCCGGTGTCGCGTCCCCCCCGGGGCGGCCGCGCGCGGTGCGCAGGGCGATTCGCATCACGAAACGGGCGACGGATTCACAGAGTTACCCGCCTGTTAACTATGCTGTCATCTCATGTTGGTGCGTGCAGACTTCGCGCTCCCGCGAGGTCCGCGCGGTGAGCAGCCCCGCCGCGGGATCCGGAACCGGCCGTGGTGGGTATGGGCCGTGCTCGCGGTCGTCGTCTTCGTCCTGGCGATCCAGGCGGCCGCGATGGCCTACGGCCTGCCCGGCCCCGTCGAGGGCCTGGCGAAGGACTTCGTCGGCCGCCCCGTCACCGGCGAGGTCAAGGTCGCGGCGCTCGCGCTCGCACTGATGTGCATGCCCGCGCGCCTGCGCCTGCCCTTCGTCGGGGTGGTCGCCGGCACGGAGGTGCTGTTCAACGCCGAGCGCCTCGCCGCCGGGTCGCCGCTGCACTTCGGCAACGGCGTGATGTGGGGCCTCGTCGCCCTCGCCGCCTACGCCGGCCTCCGGCTCACCGGCCGTGAGCGGGCGGCGGCGCTCAAGGCCGCCGGCGTCGCCGGGATCCTCATCGTCGCGAACGCCTGCTCCGCGGTGTGGCTGGGACTCACGATGGAGGCGCTGCCCTACGTCGCCGACCACTTCGTCGAGGTCGCCGACCGCGCGCTCGGCAGCCCGTCGTGGGTGATGGGCCGGTTCGTGCAGGAGCACGGCTGGTACCTGTGGCTCATCACCAAGGTCTACACCTACCTCCCGGTGGGCGCCGCGGTCGTCGCCTTCTTCCAGTTGCGCCGCAGCTCCACCAAGGGCTTCCCGCGGCACCACATCGTGAAGTCGTTCATCCTGATCGGCGCGATCGGCCCCATCGTCTACTTCCTGTTCCCCGTCGTCGGGCCCGCGTACGCCTTCGGCAACGAGGTCGCCGGTGCCGGATGGATGAACGTCTGGCCGCACGTCGTGCCCACCTCGCTCGAGCCCGTCTCCGCGTACTTCAGCCAGGCCGCGCCGCGCAACTGCATGCCCAGCCTGCACACCGCCTGGGCCACGGCGATCCTGCTGCACTCCCTGCGCGGGCCGCGGGCGCTCAAGCTGTTCGGCGTCTTCTGGTGGGTGTGCACGATCTCCGCGACGCTGGGCCTCGGTGCCCACTACGGCGTCGACCTCATCGCCGGCTTCGTCTTCGCCCTGACCCTTGAGGCCGCACTGGTCCGCCCCGAGGACGGCTGGCACGCGCGCCGGATCGCGACCGTCGTGGGCGGTGCCCTGACCTTCGTCGCGATCCTCCTCGCGATCCGCTACCTCAGCGTGCCCATCGCGCAGAGCGGCTACCTCGCCGCCGGCGCGCTCCTCGGGGCCGCCGGCGCGATGGCGGTCGCCTACGCGCGCATCGCCCGGCCCCCGTCGGCCGACGGTGCCGCCGCGTCCCCGCCGATCGGGGAGCGGGCGCTCGCGGCCTGACGACTACGCTGAGGGCGTGAGTGGTTCCGATGCGTAACACGGCCATCGCAGGAGTGCTCGGCGTGGCGGCGATCGGGCTGATCGTCCTGCGCTTCACGCCCGCCTACGGAACGCTGCTCCTCGGCGGCGCTCTCATCGTGGGGATGATCGTGCTACTGGGCGGCAACGGCGACCCGGCGAAGGCCGTCCGCAACGACCCGTTGCGCTTCGTCGACGCCCCGCCCGAGCCGCGGGTGCGGCCGAAGCCGGCTGCGGCGCCCTCGGGCCGGGCGGCGTGGGAGCGCGCCACCGGCCGGCACGACACGGTGCTCGGCGAGTACGCGGCCTACGAGCTCGACCCCGAGATGCTGCTGCGTTTCCCCGCGATGTGGGACCTCAGCTCGCCGAAGGTGATCGCCTTCCACGACGCCCTGGAGCGCGCCGGCGCCCTGCGCACCGACGAGTACCCGGGCGACGCGGCGGGTGCCGAGTACGCGGACGCCGTGACCGACCTGCGCACCAGCTGGTACGCGGCGGATCGGCATGCCCGCAGCACCGGCTCGGCCGGGCTCGCCGAGGAGGACGTGCGCGATCTCGACCGCGGCCTCAAGCTGTACCGGCACGCCGCGTCGAGCGTCGCCGCCGAGCGGGCCGCATACCTCGGCCAGGTGGTCAGCACCGTCGATCGGCTCGTCGATCGCGGGGTGCTCCGCGCGCAGCCCCGCTTCCGCGCGGAGTTGGAGGCGCAGGCCCGCAAGGCGATCGAGGGCTGAGTCGCGGCGGGTGCTTCCGCTCCCAGCTGGGGGCCGGTGTCCCCGGCTTCGGCTGGTCTCCCCGCGACTGCAGTCAGTGGGAGTGCACGTTCCGACCGGGAGTCCGGCTCCCTGCAGGGGCGAACACGCTGCGAGCACGACGCGCGGCCGCGACCGATGTCCGAAATGAAGTGACAATTGTTGCGTATGATGTTGATGTGACTGTTGTGACTCGACGGGTTCTGTTGGGGACCGCCGCCGCGATGCCGGCCGTGATGCTGGCCGCGCGCGCGGCCGCCGACCCGGGCTCCGGGGCGGGAGCGGGCGGAACCGTGGGGCCGACGGCCCCGGGCGCGACGACACCCGGCGCGGCTCCGGCCGGACCCGCTGCGCCCGCCGGACCCGCAGCGCCTGCCGCGCGATGGACGCCCGAGCGCGCACAGCAGTGGCGCACCCAGAACCCGTGGATGGTCGGCGCGAACTACATCAACGCCAACGCCGGGAACCAGTTCGAGATGTTCCAGGCGCAGACCTTCGACCCGAACCGGATGAACCTCGAGCTCGGCTGGGCCCGCGGCCTCGGCATGACCACGATGCGGGTCTTCCTGCAGGACCAGCTGTGGACCGCCGACCCCACCGGCTTCGTGCAGCGACTCGACCAGTTCCTCACGATCGCCCACAACAACGGCATCAAGATCATGTTCGTGCTGTTCGACTCGTGCTGGGACCCGAACCCGAAGCCCGGTGTGCAGCGCGAACCCACCCCCGGCGTGCACAACTCGACATGGGTGCAGAGCCCCGGTGCCGCGGGCCTCACCGCCGCCGACACGGCCGGCCTGCAGGCGTACGCGACCGGCGTGGTCAAGGCCTTCGCCAACGATCCCCGCGTGGTCGCCTGGGACGTCTGGAACGAGCCGGAGAACCTCGCCGACTCGTACCCGCTGAGCCCGCCCGACAAGGTCGCCCGCGTCGCGAAGCTGCTGCCGCAGGCCTTCGCGTGGGCCCGCGCCGGGAATCCGACGCAGCCGCTGACCTCCGGCGTCTGGGCCGACACCCGCCCCGAGATCCGCGCCATCCAGTTGGAGCAGTCCGACGTCATCAGCTTCCACAGCTACGACCCGCCGGAGAAGTTCCGCGCCATGGCCGCCGACCTGGCGAAGCAGGGCCGGCCGATGCTGCTGACCGAGTACATGGCCCGGCCGCAGGGCAGCACCATCGAGACGATCCTGCCGATCTGCAAGGAACTCGGCATCGACGCCTACCAGTGGGGCTTCGTCGCCGGCCGCAGCCAGACCTACTACCCGTGGGATTCGTGGAAGCAGCCCTACGTCGGGGCGCGGCAGCCGCAGCAGTGGTTCCACGACCTGCTCTGGCCCGACGGTCGCCCCTATAGGGACGCCGAGGTCGCGACGGTCCGCCGTCTCACCGCCGCACGCACCTGATCACGGAGCGGCCTTGACGAAGGTGCCGTCCGGGCGGAAGTAGGCCTGATCGTCGGAGCCCGGGCCGAGGCCCAGTCTCAGCAACGGAGGGAGGCCGCCGCGCATCCAGCCGGGGGAGGTCGTATCGCCCGCGACCTCCAGGGAGATCGCGTGCGCGTCGATCGGCGGCACGGCGGAGCGTCGCTCGAGCTCGGCGCGCGCCTTCTCGATGCCGGCGGCCGTGATCGCGGTGAGCGCGAACGCCCGGCTGCTCGTGCCACTGGAGTCGTACAGCCGGATCTCCGGGAACCGCCCGACGGTCTCCTTGAGCGTGCCGTTCCTGCTGCCGGTGACCCGGATGTCGATGGTGCCGGGATTCGCCGAGCCGACGCTGGAGGCGTTCTCCGCGAAGACCCGGTACTCCAGCTCGTCGAGGACCGGCATCGCCGGATCGATCCCGTGGGAGCGCAGCAGGCGTTCCGCGGCCGGCAGCAGGCCGTCGACCTTCGCGAGCGCCAGGTTGTCCGGCAGGTTCCCCGCCTGGTCGGTCTCGAACTTCACCCGCGAGGTCAGGTCGAAGGTCGCGACCAGCTTCTTGTCGGCGCTGCGCCGCGCGATCACCACGCCGTCGGACGACGACCGCCTGGACAGGTCGACGCCGAGCCCGCGCGCGCTGTCGTCGACCCTCCTCCGCGCCGCGGTCACATCCAGGTTCACGATATCCGCAGAACGGAACGCGGCGTCGGCGCGGTCGTTGGTCGACGTGCTGCTCGGGTCGTACCACTCGTCGCTGGACTGCGAGTAGTTCGCGGAGATCCGCTGTCCCTTCGCCAGGTCCAGGACGTCCACCCGGGTGGATTGCTCGTCGATGTCGATCGACAGGACCGAGTCGGCCCCGCCGGGCAGGAGGTCGCCGGCCTTCGCCAGTGCACGACGGAGCTCGGCCGATGGGTCGATCGGCTGTTCCTCCTGGGCGGCGAACGCCGACGATCCGCGGCCGCCGGTCTCGGTCAGCACGATCGTCGCCGGGATGCCGGCGGAGACGATGACGATGCCGGTGGCGAGGGCGGCCGCCCACGCGGCACCGGGCGGGGCGGACCGCAGCCGTACGGCGAGGACGCCCGCGACGACGACGGTCGCGACGGCCAGCACCAGCGACGCGGCACCGTCGGTCGCCACCGCCGCGACCAGGCCCACCGTGGTGAGCACCGCGAGCAGGGCGACCGTCAGGGTGGTGGACACGGCCCTCAGGGTATCCGGCGGCAATCACGGTGAGTGCAACCGCTGTGCTCGCGCCCGGACCGGACATATGGTCCGCGGACAAGCGCCCGTTCCCTCCAGGAGTGATCATGACCGCATCCGCCACCGGCACCCTCGCCGCCATCATCGACGCGACCGACCAGGCCGTCACGCGCAACACCGCCAACGCGCACGTCGTCTTCGCCGCGACGGCGGTCCCGCAGGGCACCGTCGGCAGTGTGACGACGGCGCGGCAGCACACCCTCGTCGTGGACGAGCCGCCGACGCTCGGCGGTGACGACACCGCGATCAACCCGGTCGAGGCGTACCTGGGTGCGCTGCTGTCCTGCCAGGTGGTGACCTACCGGTTCTACGCGGACAAGCTGGGCATCACGATCGACGAGCTGCGGCTCAGCGCCGAGGGCGACCTCGACGTGCGCGGTTTCTTCGGCCTCGACGAGAACGTCCGCCCGGGCTTCACCGCGGTGCGGGTCACCGTCGACATCACCGGGCCGGACACGGAGGAGCGATACCGCGAACTCACCGAGACCGTCGACGCGCACTGCCCGGTCCTGGACCTCACCCAGAACGCGACGCCGGTCACGACGACGCTGCGCGTCGGCTAACCGGCGACGTCGCGGACCGTCAGCCGCCGGAACCCCAGGGCGAGAAGCGCGAGGGTCGTCGCCAGGATCACCGCGGTCGCAACGGGATCGAGCGAGTCCATCGGGAGGCGCCCGAGCCAGTGCAGCGGCGACGTGTCGCGGAGCCACTGCGGCATCCGGAGGGTCTCCGCGAGCAGCGCCACCAGGAGTGCCCACACCGGCAGGGCCCAGGCCAGTGCCGCCCGCCGGGGTGACCACGCGAACAGTGCCAGCGCGACCGAGGTGATCAGGGCGGCCGCTGCGCCGTAGACCAGCACCGCGCCGGCCGCACTGGTGGACGTGGGCCACGGCGATCCGGCGAGCGTCGCACCGGTGCCGAAGGCGACCGCGCCGACGACCAGCACCGCGACGATCTGCGCTGCGACCACCGCACCCGACGCGGCCACCCACGCGGGACGGGAGACTGCTCCCGACAGCACGAGGGCGAAGCGCCCGGCCGATTCCTCCGCTGCGAGCCGTCCCACCATCTGCACCCCGACCCCGGCGGCGGCGACCCCGATCACGACGGTGCTCAGGTACACGAGTGCATCGTCGGGGGCGCCGGACCCGGATCCGGTGAGGGCGCGGGCGATCTCGGGATTGCCGCCGATCATCGACCTCATCTCCTGGGCGAGCAGGCCCATCACCACACCCCAGGCGGCCACCCCCGCGAGCCATCCCGCCCCGGACCCCCGGCTGAGGTGCGCGGCGAGCGCGAGCGGGGTGCGGATGCGCCCCGTGGCGGGCCCCGGACGCGGTGGGAGCACACCGGCGCCGAGATCGCGCCGGGAGCGGAGCCGGAGGGCGGCGGCGCCGGCGAGGATCGTCGTCCCGGCCAGGGCCAGATAGGGCCACGCGGGCGGCGCGGTGCTGAACGGTCGCGCGGCGGCCAGCCACGACGCGGGCGTGAGCCACGGCAGATCCAGTGACCGGCCGTCGACCACCGCTCGCACGAGGTAGAGCAGGCCGAGGACGCCGAAGGCGAATCCGGCGGCACCCCGGGCCGACTGCACCACCTCGCCGCAGAGGAACCCGAAGCCCGCGACGGTGCCGAGGTAGAGCGCCACCGCCAGCGCGTACCGGGCGGAGCCCGCACCGTCGTGCCCGACCGCGGTCGCCCCGATCGCGATCCCGGTGGCCGCGGCCGCGATGGCGGCGAAGGTCACTGTCATCGGCGCGGCCAACGGCGCGAGCCGACCGACCCGTGCCGCCGTCACGAGGTCCACCCGGCCCAGGTCCTCCTGGCCCCGCGCGGACCGGATCGTCAGGGCGAGGACGAGAGCGGGGAGCACGAGGAGGCCGAAGAAGCCCACCTCGTAGGTGGCGATACCGCCGATGGTGTCGAGGTCGTGCCCGCGGCCGTTGATCGCCGCGGTGGCGGGGGAACTGCCCATCGTGGCGGCGTACCGGGTCCGCGACTCCGCGGTCTCGAACAGCGAGAGCACCCCGGTCATCACCGCCACCGCGATCCCCGCGATCCCCGCGACCGTGACCGCGGTCTGCACGCCCATGGTGCGCAGGTGCACGCGGATCAGCGCCGTCGTGCCGTGCAGTTCGCCGCTCACGACGGCACCGCCGTCCGCTCGGGCTGCTCGCCGCGGTAGTGGTCGAGGAACATCTCGTCGAGCGAGGGCGGCTGCACGGTGATGGCGCTCGCGTCGGCGGCGAGCAGCGCCGCCAGAGCGGCGGGCACCGCTTCGTACTGCGCTCGCGCGACGGTGTGAATCCGGTCGCCGGTGCTGCGCTCGTCCATCACGGTGACGCCGGGCGTGGTGCGGAGGGCGGCGATCGGCGCGGCCGTCGTGCAGGAGAGGGTGGCCGCGGCGTCGGCGCGCAGCGAGTCGAGGGTCCCGACACGGACGATCCGGCCCGACCGGATGATGCTCACCCGGTCGCAGAGCGCCTCGACCTCGCCCATGATGTGGCTGGACAACAGCACCGAGGTGCCCTCAGCGGCGAGCTCGCGCACCACCGACTGGAACTGCGCCTCCATCAGCGGGTCGAGGCCGCTGGTCGGCTCGTCGAGCAGCAGCAGATCGGCGCGGGTCGACAGGGCGGCGACGAGGGCGACCTTCTGTCGGTTGCCCTTCGAGTAGGTGCGGGTGCGCCGCGTCGGGTCGAGTTCGAACCGCTCGATCAGGTCGTCGCGGCGACGGGGATCGGGACTGCCCTGGAGTGCGCCGAGCAGGTCGATGCACTGGCCGCCGGTGAGGCCGGGCCACAGCGCCACGTCGCCGGGGACGTAGGCGAGGCGACGGTGCGCCGCCACCGCGTCCGACCAGCCGTCCGTGCCGAAGATCCGGACGGTACCGGCATCCGGGCGGATCTGCCCCAGGACTGCGCGGATCGTGGTCGATTTGCCGGCGCCGTTGGGGCCGAGGAAGCCGTGGATCTCGCCGGGGTGGACGTGCAGGTCGACGCCGTCGAGGGCGACGACCCGTCCGTAGGACTTGGACAATGCCGTGCAGTCGAGGGGAAGTGATGACATCGGTGCCCTCCCGTAGTCGAGAACGTCGTGGCACCGATCCTCCCACCAATCATGCATACATTGCAATATCTTTATGAATTAGCGGTGCCCGTCGGACTCGGGCGGCGCGACAGCGCCTACGAGGAGGGCGTCCGGGGTCCCGTCGCGGCCAGCGCGCCGTAGAACAGCAGCAGCGACGACGCGGCGGCGAAGTTCAGTCGCAGGTCGCGGGCGCGCACGTGCAGCCCGACGGCCGTGCAGAAGTACAGCGTCAGCATGATCGCGGTGAGCCGGGCGAGTCCCGGCCACCGCGGCGCCGCCGCGAGCCCGAGCGCCGAAGCCCCCTTGACCAGCGGGAAGAACCAGCGGCCACCGTCGGGCCAGCCGACGTCGTCGAGGCACTTCGCGACGTACGGGATGGGCTGGACGCAGATCGCGGCGTCCACCGCCTGCCCGGCGGCGGCCGCCTGATAGAGCCGGGGATCGCGGACGAGATCGTTCACCGAGGACATGATCCTCACGCTAGGCCGCCGGGCGTCCGGGGACAAGAGGCCGCCGATTCGACTCTGACCGGCACTTTCTCTACACTAGTGAGGTTGCCTGTCGTGCTTCGAGCACGGCCGGCGCACTTCCCCGAACCGGTTCGCCGGTCCGGAATCCCTGCAGTGCAACGGTATTGCAGGACGGTTTGCTTCGTAGTAGGCCCACCGTCGGACGTTCCAGGCCCGTCTCCCGCGCTGTCGGGGATGGGCACCAGATCGCCGTCGATGCATGGGAACCGCTGCGAGAAAGGTAGACGGACACTGTCATGACCATGACTGATCCGATCGCAGACTTCTTGACCCGTCTGCGCAACGCCAACTCGGCGTACCACGACGAGGTGACGCTCCCGCACTCGAAGATCAAGGCGAACATCGCCGAGATCCTCAAGGCCGAGGGCTACATCACCGACTTCCGTACCGAGGACGCCGAGGTGGGCAAGAACCTCGTCGTCTCGCTGAAGTACGGCCCGAGCCGTGAGCGTTCGATCGCCGGCCTGCGCCGCGTCTCGAAGCCCGGTCTGCGCGTGTACGCGAAGTCCACCAACCTGCCGAAGGTCCTGGGCGGCCTGGGCGTGGCGATCATCTCCACGTCCTCGGGCCTCCTCACGGATCGCCAGGCAGCCAAGCAGGGCGTGGGCGGCGAAGTCCTCGCTTACGTCTGGTAAGGGGACAGGAACTTATGTCGCGAATTGGTAAGCACCCCGTGGTCGTTCCCGCGGGCGTCGACGTGCAGATCGCCGGCCAGGACGTCACCGTCAAGGGCCCCAAGGGCCAGCTGGCGCTGACCGTTGCCGAGCCGATCTCGGTGTCGAAGAACGAAGAGGGCGCCATCGTGGTGGCCCGCCCCGACGACGAGCGGCGCAACAAGGCGCTGCACGGTCTGTCGCGGACCCTGGTCGCCAACATGGTGACGGGTGTGACCGAGGGTTACACCAAGAAGATGGAGATCTACGGCGTCGGTTACCGCGTGGCGCTCAAGGGCAAGGACCTCGAGTTCTCCCTGGGCTACAGCCACCCGGTCCCGATTGAGGCGCCCGAGGGCATCACCTTCGCGGTGGAGAGCCCCACCAAGTTCTCCGTGTCCGGCATCGACAAGCAGCAGGTCGGCCAGGTCTCGGCGGTCATCCGCAAGCTCCGTCGTCCCGATCCCTACAAGGGCAAGGGCGTGCGGTACGAGGGTGAGCAGATCCGTCGCAAGGTCGGAAAGACGGGTAAGTAACTCATGGCAACTCAGACTGAGAACATCAAGCGCATCCCGAAGGGCAAGGACGTCTCGACGCGCCGCCGCACGTCGAAGGCCCGTCGCCACTTCCGTCTGCGCAAGAAGATCGAGGGCACCGCGGTCCGTCCGCGGCTCGCGGTCAAGCGCTCCAGCCGCCACATCCACGTCCAGCTGATCGACGACCTCAAGGGCCACACGCTGGCCGCGGCGTCGACCCTGGAGGCGGACGTCAAGGCTGCGGGCGGCGACAAGTCGGCCCAGGCCAAGAAGGTCGGCGAGCTCATCGCCGCCCGTGCCAAGGCTGCCGGTGTGGAGGCCGTCGTCTTCGACCGTGGTGGCAACAAGTACCACGGCCGGATCGCCGCGCTCGCGGACGCCGCTCGCGAAGGCGGGTTGACGTTCTGATGACCTACACCACCATGTTTTCCATCGAAGGAGAGGCAGCCTGATGCCCGGACGTCAGCGTCGTGACGGCGGCAACAACGGCCCCGCCGGAAGCAACGAGAACTCGAACGACCGCCGCGGCGGTCGGGGTGGCCGCGACCGCGATCAGCGCGGTGGCCGCAACGAGGCCGAGAAGAGCAACTACATCGAGAAGGTTGTCACCATCAACCGTGTCTCGAAGGTCGTGAAGGGTGGTCGTCGCTTCAGCTTCACCGCCCTCGTGATCGTCGGCGACGGCCAGGGCATGGTCGGCGTCGGTTACGGCAAGGCCAAGGAAGTTCCTGCGGCCATCCAGAAGGGCGTCGAGGAGGCCCGGAAGAACTTCTTCCGCGTCCCCATGATCGGCAACACCATCGTGCACCCGGTTCAGGGTGAGGCCGCGGCCGGCGTCGTGCTGCTGCGTCCCGCCAGCCCGGGTACCGGTGTCATCGCCGGTGGCGCCGTGCGCCCCGTGCTCGAGGCGGCCGGCGTCCACGACGTCATCGCCAAGAGCCTGGGCTCCGACAACGCCATCAACGTGGTGCACGCGACCGTGGCGGCTCTCAAGGAGCTGCAGCGTCCCGAGGAGGTCGCGGCTCGTCGCGGCCTGCCCATCGAGGACGTCGCCCCGGCCGGCATGCTCCGCGCCCGTGCAGGCCAGGGAGCGTAAGTCATGGCAGAGCTGAAGATCACCCAGGTGCGCGGCACCATCGGGACCAAGAAGAACCAGCGCGACAGCCTGCGCACCCTCGGCCTGAAGGGCATTCGCAAGAGTGTCGTTCGCGAGGACACCGCGCAGAACCGCGGCCTGATCCAGGTCGTGTCGCATCTCGTGGAAGTGGAGGAGGTGTAACCGATGGCCATCAAGCTGCACGATCTCCGTCCCGCCAAGGGCGCGAAGACCAGCAAGACCCGCGTGGGTCGTGGTGAGGGCTCGAAGGGTAAGACCGCGGGCCGTGGTACCAAGGGCACCAAGGCGCGCAAGAACGTCCCCGTGGCGTTCGAGGGCGGCCAGATGCCGCTGCACATGCGGCTGCCGAAGCTCAAGGGCTTCAAGAACCGCAACCGCGTCGAGTACCAGGTGGTGAACGTGGGCGACATCGCCCGCCTGTTCCCGCAGGGCGGCACCGTCGGTATCGACGAACTCGTCGCCGCCGGTGCGGTTCGCAAGAACCGCGTCGTCAAGGTGCTGGGCGACGGCGAGATCACCGTCAAGGTGGACGTGACGGCGACCAAGGTCACCGGCGCCGCCAAGGCGAAGATCGAGGCCGCCGGTGGCACCGCCACCGAGCTCGCCGCCAAGGCCGAGGCCTAGTCCTCGCGCTGCGCAACGTGGACGCCGCGGTAGGCGCCGGTCACCGGTGCCTACCGCGGCTCTCGTTTCGCTCGTCGACGGTGCCGCCTGCCTCCTGCCGGGCGGTACACGCCGTGAACAGCCGCGATGAGTGCGGCTGTTAGAGTTCATACGTTTGCAGGATTACCCATGAGGACGACGTGCTCCGCCGCGCGCGGAGCAGGTGTCCACGAGCGTGGGGCGGCCCGCCCGGGCCGCCCGGCTGCCAGGAGGATGTGTGCTTTCGGCCCTAGTCCCGATCTTCCGGACCCCGGAGTTGCGGCGGAAGATCCTGATCGTCCTGGGCATCCTCGTGCTCTACCGGCTCGGCGCCACGTTGCCCTCGCCCGGTGTGAACTTCGGGACGATCACCGAGTGCGTCGACAAGGCCACGAGCGGCGACAGCGGTCAGGTGTACTCCCTGATCAACATGTTCTCCGGCGGCGCGCTGCTGCAGCTGTCGGTGTTCGCGATCGGCATCATGCCGTACATCACGGCGTCGATCATCATCCAGCTGCTCATGGTGGTCATCCCGCGCTTCGAGACCCTGCGCAAGGAGGGCCAGGCCGGGCAGGCGAAGATCACGCAGTACACCCGCTACCTCACGGTGGCGCTGGCGCTGCTGCAGGCCACGGCGATCGTCGCGATGGCCTCGCGCGGCAACCTGCTGCCCGACTGCCCCGGCATCCTCGACGACAACGGCATCTTCTCCCTGTCGGTCATCGTCGCCACCATGACCGCCGGCGCCATCCTCGTGATGTGGTTCGGTGAGCTGATCACCGAGCGCGGCATCGGCAACGGCATGTCGCTGCTCATCTTCGCCGGCATCGCCTCGCGCCTGCCCGCCGACGGCCAGCAGATCCTGCAGAGCCAGGGCGGCCTGACCTTCGGCCTCGTCTGCTTCGCGGTCTTCCTGATCCTCGTCGCCGTCGTCTTCGTCGAGCAGGGCCAGCGCCGCATCCCGGTGCAGTACGCCAAGCGCATGGTCGGCCGCAAGATGTACGGCGGCTCGTCGACCTACCTGCCGCTCAAGGTGAACACCGCCGGCGTCATCCCGGTCATCTTCGCCTCGTCGCTGCTCTACCTGCCGCAGCTGGTGATCCAGCTCGTCGCGGCGGACTCGACCGCGGGCTGGGTGCAGTGGATCCAGACGAACCTGGTGAACCCCGGCAGCACCTGGCACATCGTGATCTACTTCGCGCTGATCATCTTCTTCACGTACTTCTACGTCGCGATCACCTTCAACCCGGAGGAGCGCGCGGACGAGATGAAGAAGTTCGGCGGCTTCATCCCGGGCATCCGCCCCGGCAAGCCGACCGCCGACTACCTGAACTACGTGCTGCAGCGCATCACGCTGCCCGGTTCGCTGTACCTCGGCATCATCGCGATCCTCCCGAACCTGTTCATCGAACTCACCGGTAGCGGCTCCAACATGAGTAACCTGCCGTTCGGCGGCACGATGATCCTCATCATCGTGGTCGTGGCGCTCGACACCACGAAGCAGATCGAGAGCCAGTTGATGCAACGTAACTACGAAGGATTCCTCAAGTGAGACTCGTTATTCTCGGCCCTCCCGGCGCGGGCAAGGGCACGCAGGCCGAACGACTGTCGGAGAAGTACGGCATTCCGCACATCTCGACGGGCGACCTGTTCCGCGCCAACATCAGCGAGGGGACTCCGCTGGGGGTCGAGGCGAAGAAGTACATGGATGCGGGCGAGCTCGTGCCCTCGTCGGTCACCGTCGACATGGTGCGTTCGCGCCTGACGGAGCCGGACGCGAAGAACGGCTTCATCCTGGACGGCTTCCCCCGGTCCACCGACCAGGCGGACTCGCTGGCCGAGATCCTCACCGAGCGCGGCGAGAAGCTCGACGCCGTGGTCTCCTTCGAGGTCCCCGAGGACACCGTCGTCGAGCGCATGCTCGCCCGCGGCCGCGCCGACGACACCGAGGACGTCATCCGCAACCGCATGCAGGTGTACGCGAACCAGACCGCTCCGCTGCTCGACTACTACGGCGACTTCGTCACGCACATCGACGCCGTCGGCACCGTCGACGAGGTGCTGGGCCGCGTGACCGCGCAGCTCGACAAGTGAGTCGATTCCGCCGCAAGAAGACCGTTCCCTTCCGCTCCGCGGGGGAACTCGACGCGATGGCCGCCGCGGGCGCCGTCGTGGGCCGCGCACTCGTCGCGGTCCGCGACGCCGCCCGCGTCGGCGTTTCCACGCTCGAACTCGACGAGGTCGCCGAGACGGTGATCCGCGAGGCCGGCGCCGTCCCGTCGTTCAAGGGCTACCACGGCTTCCCCGGCTCGATCTGCTCCTCGGTCAACGAGGTCGTGGTGCACGGCATCCCGAACCGGGAGACGGTGCTCGCGCAGGGCGACCTGGTCTCCATCGACTGCGGCGCGATCCTCGACGGCTGGCACGGCGATTCGGCGTGGACGTTCGGCGTGGGGGAGCTGTCCCCGGAGGACCGGGACCTCTCGGAGGCCACCCGCCTCGCGATGGAGGCCGGTATCGCCGCCATGCTCGACGGCAACCGGCTCACCGACGTCTCGCACGCCATCGAGACCGCCACGTACGCGCAGGCCGCGCGCCTGGGCCGCGACCTCGCGATCGTCGACGGCTACGGCGGCCACGGCATCGGCCGCGAGATGCACATGGAGCCCTTCCTCGCCAACGAGGGCGATCCGGGCAAGGGCCCGCACCTCGTCATCGGCTCGACCCTCGCGATCGAGCCGATGCTCACCCTGGGCACCCCCGACACCTCCGTCCTCGAGGACGACTGGACCGTCGTCACGGACGACGGTGCCCGCGCCGCCCACTGGGAGCACACCGTCGCCGTCACCGCCGACGGTCCGCGCATCCTCACGCCCCGCCCGGAATAGGACTTGACCCTCACGCGACGTGAGGCCGGAGAGTGGTCGACGTGAACGAAGGAAAGCCCGGATCGCGCACCGTCGGTGCGATCGCGCGGATGACCGGCGTCAGCGTGCGCACCCTGCACCACTACGACGAGATCGGACTGGTGGTGCCGTCGGGACGCACGTCGGCGGGGTACCGCGTGTACGACGATGCCGACGTCGAGCGCCTGCATCAGGTGCTCACGTACCGCGAGCTGGGATTTCCCCTCGAGCAGATAGCGACCCTGCTCGACGATCCGTCGGCCGACGCGATGGCCCACCTCGAGCAGCAGCGCAAGCTGCTGTCCGAGCGGATCGACCGTTTGCACCGGATGGTCGCGGCTGTGGAGGACATGATGAACAGCAAGCAACAGGGCGTCCAGCTGACCGCGGAGGAGCAGGCCGAGATCTTCGGCGACAACTGGATGGGCGAGGAGTACGCCGCCGAGGCGGAGGAGCGCTGGGGCGACACCGACGCCTGGAAGCAGAGCGCGGAGCGCCAGAAGAGCTTCACGAAGGACGACTGGCGCGAGATCAAGGCGCAGGGCGACGAGGTGAACGCCGCGTTCGCGGACGCGCTGGCGCGCGGTGTGCAGCCGGGGTCGGCGGAGGCGAACGAGCTCGCCGAGCGGCACCGCGCGGGCATCGAGCGGTTCTACGACTGCGACCACGCGCTGCAGGCGTGCATCGCCGAGATGTACGTCGCCGACGAGCGGTTCACGAAGTACTACGAGGAGATCGCCCCGGGTCTCGCGCGCTTCGTGCGCGACGTGGTCGTCGCGAACGCGGAGCAGCAGAAGTAGTCCTCGGTCCTTCGTCGAGGTCAGTACGCTGGTCGTGTGGACCAGGTGCTCGAGTTCGCCAGGAACTTCTGGTGGTTGGTGTTCCCCCTGGGAGGATCCCTCGCGGGAGGCGTGCGGGCGGTCGGGGCGTGGAACGAGCGCCGGGCCGCCCGCCGCCTCGAGCGGTACCGCATCAAGCAGGAGACCAAGGTCGCGCTCGCGCAGGCCAAGGGCATGGGCCGCATCGACGCGGCGCAGGTCCAGCGGGAGCTCCAGCGCGCCGTCGCGGAGCACGACGACGTCGACACCCGCTGGTTCGGCTACGAGACCGACCTCGCCACGATCCTCGACTACCCGATGATGATCGACATGCGGGAGCCGCTCACCGTCGACTTCCACAAGGCCAAGCGTCGCGCGGACCTGCTCCGCCCGGACGGGCCCGACGGTGCGTCGGCCGCGGACGTCGAGCAGTACCGCGACGCGGTGCACGCCTACGCCGCGGCCTTCGACGTCGCGGAGCAGGAGGCCAAGCGCCGCCGCCGCGGTGACTTCTCGCCGCTGGAGCAGGAGCGGCTCGCCAAGGCGCAGCGGCTGCTGGCCGTCGCGCTCGACGGCTCGGCCACCGGCCCGGAGCGCCAGCAGGCCTACCAGCGCGCCCGCGCCGAGCTCGACGGCCTCATCGACCTGCCGAAGGCCGCCACGGTGGCCCTGGAGAACCAGGTGCGCGCGGCCCTGGAGCGGTGATGACCTGCTACGTGGGGATGAACATCGTGGTGACGCCCACCCGGTCGTACGTGCTCCGCGCCCGGGCGTCGCGAGTGGCGAGGACAGCATCGTTGTCGCGCGCGGCGAACGCGACGAGCGCGTCGTGGACCGCGCCACCGGCGATGTTCCGCGCCGCCGGGATCAGCTGCAGTGGAAAGCTGTCGTCGATCGTCGCAACGGCGTCATCAGGCGCAAGGCGACGCTCGCCGGGGAGACGCGTGAGGACGGAATAGGTCTCCGCGAGGGCGTGCCCGCTGAGGGGGAGGCGCCTGCCTCGCGCCCAGGAGGCGAGCGTGGTGTTCGTGTTCGGAGAACAGGAGCGGCACCGAGACCGAGGTGTCCACCGCGACGAGTGCCGAATCTGTCACCGGCGCCCGGCGTCGATCAGGGCGAACATCATCTCGTCGGTCAGCGGGCCGCCCCCGACGGCGACGAGGCGCCCGTCCTCGTCACGCTCGAGCCGCGCGGTGCGGCCGCCGGGCGTGATCTGAACTCCGCTGCCGTACCAGGAGATATCCACCACCGAGCCAGGTGTGATGCCGAGGGCGTCGCGGAGCTGTTTCGGGACGAGTATCCGGCCCACAGAATCCACTGTTGCTTCCATGGGGCCAATCTACTAGGCGTATCCCAATGCGATCCCAGTGAAATCCCTGCCCGAAGCGGACAGGATTTCGAGAGCGCACGGAAAAAGGCACCCCCGAGTCCGTGACTCGGGGGTGCCTTCAAGAGGAGAACGTGATGTCAGGTACAGCCGCGCTGCACGGCCGCGGTCCAGGCACCGTCGTCCTGGAGGACGGAACGGGCCGCCCGTCGCAACCACCGCAGCGCGCGCATCGCCGGCTCCCTAGGACGCGTTCGCCGCGGCCTTGAGGCCCAGCTGCAGGTCGGCGAGGATGTCGTCGATGTGCTCGATGCCCACGGCCAGGCGCACCAGGCCCGGCGTGACCCCGGCCTCGAGCTGCTCCTGCTCGGTGAGCTGGCTGTGCGTGGTCGACGCGGGGTGGATCACCAGCGAGCGCACGTCGCCGATGTTCGCGACGTGGCTGTGCAGCTGCAGGGCGTCGACGAAGGCCTTGCCCGCGGGCACGCCGCCGGCCAGCTCGAAGGCGACGATCGCGCCGGCACCCTTGGGCAGCAGCGACTTCGCGCGCTCGTGGTACGGCGACGACGGCAGCCCGGCGTAGATCACCTCGGTGACGCCCTCCTGGCCGGAGAGGAACTCGGCGACCTTCTGCGCGTTCTCGATGTGCCGCTCCACGCGCAGGCTCAGCGTCTCGATGCCCTGCGCGAGCAGGAAGGCGTTGAACGGCGAGATCGCGGGGCCCAGGTCGCGCAGCAGCTGCACGCGGGCCTTGAGGGCGAACGCGGGCGCGCCGAGGTCGGCGAAGACGACGCCGTGGTACGACGGGTCCGGGGTGGTGAAGTTCGGGTGCCGGCCCTGCGTCCAGTCGAAGTTGCCGCCGTCGACGATGACGCCGCCGATCGCCGAGCCGTGGCCACCCAGGTACTTCGTGGCCGAGTGCACCACGATGTCGGCGCCGTGCTCGAGCGGGCGCAGCAGGTACGGGGTCGCGACGGTGTTGTCGACGATGAGCGGCAGCCCGTTCTCGTGCGCGACACCGGCCACGCCGGCGACGTCGAGCACGTGGCCGCGCGGGTTCGCGATGGTCTCGGCGA
This sequence comes from Tsukamurella paurometabola, assembly GCF_900631615.1. Taxonomy (NCBI): domain Bacteria; kingdom Bacillati; phylum Actinomycetota; class Actinomycetes; order Mycobacteriales; family Tsukamurellaceae; genus Tsukamurella; species Tsukamurella paurometabola. Next base: position 2,483,022 of record NZ_LR131273.1, read on the forward strand.
AGAAGGCGCGGGTGTTGGGGCGGACGGCGGCGCGCCACTGCTCCAGGTCGTCCGGGTTCTCCACGAAGCTGACCTCGATGCCCAGCTTGGCGAGGGTGTAGTGCAGCAGGTTGTAGGTGCCGCCGTACAGGTACGGGGAGCTGACGATGTGGTCGCCCGACTCCGCGACGTTGAGGATCGCGAGGGTCTCGGCGGCCTGGCCGGAGGCCACGAGGAGCGCGGCGACGCCGCCCTCGAGCGCGGCGATCCGCTGCTCGACCGCGTCCTGCGTCGGGTTCATGATGCGGGTGTAGATGTTGCCCGGCTCGGCCAGCCCGAACAGCGCCGCGGCGTGATCGGTGTTGTTGAACGTGTACGACGTGGTCTGGTAGATCGGGAGCGCCCGCGCGTTGGTCGCGCCGTCGGGCGTCTGCCCGGCGTGGATCTGGGTGGTCTCGAAATGCCAGTTCGGGCTGTCCGGATTGCTCATGGCCCCGATACAAGTGCACGGGCGCCGCGGTGTCCAGGGTTTGGCTCATACTGTGGAGAAAAGGAGGGCACCGTCGTGGAGGAGATCGTCGCGCTGTACGACGATGCCGGGCGCCCGTCGGGCTCGGCGCCGCGGTCGCGCGTGCGCGCCGAGAACCTGCGCCACGGCACCACCGGGATCCTCGTCTTCGACTCGGCCGGCCGCATCTACGTGCACCGCCGCACCCCGGTCAAGGACGTCTACCCGGGCCTGCGCGACTTCTGCGCGGGCGGGGTGCTGCTGGCGGGGGAGTCGCCCGACGACGGTGCCGCACGCGAGGCCTTCGAGGAGCTCGGCGTGCACGGGGTGGCGCTGCGCCCCGTCGGCGTGCGGGCCTACGCCGACGCACGGACCCGGTTCGTGTGCTTCCAGTACGTCTGCACGTACGACGGTGCCGTCGTGCACCAGCCGGAGGAGGTGGCGAGCGGCGAGTGGATGGCGCCGGCCGATCTGCTGGCGGCCGTCGCGGCGGACCCCGCGGACTTCGTTCCGGACTCGGTCGAACTCGCGTTGCACCTCGTCAGCGCCGGGGGCGGTTCCGGGCAGGATTCGTCGGACGAGTCCGCAGCGCGTAGAATAGACGGGTAGCGCGGCGTTCGGCCGCACGCCCGTCCGCTCAGGAGGGGCACAGGTCGCACACGGCGTCCGCTCAAGACAACAGGATCGTGGAGGGTATGGCGAAGAAGGACGGAGCCATCGAGGTGGAGGGCCGCGTCGTCGAGCCGCTCCCCAACGCAATGTTCCGCATCGAGCTGGAGAACGGGCACAAGGTGCTCGCCCACATCAGCGGCAAGATGCGGCAGCACTACATTCGTATTCTGCCCGAGGACCGGGTCGTGGTGGAGCTGTCTCCCTACGACCTGACGCGCGGGCGCATCGTCTACCGGTACAAGTGACCGCGTAGCGCGCGCATCCGGATACGAGAAAGACCCACCCCGCGGGGTGGGTCTTCTTCGTTTTCCCGGTGCTACACCGCGAGGCGCAGGCCGCCCGCCTGGGCGAGGACGAAGCCCAGGTCCCAGTAGTCGGAGACCTCGGAGCCGTCGCGGCCGGGCTCCGAGGAGCCGGTGGCGTGGATGCCGAGGGCGGCGCCGTCGGAGAGGCGGATCAGCGAGGCGCCGCTGTCGCCCGAGCGCAGCTTGAGGTCGGTGCGGAAGCGGTTGGCCGTGATGTCGGTGACGGTGCCGCAGACCCAGCCGCTGGTGCGGCCCTGGCTGCACACCTTGTCGCCGATCCGGGCCTTGCCGAGCGAGCGCGGGGCGGCCTTGCCGAGGCGGTTGACGAGCGGCACGCCCGGCTTGAAGGAGACCGTGCCCCAGTCGGGGTGCGAGACGTTGGTGGAGACCTCGCGGCCGTCGATGATCTTGGTGGGCGGGTTCGAGGACTTCTCGAACTTGCCGACGGAGATGAGCGCGCGGGCCTGGCCGGGCGCGGGCACGGTGACCTCCTGGCCGACCTTGCCGCAGTGACCGGCGGTGACGCCGACGCGGCGGCCGTCCGGGGTGAGGGCGAGCACGCCGAGCGTGCACGCGGCGACCTCGATGCCGTCGGCCGTCTCGTTCTGCACGACGTCGATCTCGGAGCCGGGGCCCACGACGACGCGCGGCGCGGCGCTCGCCGGGGCGGCGGTGACGAGGAGGGAGGTCGCGACGCCGAGGGCGGCGGTCGCGGCGACGCCCAGGCGGCGGGTGGGGGACAGACGCATCGCGGGGTCCTATCGGATCGAGGGATCAGATCACGGAATCTTCGGTGGTGAATAGTGCATCACCGATCGTTCCTGAGGCTAGCATGAGAGACCCCGTGCGCGCGTCGCGCGTGCGCTGTTCGCGGCTGATTTGGGGCCGACGGCTGCGAAGCGTACACTGGATCATCGCGTGCGTGCGCGGCTTCGTCGTGCCTGCCGTGGCACCCCTCCGGTCACCGGTGGCGGTGCGGGAAAACACTGAACACAACTGGATAGGACTGACGTGAAGGTCAACCCCAGCGTCAAGCCGATCTGCGAGAAGTGCAAGGTGATCCGCCGTAACGGTCGGGTCATGGTGATCTGCGACAACCTGCGTCACAAGCAGCGTCAGGGCTGATCACTGCGCTTCGAGCGGTTCGCCGCTTGAACACACGATGACCTCTCCGCACCAACGGGGGCAGACGAGCCCCTGCGGACCCCCGGTTCGGAGGCCGGGGCCTCGGCCGGCGTGAAAGCGCCGGAATCACCGAGGACGGGCGGGGAGCAGACCTCCGACGAAGAAGAAGGAAACGCCAAGAATGGCACGTCTCATGGGTGTCGATCTCCCGCGCGAGAAGCGCATGGAGATCGCACTGACCTACATCTACGGCATCGGCCGTACCCGCGCGACTGAGATCCTCGACGCCACCGGCGTGAGCCCGGATCTGCGCAGCAAGGACCTCAGCGACGAGGACCTGACCAAGCTCCGTGACTACATCGAGGGCACGGACTACAAGGTCGAGGGCGACCTGCGCCGTGAGGTGCAGGCCGACATCCGTCGCAAGATCGAGATCCAGTGCTACCAGGGCATCCGCCACCGCCGTGGCCTGCCCGTGCGTGGCCAGCGCACCAAGACCAACGCTCGCACCCGTAAGGGTCCGAAGAAGACCATCGCCGGAAAGAAGAAGTAATGCCTCCGAAGTCGCGCGCCACGGGCGCGAAGAAGGGCGTTTCGCGTCGTCGCGAAAAGAAGAACGTCCCGCACGGCCACGCTCACATCAAGAGCACGTTCAACAACACGATCGTCTCGATCACCGACCCCAACGGCAACGTGATCAGCTGGGCCTCCTCGGGCCACGTCGGCTTCAAGGGCTCGCGCAAGAGCACCCCGTTCGCCGCGCAGCTCGCCGCCGAGAACGCTGCCCGCAAGGCGCAGGAGAACGGCGTCAAGAAGGTCGACGTCTTCGTCAAGGGCCCGGGTTCGGGCCGCGAGACCGCCATCCGTTCGCTCCAGGCCGCCGGCCTGGAGGTGGGCACCATCTCCGACGTGACGCCGCAGCCGCACAACGGCTGCCGTCCGCCCAAGCGGCGTCGGGTCTAGGGAAGGTAGGAGAGAGAAACCATGGCTCGTTATACCGGCCCTGTCACCCGTAAGTCCCGTCGTCTGGGCGTCGACCTCGTCGGCGGTTCCGAGGCGTTCGAGCGTCGTCCGTACCCGCCCGGCCAGCACGGCCGCGCGCGGATCAAGGAGTCCGAGTACCTCCTGCAGCTCAAGGAGAAGCAGAAGGCGCGCTTCCTGTACGGCGTGATGGAGAAGCAGTTCTCCCGCTACTACCAGGAGGCCAAGACCGCCTCGGGTAAGACCGGCGACGCCCTGCTGCAGATCCTCGAGACCCGCCTCGACAACGTCGTGTACCGCGCCGGCCTGGCCCGTACCCGTCGTCAGGCCCGCCAGCTGGTGACCCACGGTCACTTCACGGTGAACGGCGTCCGCGTGGATGTGCCCTCGTACCGCGTCTCGCAGTACGACATCATCGACGTCCGCCCGAAGTCGCTCGGCACCACGCCGTTCCAGATCGCGCGGGAGACCGTCGGCGAGCGCACCGCTCCGGCATGGCTCCAGGTGGTCCCGTCGACCCTGCGCATCCTCGTGCACCGCGTGCCCGAGCGTGAGCAGATCGTCGTGCCCTTCCAGGAGCAGCTCATCGTCGAGTACTACTCGAAGTAAGTAGTGCACGGTCGCCGGCGGAACAGCCGCCGGCGGCCTTCTACGGGCGTCAAATAGCGGACGCCCAGAGAGAAGGAAACTCATGCTCATCTCGCAGCGACCCACCCTCAGCGAAGAGGTCATCTCCGAGGCGCGCTCGAAGTTCATCATCGAGCCGCTGGAGCCCGGCTTCGGCTACACGCTGGGCAACTCGCTCCGCCGCACGCTGCTGTCGTCCATCCCGGGCGCGGCCGTGACCAGCATCCGCATCGACGGCGTGCTGCACGAGTTCACCACGGTCCCCGGCGTGAAGGAGGATGTCACCGACATCATCCTGAACCTCAAGGGCCTGGTCGTCTCGTCGGAGGACGACGAGCCGGTCACCATGTACGTGCGCAAGCAGGGTCCGGGCGCCGTCACCGCGGGCGACATCGTCCCGCCGGCGTCGGTCACCGTCCACAACCCCGACCTGCACATCGCCACCCTGAACGACAAGGGCAAGCTCGAGATCGAGCTCGTCGTCGAGCGGGGCCGCGGCTACGTGCCGGCCGTGCAGAACAAGGCGTCGGGCGCCGAGATCGGCCGCATCCCGGTCGACTCGATCTACTCGCCCGTGCTGAAGGTGACCTACAAGGTCGAGGCGACCCGTGTCGAGCAGCGCACCGACTTCGACCGTCTGATCCTGGACGTCGAGACCAAGAACTCGATGACCGCGCGGGACGCGCTGGCGTCGGCGGGCAAGACCCTGGTCGAGCTGTTCGGGCTCGCCCGGGAGCTGAACGTCGAGGCCGAGGGCATCGAGATCGGCCCGTCGCCGGCCGAGGCCGACCACATCGCGGCGTTCTCGCTGCCGATCGAGGACCTCGACCTGACGGTGCGCTCGTACAACTGCCTCAAGCGCGAGGGTGTGCACACCGTGGGCGAGCTCGTGGCCCGCACCGAGTCCGACCTTCTCGACATCCGCAACTTCGGTCAGAAGTCGATCGACGAGGTCAAGGTCAAGCTGCACGCGCTGGGTCTGGCCCTCAAGGACAGCCCCGCGTCGTTCGATCCGTCGCAGGTCGACGGCTACGACCCCGCCACCGGCACCTGGAGCGACGAGCCGTCGTTCTCGGGCGATGCCGATGGCGACCAGGACTACGCCGAGACCGAGCAGCTCTGACCCCAGAGCTCTTCTTAAACACCCACAGGAGAAACAATGCCTAGGCCCACTAAGGGCGCCCGGATGGGCGGCTCGGCCTCGCACCAGAAGCACATTCTGGCGAACCTCGCGACCGCGCTCTTCGAGCACGGCCGCATCGAGACCACCGAGTCCCGCGCCAAGCGCCTGCGTCCCTACGCGGAGAAGCTGATCAGCCACGCCAAGCACGGCAAGCTGGCCAACCGCCGCGAGGTCATGAAGGAGATCCGCAACAAGGACGTCGTGCACGTGCTGTTCGCGGAGATCGCTCCGGCCGTCGCCGACCGTCAGGGCGGCTACACCCGGATCATCAAGACCGAGAACCGGAAGGGCGACAACGCCCCGATGGCGGTCATCGAGATCGTGACCGAGCAGCTCGCCGCCACCGAGGCCTCGCGCGCCACCCGCGTCGCCGCCTCGCAGGCCGCTGCCAAGTCCGCCGCCGTCGAGGCCGCGGAGATCGTCGAGAACGAGGCTCCGGCCGAGGGCTCGGACCTCCCCGCCGGCGCGCACGCGCCGCTCGAGGACGTCAACGAGGCCCCCGAGGGCTTCCCGATCAAGGGCAACGCCGACTCGAAGCTGTACCACCGCCCCGGTACCCGCTTCTTCGACTCGACGGTCGCCGAGATCTGGTTCGCGGACGAGGCTTCGGCCGAGGCCGCGGGCTACTCGCTGCCGAAGTCGCAGCAGGAGGACGCCTCCGACTCGGAGTAGTCACCCCGCACGCAAGCCCGCCACCTGCATCGCAGGTGGCGGGCTTCGTCGTCTGCGGGTCAGCGTCGCGTCGTCGCGATCACGGCGTCGACGGTGGCCCGAACCTGGTCCGCCGATACCCGCGGCAGCGTGAACCGCGCCAGGTACGCCTCGTTCGTCACGCGCGACCAATCGCAGGTGACGGCGACGAGTGTCCCGTCCCCCTCCGGGATGAACTCCCACGACCACTCGACGCCGACGGGCGGCTTGCCCCGCCCGGCGGGCAGCCAGGCGATCCGCGCGCCCGGTTCGAACGCGACCACGTGGTTGTCCACCGAGTACGGGCGGCCCTGCTCGTCGGTCATCTCCATGCCGAAGGTCTGCCCGACGCCGGTGATCGTCTCGGGGCTGTCGGCGGAGACGCCGCGGAGCATGCCGGAGCCGTCGGCCGCCGCATGCACCGCGGGGCGGGTGAGGGCCTCGAACAGCACGGACGGCGGGACGTCGGCGAACACGGTGACGGTCTGCGCGGTCTCGGTCACGCTCTCGACGCTACGCCGCTCACGATGTCGGGTTCTGCGTGCGAGGAGATGTCTCAGCGCAGTTGCACCGCCGCAGAACGCGACATCGTGAGCCGGCTCAGTAGTCCGGCAGGTCGATCCCGTCGGCCTTCGCGAACTGCGCGGCCCACACCAGCCGCATCGGCCAGCGCGTGGCGGTCCGGTAGGTCAGATCGCCCAGGGCCGCACCGAGCCGGCCCATCGGCGCGAACCCGGCGGGACTTCCCGGCGGCAGCTCCTGCGCCTTCGTCACGAAGGGCCGCATCACCGCGTCGTACCGCGCGAGGGCGCGGGTGACGTCCCCGTCCGCCCGGCCGAGTTCGCCGGTGAGGACGTATGCGCCCACCAGTGCGAGCGTGGTGCCGAGTCCGGTGAGCGGGGTGGGGCAGTAGCCCGCGTCGCCGACGAGGGCGACCCGGCCGCGGGTCCAGCCGTCCAGCGTCACCTGGGCGAGGTCCTGGTACGCCCAGTCGTCGGCGGTGCGCATGGCCCGCAGCAGCTGCGGCGCGACCCACCCGACGTCGGCGAACTCCCGCTCGAACAGCGCGAACTGTTCCTCCCGGCCGAGCCGGTGGGGGTCGGTGCCCCGGATCGCGAGGCCGGCCTTGACGGTCCCGGCGGTGCGCGACGGCCGGACCGAGACCACGCGGCCGCGGCCGGCGGTGTGCATGAGGTACCAGCCGCGGGTGTCCTCGTCGATCGCGGCGGTGAACCACGCGTACCGGAGCCCGATCGGCGCGAGTACGCCGGAGTCCGGGCCGAGGGCGGCGCGACGCACCGCGGAGCCGAGGCCGTCGGCGCCGATCACCAGGTCGAACTCGCGCGGTGCCGCGGTCTCGAAGGTCACGCGGGCGACGGCACGGTCCTGTTCGATCGCGGTGACGGTGTCGTCCCACAGCCACTCGACGTCGTCGGGGACGGCCGCGGCCAGCACCTCGGCGAGATCGCCGCGCAGGATCTCGTGGGTGGAGACCACGCCGTTGCCGTCGAAGGCCTCGACGGGCATGCGCGCGCCGCGTCGCCCGCGGTCGTCGACCTTGACGATGCCGCGCTGGTCGAGCAGCCGTTCGGTGCTGGCGGGGCCGAGGCCGAGCCGGTCGATCACGGTGCGGCCGGCGCCGCGCAGGTCGACGGTCTGGCCGCCCGCCCGCAGCGACGGTGCGCGTTCGACGATCGTGACGCGGTGCCCCTGGCGGGCGAGGAGGAGGGCGGCGGCGGGACCGGCGATCGACGCGCCGCTGATGAGGATCCGAAGCTGATTCATAGGGCGAACGTACGCCGTATCGAGTGCATCACGCTACAGTGTTGACGTGGATATTCGAAGAAAGTGCACTAGTGCATCGGGTGCGAGGGAGACGCGGTGACCCGCGCCGAGGAGGTCGCGGCGCTGCTGCGCGAGCGGATCGCGTCCGGCCGGTTGCGGCCCGGGGACCGGGCACCGTCGACGCGGGCGATCATGCGCGATCACGGCGTGGCGATGGCCACGGCCTCGAAGGTCCTGTCCCTGCTGCAGGCCGAGGGGCTGATCGACTCGGCGCCCGGACGCGGCAGCGTCGTGCTCGCACCGGACCGGCCGCGCGCCCCCGCGCCGACCACGGCCGACGTCATCTCCGCGGCCGTCGCGATCGCGGACGCCGAGTCGTTGCCGGCCGTCTCGATGCGCCGGCTCGCGGCGACGCTGGAGATCCCCACGATGGCGGTGTACCGCTACGTGCCCAGCAGTGAGGACCTGCAGTCGACGATGCTGGACCGCGTGCTCGGCGAGCTGGACATCCCGCCACGGGGCGCGGACTGGCGCGCCGATGTCGAGGCGCTGCTGCGCGCGCTGTGGGAGTCCATGAAGGCCCACCCGTGGCTGCCGGGGGCGATGTCGATGACCCGGCCGGCGGTGCTGCCGGGCGCGATGCCGATGTCGGAGCACCTGCTCGCGTCGCTGCGGGCCGCGGGCCTGCCGCCGCGGGCGGCGTTCACCGAGTACCTGTGCCTGCTGAACCTCGTGCGCGGCCTGGGCGCGACGATCGAGCCCGAGCTCGCCGACCGCGCGGCGACGGGGGTGACCGAGGACGAGTGGATCGACACCCAGCTGGACGAGCTGCGCGCGGCGGCCCCCGCCGACCGCTTCCCGGTGATGGCGGAGATGCTGCGCACCAGCTACCCGTATGACGCGGACGTGCTGCTCGATACCGCCCTCACGCGCTACCTGGACGGGCTCGCGGCAGCGGTAGAGTCACCGGCGACATGACTCGCTACCGCCTCGACATCGCCTACGACGGCACCGACTTCAGCGGCTGGGCCCGCCAGCCCGAGCGCCGCACGGTGTGCGGTGTGCTGGAGGAGACGATCGGCACGATCCTGCGGACGGACGTGCAGCTCACCGTCGCCGGCCGCACCGACGCGGGCGTGCACGCCACGGGCCAGGTCGCGCACCTGGACACCGACGTCGCGCTGCCCGACGGTCTCGTCCGCCGGCTCGCGCGGATGCTGCCGCTGGACGTCCGGGTCACCGCGATCGCCGAGGCTCCGCCCGAGTTCGACGCCCGCTTCTCGGCGCTGCGCCGCCACTACGAGTACCGTCTCACCGACGCGCCCTTCGGCGCGAACCCGCTGCGCGCCCGCGACACCGCGCCCTGGCGCCGGCCCGTCGACCTGGAGCGGATGCAGGAGGCGAGCGACCGGCTGCTGGGCCTGCACGACTTCGCCGCCTTCTGCCGCCGCCGCGAGGGGGCAACGACGATCCGCGAGCTGCAGCGCTTCGCCTGGCGCCGGGACGCCGACGGGGTGTTCACCGCGGAGGTCTCCGCCGACGCCTTCTGCTGGTCGATGGTGCGCTCCCTGGTCGGGGCGGTCGCCGCGGTCGGGGAGGGGCGACGGTCCGCCGACTGGGTCGCGGGGTTGCTCGCGGAGCGCGAGCGCTCCAGCGCCATCAACGTGGCCGCCGCGTGCGGGCTCACGCTGGTGCGCGTCGACTACCCTGCGGACGACGAGCTCGCCGAGCGCAACCGGGTCACCCGCGAGAAGCGCGAGGTCGACGGCCCGGGGTCGGGCGCGGGCGGCTGCTGCGGCGACTGACGGAGCTTGAGCCGCCGTTCGCCGGGAGTTCATGATCGCGATGCCCGCCGCGTGGATACTCGGCTGATGTGAACCCCTTCGACGTCACCGGCTTCCTCGGTTCCGCGGGCCTCATCGGCCTGGTGCTGCTGATCTTCATCGAGACCGGTCTGCTGGTGGGTTTCATCTTCCCGGGGGATTCGATCCTGTTCACCGCGGGCATCTTCGCGGCGCAGCCCACGCCGTTCGCGCAGCTGTGGCAGCTGCTGCTGTTCCTGCCCATCGCGGCGATCCTCGGCGACCAGTGCGGCTACGCGCTCGGCCGGTACGCCGGGCCGAGGGTGATGCGGGGCAGGGTCATGAACTTCATCGGCCAGGGCCCGGTCGACAAGACGTACGCCTTCTTCGACAAGTACGGCCCGTTCACGGTGCTCTTCGCCCGGTTTATCGGCATCGTCCGCACGCTGGTGCCGGTGCTGGCGGGCTTCTCGAAGATGGATCACCGCAAGTTCACGATCTTCTCGGTTCTCGGCTCGATCCTGTGGTGCGACGGGATCGTGCTGCTCGGCTACTTCCTCGGCGGCGTCCCGTTCCTGCGGAACAACCTCGAGGTGCTGTTCATCGGCTCCGCGCTGACGATCATCGTCCCCATCGCCATCACCGTGATCACCCGCCGCCGCGCCCGCAAGCGCGAATCCGCGGAAGCCGCTCCGGTGGAGCCCGCCACGCGCTAACCTCCTCCGCATGATCGGGTTGGGGGACCCGGAGCGCATCGTCATCGACTGCGCGGGGGATGAGTGGTATGTGCGCGGGCCGGACGGTGCCGTGCGATCGACGGCCGCGCCGGCGGACGTGGAGGAGTTCGTCGCGCCCGCGGTCGCGACCCGGCAGTGGGCGCAGTGGCTCGCCGATGCGGCCGGCGGCAGCGCGCCGTCGCGCACCTGGACGGTGCTGGCGCCCAGCGTTTTCGGCGCCCCGCGCCGCAGCTTGATCGCCGCTGCGGCTGCGGCGTTGGGGGTGGATGCCGACGTGCTGCCGCGCGCGGCGGCGCTCGCCGATGCCGCGGGGGTCCTGTTCTGCCGCCGCGCCCTCGTCCTCGAATGCCGTGGCGCGGTGGCGCAGGCCCACGTCCTGGTCCTGGCCGACGGTGCCTGGCGCCCGGTCGCGGCCGCCTCCCACCCGGATCCGGTCCGCGCCGCGCGCCGGGTCGTCGACGACGAGGTCGACCAGGCGATCGTCGACGGTCCGCCCGAGGTCTACCGCGCGGTGCGCGCGGCGTTGGCCACGGTCCACCTCTGGCGGGTGGTCCGTACCGATCCCGCGGACGTGCTGGCGCTCGGCCCGGACGGGCCGCCGGCGGCGGAGCCCCGCCCGCCCGATCCCGAGCCCGAACCGGCCGCCGCGCACCGCCGTCCGCGTCGTTGGCCGCTCGTCGTGGCCGGCGCGGGCACCGTCGGCCTGGTCGCCGCGGGCGCGGTGGCGTGCCTGCCGGGTGCGCCACCGGCCGCACCGGTACGGCCCGCCCCGCCCGACGAGACGTTCGTCCGCGTCGCCTTCGACGGCGCCTCCGTCGACCTCCCGCGCGGGTGGGCCGTGAGCGAGCCCGGACCGGATCGCAGGCTCGCGCAGGCCGATGACGGTCGCCGCGTCACCGTGGTCCGCACGCGCCTGCGGGCACCGTCGGATCTCGCGGCGGTCGCGGCCGACCTCGAGTCCGCGCTCGCGCGCCGGGCCGACCGGCGGATCACCGATCTCACCCCGAGCACGCTCGTGGCGGGGCGCGAGGTCATCGGCTACCGCGAGCGACTCGATGCGGAGCGGTTCGTCGACTGGTACGTCGTGGTCGCGGGCACGGCCCAGCTCAGCGTCGGGTGTGAGGCGGGGCGGACGGCCGCCCCGCTCGCGGGTGCGTGCGAGCGGGCCGTCGGCACCGTGCGGGAGGAATGAACCATGAAGGGGGAGAGATGACCATCGCCACATCGACCAACGGCGGCGTGCGGGTGCGCGCCAACGATCAGGGGACGCCGCTGCACATCGCCATCGAGCGGACGGAACTGCGGCGCGAACCGCAGGACCTGGCCGACGCGATCGTCCGGCTCTGCCGGGAGGCGGCGACCACCGCCGGTCTGCGGCGCCGCGCCGAGTTGGAGCGCGCGGGCGTGGGACCCGAGGTCCTGCGCGCGCTGCGGCTCCCGGAGCCCGCGGCGGTACCGGCACCCGAGGCGGACGACGCCGTCGGCACCTGGCTGCGGCGGGTCTGATGAGCGCCGAGATGGACCGCATCGAGGCCCGCGCGCACGAGCAGCTGCGGGTGCTGCGCCGGACCAGTGCGGAGCTCGACGGCGTCCGCGTCGCGGTGTCCAGCCCGGACGGCGCCATCCGGGTGGAGCTCGACGGGGTCTGCGCGCTGGTCGGGCTGACCCTGACCCCGGCGGCCTGCCGGTCCGACGGTGCCGTGCTCGGCCGGCGCATCGTCGACGTCTGCGCCGTCGCGGCGCGCGAGGTGCAGGCGCGCCGCGCCGCGGTGATGGAGCGCTTCCACGCGGACTTCGCGGCGGGCTGACCGCGGGCCGGGGAAGGAATTCGGGATCCGATTCCCGAGCTGGTGCGTCCAATTGATGAGGGCCTCACGCACCGGGCCCGCTGGAGACGATGGGGGAGAGCAATGTTCATGGCGGTGAATTCGGCGATCTCGGCCTTCGGGGCCGCGAACGCCGGGATCGGGGCGGCGGTCGCGACGGCGGGCTCGGTGGACGCGGCGGCCAACGTCGCGGCCCTGAATCCGGCACTGGGACTGATCGGGCAGGACTTCCTCGCGGCGTTCGCCGCCGCGCAGGCCGTGCACGTGGAGTCCGTCGCGGAGTTGGCGGTGCTGTACGGCGGGATCGCGGCGTCCTCGGCGGGAACGGTCGCCGCGTACGGCCTGACGGAGGCGGGTAACGTCGCCGGGCTGGGCTCCGTGGGGATCTGACGGTGGCCGATCCCGTGGGGGTGCCGGTGGCCCCGGACACCGCGCTCGACCCGGCGATCCGGGCCATGCTCGACCGGCCCGTCAACGAGGTGCTCGCCGCGCTCGGGCTCCCGCCCGTGCCCACGGCGCCGGAAACGCCGCCGCAGCAGGAACTCCCGGCGGCGCCCAAGGGGGTGCCGGAAGCCCCGCAGGTGCCGGGGTTCGACGTGGCCGGGCTGGTCAAGCCCATGACGGATCTTCTCTCGACCTTCGGCTCCGGCAGTTTCGAGGGACTCGACCCGTCGGCGGCGCTGTCCAGCGCGTCGAAGGCTCTCGAACAGGGCGTCTCGACCGGTATGCAGGCGATCAGCCAGCTCTCCTCGGTGTGGCAGGGGCCGGCGGCCACCGCCGCGACGGGGAAGGGACTCGAGGCCGCGACCGGAACCGGGCTGGTCGCGGAGCAGGGGGCGGAGTTGTCGACCGCGGTCGGCGAGGCTGCGACGGTCGTCGGTACCGGTGAGGCGGAGCTGCAGGCGATCATCGACTCGTTCATGGCGGTGATCTCGGCGCTCGGGCCGTCGCTGTGGCTGCCTCCGGGGCAGGCCGCGGCTGTGGCCGCGGCCCAGGAACATCTCGCGCAGGCGACGGAGGTCGTGACGCGGACCAAGAGTCAACTCTCCGGGCTGAGCGCCCAGGTGGGCGCGGCCGGCCGCAAGGTCCCGGTCGCGACGCCGCCGACGGCGGCGGCGAGCGCGGCGGCGCAGGCCGCCGCCTCGATCATTCCCGGGGTCGTCTCGGCGGCGACGGGGGCCGTCACGGCCGTCGGCAAGCTCGCCACCGACACGGTGTCCGGCGCGGTGAAGACCGCGGTCGGTGTTGCGACCTCGGCCGGCGAGGCCCTGAGCGGGCTCGCGGAGTCGGCGGGGGAGACCGACGACGATGCGGCCGCGGCGGACTCGGAAACGGCCGTCACGGGCGACTTCCCGGCGGCGACGGCGCTGACCGGCACAGGGTCTGGCGGGGCCGGATCCGGCGCGGGTGGGGCCGTCATGGGCGGGATCGGCTCCGGCGTGGGGGCCGCCGCGGCGTCGCTCGCGCAGCCGCAGTCCGCAGCGCCGGCGGCGCGGACCCCGGTGGTGGAGGGCGGTGCCCGGACCGTGCCGGCATCGTCGGACGTCGTGACCCGTGGCGGGATGGCGGCCCCGATGATGCCGATGGGCGCGGCGGGTGCGCGTGCGGCGTCGGCGAACGATCACTCGGTGCCCGACTACCTGGTCACCAGTGACAACGGCGAGCGGGTCCTGGGTGATCTCCCGCTCGTCGGACCGCAAGTGGTGGGCGACGCCCTGCCCGCGGAGCAGTACGACGAGCCGGACGTGGAACTTCGTCTGTAAGAGGCGGAACCGTACCGGGAGCCGGTGCGTCTAATGGATAAGGGACGACTTCGGGGGAGGGCACATCGTGGCAGGAAGCAAGCTGAGCATGGATCCGCAGGAGGCGCGGGAGATCGCCCGCGGCATCGAGCGGATCGTCGAGGACCTGCGCGGCGCGCAGCAGCGATTCGAAGCGCACGCCGCGCCGGCGGCCACGGGCCGGGACGAGGTCTCCGTGACGGTGGCGCGCACCACGCAGCGCATGGGCGAGAACCAACTCCGCGCCGCGGAGACCGCGGTCGCCGACCTCCGTCGGCTCGGCGAAGCGCTGTCGGGGCACGTCACCGCGGTGCAGCGCGGTGATGCCGAACTCGGCGCCACGCTCGGCCTGGTGGTCTGACGGTGCTCCGCGATCCGGGGTTCACCGGCGTCGACTGGTCGGCCCGCACCACCGAGCGGCTCGCCGGTGACCTGCTGGGCGGAGCGGGGGCGCGGCCGCTCACCACGGCGGCGCAGGAGACCGCGCGCCTGGCCTCGGCGTACGGGGCCGCGGCGGTCCAGCTGGACCGTCTCGTGGTGCGGCTCGACGGCGCGGTCGACCTGGGGCGTGCGGAGTCCGACGTGCGGCGCACCGGCCCGCTGCCCGACTACGCGCGCTGGCTCGCACGGCACGCCGCCGATCTTGCGGAGTACGCGGCCAAGCTCGCGGGGCAGGCCGCCGCCTACGAGACCGCGGCGCGCGCGATGCCGTCGGTCGCCGACGCGACCCGGATGCGCACGGACCGGGAGAACGCCCAGGCCGCCGCGGCGGCGGGCGGGCCGGAGCCCGCGGTCGCGGCGCTCGTCGGGGCCGCCGTCGACTCGGAGCGGGTCGAGCAGCAGGCGCACGGGACAGCCGCGGCGGTGATGGCCGGATTCGAGCGGGCGGCGGAGCCGCTGCGCGCGCCGTGGGAGTTCACCGCGCCGCCGAAGGTGCCGGGCGCGCGGACCAGGACGCCGAAGGACAAGGCGTCCGGCGGCGGGGCCGCGTCCGCCCGCGGCGGAGGTTCCGGCGGGGTCGGGGTGCCGGCGGCACCGCTCGGCGCTTTTCCGGTCGGCGCGGTGCAACGCGATCAGGGCGGTCGCGCCGCGCCGCCGCCACCGGCGGCGAGCACCACCTCGCCCGGTGGCCGCGGTGTGCCGATGATGCCCGCCGGGATGATGGGTGCCGCGGGAGCCGCGGCGGCGGCGAAGCACGCCGCGCAGCCCGCGGGGGCCCTGCCGGCTGCGGGCGCCGACGACGAGAACGACGCCTTCGTGGTGCATGCCGCTCCGGCGGTGCTCGGTGCCCACGGCGAGTCGCTGGCGGAGGAACCGTGACTGCGCACGCGGTGGCGGCGCTGAGCGCCCGGTTCGGCACCGAGGTGCCGCCGGTGCTGTGGACCCCGCCCGATCCCCGGCGCGACGTGGTCCCGGATGCGCTGGACGAGAACGCTCTCGACGCCGACGAGACGGACGCGCTGCGGGTGCTCGCCGCGCCCCAGGTGCGGATCGAGGCCCGCGCGACGGGCGCGCTCGATGCCCGGCTGTGCCTCGCCCGTGCGGGTCACGTGACCGCGCGGGTGGTGCGGGCCGCGGGAACCGCCACGGTCGACCTCCCGCACTGCGACGGCTCCGCGGACCGGCTGGCGGCCCTCGTCGCCCCGATCCTGGGGAGCGCCCCGGAGGCGGATCCCGTGGTGGCGGCCTCCTTCCCGGCGGTGGCCGGCCGGGCGGCGCTCCGGGCGGGCGACGCGGGGGAGATCGGAGCGGCCCTGCGCGCCATCGGGGTGGACGCCGACGCCGCGCGGCTGATCGGGCGCGTCTTCGCCCGCTCACAGCGCTGCGTCGAATTCACGGTGCACGCGGGTGACCGCCGCTGCGCGACGGTGGTCGCGGTGATCGACTCGCCCAGCGGGCGCGTCGTGGTGCGGACGGCGGGCGAGCCGGGCGCGGAGGCGTGGATCTCCGTCGCCGACGGCAGCGCGCACCGGGTCGGCAGGGCGCTGCGGCGGGCCTGCGAGGAACTTCCGGGTGGCGGCTGGACGCCGTGACCGGGGACGGCGCGCGCCGACCGGCGCGCGCCGATGGTGCCGGCACGACCGGCGGGGAGGAGTACAACATGGCAAGCGGAACCAGGGCCGAACTCGCGGCGATGCAGACCGGCGCCGACACGCTGGACGACCTCGGGGCACAGATGAAGACGACCCTGAACCAGCTGCGCGGCGATGTCGAGGCGACGCAGGGCGTGTGGGCCGGCGCGGCCCAGGTCGCCTTCCTGGGCGTGATGGCGCGGTGGGACGAGAGCGCGGCGAAGGTCAACACCGCGCTCGTCGACATCAGCACCATGCTCTCGGGCAACACGTCGAGCTACCGCTCGCAGGAGGATCAGAACACCTCCGACATCACGGCCCTGAGCCTGTAGTTCGGATTCGGAAGACCAAGGGGGAGTACCAGCATGAGTGACATGATCCGCTACGACTACGCCACCATCCGGGCCGCGCTCGACGACATCGCGCAGCGCAGCACGGTGCTGATGCAGCAGGCCGACGCGATCCGCACCGAGCAGAACAAGTTCGCGGGAGCGTGGGAGGACCCGCAGTCGGCGACCGCGTACCAGGCGGTCCAGACCCGGTGGAACACCAGTTTCGAGGACATCACCAACCTGCTCACGAGGGTCAAGACCGCGGCCGAGAACGCGGTGGCCTCGATGCAGCAGACCAACACCAAGGCCGCGGACGGCTGGACCTAGGACCTGCTCCGCACCGCTGGTGTCGGGCCCGGCAGCCGTTGCGGCCGCCGGGCCCGATCCGTTTCCGGGAGTGATTCCTCCGGGGGCTAGGCGACGAGCCGGAGCGTCGCCGCGCCGCCGTCGGTGCGCACGGTGAGCATGCCCGGCAGCGGCTGGCTGAGCACCACGTCGGCCTCGGTGACGGGGGAGATCCCGGCCTGCTCGATCCGCCACACCGTTCCGGCGGGCTCCACCGACCCGGGCGTGAGTCCCGCGGCGGTGCCGTCGAGCACCGTGACGGTGTAGTCGGCCGGTCCGAGGCCGGTCAGCTGCTGGGGATAGCGCCAGCCGGAGATCCACAGCTCTCGCGGCGATCCCACCCAGTTGACGAGCGGCTGCCACATGGCCGGCCGGCCCGTCACGATCAGGACGCGTGCGCCGGTGGCGACGGCCCGCTCCACCAGTTGCCGCGCCGGATCGTCGGCCACCGCGGCCCACACGGTGCGAACGCCCCGGCCGTGGAGCCGTGCCGAGACCGGTCCACCGGTGGCGTCGGAGCCGAGGATCTGGCCACTGCCGCAGAGGGGGACGTGCAGCGTCTCGAGCGCCGCGGCGGGTCCGCTCGCTTCGCCGTCGCCGCGCCGCCCGCGGCGCTCCGGATCCGCACCGGATCGCCATGCCCCCACACGGATCCCACCCGCACGGTCGCGGTGCACGGTGATGCCGGCGCGACCGGGGGCATCGCCCGCGAAGACCGCGCCGAGGTCGCCCCGGGCCAGGTCCTCCGGATCGCACGGCACGGATTCGGTGGGCGCGTCCGGATCGACACCGGCGATCTCCGGCGGGCGCAGCGGCGCCGCCGTGATCCCCCGGGCGCGCAGCACGTCGACTGCCCGCTGTGCCGCGAGCGCCGCCGCCCGCAGTTCGCCGGACGGCCCGCCGCCGCGCCGGCCGCAGGCCGCCGCGCAATCGGCGGGGTCGATGGTGACTGCGATGAGCACGTCGGCGGTGGCCCAGCGGTGCACGGGACCGAGCAACTGCTGGTAGCGCATGCGCGGGGCCGGCGGCTCGCCCGGAACGCGCCCGCCCGCGAGCATCAGATCGATCCGCGAAGCGGGTGTATCCGCGTGGTCGAGCAGGTCGGCGAGCAGACCCAGCGGGACCGCCGGATCCTCCCGTCCCAGCATCGGAACCAGGTGCGGCGCGGTCGGTGCGAGGCGCACGAACGCGGTCAGCCTGCGGTTCGCGCGGCGTACGCCGATCTCGCCGCCACTCGGATACGGGGCGGCTTCGACGGTGGCGCCCCCGGAACCGCGCACGCGCAGCCGGTCCGCCGCGTACTCGGCTCCCGACGTGCCGCGCACGCGGACGAGCGTCCCCGCGCCGGCGACGAGCGCCGCGGACGCGGCGGCCCAGTGCGGCCCGCCGAGCGCGGCGGTGCTCAGCCCCGCGGCGGCGGCGGTCGCCTCCGCGAGGAGGACGGCTCCGCTCGACGGCCATGCCGCGCGGTGCCAGCGCCCGGGCGCGACGAGCCCGGCCGATCCCGTTGTCCGATCCATGTTCCGGTCCCCCTGACCCGGCGTCGTCTCCCCCGAAACGTGCTGCCGTGCGCCGAAAGTACCGTATCCTGGGCGTCAGGACGGCCGCTTCGGGGGAAGCGGCCGGCACGCACCTTGGGGGAGGGCGTCATGCGGAAGCAGTTGACCACGCGCGCGCAGGTCAGTGGGTACCGATTCATCCTGCGGCGGATGGATCACGCCCTGCTGCGGCGGGATCCGCGCATGATCTCGGATCCGATGGCGTCGCAGTCGCGGTCCCTCGTCGTCGGCCTGATCCTCGCGCTGGTCATCACGGGCGGCTGCGGCGTGCTCGCGTTGCTCCGCCCACAGGGGGCGGTGGGAGACGCGAAGATCGTGCTCGCCAAGGAATCCGGAGCGCTGTACGTCCGCGTGGAGGACGTCCTGCATCCGGTGACCGGGCTGGCCTCCGCCCGCCTCGTGGTCGGCGAGGCGGCGCAGCCGACCTCGGTGAAGGACAAGCGGCTCAGCGACTTCCGCCGCGGTCCCGAGGTCGGCATCGTCGGCGCACCCGCCCAGATCCTCGGCCCGGTCTCGGCCTGGACCGAGGGCGCGGCGCCGTGGCTGCTGTGCGACCGCACCCGGCCGGCACCGTCGGACAAGCCGACCGCGCGGGACTCGCTCGACACGATGGTCTCGTCCGTCGACGAGGGCACCGCCGATGACGGCGCGGTGCTCGTCCGCCGCGGCGCCGATTACTTCCTCCTGTTCCGGGGCGTGCGTGCCGCGGTGAACCCGTCGGACCCCGTGGTGCGCAGGGTCGCCGGGATCGACGGTGCCGCCGCGCGGGCGGTCAGCGCGCCGCTGCTCAACGCCTTCGAACCGATCGATCCCGTTGCCGTCCCGCAGATCCCGGGGCGGGGACAACCGTCGAGCGTCGTGCCCGGTGCCCGCGTCGGCGACGTGGTGCGCGTCTCCGAC
The DNA here is from genome assembly GCF_900631615.1 of Tsukamurella paurometabola. Lineage (NCBI taxonomy): Bacteria > Bacillati > Actinomycetota > Actinomycetes > Mycobacteriales > Tsukamurellaceae > Tsukamurella > Tsukamurella paurometabola. The sequence goes on from NZ_LR131273.1 coordinate 2,502,231, forward strand.
AGCGACCGTGATCGCCTGTACGTGGTGCTCGCCGACGGGGTGCAGCCGGTCGGTGCGTGGGCGGCCGACCTGATCCGCGCGGGTGATCCCGCGGGCAGTGCCATCGGGACGGCGCCCGCCTCCGCGGTGGCCGCTGCGGCGACCCGGCGCTCGGTCCCCGTCGCCGACCTGCCCGACCGTCGACCGGCGGTCCGCGCGGTGCGGGACGCGCCGGTCATCTGCGCCGCCGCGTCCACCGACGGCGCGGGCGGCGGGACCGTCGAACTGCGGACCTTCCGGGCCTCGCCCGGTCCCGGCGCACCCGTTGCGCTCGCGGGGGCCGACGGTGCCGGGGACGCCCTCGACGCCGCGGCCATCCCGTCCGGTTCGGGCGAGTACGTGGTGGCCGCGGAGCCCGGCGGCGAGCGGCGGGACGGACTCTTCTACATCTCGGACTCGGGTGTGCGATACGGCATCCCGAACGCGGAGACCGCGCAGATCCTGGGTCTGCAGCACAAGCCGAGGCCGGTGGCGTGGTCGGTGCTTGCGGCGATCCCCGCGGGACCGGACCTCACGCGCGCCGCCGCCTCGATGACCCGCGACGGCACCCCGGTGACGGTGAGCCGCTGACGATCCGCACCACGGTTCAGCGGCGTGCGAGGCACGCCGCGACCGCGGCCACCGCGAGGAGCGCGAGCCCGGCGAGGGCGTACGTACGCGGTCGCGCGTCCGGTGCGGGCGCGGCCGCCACGGCGAGGCGTCCGGCCGCGGGTGCCTCGCCGGGCACCTCCGCCGACACCGCCGCCGCCGGATCGACGATCCCCGCCCCGCCCATGCCCGCCGATCGCCGCGCGGTCGCCAGGATTCGGTCGCGCACCTGGGCCGCGCTGAGCTGTGGGAACCGCGCCCGTACGAGAGCCGCCACTCCGGCGACGTACGGTGCGGCGTAACTGGTTCCGGCGAGCGGGGTCGTGCCCTCCCGCGTCACCTGGGCATTGGCGAGTCCCGCTCCACGCGGTTCGAGCGTGGTCACGTCGGTACCCGGTGCGGCGACGGTGACCCACGGACCCGCGAGGGAGAACTCCGCGGCCCGCCCGTCCGGTTCGGTGGCGCCGACGGCGATCACCTGGTCGGCGAAGCGGGCCGGCGAGGCGATGGTACGCGGCGCGGCGGGGTTGTCGTTCTGCTCCGCGCACGCCGAACCGGAGCCGACGTTGCCGGCGGCTGCGACGAGGACCACGTTCCGGTCGGCGGCGTAGCGCACGGCCCTGCCGAGGGCGTCGTCGCCGAGCGCGGCGGCCGACGCCGCGCAGGCGACCTCCGAGATGTTGATGACGGTGGCGCCCAGGTCGACCGCGCGGACCACGGCGTAGGCCATCGTGGTCACGTTGCCGTGGCTGTTCACCCCGCGTTGCTGCGGTTCGAAGGCCGCGCTGGCCTGGCGGATGGCGATGATCGACGCCGCGGGCGCGACGCCGGAGAAGGCGTCGCCGGGCGCCGGCCGGCCGGCGATGATCCCCGCCACGGCGGTGCCGTGCGCATCGCAGTCGTCGCGACCGTCGCCCGCCGAGACGTAGTCGCCGCCCGGGATCACCTCGCCGAGCCGCGGGTGCGGCGTGACGCCCGTGTCGATCACCGCGACCTTCTGGCCCTCGCCGCGGGTGAACCGCCAAGCCTGATCGAAGCGGAGGGATCGGGCGGCGTGATCCGCGCGCGTGTAGTCGGTTCCGGGCTGCGTGCGGAGCGCGTTGCACTGGGAGCGCTGCACCGTCGGCGCCAACGGGCCGACGGGGCCGCGCGGCGCCCCGTCGGGCGGCGGGTCGGCGGACGCGGACCCGCCGGGCACCACCGGCACGGCCAGGGCGAGCACCGCCGCCGCCGTGGCGGCCCGGAACCGCCGACCCATCAGAGGTTCCGGACGGTGGCGTAGACGTCCCACACCCAGCCCAGGAGGGGGCCGGCCGCGGCGATCGTGAGGTACTCGCCCAGTTCCGCCAGGCGCCGCTGCACCGGACTGAAGACGACACCGGGTGCGAGCACGCCGCACGCGAGCGCGAGGACGCCCACCGTCGCCAACCCCACGAGCCCGACCACCGGCCACGAGCCGAACCCCCAGGCGAGACCCGTGGCGGTGCCGATCGCGATGACCGCCCCGGCGAGCACGCCGGCGCCCGCCTGTACGGGCTCCGCGTGCGTGCGTCCCCGGAGGCAGAAGGCGACCGCCATGACCAGGGCGAAGGCGAGATGGTGGCCCGGCAGCTCGCGCGCTGCGGCACCGACCGCGAGCGTGGCGACCGCTCCCGCGGCGGCGGCGCCCACCGTGATCCCGGTGCAGATGAGCTGGGCCAGATCGGATCGCGGCGGGACGTCCCGCTCCTGCGGGTCCTCGTCGAGGCCCGACGCCACCGCGCCGACGCCCGCGACCGTGGGCGGCGGGTCGTCGTCGATGGGGTCGATCCGCTCCCCGGCGGCCGGCACGTGGGGCAACGGCAGGCGCGCCGCGACGGCGGCGATCCGGGCGGCGAAGACCAGCACGAGGTACGCGGCGATCGCGCCGGTGGCGGCGATCGCGGCGCGGCGACCGGGTAGCCACAGTGCGGCGAACATCGCCGGGCCGGCGAGCGCGGCGCCGCAGAGCAGCGCCGTGTGCACGACCGTGCCGCGGCCCGTGAACCGGAGCGCGACCAGTGCGGCGACGGCGGCCGTCGCGGTGGCGAGCAGCGCGTGCGGCGGCCCGTAGCGGCCGTCCGCGCCGAGGGGCACGACCAGGGCACCCGTCACCCCCGCGAGCACGGTGGCGCACATCGCGAGCGCCGTGGGCACCGGCCCCGGGGCGGCCATCCGGCGCGCGGACAGCAGGGAACCGGTGAGCAGGGCCAGCGCGGCCGCACCGCACCACAGCTGCGCGAAGACGTGATCGACCGCGGGCCGCGCGCCGTCGGCTCCGCGCGGGGCGAGGCCCAGTCGCAGCGCCACGGCACCCGACGCCACCGTCGCCAGGCCGAGCACCACCAGCCCGACGATCATCGCCGAGCGCTCGTCCCAGCGACGGCCCGCGACGAGATCGGCCGCGGTGCGGTCGAAGACGTCGTCGAAGACCGGCGGCGGGGGCGGCGCCTCCGCCACGAACAGGACCAGGAGTGCGCCGTCGGTGATCCCCGCGTCCGCCGGCGTCTGCGGGCCGGGCAGCGGCTCACCCCCGACGGGCGCGAGGCGCCAGGGCCGCGACCACGCCGACTCGGCGGAGCCGCCGATCCGGTCGCCGAAGAGCCGCACCAGTTCCGGGATCAGCACCTCCGTCGGGGTGAGCAGCGGCAGGGAGACGTCGACCTGCGTTCCGCCGCACAGCACCGAGACGCGGCTCAGCCGCGCCACCTCGGCGGTCGTCTCCTCCATCACGTCGGTCATAGCGCCCCCTCGCGTGCCTCACCCGCGCCCGTGACGACAGGGCCCGATACTCATTGGACGCACCAGCGCCCCGTTCGGTTCCCTTCCGTGCCGAGTTCGCCGAAAGTCGTCCGCGTCCGGACGAGGGCGTGCACAGTGGTGCCACGACGGCGCGTGGGGGCGCGCCGCAGTCCGTGGGGGAGGCCGACGGTGGCTGACACGACCGACGTGGTTTTCGAGCCGGTCACAGAGGGGTTCGCGCGGAAACAGCGGCTCGCGCCGCCGCGTACGCCCGGCGGCGAAGTGGCGCTGCAGGCGCCGCCCGAGATCCCGCGCGCCGTGCCGGGCGGACTGCTCGGCAAGCTCCTGCCCGTGGTCATGGTGGTCGCGGTGATCGGCATGATCGCGCTGATGTTCACCTCGGGCAGCGCCATGATGCAGAGCCCGTTCATGATGATGTTCCCGATCATGATGCTCATGTCGATGTTCGGCATGTACGGCATGAACAACCGCGGAAACGGCGCGTCCGCCGCCGAGCTCAACGAGGACCGCAAGGACTACCTGCGGTACCTGGGGCAGATCCGTTCCCAGGTGGACCGCACCCGGACCGAACAGCGCGCTGCGCTCGAGTGGATCCATCCCGATCCCGCCGCGCTGCCCGGATGCGTCGGCACCCGCAGGATGTGGGAGCGCCGGCCCGCCGACCCGGACTTCCTGCACGTGCGGGTCGGTGTCGGCAGCCAACGGCTCGCCACGCGCCTGGTGCCGCCGGAGACGGGCCCGCTCGAGGACCTCGAACCCGTGTCGACGGTCGCCCTGCGGCGCTTCGTCCGGCACGGCGCCTCCGTGCCCGGACTGCCCGTCGCCGTGGCCCTGCGCGGCTTCCCCGCGGTGGGGCTGAGCGGGCCGCGCGCCGAGGTGTTCGACACCGCGCGCGCGATGCTGCTGGCCCTCGCCGCACTGCACGGCCCCGACCACGTTCGGATCGTCGCCGCGACCCCCGAGGTCGACTCCGCCGAATGGGGGTGGCTGAAATGGCTTCCGCACGTGGCGCACCCGTCGGCGTGCGACGGCCTCGGCCCGGTGCGCACCGTGTACGGCTCCGCCGCGGAACTCGAGGCCGCGATCGCCCCGGAGCTCGCGGAGCGCGGGCCGTTCGCGCGGTCCGCGCCCGTCGATCCCACCCGGACGCACTACGTGATCCTCCTGGACCGGGGGATCGCGGTGACTCCCGGCGGCGCGCTCGACGCCGCGGTCGGCATCGACGGGGTCACCGTGCTCGATCTCTCGCCCGAGCCCGACGCGCTCGCGGTCCGCAGCGGGCTGCAACTGGTCATCGACGACGCCCGCCGGCTGGGCGCACGGAGCGCCGCCGGTGTGGAGTACTTCGCCCAGCCGGACGCCGTGACCGCGGGAGCCGCACAGGTCACGGCGCGCCGGATCGGTCGGTACCGTCCCGCGTCGATGGCGGAGCTGCTCGATTTCGACGGGGACGCGGGCGCCACCGACCCGGGTCTTCCCGCGTTGATCGGCATCACCGACGCCGCCGCGATCACACCCGAAACCGTGTGGCGCGAGCGCACCGCCCGGGAGCGCCTGCGCGTGCCGATCGGCGTGGGGCCCCGGGGCGAACCGGTGGAGATCGACCTCAAGGAGGCCGCCGAGAACGGCATGGGGCCGCACGGGCTGTGCATCGGCGCCACGGGGTCCGGCAAGTCCGAGTTCCTGCGCACCCTGGTGCTGTCGATGGTCGCCACGCACCCGCCGGAGGCGTTGAACCTGGTGCTCGTCGACTTCAAGGGCGGTGCGACGTTCCTCGGCCTCGAGTCGCTCAACCACGTCGCCGCGGTCATCACGAACCTCGAAGAGGAGATCGCGATGGTCGACCGCATGCGGGACGCCCTCTCCGGCGAGATGAACCGCCGCCAGGAGGTGCTCCGCCGGGCCGGCAACTTCGCCAACGTCGGCGAGTACGAGAAGGCCCGCCGCGCGGGCGCGCCGCTGGAGCCGATGCCCGCGCTCGTCGTCATCGTCGACGAGTTCTCCGAATTGCTCGCGCAGAAGCCGGACTTCGCGGAGTTGTTCGTCGCGATCGGCCGCCTCGGACGGTCGCTGCACATCCACCTGCTGCTGGCCTCGCAGCGGCTCGAGGAGGGCAAGCTGCGCGGTCTGGACTCCCACCTGTCGTACCGGATCGGACTGAAGACCTTCTCCGCCAGCGAGTCCCGTGCAGTCCTCGGCGTTCCGGACGCCTATCACCTGCCGTCGACTCCCGGCGCGGGCTACCTCAAGTTCGACGCCGACCCGCCGCGCCGATTCCACGCCTGCTACGTCTCGGGGGAGTACGAGGCGCCGAGCGCCGCCGCGTCGTCGACGGTGCGCCGCGGGGCCGTCGGCAGCGCGACGGTCCGGGAGTACCTCAACGCACCCGCCCCGGTCGAGCGGCGGCGATCGCCGGGGCTGCCCGAGGGGCTCATGCGGATCCCCGCGCAGCCCGGCGATCCCGTGCCCCCGGCCGGCCCGGCGGGCGCAGCCGCTCCCGGTGTGGGCGCGCCGTCGCTGCTGCAGACGATGGTCGCGCGACTGGCGGGCCACGGGCTGCCCGCGCACGAGGTGTGGCTGCCCCCGCTCGATGAGTCCGCGGCGGTGGGTGAGCTCGCCCAGCACCTGCGGCGGAACGACTCGACGCCGCTGCGCGTCGCGATCGGTGTCGTCGATCGCCCCTACGACCAGCGGCGCGACCTCCTGGTGGTGGACCTCAACGGCGCGCAGGGCAACGTCGCGGTCGTCGGCGGCCCGCAATCCGGCAAGTCCACGGCCCTGCGGACACTCGTCGCCTCGGCGGCACTCACGCACACGCCCCGGCAGGTCCAGTTCTACGTGCTCGACTTCGGCGGCGGCTCACTCGCGAGTATCGCGGGCGTCCCGCACGTCGGCTCGGTGGCCGGACGGCTCGACCCGGACCGGGTGCGGCGCACGGTGGCCGAGGTGACCGGCGTGATCCGCCGGCGCGAGGCCTCCTTCCGCACGCACGGCGTCGCGTCGATGGAGCAGTACCGAGCGCACCCGGCCGCCGCGGCCGACCCGTTCGGCGACGTCTTCCTGGTGATCGACGGCTGGCAGGTGCTCCGTAGCGAGTTCGAGCCGCTCGAACCCCAGGTCAACGCCATCGCGGCGCAGGGCCTGTCCTACGGGGTGCACCTGGTGATCTCCGCGTCGCGCTGGGGCGAGGTGCGCCCCGCGGTGAAGGACCAACTGGGCACGCGGATCGAACTGCGGCTCGGCGACCCGATGGACTCCGAGATGGGCCGTCGCGTCGCCGGTTCCGTGCCGGTGGGCCGCCCCGGCCGCGGCATCACGTCCGAGCAGCTGCACATGCTGATCGCCCTGCCCTGCGGTGCGGGACCGGACGACCTCCCCGCCGCGCAGGAGGCCCTCGTCGCCGAGATCGGCGAACGCCACGCCGAGCGCGCGCCCGAGGTGCGGATGCTGCCCGACCTGGTGCTGCGCGACCGGATCCCGGCGCGACGGGACGCGCCGCCGACGCACGCGGTGTTCGGCGTCGGGGAGTCCGAGCTCGCCGCGGCGACGCTGCAGTTCGAGACGCAGCCGTTCTTCCTGGTGCTCGGCGACAGCGAGTGCGGCAAGACCGAGACGCTGCGGACGATCATCGCCGGCCTCGTCGCCGGCGGCACCCCGAAGCAGACGAAGATCATCCTCGTCGACTATCGCCGGACGCTCCTCGGCGCGGTCGAGGGCGAGCACCTCGCGGGCTACGCCTCCTCGTCGGACGCGTTGACCCCCATGGTCGACCACCTCGTGCGGGTGCTGCGCGAACGCTGCCCCGGCGCGGATGTCACGCCGCAGCAGCTCAAGGACCGCTCGTGGTGGACCGGCCCGGACATCTACCTCATCGTCGACGACTACGACCTGGTCGCGAGCGCCACCGGCAACCCGCTGGCGCCGCTGCTGGATCTGTTGCCCCAGGCGCGCGACATCGGGCTCAAGGTGATCGTCGCCCGCCGCAGCGGCGGCCTCGCCCGCGGCCTGTACGAGAGCTTCCTCGCCCGGCTCCGCGACCTGGCGGCGGACGGCCTGGTGATGAGCGGTTCCCGCGAGGAGGGCACGGTCCTCGGTGCGGTGAAGATGTCGCCGCAGCCGCCCGGCCGCGGCACCTGGGTCTCCCGGGCGCGCGGTGTGGAACTGGTGCAGGTCGCGATGGTGGCCGAGCCGGAGCCGCCTAGCGGTCCCGGTGCACCGTGATCGTCCCGGTCATCGCCGGCCACGGCGGCTTGCGCAGCACGGCGAGGGACCCCAGCGTCGCGGCGATGAGGCCGGTCACCACGCCGATCAGGGCGATCCGGTCCGCATCGACGGCCGGTGTCCACGTGGTCCGTCCCTCGCGGACGGTGTACACGCCGATCGCGGTGACGCGGTCCTCGCCGGTGCGTCTGCGCCGCACCCGCGAGACGGTGATCACCGTCGTCCCGTCGGACGTGACGTGGGGATCGCCGAAGATCACGCCCCGCGGGGCGGTGCCGGGCACGGACCTCAACTCTGGACGCATACCTCCATCATGCGCCTGCACGGTGGGGGACGGACACCGTCGGCGGCTCACGTGCCGGCCAGGCGCGAGACCACCGGGCGCATCGCGTCCACCGTGTGCCCACCGAGCACGATGAGCGAGAAGCCGTACTCCTCGCGGCGGCGGATCAGGGTCTCGCAGATCTCGTCCACGGAGCCGTCCACCAGAGCCGGGTTGTCGACGGCGCGCAGCGCGTCGAGGTCGGTGCCGATGAACGCGCTCACGTAGTCGGGGGCGAAGCCGTTCACCGCGAAGACCGACGTCGCCAACTCCACCCGGTCGCGCAGCGGCGCGGTCGATTCCGCGAGCGCCGCGGCCGGGGTGGTGGGCGCCGCGGCCACGGCCACCGTATCGGCCCGCTCCCGCGCCACGGCGAGGGCCTTCGGCCCGCCCGCGGCCATCAGCACCGGGGTGTGCTCGGCACCGTCGAGCGCGGCGAGCGCGTCCAGCGTCTCCACCACCCGGGCCAGGCGCTCGGGCCCCGTGCCGAACGGCACGCCGAGCGCGGCGGCGTCCCCGGCCACGTCGGGACGGCCGGTGCCGATACCGAACCGGAACCGGCCACGGCTGATCGTCGCGAGCGAATGCGCCTGCCACGCCGCGTGCTTCGGATCGTGCAGCGGCGAGGCCACCACGTAGTTCGCCACCTCCAGCGTCGACGTGGCGCCCAGCGCCACCGCCGCCGCGGTGAAACCGTCGGGCAACGGGTAGTTCTCGGGCAGCGCGAGCACGTCGAAGCCGTCGGCCTCCACCGACCGGGCGTACGTGGCCCAGTCGCCGAGCTGCGGCACCGGCATCGCGGTCACCGCGAAGCGGAACGGTCTGGTCATGTCAGGAACCTCCTTGGTCGGGGGCGGCGCCGGCGGCACCGTCGGGCTGGACGAACCGGAAGTGCGAACGGTCCCGTTCCATGAAGCGGCGCTCGTAGACGCCCTCGACGGTCTTGCCGTCCACGGTGCCGTTCAGGTGCAGCCGGTCGCCGTCGAGGCGCGCCGTCACGCGCAGGGGAGCATCGCCCTCCTTCTTGCGCAGCAGCAGCACGTCGCCGTCGAGCTCCAACCGCCACGCGGTGGTGTACCCGGACGGATCCTGGGTCACCACACTGTCGTAACTGGTGCTGATCGCCTTCAACGCCTCGTTGGTGGCGTTGCCGCGCAGGGTGATCGCCACGTTCGGCCACGGCGCCGGCCCGCGCTGCGTCAGCGTCGCCGGCGCACCGTCGATGCGGAACGACGTCGCTCGCCACTCGCCGTCGAGCGGCGAGCGCGGCGTCTTGATGATGTACATCCCGAGGATGCCGTTCGCGATGCCGGACATGATCAGCAGCGCCGCCGCCAGGTACTTCACCACGACGCCGGTGATCCGCAGGCCGGACTTCCCGGCCCCCGCGACCGGCAGGTCCGGGACGGGCGGCCCCGCCGGGCGATTGGTGCCGGCCCGGAGCAGGTTCGGCCAGTACCGCACCGTCAGCCCGACCGCGATCACGAGCTGCTCGGTCGCCAGGATCTTGACCGGCACGTCGTAGAAGAAGTTGAGCAGGAAGATCTGCACGGTCGCGACGACCGCCAGCAGCGCGCCGAGGAGAGCGGTCCGCTTCCACAGCAGCAGCAGCCCCGCGACGAGCTCCACCAGCCCCGTCGCCACCGAGTACCACGTGGACGCCCCCATGAAGCCCCACAACGTGCCGAACAGGCTGGTGTCGCCCGTGAGCTGGAGCCGGTACGCCGGCAGCTCCATGAAGCCCATCTGGGTGGGCAGCACCTTGATCAGCCCGTACTTGATCATGGTGAGCGCCAGGCTCACCCGCGCGAACACGCCCAGCAGCCCCAGGAGGGAACGGTAATCGCGGCGCGACCGGTCGAGCGCGCTCCAGATCGCGACGATCACGATGCTCACCACGATCCACCCGAGGTGCCAGCACCACACCCACAGGGGATCGCCGTTGTTGGAGAGGAACACCTCCACACCCTCGCCGCGCGTGAGGTAGCTGCCCACTTGCGCCAGCACCCAGTAGATCCCGCTGGAGTACCACACGAACAGCAGGCCGAGGTTCCCGTACAGCGAGAGGACGAGGAACCCGCCGCCGATCACGAACAGCAGGCGGAAGGCCAGCTTCTGCGCGGAGGTCCACGGTGTTCCGGCCGCCGGCGGCGGGCCGGCGGGCTGGGGCACGGGCGGTGTCGCGGGCCGGGGTGTGGGCTGCGGTACGGGGATGGAGGGCTGCTGCGGGCCGAGTGCGGGTTCCGGTGCGCTCATGCCCGAATCGTATGTATCGCTCACGACCATATCCAGTGTCAGATGTCATGGGGGGTCACGGGAAGTCGAGCACCGGGGCGTCGATGTCCGGGGCGGGGTGGGTGATGCGGATGTCCTCCGACGCGCGCGCCATCGCGCGGCGCTCGTACGTCGCGGCGAAGGGACGGCCGTCGACGGTGCCGGAGAGCGTCAGGCGATCGGGGTCGGGCTGCGCGTACGACAGCACCGACTCGGGGCCGTTCTTCCGCGCCTTGATCGTCAGGGAGCCGTCGCCGACCTCGAGGAACCACGGCGTGACGGCACCCGTCGGATCCTGGGAGACGAAGTTCGTCCAGCCGTCGCCGACCTTCTCCCAGAATCCCCGGCCGCGGTAGGTGATGGCGACATTGATCCACGGGCGGTCGGCCACCGCCGCCTCGCGGCCGTCGACGCGGACCGACGTCGCGGTCCAGACCCCGTCGATCGCTGTGCGCGGCTGCTTGAGGGCGAGCTGGGACGAGACGCCCATCGCCGTGCCGAGCACCAGCATGACGGCGACGATCAGCGCCGCCACCGTGACGCCGGTCCGGCGGAGCCAGGTCCGGTCCGCGCCGGCCGCGCGCCACAGGCCCGGCATCGGCCCCGCCGCCCGTCCCAGGGTCACGCGGATCAGGTTCAGCCACTGCGGCGCGAGCATCGCGATCGCGATCACCAGGAACTCGACGGCGAGGAACTTCACGGGCACGTTGTAGAAGGTGTCCATGAGGACCACCTGGACCATCGACACGATGGACCCCAGGGCGCCGAGGATCCACGTGCGCCGGGACAGCAGCAGGAGGCCGGAGACCACTTCGACGAGCCCGGTCACGATCGAGTAGCCGTCCGAGGCGCCCATGAAGCCCCACAGCATGTTCATCCGGCTGATGTCGCCGGCCGGCTGCAGCGCGTACGTGGGCAGCTGCATGAACACGAACTGCGAGGGGACGGCCTTACCGAGGCCGTAGAAGAGCATGCCGCTCGCCAGCGCGATCCGGCCCACCTGCCACAGCAGCCCGCCGAGCGCGCGGTAGTCCGTGCTGCGCCGGTCCAGCAGCGTCCACACGGCCGTGATCACGACGGCGGTCGCCGCCCAGCCGAAGTGGTACTGCCAGATCGCGGCGCTGTCGCCCGAGGCGGTGCTGCGGATCACGTCGTAGCCGGTGCCGCTGAGGAAGGCGCCGAGCCGGCCGAACCACGTCTGGACCGGCGCGAGGGCGAAGTTGAACAGCAGGCTGCCGAAGACGGACAGCACGACGAGCCCGCCGCCCACCGTGAACAGGAGCCGGAACGCCACCTTCCGGGCGGGCGTCCACGGGGCGGGGGCGGGGGAGATGTCGTCCGCGGGATGCTCCACGGGGTCGGTCGCGATCGTCATGCCCCGACGCTATTTCCCGACGGTGCCCGCCCACATCCGGGAAAGCCCCCGACCGGACCCTGAGGTGCGGCACCGCCGGGCCCGGGGCGAGACGGCGGCGATCGGACCCGGCCCGTTTTGACCTGCGGCGGGGCGCCCGAGTACTCTGGTCCGCTGGTGTGTGGCGCCGCGCTGCCCTCTCGGGGCGGTGCGGAGTCGAGTCCCGGGTCTCCGTTGGTCGCCGGGAGCGCTCTCGTCACGCATGGGACCGGCACCGAACCATCGAGCAGAGGATCTCCTGTGCCTACTTACACCCCGAAGGCGGGTGACGTGACCCGGCAGTGGCACGTCATCGACGCATCCGACGTGGTGCTCGGCCGCCTCGCCGTCGCAGCCGCCAACCTGCTGCGCGGCAAGCACAAGCCGACCTACGCCCCCAACGTGGACAGCGGCGACTACGTCATCATCATCAACGCTGAGAAGGTCGCCCTCTCGGGCGCCAAGCTCACCGACAAGCGGCACTACCGCCACTCGGGTTTCCCGGGCGGCCTGAGCTCGCGCTCGATCGGTGAGGTGCTCGGCTCCAAGAACCCGGAGCGCGTGGTGCAGAAGGCCGTTCTGGGCATGATCCCCAAGAACAAGCTGGGCAGCGCCATCGGCGGCAAGCTGAAGGTCTACGCCGGCCCGAACCACCCCCACACCGCGCAGCAGCCGGTTCCCTACGAGATCAAGCAGGTGGCGCAGTGAGCGACACGATCGAGAACTTCGAGGGCGACGCCGAGGTCGTTCCCAACGAGTACACCTCGGAGACCCCTGAGGCCGCCGTCGAGACCCGCGCCCCCCGTGGCCCCGTGGTCGTCGAGCGCCCCGTCCAGACCGTCGGCCGCCGCAAGGAGGCCGTGGTCCGCGTGCGCCTGACCGCCGGCACCGGCAACTTCGTGCTGAACGGCCGCACCATCGAGGACTACTTCCCCAACAAGCTGCACCAGCAGCTGGTGAAGTCCCCGCTGGTCACCGTCGAGCGTCTCGAGTCCTTCGACATCGCCGCCAACCTCTCCGGCGGCGGCCCGTCGGGCCAGGCCGGCGCGCTGCGCCTCGCCATCGCCCGCGCGCTGATCGAGGTCTCGCCCGAGGATCGCCCCGCGCTCAAGCGCGCCGGCTTCCTCACGCGTGACCCGCGTGCCGTCGAGCGCAAGAAGTACGGCCTGAAGAAGGCCCGCAAGGCTTCGCAGTACAGCAAGCGCTGATTGCAGGCTTTCCACCAGGGCAGGCACCCGCATCCGTGCGGGCGCCTGCCCTGGTCTCGTTTCCACCCGTCTCTCTACGTGTGAGGTATTGAACCCATGGGGCGTCTGTTCGGGACCGACGGTGTGCGCGGCCTGGCCAACAAGGATCTGACCGCCGACCTGGCTCTGCGCCTGTCCGCCGCCGCGGCGGCCGTGCTCGGTGCGCACGACCCGGACGGCCCGCAGCGGCCGTTCGCGGTCGTCGGCTGGGACCCGAGGGCATCGTCGGAGATGCTCTCCGCCGCGGTCTCCGCGGGCCTGACCAGCGCGGGCGTCGACGTGCTGCTCGTGGGCGTCATGCCCACGCCCGCCGTCGCGCACCTGACCGCGGAGTACGACGCGGCGCTCGGCGTGATGATCTCCGCCTCGCACAACCCCATGCCGGACAACGGCATCAAGTTCTTCGCCCGCGGCGGGCACAAGCTGGAGGACGCGCAGGAGGACGCCATCGAGGCGGCCCTGGACGATCCCGCCCCGCCCCGCCCGACGGGCGCCGCGATCGGCCGCGTCACGCGCGCCTTCGACGCGGTCGACCGCTACGTCTCGCACCTGGAGTCGGCCGTGCACGTCCCGCTCACGGGCATCAAGGTCGTCGTGGACGCCGCCAACGGTGCCGCCTCGACGGTGGCCGCCAAGGCCTACCGTGATGCGGGCGCCGAGGTGATCGCCATCCACGACGCTCCGGACGGCCTCAACATCAACCGCGACTGCGGCTCGACCCACCTCGAGGGGCTGCGGGCGGCGGTGCTCGCGCACGAGGCCGATCTGGGGCTCGGGCACGACGGCGACGCCGACCGCTGCCTCGCGATCGACGCGAACGGGCGGACCGTCGACGGCGACGCCATCATGGCGATCCTCGCCATCGCGATGAACGAGGCGGGCGAGCTCACCGACAACACGCTGGTCGCGACGGTGATGAGCAATCTCGGCCTGCACCTCGCGATGAAGGCCGCGGGCATCACCCTGCGCACCACCGCCGTCGGCGACCGGTACGTCCTCGAGGAACTGCGCACCGGCGGCTACGCCCTGGGCGGCGAGCAGTCGGGGCACGTCGTGCTGCCGGCGCTCGGCACGACGGGCGACGGCGTGCTCACCGGCCTCAAGCTCATGGAGCGGATGGCGCAGACCGGCTCGTCGCTGGCCGAGCTCGCGTCCGTGCTCACGGTGCTGCCGCAGGTACTGGTCAACGTCCGCGTGATCGACAAGGCCGCCGCGATGGCCTCGTCGGACCTGGTCGCGGCCCTGGCCGCGGAGGAGGCCGCGCTCGGCGAGGCCGGCCGGATCCTGCTGCGCCCGTCGGGCACGGAGCCGCTCGTCCGCGTCATGGTCGAGGCGCCCACCGAGGAGGTCGCGCGCGGCACCGCGGAGCGCCTCGCCGGCCTGATCTCCTGAGCACCCGGTTCCCCCGACCTCTTGTCGAAACGTTTTCATAACCGGTAGCGTGTGGCTATGACCGGTTACGAGGGTGTGCTGTTCGACTTCTCCGGGACGCTGTTCCGGCTCGAGCCGGACCCGGCGTGGTTCGCGGGCCTCACCGACGCCGCGGGGCGTGTCCTCGACGACGCCGCCCAGCGGGAGCTGCTGCACCGGATGACGGTGCCCGTCGGGCCGCCCGTCCCGATGGAGGGCGAGGCGCTGCGCACCTGGCACGCCCGCGACCTCTCGTCCGCGGATCACCGGGGCGCGTACCTGCACATCCTGGAGCACTCCGGCATCGCCGACGAGGCCGAGCGGGACCGGCTGTACGGCGAGTTCTCGAACCCGCTGAACTGGACGATCTACCCCGACACCGCCGACGTACTCCGCGCCGCCCGCGCCGCCGGTCTGCGGGTCGGCGTGCTGTCGAACATCGGCTACGACATCCGGCCGGCCTTCGCGCGCGAGGGCATCGACGGCCTCGTCGACGAGTTCGTCCTCTCCTTCGAGGTGGGGCACGCCAAGCCGGACCTCGCGGTCTTCCGTGCCGCCGCGGAGGCACTCGGTCTGCCGCCGGAGCGGGTGCTCATGGTCGGCGACAGCGCCGAGGCCGACGGTGCCGCCCGCGCCCTCGGCTGCGGCTTCGCGCAGGTCGAGCCGCTTCCGGTGGATCGGCGACCGGCCGGGCTGCTCGACGCGGTGCGCGCCGCCGGCGCGATCTGACGGATTCGGGGGAACCGATCCGCCCACTGGTGCGTCCAATGAGTAAGGGGACGTCGCAGCGAGGGGGATCGCATGGGCACGAAGATCGACGCGGCCGCCGTCAGCGCGGCCGGGGGCACGTACTCGACGGTGGCCGACAACCTCGGCACCGTCGCCGGCCGGATCCGCGGATTCACCGCGGAGGCCGGGGACTTCGGCCGGAAGTACCAGGCGGACGGCGCCGCCTACGCCGCCACGATGGAGAGTCTCGCGAAGGGCATCGACGCCTGGCAGGCGGGTTCCCGTGCGTGCGGCACCGGGCTGACCACCTCCGCGTCGGCGCACAAGACCACCGACGATAGCGGCGCCGCCGCCGTCACCGGGGCCTGATCCGTGGCGGAGAAGACCGTCGACGAGATGCTCGACGGCGGCGCGGCGTGTCTGCAGTACTTCAAGGACATGCTGGACATCGCGAAATGGCTCTCGTTCCGGAAGTGGCCCGACTGGCGTGACTACGTCTGCCGCAACTACGACAACGAACGCGGCATCGACCTGGCTTCGCTCCGCGGCGACGCGGTCATGCTCCGTCAGCAGGCGACCGCGGCGCGGCAGGCGGCCACCGACCAGTCCGGCGCGCGCACGAGTGTGCAGACGGCCTGGCCGGACAACGCCGGCCGCGCCGCCGTCACCACCCTGAACGCGCATCAGACGCGGAGCGAGCCGGTAGCGACCGTGCTGGAACGCGCCGCGACCGCCGCGGAGGCCGTACCGGACGCGGTGGTCGCGGCCGTGGCGGCCAAGATCTCCGCGCTCAGCGAGTTCACGACGAAGGAGTTCAACATCGGCTGGGGGAGCGGGCTCAAGATGACGGTCGTCGGCGCGCTCACCATGGGTACGGTGACGATGGACGAGCTCAACGAAGTCAGAATCCGATTCGAGAAGCAGTTGGGAGCGGATCTCGTCACGTTCCGCGGCGCCTGCACGACCGCGAGCTCCGCGATCCAGGCCGCGTACGCGACCGTGCCCGAGGCGGCGAAGGGAATCGACTCGTCGGCGTTCCCGGCGCCGACGTTCGGCGCGATCACCGCGACCACCACGCAGACCACGACGAGCCCGACCACCACGTCCCCCGTCACCAGCGGCGGCGGAGGAGGGGGCGGCAGCGGGTCGCCGAGCACGTCCTCGCCGTCCAGCGCCTCGCCGACGTCGACGAGCCCGTCCAGCACGTCCCCGACCTCCACCAGCCCCAGCACGAGCCCGACGTCCACCAGCCCCATGACGACGGGCACGACGACCGGCACGACGACGCCCACCACGACGGGCGCGAGCACCACCCCGTCGAGCGCGACGCCCAGCACGGGCACCGGGACGGGCACGGGCAGCGGCACGCCGTCCTGGCTCTCGCAGCTGCTCCCGAAGATCGCGGAGCAGCTCGGCCTGAGCGACAAGGACAAGACCGGCGACGGCAAGAACACGGACAAGGCCGGCGACAAGGACGCGGACAAGGCGGGGGACAAGGCCGCGAAGGGCGAGAAGGTGCTCGGCGTCGACGCCCTCGGGCGCACCGTCACCGCGACGCTCAGCCCGGACGGCAAGACCGTGGAGGTCACCGCCAAGAAGCCGGACGGCACGGTCGCCGAGAAGGCCACCCTCAAGGTCGGCGAGGACGGCAAGCTCACCGCGGTCGACGCCAAGGACGGGGCTGGCAAGGACGCCGCCGGTAAGGACGGTGCCGGCAAGGACGCGGCGCAGGGCGGAACCGGCAACGACGGGGCGGGCGCGGACGGCTCCGGCGCGAAGCCCGAGTCGGCGCAGACCGGCGCGGGCGCGACGCCCGCGGCGGCATCCCCCTCCGGGACGGGCGGCGGAGCCGGGGGCGCGACCCCGTCGGCCACCCCGAGCCCGGTCGTGCCCGTCACTCCGGCCCGGCCCGCGAACGACGGCGCGCAGAACCCCGCGCCCGCGCCGAACTCCGCACCCGCGGAGGAGCCCTGCCCGCCTGCGGAGGCGGCGGACCAGGGCACTGGAGCGGAGTTCGCGGTCAGTGGCAGCTAGGAGACACGATGAGCAGTACCGACCCCTGTCCCGAGGATCACGCCCGCGCGATCCGCATCGCCGAGCGCCAGGATCTGTTCGACGAGCTGCTGCGCGTCGCGGGTGTCGCCCCGGAACCGGCGGCGATCACGCAGCCGATCCCGGTGATCGCGCGCACCGAGCAGCCGGAGTCCTGGCTCAGCGCGGGCTGAGCGCCGGGGCCGGGCGTCAGACCAGGCTGCGCAGCCGCTGCAGCGCGCTGGGCTGCTCCGGCTCGGCGTTCGGGTCCCACACGTACGAGCTGTCGCCCAGGTCGGCGCCGACCTCGGCGAAGACCTTGTACTCCTTGTCGTCGGCGAGCCCGCCGAGCAGGTAGCCGGTGAGCAGCGCGCGGACCGTCCGCTGCGTCGACTTGTCGGAGCCGCCCGCGCCGAGCGCCCCGCGCAGCGAGATGCCCTCCGCCAGGCCACCGGGCTCGGCGCCGGGGACGATCCGCAGCTCCGTCGGTCCGGCGTAGCGGAGGGAGAGGACGCCCGCGTTCGAGGTCATCGAGTGCTCGTCGCCCGGTGCGCCCAGGATCAGCGCGTTGGCGTGCGTGCCGGTCGCGGCCTTCTCCGCCTGCGGTGAGGTCGGCGCCGGGAACAGCGCGGCGAGCCACTCGATGCGGGAGTCCGCGGCCGCGGCGATGAGCGAGGCGCCGGTGCCCCAGCCGTGACCGACCACGGAGCGCTTGGCCTTGTTCACGGTGATCGCGCCGTCGCCGAGGCGGACCTCGGTGATCACGTCGAGCGCGGTGCCCAGGTCGATCGCGAGCCGGCCGTCGGAGGCCAGCATGCCCCCCTCGGTGTCGGGCGCGGCCACGACGAAGCCCCACGACGCGAGGTGCTGCAGGGTCTTGGTGTACCGCTTCGGCGGGGTCAGCCAGTCGTGCGCGAAGGCCACCGCGGGCAGGTTGGAGCCGCTCTCGGGCGTGTAGATCACGCCGGGCAGGCCCGCGACGCCCAGGTCGCCCTTGAGAACGCGGTGCGGCCCGCGCTTCTGCAGCTTCTTCACCAGCTTGCCCGCGTCAGTCACGGGGCTCACGTTAGTCGATCGCCCTCCGGCCGGCTGCCGTAGCGTGGCCGTGTGCGGCACTTTCACCACCCCGACTCCGTGCGTGCGGCCGAGGCGCCCCTCCTCGCCGCCCTGCCCGACGGTGCCCTCATGCGCCGCGCCGCGTACGGACTGGCGCGGGTCTGCGCGGCCGAGCTGTCGGTGCGCACGGGCGGCACGTCGGGCCGCCGCGTGACGCTGCTCGTCGGCTCCGGCGATAACGGCGGGGACGCACTCCACGCCGGCGCCCTCCTGCGCCGCCGCGGCGTCGCTGTCGAGGCGGTGCTGCTCGCGCCCGACCGCGCCCACGCCGCGGGCCTGCGGGCGCTGCGGCGCGCCGGGGGCCGGATCGTCGCCGCCCCGGACCGCCCGGACCTGGTGGTGGACGGCATCGTCGGGATCAGCGCCCGCGGCGCGCTCCGCCCCGAGGCCGCGGCCGTCGTCGCCGGGCTCGCCGCGCCGATCGTCGCCGCCGACACGCCCTCCGGCGTGGACGTGCGCACGGGCGTCGTCCACGGACCGGCCGTCGCCGCCGCGGTCACCGTCGCGTTCGGGGCGCTCAAGCCCGTGCACGCCCTCGCTCCCGCGCACTGCGGCCGCGTCGAGCTCGTCGACATCGGGCTCGCGCTCGGGACGGGCGAGCTGCGCGCCTACGACGACGCCGACCTGGCCGCGCGCTGGCCGGTCCCCGGCCCCGCCGACGACAAGTACAGCCTCGGCGTGCTCGGCGTCGTCGCGGGCGGCGAGGCCTACCCGGGCGCCGCCGTGCTGGCGACGGGAGCGGCGATCCGCGCCACGTCGGGGATGGTCCGGTACGCCGGCACCGCCCGCGCCGCCGTCCTCGCGGCGTGGCCCGAGGCGGTCGCGAGTGACGATGTCGCCGACGCCGGGCGCGTCCAGGCCTGGGCCGCCGGCCCCGGCATGGGCGTCGACGGCGCCGCCGCGGACCGGCTGGCCCGGGTCCTCGACCAGGACCTCCCGACGGTGCTCGACGCGGACGCCCTGACCCTGCTGGCCGAGCACCCGGGGTTGCTGGCGGGACGTACCGCCCCGACGGTGCTCACCCCGCACGCCGGGGAGTTCGCGCGGCTCGTGGGTCCCATCGGCAACGACCGGGTCGCGGCCGCGCGGGAGGCGGCCCGCGAGCTCGACGCGACGGTGCTGCTCAAGGGGCACGTCACGGTGATCGCCGCGCCCGACGGCACCGCCGTGGCCGACACCGCGGGGTCGTCGTGGGCCGCCACGCCCGGGTCGGGCGACGTGCTGACCGGCCTCGTCGGCAAGCTCCTCGCCTCGGGGCTCACGCCGCTCGACGCCGCCGCCTGCGCCGCGCGGGTGCACGGCCTCGCCGCGGCCCGCGCCGCAGACGGTGCGCCGACGCACGCCGCCGCGATCAGCGCGGCGGTGCCGGGCGTCCTGCGCGCCGTGCTGCGCGACTAGGCTGGCAGCGCCATGAAGACATCGATTCCCGCGACCGGGCTGGAGCGGCTGACCGCGCAGATCGACCTCGGCACGATCGCGCACAACACGCGGATCGTGGCGGACCACGCCCCCGGCGCCGCCGTGATGGCCGTGCTCAAAGCCGACGCCTACGGTCACGGCGCCCTGCAGGTCGCGCGGGCGGTCCTCGCCGGCGGCGCCACCGAGATCGGGGTGACCACGGTCGACGAGGCGGTTGCGCTCCGCGAGGGCGGCGTCACCGCGCCACTGCTCAGCTGGCTCAGCACGAGCGGCTTCGAGCGGGCCATCGACGCCGACGTGCGGATCGGTGTCAGCTCGCCGCGGCAACTGGCCGCCGTCGTGGCCGCGGCGAGGACCGTCGGCCGGCCCGCGATCGTCCACGCGAAGGTCGACACCGGCTTGAACCGCAACGGCGTCGCGCCGGACGAGTGGCCGGCCCTGCGCGAGGGCCTGATCGCGGCGGAGCGGGACGGCACCGTCGAACTGCAGGGTCTCTTCACGCACCTCGCGCACGGCGATGAGCCGGAACACCCCTTCCTCGACGTGCAGCGCGACGCCCTGGCCGCCACCGTCGCCGATGCTCGCGCGCACGGATTGACGCCCACGCAGGTGCACGCCGCGAACTCGGCCGCGACGCTCACGCGCCCGGACCTGCATTTCGACCTCGTGCGTCCGGGGATCGCGCTCTACGGCGGAGTGCCGGTGCCCGGCAGGGACTTCGGGTTGCGGCCCGCACTGACCTTCGCCGCGCCCGTCATCCTGGTCAAGCGGCTCCGTAAGGGCGACGGGGTGAGCTACGGCCACACCTGGATCGCGCCGCGCGACACCGTCGTCGGGCTGATACCCGCGGGCTACGCCGACGGCGTGTGGCGCCCCCTGAGCGGCCGCATCGAGGTGGCGATCGGCGGGCGGCGGTTCCCGCAGGTGGGCCGGGTCTGCATGGACCAGAGCGTGATCGACCTCGGGCCCGACGGTGGCGGGGTGTCCGAGGGCGACACCGCCGTGCTGTTCGGCGACGCTCCCGGTGCCGATGTCGCCGCCGACTGGGCCGAGAAGGTCGGCACCATCGACTACGAGATCCTCACCGGCGTCCGCGGGCGCGCCGTCCGGACGTACACGGGGGAGCAGTGAACGACGACCGCGGCCGTATCCACATCCCCGCGCGCCCGCCAGGGCCGGCGCTGCTTGCCGGGCTCGGCACGGGGGTCGCGGTCGCCGCGCTGACGGGGATCGCCGCCGCCGCAAGGGCTCTCGGCGTGCGCGGCGCGGGCGAGGATCCCGTCTCGCCCGACGATCTGGTGTTCCGGGCCGACCGGGAGTCGATCGTCATGAGCACCGACGGGGTGCCGCTGCACGTCCGTGAGGTCGGCCCCCGGTCCGCCCCGGTGACGGTGCTCTTCGTGCACGGCTTCACGCTGCGCACGGCGTCGTGGGTGCTCGTGCGGAACGAGCTGCGGGCCCGATGGGGCGACGACGTGCGGATGGTCTTCCCGGACTGCCGCGGCCACGGCGATTCCGGTGGCTGCACGCCGGAACAGAGCACCGTCGCGCTGCTCGGCGACGACATCGCCACCCTCCTGCGCGCCCTGGTCCCCGAGGGGCCGGTCGTGCTCGCCGGGCACTCGATGGGCGGCATGGCGATCTGTGGTTTCGCCACCGGGCACCCCGAGCTGGTCGGCACGCGGGTGGTGGGCGCCGCGCTGCTCGGCACCGCCTCGCACGCGCTCACCGATGCGGGACTGGCCGCGGCGCTGCGCAACCCGGTGCTCGACGTGGTGCGCACCGCGATCCGCTTCCTGCCCTCGGTGGTGGGCCGCGGTCGCGAGGTGATCAAGCCGATCGCGACGCCGTTCGTGACGGCGGGCGCGTACGCGCCCGGTGACCGGAGCGCCACGATGACGGACTTCTCGTCGACGATGAGCCTGTCCGCGCCTCTCGGCACCTACGCGGGGTTCATGCCCGCGCTGGAGGACTACGACGAGCGGGCCGCGCTGCCGGTGCTCCGCCGGATCGCGACGTCGGTGGTGTGCGGCGACCACGACTGGATGACGCCCTTGGGCAAGTCCGCGGCGCTCGCGGAGGAGCTCGACTCCGAGCTCATCGTGCTCGCCGACACCGGGCACATGCTGATCCTCGAGTCCGCGCCGCGGGTGGCGCGGGCCATCGCCGACCTCGTGGCGCGGGTGACCCGGTGAGCGGCGGGGTGCGCGGCGACGATGCCCGCGGCGAGCGGGTCCTGCCCGAGGTGGAGGACACCGAGGCCCTCGGCCGGGAACTCGCCGCCGGTCTCGCCGCCGGCGATCTCGTCATCCTGGACGGCCCGCTCGGGGCCGGCAAGACCGCGCTGACCCGCGGAATCGCCGCCGGCCTCGGCGTCACGGGGCGCGTCTCGTCGCCGACGTTCATCATCGCCCGCGAACACCGGCCCGGCGAGCCCGGCGGCCCGGGCCTCGTCCATGTGGACGCCTACCGTCTCGGCGGACTCGACGAGCTGGACGCCCTCGACCTCGACACCGATCTCGAGGACTGCGTCGTCGTCGTGGAGTGGGGCGAGGGCGTGGCCGAACGCCTCGCCGACCGGCACCTGATGGTGCGCCTGCGGCGCGCCGAGGGCACGGACGTCCGCACCGTCACCTGGGAGTGGGTCGACGGGGCCTGACCCGGTCCGTTCAGTCCCTCCCGGCGACCGTGCAGATGCACGCGTGATTGCCCTGGGCGTCCGCGAGCACCCAGAAGCTGGGCGCGTGCGCGTCCGACACCAGGCGGCCGCCCGCCGCGAGGGCGGCGTCGATGCGGCCGCGTGCCTCCCGCGGATCGACCCAGACGTCGAGGTGGAACCGTTGTCGTGGCGTCTCGTGCGGGTCGGTGTGCTGGAACCACAGGATCGCGTCCGCGCCGTGGGTGCGGACCTCCACGCCCTCGATTCCGGATTGCACCTCGGCACCGAGCACAGCCGACCAGAACGGCGCGATCTCCGCGGCGTCGGCGGTGTCGAGGCCCAGCTCGACCACCGAGGATTCCCCGGGGTTCGCGGTGATCTCGCGCTCGCGGGCGATCTCGGAGAACCGGGCCGCGAGCCTCCGGTCGCGGTCGGTGACGCCGCCGGCGTCGTGGCTGTAGAGCAGCACGTCGACGGTGCCGTACCGCAGTGTGAGGTCCGGGTGGTGATTCGCGGCCTCCGCCTCGGCGGCGAACGCGGTGACCAGCTCGAGGCCGGCGGTGAAGTCGCGGGTGCGGAATCGGGTGTGCAGGCCGCGGACGAGCGGCGCCCAGTCGGGGAGGGGATCGGTGTTCTCGCTCATGACTCCATGGTGCTCCCCGGCACCGACGAGTTCGACGGTTCCGCCATGTTCGGCTCGTGCGATGCCATAGAGCAGGAGTGCGATGAAGATATGAACGGATCCGGTCGGTGGTGCGGAATCTCCACCCTTCTGACCGGAGGGGCGGCGATGCGCCGGCGGGAGCTATCGGGCTGGGACCGCGGCGATCTCGGTGATCGCCCGCACGACGGCTCGCGGTTCGTCGAGTGAGACGAAGGTGCGGGCACCGTCGACCTCGATGAACCGCGTGCCGCCCGGCCGGTCGTCCCCGAACGCGGCCGCGAGCCGGCGCCCCAGCGCGGGCGTGAAGCATCGATCGGCCATGCCCCAGACC
Source organism: Tsukamurella paurometabola (assembly GCF_900631615.1). NCBI lineage: Bacteria > Bacillati > Actinomycetota > Actinomycetes > Mycobacteriales > Tsukamurellaceae > Tsukamurella > Tsukamurella paurometabola. The sequence goes on from NZ_LR131273.1 coordinate 2,525,455, forward strand.
AGCGTCACGGGGCCGGGGAAGTCGCGCATCGCGGGCGACACCCGGGCCAGGTCCGACGGGTCGATCCCGGCGAGCAGCGCCGCGAGGTCGGCGCGGATCTTCGCGGCGACCTGTGTGGGCCGCGCCCAGGACGCGGTGACCTCCGGGTCGGGGTCGCCGACGAGCAGTCCGAAGCCGATCGGTGAGTGCCGCAGCGCCGTTGACCGCATCGTCGCCATCAGCGGGCGAATCAGCGCGCGGTGCCGCAGCAGCGCGAAGAGCATCGCGAACGGCTGCGGCGGAAAGGTCTCGAAGGCGTCGCAATTGGTGAGGACGACCCGGCCGATCAGTTCGGGTCGGTCGCGCAGCAGGTACTGGCAGATGGCGCCGCCCGTGTCGTTGCCGACGAGCGTGCAGCCCGCCAGGCCCTGATCGTCGATGAAGTCGGCGATCATCCGGGCGACGCCGCGCGGACCGTCGGCGACGGCGTCCGGGCAGGCGATGCGATGCGAGCCCAGCGGCCACGTGACCGACCAGCAGCGGTGCCCGGCGGCACCGAGCGTGCCGGCGACGCGGTCCCACAGTTGGAGGTCGACGACCGCGCCGTGGACGAACAGCACGGCCGGGTGTTCGGAGGTCTCAGGGCCGTAGACGTGGAAATCGACGGTGCCGGTGGGGAGGGAGGCGAGGCTCATGCGGGGGCTCCTTGCGGTACGGACGGGGCGCCGCCGGCGGGCTCCGGGGCGGCGCGGCCCGCACGCAGGTAGAGGTACAGGGGGAGCGAGAGCGACAGCCCGACGAGGCACGTCGCGGGGATCACGAGCCACCATCGCCGGACCCCGATCCGTCGCGCGTCGCTCGCCGACCAGGCGAGGAAGACGACGATCGACAGCAGCACGTCGGCCGTGAACCCCGCTGCCGCACCGTTGGCGAACAGGCTCGTCGCGAACAGGGGGAGATCGAGGCCCTCGGCGGCGAAGAAGCCGCCGAAGCAGGCCCACGGCACCACGGTGCCGATCACCATCATGACCAGGTAGAACCGCCGCATGACACACCCTGTTCGGAGTCGGGGGCTAAGGTCTGAGCGTAGTTACGAACACTCGGTATGAAAGTTACGTGCAACCTGTATGGAAGTCAATGGTGAGGATCGGGGCGGCCGCCGGACCCAGGCGGAGCGCACCGCCGCGACCCGCGCCGCGCTGATCGCCGCGGCCCGGACGCTGTTCGCGGAGCGCGGCTACGCCGGTGTCGGTACCCAGGCGATCGTCGAGGCCGCGGGCGTCACGCGCGGCGCGCTCTACCACCAGTTCGGCGACAAGCGCGGCCTGTTCGAGGCCGTCTTCGACGCGGTCGAGGAGGAGACCGTCAGCAGTGCGGCCCGTGCCGTGCTCGCGGCCGGCGACCTCGATCCGGTCGACAGCATGCTGCTCGCGGTCGACACCTTCTTGGAGGCGATCGCGGCCCCGGGCATCACGCGGATCACCATGATCGACGCGCCCGCAGTGCTCGGCTGGGAGGGCTGGCGCGCCCGCGGGGAGAAGTACGGGCTCGCCGTCATCGAGGGGCTCGTCACGCGGGCGGTCGAACAGGGCTGGATGGCGCCGCAGCCCGTCCGTCCGCTCGCGCACGTGATCCTCGGCATGCTCGACGAATCCGCCCTCTACGTGACGCGCGCCGACGACCGGGACGCGGCGTCGGCCGAGGTCCGGGCCGTGATCGCCCGATTCATCCGCGCGCTCATGCGCACGGATTGACCGCCCTCGCGGATTCGGGCGACCGGCCGCGAGGCGGTAACCTGGACATATGTACGTGCTCGCCCTGGACACCGCCACGCCGGCGCTCACGGTGGGCATCGTCGACTCCGAGACCGGGGCCGTGCTCGCCCGCCGCGACCGCACCCACGCCCGCGGCCACGCCGAGGTGCTCGTTCCGTACCTGCTCGAATGCCTCGCCGACGCCGGGCTCGAACGCACCGACCTGGGCGCCGTCATCGTCGGCTGCGGTCCCGGTCCGTTCACCGGCCTGCGGGTCGGCATGGCCACCGGAGCCGCGTTCGGCGACGCCCTCGGCATCGAGGTGCACGGCGTGTGCAGCCTCGACGCCATCGCGCACGGCGAGCCCGGCGATGTGGTGGTCGTGACCGACGCCCGGCGCAAGGAGGTCTACTGGGCCCGGTACGCCGACGGTGTCCGGACCGCGGGCCCGGGCGTCCTCAAACCCGCCGAGCTCGACGCCGACGGCGCCCGCGTCGTCGAGGGCTCGCCCACGCCGGCGAGTCTCGTCGCGGTGGGCGAGCATCTGCTCGGCACCGAGCCGCAGCCGCTCGTACCGCTCTACCTGCGCCGCCCCGACGCCGTCGAAATGGCCGCGCGTGCCTGATATCCCGATCGGACCGCTGCGTCCCGACGAGGCCGAGCGCTGCGCGGAACTGGAGACCGTCCTGTTCGCCGGCGACAGCCCGTGGCCCGCATCGGCGTTCACGCCCGAGCGGCACACCCGCTTCTTCGCCGCGCGCGATGAGACCGCGGGCGGCAGGCTCGTCGGCTATGCCGGGATCGGCCTGCTGGGCAACACCTTCTTCCCCGAGTCCGAGGTCCTCACCATCGGGGTCGACCCCGAGTACCAGGGCAGGGGAGTGGGGTACGCGCTCCTGCGCACCCTCCTCGACGAGGCCGACCGTCACGGCGGCGCCGTCTTCCTCGAGGTGCGCACGGACAACGACACCGCCCGGACCCTGTACGAGCGCAACGGCTTCGCCACCGTCGGGGTGCGGAAGAACTACTACCGGCCGTCCGGGGCCGACGCGTACACGATGAAGCGGGAAGCGCAGGGACAGCGATGATCGTGATGGGTGTCGAGAGCTCGTGCGACGAGACGGGCGTGGGCATCGTCGAGTGGGATCCGGAGTCGAGGACGGCGAGGCTGCTCGCCGACGAGGTCGCCTCCTCGCAGGACGAGCACGCCCGGTACGGCGGCGTGGTGCCCGAGGTCGCCTCGCGGGCGCACCTCGAGGCCATCGTCCCGACGATGCACCGCGCGCTCGCCGCCGCCGGCGTCGACCGGCCGGACGCCCTCGCCGTCACCATCGGGCCCGGCCTCGCGGGAGCCCTCCTCGTGGGCGTCGCCGCGGCGAAGGCCTACGCGGCCGCGTGGGACGTCCCCTTCTACGGCCTCAACCACCTCGGCGGTCACGTCGCCGTCGACACGCTCGAGCACGGCCCGATGCCGCCGTGCATCGCCCTGCTGGTCTCCGGAGGGCACACGCACCTGCTGCACGTGACCGACCTCGGCGCCCCCATCACCGAGCTCGGCACCACGGTCGACGACGCCGCGGGCGAGGCCTTCGACAAGGTCGCGCGCCTCCTCGGCCTCGGCTACCCCGGCGGACCCGTGATCGACCGGTTGGCGCGCGAGGGCGACCCGAACGCCATCCGCTTCCCGCGCGCCATGACGCGGCAGCAGGACGCGCGGCACGACTTCTCGTTCAGCGGGCTCAAGACCGCGGTCGCCCGCCACGTCGAGGCGGAGAACGCCGCGGGACGTCCCCTGAACGTTCCGGACATCGCCGCGTCCTTCCAGGAGGCGGTCGCGGACGTGTTGACCTTCAAGGCGATCCGCGCCGCGCAGGACGTCGGCGTCGAGACGATGGTGCTCGGCGGCGGTGCCACCGCGAACTCCCGCATCCGCTCGCTCGCGCAGGAGCGCTGCGACGCGGCGGGTATCGAACTGCGCGTGCCGAAGCCGCGGCTGTGCACCGACAACGGCGTGATGATCGCCGCACTCGGTGCCCACGTGATCGACGCGGATCCGACGCCCACCGACCTCGGTGCCGCGACCGACCCGGGACTCTCGGTCAGGCTGACGAAGCTGTAGGGCGCCCGGCAGTCAGGACTCCGCGGCGCGGGCCCCCAGCGCCGCGTTGAGCGCCGTGAGGCCGGAGATGAGCGCCTCCCGGTCGGCCTCGTCGAGGTCGGCCAGGATCGAGCCGATGCCCCGCAGCTTCACGTCGCGATCGCGGTGGAAGGCGGCGCGGCCCGCGTCGGTCGCGCAGATGCGCTTCGGGCCGGACACCGCACCGTCGGTTTCGAGCAGGCCGTGCTCGATGGCCTTGTTGACCTGACGGTTCACGGTGGACTGCTCGAGTTCGAGCTCGGTCGCGATCTCCTTGAGCGTGCTCGGGCCCGCGTAGTCGAGGAGCAGGAGCAGGACGTACGCGGACCGGTCGAGGTGCAACTCCATCGACCGCGGGCGCGCCCGCATGTGCCGCCCGAGGGCGTTGATCTCCCGCTCGAGGCGGCGCGCCGCGTCGTCCATGCTTCCTCCTCGACGATCGATCCGCCGATTCTGTCAGGCCGGCGGAATGTCCGTGTTGCACGGTGCCCGCCCGAGGCATATGGTTGCACAGTTCAACGATATGTATGTTACACACATCCAATCGTGCCCTGCGTAGAGAGGTGGTCCTCGTGACCAGCACCGTTACCGAGCAGGGAGCGCTCGCGCCGAGCGGCTCCCGCCGGAACCACCCACTCGTGACCGTGATCATCCTGTGCTTCGGCGGCATGGTCGCGGCTCTGATGCAGTCGCTCGTGATCCCGATCCAGCCCGAGTTGCCGCAACTGCTGAACACCTCGACGGCGAACGCCTCCTGGGTCATCACCGCGACGCTGCTCGCCGCTGCGGTCGCCATGCCCATCGGCGGCCGCCTCGCCGACATGATCGGCAAGCGGCGCGTCCTCGTCCTCAGTGCCGCGCTGCTCGTCGCCGGGTCGCTCGCCGCGGCCCTCTCGACCGGGCTCCTGCTGATGCTGCTCGGCCGTGTGCTGCAGGGCCTGGCCATGGCCTTCATCCCCGTCGGCATCTCGATGATGCGCGAGGTCACGCCGCCGGCGATGACCGCGACCGCCGTCGCCGCCATGAGCGCGACCCTCGGCGTCGGCGGCGCCATCGGCCTGCCGCTCTCGGCCTGGATCGCCCAGACCTACGACTGGCACATGCTGTTCTGGGTCTCGACGGTGCTCGCCGCGCTCATCCTCGCCGCCGTGCTGTTCGTCCTGCCCGACGGTGCCCCCGGCGTCGGCGGCCGCATCGACGTCGTCGGTTCGATCGGGCTCGCCGTCGGACTGGTCGCCACGCTCGTCGCCGTCTCCAAGGGCAACGACTGGGGCTGGACCTCCGGCACCACCCTCGGCCTGCTCATCGGCGGCCTGATCGTGCTGTTCGCGTGGGGCGCCTACGAGCTGCGGCACGACGATCCGCTCGTCGACCTGCGCACCTCCGCGCGGCCCCGGGTGCTCATCACCAACATCGCGACCGTGACCATCGGCTTCGGCATGATGGCGATGATGCTGTGCGTCCCGCAGATCATGGAGTACCCCACCGCGACCGGCTTCGGCCTGGGCAAGAGCATGCTCGAGGCGGGGCTGTGGATGATGCCCGGCGGCATCATGATGATGATCTTCGCGCCGGTCTCCAGCATCCTCATCAAGAAGGTCGGCCCCGCCGTCACCCTCGCGATCGGCGCCTTCGTCGTGGCCGGCGGCTACGTGCTCGCCTACTTCCTGATGGACGCCGCCTGGAAGCTCTCGCTCGCGTCGATCGTCGGCACCGTCGGCGTCGCGATCGCCTACGCCGCGATGCCGACGATCATCATGTCGTCGGTGCCGCAGAACGAGACCGGGGCCGCCATCGGCCTGAACGCGCTGATGCGCTCGCTGGGCACGACGATCTGCTCGGCCGTCGCCGCCGCGATCATCTCCGCGAAATCGGTCACCATGGCGGGGCACGTCATCCCGACGCAGGGCGCCTTCGAGACGATCTTCGTGGTCGCCGCCGTCGCCGCGATCCTCGCCGGCGTCATCGCGCTGCTGATCCCCAAGCCGCAGGCCGCGCAGGCGGAGGAGGCCGCACCGGCCGCGGTTCCGGCCGAGGCGGAGTAGAGCGCGCGCCCGCCGGGGCGTGACGGCGCGTCCTACTGCTGCGCGCGCCACCGCAGGGGCGGGGCGCCGAAGCGGCGGTGGAACGCGCGACTGAACCCCGCCTCCGACGCGTACCCGACGGCGCGGCCCACCTCTGCCACCGGGGAATCGATCTCGCGCAACAGGTTCGCGGCGCGATCGAGGCGCTGCGCGGCGATGTAGGCCGCGGGTGGAACACCCAGCGAGCGGGTGAACCGCGCGGCCAGCGCCGACCGGGACAGGTTCGCCACGCGTGCGAGTTCGTCGATGCTCCAGGGGTGTTCGGGATGCGCGTGCACGGCGGTCAGGACGGGGCCCAGGCGCGGGTCCATCGCGGCGGTGAGCCACCCCGGTCCGGAATCGGCCTCGGCCGCCCACTGGCGCAGCGCGTGGATGAAGAGCAGATCCAGGATCCGCGCCGCCATCACATGGCTGCCCGGGCTCGGCGAATCCGTCTCCGCGAGGAGGAGTTCCAGGCTCGCACGCAGCCATTGCGCGTCCGGCGCCGCACCGGAGCAGTGGATCACCGGCGGTAGGACCGCGAGCACGGGATCGGCGACGGTGTGGTCGGCGGTGTACTCCCCGGTGACCCATTCGGAGCCCGCGGGTCCCGTCAGCACGTGCTCGTCGCCGCGGGGGAGCAGTGCCATGTCGGACGCGCCCAGCGGCACCGTCGTGTCGTCCACCCGCACCGTCATGCCGGGGGAGACCGCGAGGTGCACGACCCGGCGGCCGGTGACGCGGAGCGCGACCGGTCCGGCCGGGGATCCGCGCCGCACACGGTTCCCGCGCAGGTGCACGGCGCGCAGGAGAGCGCTCAGTGCATCCGGCGAATCCCCTGGACGATCGGCAAAGAATGAGGGTGAATCAGGCATGGGATTTGACTCCGCATCCTTCTAGCGTGGACAGGGTAACGATAGTCCACTGCAGACGAAAGGTCACGACCGATGACGGAGAAGCCCACGATCGTCCTGGTTCACGGATTCTGGGGCGGGGCCGCCCACTGGGGCGAGCTCATCATCGAGCTGCGGCGCCGCGGCTACCCCGAGCTGCGCGCCGTCGAGAACCCCCTCACCTCCCTCGCCGACGATGCGGAGCGCACCCGGAAGATGATCGCCCAGGTCGACGGCCCCGTGCTGCTCGTCGGCCACTCCTACGGCGGCGCCGTCATCACCGAGGCCGGCAACCAGCCGAACGTCGCGGGGCTGGTCTACATCGCGGCCTTCGCTCCCGACGCGGGGGAGAGCCCCGGCGCGATCACGGAGCAGCACCCGCCCGCCGCCGTCGACGCGATCGCCCCCGATTCCGACGGCTACCTGTGGATCGCGCAGGACCGCTTCCGCGAGAGCTTCGCGCAGGACCTCGACGAGGACGCCGCACTCGTCATGGCCGTCACCCAGAAGGCGCCGCTCGGCTCGACCTTCGGCGACACCGTGACGGATCCGGCGTGGCGGCACAAGCCCAGCTGGTACCAGGTGTCCACCCAGGACCGCATGATCCACCCGGACAACGAGCGCCGGATGGCGGAGCGCATCGGCGCCCGCGAGGTGGTCGAACTCGACGCGAGTCACGCCTCGCTGGCCTCGCACCCGCGGGAGATCGCGGACCTGATCGACCGCGCGGTCGCCGGCCTCGCGGGCTGACCGGCGGGCCGGTCCTGCGTGGCGTGGTCACTCGTCGCCGCAGAGGTACTCCCGCATCTCGCACTCGGCCGACTCGGCGCGCAGCACCGCGCGCTGGGTCGGCCGGGCCGCTGCGTAGCGCTCCCGCCCGCTGTCGGTGATCGAGGTGAACACCGAGCGGCGGTCGCTCTCGCACATGGCGCGGGTGGCGAGGCCGTCCTTCTCCAGGCGCGCCACGAGGCGCGAGAGGGCCGACTGCGAGAGATGTACGTGCTCGGCCAGGTCGGCCATGCGGACCTTCTCGCCGCCGTCGAGCGCGCCCGACCGGGCACGCTCGAGCTGCTCGAGCACCTCGAACTCGGACGAGGTGAGCTCGTGGGCGGCGAGCGCGCGGTCGAGCGCGCAGGTCATCCGGGAGTAGTCGCGCATGAGGCGGTGCCACTGCTCCGCCAGCGCGTCATCCGCGGGGGTGCAGGTTCGTGCGTCGGCCGGAACGACGTCACCTTTGACGCTCATGCCCGCAGTCTACACCGGACCTCCGCAAAATATTCCTTCGCATTAAATGTAGACACATTTAATGCATGCGCATAGAGTCTCGGGAGTGACCACGACACACGAACCCCCGACAGCACCGTCGACCCCGACCCCCGGGAGGGAAGAGCTCCACGTCACCACCGCCTCCGGCTGGACCTCCCGCACCTGGCTGCTCCTGCTCGTCCTCTGCGGCGCCCTGTTCCTGGACGCCCTCGACATCTCGATGGTGGGCGTGGCACTGCCCTCCATCAAGGCCGCGCTCGGCATGGAACCCTCGGCCCTGCAATGGATCGTCTCCGGGTACGTCCTCGGCTACGGCGGCCTGCTGCTCCTCGGCGGCCGCGCGGCGGACCTGATCGGCCGGCGCCCCGTCTTCCTCGGCGCCGTCCTCGTCTTCGGCGTCGCCTCCGTCGCCACCGCCGTCGTCGACCTGCCCGCCGCGCTCATCGCGCTGCGCTTCGTCAAAGGCGTCGCCGCGGCCTTCACCGTCCCGGCGGGCCTGTCCATCATCACCACGACCTTCGCCGAGGGGCCCGCCCGGAACAAGGCGTTCTCCATCTACACGGTCGCCGGCGCCTCCGGCTTCTCGATGGGGCTCGTCTTCGGCGGCCTGCTCACCGAGGTCTCCTACCGGCTGACCCTGCTCTTCCCCGGCCCGATCGCCCTCGCGCTCGTCGTCCTGGGCTGGAAGGTCATCCCCCGCACCGCACCGTCGGAGACGTTCGCGCTCAAGCGTTTCGACGTGGCCGGGGCCGTCACCTCGACCGGCGCCCTGTTGATCCTCGTCTACACGGTGGTCCAGGCGCCGCACCTGGGCTGGGCCTCGCCGACGGTGCTGACCCTGTTCGCCGTCTCCGCGCTGCTCGCGGTCGCCTTCGTCGTCATCGAGGCCAAGCACCGGCACCCGCTGGTCCGGCTGGGCATCCTGCGCTCCGTCCGGCTGGTGCACGCCAACCTCGCCGGCTTCGTCATGTTCGGCGGCTACGCGGCCTTCCAGTTCCTGGTCACGCTGTACGTGCAGGACTCGCTGGGCTGGAGCCCCGTCGCCATGTCGCTGGCCTTCCTGCCGGCGGGCCTGCTCGTGGTGGCCTCGGCGACCAAGATCGACGCCGTCCTCGACCGCGTGAACAGCACCGTGCTCGTCGCGATCGGGCTCACCGCCTTCCTCGGCGCGTACGTCTGGTTCCTCCGCGCGGAGGCCGGCGCCAGCTACTGGCTGTTCCTGTTCCCGACGATCCTGCTGCTCGGCGTGGGCTTCGCGCTCACCTTCCCGGCCGTGAACTCGCAGGCCACCGAGGGCGTCGATGACGACGAGCAGGGCCTCGCCTCCGGCCTGCTCAACACCTTCATCCAGGTCGGCGGCGCCGTGATGATGGCCGTCGTCACCGCGATCACCACCAGCGCGGGCACGCAGGCCCTGCCGGGGCAGCTGCTGCCCGGCATGACCACCGCCATCGCCGTGGTCGTCGGGCTCACGCTCGTCGGCCTGGCGGGCACCGTCACGGTCCTCGCCCTGGCCCGCCCGGGCCGGTCCGACGGCGCCGCACCCGCCGCGGAGGCCGCGCCCGGGGCGCGGGCCGGGGTGGGAAGTACCGGCACCCACTGAGTAGTCCTACGCTGCCGCGCCGCATCCCGGCGCGGCAGCGTAAGGGCATGCCTCAGAACGTCCCGCAGACGGACGCCCGGCTCGCCCGGCTCTCCAGCGAACTCGCCATCACCGTCCAGCGCCTGCAGTGGATGCAGGCCGAGCTCGGTGCGCTGCGGCGGCCCGCCGCCGCGCCCGTGCTGATCACCCAGGCGCAGCGGCCGGCGACCCCGCCCGCTGCGTCTTCGGCGCGGCCCGCGCCGCAGCCGCAGGCGCGGCCGGTGCCGCCGCCTCCGCCCGTACCGTTCCCCGCCCCCGCCCCCGCCCCCGCCCCTGCCCCTGCCCACGCCCCGGCGCCGGCGCGGCCCGCCCGGCCGCCGGTGTTCACCGTCGCGCGGATGCTCGCCGGTGCGGGCGTTCTCGTCACGCTGATCGGTGTCGCGCTGCTGCTCGTGCTCGCCGCGCAGGCCGGACTCCTCGGACCCGCCGTGCGCGTCGGTCTCGGAACCGTCCTCGCCGCCGGTCTCCTCGGTGCGGCGCTGTGGCTGCACCGCCGTCCGGGCGGCGGGATCGGGTCGGCGGCTCTCGCCGCGACCGGCATCGCCGCCGCCTACCTCGACACGGTCGCCGTCACCGGCATCTACGAGTGGGTTCCCCCGGTGGTCGGCCTCACGCTGTCGGGCCTGATCGCCCTCGGCGGCCTCGCGCTCGCGATGCGGTGGCGCAGCCAGTGGCTCGGCATCGCGCTGTACGCGCCCGTCTACCTGCTGGCGCCTCCGCTCGCCGACAACGCCTATCTGCTCGGCGGCTTCACGCTCATCCTCGCGATCGCGTCGATCGGGGTCTCGCGCCCGGCCGCGTGGCCGTGGCTGCACGTGGTCCGCTCGGCCGGCACGTCGCTGACCCTCGCGGTGCTCGCCCTCGCCGCCGGCCCGTCCGACGCCCTGCCGGTCCTCGGAGCGACGGTTCTCGGCGCGGTCGTCGGCCTGCTCGCCGCCGCCGATCCGGAGGCCCGGTCGGGCCGCTCGGGGGCGCTGGTCGCGGCCGGCATCGTCTCCTCGGCTCCGGTCCTGCTCGCGATCATCGGCGCCCCCGATTGGGCCGCGGCGTTCGCCGCCCTCGCGCTCGCGGCCGGGACGGTCGCGCTGGGGCTGATGCCCGGCACGGCGCCCACGGTTCGGGGCGTGTGGTTCGGGGTCGCCGCGTTCACCGCGCTCATCGGCGCCGTGGTCGCCACGCCCGCCGCGGCGCTGCCCGCGGCCGTCCTCGCGCTCGGCCTCGGCGCGCTCGTCGCGGGCGGTCGCGAACCGTCGGCCTGCTGGGCCGGCGCGGCCCTCGGCGGCGCGGGCCTGGCGATCGCCCTCGAGCAGTACGGCGCGACCGTGACCGTGGCCGACGAGGCGGTCCGTCGGGGCGCCGGAACCGGGCCGGTGATCGCGACCGCCGCGCTCGCGCTGGCCTTCGCGGCGGTGGCCGCGTGGCGCCTGGTGCCGCAGGTGGCCGAGGACACGCGGAACCTCGTCGGCGTGGTCTGCGGTGTCGCGGCGCTCGGCGCGGCGACGGCGCTGTTGGCGAACCTCGGCTGGGCGTTCGGCGGTGAGGAGGGTGCGCGGTGGGGCCACGGCGCCGCCACCGTCGCGTGGATCGCGACCGGCGCGTACCTCCTGCTGCAGCGACGCCGGGACGGGGGCGCCACCGGAACCGTCGCGGGCCTGGCCCTCATCGCCGGCGCGGTCGCGAAGCTCTTCCTGTTCGACCTCGCCGCGCTCGACGGCGCGGCGCGGGTGATCGCCTTCCTGCTGGTCGGCATCACCCTGCTCGGGGTGGGTGCGGCCTACGCGGCCCGCTCGGACCACCCGCGGCGCACCGCCTGACGCGATCGCAGGATCCCGGCGGCGGCGTCCGCCAGCCCGACGGTCGCGTACGCGCCGGTGATCGCCACCAGGAGGCGCCCGGCGCGGCGCGACTCGGCATCGTCGGTCGCCGAAAGCCGCGCCACCCCGTTGACGGTGTCGACCACGTCGACGAGCAGCCCGAGGCGGCGCCACCGGGCGCGTGTCGCGGCGTCGCCGGTGACGTACCCGAGCCCGATCGCGAGGGCCCGGACCCCGAACACCCCGATGAGGTAGTCGGTGTGCGGGGCGCCGAGCGACGGGGCGCCCGCGATCCGCAGGTTGGCCCGCGGGGCGAGAACGGCGGCGGCGCCCCAGGCGATACGGCCCGCCGCCATCGCGGTGAAGGCGGGCGCCAGGCGGTCGGAGACGGATTCGGTGATCGTCATGCCGCCGAGTCTGCGCCGGCGCAGTGGGACCGTCGATTACCTCGGAGGTAAAGCGGCCACGCACCGGCCGGCGCTAGCGTCGAACCGTGACCTGCGGCGAGATGATCCGGGACTGGCGGCTGCGACGGCGGCGGACCCAACTCGATCTGGCGCTGGCGGTGGGCGTCTCGGCACGCCACCTGAGCTTCGTCGAGACCGGCCGGGCCCGGCCGAGCCGGCGCCTCGTGACCGCGCTGGGGGAGCACCTCGACATGCCCCTGGGCGCGCGCAACGCGGCGCTGCTCGCCGCCGGTTTCGCTCCGGCCTATTCGGCGCACGGTCTCGACGACGCCCCGATGCGGCCCGTCCGCGCGGCGCTCGAGACCGTTCTCGCCGCGCACGAGCCGTATCCGGCGCTGGTCCTCGGTGCGGGATTCGACCTGGTGACCGCCAACACCGGGGCCGCGCTGTTCGTGGCCGGTGTCGACGCCGCTCTGCTCGCCCCGCCGCTCAACGTCATGCGGCTGACGCTGCACCCCGCGGGGCTCGCACCGCGCCTGCTCAACCACGCGCAGGTGCGGGAGTCCGTGCTCGCGCGGGTCCGGCGCACCCACGAGCGCACCGCGGACCCCCGCCTGGCCGACCTGTACCGCGAGCTGCGCGACTATCCGGCGCCGGCCGTCGCCGCCGCGCCCGACCCGGTGCCCGGCGTCTTCGTCCCGTTCCGGCTGCGGGGCGAGGACGGCGCGGAGCTCGCCTTCGTCAGCACGCTCACCACCTTCGGCGGGCCTCACGACGTGGTGCTCGAGAGTCTCGTTCTCGAGGCCTTCTATCCGATGGACGACGGGACGCGGCGCGCCCTCGGCCGGGGCGCCGACGGGGCCGACGCCGCGCTCGGTGAGATCCTCGGGAGGGCGCCGCACCTGGCCGGCTACCTGCCGCCGGGGGCCGATCGATCGGGGTGATCCGGAGCTTGTTCCAACGCCGCCCTTGAGTGCTAGCACTCCCATCGGTAGAGTGCTAAGTGGTTCGTGCGTGCGGGGCATCCCGCGCGCACAAGGTGACGCCGGCACCCGCGACGACGGCTGTGACTTTCGGGCCAGACAACATGACACCGATATCCACACATGGAGGCGAACTGTGGCAAGCGTGAACATCAAGCCGCTTGACGACAAGATCCTGGTCAAGGCCACCGAGGCCGAGACCACCACTGCTTCGGGCCTGGTTATTCCGGACACCGCCAAGGAGAAGCCGCAGACCGGCACCGTCGTCGCCGTGGGCGAGGGCCGCGTGACCGAGCAGGGCAACCGGGTCCCCACCGGGATCAATGAGGGCGACACCGTGCTGTTCAGCAAGTACGGCGGCACCGAGTTCAACTACAACGGCGAGGAGTACCTGGTGCTCTCCGCGCGCGACGTCCTGGCCGTCATCGGCAAGTAACGGCGCACACGTGCGAATTCCGGACCGCCCGGCCCCCTGGGAAACCGCCGGGGACGGGCGGTCCGGCCGTTTCCGCAGAGCTTAGGAGCTTTGAAACATGGCTAAGCAAATCGCATTCGACGAGTCGGCGCGCCGCAGCCTGGAGGCCGGTGTCGACGAGCTCGCCGACGCCGTCAAGGTCACCCTCGGCCCCCGCGGCCGGCACGTGGTGCTGGCGAAGGCGTTCGGCGGCCCCGTCGTCACCAACGACGGTGTGACCATCGCCAAGGAGATCGAGCTGGAGGACCCGGTCGAGAACCTGGGCGCCCAGCTGGTCAAGTCGGTCGCCACGAAGACCAACGACATCGCCGGCGACGGCACCACGACCGCCACCGTGCTCGCGCAGGCGCTCGTCAAGGAGGGCCTGCGCAACGTCGCGGCCGGCGCCAACCCGATCGAGTTCGGCAAGGGCATCGGCGCGGCCGCCGACAAGGCCGCCGAGATCCTCGTCTCCCAGGCCACCCCGGTCGACGGCGAGAAGGCGATCGCGCAGGTCGCGACCGTCAGCTCGCGCGACGCGGAGCTGGGCACGATGATCGGCTCGGCGATGACCAAGGTCGGCGCCGACGGCGTCGTCACGGTCGAGGAGAGCTCGGGCGTCGAGACCGACGTGGTCGTCACCGAGGGCGTGCAGTTCGACAAGGGCTACATCTCCCCGAACTTCGTCACCGACCTCGAGGAGCGCAAGGTCGTCTTCGACGATGCCCTCGTGCTCCTGGTCCGCGACAAGATCACGTCGCTGCCCGACTTCCTGCCGCTGCTCGAGAAGATCGTCGAGACCGGCAAGCCCGTGCTCATCGTCGCCGAGGACGTCGAGGGCGAGCCGCTCTCGACCCTGGTGCTCAACACCCTGCGCAAGACGATCCGCGCCGTCGCCGTGAAGGCGCCGTTCTTCGGTGATCGCCGCAAGGCCTTCCTCGAGGACCTCGCCATCGTCACCGGCGGCACCGTCATCAACACCGACCTGGGCCTGACCCTGGCCACGGCCGGTATCGACCTGCTGGGCAGCGCCCGCCGGGTCGAGGTGACCAAGGACGCCACCACCATCGTCGACGGTGCGGGCTCCTCGGAGGACGTCAAGAAGCGCGCGGCGCAGATCAAGGCCGAGATCGAGAACAGCGACTCCGACTGGGACCGCGAGAAGCTCTCCGAGCGCCTCGCGAAGCTGGCCGGCGGCGTGGCCGTGATCCGCGTGGGTGCGCACACCGAGACCGAGCTCAAGGAGCGCAAGCACCGCGTCGAGGACGCCGTCTCCGCCGCGCGCGCCGCGGTCGAGGAGGGCATCGTCTCCGGCGGCGGCACCGCGCTGGTCAAGGTCAGCGCGCAGCTGGCCGACCTCGAGGACGGCGCCGAGGGCGACGTCAAGCTCGGCGTGCGCGCGTTCCGTCGCGCGCTGACCGCCCCGCTGTTCTGGATCGCCAGCAACGCGGGCGAGGACGGCGCGGTCATCGTCAACCAGGTGACCGAGACCGGCAAGGGCTTCAACGCCGCCACGCTGGCCTTCGGCGACCTCATCGCCGACGGCGTCATCGACCCGGTGAAGGTCACCCGCAGCGCCGTGGTGAACGCCGCGTCCGTGGCGCGGATGATCCTCACCACCGAGGCGACCGTCGTCGACAAGCCGGCCGAGGAGGCCGAGGACGCGCACGCGGGGCACGCGCACTAGCCGCCCCCGGCTCGACCGAGAAACGGAGCGCCCCCGACCGCGAGGTCGGGGGCGCTCCGGCGTTCCGGGGAGCGGGGGTCAGCCCGCGATGCGGCTCGTCTTGACCCGCGACTTCGCGGTCAGGGCGGCGCGCTCCGATTCCGACAGGCCGCCCCAGATGCCGTACGGCTCGGCGACCGCGATCGCGTGGGTGCGGCACTGCGCGAGAACGGGGCAGGTGCGGCACAGTTCCTTCGCGCGACGCTCGCGCTGAGCGCGGGCGCGGCCGCGTTCGCCATCGGGATGGAAGAACACCGAGCTGTCGACCCCGCGACACACGCCATGCATCTGCCAATCCCAGAAGTCCGAGTTGGGACCGGGGAGTTCGTTGGGTTGAGGCATGCGCATTCTCCAGACACTCGGCGTTCTCGCGGGCGTGGAAACGTCGTTGTTCCTCTCGCGCTCTCACCGTAGGCAGTTCGCCAGACGAAGGTCAACCCGTTCCGAGGCATCTGGGGGGTGATTCGATCAGCGTGAGAATTAACGTCGCGTTCATTCATTGAGTCGATGTGAACCTGATGAATTGCGACCGTGAACCCCGAATCGGCGGCCTGGTCGCCGCAGGTAACGACATGTTTTACGGCGTTTTCCGGCGGGATGCGGACGCGACGAGGGCCGGTCGGTGCGCGACTTGACTCTTACATGACGGTAACGTCAACGCCCGAGAACAAGCCTCCTGAGCCATTGTCACGTCTGCAAATTCTGGAAGGTTAAATCTTTGGAAACTGGACATCCGGGCGCCTCGGCGGACGCGCTCCTCGTCGCGGCCTTCGGATCGGACTGCGGTCCCGCGGGGCTCCTCGACGGACCCGACGGGCGCGCGTGGCTCCGCGCGGTGGCGCTCGCGGGGGCCGGACGGTTCGCCGCCGCGCGGACGCGCTGTGCCCGGATCGCGGAGGGCCCCTTCGTCTCCGCCGCGCGCTGCCTCGAGGCGTCGATGCTCCGGCAGTCGGGAAGGCACCGTGCCGCCACCGTGCCCGACGGTGCCGCGCTCGCCGCTGCGATCTCCGCACTCGGACAACCCGGATACCACCTCGGGGTGGCGTCGACGGTCGACGCGACGGTGGGCCTCGCGGCGGACGCCCTGGGGACCGGCCGCCTCGCGCTGAGTGCGCGCCTCCTCCAGCGGGCCGACGAGCACCTCGCCGCGCACGCCGCGCACACCGCGCACACCGCGACACCGGCCGACCGTCCGCTCCGCGACGGGGCGCCGGCCCCGTGGTGGACCGTGCCCCGCGCGCGCCTGCGCCGGGACTGGGTCGCCGCGGAGCTCGCCGTGTACTCCGGGGACGCCGCGGGCGCTGCGGCCGCCGTCGACGCGCTGCTCACGGCCGATCCGGGGGTCGGGCGGGCGCGTCACCACGCGAAGACGCTCCTCATCGCGGGCGCCGCCGCCATGGCCGCGGGGCAGGGGGACCGCGCCGCCGAACTCGTCGAGCAGGGCTACCAGGTCGCCACGGAGTCGGTGTTGAATCCTCTAAGGTGGGCCGGTGCGAAAATGATGAGCGGCACGTCAGGAGAGGAGCGGGGGGCGGCCACGGCGAGGATCGTCGCTGCTCTGGAGGAGGAATGGATTCGTGATGGCGCGGATCTGGCAGGGGTGTAACGGCGGAATGCAGGCTGGCGATGAATCTGACAGGTGAGGAGCTCGACCGGGCCGTGCGCGAGGCAGCGCGCGGTGACAGGTCCGCGCTCGCAGATGTCCTCGACACCATCCGACCTCTCGTCGTGCGGTACTGCCGCGCGCGGGTCGGGGGCGGCGAGCGGCACTCGCTGTCGGCTGAGGATCTCGCGCAGGAGGTGTGCATGGCTGTGATGACGGCTCTGCCCCGTTACGAAGACCAGGGGCGTCCGTTCATGGCGTTCGTGTACGGCATCGCCGCGCACAAGGTCGCGGACGGCTTCCGGAACGCCTCCCGTAACAAATCCGACCCCGTCGGCGAGATTCCAGAGAGAGCGTCGCTGGAAGGCGGACCCGAGAGCCACGCGCTCGCCACCGAGGCGAGCCGTGACATGGCCCGCCTGCTGAGCACGCTCCCCGAGAAGCAGCGCGAGATCCTGATCCTCCGCGTGGTCGTCGGCATGTCCGCCGAGGAGACCGCGGAGGCCGTGGGCGGTACCGCCGGTGCCGTCCGCGTGGCTCAGCACCGAGCGCTGACCAAGCTGAAGAACCAGATCGCGAAAGAAGGTGAGAACTGACATGGCCGACGACAACGACAAGCGGGGCGGCAACCACGGGCGCGATGCGCACGACCCCGAGCGCACGGCCGCTCACCGTCTGGGTCCGCCGATGCGCCCGATGCGGCCCGGCGCGCCCCGCGAGCTGGGAGCCGAGGACACCGGCTTCGTGGACCGGGTCACGGACGACGGCGCACCCGTCGACGTGGCCGCGGTCCGCCGCGACGACGACCTGATCGAGGCGCTCGCCGCCGGCGGCGCCGTCACGACCGCGGACCAGACCGAGTTCGCGCTCGCGTCGCTCCTCGCGGACTGGCGCGACGAGATCGTCACCACACCGGTCCCGTCCGGCCCGTCGATCGACGAGCTGGTGGCGGCCACCGAGACGGGGCGCCGCGGCCGCAGCGCCCGCCCGTCGCGGGCGACCCGGCCGGTGCCCCCGGCGCCCGCCGCCGGCGGCGCACCGTCGGGCGACGAGGACGGCGACGTCACCCCCATCGGGGATGCTCCGTCGCGCCGCGGCAGACGCTTCGGTCTCGTGGCCGGCGCGGCCGCCGCGGCAGTGGCGATCCTCGGCGGCGGCACGGTGCTCGTGAACTCGGCGAGTCCGGGCGACGGTGCGCTGTGGAGTGTCAAGGAGGTCGTCTTCTCCGACGCCGCCTCGCAGACCATCGCCACGTCGGAGGCCAAGGTGCAGCTCGAGAACGCGGACCGGGCGATCGACTCCAGCAACCAGGCGGAGGCGCAGGCCGCGCTGGTCAGCGCGCGCCAGCAGGCCGCGAAGGTGAAGAACGACAAGGACCGGGCCGCGCTCGAGGAGCGGATCCGGGCCGCGGAGGCGCGGGCCGGGCTGCCGGTCGGGTCCACCGACCTGCCCACCTCGACGCGGCCGACGACGCCCTCGTCGCCGATCCCGCCCACCTCGCCCACGTCGACCACGGAGCCGACGGTGACGATCCCGACCGAGCCGACGCACCCGACGACGCCGACGCGCCCCACCTCGACGCGGCCGACGACCCCGACGACGACGGTGACGACCACGACGCCCGATCCGACGTCGACGGACCCGACCACCACGACGACCACGACGACGACCACACCGACGACGACCACGACGCGGCCCCGCCCGACGGCCACGACCACGACGGCCGCGTCGACCTCGGTGCTGACGATCGTTCCCGAGGAGTGGCTCCCGCGCTGACGGTCCCCGGTACACGGGCGGCCGCCCGGGCGCAGGACGGCGAAGGCCCCCACCGCAGCGGTGGGGGCCTTCGCCGTGTCCGGGGTGCGCCGGAGCCGATCAGTCCTCGTTCGCGAGGTTCATCGCCGCGTCCGCGTAGCCGCGGCAGTAGTCCCACGTGACGTAGGCGTCGGGCGCCGGGTCGTAGGCGGGCTCGTGCGGACGGACGGTGCCGTCGACCAGCAGCTGCAGCAGGTTCGCGCGCAGCATGTCCCAATCGTGGTAGTGATCCTCCTGGCAGTCGTCGCAGCAGATCACCAGACCGCGGACGCCGCGGTGCGCGAGCAGCGCCTCGTAGACGGAGAGGTCCGCCAGGTCCTCCTCGACGGCGAGTCGTTCGGCGGGATCGAGCGGCTGACCGGGGTCGAGCGAGTCCAGCGCGGCCGTCGGGTCGCTCGGGTCGTCGGCGAACGGGTCCGGCGGGAGGCCGGGGGGAAGATTGTTGCGCACGCCCCCACGGTACGCAGAAATGCCCGGGGAAGGCCAGTCACACGCGCTGTACGAGCGCAGGAATCCGCCGCGTACCATGGATACATGACGCGCTCCGCCTCTTCCGCGCCCGCATCCGGCAACGTTTTCATCGGGGGCGACGACCCCGCCAAGGTCGCCATGCTCGGTCTCACCTTCGACGACGTCCTCCTCGTTCCCGCCGCCTCCGACGTGATCCCGTCGGGGGTCGACATCTCCACCAAACTCACCCGCGAGATCTCGCTCAAGGTGCCGCTCATCAGCTCGGCGATGGACACCGTGACCGAGGCCCGCATGGCCATCGCGATGGCCCGCAACGGCGGCATGGGCGTGCTGCACCGCAACCTCTCCATCGAGGCGCAGGCGCAGCAGGTCGAGACCGTCAAGCGCTCCGAGGCCGGCATGGTCACCGACCCGGTCACCTGCAGCCCCACCAACACCCTGCGCGAGGTCGACGAGATGTGCGCGCGGTTCCGCATCTCGGGCCTGCCCGTGACCGACGACAAGGGCACGCTGGTCGGCATCATCACCAACCGCGACATGCGGTTCGAGGTCGACTTCGACCGCCCCGTCGCCGAGGTGATGACCAAGGCGCCCCTGATCACCGCGCAGGAGGGCGTCACCGCCGAGGCCGCGCTGGGTCTGCTCCGCCGGCACAAGATCGAGAAGCTGCCCATCGTCGACGGCAGCGGCAAGCTGACCGGGCTCATCACGGTCAAGGACTTCGTCAAGACCGAGCAGCACCCGAACGCCACCAAGGACTCCGACGGCCGCCTGCTGGTCGGTGCCGCCGTCGGCGCGGGCGACGAGGCGTGGGAGCGCGCCATGGCGCTGCGCGACGCTGGCGTCGACGTGCTGGTGGTCGACTCGGCGCACGGCCACTCGAGCGGCGTGCTGAACATGATCGAGAAGCTCAAGCACGAGATCGGCGACGACGTGCAGCTCATCGGCGGCAACGTCGCCACCCGCGGCGGCGCGGCGGCGCTGGTCGCGGCGGGCGTCGACGGCGTCAAGGTGGGCGTCGGCCCCGGCTCCATCTGCACCACCCGCGTGGTCGCCGGTGTCGGCGCCCCGCAGATCACGGCCATCCTCGAGGCGACGGCCGCGTGCGCGCCGGCGGGCGTCCCCGTCATCGCCGACGGCGGCCTCCAGTTCTCGGGCGACGTGGCGAAGGCCCTCGCGGCCGGCGCGTCGACGGCGATGCTCGGCTCGCTGCTCGCAGGCACCGCGGAGTCCCCGGGCGAGCTCATCCTCGTCGGCGGGAAGCAGTTCAAGAGCTACCGCGGCATGGGCAGCCTCGGCGCCATGCAGGGCCGCGGCCAGGGCAAGTCGTACTCCAAGGACCGCTACTTCCAGGACGACGTGCTCTCCGAGGACAAGCTGGTCCCCGAGGGCATCGAGGGCCGCGTGCCCTTCCGCGGTCCGCTCGGCTCGGTGATCCACCAGCTCACCGGCGGCCTCCGCGCGGCCATGGGCTACACCGGCAGCCAGACCATCGCCGACCTCAACCGCGCCCAGTTCGTGCAGATCACCGCAGCGGGTCTGAAAGAATCGCATCCGCACGACATCACGATGACGGTCGAGGCGCCGAACTACACCACGCGCTAGACCCCTGCTGAACAGGCACATTCGGGGCGTTCGCTCCGGAACCGGAAGGACTGAGCGCGTTGCGCGACATGGTTGAGATCGGCATGGGCCGCACGGCCCGGCGCACCTACGAGCTGCAGGACGTGAACATCGTCCCCTCGCGGCGCACCCGCTCCTCGAAGGAGGTGTCCACCGCCTGGCAGCTCGACGCGTACCGTTTCGACACCCCGATCCTCTCGCACCCGACGGACGCGATCGGATCACCGGACTTCGCGATCGAGCTCGGCAAACTGGGCGGCCTGGGTGTGCTCAACGCCGAGGGCCTGTTCTCGCGGCACCGCGACGCCGAGGCGCAGCTGGAGCAGGTCGTCGAACTGGCCGCGTCGGACATCACCGGCATCGCGGCGATCCGCCGCCTGCAGGAGCTGCACGCCGCGCCGCTCGATCCGGAGCTGCTGGCCGCCGCCGTCGGCCGGGTCCGGGATGCCGGGGTGACGGTGGCCGTGCGCGTCTCGCCGCAACGCGCCCGTGAGCTGACGCCGGTGTTGGTCAAGGCCGGTATCGACCTGCTGGTCATCCACGGCACGATCATCTCCGCCGAGCACGTCTCGGCCGAGGACTCGTCGGGCGAGCCGCTCAACCTGAAGACCTTCATCGGTGATCTCGACGTGCCGGTGGTCGCGGGCGGCGTGAGCGATCACCGCACCGCGCTGCACCTCATGCGCACGGGCGCCGCGGGCGTCATCGTGGGCTACGGCTCGGCCGAGGGCGCCACCACGACCCGCGAGGTGCTCGGCATCGGCGTCCCGATGGCGACGGCGATCGCCGACGCCGCGGCGGCCCGTCGCGACTACCTGGACGAGACCGGGGGCCGGTACGTGCACGTGATCGCCGACGGCGACATCTACAGCTCCGGCGACGTCGCCCGCGCCATCGCCTGCGGCGCCGACGCCACCATGCTGGGCGCGCCCCTGGCGATCGCCGCGGAGGCCCCGGGCAAGGGCTGGTACTGGCCGTCGGTGGCGGCGCACCCGTCGATGCCGCGCGGCGCCGTCGCGCCCGCGCAGCTCGGCGGACTGGACGCGGGCGAGGGCGCCGCGGCGGGCACCGCGCCGTCGCTCGCCACGATCCTCACCGGCCCGTCGACGGAGCCGAACGGCCAGATGAACCTGGTCGGCGGCCTGCGCCGGTCGATGGCGAAGGCGGGCTACAGCGAGCTCAAGGAGTTCCAGAAGGTGGGCCTCAACGTCGCGTACTGACCGCGAAGGCCTGTTATTGAGTGGCGTTTAGTAGTACCGTTACCCGTCAGTAGGGCCGCTTCAGCCGCGGCCCGGTGACGACACATGTCCACCGCGGACGGGTGAGGGGTGCCAGATGGCCAAGGCAGTCAAGCAGAAGTCGGGCGATCACTTCGACGTGCTCGTGATCGGCTCCGGATTCGGCGGCAGCGTCACGGCGCTGCGGCTCACGGAGAAGGGCTACCGCGTCGGCGTGCTCGAGGCCGGTCAGCGCTTCGAGGACGAGGACTTCGCCGAGACCACCTGGAACCTCAAGAAGTTCCTGTGGGCGCCGAAGCTCGGCTGCTACGGCATCCAGCGGATCCACGTGCTCAACGACGCCGTGGTGCTCGCGGGCGCGGGCGTCGGCGGCGGTTCGCTGAACTACGCCAACACGCTGTACAAGCCGCCGGCGCCGTTCTTCAACGACCCGCAGTGGCGCGACATCACGGACTGGGACGACGAGCTGAGCCCGTTCTACGACCAGGCCCGCCGGATGCTGGGCGTGGTGAAGAACCCGCACGAGACCCCGTCGGACCGGGTGATCAAGCAGATCGCCGAGGAGATGGGCGTCGCGGACACCTACACCGAGACGCCGGTCGGCGTGTACTTCAACCAGCCGGGCCGCACCGACGCGGACCCGTTCTTCGGCGGCGCCGGCCCCGCCCGCACGGGCTGCACCGAGTGCGGCCAGTGCATGTCGGGCTGCCGCGTGGGCGCCAAGAACACCCTGATGAAGAACTACATCCACCTCGCCGAGGCCGGTGGGGCGCGTTTCATCCCGATGACGACGGTGACCGGCCTGCGTGAGGGCCGCAAGGGCGTCTGGGAGGTCTCGACGGTGCGCACCGGCGCGGTCGCGCGCAAGAACCGGACCGTCTACACGGCCGACAACGTGGTCTTCGCCGCCGGCACGTGGGGCACGCAGACGCTGCTGCACTCGCTCAAGGACACCGGCGCGCTGCCGAAGCTCTCGGACCGCCTGGGCGTGCTCACCCGCACCAACTCCGAGTCGATCCTCGGGTCGGCCCGCGTGCACGCCGACCCGTCGCAGGACCTGTCGCAGGGCGTCGCGATCACCAGCTCCTTCTATCCGACGCCCGACACGCACATCGAGCCGGTGCGCTACGGCCCGGGCCGCAACGCCATGGGCCTGCTGCAGACGCTGCTCGTCGACGGCGGCGAGCAGCGCACCCGCCTCGGCGGCTTCCTCAAGGGCCTCGCGAAGAAGCCCTCGGACCTGAAATTGCTCCTCACGCAGAAGGACTGGGGTCAGCGCGTGCTGATCCTGCTGGTGATGCAGAGCCTCGACAACTCGATCACCACCTACACCAAGAAGATCCCGGGTTCGAAGAAGCGCCGCATGGTCTCCAAGCAGGGGCACGGCGCGCCGAACCCCACTTGGATCCCCGCGGGCAACGAGGCCGCCCGCATCGGCGCGGAGAAGCTGAACGGCGTCGCCGGTGGCACCTGGGGCGACATCTTCAACGTCCCGATGACCGCGCACTTCCTCGGCGGTGCGGCGATCTCGGAGACGCCCGAGACCGGCGTCATCGACCCGTACCACCGCATCCACAACTACCCGTCGCTGTTCGTGGTCGACGGCGCCGCCATCTCCGCGAACCTCGGCGTCAACCCGTCGCTGTCGATCGCGGCGCAGGCCGAGCGCGCCGCGTCGCTGTGGCCGAACAAGGGCGAGCAGGACCCGCGCCCCGCGCAGGGCACCGGCTACCAGCGCATCGCCCCCACCGCGCCGAAGGCGCCGGCCGTGCCCGCCGGTGCGCCCGGCCAGCTGCTGCTGCCCCTGCCGAAGGTCCGTCCGGCGCAGGAGTCGCAGGCCTGAGCCGATCACGGTTTCCGAAAGTCGCGTTCTACGGCCCACCGAGGCGGGATTTCGCCTCGGCCGCCCGCAGGATGCGACTTTCGTCAGCGCTAACCTCGGGGCATGACGCGAGTCGATGAGGTCGTGGCCGAGCTGGCGGCGCTGGAGGACCCGAAGGCACGGGCCGTCAACGAGCGGCACGGCGATCCGCACGGGGTGAACCTGACGAAGCTGCGGGCCGTGGCGAAGGCGATCGGCACGGACCCGGATCTCGCCCGCGAGCTGTGGACCTGCGGCGACGTGGCCGCGCAGCTCGTCGCACTGCTCATCGTGAAGCCGAAGGCGTTCACCGAGGACGAGCTGGACACGATGCTGCGCACCACTCGCAGCGACAAGGCGCACGACTGGCTGCTGAACTACGTGGTGAAGAAGTCGCCGCACGCCGCCGCCCTGCGGACCCGGTGGTTCGACGATCCGGACCCGAGGGTCCGGGCGGCAGGCTGGGCGCTCACGACGCACGCGGTGACGACCGCTGACCTCGACCGGGACGCCCTGCTCGACACCGTCGCCTGCGAGATGCGCGACGCCGAACCGAAGCTGCAGTGGGCGATGAACGAGACCCTCGCGACCATCGGCATCGAGGACGCGTCGCGTCGCGAGCGCGCCATCGCGATCGGCGAGGACCTGCAGGTGCTCGCCGACTACCCGGTGTCGAAGGGATGCACCTCGCCCTTCGCGCCGATCTGGATCGCCGAGATCGTCCGCCGCCGCGAGGGGTAGACCGGGCGTTATCAGGGGCGGAACAGGGAGAAACCCTGATGACGGCGGCGGCACCTCCGCCGTAGCGTGACCGCATGTCCGCAGGATTCCCTCTCGTCACCGTCCTCATTCGGCCCGACGACGAGCCGCGCGTCACCGCGTCCATCGGCGATCGGCTCGGCGCCGGCGCCGCGCTGTTCGAGTTCGCGAGTTCCCCGGAGGACCCGTCGCTGCTGCGGCAGTGGGCGATCGAACACCCGGGCACCCCGCCGGCCGACCGGCGTTGCCGGGTGCTGTGGGCCCGGTTCGACGAGGCCGACCTCCATCGGGTCGCGGAGGCCGCGATCGACGTGCTCTCTCCGCATGCGCGCGGCGAGAACGAGGCGATCCTCGCGGGGCGTGAGGTCCGCGTCACCCCCGACGAGTTCCCCTGGTACGCGCACGTGCCGCTGTGGGAGCTGGTCGACGTGCCCCGATGACCGGCCCTGATGTCGGAGCACGCCCCGGCCGGCGATTAGACTGACGCGGGTGACGGACTCCTCACCCAACCCCGTTCTGGTCGTCGACTTCGGCGCGCAGTACGCGCAGCTGATCGCGCGCCGCGTCCGCGAGGCGCGGATCTACTCGGAGGTGGTGCCGCACACCATCACCGCCGACGAGGTGCGCGCCAAGAACCCCGCCGCCATCGTGCTGTCGGGCGGCCCCGCATCGGTGTACGCGGAGGACGCGCCGAACCTCGACCCCGCGGTCTTCGACCTGGGCGTTCCGGTGTTCGGCATCTGCTACGGCTTCCAGATGATGGCCCGCGCGCTGGGCGGCACCGTCGCCAACACGGGCGGGCGCGAGTTCGGCCGGACCACCCTGACCCCGACGGGCGACGGTGTGCTGCACGCCGGGCTCCCGGCGGAGCAGCCGGTGTGGATGAGCCACAACGACGCCGTGCAGGTCGCCCCCGAGGGGTTCGCGACGGTGGCGTCGACGCCGGGCGCCCCGGTCGCGGCGTTCGAGAACGTCGAGAAGAAGATGGCCGGAGTCCAGTACCACCCGGAGGTCCTGCACAGCCCGCACGGCCAGGAAGTGCTGACCCGCTTCCTGTACGAGGTCGCCGGGCTGCAGCCGACGTGGACCGCGGCGAACATCGCCGAGCAGCTCATCGCCGACGTCCGCGAGCAGGTCGGCGACGGTCTCGCGCTGTGCGCCCTGTCCGGCGGTGTCGACTCGGCCGTCGCCGCCGCGCTGGTGCAGAAGGCGATCGGTGACCGTCTGACCTGTGTCTTCGTCGATCACGGCCTGCTGCGGCAGGGGGAGCGCGAGCAGGTGCAGCAGGATTTCGTCGAGGCGACGGGCGCGCGCCTGATCACGGTCGACGCGGAGGACACGTTCCTCGGTCACCTCAAGGGCGTCTCCGATCCCGAGGAGAAGCGGAAGATCATCGGCCGCGAGTTCATCCGCTCGTTCGAGGACGTGGTGTCGGAGGCGCTGGGGGCGCGGGCGGCCGAGGGGCACACCATCGACTTCCTCGTCCAGGGCACGCTGTATCCCGACGTGGTGGAGTCCGGCGGCGGCGCCGGCACCGCGAACATCAAGAGCCACCACAACGTCGGCGGCCTGCCGGAGGACCTCGAGTTCACGCTGGTCGAGCCGCTGCGGCTGCTGTTCAAGGACGAGGTGCGAGCGGTCGGCCGCGAGCTGGGCCTGCCGGAGGAGATCGTCGGCCGCCAGCCCTTCCCCGGGCCGGGCCTGGCGATCCGCATCGTCGGCGAGGTCACCAAGGATCGCCTCGACCTGCTGCGCAAGGCGGATGCGATCGCCCGCGAGGAGCTCACCGCCGCGGGCCTGGACGGGACCATCTGGCAGTGCCCGGTCGTGCTGCTCGCCGACGTCCGCAGCGTGGGCGTGCAGGGCGACGGCCGCACCTACGGTCATCCGATCGTGTTGCGCCCGGTCAGCTCCGAGGACGCGATGACGGCGGACTGGACGCGCGTGCCGTACGAGACGCTCGAGATCATCTCCACCCGCATCACCAACGAGGTCGAAGAGGTCAACCGCGTGGTGCTCGACGTGACGAGCAAGCCGCCGGGGACCATCGAGTGGGAGTAGGGCGGGGGGCTCGGGGGCGGAGCCCCCGGGGGAATGACGTAACGGTCACGTTCTGACCGGTGCCGTCGGTACCGTCGATGCCATGACGATTCTGGTGACGGGTGCAACGGGCAACATCGGGCGGAAAGTGGTCGACGAGCTGGTGGCGAGGGGTGTCGGCGACATCCGGGCGCTCACCACGAACCCCGCGAAGGCGGCGCTGCCGAGCGGGGTGGAGGCCTTCAGCGGTTTCATCGGCAAGCCGGAGACGCTCGACGGCGCCTTCGAGGGCGTGACGGGGATGTACCTCGCGCCCTACGAACCGACCGCGACCGAGGTGCTGCGGCGGGCGAAGGACGCCGGCGTCGAGTACGTGGTCGCCACCTCGGGCAGCGCGCACTGGCAGGCGCTCACCGACACGATCCTGGCGAGCGGCCTCGACGTGACGGTGCTCGGTCCGGGCGAGTTCATGGAGAACTTCGCGGGCTGGGCGGGGCAGGTCGCGACGGGCGTGGTCCGCGAGCCCTACCCGGATGCGGGGAGCGCGCCGATCGCGATGGACGACATCGCGGCGGTCGCGGCGGCGCTGCTCGCGGCCGAGGACCACTCGGCGCACATCGGGAAGGTCTACGAGCTCACCGGACCGAGCTTCCTCACCCGGGTCGAGATGGCCGCGCAGATCGGCGAGGGCATCGGCCGCGAGGTGGGCTTCGAGCAGATCAGCCGCGAGGAGGCCGAGGAGGCGCTGCGCGCCGAGATGGGCGACATGGCGGGCTGGTACCTGGACCTGCAAGACGCCTCCCGCCGGTACCGGCAGGAGGCGAACTCGCTGGTCGAGGAACTCAGTGGGCGTCCGGCGATGAGCCTGGCGCAGTGGGCGGCGCGGAATCGGAGCCTCTTCGCGGCCTGATCAGGGTCACCCCCGCCACGACGACGGCGCCGATCGCGAGGATCCCGAGCAGGGTGCCGGCGTCGACGAGGCGGGGGCCGCCGACGACGCCCCACACGGCGATCGCGAGGGCCGCGATCCCGGCGACGAGCAGGGCGGGCGAGACGCCGCGGGCGCGGCTCGATTCGGTCTCAGCGGACACGGTTCACCTCCACGTTGCCCACGTTGCCCTGGGCGTCGATGGTCAGAGTGGGAGCGCCGGGGGTGACGACGGTGTTCAGGGCCGTCGGGCAGTCGGAGTCCCCGACCGACACCTGGCACTGCACCTTCACGTTCATCCCGGCGGGGATCTGGATCCGGGTGTCGCCCACGCCGACCCGGGTGGTCACGGTGCGGTCGTGGTCCAGGGTGAGCTGGCGCAGGTCCAGCTGGAGCGAGCCCACCTGGAGGACGTACTGCTCCTGCAGGTCGGCGGGGGCGGGCACCACGAACTGCTTGTCGCCGCGCGGCGCGTCGGCGAGCCCGCTCATCACGTTCTGCGCCATCGTCCCCACGATCACGAAGCCGGCCAGGGGGATGGCGACCGCGAGAAGGCCGTAGCCGCTGCGCCGGAAGGCACCCGCGACGAGCCCGGTGCCCACCACGCCGAGCACGATGGCGGCGGCCACCACGGGCGAGATCGGCACGCCGAAGACCAGGGAGACGGTGGCGATCGCCGCCGCCGTGAGCAGCGCGATGCCCAGCGTCACGGGCGTGATCCGGGTGCGGCGCTTGGATTCCACCGGGACCGGGGCGTTCGCCGCCGCCGGCTCGGGCAGATCCCACGCGAACGGGGCCGCGCCCAGCGGGTCCCAGCGGGGCGGGTGGATCTCCTCGGTCACCGGGGCCTGCACGCGCGGGGCGGGCTCGGGAGCCGGTGCCTTCCGGAGGTTCAGGGGGTCCGACGGTGCCGTGGCCGGGGTCGGCTCCGTGCGGTCGTTCTCGGGTGCGTCCTCCGGCACGGTGCCGGCCGGCGGGGTCGCCGTCGGTCCGCCGGTGGGCTGCGTGCCGGTGGGCGGGGTCCACACGGGCTGCCACGGGAACTGCGCCGCGGGCGGCTGCCACGCCCCGACGGGGGCCGGCGGCGCGAGCCGCGCGGAGACGGCGGTGCCGGGCGGGGGAACCGGCAGGCGCTGGTGCAGCGCGTACCAGCCCGCCAGGAGCAGAGCGAGGCTGATGACCCCGGCGCCGGGCCAGGAGGAGCTCATGCCGCTGCCCATGGTCACCGCGAGCACCGCGGCGATGATGAGGACGAAGGTCGGAGGTCCGGAGCGCTGCACGGGCGTGCCGTAGGCGTACTCGGACTCCTTGGGGAGGACGAAGATACCGACGATGTAGGCGATGAAACCGAGCCCGCCCAGCACCGTCGCCCCGATGAAGGCCGCACGGACCAGCGCGACGTCCACCTGGTAGCGGCGCGCGAAGCCCGTGCACACGCCGGCGATCGGCGCGTTGCGGGCCCGGAGCGGCCTGGTCTCCCACATCTGCCGGAGCTGGCTGGAGAGATTTGTCGTATCCATGCCATCGATCCTGCGGGCCGCGGCCGCCCCGGTCCATCGGGATCTACCCTGAAATCGCGGCGCCGCGCCTCGGGGTGAGGGGTGATCTTTCAGGGGCTTCCCCGATACCCGGGGGCGAGGATCCGTGCCACCATCGAGGGATCATGAGCAGACGAGCACAGCGCCGGTGGGTGCGGCACCAGGCTCGCCAGCAGGCGTGGCAGCAGGGCTGGCAGAACTGGCAGCGGGAGTGGCAGCCGAGCGCGGGGCAGGCGCAGGCCGCCGGGTTCCGCGCGCCCGGCCCGTCGCCGGCGGTCGTCCCGCCCCCGGTGCAGCCGGCCCCGGCACCGTCGTACCCCCGGATGCACCGCCGCAACGGCGGCGCGGTGATCGGCGGCGTGTGCGGCGGCATCGCCGACCACCTCGGCGTCGACGCCACCAAGGTCCGCATCGCCTTCACTCTGCTCGCGCTGCTGGGTGCGGGCGTGGTGATGTACGCGCTGCTGTGGTTCATGTGCAGGCCGGGCACCGATACCGAGCATCCCGATCCCGCCGAGCGACGGCAGGGGCTCGCGCTGGCCGTCCTCGGCGTGGTCGGTGCCGCGACGCTCGCGTCCGTCGCGAGCAACACCAGCGCCGGATTCGTGGTGCCCGTCCTGGTCATCGGGATCGGCGCGGCTCTCGTCTGGCGGGAGGCCGATTCCGCGTCGCGGACACCGTCGTCCACGCCCGGCGGCTCCCGGTTCGTCACGTGGCTGCGCGTGTTGGGCGGCGCCACGCTGGTGGTCGTGGGACTGGCCGTGGTGTTCCTGGGCCGCGTCGACGTGGCAGCGCTCCCGACGGCCCTCGCCGCCGTCGTCCTCACCCTGGTGGGGGTCGCGTTGCTGACCGTGCCGATCTGGGTGCGCATGTGGCGCGACCTGGGCGCCGAGCGCGCCGCCCGGGTCCGCACCATCGAGCGCGAGGAGATCGCCTCGCACCTGCACGATTCCGTGCTGCAGACGCTCGCCCTGATCCAGAAGCAGTCGGCCGACGGTGCCGCCGTCAAGCGGCTCGCGCGCAGCCAGGAGCGCGAGCTGCGGGAGTGGCTGTTCGGCGGTTCCGAGGCGCCCGCGCAGTCCTTGGCCGCGGCACTCAAGGCCGCCGCGGCCGATGTCGAGGACGCGCATTCGGTGGCGGTCGACGTCATCACCGTCGGCGACGTCGAGGGCGCCGAGCTCGGCGTCGACGACCGCTTCACCGCCCTGCTCGGCGCGGCGAAGGAGGCGATGGTGAACGCCGCCAAGCATTCCGGTTGCGAGAGCATCGACACCTACGCGGAGGTCGACGAGACGTCGGTGTCCGTCTTCGTGCGCGACCGCGGCGTCGGATTCGACCCGGACGGGGTACCGTCGGACCGGCAGGGCCTGGCCAAGTCGATCCGGTCCCGGATGGAGCGCCGCGGCGGCAGCGTCGTGGTCCGCACCGCCCCGGGCCGGGGCACCGAGGTGCGGCTGTCGATGGCGAGGCTCCACGAGGGCGACGAGACCGTCGCGCCGGAGACAGCGGAGGAGAGTGCGTGAGCTACCGGGTGTTCCTGGTCGACGATCACGGCGTGTTCCGGTCCGGCGTGCGCGCCGAACTGGCCCGTGAGGATTCCATCGAGGTGGTGGGCGAGGCGGGTGCCGTCGGCGAGGCCGTGGCGGGGATCCTGTCCACCGCCCCCGACGTGGTGCTGCTCGACGTGCACATGCCCGACGGTGGCGGCGTCGCCGTGCTGCGCGGCGTGGCCGACGGTGCCCCGCGAGCGAAGCTCGAGAAGGCGCCGGTGTTCCTCGCGCTCAGCGTCTCCGATGCCGCGGAGGACGTGATCGCCACGATCCGCGCCGGCGCTCGCGGTTACGTGACCAAGACGATCTCGGGGGAGGAGCTGGCCGACGCGGTGCGCCGCGTCGCGGAGGGCGATGCGGTGTTCTCGCCCCGGCTCGCCGGCTTCGTGCTCGACTCCTTCACCGGCCGCTCGCCCGTGCCCGAGCCCGCGTTGGATCCGGAGCTGGACTCACTGACCCCGCGTGAGCTCGAGGTGCTGCGCCTGCTGGCGCGCGGCTACACCTACCGGGAGATCGCCGAGGATCTGTTCATCTCGGTCAAGACCGTCGAGACCCACGCCTCGAACGTGCTGCGCAAGACGCAGCAGAGCAACCGCAACGCTCTGACCCGCTGGGCGCACACGCGCCACCTCGCCGATTGACTCGCCCCGGGGCGTTCACCCGATCGCGATGATGATGCCCGCGATGATCGCGGCCAGCACGATGAACCCGCCGATGATCCACGCTGCGAGAACGGTGTTCGACATCCCTGACGGCGGCGCCACGGGCGGCGGTACGTAGGTGCTGGGCCGCGGCGGGGGAGGTACGGGCCGCTTCCGCTCGATCGGTCCCGACGCCGCCGAACGGCTCGTGCCGGCCCGGTCACCGGCGGAGCGTTCGCCGGCCGTGCGCCGCAGCCACACCGCGGGCGCGCCCTCGGTGGCCTGCAGCGGGGCGGCCAGGATCGCCGCGGGGTTGCCGCCGCCCGCCGCCACCGCGGCGAGGCGGTCCCGCGCCTCGGACATGGAGGGCCGGCGCTTCGGGCTCGGCTGCAGCATGTCCAGGATCACGTGGATGAGCGGACCGTCGTTCTTCGGCGGATTGATCTGCCCCAGCGCGACTTTGTGCAGCAGCGCGATGGAGTCCTCGTCGACGCCGAAGGGCGGTGCGCCCTCGAGCGCGGTGTACAGCGTGGCGCCCAGCGAGTACAGGTCGGAGGCCTCGGAGGGCTCGGTGCCGCGGGCCACCTCGGGCGCGAAGTAGGCGGGTGTGCCGGTGATGATCCCCGCTGGCCCGGCATCGTCGCCCTTGGCCCGCGCGATGCCGAAGTCCGAGAGCTTGACGGTGCCCGACGCGCGGCCCCGGTTCGCGATGAGGATGTTGCCGGGCTTGATGTCGCGATGGATGATCCCCGACTCGTGGGCCTCGACGAGGGCGTCGGCCATCTGCGCGCCGATCTGGGCGACCTGCCGCTCGGGCATGGACCCGGTCATGTGCAGTACCTGCGCCAGCGAGCGCGAGGGCAGGTACTCCATCACCAGCCAGGGCTCGCCCCGGTCGAGAGCCACGTCGTACATCGCGACGGCGTTGCGGTGCTGCAGTCGCGCCGCGAGCCGGCCCTCGTGGAGGGCGCGCCGACGCAACTCGTCGGCCTCCTCCCGGGAGAGACCCTCGGTGGAGATGACCTGCTTGGCTGCCACGTCCCGGTCGAGTCGTTCGTCGCGCGCGAGCCACACCGCCCCCATGCCGCCGCCCCCGATCTTGGAGGTCAGGCGGTAGCGGCCGGCGACCAGGTAATCGGGCCCGGGCACGCCTCTGATCGCTCCGCCCGCACCCGTCGATTCCGCCACGCCGTCGATCCTAAGGGTCAGGCCCGGCGCGCGC
This sequence comes from Tsukamurella paurometabola, assembly GCF_900631615.1. Classification (NCBI taxonomy): domain Bacteria; kingdom Bacillati; phylum Actinomycetota; class Actinomycetes; order Mycobacteriales; family Tsukamurellaceae; genus Tsukamurella; species Tsukamurella paurometabola. The sequence continues at coordinate 2,557,862 of NZ_LR131273.1, forward strand.
GGTACGCGGCCACGTTCAAGCGGTTGTTGCAGCCGTCGTCGCAGAAGCGGCGGGAGCTGTTGCGGCTGAAGTCCACGAGCACGCCTGCGCAGTCCGGCGCGGCGCAGCGGCGCAGCCGGTCGAGCGCACCCGCGCGGACCACGTCGACCATGCCCATCGCGGGCTCGGCGAGGAAGCGCTCCGCGATCGGCGTCGCATCGTTCCAGCCGTGCAGGTGGTACGGCCAGTCGTCGTGCCGCACGAGCTGGGGCAGCACCGCCGCGTCGCGGAGCATCCGGTTCACCAGGTCGACGGTGCCCGCCTCGTCGCCCGCCAGGTCCCACAGGCCGCGCAGGACGCGGCGCACGGCGTGCACGCGGTCCAGCTCGTCCTCACGCAGCGGAATGGGGCCGGTCCAGCCCCAGCGCTCGACGAAGGCCCGGAGCGACTCGACGTCGGGCAGGCGCTCGGGGCGCTCCGTGCGCGCGTCGGGGGCGGTGTTCACCAGATCGGCGGCGCTCGCGAGGGCGGATCGGGTGTCGTAGGAGAACATGACGCTGCGAATGCTAACCGTATGGGTGTCGGGGTCGCTACTCTCATCGGGTGTCCAGCCCTCTTGGAATCACCCCCGACGACTCGCTCCGCAAGGGACTGCAGAGTCGCCACATCAGCATGCTCGCGCTGGGCGGTGCCATCGGCACCGGCCTGTTCGTGGCGTCCGGCGCCACGATCCACGACGCGGGGCCCGGCGGCGCGCTCCTGGCCTACGCGGTCATGGGCCTCATGGTCTTCTTCCTCATGCAGAGCCTCGGCGAGATGTCGGCGTACATGCCGTGCAGCAACCCGTTCGAGGAGTACGGCACCCGGTTCGTCAGCAAGTCCTTCGGCTTCGCCGCCGGGTGGAACTACTGGTTCAACTGGTCGATCACGCTGGCCGCGGAGGTGGTGGCGGCCGGCCTGATCATGAAGTTCTGGCTGCCCGACGTGCCCTCGTGGATCTGGTCACTGGTCTTCATGGTGGGCCTGTTGGCGCTGAACCTGTTCGCGGTGAAGGCTTTCGGCGAGGCCGAGTTCTGGTTCGCCTCGATCAAGGTGATCGCCGTGGTGGTCTTCCTCATCGTCGGCGTGCTCATGGTGTTCGGCGTGGTCGGCGGTCCGTCGCCCGGCTTCTCGAACTGGACCATCGGCGATGCACCGTTCGTGGATTGGCCGCTGGGGATGCTCTCGGTCTTCCTCATCGCCGGCTTCGCCTTCCAGGGCACGGAGATGATCGCGGTCGCGGCGGGCGAGGCGGTCGAGCCGAAGAGCGCCATCCCCAGGGCCGTGCGCACGGTCTTCTTCCGGATCCTGCTGTTCTACATCGGCACGCTCACGATCATCGCCTTCCTGATCCCGTACACCAATCCGGAGTTGCTCGACGCCTCGGACGAGAACGTCGCGGTGGCGCCCTTCACCCTGGTGTTCAAGCTCGCGGGCATCGACGCGGCGGCGTCGATCATGAACGCCGTCATCCTCATCGCCATCCTCTCGGCGGGCAACGCCAGCCTGTTCGCGGCGACCCGTGCGCTGTACGGACTGGGGGTCGAGGGCAACGCGCCGAAGATCTTCGCGAAGGTCACCCGCACCGGCGTGCCGGGGCCCGCGGTCGCGGCGACCGCGGCGATCGGCGCGCTGTGCTTCCTGGCGAGCAAGGTCGGCGACGGCAAGGCGTACACGGTGCTCGTCACCGCGTCGTCGGTGGCGGGCTTCGTCACCTGGATCGGTATCGCGTGGGCGCACTACCGGTTCCGCCGGGCGTGGAACGCGCAGGGCCGCGACCTGAACGAGTTGCCGTACAAGGCCTGGCTGTACCCCGCCGGCCCCATCGTGGCCCTGCTCATGTCCGTCGCGGTGATCGCCGGCCAGTACTACGTCGCGGTGCGCGGTGGCGAGAGCGGCGGTATCGGGCTGATGCTCACCACCTACGCCGCGCTGATCCTTTTCCTCGGCCTGTGGTGGGGCCACAAGCTCATCACCAAGACGCCCACCGTCGACCTGGCGACGGCCGACCTGTCGCCCCGGGCGGCGGCGTCCGCGCACCGGGATCCCGACACCGTCGGCTGACGACGTCGCTCGATGACGGCGGACCTCGCCGGGCCCGTCGTCTCCGGGGTCGCGGCCGGCTCGTGGGGCGATGCGCGCGACGCATCGCCTCGGAAATCGGTCGTGAGCTGCGGAGATCAGGTGATGTGCTGGGCGCATCGCCTTTCGGGGACCGCTCCCACCTCGGCGCTTGACGCCGCTCCGGTGGCGGTCTTACGCTGAGATCAGATCGAACAGAAGTTCTAGTCATGTCTTCCCCGTGGCTCGGCTTCCGCACTGATCGGTGACGCGGGATCCGAAGGTAGGGGAGGGGTGTGACACATGTCCGCACGTGTTCAGGCGATGGCCGGCAATCGTGAGGAGAAGCTGGCGGAGCTGCGTAAGCGGCTCGCGGCGCTGCCGCAGAAACATCGTCCGGCGAAGGCGCAGGCGCCGGTGGCGGCGCCGCTGCGGGATGAATCATCGCAGCTCGGCATGGGTGTGCTCCCGGTGCACGAGGAGCTGGCCCGGCTGCTGCCGGGCGGCGGCCTGCCCCGCGGCACGGTCGCGGAGGTCACGGGCGCCGGCTCGCTCGCGGTCTCGCTGGTGGCCGGCGTCTCGCGGGCCGGATCGCGGGTCGCGCTGTGCGGTGTGTCCGGCTTCGGCATGGCCGCCGCGCTCGAACAGGGGGCCGATCCGGAGCGCATCGCGCTCATCGCCGGCCCGCTCGCGGACCCGGTCGCCATCGCCTCGATCCTGCTCGACGGTGCCGACGTGGTGCTGTGCGAGCTGGGCGGCATCGCCGTGCCGCCCAGCCGCGGCCGGGCCATCGCCGCCCGGGCCCGTTCCCGGGGCTCGGTGTTGCTCGTCACCGGCGGCCGCTGGGAGGGCGCCGCGCTGCATCTCGGCGCGCGCGTGCAGGGCTACACCGGCCTCGGCGCCCGCCCCGGGCGCGGCCGGATCCGCGGGATCGACCTGGTCTTCTCCGCGCGCGGCCGCGGCTGCGTCAATCCCTACCGCGGGGCGGCGCAGGGCGCACCGTCGGACCTGGCGGTGGCGCGATGACCGCGCAGCGCATCCTCGCGCTGTGGTGCCCGGACTGGCCGGCGGCTGCCGCGGCGGCGGACGCGGACCTGCCGCCCGATCGCCCCGTCGCGGTCCTGCACGGCAACCGGGTCGTCGCCTGCAACGCGCCCGCCCGGGCCGACGGGGTGCGCCGCGGCATGAAGCGCCGCGAATCGCAGGCCCGCTGCCCGGGCCTGCACGTCGCCCAGGCCGACGAGGGGCGGGACGCGCGGCTCTTCGAGCCCGTGGCCGGCGCCGTGGCCGCGCTGATCCCGCTCATCGAGGTGCTGCGCCCGGGGCTCGTGGTGATCCCGGCGCGCGGCGCGGCGCGGTTCTTCGGCGGCGAGGAGCAGGCCGCCGAGCGTCTGGTGGACGCCGCCTCCTCCGTGGGGGCGGAGTCGCTCGCCGGCATCGCCGACGAGGTCTTCACCGCGGCCCTCGCCGCCCGCCGCGGCACCGTCGTCCCGCCGGGGGAATCGACGGCCTTCCTCGCCCCGCTGCCCATCGCCCAGCTGGGGGCCGAACCCGCGCTCGCGGGCGACGACCGCACCGAGCTCCTCGACCTGCTGCACCGGTTGGGGCTGCGCACCGTCGGCGCCTTCGCGGCGCTCTCCGCGACCGACGTGGCCACCCGCTTCGGGACCGACGCGATCGCCGCGCACCGGCAGGCCCGCGCGGCCGGAGACCGGCCGCCGTCCACCGCTGCCCTGCCACCCGGGCTGGAGGTCGAGCTGCGGCCCGACCCGCCGATCGACCGGGTCGACGCGGCGGCCTTCGCCGGCCGCGCCCTGGCCTCGGAACTGCACGGCAAGCTGTCCGCGGCCGGGGTGGCGTGCCTGCGGCTGGAGGTCTCCGCGATCGCGGCGAACGGCGAACGGCACAGCCGCATCTGGCGCTGCGCCGAACCGCTCACCCCGGACGGCACCGCCGACCGGGTGCGTTGGCAGATCGACGGCTGGCTCACCGGTGGCCGGTCCGGCCGGTCCGCGAAGCGCGGCGGGGAGGGCGGTCCGGGTGCTCCGATCTCCCTGCTGCGGCTCGAGCCCGTCGAGGTGGTCGATGCCGGCGCGCTGCAGGCGGGCATGTGGGGCGACGATGCCGACGGTGCCGCCCGGTTCCGCCGCGCTCTGGTCCGAGTACAGGGCCTGCTCGGCGGCGAGGCGGTGCGGGTGGGGGTGCGCAGCGGAGGTCGCGGCCCGGCCGAGCGGGTCACCTGGGTGCCGCTCGGCGACGAGGCGGTCCCGGACCGCGATCCGGCCGCCCCGTGGCCGGGCAGGATGCCGGAGCCGGCGCCCGCGGTGCTGGTCACGGGGGCATCGGTCACGATGACCGATGCCGCGGGTGCGGCCGTGCGGGTCACCGAGCGCGGCGCCTTCACGGGTGAGCCCACGCACCTGGTGTGGGGTTCGCGCGACTGGCCGCTGCGCTGGTGGGCGGGGCCGTGGCTGGTCGACGAGCGCTGGTGGGCCGCCGACGGTGCCGCCGAGCCCCGGGCCCGTGCCCAGGTGCTGCTCGAGCCTGCGCCGGGCCGCGACGACGGCCGGGCCCTGCTGCTGCAGTACGCCGGGGGATGGGAGGTGGAGGGCGTGTACGAGTGAGAACGCCCGAGCGAATCAGCCAGCGCTGCCCGAGAAGGCCACCGAGAGGTACGGATTGGTGTCGTCCGCAGGGGCCGGCCGGAACCGGTTCCGACGGTGCTTCGGCCGCTTCCCGGACGTGAGCGCCGTGCCCTCGGCGTCCTCGGGGGCGGGGTCGCCGACGGGATCCGCGAGGGCGTCCTCCGCGGCCCCGTCGGGGATCGCGTCGGCCGGCGGCAGAACCCGGTGGTGTCCTGTGACGGGAACCTCCTCGGCGGGGGTGGCCTCGGTGGCGGCGTCCCCAGCGGACTCGGCCAGGTCCGCGGTCGCGACTTCGACGGCCTCCACGGCGACCGCCTCCACTGCGACTGCCTCCACGGCGACCGCCTCCCGGCGGCGCAGGCGATGGGCGACCGCGAGTGCGGCCAGGTAGCTGACGGTGCCCGCGGCGCCGCCCACGACGAGCGCCCACGCGAGCGGCCGCGCGATGCCGGGATCCGGCGCCGGGGCGGGCGCGCTGGTCACGGACCGCAGCCGGGTCTGCGTCAGCGCGAGCTGGCCGTCGATGGCGCCGAGCGCCGTCTTCAGCTGTCCCACACCGGTGGTCAGGTTGGTGACGGAGGCGTTGACGTCCTTGCGCGCCGAGGCCAGCTTGGTCAAGCCGTCCCGCAACTGTCGGGCGGCGCTGCGCGCGGAGGTGAGCGAGGCGTCGGCGTTGGCGGAGGCGCTGCTCAGGCTGCTCGTCATGGTCGACAGCGTGCCGCGGAGTCCGGCCACGTCGTCGAGCGCGCCCACGCCCTTCGAGCCGGCGAGCGCGCGATCGAGCTGCGCGACGGCCTCGGCCGAGCCGGGCGCGGGGTGCTCGATGAGTCGTCCGCGCAGCGCCACGAGCGCGGCGCGCGTACCGGCCGCCACCTGCTGCAGCCCCTGCGTGCGCTCGAGTGCGCCGCCGAGCGTGGCGGTCGCCCGGTTCACCTGGTTCAGCGCCGCCGAGAGGGAGGAGGCCTCGTCGAGGCCCGAGACCAGCTGCTCGGCACCGGTTTTGGCGGTATCGATGCTGTCGAAGATCTGTGGCACGGACCCGGCCGACGTGTTCAGGCCGTTCCCGGCGGAGACCACGGCGTTCGACAGCAGGCCGAAGAGGGCGCGCGACTCGTCGGCGGCCTTGAGGGCGACGCGCGTGTTCTCGGCGTTCTCCCGCTCCTGCGCGGGCGCCGGCGGAGTGGTCCCCGCGGCGATGAGGAAGGTGGCGCCGCCCGCGACGAGCGCGATCAGCACGGCGAGCAGCGCGGTGCCCGTGAGGGCCCACGCCGAACGGGCCGCCGCGCGGAGCGGGCGGGTCAGCTTCGAGGTCATGCCTCAACCTTAACGTGAAGTCGAGACTTTGGTGAAAGGACAACTGCTGGAACGAACTCTGGTGTTGCAATGACGAACAGCCGAGGGTGCTCTAACCGCCCGGGCGGTTCACCGTCCCCATCATGAGCGGCAGACCCGTCGCCGTGTCGACCACCGAGTAGGCGAAGGCCCGGTCCACGACGAACGGCGCCGGACCGGGCGCGGGTTCCGGTGTCGGCGCCGCGGTGGCGGTGTCGGACGCGGTGCCCTTCTCGCCCACGGTGAGGACGGCGGCGGCACGGGCGTCGGACAGGAACGGTGCGCCCGGGGCCACCCCGTCGAGTCCCGGGCCGGCGAACAGCGCCGTCAGGCCCGCGTCGCGGAGTGGGTCGGCGAGCCCGGTCCAGGTGGCGGTGCGCCACTTCGGCAGGCTCACCTCGTGCGGCGTCGACGGTGCCCCCGCCAGCGCGATCCTGGCCGCGGTGAACCGGCTCTCGCTCGCCGCGTCCGGGAGCGGGGTGCCCGGCGTGGGCAGCACGATCTGCAGGGCCAGCGTGGTCCCGTAGTCCAGTTGGAGCGCGGTGAACCCCTCGCCCGCCGCCACGCGGGCCGGCACCGTGCCGCGCATGGTGGGCGGGTCGAGCACCGCACCGTCGGAGGCGGTGAACGGCGCGGGCCGGGTGCGGGCCGCGTCGAACGGGAAGCGCCACGCCGCCGCGAGGTAGGCGGTGGTCGCGGCGGCGAGGCGGGTGTCGGATCCGGTGCGCAGCGGCGCGGAGGTGAGGCTGCTGCCGGTGTTCACCGCCACCCACTCGCCCAGCGGTCGCCCCACGCCGAGGCCGAAGTCCACGGGGTAGACGCCGGTGTCGTAGCTCGCGGACAACGCGTCGAGGTACTCGGACCGCACCCGGCGGTCCTCGGGTTGCTTCGCGGTCAGGACCGCGACCTGCGACTGGAACAGCGGCGTCGCGGGCGGCGATCCGGCGGGGACGGTCCCGGGGTCGCCCGCCCACTGCGCGGCCTGCCCGGTGAGGGCCGCCATCGCCCGGGGCAGATCCTTCGCGGCGCCGAGCCCGGCACCGTCGAGCTGGGCGGCGGTCTCGCCCTGCGCCCCGGCCCGGAGCATGCCCAGCAGGCTCAGCACGGACCAGGGGGAGACGGCGGTGCTCCCGGCGCGGGGGTCGCCGGCCGCCAGCCGTGCACCGAGGCGGGTGGCGGTGGAGACCAGCGCCGTCGCGTCGTCGCGGGTCTCGTCGATGCCGACCTGTTCGAAGGCGGTCTTGGACCGCTCGAGCGAGAGGGCGTCCGGCGCCGACGGTGCGCCGCCGCACGCGGCGAGGGTTCCCGCGACGAACAGCGCCGCCACGGCGCGCCGGATCTGCATGAGGGCCATCGTACGGCCCGCGCTCAGGCGCCCGCGCGCTCCAGCAGGGCGCGACCGTTGTGCCACAGCACCTTGCGCATCCAATCGTCGCCGAGGCCCAGCCGTGCGAGCCCGAAGAGCTGGTGCGCGTAGTCGTAGGGGATGTTCGGGAAGTCGCTGCCCAGCACCACCTTGTCGGCGAGCGCGCCGAGCCGGTCGACGTAGCCGGGCGGCATCGGCGCGGTGCGCTCGGTGAAGTCCGTGGCCGCCATGGTGGTGTCGAGGTGGACGTGGGGGAAGCGCTCGGCGAGGTCGGCGAACCGGTCGTACTCGGGCATGCCCAGGTGCGCGATGACGAGCGTCAGGTCGGGGTGCTTGCGCAGCACCTCGGCGACGCGGTCCGGCCCGGTGTACGGGCCCTCGACGGGGCCCGATCCGGCGTGGATGACCACCGGGATCGCGGCCGCGGACAGCACGTCCCAGGCGGGGTCGAGCAGCGGATCGTCGGGAGCGAAGACGCCCACCTGGACGTGCATCTTGAACAGGCGGGCGCCGTCGGCGACGGCCTTGGCGACGTACTCGCCGACGCCGGGCTCGGGGTAGAGGGTCGCGCAGTGGATGCCGTCGGGCACGCGGCGGGCGAATTCGGCGCACCAGTCGTTGAGCCACACCGCCATTCCGGGCTTGTGCGGGTACGTGAGCGCGGGGATGGCGGTCACGCCCATGCCGCGGATCAGTTCGAGCCGGGTGTCCTCGTCGAACCGGTACCGGATGGGCCATTCGGTACCGTATTCGGAGCTCGCACGGTCGAAGAAGTCCCACACCTTGACCAGCATCGGCTCGGGCAGGAAGTGCACGTGGATGTCGGCGAGGCCGGGAATGCCGAGGGTCTCCAGGTACGCCGGGATCTCCTCGTCGGAGGTCGGTCCCGGCGTCGTGCTCGGACTGCTCATACCGGTCAATGTACCCACCTCGGTGAGGTGCCGTTCACCGAAATGCCGAGCCGGTAAACTGGGCGGACGTGATGCTCGGGGGTGTGTGATGGTGGACGCGGGAAGCACCCGGTGGTTGTCCGATGAGGAGATGGCGGCCTGGTTGCCCCTCATCCACGTCGCGATGCGGCTCCCCGCCAAGCTGGACACGCAGTTGCGTGCCGATGCCGGCATCACCCACTACGAGTTCATGGTGCTCTCGCAGTTGTCGCAGGCGCCGGACCGCACGCTCGGCCTGTCGGCGCTCGCGGAGGCCGCCAACTCGTCGCCCTCGCGGTTGTCGCACGTGCTGCGCAAGCTCGGTGAGCGCGGATGGCTGGTGCGGCACGCGGAGGGGCGTTCCGCCTACGCGGAGCTCACCGACGAGGGATTCGCGGCGCTCGACGGTGCCGCGCGCGGCCACGTCGAGGAGGTGCGGCGCCTGGTCTTCGATCACCTCACGGCCCGCGACGTCACGGCCCTGCGCGCCGCGCTGTCCAAGATCACCCCGGGCCTCGCCGACGAGGCGTGACGCGGTCCGGTCAGGCCGCCGCGGCGACGGTGCGCAGCAGCAGGTCCCGTGGTGTGCGCAGTCGCGAGGCGAGCGCGACGTGCCGCATCGCCCGGGAGAGCAGCATCGTCCGCTGCCCCGCGCGGCGCCGCGCCGATTCGTAGACGCGCAGCGCCGGAGCCGCGTTCCCGTCGAAATCCGCTGCCGTGCCGAGGGCGTCGGCCAGTGCGGCCGCATCGAGCAGGGTCTCGCACGCGCCGCGGCCCAGGTTGGGGGCCATCGCGTGGGCCGCGTCGCCGAGGAGGGCGACGTTGCCGCGCGCGATCCGCGGCAGTCGCGGCAGGTCGCGTGAGCGGTAGTGCAGCGCCGTCTCCGTCTCGATCCCCTCGATGGTCTCGACCACGCGCGGGTGCCAGCCGCGCGGGTCCTCGTCCGGGTCCGGTGTGCCCGCGGGCACCGCGCGGGGATCGAACTCCGAGTACCAGTTGATGTAGCCGCCGTCGCGCGGCGTCACTCCGAACAGTCTTCCCGGGCCCCAGTACTCGGTGAACGTGTCGGTGCTGCCGGGGCAGCGGCCGATGAGCACGTCGACGCCCAGTGGCCGCGGCTTCACCTCGTGCCCCACGACGTGCGCGCGGACGACGCTGCCGATGCCGTCGGCGCCCACGATCACGTCGTGCCCGAGTCCGTCGATGCCGGTGCGGCGGTCGCCGAACCGGACCGCGGGCGCGCACGCGGCGAGGGACTCGAGGAGCCGCGGCCGGGAGATGATGACGGTGGCGCCCTTCGCCCGCACCTCGGGGCCGAGTCGGTGCCCGCCGGCGCTGCGGATCTCCGCGATCCGCTGATCGATCCCGATCGCGCGCACCGCGTCCGCCGCGCCCACTCGTTCGAGCACCGCCATCGCCTCGGGCCACATCCCGAGCGCGGTTCCGGTGGCGGGTAACGACGGTGCCCGTTCGAAGACCTCCACCTCCCATCCCGCTCGCGTGAGGAGAGCGGCCGTGGCCAGTCCGCCGATGCCGCCGCCGATGATCGCTGCCGTGGTCATGCGCTCACGGTACTACAGATGTAGTGACGGGTAGTGTTCGGCATTGTGGGACGACGGGAAGAGGTGCTCGATGCGGCCATCGAGGTGCTCGGAACGCGGGGCCTCCGCGGCCTGACGCACCGCGCCGTCGACGACGTGGCCGCCGCCCCGCAGGGCACCGCATCGAATCACTTCCGATCACGGTCGGCGCTGGTCAAGGGAGTCGTCGAGCGGATGGTCGAGCAGGACCTCGCCTTCTGGGCGGGGTTCGACGGCGCCGCCTCCGCGGGGTCCGGCGACGAGATCCTGCCGCGGGCGGCCGCCTATGTGCGGTGGGCGGTCGGAGAGGGGCGGGTGCGCAGTATCGCGCGGCTCAACCTGTTCGCCGCCGCGGCCGTCGAGCCCGAGTTGCAGGAGCCGTTGCGCCGCGGCCGCGCGGCGGTCGAACGGATGGGGGCGGCGATCGGCGCGGCGATCGGCCTGGGGCCGGCCGAGTCCGCCCTGGTCATGGACGTCTCCGACGCCCTGATAACTCGTCAGCTGGCGCTGCCGGACCCGGAGTTCGATCCGCTCCCGGCGCTGTCGACGCTGCTCGCCGCCCTGCGCCGTCCCGGGTAGTCGGCGATCGAGCTGTGCGGGGAATCCGGCGGCGCGCTGCCGGGCGGCGCGTTGTGTTCGATCACTCTGTATTGATCGAACGTGTGAGCGTACGATGGTGGTGTGGGATGGAGTAACGGGCCCAGCTGGTCGGAGATGGAGCGGGTGCTCTCCGGGCGGGCGCCGGTGCGCCGGGCGGAGGAGCCGCCGGGCGACGGGGGCGATTCCCCCGCGTGGTCCCGCAAGCGTGAGCCCTACGTGCCGCCCGCCGGCGGTCCGGGGGTCTCCGGGGTGCCCTACGCGGAGCTGCACGCGCACACCGCCTTCAGCTTCCTCGACGGTGCCGCGCTGCCGGAGGAGATGGTCGAGCAGGCCCACGCGCTCGGCCTGAAGGCGCTCGCGGTCACCGATCACAACGGCTTCTACGGGGTCGTCCGGTTCGCCGAGGCCGCGCTGGAGCTGGGCGTGCCCACGGTCTTCGGTGCGGAACTGTCCCTCGAGCACGACGCCGACCGCACCGGCACCGAGGACCCGTCGGGCGAGCACCTGCTCGTCCTCGCCCGCGGCCAGGAGGGCTACCGCCGCCTCTCGCGCGCCATGGCCGAGGCGCACATGGAGGCGGGGGAGAAGGGGCTGCTGCGCTTCCATCCGGACCGCCTCGCCGAGTGGGCCGGCGGCCACTGGCACATCCTCACCGGCTGCCGCAAGGGTGCGGTCCGGCGCGCCCTCGCCGAGCGGGGTCCCGACGGTGCGGCCGCCGCCCTCGCGGAGCTCGTCGACCGGTTCGGCGAGGACCGGGTGAGCGTGGAGCTCACCGTGCACGGCGTGCCCGAGGACGACGAGCGCAATCACCTCCTGGCGGGGGTGGCCGCACGGATGGGGGTGGGCACCGTCGCCACCACCGGGGCGCACTTCGCCCGGCCCGGCCAGCGGCGCCTGGCGTCGACCCTCGCCGCGATCCGCGCCCGCCGCAGCCTGGACGAGCTGGACGGATGGCTCCCCGCCGCGGGCGGGGCGCACCTGCGCTCGGGCGACGAGATGGCGCTGCTGCTTCCCGAGCACCCCGGCGCCATCGCCGCAGCCGCCGAGCTCGGCGCCGAGTGCGCCTTCAGTCTCAAGCTGATCGCGCCGAACCTGCCGCCCTTCGACGTCCCGTCGGGCCACACGGAGGCCACCTGGCTGCGCGAGCTGACCCGGCGCGGCGCGCTGGAACGGTACGGCCCACCGGAGCGGAACCCGCAGGCGTACCGGCAGATCGAGCACGAGCTGAACGTGATCGAGACGCTCACCTTTCCGGGGTACTTCCTCATCGTGCACAGCATCGTGACCTTCTGCCGCGAGAACGACATCCTGTGCCAGGGCCGCGGCAGCGCCGCCAACTCGGCCGTGTGTTTCGCGCTCGGGATCACGGCGGTGGACCCGGTGCGCAATCAGCTGCTCTTCGAACGCTTCCTCGCCCCCGAGCGCGACGGCCCGCCCGACATCGACGTCGACATCGAGTCCGACCGTCGTGAGGAGGCGATCCAGTTCGTCTACCGGAAGTACGGCCGCGAGTACGCCGCGCAGGTCGCCAACGTCATCACCTATCGCGGGCGGTCCGCGGTGCGCGACACGGCACGCGCCCTCGGCTATTCGCAGGGCCAGCAGGACGCCTGGAGCAAACAGATCTCCAGCTGGGGCTGGCGGAACGATCCGGTGCCCGAGGGGATTCCGGAACGAGTGGTCGAGCTGGCCGCGCAGATCGCGGACCTGCCGCGGCACCTGGGCATCCACTCGGGCGGCATGGTGATCTGCGACCGCCCGATCGCCGACGTCTGTCCCACCGAGTGGGCCCGGATGGAGGATCGCAGCGTGCTCCAGTGGGACAAGGACGACTGCGCCGCCGCGGGCCTGGTGAAGTTCGACCTCCTGGGCCTCGGGATGCTCAGCGCGCTGCACTACGCGAAGGACCTCCTCGCCGAGCACAAGGGCATCGACGTGGACTTCGCGCAGCTCGACCTCGCCGACGAGAACGTGTACGAGATGCTCTGCCGCGCTGATTCCGTGGGCGTCTTCCAGGTGGAGTCGCGCGCGCAGATGGCCACGCTGCCGCGCCTGAAGCCGCGGAACTTCTACGACCTGGTGGTGGAGGTCGCCCTCATCCGGCCCGGCCCCATCCAGGGCGGCTCCGTGCACCCGTACATCCGCCGCCGCAACGGGCAGGAGAAGCCCACCGTCGAGCACCCGTCGATGTGGAAGGCGCTCGAGCGCACCCTGGGGGTGCCGCTCTTCCAGGAGCAGCTCATGCAGCTCGCCACCGACGTCGCGGGCTTCTCTCCGGCGGAGGCCGATCAGCTGCGGCGCGCCATGGGATCCAAGCGCTCCACCGAGAAGATGGAACAGCTGCGGCAGCGCTTCTACGACGGTGCGCGGGACCGGCACGGCATCGAGGGGGAGGTGGCCGACCGGATCTTCGAGAAGCTCGCGGCCTTCGCCAACTTCGGCTTCCCCGAGAGTCATTCGCAGTCGTTCGCGTCGCTGGTCTTCTACTCCTCGTGGTTCAAGCTCTATCACCCGGCGGCGTTCTGCGCGGCGCTGCTGCGGGCCCAGCCGATGGGTTTCTACTCGCCGCAGTCGCTCGTCGCCGATGCGCGGCGGCACGGCGTCACCGTGCACGGGCCGTGCGTGAACCGCAGCCTGCCGTGGGCGAACCTGGAGAACGCGGGTGCGGAGGTCCGGCTCGGGCTCGCCGCGATCCGCACCATCGGCGACGACCTCGCCGAGCGCATCGCCCACGAGCGGGACGCGCACGGCGCCTACACGAGCCTCACCGATCTCACGGCCCGGGTCGAGCTCACGGTCGCGCAATCGGAGGCCCTCGCGACCTCCGGCGCGCTGGACTGCTTCGGCCGCGACCGCCGGCAGGCGCTGTGGGAGGCCGGCGCCGCCGCGCGGGAACGCCCGGACCGGCTGCCGGGCACCGCCACTGCGGGCGTCCCGCCGACCCTGCCCGGCATGAGCGAGACGGAACTCGCGGCGGCGGACGCCTGGGCGACGTCGGTCACCGTCGGTACGTACCCCACGGAGTTCCTGCGCCCCACCCTCGACCGCCTCGGCGTCGTCCCGGCCGACCGCCTGCTCTCGTTGCCCGACGGTGACCGCGTGCTGGTGGGTGGGGCCGTCACGCATCGGCAGCGGCCCGCCACCGCGGGCGGCGTCACCTTCATCAACCTCGAGGACGAGACCGGCATGGTGAACGTGGTGTGCAGCCAGGGGTTGTGGGCGCGGTATCGGCGGCTGGCGCAGTCGGCGCCCGCGCTACTGATCCGGGGCAAGCTGCAGAACGCGGAGGGGGCGGTCACCGTCGTCGCCGATCGGCTGCAGCGCATGGACCTGTCGGTGCCCTCGCGGTCCCGCGATTGGCAGTGAGGGTAGCCTTAGGCAAGTGATGGAGGAGGCGCACGAACCGGACCGGACCACCGCGCCGGAGCTGCGCGAGGTGCTCGCGGAGCTCCGCCGTCGCGAACCCGTCTTCCACGGTCCCTACTGGCGCACGCTCGAGGACTTCGACGCCGCCGTCGCTCCCGACTTCTGGGAGGTCGGCGCCTCGGGCCGGCGGTACAGCCGCGAGCACGTCCGGGCGGTGACCGAACAGCGGATCGCCGCGCCGCCGGACGAATCGGACTGGGAGACGAGCGAGTTCCAGGTCCGCGCGATGGGCGCCTCCGTCTACCTGCTCACCTACACGCTGGCGCAGGGCGGCCGGGTCACCCGTCGGCTCACCGTGTGGCGCCGCCGCGAGAACCGGTGGTCGGTGATGTTCCACCAGGGCACGGTCGTCGAGACCTGACCCGCTCCGCACGGCGTCGGCGAGCGCTCCCCGCGAGCGTTACCCGGCGAGGGCGCGGAGCGCGGCGTCCCGCCCGATCTCGACGGCGTGGGAGATGAGCGGACCGTCGTTGGAGAGCCGGCCGACGGCCGGGCTCCCGGGCGGGACCCACACCTGCAGCACCTCGGCGGTTCCCGGTTCCACCGGCTCCGGAGCGGGCGCCGACCGGCGGGCGGTGAAGTAGGCGTCGAGCACCCACTGCTCCGCGCGTGAGGACCGCGGCGCCGCCTCGGCCTCCACTGTGCGCAGCACCAGCAGGTGCGTGGCGCCCTGGTCGATCGGGGTGGCCAGGGGCACCTTCTCCGCGAGACCGCCGTCGAGGAACTCCCGTCCCGCCAGGCGGACCGGCGGCCCGGCGAGCAGGGGGAGCGCGGTGGTCGCGCGCAGCGCGGTGCGCAGCGACGCGGCGTCGGTGAGGTACGGCGCGAGGTCGGCGACCCGCCGGGTGTGCGCGTCGACGGCCAAGGGGTGCAGGCTGATCGGGCTGGCGAGGATCGCGGCGAAGTTCATCGGCGTGACGTCGGAGTAGACCCGCTCCACGAGATGCCGCGTGTCCACGACGACGCCGCCGCGCAGCACGCGCCGCGGATGCACCACCCGCTCGGCCAGCACCTCGTCCCAACCCCACGAGGGCAGCCATCGCCGGCCCTCGCCGGACACCAGCCACGCCGCGTTCAGACCGCCTCCCGACGTCCCGTACACGGCGTCGACGGCCGGCAGGAGTCCGAGTTCGTCGACCGCCAGCGCCATGCCCGCGGAGTAGGCCGAGCGGGAGCCGCCGCCCTCGATGCACACGGCGATCCGCAGCCCGTCGGAGCGTTCCCCGGGGCGGCTCCCCGCGGCGATCCGGGCCCGAAGCGCGTCGAGCACCGTCATCGGGCCGGGACCCCGTACCCGGCGAGCCCGAAGGTGTCGGTCAGGCGGTAGGTCCACGCGCTGATGCCGCCCTCCTGGTTGCCGCCGACGGTGGTGACCGTGTCGCCCGACACCGCGACCACGAAGTTGGTGTGCTGTCGCATCTTCGGGTGCTCGGGCGTGTACAGCACCACATCGCCCGGCTGCGGCCGGTAGGTCGTGGCGGACTCCAGCTTTCCGGCCTGCTGGAAGTACTCGGTGAGGGTGTACACGCCCGGGATGCGCCACGTGCCCGAATTCGGATTGCGCAGCGGAAGCCCGGAGTCGCGGAGGACCGTCGAGACGAAGTCCGCGCACCACGGCTCCTGGACGCCCTCGGAGAAGTACGTCCCCGGGCGATTGGCGTCGAACTCGCGGCGCACGTTATCGAGGATGCGGACACGGGCCGGGCTGAGCCCCGCGGTCGAGACCGCGGGGTAGACGCGCGGCTTGAGCTCCGCAGGCAGGTGCCGTGTCAACGGCGTCTCGTACGCGCTCGAGAACCACACGACACCACCCGCGAGCACGACG
The DNA here is from genome assembly GCF_900631615.1 of Tsukamurella paurometabola. NCBI lineage: Bacteria > Bacillati > Actinomycetota > Actinomycetes > Mycobacteriales > Tsukamurellaceae > Tsukamurella > Tsukamurella paurometabola. Next base: position 2,573,644 of record NZ_LR131273.1, read on the forward strand.
AGTGCGGCGATCGCTGCGGCGACGACGAGTCCGACCTTCCTCAACCCCATGAATCCATGGTACTCACTGGTGAACCTGGCATCATGGGGCGATGAGTCCGCGCACGGTGACCTGCACGATCAAGCCGGGGAGTCGCAAGGGTCCCGCCGTCGAAGCCGACGATGCCGGCGCGCTCACCCTGTTCGTGCGCGAACCGGCGACCGAGGGGAAGGCGAACAAGGCGGCGGCCGAACTGCTCGCCTCCCACCTCGGGGTGCCCAAGTCCCGCGTGCGGCTGGTCACCGGACACACCAGTCGCCTCAAACGGTTCGCCGTCGACGACTGAACCGCGCGGCACTGTGGCCCGGCTCAGCCCTCGATGACCGCGACGAGGTCGCCACCGTCGACCTGGGTGGCGCCGGCGAGCGCCACCCGGGTGACCGTCCCGGCGACGGGCGCGGTGATGGCGGCCTCCATCTTCATGGCCTCGATCGTCGCGATCTGGTCGCCGGCGGCCACCGTCTCGCCCGTGTGCACCGTCGGCGTGACGACGCCCGCGAACGGGGCGGCCACGTGGCCCGGGTTCGTCCGGTCGGCGCGCTCGGCGGCGGGGATCTCGGCCTGCACGGCGCGGTCCCGCACGGAGACGGTGCGCAGCTGCCCGTTGAGCGTGCAGACCAGGGTCCGGTTGCCGTGCTCGTCGGGTTCGCCGACGCCCTCGAGCTTGATGAGCAGTTCGACGCCGGTCGCGAGCTGGACCCGGTGCTCCTCGCCCTGGCGCAGGCCGTAGAGGAACTGATTGGTCGAGAGCTTGGAGACATCGCCGAACTCCGCCAGGTGTTCGGTGAATTCGCGCATCGGGCCAGGGAACAGCAGGCGGCTCAGTGCCGCCCGTCGCTGCTCCGAGGTGCCCGCGAGTTCCGCGGCCTCCTCGGCGGGCACGTCGCTGACCGGCGTGGCCTCCGCGCGGCCCTCCAGGGCGCGGGTGCGCAGCGGCTCCGGCCAGCCGCCGGGCGGCGTTCCCAGTTCGCCACGGAGGAAGCCGATCACCGAGTCGGGGATGTCGTAGCGGCCGGGATCGGAGGCGAACTCCTCCGGCGCGACCCCGGAACCGACGAGCGCGAGCGCGAGGTCGCCGACCACCTTCGACGAGGGGGTGACCTTCACCAGCCGACCGAGCATGCGATCGGCTGCGGCGTAGGCGTTCTCGATGTCCTCGAACCGTTCCGCCAGCCCCAGTGCGCCCGCCTGCTGCCGCAGGTTGGACAGCTGCCCGCCGGGGATCTCGTGGTGGTACACCCGTCCCGTCGGGGCCTTGAGGCCGGACTCGAACGGTGCGTACGCCCCGCGGACCGCCTCCCAGTACGGCTCCAGCGAGCACACCGCGTCGAGGTCGATCCCGGTGTCCCGGTCGGTGTGCGCGGTGGCCGCCACGATCGACGACAGGGAGGGCTGGCTCGTGGTGCCGGACAGGGGCGCGGCGGCCCCGTCAACGGCGTCCGCGCCGGCGGTCCACGCCGCGAGGTAGGTGGCGAGCTGCCCGCCGGGAGTGTCGTGGGTGTGCACGTGCACCGGCAGGTCGAACTCCTTCCGGAGGGCGGTGACCAGCTTCGTCGCCGCGGCCGGCCGGAGCAGCCCGGCCATGTCCTTGATCGCCAGGATGTGCGCGCCCGCCTTGACGATCCGCTCCGCGACGCCCAGGTAGTAGTCCAGCGTGTACAGGCTCTCGCCCGGATTCGCGAGGTCGCCGGTATAGGAGAGTGCGCCCTCGGCGACGGCGGTGTTCGTGGCGAGCACCGCCTCGATGGCGGGACGCATCTGCTCGACGTCGTTGAGCGCGTCGAAGATCCGGAAGATCCCCACACCGGTGGCGGCCGCCTCGGCGACGAAGGAGTCCGTGACCTGCTGCGGGTACGGGGTGTAGCCGACGGTGTTCCGGCCGCGCAGCAGCATCTGCAGGCAGATGTTCGGCATCGCCTCGTGCAGCGTGGCGAGCCGCTCCCACGGGTCCTCGTGCAGGAATCGCAGCGCCACGTCGTACGTCGCGCCGCCCCACGCCTCCACCGAGAACAACTGCGGTGTCAGCCGCGCCTCGTACGGCGCGATGGTGGCGAGCGCCGATGTCCGCACGCGGGTCGCCAGCAGTGACTGGTGCGCGTCGCGGAACGTGGTATCGGTGACCGCGAGCGCCGTCTGCGCGCGCAGGTCCGCGGCGAAGCCGGCCGGCCCCAGGCGCTCGAGCCGCTGCTGCGAGCCCTCCGGAGCGGGGACGCTCAGGTCGATGTCGGGCAACTTGTCGTTGGCGTACACCTTCGTCGGGCGGGTGCCGTGCGGCTTGTTGACGGTGACGTCCGCCAGGTAGCGCAGGATCTTCGAGGCGGTGTCCGACGAGCCGCGCGCGGTGAGCAGCTCCGGGCGCTGCTCGATGAAGGACGTGGTCACCTTCCCGGCGACGAAGTCGGGATCCGCCAGGACCGCCTGCAGGTACGGGATGTTCGTCGCGACGCCGCGGATCCGGAACTCCGCCAGGGCGCGCCGCGCGCGGACGATCGCGGTCTCCCGGTCGCGGCCGCGGGTGGTGAGTTTGACCAGCATCGAGTCGAAGTGCGGGCTGATCTCGGCGCCCACCGAGGTGCCGCCGTCGAGGCGGATGCCCGCGCCGCCCGGCGTGCGGTAGGCGCTGACCCGCCCGGTGTCCGGCCGGAAGCCGTCGGTGGGGTCCTCCGTGGTGATGCGGCACTGCAGGGCAGCGCCGTTGAGGCGGATCGCGTCCTGCGTGAGCCCCAGTTCCGGCAGCGTGGAACCGGAGGCGACCCTGAGCTGCGCCGCCACCAGGTCGACGTCGGTGACCTCCTCGGTCACCGTGTGCTCCACCTGGATCCGCGGGTTCATCTCGATGAAGACGTGCCGGCCCTGCGGGTCGACGAGGAACTCGACGGTGCCGGCGCAGCTGTAGCCGATCGCCGTGGCGAACTTCACCGCGTCGGTGCACAGCCGCTCCCGCAGCTCGTCCGAGATGTTCGGCGCGGGAGCCATCTCGATCACCTTCTGGTGGCGCCGCTGCAGCGAGCAGTCCCGCTCGAACAGGTGGATCACGTTGCCCGCGGTGTCGGCGAGGATCTGCACCTCGATGTGCCGCGGGTCGATCACGGCCTCCTCCAGGAACACCGTCGGATCACCGAACGCCGATTCCGCCTCGCGCGAAGCGATCTCGATCGCATCCCGCAGGTCCTCGATCGCGGCCACGCGCCGCATGCCGCGCCCGCCGCCACCCGCCACGGCCTTGACGAACACCGGGAAGTGCATGTCCTCGGCCGCGGCCAGAAGTGCGTCCACGTCCGACGACGGCTCCGAGCTGGCGAGCACCGGCAGCCCCGCCTCGCGGGCCGCCGCGATCGCCCGCGCCTTGTTGCCGGTCAGCTCCAGCACCTCCGTGGGCGGCCCCACGAACGTGATCCCGCGCTCCGCGCACGCCGCGGCGAGGTCCGGGTTCTCCGACAGGAACCCGTACCCGGGGTACACGGCGTCCGCACCGGACTTCACCGCGATCCGCAGGATCTCGTCCACGCTCAGGTACGCGCGGACCGGATGCCCCTCCACACCGATCTGGTAGGCCTCGTCGGCCTTCTGGCGGTGCGGGGAGTTGCGGTCCTCGTACGGGTACACGGCGACGGTGCGCGCGCCGCTCTCCACCGCGGCGCGGAACCCGCGGATCGCGATCTCGCCGCGGTTGGCCACCAGGACTTTGTTGAACATGTTGGTATTACCACCGGTCTTCGTGGGACGGACGACGTGCGCGGCACGGCCCGGGAGTGCTGGAGCCGCCGCGTGTCGATGATATTGGCGGTCCGACCCGGGCGCGGCGCATCACCGGATCCGGACGCGCTTTGCGCGCGCAATCCGCGGGAACCGGGCATGATGAGCCGTCAGGCGTTCTGCAACAGGGGAGACGTGGATGAGTGAGGTAGTCGAGGGCGCGGCCGACGCCGCCACCGAGGGGGCCGGGCACATGCTCGACCGGGTCCGGGAATGGTGGTCGCACCGGTACACCTTCACCGGGACCGCGGTCGGGCTGGTCTTCCTCTGGCTGTCGCTGACCCCGTCGCTGCTGCCTCGCGGTCCGCTGTTCCAGAGCCTGGTCAGCGGCGGTTCCGGCGCGCTCGGTTACATGTTCGGGGTCTTCGCGGTGTGGCTCGTGCGATTCATGCGGTCGCAGGACTCGACCCCGCCCGCGCCGCGCACGGCCTGGTGGTGGTTGCTCGGCATCGGCGTCCTCGGAACCACCGGGATGGTGCTGTTCTTCGACGCCTGGCAGACGCGGCTCCGCGATCTCATGGACGTGGAGTACCTGCGCTTCATCGACTATCTCGAGATCGGCGTGCTGTCGATCGTGCTGCTGTACGTCTTCGTCGAGGTCGGCAAGGGCGTGCGCACGCTGGTGCGGTGGATCGCGGGCAAGCTCGGCGGCTACTGCCCGCCCCGCGTCGCGGCGGTGGTCGCCGTGGGCCTCGTACTCCTGCTGTCGGTCGGCGTCATCAACGGCGTCGTGGTGCGGGGCGCGATGGACGCGATGAACACCACCTTCTCCAAGGTCAATCGGGAGGGCGGCACCGACCGCCCGGCTCCCACGAGCGCCTTCAGGTCGGGCGGCCCGGGCTCGCTCGTCGAGTGGTCGTCGCTGGGCAAGCAGGGGCGCGTCTTCGTCTCCAACGCGCAGACCGTCGAGCACCTCACCGCCTTCAACGGCACTCCCGCCGTGGAGCCGATCCGCACCTACGCCGGGCTCGGTTCGGTGGATTCGGACGATCCCAACCGGTACCGGGCGATCGCGGAGAAGACCGCGCAGGAGCTGGAGCGCACCGGCGGCCTGCGGCGCAAGGTGGTCGCGGTCGCGATGACGACCGGCACCGGCTGGGTCAACGAGGCGGAGGCCGGCGCACTCGAGTACATGTACAACGGCGACACCGCGATCGTCAGCATGCAGTACTCGTACCTCCCCAGCTGGCTGTCCTTCCTCGTCGACAAGCAGAACGCGCTGGACGCCGGCCAGGCCCTCTTCGAGGCAGTCGACAAGCGGGTCAAGGCACTGCCCGAGGGGCAGCGGCCCAAGCTCGTGGTCTTCGGTGAGAGCCTCGGCTCGTTCGGCGGTGAGGCCCCGTTCCTCTCGCTCAACAACCTGCTCGCGCGCACCGACGGCGCCCTCTTCTCCGGCCCCACGTTCAACAACGAGATGTGGGTGCGGCTGACGCAGCAGCGCGACGCGGGATCGCCGGAGTGGCTGCCCGTGTACCAGCAGGGCGCCAACGTCCGGTTCGCCGCCCGCGCCGAGGATCTCTCGAACCCGCCCGGTCCGTGGAACGGTCCGCGCGTCGTCTACCTCCAGCACGCCTCGGACCCGATCGGCCGGTGGACGCCGGACCTCGCCTTCAGCAAGCCGGACTGGCTGCGGGAGAAGCGCGGAGTCGACGTGCTGTCGTCGGTGTCGTGGGTCCCGATCGTCACCTTCCTGCAGGTCTCGGCCGACATGGCGGTGGCCGTCAACGTGCCCGACGGGCACGGGCACAGCTACGTCAAGGCCGCCGCGGACGCCTGGGCCGCGATCCTGGAACCGCCCGGCTGGACGCCGGAGAAGACCGCGAAGCTGCGACCGATCCTCAACAGCCAGACCGGCTACAACGAGCCGACCGGGTAGCCGGGCGTCGGCCGCCGAGGCGGGCCGGGCCCCGGCACGGTCAGACGGCCCCGTCGAAGCCGTTCTGCCGCCACGCCTCGTAGGCGACGATCGCGGCGCTGTTGGCGAGATTGAGGGAACGCCGGCCGGCGAGCATGGGGATGCGGAGCGCCTCGGTGATGCGCGGGTCCGCGAGCACCTCCGGCGGGAGTCCCGTGGGCTCCGGGCCGAACAGGAGGACGTCACCCGGTGCGTACGCCACCTCGTGGTGGTGCCGGGTCGCGTGCGCGGTGTAGGCGTAGACGGTCCGCGGTCGGAGCGCCGCCCACGCGGCGTCCAGGTCGGCGTGGACGCTCACGTGCGCGAGGTCGTGATAGTCGAGCCCGGCGCGGCGGAGCTTCGGCTCGGACAGGTCGAAGCCCAACGGTTCGACCAGGTGCAGCTCGCATCCGGTGACGGCGGCGATGCGGATCGCGTTGCCCGTGTTGGGAGCGATCCGGGGTTCGAAGAACAGAATGCGGAACACGGGTGACGATCCTGTCACCCGTGTCCCGCATTCGGGGGAGGAGGGGCGGTCAGCCGACCAGGCCGGACACGCGCCGCTGCACCTGCTTGGCGGTGCTGCGCAGCTGGAAGGCGGAGATGACCTGGACGATGCCGATGGCGACGGCCCAGATGCCCGCGACCAGCACGAGCACCTCGACGGAGAACGGGTACGCGATGAGCACCGCGCCGCCCGCGAGGCTGAGGATGCCCAGGATCACGACCCACACCCGGTTGGGGAGCTGCTTGTCGGAGATGCCGATCACGATCGAGGTGACGCCGGAGAAGATCCAGCTGACGCCGATCCAGATGCCGAGGATCGCCACCGAGTTGACGACGTCGTCACGGAAGCACGAGACGCCCAGGACCAGCGCGAGCGCGCCACTGATCACGGTCAGCACCCGGTGCTGGGTCTCGCCGAGCAGGCCCGCGATCACCTGGAAGGCGCCCGTCAGTAGGAGGAAGACACCGAAGAGGATGCCGACGACCAGCGTGGTGGGCCCGGGCCACACCGCGATGATGACGCCGAGGACGATGGACAGGACGCCGAGCGCCAGGATGGCCTGCCACGTGGACTTGACGCCCTGCTGGATGCCCTGGACGCCCTGCTGGATGCCCTGCTGGAGGGGATTCTGATCAGTCATGGGTTCAGTATCGGTTGGAATACGAACGAAAGCGACTCGAACCGGTGGAAATCGTCGGCCGGATCCGAGGGCGATAGGATGTGCGCCGTGACGGCTCTCGTATTGGACGGTAAGAAGACCCGCGACGAACTCTTCGAGAGCTTCCGCGAGCGCGTGACCGCGCTGCGGGCGCGCGGGGTCGTCCCCGGGCTCGGCACCGTCCTCGTGGGCGACGATCCGGGCTCGCACTCCTACGTCAAGGGCAAGCACGCCGACTGCGCGAAGGTCGGCATCGAGTCGATCCGCCGTGACCTCCCGGCGGAGATCACGCAACCCGAGCTCGAGGCCGTGATCGACGAGCTCAACGCGGATCCCGCGTGCACCGGCTACATCGTGCAGCTGCCGCTGCCGAAGCACATCGACGAGAACGCGATCCTCGAGCGGATCGATCCGGCCAAGGACGCCGACGGCCTGCACCCGACCAACCTGGGCCGCCTGGTGCTGGGCGCCGACGGGCCGCTGCCGTGCACCCCGCACGGCATCGTCCACCTGCTGCGCCGCTACGACGTCCCGCTCGACGGCGCGCACGTCGTGGTGGTGGGGCGCGGCGTCACGGTCGGTCGCCCGATCGGCCTGCTGCTGACCCGCCGGTCCGAGAACGCCACGGTCACCCTGTGCCACACCGGTACCCGCGACCTGGCCGCCGAGGTGCGGCGCGCCGACATCGTGATCGCCGCGGCCGGCGTGCCCGGCCTCATCACCGCGGACATGGTCAAGCCCGGCGCCGCGGTGCTGGACGTGGGCGTGAGTCGCACCGCCGACGGCCTGCGGGGCGACGTGGATCCCGGCGTCGCCGAGGTCGCCGGCCACCTCTCGCCCAACCCCGGGGGCGTCGGCCCCCTGACCCGGGCCTTCCTGCTGGGCAACGTGATCGACGCCGCGGAGCGCGACCTCGCGCGTTCGGGCGGGGCGTAGTGACCGAACCCGCGGTCGAGCAGTACCGGCGCGCCCGGGTGGTGCGTGCGGTGATCGCGAACGCGGGATACGTGGCGGTCGTGGGTGTCCTGGCGGCCGGGATGGTCCTGGTGGGCCTGGAGTACTGGCGGCGCGGCCTGTACGTCTTCGGCGCGGGAACCGGCCTCGGCGCCGTGCTCCGCGCCACGCTGCCCGAGCGCAGGCAGGGGCTGCTGCGCGTGCGGAGCCGGTGGTTCGACGCCACGGTGCTGGCGTTGGCCGCCGTCGCCATCCTCGTCGTCTCCTACGGCATCAGCCCGCTCGGCACCAAGTAACCCGCATACTCGAAACAGCAGATTTCTATTCCTGTATGTAACGTTTCGGCATCGGGTACGATGTGGGCAGATAACGGCTCGGTGAGCGACCCGATCGGAGGTGCCATGAGGATCTCGTCCTTCGGCGCGTCCGTGGGCTCCGGTCCCGTGCACTGCGTGCTCCTCGACATCGAGGACGGGCACGTCGTCGGCCGCCAGGCGCGCACCATCGATCCGGGGCCGTACCGGCTCGGGCGCCGCGGCAACCTGCTGTCCTCGGGTTTCGACCTGCTCGCGAGCCATGCGGAGGGCGACGTCGACGCCTCCGCGGTGACGGTCCGCTCGCGGCGCGACCTGCTCTCCGTCCGCCTGGGTGCGCGCGGCGGGGTCCGCGCCGCGGGGATCGTGCGCGACGCCGACGCCGTCCTGCGGGGCCTCGGTGAGCGCGGCTCCATCGCCCGGTACGACGCGGCGCTGGTCGCCGACCTCGGTGTCGACGGGACGCGCCTCTACACGGTGCGCGACGGTGCGATCACGGCCGAGCGGCGCACGCGGGCCGTCGTCTCCGACGGTGCCGGTTCCGCTGCCGCGGATCACGTCGCAGCGCTCGTCCGTTCGGCCCTCGCCGGGGCGTCCGCCGCACCCGAGGCGATGGCGCTCGTCGGCGCCGGGGCTCTGAACACCGTTGTCCGGGAAGCGGTTTCCGGGGTCGCGCGCGACGCCGGGATCGAGCCGGTCCTCGTCGACGAGCCGGAGACGATCACCGCCTCCGGCGCCGCGCTCATCGCGGCGGACCGCCGGGCCGCGGGGACGGCACCGTCGTCACTGGTGGACAGCGGGATCGGCGTCCTGGGCGGGCACAGCGTGCGGCTCACCGCGGCCATCCTGCCGCTCCTGGTGGTCGCCGCGTTGACCGGCGCGGTGCTCGCCACGGGATACGCCACCGGGATCATCGGGCCGGCCGCGCGGAGCACCGAGGAGGTCGTCCCCACGTCCTCCGATTCGGTGACCCCCGAGGACCTCAGCACCACCACGGAGCCGCGGATCACCAGCGTGACGTCGACGCTGCCGCCCGCCAAGCCGGTCGCGCCCACGCCGGTGCCGCCCGAGCACGGCGACGGCGACCCGATCACGCCCACGATGACGACCTTCGCCCCGCCGCCCGTGATCCCCACCACGACGCGGCCGCCGGTGCCGTCGACACCGACCGTCCCGCCGACATCGCCGACGGGCACGCTGCCGACCACGATCCTCCCGACGATCCCCACCGGAAGCCCGACGGGGACGCCGTCCGGGACCACCGCGCCCAGCACCCCCACCGAGGGCACCGGCACGCCCACACCGGAATCACCGGCGCCGAGGCCGGGCAACGGCCTCGTGGCCCCCGCGACCGGCGCCGCGCAGGGGACGGGGAGCTCCAGTTCGAATCCGGTGAACACCGGAGCGGCGCAGTCGGACGCGACGGCGGAGGTGGTCACGGGAGAGCCGCCGGCTCCGTCCTCCGCGCCGACGGTGACGGAACCCGCGCCCTGACGCGGCGCTCTCGCGGACCGATCAGCGGCGCGCGAACTCGAGGGTCCGGCGGAGCAGGGAGTCCACGGCGTCCTTCTCGGTGAGGAAGCCGTCGTGTCCGTCGCGGGAGTGCACGATCACCGGATCCCCACTGCCGGGCAGCAGCTCGGCGAGCTCGCGCTGCAGCCGCACCGGGTAGAGACGATCGGAGTCGATGCCGCCCACCACGACCGGGACCCGGCACGCGCGCAGGGCCGCGTCCACGCCGCCCCGGCCGCGGCCGACGTCGTGATGATTGAGCACCTCAGTGAGAACCACGTAGCTCCCGGCGTCGAACCGGTTCACCAGCTTCGCGGCCTGGTGTTCCAGGTACGAGGTCACCGCGTACCGGCCACCCGCGCGCGGTTCCTCGCGGCCCTGCGGGCGGTTCTCGAACCTGCTGTCCAGCTCGATCTCCGTGCGATAGGTCAGGTGCGCGATGCGCCGCGCGACGCCGAGCCCGGCGTCCGGGGTGCGTCCGGTGCCGTAGTAGTCGCCGCCCTGCCAGTGCGGGTCGGCCCGGATCGCGGCGATCTGCGTGGTCTGCGTGCCGATCTGATCGGCGGTGGCGCGGGCGCCCACCGCGAGGACCAGGGCCGAGCGGACGAAGTCCCCGTACATGAGGGCCCACTCGAGGGCCCGCGCGCCGCCCATCGACCCGCCGACGACCGAGGCGATGTCGTGCACGTCGAGGGCCCGCAGGAGAGCGGCTTCGGCCTCCACCTGGTCGCGCACGGTGATCACGGGGAAGCGGGAACCGTAGGGACGTCCGTCGGGGGCGATGGATCCGGGCCCCGTCGACCCCGAGCAGCCGCCCAGGACGTTCGCGGAGACCACGCACCACTCGTCCGTGTCGACGGCGGCGCCGGGGCCGATCAGCCCGTCCCACCAGCCGGCCGAGCGGTGATCGGCGTCCGCGGGCCCGGTGACGTGGGAGTCTCCCGTGAGCGCGTGCAAGGCCACCACGACGTTGTCGCGGGCAGCGTTGGGGGTACCCCAGCGCTGGAACGACATCGTCACGTCCTCGAGGACCGCACCGGACTCCAGCACCAGCGGGCCCAGCGCCACCGTCTGCACCGCGCCGTCGGGGACGCGTGCCCAATCGCCCAGCGGGCTGTCGACCGGCCGGCCTGTGCGGGTGCTGATGGTCACCGAACCTCTCCTCGCGCTTGCCACCCGGCGGCGACCGCCGGGAAACCGGGTCATCACCCGGGGCACCCCACCGCGGTGGAGGGTTGCCGGTCAGCAAGCCGGGGCTGCGCACTGACACTCATGACCACTCCCCGCAGCATAACCGACGCGGAAGGCCGTGAACGAGGTCACAGGCAGGGGCGGGAAGCACGGAAGGCGGGGCGGTGTTGCACCGTTGCGTGGAATCTTCTGCCCGGACCAGACTCGCGGTCGGCGCCATGGCGCTCGGCGGCTTCGGCATCGGCACGACCGAGTTCGCGGCGATGGGCCTCCTGCCCGACATCGCCACCGACCTCGGCGTCACCGAGCCGGTGGCGGGCCACGTCATCTCGGCCTACGCGCTGGGCGTCGTGGTCGGGGCGCCGCTCATCGCGGCGGCCTTCGCGCGCGTGCCGCGCCGGGCGCTCCTCATCGCGCTGATGGTGGCCTTCACGGTCGGCAACGCGTTGTCGGTCTTCGCGCCGACCTACGGCACGCTGATGGCGGCGCGGTTCATCGCAGGCCTCCCGCACGGCGCCTTCTTCGGCGTGGCCGCGCTGGTCGCGGCCCACCTAGCCGGGCCCGCGGAGCGCGGGCGCGCGGTGGGGCAGGTGCTGATGGGGCTGTCGGTGGCGAACGTGATCGGAGTGCCGCTGGTGACCTGGCTCGGGACCGCGCTGAGCTGGCGGTACGCCATGGGCGTCGTGGTCCTGATCGGCGCGGTCACCGTCGGGGCGCTCCTCGCCTTCCTCCCGTCGGTGCAGATCCCGGTGACCAATCCGCTCACCGAGCTCGGCGCGCTGGCCCGCCCCCAGGTGTGGTTCGCGCTGCTCACCGGTGTCGTCGGCTTCGGCGGCATGTTCGCCGTGTACACCTACATCTCGACGACCCTGACCTCCGTGTCGGGGCTCAGCGCGGCGTCGGTGCCGGCGGTCCTGGCGGCGTACGGCGTGGGCATGGTGATCGGCAACGCGGTGGGCGGGCGCGCCGCCGACGGCTCGGTGACCCGGTCGATCGCGGTCGCGCTGCTCGCGCTCGTCGTGCTGCAGGCGCTGTTCTCGCTGTGCGCGCCGCAGCCCTTCGCGGCCGTGACGCTGTTCTTCCTGATCGGCCTCACCGCCTCGGCGCTCGTGCCCGCGCTGCAGACCCGGCTGATGGACGTCGCGGGCGAGGCGCAGACCCTGGCCGCGACCCTGAATCACTCGGCGCTCAACATCGCCAACGCGCTCGGCGCCCTGCTCGGCGGCGCCGTCATCGCGGCGGGTGGCGGGTACACCGCTCCCGCCCTGGCCGGCAGCGCGCTGGCCCTCGCCGGGCTGGCGGTGTTCGGCACGGGGATGCTGGTCGCGCGGCGGTCGGCGGAACCTGTCGGAGCCGCTCGGTAGGGTCGTGGACCATGCGAAGGATTCTCGCGCTGTGCGCGATCGCCCTGCTCGCCGTCGTCGGCCTCGTGGCGTGCGGGAAGTCGGCATCCGGGCCGTCCGCCACGGCGAAGCCGGCCGTCGGCTCCTCGGCCGGCGTCCCGTCGGCAGCGTCCGCGTCGGCCACCGCGCCGTCGAACTCCGCCGTGCCGGAACGCGTCCGTGCGACCCTGGCCCGGATCGACGCCGGCACCTGGCCGCCGAACGACGGCTCGGGCACGCAGGGCGGCCGCAACTTCGGGAACTTCGAGGGACGCCTGCCGAAGACCGACAAGCAGGGCAGGCGCGCGAAGTACACGGAGTGGGACGTGAACGTCAAGAAGCCCGGCCGCGGCCGCGACGCCGAGCGCATCATCACCGGGGCCGACGGCGGCGCCTGGTACACCCTGGACCACTACGAGACCTTCACGAGGATCCGATGAGCACCCTCCCGCAGTTCCTGACGTCCGGCGCCGGCGCAGCTCTGACCCGTGCCGATCTCGACTCCCTCAAACGGCGCGAGCGCCCGCGCGTGCTCGTCGCCCGCGGCAGCCGCATGCGTACGAAGGCCGCCCTGCTCGACGAGGTGTCCGCCGCGCTGCAGTTCCCGCTCGACTTCGGTGGCAACTGGGACGCCCTCGCCGACTGCCTGGGCGATCTCGACTGGCTCGGCGGTCCCGCGCTCGTCGTACTCGGGGTCGCCGAGGCCGAGCAGGTGCTCGCCGACGACGCCGGCGCGCTCGCGACGTTCGTCGCGGTGCTCGCGGACCGGGAGGTGCAGGTACTGCTGTCCGTGTCCGACGACGCCGACGGGCCCCGGGTGCGCTCCGCCTGGGCCGCGGCGGGCCTGACCGTGGAGGCGCTCGCATGATCGTCACGTCCATCAACGTCAACGGCATCCGCGCCGCGGTGAAGCAGCGCTCCGAGGAGAACCTCGGCATGCTGCCCTGGCTCCGCGAGACGAAGGCGGACGTGGTGCTGCTCCAGGAGGTGCGCGCCACCCACAAGCAGACGCTCACGGCGCTCGCGCCGGCCCTGGAGGAGGGCTGGCACCTCGCGGCCGCGGAGTCCTCGACCGCGGGCCGCAACGGCGTCGCCGTGCTGTCGCGCCGCGAGGCCGACGCCGTGCGCATCGGCTTCGGCAGCGAGGAGTTCGACCACGCCGGCCGCTACCTCGAAGCCGACTTCGACGGCCTCACCGTCGGTTCGCTCTACCTGCCGTCCGGGGACGTGGGCACCGAGCGACAGGACGAGAAGGACCGCTTCCGCGCGGAGTTCGGCGCGTACCTGGCGAAGCTGGGCAGGCGGCGGCGCGAGGTCCTGGTGTGCGGCGACTGGAACATCGGGCACACCGAGCTGGACATCAAGAACTGGAAGGGCAACGTCAAGAACTCGGGCTTCCTCCCCGAGGAGCGCGCCTGGATGAGTGAATACATCGGCGAGGGGCGCGCCTTCAAGGACGTCGTGCGCGAGCTGCACCCCGGCGTTCCGGGGCCGTACGCCTGGTGGTCCTGGCGGGGCAAGGCCTTCGACAACGACTCCGGCTGGCGCATCGACCTGCAGATCGCCAACAACAAGCTGGCCGAGCGGGCGGTGTCCGCCCGGGTCGAGCGCGCCGCAGCCTACAACCTGCGCTGGTCGGATCACGCGCCCGTCACCGTCGAGTACGCCTGAGCCGAGCGTCGCGCCGGGGACGGCGCCGTCGGGCCCGATACTGAGGAGACGCGCCCGAGCGCGGTCGATAGACTCGTTCCCCGTGACGGAAACCGCCCCCACCCCCGCGAAGCGGCAGCGTGCGCTGTCGGGCATCCAGCCGACCTCGGACTCGTTCCACCTCGGCAACTACCTGGGCGCGGTGCGGCAATGGGTGCAGCTGCAGGACGAGTTCGAGACGTTCTACTTCATCCCGAACATGCACGGCATCACGACGCCGCACGACCCGAAGGCGTTGCGGGAGCGCACCGTCTTCGCCGCGGCGCAGCTGCTCGCGCTCGGCGTGGACCCCGCCCGCTCGACGATGTTCGTGCAGTCGCAGATCCCCGAGCACGCCGAGCTGACGTGGGTGCTCAGCTGCATCACCGGGTTCGGCGAGGCCGGCCGCATGACCCAGTTCAAGGACAAGTCGGCGAAGAACGGCACCGAGAGCTCCTCGGTGGGCCTGTTCACCTACCCGATCCTCATGGCCGCCGACATCCTGCTCTACCGGCCGCAGCTCGTTCCGGTGGGCGAGGACCAGCGGCAGCACCTCGAACTCACCCGGAACCTGGCGCAGCGCTTCAACACCCGGTTCAAGAAGACCTTCGTGGTGCCGGAGGCGTACATCGTCTCCGACACCGCCAAGATCTACGACCTGCAGAACCCGACGGCCAAGATGAGCAAGTCGGCCGAGTCCGACGCGGGGCTGATCAGCATCCTCGACGACCCCAAGGTCATCGCGAAGCGGGTGCGGTCCGCGGTCACGGACACCGAGCGCGAGATCCGCTTCGACCGGGAGAACAAGCCCGGCGTGTCGAATCTGCTCACCATCGAGTCGGCGTTCACGGGCACCCCGATCCCGGAGCTGGAGCGCGCGTACGAGGGCAAGGGCTACGGCGACCTGAAGGCACAGGTCGCGGACGTTCTCGTCGACTTCGCGACGCCGCTGCGGGACCGGGTCCAGGGGTACCTCGACGACCGCGCCGAACTGGACAAAGTTCTCACGTCGGGTCGTGAGCGGGCGCGGGAGATCGCCTCCCGCACCCTCGCGGACGTCTACGACAGGGTAGGGTTCCTGGCGCCCTAGCCAACTGTGCAGTTGCAGGAGGACGTCCAACCATGCTCCAGAAGTACCGTGACAAATGGCCGTGGTTCGACCACATCGTCGCGGCCGCCATGCGGTACCAGGACAAGAAGGGCGACTACTTCGGCGCGGGCATCACGTACTTCAGCGTGTTCGCGTTGTTCCCGCTGATCATGGTGGCGTTCGCCATCGGCGGCTACATCCTCATCAACGACGCCGACCTGCTCGCGGAGATCAAGGACCAGATCAACTCCGTGATCAGCGATCCGAGCCTGCGGACCTCGGTGAGCGACCTGGTGGACCAGGCGATCGCCTCCCGCGGCACGGTCGGCATCGTCGGCCTCGCCGGAGGCCTCTGGGCCGGCCTCGGCTGGATGTCCAACGTGCGCGCCGGGCTCACGGAGATGTGGGACAGCGAGGTGCCGGAGCAGAACTTCGTCAAGACCAAGCTGGCCGACCTCGGCGCGCTCGCCGGCCTGTTCGTCGCCCTCGTCGCGTGCATCGCGCTCATGGCGGCGGGCAGCAGCCCGCTCACCGCCAAGCTCCTCGACGCCGCGGGGCTGGGCGACACCCCCGGCCTGCACTTCGTCATCTCCGGCGCCACCCTGCTGGTCACGCTGCTCGCGCTCTGGGTGCTGTGGACCTTCGTGATCGCGCGCCTGCCGCGAGTCCAGTTCCCGTGGCGCAACGCCACCCGCGCGGGCCTCATGGCGGCGATCGCGTTCATGATCCTCACCCAGCTCGCGACGCTGCTCATCGGCAACGCGATGAAGGGCCCGGCCGGCGCGACGTTCGGCCCGATCCTCGGCATCATGCTGTTCATCTACTTCACGGCGCGGATCGTGCTGTTCGCCACCGCCTGGGCGGCGACCGACCCGCGCAATCAGCGCTACGTGATCCCGGCGGCCCCGGAGCCCGTGGTGATCTCGCCCGTCGTCCGCACGGAACCCGGTGGCGGCCGGACCGCGCTGGCGGGCGCCGCCGGACTCGCGGCCGGCCTCGGTCTCGGGTCGCTGCTGCGGCGCAAGCGCTGACCGGGCCGCTCAGGCGTCCTCGGGGGCGGTGGCCCGGGGCAGCGTGCGGCCGCGGAAGAAGGCGGGGCGCGTGACCGCGCACGCGACCATGAGCGGGACGCCGAGCACCAGCATGCCGACACCGATCACGAAGACGCCGCCGATGCCGCCGATCACGGTCTGCCCGTAGTCCGGTGCGATCATGTCGATCGCGCTCTGGGCGAACGCCCAGATCATCGCCACCCCGCCGAGAACCGGGAAGATCAAGCGCAGCACCAGGTTCCGCACCGACCGGCGCAGCGTACGGCGGAAGTACCACGCGCACGCGAAGGCCGTGATCGCGTAGTAGAAGGCCACCGCCAGCCCCAGGGAGCTGATCGAATCCTCGAGTGTGTTGCGGCTGAGCAGTGCGAGCGTGAGGTAGAAGGCCAACGCGGAACCGCCCATCACGAGGGTGCCGAACGACGGCGTGAGGTACTTCGGCTGCACCCGCGCGAAGCGCTCCGGGACCGCCTGGTAGATCGCCATGGCGAGGGTGCCGCGCGCGGTGGGCAGCACCGTCGACTGGGTCGACGAGAGGGCCGACAGTGCGACCGTGAGCACCAGCAGGCCGGCGAGGACGGCGCCCCCGACGGGGCGGCCGAGCACGGTGAGCACGTCGTCGTGGTTGTCGGTGTTGCCGAGCCCGAGACCCGTGTCGCCGAATCCCGAATAGGACTGCACGGCAACGGCGACGAGCACGTAGGTCCCCATGAGCACGACCGTCGCGAGCACCGCGGCCCGGCCGGGCGTCGACGAGGAGTCCTTCGTCTCCTCCCCGACGGCGAGGCAGGCATCCCAGCCCCAGTACAGGAAGATGCAGAGGATCACCGCGGCGGCGACCTGCGAGGCGCTGAGCCCGGTCGGGTCGAGCCAGTC
Organism: Tsukamurella paurometabola; assembly: GCF_900631615.1. Lineage (NCBI taxonomy): Bacteria > Bacillati > Actinomycetota > Actinomycetes > Mycobacteriales > Tsukamurellaceae > Tsukamurella > Tsukamurella paurometabola. Next base: position 2,590,559 of record NZ_LR131273.1, read on the forward strand.
CCAGCTCGGCCGCACGGCCTGGGGACCCGCGGTGCCCCGGTACACGGCCCACAGGGCGGCCGCCGCGGCAACGCCGAGCACGGCGAACTGGATCGACATGAGCACGTTCTGCATCCGCTCCGAGACGACGATCCCGCGGTACGACACCCAGGTCATCGCGACGATGAGCGCGCAGCCGAAGCCGACCACCGCCAGGCGGTCGTCGGCGAGCGAGCTCAGCCCGACGAACCGCAGGAGGTACGTCGCGGAGATCTCCGCGACGTTCGCCAGGCAGATGATCGCCGAGACCGCGAGGCCCCAGCCGCCCATCCAGCCGATCCACGGACCGAACGCCCGGCTACCCCAGGTGAACGTGGTCCCGGCGTCCGGGGTGTCGGCCGCCAGCTCCTTGTACGCGAAGGCGACCATGAGCATGGGCAGGAAGGCGACGACGAACATCGCCGGAGCCTTGCCCTGCACGTGTCCGACGACGCCGCCGAGCGTCGCCGCGAGGCTGTAGGCCGGCGCGGTGGACGACAGGCCGATCGCCATGTTGCTCAGCAGGCCCAGGGAGTTCGAGCGCAGCCCCTTGTCCGGGACGGACGTGGCGCCGACGGGTGCGGCGACCATTCAGCGGCCCCGGTTCGTGCGCATCGCGGCACCCACCAGGACGGCGATGAGTGCGAGGCCGCCGAGGCCGATGAGGAGCCGGGTGCCGTTGCCCATGCCCGACGGTCCGCTCTCGACGACGACGTCCTTCTCGCCGCGCTCGGGGCCCGGCGCGGCGCCGTCGGCGGTGACCAGCGTGCCCACGGACTTCCCGCGCAGCGCCACGCCGTAGTCGAGCAGCCGGCGGTACTGGTCCCAGTACGTGTTGCCGGCCTGCGAGAGGCCGAACATCTGCACGATCACGTAGCGGCGGCCGTCCCGGTCGACCGCACCGACGAATGTCTTCTTCGCGTCGTCCGTATAGCCGTTCTTGCCGGCGACCGCACCGGGGAAGTCGGTGAGCAGGCGGTTCTCGTTGACGATCGGATACGGCGCCACCGAGGTCGGTGCCGGCGGCGGGCTCTGCCCCGGCGGGGGCGGCGTCGGCGGCGCGGTGGTCGGCACGGGCGGATGCCCGGGGAAGGTGACCTGCGGCGTCGCGGCGATGCGTACGAACCGATCGTCGCGCAGGGCGGCGCGCAGGATGAGTGCCATGTCGTACGGGCTCGAGCTCATGCCGGGCCCGTCGAGGCCGGACGGCGATGCGGTCCGCGTATCGCGTGCGCCCAGCGATGCGGCGAGCTCGTTCATCTTCGTCACCGCGGCGTCCACCCCGCCGAGTTGCCGGGCGAGCGCGTGCGCGGCGTCGTTGCCGGAGGCGAGCAGGAGCCCCTCGAGCAACTGCTCGACGGTGTAGCGGCCGCCCACGTTGACGCCCGCGCCGTTGCCCTCCTGCGCGGCGTCCTCCGCCGTGCCCTCGACGACGGTGTTCAGGTCGAGGTCGCGCAGCACGACCTGCGCCAGCAGCACCTTGATGGTGCTCGCCGGCCGGTACCGCCCGTGCGGGTCCTTCGCGGCGAGCACGACGGGGTCGGTGCCGGCCGTGATGTCGGCGATGAGCCAGCCGGCGGAGTCGATGCCGGGCGGGGCCGGCGGCGCACCGTCGGGCACGACGAGCCCGCACCCGCCCAGCTTCTCCCCGCCGACGGGAGGGTTCGGCACCGGGAGCGGCGCCGGAGCGGGCTGCCCGGGCTTGGGTACCTCGGACTCGTCGACGGCGGGTGGCGGGACCTGCTTGTGCGGGCAGCCGTCGGTCACGAGGGTCTTCACCGCGGGGCCGGGTGTCGGCGACGGTGCGGGGCCCGGCGTCGCGGCGGCCGGGGCGGCGAGGGCGCCCAGCAGGCCGACGGTGGCGAGGACCCGGCCCGCGATGGTGGGGGTGCGCGCGATCATCGCGCTCATCGTAGTCGGCTACGGTGGCGGAATGACGGAGCGTTGTTCGAGTTTCACCGATGAGCCGCTCCCCGGTACCGCGACCACCGAGACCGGCTGGCTGTGCATCGAGAACGAGTCCGGCTGGGGCCGCGACCCGTTCTCGGGGGAGACCTTCGCGCCGGAGGTGGGTGCGGCGGTGGAGCGCTTCGCCGAATCCCGGGGCCTGCGCGTGCTGCTGATCCGGCGGCCGGGCCGCGCCGGGGGCTTCCGTGACAGGATGCGGGTGTTCGTCGCCGACTCCGTGCCGGGGGAGACGGCGCTGCGGGCGTTCACCGTCGCCGACTACGCCGAGATCCCGGATCTTCCCCTCGACGATCCGTCCGCGGGGGAGTCGGCGGGACCGATCGCCCTGGTGTGCACCAACGGCAAGCGGGACGTCTGCTGCGCCGTCCTCGGGCGGCCGATCGCTGCGTCCCTCGCCGGCTGCTACTCCGACCCGGTCGTGTGGGAGTGCTCGCATACGGGCGGCCACCGGTTCGCGCCCGTGCTCATCGTGTTGCCCACGGGCCACACGTACGGGCGGGTCACGGGTGCGCAGGCGAAGGAGGCGCTCGACGCCGCGCGCGCCGGCGTCGTCGCCACCACGGGGCTCCGCGGCCGGTCGTCGATCCCGCCCGCCGAGCAGGCCGCGGAGGTCGCGGTCCGGGAACTCCTCGGCCCCGTCGGGCCCGACGTCCTGCGCACCGCGTCCGACGGTGCCGGCACCGTCACCGTCCGGCACGAGGACGGACGTGCGTGGACCATGGCCGTGAGCGCGGAGGACCTGCCGCCGCGGATCATGTCGTGCGGCAAGAAGCCCTCCCCGGCGCGCGCCTGGCGCGTGTCGGGTCTCCAAGCGGACGGAAACTGACACCAATACCCACGAGACTCGTGGGTATGACTGAGACGACACCGGAACCGGGCTCCTACGGCGACCCGGAGATGCCCTGGAACACGCTGACCGAGGAGACCATCGGCGACTGGAACCGGAACGTGATCGCCGAGTTCCGGGCGAACGACGGGGTCGTCGGCGGCGCCTACGAGGGCGGCGCGATGATCCTGCTCACCACGACCGGGGCGCGCTCCGGCCGACCGCACACGGTCCCGCTGGGCCCGCTGTACCGCGGCGAGCAGATGTACGTCAGCTCGTTCATCGAGAAGGCCTATCCGGCGTGGTGGCACAACGTCCGGAAGAACCCGGCCGTCACGATCGAGATCGGTGCGCGGACCGTCGCGGCGATCGCGCGGGCGCTCGAGGGCGACGAGTACGCGGAGTTCGCCGCCCGGGCGCTCGCGGACAACCCCGACCTCGCGGCCTTCCAAGCCACCGTCGACCGGCCGATCCCGTTGGTGACCCTCACGCCCCGGTGATGTGGGTGGCATCACAGGGCGGTTCGTCCGGGTTCGGGCGGATTCCCCCGATCCGAATATTCCGCATGGAGTAATCGGGGAGTAGCGTGACCGCCGGGCACGACGATCGGAGGTGGGCATGGCCGTGGAACGGGCGTTGACCCCGCTGGCGATCGCGGCGCTGGCCCTGCTCACCGAGCGGGACATGCACCCCTACGAGATGTTCACGACGATGACGGAGCGGCGCGCCGACATCGTGGTCAAGCTCCGCGCCGGCTCGCTGTATCACACGGTCAAGCGGCTCGCCGACGACGGACTCGTCGTCGAGCGGGGCACGGGCCGCGACGGCAATCGCCCCGAGCGGACCACCTACGCCATCACCGCGACGGGCCGGGAACGGTTGCAGGACACGGTCGCGGACCTGCTCGCCGAGCCCGCCGAGGAGTACCCGAGCTTCCCGCTCGCGGTCTCCGAGGCGCACAACCTCGACCGCGACCGGGTGCGCGAGCTCCTGGCCGCGCGGCTCCGCCGCCTCGACGCCGACGTGACGGCGATGCGCGCGGGCCACGCCCGGGCGCTGGGCCACGCCGCAGAGGTGTACCTGCTCGACCTGGACTACCTGATCGCCATGCGCACCGCCGAGGCCGACTGGCTCCGGCGCACCGTCGAACGACTCGACGACGAGACTCTGGAATGGAAGGCGACCTGCCATGACGAATGACGCCACCACGGCGAAGCAGTACGACCCCGGTGCCCTGCCCGGCCTGCCGTCCGGCTACCGGCCCTGGCCGGCGCTCTGGGCGCTGGTCGTGGGCTTCTTCATGATCCTCGTGGACTCGACGATCGTCTCCGTCGCGACCGACGCGATCTGGATCGATCTCACGAACGGCACCGACCTCAACGGCGTCATCTGGGTGACGAGCGGCTACCTTCTCGCCTACGTCGTGCCGCTGCTGCTCGCCGGCCGGCTCGGCGACATGTACGGACCCAAGCGGCTCTACCTGGTGGGATTGACCGTCTTCACGCTGGCCTCCGCCTGGTGCGGCCTCTCCGGCACCATCGGCATGCTCATCGCGGCCCGCGTGGTGCAGGGCCTGGGCGCCGCCCTCATGACCCCGCAGACGATGGCCGTCATCACCCGCACCTTCCCGCCGAACAAGCGCGGCACCGCGATGGCCCTGTGGGGTTCGGTGGCCGGCGTCGCGATCCTCGTCGGCCCGCTGGCCGGCGGCGTGCTCGTCGACCGGCTCGGCTGGGAGTGGGTCTTCTTCGTCAACGTGCCCGTCGGTGTCGCGGCCTTCATCGCCGCCGTGATCCTCGTGCCGAACCTGCCCACCCACAAGCACAAGCTCGACATCCCCGGCATCGTGCTCAGCGCGCTCGGGCTGTTCCTGCTGACCTTCGGCCTGCAGGAGGGGCAGAAGGAGGATTGGTCGGCCGGGATCTGGACGATGATCGCGGGCGGCGTCGCGCTGCTCGTCGTCTTCGTGTGGTGGCAGTCGAGGGCCGCCGAGCCGCTGATGTCGCTGACGCTGTTCAAGGACAGGAACTTCTCGCTCGCCAACGCCGCGATCGCGTGCATGGGCTTCTCCGTGACCGGCATGTCGATCCCGCTGATGCTGTTCGCGCAGAAGTCCATGGGGCTCACGCCCACTCGCTCGGCGCTGCTGCTCATCCCGTTGGCTGTGATCTCGGGTGCGCTGGCGGCACCGTCGGGCAAGCTCGCCGACAAGGTGCACCCGAAGTACCTCACCGGCTTCGGCTTCGCCGCGAACGCGGCGGCGCTGTTCTGGCTGGCCTTCGTCGCGCACGACACGACCCCGGTGATCGGGGTCCTCGCCCCGATCGGCCTGATGGGCGTGGGCAACGCGTTCATCTGGGGCCCGCTCGCCGCCACCGCGAACCGGAACCTGCCGCTGCCGCTGGCGGGTGCCGGATCGGGCGTCTACAACATGACCCGGCAGGTGGGCGCCGTGCTCGGCAGCGCCGCCGTCGGCGTGCTCATGCAGCACGAGATCGAGCAGAAGTTCGGCGCCGCCACCGGCCATGCGCAGGGTGGCGGCGCGATGGCCACCGGCGCCCTGCCGCAATTCCTGCGCGGCCCGTTCGCCGACGCCATGGGATCCACGATCCTGTTGCCCGCCGCCGCGCTCGTGGTCGCGTTCGTCGTGGTGCAGTTCTTCGCGACGCCGACGCACCAGAAGGCGCCCGCGGCCGTCGACGCCTGACGCCGTGCACCGCCGGCCCCCGAAGGGCCGGCGGTGACGGAGGCCGTGCGGCTCAGCTGATCCGACGGCGGTAGGCGAGCATCGCGGCGCCGTAGGCGACGACCAGGATGCCGCCGCACCAGGCGAGCGCGGAGACGAGATCCCCGGTGTCCACGGGGCGCTCGGCCAGCAGCGCGGAGATCGTGTTCACGATCGACGTGACCGGCTGGTTCTCCGCGAACGCGCGCACCGGCCCCGGCATGGTGTCGGTGGGCACGAAGGCGGAGCTGATGAACGGCAGGAAGATCAGCGGGTAGGAGAAGCCGGTCGCGCCGTCCACCGACTTCGCGGTGAGGCCGACGGCCACGGCGATCCACGTGAGCGCCAGGGTGAACAAAGCCAGGATCCCGGCGACACCGAGCCAGGCGAGCGGGCCGGCGGACGAGCGGAAGCCCATGACGAGCCCCACGCCGATGATGATCACCACGGTGATCGCGTTCGCCACCATCGACGTGAGCACGTGGGCCCACAGCACGGAGGAGCGCGCGATCGGCATCGACTGGAAGCGCTCGAAGATGCCGCCCTGCATGTCGTTGAAAAGGCGCAGCGCGGTGTACGCGATGCCGGAGGCGATGGCCATCAGCAGGATTCCGGGGAGCAGGTAGTTCACGTAGTTCGTGCCGCCCGTGCTGCCCTTGATCGCCCCGCCGAAGACGTAGACGAACAGCAGCATCATGGCGATCGGCGTGATCGCCGTGGTGATGATCGTGTCGGCGCTGCGGGTGATGTGCTTGAGCGAGCGGCCCAGCAGCGCGCTGGTGTCGGAGACGGCGTAGGTGGTCATGATCGGTCCTCCGAAGTGGTGGAATCGGCGCGGGAGCCGGTGAGGGCGAGGAAGATCTCCTCGAGTGTGGGCTGCTTCTCGACGTACTCGACCTTGGCCGCGGGCAGCATCCGCTTGAGTTCGGCGAGGGTACCGTTCGCGATGATCCCGCCGTCGCGCAGGATGGCGATGCGATCGGCGAGCTGCTCGGCCTCCTCCAGGTACTGCGTGGTGAGCAGGACGGTGGTGCCGCGCTGGGCGAGCTCCTGGACGATCTCCCAGACGTCGATCCGGGCCTCCGGGTCGAGTCCGGTGGTGGGCTCGTCGAGGAAGATGACGGCGGGGTCGCCGATCAGGCTCATGGCGATGTCGAGCCGGCGGCGCATACCGCCCGAGTAGGTGGCGACCTTCCGGCCGCCCGCGTCGGTGAGGCGGAAGCGGGTCAGGAGGTCGTCGGCGACGGCACCCGGATCGCTCTGGTGCCGCAGCCGCGCCACCAGCACGAGGTTCTCGCGCCCGGTGAGGATCTCGTCGACGGCCGCGAACTGCCCCGTGAGGCTGATGGATTCGCGTACCTGCTGGGCATCGGCGGTCACGTCGTAGCCGTGGACCGCGGCGGTGCCGGCGTCCGGGCGGAGCAGGGTGGACAGGATGCGGACGAGCGTGGTCTTGCCCGCGCCGTTCGCGCCGAGCAGGGCGAAGATGCTGCCCGGCGCGACCTCGAAGTCGACGCCGCGGAGCACCGGCAGATCGCCGTAGGACTTCTCGATACCGCGGACCTCGATGGCCGCGGTGGTGGTCATGGTCATGATGTTCTCCTGGTGAGGGGTGCGCGCTCAGCGGGCGCGCCGGATATCGATGTCGCCGAACTTGGCCCGGGCGCGGACGGTGACGTGGTCGCCGGTGAAGTCGGGGAGGGGATTCTCGTCGAGGTGGTTGCGGACGCGCCCCTCCTTGGAGGACACGTCGAGCCAGGCCGGAACGCCCTCCGCCACACCGACGGTGAGCTTGCCGTAGCTGCTCTCGAGGTCGATGACGCCGTCGCGGACGCCGTTCACCGTGATCGCGCCGTAGGCGGTCTTCGCGGCCACGGACGAGGTGGCCCGGTCGATGTCGAGGTCGCCGTAGGACAGGTTCGCCTCGACGGCGCCGTTCGTCTCGCCGATGCGGATGCTGCCGTGCGAGGCCTTGAGCAGCGCGTCCCCGGCGACGGATCCGAGGCGGATCTGGCCGTGGTCGGCGGTGATCTCGGCGGAGCCGCCCACCGCTCCGGCGGTGGCGTTGCCGTGCCCGGCGCGCAGCCACAGGTCCCCCGTCGAATCCAGTTCGACGGTGCCCGTGCTCGCCTTGATCCGGGTCGCGGCGAGGCGCCCCTCGGTGCGGACGCTCCCGACCGCGCTCTCCGCCGTGAACCGGGAGCCTGCGGGCAGTTCGACGGTGACGTCGACGGACTCGGTGGCGCCGATGAAGCTCATGAGGCCGAGTTTCGGCTTGGGGCCGACGATCGTGAGCCGGCCGCCGTCGAACTCGACCCGTGTGGCCTCCGCCCCGCGCCGGTCGGCGGCCTTGCTCGCCGAGCTCGGCGTCACGGTGACGACGGTGTCGGTGCGGTCGGTCGCGATCACGTCGATGTCGCCGACCTGCAGGTTGATCGCGAGGTCGATGGGTTCGGGGGTGGGGAAGACAGGCATGGTGGGACCTTTCGGAGGGTGTGTTCGGCCGACCCCGCGAGTCGCGGGGTTGTTCCGGTCTGTTCGGTTGTCGGCGGGGGGAGGTTCAGCGCGCCCAGCCGGCGAAGTCGTCGCCGGTCCGGAGGGCGCGCTGCGCGGATCGTCGCTTGCGGGGCGCGAGCGCGGCCGCGACCGCTCGTACCAGCCAGGTGTTCACCGAGACGCCCTCGGCAGCGGCGGCCTCGTCGACCTGTGCCTTGAGCGCATCCGGAAGCCGGAGCGTGGTCCGCGACGTGCTGGTGTCGTCGAAGTCGACGCCGGCCGCGGTCGCCTCGTCGTCCTCGTGCTCGGTGCGTGCGGCCGCGACGACGAACTCCACGTCCCGGCCACGCAGGCGCAGGTCGACGGAGCCGGGCACCAGGTCGCGGGTGATCTCGCCGGTCGCGGCCGACAGGGCGTCGAGCAGGACCAGCCGGGTGGCGGCGTCGAGGCTGGACGCGAGGCGTTCCGCGGAGGCGCGGGCGTCGTCGACGCCGTTGTCGCCGGCGTCGACGAAGTCCCGCTCGGCGGCGGCGATGAGCTGGCGCTGGAGGTCGCTGACGAAGGGCGTGATGTCCATGGCGTCAACTATGACACCACTATGGTGTCGCGTCAAGACCGTTCGCGGGAATCGACTCGAAAGTGCAGGTCAGCAGTGGTGTCACGGTGGTGCATCGAGGGTGGTGAACCTCATGCGGATAGGAGAACGCCCCGGACCTCGGGTGAGGTCCGGGGCGTTTCCGGGCTGCAGTCGAGTTCTAGCGGCTGAACAGGAGGGCGCGCTTGACCTCCTGGATGGCCTTGGTCACCTGGATGCCGCGGGGGCACGCGTCGGTGCAGTTGAAGGTGGTGCGGCAGCGCCACACGCCGTCGACGCCGTTGAGGATCTCCAGGCGCTCGGCGGCGCCCTCGTCGCGGCTGTCGAAGATGAAGCGGTGCGCGTTCACGATGGCCGCGGGGCCGAAGTACGAGCCGTCCATCCAGTACACCGGGCAGCTGGTGGTGCAGCACGCGCAGAGGATGCACTTGGTGGTGTCGTCGAAACGCTCACGGTCCGTGGGGGACTGGATGCGCTCGCGGGTCGGCTCGTTGCCCGAGGTCATCAGGAAGGGCTTCACGGCGCGGAACGCGTCGAAGAACGGCTCCATGTCGACGACGAGGTCCTTCTCCACCGGCAGGCCGCGGATCGGCTCCACCGTGATGGTGATGTCCTTGCCCTCCTGCAGGAAGTCCTTCATCAGCATCTTGCACGCCAGGCGGTTCACGCCGTTGATGCGCATGGCATCGCTGCCGCACACGCCGTGGGCGCACGAGCGGCGGAACGTCAGCGTTCCGTCGAGGTAGCCCTTGATGTACAGGAGCAGGTTCAGGAAGCGGTCCGAGGGGAGCGCGGGGACCCGGTAGCTCTGCCAGCCGGCCGCGTCGGGGTCCTCCGGGTTGAACCGGTAGACCTTGATCGTGACCATCGTGGAGCCGGGCGGGACCGGCGGCTGCACGGACGCGGGGGTGTCAACTGCGGCGGTCATCAGTACTTACGCTCCATCGGCTCGTAGCGGGTCTGCACGACGGGCTTGGTGTCGAGACGGATCCCGGACTCCAGGCCCTCGCCCTCCTTGTACGCCATGGTGTGCACCATGTAGTTCTCGTCGTCGCGGTTCGGGTAGTCCTCGCGGGCGTGGCCGCCGCGGGTCTCCTTGCGGTTGAGGGCGCCGACGACGGTGACCTCGGCCAGCTCGAGCAGGAAGCCGAGCTCGATGGCCTCGAGCAGGTCGCTGTTGAAGCGCTTGCCCTTGTCGGTGACGGTGACGTGCTCGTAACGCTTCTTGAGGGCGCGGACGTCCTCGAGGGCCTGCGTGAGCGTCTTCTCGGTGCGGAAGACGGCGGCGTTGTTGTCCATCGTCTGCTGCAGCTCGGTGCGGATCGCCATGACGTTCTCGTTGCCGTGGTCGCTGAGCATCGCGGCGACCCAGTTCTCGACCATCTCGGCCGGGTTCTCGGGCAGTGGCACGAAGTCGTGCGTCTTGGCGTACTCCGCCGCGGCGATGCCGGAGCGGCGGCCGAAGACGTTGATGTCGAGCAGCGAGTTGGTGCCGAGGCGGTTGGCGCCGTGCACCGACACGCAGGCGCATTCGCCCGCGGCGTACAGCCCGGGGACGATGTGGTCGTTGTCGCGCAGGACCTCGCCGTGGACGTTGGTGGGGATGCCGCCCATGACGTAGTGACAGGTCGGGTACACGGGCACCAGCTCGGTGACGGGGTCGACGCCGAGGTAGGTGCGCGAGAACTCCATGATGTCCGGCAGCTTGGCCATCAGGGTCTCCTCGGGGATGTGCGTGACATCCAGGAGCACGTAGTCCTTGTTCGGGCCCGCGCCGCGGCCCTCGAGCACCTCGAGCACCATCGAGCGGGCGACGATGTCGCGCGGCGCGAGGTCCTTGATGGTGGGGGCGTAGCGCTCCATGAAGCGCTCGCCGTCGACGTTGCGGAGGATGCCGCCCTCGCCGCGGACGCCCTCGGTGATGAGGATGCCAAGGCCCGCGAGGCCCGTCGGGTGGAACTGGTGGAACTCCATGTCCTCCAGGGGCAGGCCCTTGCGGAAGACGATGCCCATGCCGTCACCGGTGAGGGTGTGGGCGTTGGACGTGGTCTTGTACATCCGGCCCGAGCCGCCGGTGGCGAAGATGATCGCCTTCGCGTGGAAGACGTGGATCTCACCGGTCGCGAGCTCGTAGGCGACGGCACCCGTCGCGACGGGGCCCTCCTCGGTCTCCGTGAGCGCGATGTCGAGGACGTAGAACTCGTTGAAGAACTCCACGTCGTGCTTGACGCAGTTCTGGTACAGCGTCTGCAGGATCATGTGGCCGGTGCGGTCCGCGGCGTAACATGCGCGGCGAACCGGGGCCTTGCCGTGATCGCGGGTGTGGCCGCCGAAGCGGCGCTGGTCGATCTTGCCCTCCGGCGTGCGGTTGAAGGGCAGGCCCATCTTCTCCAGGTCGAGCACCGCGTCGATGGCCTCCTTGGCCATGATCTCCGCGGCGTCCTGGTCGACGATGTAGTCGCCGCCCTTGACCGTGTCGAAGGTGTGCCACTCCCAGTTGTCCTCCTCGACGTTGGCGAGGGAGGCGCACATGCCGCCCTGCGCCGCGCCGGTGTGGGAGCGGGTGGGGTAGAGCTTGGTGAGCACCGCGGTGCGGGCGCGCGGCCCGGCCTCGATGGCCGCGCGCATACCGGCGCCGCCGGCGCCGATGATCACCACGTCGTAACGATGTTCCTGCATGATGCGGGTGAGTCCTTCCTGGCCGTTACTGGGCGGTGGGCACGGAGGCCGGATCGAACGAGAGGAGCGCGTACGAGCCGAGGCCGACCACGAGGATCATCGACAGCACGAGCAGGGTCTTGAGCCAGAACCGCGTGCGGTCCTTGCGGGCGTAGTCGTCGATGATCACGCGCAGGCCGTTGCCGCCGTGCAGCTGGGCGAGCCACAGCATCGTGATGTCCCAGATCTGCCAGAACGGGCTGGCCCAGCGCTGCGCGACGAAGGCGGCGCTGATCCGGTGCACGCCCTGGCTGTCCAGCGCGAGCATGATGAAGACGTGCCCGAACACGAGCACGAGCAGGGCGATGCCCGAGAAGCGCATGAACAGCCAGGCGTACTTCTCGAAGTTGCCGGCCGCCGGGCGGTGCGGCGAGCGCGGGTTGTCGAGCGAGGCGGGGCGGTCGTACTGCTTGAGCAGCGTCTTGGCGAGCTTGGGTTCGTTCGCGGTGGTCATGTTCTTCGTCCCCCTCAGCCTGCGTGCGAGATCATGATGTAGAGCAGGCGCGCGGCCATCCCGGCGCCGGTGATGAGGAAGACGGTCCACACGGCGATGGACATCGCCTTCTGGTACTGCACGCCCTTGCTCCAGAAGTCCACGAGGATGACGCGGACGCCGTTGAGGGCGTGGAACAGGATGGCCATGACGAGGCCGATCTCGAGCAGGCCGATGATCGGCGTCTTGTACGTCTTGATGATCGCGTCGTACGCCTCGGGGTCGATGCGGATGACCGCGGTGTCGAGAACGTGGACGAACAGGAAGAAGAAGATGGTGACGCCGCTGATGCGGTGCAGCACCCAGTTCAACATGCCCGGATCGCCCTTGTAGAGGGAGACGCGGCGCGGCTCCTCGGCGGCCGCCACCTCGGTACTACTGGTCATCGAGTCCTGCCTTCGACATCGTTTCTTGGATACGGCCGGACATCGGTCGACGGAGGGACTCTGAGCCCTCGCGCCGGCGTCGATCGCGACGTATACCTGAACCCACGCCTTGACCTTAAACCCACCGGAATGTGGAATCGAAACCACGGTCCCGATCCATTGGGGCCGAACAGATTTAGTTAGGTATGCCTGACCGAAATTGACCCGGAATCAACAAGCCTCCGGAAGGGAGTGATCGGCTGTGTCCGATATCGACTGGGAGGCATTGCGGCGCACCGCCGTCGACGCCATGGGGCGCGCCTACGCCCCCTATTCGAACTACCCCGTGGGGGCGGCCGCCGTGACCGGCGACGGCCGCGTCGTGTCGGGTTGCAATGTGGAGAATGTCTCATACGGACTGACCCTGTGCGCGGAATGCGGGCTCGTGAGCGCGCTCCATTCCACGGGAGGCGGGCGACTGCTCGCATTCACGTGCACGAACGCCAACGGGGACGTCCTGTTGCCCTGCGGCCGGTGCCGGCAACTGCTCTACGAGCACGGCGGAGGGGACCTCCTGATCGACCACCGCTCCGGACCGATGCCGCTGAGCCGGCTCCTGCCCGACGCCTTCGGGCCCGACGACATGGATGAGGTAATCCGATGACCGAAGTGTTCGACGCCGTCTCCGTGATCGCCGCCAAGCGCGACGGCAAGGCCCTCACCGACGGCCAGATCGATTGGGTGATCGACCGGTTCACCGCCGGAGAGGTGGCGGACTACCAGATGTCCGCGCTGGCGATGGCGATCTTCCTCAACGGCATGGACCGCCGCGAGATCGCGCGCTGGACCGCCGCGATGATCGCCAGCGGTGAGCGGATGGACTTCTCGGGACTGCGCCGCGACGGCCGTCCCCTCGCCACCACCGATAAGCACTCGACGGGCGGTGTGGGGGACAAGATCACCCTGCCGCTGACCCCGCTCGTCGCGTCCTACGGCGTGGCCGTACCGCAACTCTCGGGTCGCGGGCTCGGCCACACCGGCGGCACCCTCGACAAGCTCGAGGCCGTCCCGGGCTGGCGCGCCGAGCTGACCAACGAGGAGATGTTCGACCAGCTGGAGAAGGTGGGCGGCGTGATCTGCGCCGCCGGCTCCGGCCTCGCCCCGGCCGATAAGAAGCTCTACGCGCTCCGCGACGTCACCAGCACCGTCGAGGCCATCCCGCTCATCGCCAGCTCGATCATGAGTAAGAAGATCGCCGAGGGCACCGACTCGCTCGTGCTCGACGTCAAGGTCGGCAAGGGCGCCTTCATGAAGACCGCGGCGCAGGCCCGCGAGCTCGCCGAGACCATGGTCGCGCTCGGCCACGACTCCGGCGTGAACACCGTCGCGCTGCTCACCGACATGTCCACCCCGCTGGGCCGCACTGCGGGCAACGGCCTCGAGGTCGCCGAATCCCTCGAGGTTCTCGCCGGCGGCGGACCGTCGGACGTGGTGGAGCTGACGCTCGCGCTCGCACGGGAGATGCTCGCCCTCGCGGGCGTCGACGCCGATCCGGCCGAGCACCTCGCCAACGGCAGGGCGATGGACAGCTGGCGGGCGATGATCGCGGCCCAGGGCGGAGACCCCGACGCCCCGCTGCCCGTCGCGCGGCACACGCGCACCGTCGCCGCGCCCGCCTCGGGTGTCGTCACCGAGCTCGACGCGATGGGTGTCGGCGTCGCCGCCTGGCGCCTGGGCGCCGGCCGGGAGCGGCAGGGCGAGCCCGTGCAGGCGGGCGCGGGCGTCACCTGGCACGCGACCGTCGGCGATCGGGTGACCGCGGGGGAGCCGCTGTTCACGCTGCACACCGATACCCCGGAGAAGTTCGACGGTGCCGTCGCCGCGCTCGACGGCGCGGTGACGATCGGCGAATCCGCGGCGCCGCGCGGTTCTCTGGTGCTGGACCGGGTGACCGTCTAGGGATTCATGACGCGGACGGGGGCGCCCGCGAGATACGCGCGGACGTCCTCGGCCGCGTCGGCGTAGAAGGTGCGGTACTGCTGCTCGGTGACGTAGCCGACGTGCCCCGTGAGGACCGAGTTCGGCACCGCGCGGATCGGGTCGTCCGCGGGCAACGGCTCGGCGTCGAAGACGTCGAGTGCGAGCCGGATGTCGCCGCGGCGGGCCGCGTCGGCGGCGGCCGGCGTGTCCAGCACGCCCGCACGGGAGGTGTTGACCAGGAGTGCACCGGGCTTCATCCGGGCGATGTCGGCGGCGCCCACGATGCCGCGCGAGCGCGCGGACAGCACGTAGTGGATGGTGACCACGTCGGCCCGCTCGAACAGCTCCTGCTTCGACACCGCGGTCACGCCCGCCTCGGCGGCGCGCTCGGCGTCGAGGTTCGACGACCAGGCGATCACGTCCATGCCGAACGCCGCGCCGACCCGCGCGACCCGGCGGCCGAGGTTCCCGAGCCCCACCAGGCCGAGCACGGAGCCCTCGAGCTCGGTCCCGACGGTGCTCTGCCACCGTCCGGCCCGGATGTTCGCGTCCTCGGTGGGGACGTGGCGCAGCGCGGCCAGGATCAGCGCCCAGGTGTGTTCGGCGGCGGCTGCGGGTCGGTACCCGGTGTGGCACACCGTGATCCCCAGCTCCGATGCCGCGGCCAGATCGATCGCGGCGTTGCGGCGGCCCGTCGTGACGAGCAGCCGCAGCCGGGGGAGCGAGCGGAGGACGTCCGCGGGGAATCGCGTGCGCTCACGCATCGCCACCACCCCGTCGAACTCCGCCAGCTGGGCGGCGACGTCGGTGAGCGGCTCGGTGAAAACGGTGACGTCGAGCCCGGAGAAGTCGCCGTACGTGCGGGAGACGTCCTGGAAGTCGTCGAGGATCGCGATGCGCATGGCATCCACGCTAGCCGCCGGCGGTAGTGCTGGCACCACCCCGGATTCTCCCGCTGGGGCCAGGGACTCGCCCGGGCCACGGCCCTAGCGTCTACGGCATGATCGACTACGTGACCCCGTCCCCGGTGCTGCGCGAGCCCGAGCGCGGCGCGCTCGCCGCGCCGCTCCGCGAGCCCCTGCGCTTCCTCACCACACCCGCGCCGTGGCGCGGCCTGGCCTACTTCGCCGGATCGATGATCGTCGGCTGGGTGCTCTTCTTCCTCTACGTCGTGGTCGTGCTCCTGCCCTTCGCGCCGGCGTGGTCGTTCGCGCTCGCGAAGCTCGAGCGGGTCCGCGTCACGTGGCTCGGAGCACCGGCGATCGGCGACCCGCATCCGCCGGTGTCCGGCGACCTGTCCACCCGCGCCGGGGCCCGGCTCGGCGAACGCGCGACGTGGCGAGAGGTCGCCTACTCGCTGCTGCTGGCCGTACTCACCCCGGTGCTGTTCCTCGGGGCGGTGGTCGGGTGGACCGTCGGCCTGGGGCTCGTGCTGGGCCCGATCGTCTCCGACGAGGTCAACGTCATGGGCACGGCGGTCGACGGTGTCGTGAGCCGGGCGGTCTGGGGCGCGATCGGCGCCGTGATCTGCGCGGTGGGCCTGTACATCACCTACGCGGTGGCGGTGGCGCAGGCCGCCACCGCGCGCCTGCTGCTCGGCCCGACCGAGGAGGAGCTCCGCCGCCGGGTCACCACGCTCGAGGCGTCCCGCGGCGTGCTGGTGCACTCCTTCGAGGGCGAGCGGCGCCGGATCGAGCGCAATCTGCACGACGGCCCGCAGCAGGATCTCGCGAGCCTGTCGCTGCAACTCGGCGAGCTGCAGCAGAGCCTGCCCGAGACCGCCGACGAATCGCTGCGCGGTCAGGTCGCCGACGCCCAGGCGCGGCTGGAGCGGGCCATGGCGGGCCTGCGGGACACCGTGCGCGGCGTGCACCCGCAGGTGCTCGACGACGCCGGGGTCGAGGCCGCGTGCGCCGAGCTCGGCGGGGCGATCCGCGTGGACGTGAGCGCCGGCGACGGTTGGACGCCGGGCCGCCGCCTGCCCGCCGAGATCGAGCAGGCCATGTACTACACCGCCAGCGAGGCGGTGACCAACGCGATCAAGCACGGCGGCGCGAGCACCGTGCGGATCACGTTCGCCGCGGGCGCGCTCGGGGTGTCGATGACGGTGATGGACGACGGCACGGGCGGTGCCGACCCCGCCGGCGGCACCGGCCTCGCCGGGCTGATCGAGCGCGCGGAGTCGATCGGCGCGACACTGACGGTGCTCAGCCCGCCCGGCGGGCCGACCACCCTCTACTGGGCCAAGGCGGTGTAGTGCGGATCGCGATCGCGGAGGACTCCGTCCTGCTGGCCGAGGGCCTGCAGCGGATCGTCGAACGGGCCGGCCACGACGTGGTCGGCCTGCTCGGCGACGCCGATGCGCTCCGAGCGCTCGACCCCGGCACCGTCGACCTCGTGGTGACCGACGTGCGGATGCCCCCGGGCCACGGCGACGACGGCCTGCGCGCCGCCCTCGACCTGCGCGCCGGACGCTCGGGCCTGCCGGTGCTCGTCCTGTCCCAGTACGTCGCCGCGGCGTACGCCCGGCGGCTGTTGGATTCGGGCGGCGGCGTGGGGTACCTGCTCAAGGAGCGGGTGGGTCGCGTGGGCGACTTCCTCCGCGCGCTCGAGACCGTGGCCGGCGGCGGTGTGGTGGTAGACCCCGAGGTGGTGTCCAAGATGTTCACCCCGACGGTGCTCGACCGGCTCACGCCCCGCGAGGGCGAGGTCCTCGCGCTCATGGCGGACGGCCGCAGCAACGCGGACATCGCTGCGGCGCTGGTCGTCTCGGACGCGGCGGTGGCCAAGCACGTCGCGAACATCTTCGCGAAGCTGGACCTTCCCCCGGAGGAGGGGAATCGGCGGGTCCGTGCGATCCTCACCTACCTCACGGACCGATAGCGTGCCGGCGGCGTTACGCACCGGTAGCCGGTACGTTGACCCTATGGCGAATCCCGTTGGCCCCACCCCCATCGACCTGCACGCCCTGCGCCGCGCGCCCAAGGTCCTGCTCCACGACCACCTGGACGGCGGGCTCCGGCCCGCCACGGTCCTCGAGCTCGCCGCCGAGACGGGCTACGACGCGCTGCCCGCCGCCACTGAGCCGGAGCTCGCCGCGTGGTTCCGTGACGCCGCGGACTCGGGGTCGCTCGTGCAGTACCTCGAGACGTTCGAGCACACCGTCGGCGTGATGCAGACGCCCGAGGCGCTGGCCCGGGTGGCGCGCGAGTGCGCCGAGGACCTCGCGGCGGACGGGGTGGTCTACGCCGAGGTGCGGTTCGCGCCCGAACAGCACCTGCAGGGCGGCCTGTCGCTCGACGAGGTGATGGAGGCGGTGCTCGCCGGCTTCGCGTCGGGTGAGTCCGCGGCACGGACCGCCGGCCGCCCGATCGTGGTGCGCTGCCTGGTGACCGCGATGCGGCACGCCGCCCGCTCCCGGGAGATCGCGGAGCTGACGGTGCGCTGGCGCGACCGGGGTGCCGTCGGATTCGACATCGCCGGCGCGGAGGCCGGATTCCCGCCCAGCCGCCACCTCGACGCCTTCGAGTACATGCGGGATCACTCCGCGCCCTTCACCATTCACGCGGGCGAGGCCTTCGGTCTGCCGTCGATCCACGAGGCGCTGGCCTTCTGCGGCTGCGACCGGCTGGGGCACGGTGTGCGGATCGTCGACGACATCTCCGGCGTCGAGCCCGGCGCCACCGACGTCTCCGGCGCGGTCCTGGGCCGGGTCGCGGCGCGGGTGCGGGACGCGCGCATCCCGTTGGAGCTGTGCCCCAGCTCCAACGTCCAGACCGGTGCGGTCGCGTCGTTGCAGGAGCACCCGTTCAACCTGCTGGCGCAGCTCCGTTTCCGCGTCACGGTGAACACGGACAACCGGCTGATGAGCGACACGACGATGAGCGCGGAGATGCTCAAGCTGGTGGAGACCTTCGGCTACGGCTGGACGGACCTGCAGCGCTTCACCATCAACGCGATGAAGTCGGCGTTCCTGCCCTTCGACGAGCGGCTCGCGATCATCGACGACGTGATCAAGCCCGGATTCGCGGTGCTGATCGGCTGATCCCGGCGCGCCCCGCGGCGGTCCGCCGCGGGGTCGTCACTTGGAGGTCAGCCGGTCCTCGAAGTCGTGCTCGAGCGCCCGCCAGGCCTCGGCCTCGTTGTCGAACGGGCCCGACGGGGCCAGCCGGCGCGGCTGCGGGTCGAGCGCGTAGGAGACGAAGAAGCCGAGCGGGGTGGTGGGGCGCAGGGCCTCCCGCACCGACGAGTCGTCCGCGAAGTCGGCCGAGTCGAGCAGCAGCTCCACGGCGAGGTCGAGCTGGTCGCGGTCGATGCGGCGCGGGCCGTCGGCGATGTCCTCGCCGATCCCGGGCAGCACGTACACGTTGTCGTCGTAGACCTCGATGTCCAGCGAACCGTCGGTGGCGGCGACCCGCACCTCGTCGTACGTGGAGACGGCGGAGAGGTCGGTGTCGTCGTCGTCCGCGAGGTAGCGCGCCAGCGCGCCCTCGGAATCGAAGACGAAGATCTTGCCCTTGCGCCCCAGGAAGATCGGGTTGTCGTCCAGGTAGCAGCGCAGCGTGTAGTACTCGCCCGTCGAGGTGATGATCTTGATCGGGTCGATGCCGACCTGGCCCCAGAAGGAGTCGTCCTCCTCGTACTCGTCCTCGTCGTCCTCCGCCGCGGGGGCGTCGTCGGCCTCGTCGTCGGTGTCCTCGGCGTCCGCGTCCAGATCGTCGTCGAGGTCGTCAAGGTCGGTGTCGAGCTCGTCCTCGTCGTCCTCGTCCGCCGCGAGCGCCGCGGCCCGCTCCGCCGCGGCGGCCAGCTCCTCCTCCGCGGTCGCGGTGGCGGCGGCGGCGACCTTCGGGGTGCTGACGACGCCCTCGATCGCGTCGATCACGTCGTCCCACTTGCGGCTGATGATCTGGCCCACCTTGTGCCACATGTCCGCGCCCTCGCGGCCCTCGAAGTTGCGGGTGCCGATGCGCACGGTGCCGAGCACGGGGTTGCCGTTGAAGAACTTGGTGACGTCGATCAGCTCGCAGACCTCGCCGATGAGGCCGACGATCTCGAGGGTGTCCTCGAGCTCGGCGATCACCTCGGGCGTGGGGTCCTCGGCGGCCAGCTCGGGCACCGAGATCAGGTCGAAGCTGCGGTCGTCGCGCGGGACGAAGGCCTCGGCGGGCAGGGTGGTCAGCGCCTCCCAGGCGGGGTGGTCGTCCAGGTCGTTCGGCTTGCCGCTCCGGGCGAAGGCGACGAGCTCGGCGACCGATGAGAAGCCGTACAGATCCTCGTCGAGGCCCAGGAAGGCCTCCCATTCGTCCTCCCCGTCACGCCACCGCGGTGCCCACAGGGTGTACACCGGGCCGTCGGTGAGGCCGAGTTCGATCGGGACGATGTCAGACGCCATGGCGCCCAGCGTAGTGCACCGGACCGGGTCGGCGTCGGCTGGAGGATCGGACAGCCCCGGCCTCAGCCCGTCGGGCGGAAGAAGCCGTAGAACTGCTGCCCGATGTTGTCCGTGCGGACGGCCGAGATCTGCACGGGATCGCCCGCTTCGATCATGCGGCCGTCGCCGAGGACCATCGCGACGTGTCCGCTCCACACGGCCAGGTCGCCGGGCTGCAGGTCCCCGGAACTCACGGACGCGCCGACGGCCTGCTGGTCCGCCAGGCGGGGCAGTTCGATGCCCGCCTGCCGGTACGCCCACTGCGTGAATCCGCTGCAGTCGAGGCCCACACCGGGGGTCGTGCCGCCCCACGCGTAGGGCACGCCCAGCTGGGTGAGCGCGGCCTGCACCGCGGCGGCGGCCTTCGCGTTCGGTGCCTTGACCACTGTGCCGTCGGGCAGCCGCACGTCGTAGCCGCCCTTGCCGTCGGCGGTCACCGTCGTCCGGCCCGACCCGCGGGACGCGGACACCGTCTGCGCGCCGGAACCGCGGCCGGAACCGCGGCCGGAACCGCCCCGGGTCGCGGACGTGAGAGCGGATCCCAGACCGCTCACGGGCGACGCCCCGCCCCCGCCCGTACCGCCGCCGGAGCCGGAGCCGGAACCGGTGCCGGCGGGCGAGGCGGCGGCGGGAGCCGACGTGGCGGTGGTCGAGGCGGGCGTCGTCGCGGCGCCTCCGTCGACGGTGCCGGGCGCCGTCGGGGTGGACTCGGCCAGTCCGGCGACGGTCCCGGTCTCGCCGTCGAGTCGCTCGCGGATCGAGCGCAGCACGTCCAGCGCCTGCTGCAGGTGCTCGGCCGCCAGGGTCAGCACGGCGATCAGGCCGGTGGGATTGAGCAGTGTCGGGTTCGCGGCCTCGGCCTTGGCGACGAAGGAGTCGAGGATCGCCTGCAGCCGGGCGCGGCCCGTGCCGACGACCTCTGCGGCCGTGGTCACGGATGTGCGGATCGCGCCGGCGTGCTGCGAGAGGGCGCCCGCGGCGGAGCCGCCGTCGCCGATACTGCGCTGTGCCGACGTCGCGTCGACTCCCGTCCACGCCCGCCCCACCGTGACCCGGGTGGTGTCCGTCCGGGCGCTGACGCGTGCGAGCTCGGCCTCGATCGCCCGGATGGCGCCGTCGACGCCGGCGACGGAGAGGTCGCCGGTGCCGAACGTGTCCAGCAGGGCGCGCAGCGGCGCGGCCAGCGCCGCGACGATGCCGTTCACGGCGCGCCCAGGAGCCCGAGCAGCGCGCCCGCGCCGCCCGCATCCGCGGCGACCGCGGAGGCCACCGTCCGCGCCGCGCCCGCGGACGCGGAGGTGTAGAACGCGGCGAGGCGGGCCACCTCGGCGTCGGCGGCGGTCACCGCGCCCAGGAGTTCGGCCAGGTAGTCGCCGCCGACCAGACCGAACACCGGTGTCAGCGCCGACGCCGAGACCGCACCCGCCCCCGCGGCCCCCGCCACGGCGGTCGCCAGCGACCCCAGCTCGCTCCCCGCCGCGGTGACCGCGCCCGTCGCCATCAGAAACGGTTCCATCGCAATACCCCCTCATTGATTGGACGCCTCAGGGCGCCGCGCGGTTCCCGATACGCTGACCGCATGCAGATCACCGTGGTCGACCACCCCCTGGCCGCCGTCCGTCTCACCGCGCTGCGCGCCGAGGCCACCGACAACGCCTCCTTCCGCGCGGCGCTCAAGGAGCTCACCCAGATGCTGGTCTACGAGGCCATGCGCGAGGCCGCCGTCGCGCCGGTGACGGTCACCACGCCGCTCGAGGACACCGACGGTGCCGCGCTCGCCTCCCCGCCGCTCCTGGTGCCCGTGCTCCGCGCCGGCCTGGGGATGGTCGACCAGGCGCACGCGATGCTCCCGGAATCCCAGGTGGGCTTCGTCGGCATGGGCCGCAACGAGGAGACCCACGTCCCCGAGCCCTACTTCCAGTCGCTGCCCGCCGATCTCGCGGGCCGCCCGGTGTTCGTGCTCGACCCGATGCTCGCGACCGGCGGCTCGATGGTCGAGACGCTGGGCCTGCTCGCGCAGCGCGGTGCGACCGACGTCACGGCCGTGTGCGTCGTCGCCGCGCCCGAGGGCGTGCAGGCGCTCGCCGACTGCGGCCATCCCGTGCGGCTGGTCACGGCCACCGTCGACCGGGGGCTGAACGAGAACGCCTACATCGTGCCCGGTCTCGGCGACGCCGGCGACCGCCAGTTCGGCCCGCGCTGGACCTGATCCGCCGACCCCGGGGCGCTACGGCGCCGCCCAGAATCCGGTCGCGGGCTCGGTGAAGTCGCCGGACGCCGTACTGATCACCAGGCCGCTGGGAGTGATGTTGATCGTCGCGTCCGGGGCGCGGGCGACCCACCCGGGACCCGCCGGCAGGACGCCCTCGATGCGGGTGCCGGATCCGGTGTCGGTGCGCCAGCCCGCGTAGTACAGGGAGCCCGCGCGGTCGCAGACCACGGCCTGCGAGGTGGCCGTGAGGACCATCATCTTCGCGGCGTCGCCGTCCGTGCAGCGCGCCTGCGTCCCGAGGAAGCCGAGCGCATCGGTGCCGGGGATCGACGGTGCGGGCGCGGGACCGTCGTGTCGCTCGGGCGGCGGCGCCGTCGAAGAGGAGGGGCTCGACGTTCCCGACGGCGGTGCCGCGGCCGTCGCGGGCTCGGTGGAGCGCTTACCGCTGACGTACGCCGTGGCCCCCGCCGCGGCGGCGACCACGATGAGTACCCCCACGAGTACGGACACGGCGATCACCCGGCCGCGCGCAGGGCCGGCCGGACGGGCTGGGCGGGTCACCCGAAGGCCGCCCACTTACGCACCGTGTCGGTCACCGCGGCGAGCCGCTGTCGGGCGCGCGCCTCGGCGCCGTTCGTGTCGCTGTCGGCCGTCACGGGCTCGATCACCTCCAGGTAGAACTTCGCCTTCGGCTCCGTTCCGGAGGGCCGCACGGTGACCCGCACGCCATCGCCGCGGAACACCAGCGCGTCCGTCGCGGGACGGGCCGTCAGAAGATCCTCACAGCCGACGGCGGTGTTTGCAACTTCAACAGGCGGGGAGGCGCGGAGGGCGGCCATGATCGCCGCGATCCGCGCGACGTCGTCCACGCGCAGCGCGTACTGGCCCGAGAGGTACACGCCGTGCCGCCGGTACAGGGCGTCGAGCGCGTCCGGCAGGCCGCTGCCCTGCGCCTTCAGTGCCGCGGCGTAGCCCGCGGCGACGACCGCGGCGGAGATCCCGTCCTTGTCGCGCACCGTCGCGGGGTCGACGCAGAGGCCGAGTGCCTCCTCGTAGGCGAACACGAGGCCGTCGCCCGCGCGGACGAGGTTCTTGAACCCGGTGAGGGTGCGTGCGTAGCGCGCGCCGCGGCTCTCCGCGATGGCGCCGAGCAGCTCCGAGCTCACGATGGTCGTCGCGACCAAGGGGCTGGCCCCGGCCGACGGCGCGCCGGCCAGCGGGTCGTCGAGCAGGTGCGCGCCGAGGAGCGAGCCGGCTTCGTCGCCGGTGAGCATCCGCCAGCCGTCGGGGAACCGGGCCCCGAGGGCGCACCGGTCTGCGTCGGGGTCGAGCGCGATCGCGAGGTCGGCGTCGACGCGCTCGGCGAGGGCGAGTAGCAGGTCGGAGGCGCCCGGCTCCTCGGGATTGGGGAACGTCACCGTCGGGAACTCGCCGTCGGGGGCGAACTGCTGTTCCACGACGTGGACATCGTCGAAGCCGCTGCGCCGCAGGGCCTCCACCGCGACCTTCCCGCCGACGCCGTGCATCGGCGTGAGCGCGATCCGCAGGGGCACGGCGGGCGCCGCGCGCAGGGAGGAGACGCGATCCAGGTACGCCGCGACGACCTCCGTCGCGCGGGGATCGGCGGGCACCGGCGTCCGGTCGATCGCGACGGCGGCGGGCGCCGCGGCGATGAGCTTCTCGATCTCGGCGTCCGCGGGGGAGACCAATTGGGCGCCGCCGCTGAGGTAGACCTTGTAGCCGTTGTCGGCGGGCGGGTTGTGCGACGCGGTGATCTGCACGCCGGCGACGGCGCCGAGCGCCCTGGTCGCGAACGACACCCACGGCGTGGGGCCGGGCTCGGGGAGCGCGACCACGGCGAAGCCCTGCGCGGCGAGCACCTCGGTCGCGGCGGCGAAGAAGGCCTCGGACCCGCGCCGCGCATCCCGTCCGACGACGACGGTGCCGCCGCCCAGGCACGTGGCCTTGAGCCACTCGCCGAGCGCCCAGGTCGCGCGGGTCACGACGGCCACGTTCATGCCCGACGGTCCGCCGCGCACCGGGCCCCGCAGGCCCGCGGTACCGAAGGACAGCGGTGCCGCGAAGCGTTCGGCCAACTGGTCGCCGTCGAGCGCCTCGAGCTCGGCGCGCGTCGCGGGATCGGGGTCGCCCTCGATCCAGGCCAGGACCTCGGCTGCGAGTTCGGCGCCCATCTACATCGCCTCGATCACGTCGGCGAGCAGGCCGCCCATCCGCGCGGCCGCCTCGCGCCCGGCCTCGAGGACCTCCTCGTGGTTGAGCGGTTCGCCGGTGATGCCGGCGGCCAGGTTCGTGACCAGCGAGATCCCCAGCACCGCGGCATCCTCGGCGCGGGCGGCGATGGTCTCGTGCACCGTCGACATGCCCACCAGGTCCGCGCCCAGCGTGCGCAGCATGCGGATCTCGGCGGGAGTCTCGTAGTGCGGGCCGGGCAGGCCGGCGTAGACGCCCTCGTTCAGGGACGGGTCCACCTGCTGCGCCAGGGCCCGCAGTGCGGGGGAGTAGGCGTCGACCAGGTTGACGAACTGCGCGCCCACCAGTGGGGAGCGCGCGGTGAGGTTGAGGTGGTCGGCGATCAGCACCGGCTCGCCGACGAACATGCCCTCACGCAGGCCGCCCGCGGCGTTCGTGAGGATCACGGTCGATGCGCCCGCGGCGCACGCGGTGCGCACCGGATGGACGACGCGCGAGAGGTCGTGGCCCTCGTACGCGTGGGTGCGCCCCAGCAGTACCAGCACCCGCTTGCCGCCGACGACGACCGCGGACGCGGTGCCCTTGTGGCCCGCCGCGCTCGGAGGTGCGAAGTGGGGCAGGTCCGCCATCGGGATCGATCCGACGGCGCTGCCGCGCGCCGTGAGCGCCTCGGCGGCGGGCGCCCAGCCGGAGCCGAGCACGACCGCCACGTCGAAGCGTTCACGGCCGGTCGCCGCGATGAGCGCGTCGGCCGCCTCCCGGGCCGCCGTGGTGGGATCGTCGATGCCGGTGTCGCGTGCAGTCTGCGCCATGTGCTCCGATGCTAGCGGCTATCGTGATCGCCATGCCTTACGTCACGCGCACCGACGACGTCTTCACTCTCTTCCTGGGCGATGAGGGCGTCGAGCTCTCGGAGACCAACCCGGAGAACCGCTTCTCGCCGGACTGGGTCGACGCGGTGCACGCCCGCCTCGACGAGATCGAGGCGCAGGCCGCCGGATCGCCCGCCGCGCTGGTGGTCACCGCGACCGGCAAGTTCTTCTCGAACGGCCTCGACGTGATGTACATCCTCGCGAACACCGGCGAGCTGCCGACCTACCTGGATCGCGTGCACACGGTCTTCAGCCGCCTGCTGACCTTCCCGATGACCACGGTGGCCGCGATCAACGGGCACGCCTTCGGCGCCGGCGCCATGCTGGCACTGTCGTGCGACTTCGCGGTGATGCGTGAGGACCGCGGCTTCTTCTGCCTGCCCGAGGTCAGCCTCAAGATGGGCTTCACCGTGGGCATGGCCACTCTGCTGCGCTCGCGGCTGCCGTACCAGACCGCCATCGAGGCCATGACCACCGGACGTCGCTACGGCGGCGCCGACGCGGTGGCCGCGGGCATCGTGCAGTCCACCGCGTCCGAGACCGGACTGCTCCCCGCCGCGACCGCCCTCGCCGCGGCGAACGCGGCCGCCGACGGCCCCACGTTGAACAAGATCAAGAACGATCTGCACGCGCCGCTCATCGCGGACCTCGCCGTCCCGACGACCGAAGTCAAGTTCGGCTGACGGTGACCGGCCGCGTCACCTCCGTCCTGGAGGCGCTCACCGGCACCGTCGACCGCGCGCGGGACGACCTGGTCGCGGTCAGCCACGACATCCACGCCCGTCCCGAGCTGGCCTTCGAGGAGCGGTTCGCCTCTGGCCTGGTCGCCGACGCCCTGGCGGGGCACGGATTCGCGGTCGAGCGCGGCATCGCCGGCCTCGAGACCGCCTTCGTCGGGCGGGCCGGTTCGGGCCCGCTGCGCGTCGCCGTCTTCGCCGAGTACGACGCCCTGCCCGGGATCGGGCACGCCTGCGGGCACAACATCATCGCCGCGGCGGGCCTCGGCGCGGGCATCGCGCTCGCGGCCGTCGCCGACGAGCTGGGGCTGACCGTCGAGGTGTTCGGGACCCCCGCGGAGGAGTCCGGGGGCGGCAAGGTGCTCATGCTGCAGCGCGGTGCGTTCGACGGTGTCGCGTGCGCGGGCATGGTGCACCCGGCCCCGTTCGACGTGGTGCGCACCCGCACCCTGGCCCTCGCCGACCTCGCGATCCGGTACACCGGTCGCGAGGCGCACGCCTCCGCCGCCCCGTGGGCCGGCCGGAACGCGGGCGACGCCGCCACCGTCGCGCAGGTCGCGCTCGGCCTGCTGCGGCAGCACCTCGAGCCGGGGCAGCAACTCCACGGCATCGTCAGCGAGGGTGGGGCTGCGCCCAACGTCGTCCCGGCCGCCGCGGAACTGCTGTACTACCTGCGCGCCGACGACGCCGAGTCGCTGGAGCGGCTCACCGCTCGCGCCGGCGACTGCTTCGCCGCGGGCGCGGTGGCGGCCGGGTGCAGCCACGAGGTCACGGAGCTCGCGCCCGCGTACACCGAGCTGCGCAGCGACGACGGGCTCGCCGCCGCGTACCGCGCCGCGGCGGTCGCGATCGGCCGTGATCCGGTGGCGCCGGAGTACGAGAGGTTGGTGCCGCTGGGGAGTACCGACATGGGCAATGTGAGCCACGCTGTACCGTCGATCCATCCGCTGATCGGCCTGGAGACCGACGGGGCCGTGACCCATCAGCCGGAGTTCACGGCAGCCGCCGGTGGTCAGTCCGCCGATCGGGCCGTGCGCGACGGCGCGCTGGCCCTGGCCGCAGCCTTCGCTGCGGTCGCGGAGGACGAGGACGAGCGCGCGCGGCTGCTGACCGGGGCCGGGCGCCGCGGGCGAGAGGGAGGCGGACGGTGACGGGCACGGCGAGCGGGACTGCGGGCGAGGGCCTTTCGAGGGCCGCGTACGTCGACCAGTGGCTGCAGCGCAAGGGCGACTGGCTCCGCGAATTCCGCCGCGACCTGCACGCCCACCCCGAGCTGTCGTGGCGTGAGCAGCGCACGACGAACGCCGTGTTCGAGGCACTGGCCGCCGCGGGGCTGCACCCGCGCAAGCTGTCGACCACCGGCCTGGTGTGCGACCTCGGGCCGGCCACGGCCGAGCGCGTCGCGCTCCGCGCCGATATGGACGCACTGCCGATCCACGAGGCCACCGGTCTCGAGTACCAGTCGACCACGCCGGGCGTCTCGCACGCGTGCGGCCACGACGCGCATACGTCCATCCTCCTGGGCACCGGCCTCGCGCTGGCCGAGCTGGACCGCGCCGGCCGCCTGCCGGTCGGCGTGCGGCTGGTGTTCCAGCCCGCCGAGGAGGTCATGCCCGGCGGCGCGCTGTCGGCGGTGCGCGACGAGGTGATGCAGGGCGTCTCCCGCATCTACGCGCTGCACTGCGACCCGCGCGTCGAGGTGGGGAGGATCGGCGTCCGCTCCGGTGCCATCACCTCCGCGGCCGATCACGTCGAGGTCATCCTGCACTCGCCGGGCGGGCACACGTCGCGGCCGCACCTGACCAGTGACCTCATCTACGCCATGGGCACCGTCATCACCGGGTTGCCCGGCGTCCTCTCGCGCCGCGTGGACCCGCGCTCCGGAACGATCATGGTCTGGGGCGCCGCCAATGCCGGCTCCGCGCCGAACGCGATCCCGCAGATCGGCGCTCTGCACGGCACCGTCCGCACCGGCGAGCATCACATCTGGGAGTCGCTGGAGCCGCTCGTGCGCGAGATCATCGCCGAGTTGCTCTCGCCGCTGCGGATCAAGCACGAGGTCAACTACACCCGCGGCGTGCCGCCGGTCATCAACGACCACCTGGCGGCCACCCGCCTCGCCGACGCCGCGCGCGCCGTCTCGCTCGACGGGGTGGTCGACACCCCGCAGTCCGGTGGCGGTGAGGACTTCTCCTGGTACCTCGAGGAGTCGCCCGGCGCCATGGCTCGTCTCGGCGTGTGGTCCGGCGAGGGGCGCCAGTACGACCTGCACCAGCCCGACTTCGTCCTCGATGAGCGCGCGCTGGAGATGGGTGTGAAGGTCTTCACGAACGTGGTCTTCGCCTCCATCTAGCGGCTGCGCCCGATAAGCGCGAGTTCAGCGTCGGAGCCGAAGGTGGTGCCATGACCGCCATTCGTCTGATCCGGCACGGCTCGCCCCTCACCCGGAGTGGGTCCCTCCGACGGTCATCGTGGATGGGCGGATGTGCCCGGTCAATGATGGCGATGCCCTGATCCCGGTCCTGCCCGGGATGCGGACGGTCGGCCTCCGACCACGGTGTCAGGTGCGCCCGTCCAGGCCGCCGGAGACATCGATGGAGGTGCCGGTCGTGTACGAGGAGCGGTCGGAGAGGAGGAAGGCGATGGTGTCGCCGACCTCGTCCGGGCGGCCCATGCGCTGCAGCGGAATCGACCGCCGTCGGGCCTCCTCGTGGCACCAGTCGGCGTAGGTGCTCGTGGTGCCGGACCGCTCGTACCTCTCCCGCTGCCGGGCGGTCTCGATGACGCCGACGTTGACCACGACGACGCGCACGCCGTCGGGCGCCAGATCGGTGCCGAGGGTCGCCGCGTAGTTCGCGAGGGCGGCCCGGGCGGCACCGACCGGCGCCAGCTCGGACGCCGGGTGGTGGGCGCTCACACCGTTCACCAGTACGATCGCTCCGCGTGCGGCGATGAGGTGCGGGCGGGCGGCATGGACGAGCGCCATCGCGGCGCCGACCTTCGTGGTGAACTGCTCCGCCCATACCCCGGGTGCGGCGTCGACGCCGGCGGCCACACCGGTACCCGCGTTCGCGACCACGCCGTGAACGCCGCCGAAAGCGCGCACTGCGGCGTCGACGACGGCCTCGACGTCCTCGGGGAGGCGGGCATCACCCCTCATCAGGAGCAGCCGATCCGGCGCGGCGTGAACATCGGCGAACGCCGCCGTGAGGCGATCGTGGTCGCGGGCGAAGCCGCAGACCCGCGCCCCTTCGCGCAGCAGCCGGAGCGCCGTGGCGAGCCCGATGCCGCTGCCCGCGCCGGACACGACGAACGCGCGGTCGCGCAGGTCAAGCTCCATGGGGGCCTTCCTTCCTCCCGTCGACGAGCGCATCGCCGAGTGCGGTGCGGCGGTAGAGGACCCGGCGGCCGTACCGTGAACTCTCCACGATCCCGCAGGCGGCCAACACCTTCAGGCTCTGGGACACCGCGGACGGCGAGATCCCCAGCGCGGTCGCCAGATCCACGACGGCCGCCGGCTCCGCGAGCGCCGCGAGCAGGTCGGCCTTCGCCGTGCCGATGAGCTTGCGGAGCGTGTCGTCGGCGACCGGCGGATTCGACTCTGCGAGCGTCGCCGCACCGCGGGCCGGGTACCCGATGTGCGGTGCGGTGCGCGTCGGGTCGTGGGCGGTGGTGATGCGGGTCGTGAAGACGCTCGGCATCAGCGTGAGGCCGAGGCCGGGCGAGCGGACCTCGCCGGAGACGACGGAGCACGACATGTCCACACTCAGCTCGCCGCTGCGGCGCCACTCGACGCGCGGGCTCAGCGATTCGAAGAGCCGGCTGGGGCCGCCGACGGCGAGCTCGCGGCCCCGGAAGACGACGTCGGATTCCAGGATCCGTTGCACCGCCGGCCAGACGGGTGCGACCGCCGCCGCGTGGTAGGCGGCGAGGGCGTCGGCGATCTCCGCCGCGGGGTCGTCCCGCGCGATCAGGTCCGCCAGCGCCGCAGACGGTGCGCCGCCCTCCGCGAGCTCGGTCAATTCCGTGCGCGCGGTGGCCGCGTCGGTGCCGCGGACGACGTCGAGGTGCGCCTCGAACGTCGGCCGGACGCCGGCCTGCGCCGTCACCGGTGTGAGGAAGTCGGGGATCTGCTTCCCGGACGGTGAGACCAGCGCGTCGATCAGTGCGCCGTCGTACTCTCCGCGGCGGGCGTTCGCCTCGCACCGCCACCCCGCGAGGTGGTGCGCCGTGTCGTACACCCGATTCAGGTGGAACAGACTCAGCACGGTCTCGTTGAGCGGTGACACCACGAAGCGGGCGTCGGCCAGATCGCCGACGTCCAGTAGGTAGGTCAACATGTAGGCGCCACCTAATTCATTGGAACCCGCGGCGGGGTTCGTGTGTGCTCGGAGCATGAGCGAACATCGAGAGCACTGGAACCTGGCGGCGGATCCTCCGACGGCAGCAGTCTACGCCCGCCTCGCGGACGCGCACGACCGATCGGAGCGGGACCGGGTGCGCCGGAACCGAGCGGGCCGCACCGTCGCACCCGGGCGACGGGGCGTGCGTCCCGGACTGGCCCGCGCGCTGCGCCGGCTGGCGGCGGCCGTCGAGCCCGCACCGGCGAACTGCGGTCCTGAAGCGGTGTGAGCCCGGACCGAAAGTCGACTCCAGCAGCGCGGGGCGGCGGTATCGGCCGTCCCGGCCATCCGGAGTGAAGTTTCGGGGACTACTCCGCGCCGTCGGCGGATGCGCCCGGCCCGGGTCCGACGTTGCGGGACTCGCGGGTGCGGATGTCGAGGACGTACTCCTCGGGCGCACCGGCGATGTACGCGGCGTCGGCCATGACGCCGAGGTAGCGGGCGGACGGCAGGCCGCCCTCGAAGGCGTCGACGACGTACAGCCAGGCCAGGGTGGACCCGCCGCCGATGAGGTCGACGCGGACCTTGAGTTTGACGTGGATGCCCAGCTCGGAGCCCTCCCACCGGTCGAGGGAGGCCTCGTCGTCGGGCGTCACGTCGTACAGCACCACGAAGACCTTCGCGTCCGGATCGGACGGATCCTCGGTCACGGTCGCGAGGGCGCCCTCCCAGCCGATGTCCTCGCCGGAGAAGGTCAGGCGCCACCCGTGCAGCCACCCCGTACCTGCCATCGGCGAGTGCGGGGCGCGCTCGGCCATCTGGTCGGGGTGCATGTTGGAGCCGTAGGCGGCGTAGATCGGCACAGACTGAACTCTAGCGCGCCCGGCCACCCGCACGGCTCGCCCGACGGTGCCCGCACGCGGCGGCGCGGCGGGCGCTAGCGTTGCAGCCATGACGAACATCGTGATCATCGGCGGCGGTCCGGCGGGGTACGAAGCAGCACTGGTGGCGGTGGCGCACGGCGGCGACGTCACGGTGGTCGAGTCCGACGGGATCGGCGGCGCCTGCGTTCTCTACGACTGCGTACCGTCGAAGACCTTCATCGCCTCGACCGGCATTCGCACGGAGACCCGGCGCGCCGTCGACCTGGGTATCGAGCTGCACTTCGAGCGCGTCGAGATCGACGTCGAGCGGATCAACACGCGCGTCAAGGACCTCGCCGCGGCGCAGTCGGCCGACATCCGCGCGCGCCTCGTCGGCGAGGGCGTGCGCATCATCCGCGGCAGTGCCTCGCTCGCGCCGAGCAACCCCGGCATGGCGCAGCACGTGGTGAACGTGGTCACCCCGACCGGCGGCGAGCAGACCCTCGAGGCCGACGTGGTGCTGGTCGCGACGGGCGCCTCGCCCCGCGTCCTGGAGTCCGCGCAGCCCGACGGCGAGCGGATCGTCACCTGGCGCCAGCTGTACGACCTCGAGGAGCTCCCGACGCACCTGGTGGTCGTCGGCTCCGGCGTCACGGGGGCGGAGTTCGTGCACGCCTACACCGAGCTCGGCATCAAGGTGACGCTCGTCAGCTCCCGCGACCGTGTGCTGCCGCACGAGGACGAGGACGCCGCGCTGGTCCTCGAGGACGCGCTGGTCGACCGCGGTGTCTCGCTGGTCAAGCGCGCCTACGCCGACAAGGTGGAGCGCACCGAGGACGGCATCGTCGTCCGGCTCACCGACGGTCGCACCGTGGAGGGCTCGCACTGCCTCATGACCGTCGGATCCATTCCCAACACCGCCGGGATCGGTCTCGAAGACGTGGGCATCGAGCTGGACAAGGGCGGCTACATCCCCGTCGACCGGGTCTCGCGGACCAAGGTGCCCGGCATCTACGCGGCCGGCGACTGCACGGGGGTGCTGCCGCTGGCCTCCGTGGCCGCGATGCAGGGCCGCGTCGCGATGTACCACGCCCTCGGCGAGGGCGTCTCGCCCGTGAAGCTCAAGACCGTCTCGTCGGCGATCTTCACCCGCCCGGAGATCGCCACCGTCGGCGTCTCCCAGGCCGCGATCGACGACGGCACGTACCAGGCGCGCACCGTCAT
Source organism: Tsukamurella paurometabola (assembly GCF_900631615.1). NCBI lineage: Bacteria > Bacillati > Actinomycetota > Actinomycetes > Mycobacteriales > Tsukamurellaceae > Tsukamurella > Tsukamurella paurometabola. The sequence continues at coordinate 2,622,636 of NZ_LR131273.1, forward strand.
GCTGCCGCTCGCCACGAACCCGCGGGCCAAGATGTCCGGCCTGCGGCGCGGTTTCGTCAAGGTCTTCTGCCGGCCCAACACGGGTCTCGTCATCGGCGGTGTGGTGGTGGCGCCGAACGCCTCCGAGCTGATCCTCCCGCTGACCATCGCGGTGCAGAACGGTCTCTCCGTCGACGACGTGGCGCAGACGTTCTCCGTCTACCCGTCGCTCGCCGGATCCGTCACCGAAGCGGCCCGGCAGTTGATGCGCCAGGACGACCTGGCGTAGCCCGCCCCGCCCGTGAGCGATCACGACGGCGTCTTCGAGACGCTGCGGCCGCGGCTGTTCGGCGTGGCGTACCGGGTCCTGGGCTCGGCGCCCGACGCGGAGGACGTCGTGCAGGACGCGTGGCTGCGGTGGCGCGGCGTCGATCACGCCACCGTCCGCGACCCCGAGGCGTTCCTGGTAGTGACGGTGACCCGGCTGGCGCTGAACCTGGCGCAGTCGGCGCGGGTGCGCCGTGAGCAGTACGTGGGGGAGTGGTTCCCGACGCCCGTCGACACCGCCGCGGATCCCGCGCTCGGTGCCGAACGGTCCGCGGCGCTCGAACTGGCCGTGGTGCACGTACTGCAGCGGCTGTCGCCCGAGGCGCGGGCCGCGTACGTGCTCCGCGAGGCGTTCGACCATCCCTACGACCGGATCGCGGAGATCCTGCAGGTGCGGGAGGCCACCGCGCGGAAGCTCGTCAGCCGGGCCCGGACCCGGGTGGCCGGGGAGCGCCGTACGACGGTCAGCCGCGAGCGGGTGCGCACGTTGCTCGACGCCTTCCTGGCCGCGGCGCGGGACGGCGACGTCGCGGGGCTCGAGGCGGTGCTGGTGGCCGACGTGGTCAGCGAGACGGACGGTGGTGGTGCCCGGCGTGCGGGACGCCGCCCGGTGGTGGGGGCGAACGCGGTGGCGCGGTTCGTCGCAGGCTTCTCGGTGCGTTTCATGGCCGACGCGTCCGCACGGACCGTCGAGGTCAACGGGTTGCCGGGGGCGGTCTTCCTCGTGGACGGTGCGCCCGTCGCCCTGCTGTGCCCGACGGCGTCCGAAGCGGGGATCACCCGGTTGATGTGGGTCATGAACCCCGCGAAGCTGGCCGGTTTCGCCTGACGGTCACGGATCGGCGTGCCGTCCGGTCCTCGATGTGGAGGCCCGAACCGTTCGGGCCGGATCGAGAGGACGGAACATGGCGAGGTTCGTGGTGATCGGCGGCACCGGGCTGATCGGATCGAAGGTGGTGGCGGGGCTCTCCGCGTCGGGGCACGACGCCCTCGCGGGCGCCCCCAGCACCGGCGTGAACGCGGTGACCGGCGAGGGACTGGCGGAAGCTCTCGCGGGCGCCGACGGCGTGGTGGACGTCGCCAACTCGCCGTCGTTCGAGGACGCGGCGGTGCTGGAGTTCTTCACCTCGGCCACCACCAACCTCCTCACCGCGGCCCGATCCGCCGGGGTCGCGCGCTACATCGCGTTGTCCGTGGTGGGCACCGACCGGCTCGCGGCGAGCGGCTACTTCCGCGGCAAGATCGCCCAGGAGGGCCTGATCGAGGACGGCGGCGTGCCCTACACGATCGTCCGTGCGACGCAGTTCTTCGAGTTCGTCCCCGGCATCGCCGCCGCGTCGGAGGTCGACGGGGCGGTGCGGCTGCCGGGCGCGAGCATCCAGCCCATCTCCTCCGACGACGCGGCCGCGGCGGTCGTGCGCGCCGCGCTCGGGGCCCCGGTCGACGATCGCATCGAGGTCGCGGGACCGGACGTCTTCGCCCTCGATGACCTGGTCCGGAGGGCGCTCGCCGGTGCCGGGGACGGGCGTCCCGTCGTGCGCGATCCGGAGGCGACGTACTTCGGAGCGCGCCTGCGCGAGGACACGCTGCTGCCGGGTCCGGACGCGGAGATCGCGGCGACGAGGTTCTTCGGCTGATCGCCGGCGCGGGACCATCGCGCCTCGGAATCTCACGACATGTCACAGAAACGATCAGAGATGATGTTCATGTCTGTTACCTTTCGTGAGGTTTGGTTCCTGCGATCCTGGAGGCGCGATGCTCCTCGCCGACAATGCACTCCGACTCAACGTCGGACTGCTCGACTACACGCTGGTCGCGATCTACTTCGTGTTCGTCCTGGGCATCGGGTACCTCGCTCGTACTCAGGTCGCGTCCAGCCTCGACTTCTTCCTCTCCGGTAGGCGGCTCCCCGCCTGGGTGACCGGCGTGGCCTTCGTGTCCGCGAACCTCGGTGCCGTCGAGATCATGGGCATGTCCGCCAACGGCGCCCAGATCGGCATGTCGACGTTCCACTACTACTGGATCGGCGCCGTCCCGGCGATGGTCTTCCTCGGCATCGTGATGATGCCGTTCTACTACGGCTCGAAGGTGCGCAGCGTCCCCGAGTTCATGCGCAAGCGCTTCGGTACCGGTGCGCACCTGGTGAACTCGCTGAGCTTCGCGGTGGCCCAGGTGCTCATCGCGGGTGTCAACCTGTTCCTGCTCGGCACGGTGATCAACGTGGTCCTCGGTTGGCCGCACTGGGTCTCGTTGCTGGTCGCCGCGGCGGTGGTGCTCACCTACACCGTGCTGGGCGGTCTCTCCGCCGCGATCTACAACGAGGTCCTGCAGTTCTTCGTGATCCTCGCCGCGCTGGTCCCGCTCACGGTCATCGGCCTGATCAAGGTCGGCGGCTGGAGCGGCCTCAAGGAGAAGGTGATCGAGACCCGCTCCGACAAGGGCGTCACCGCCACCGTCGCGGACCAACTGCACACCTGGCCCGGACAGGCGCTGAGCGGCTTCGAGTCGCCGGTCTGGTCGGTCGTGGGCATCGTCTTCGGGCTCGGCTTCGTCCTGTCCTTCGGCTACTGGACCACGAACTTCGTCGAGGTGCAGCGGGCCATGGCCTCCGATTCGATGTCCGCGGCGCGGCGCGCCCCGATCATCGGTGCGATTCCGAAGATGTTCATCCCCTTCGTCGTGGTCGTGCCCGGCATGATCTGCGCGGCGGCGGTCGGCGACATGATCAATCTCAAGAACAACGGTGCGCCGGAGGGGATCACGTACAACGACGCCCTGCTGCTCATGATGCGCGACATCCTGCCGAACGGTCTGCTGGGCGTGGCCGTCGCGGGCCTCATCGCCTCGTTCATGGCGGGGATGGCGGCCAACGTCTCGGCCTTCAACACGGTCTTCAGCTACGACCTCTGGCAGCAGTACGTGGTCAAGGACCGCGAGGACTCGTACTACATCCGCGTGGGCCAGATCGCGACCGTCGCCGCCGTGATCCTCGCGATCGGCACCGCGACGATCGCCGCCGGCTACTCCAACCTGATGGACTACCTCCAGACGCTGTTCGGCTTCTTCAACGCGCCGCTGTTCGCCACCTTCCTGCTCGGCATGTTCTGGAAGCGGATGACGCCCACCGCCGGTTGGGCGGGCCTGGTGTCCGGCACACTCGCCGCGATCGTCGTCTTCGTGATGCAGCAGACCGGTGTCATCGACCTGCCCGGTCAGGGCATGGCGTTCGTGGCCGCCTCCGCGGCCTTCGTGGTCGACATCCTGGTGTCGGTCCTCGTCTCCGCGGTGACCGAACCCAAGCCCGAGTCCGAGTTGGCGGGGTACGTCTACTCGCTCACCGACAAGGCCACTCTGCGCGGCGAGGACGACAGCGCCGCACCCTGGTACTCGCGCCCGGTGCCCCTCGGCGCCGCGGTACTCACCACGACCGTCGTACTCGGCGTGATCTTCCACTGAGGAGTCTGAACCATGACCAACGACAACGTCACCGCGTCCGCCCCGGCACCGAAGTCCGTGACACTGGCGCTCCTGTCGGACATCCGCACCGTCATCGCGGCCCTCCTCGGCATCTACGGCGTCCTGCTCCTGATCGCGGGGCTCGTGCCGTCGTTCGCGGAGTTCGGCGCCCGCGAGTTCGAGCACACCCCGGACCGCGTCGAGCTGGCCGCGGGCAGTGCCGGGAACCTCTGGGTGGGCGGCGCGCTCGTCCTCGTGGCCATCGCCTTCGAGGCGTGGGCCGTGGTGGGGGTCAAGCGTGCTGGCAGCTGACCGACGTCGGATCATCCTCGAGGAGGTGACGGCCCGCGGCTCCGTCCGGGTGATCGACCTGGCGGCCGATCTCGGCGTCTCCGAGATGACCATTCGCCGTGACCTGGACCGGCTCGCCGATGCTGGGGAGCTCGCCAAGGTCCACGGCGGGGCGGTCCTCTCCAACAGCGGGGCCGGTCGGGGTGTGGAGCCCCTGTCCGCGCAGAAGGCCGTCCGCGACACGGCGGAGAAGCGTGCCATCGCCGCCGTCGCCGCGGGACTGGTCGACGAGGGGATGACGGTGGCGGTCGGCGCCGGCACCACCACGCTCGAACTCGCCCGCCTGCTGCGCGGACGGCGCGTCTCGGTCGTGACGAACTCCATCTCGATCTTCCACGTCCTCACGGACCCCGACGAGGCCGCCGCTGATCCGACGAGCGCGTCCGCCGTCCAACTCACGGGCGGACAGCGGACCCCGTCGGACGCCCTCGTGGGGCCCGTGGCGAACGCGATGCTCGAGCGCGTGCGCTGCGACGTCGCCCTCCTGGGCTGCCACGGCATCGACCCGGGCGCCGGCTTCACCTCGCCCAACATCGGTGAGGCCGAGACGAACCGCAGGCTCATCGGCAGCGCCCGCTCGACCGTGCTGCTCGCGGATCACACCAAGTACGGCGAGATCGGCGCGCACCTGTTCGCCCGCTTCGCCGATGTGGACGCCCTGATCGTGGACGACGGGCTGGGCCGCACCGCCCGGGATTCGCTGGCCTCGGCGGTTCCGCTGACGATCGCGGAGGGAGTCGCGCGGTGACACGAGACATCGCCGCCCCCACCGCATCGCGGCTCGCGGACGGCCGCGAGATCCTCTTCTTCTCGTCCGACGGTCCGCCGGCCATCGGCGTCGACCGCCGGGACCTGCCCGATCGCCCGACGGTGCCCGTCACCACCGTCCGGCGCGATCCGACGACCGGCGACAACATCATCGTGGCGCCCGCCCGGCAGGAACGCACCTACAAGCCGCCGCGCACGATGTGTCCGTTGTGTCCCGACCCGTCGGGGCTGTCGAGTGAGATCCCCGCCGCGGACTACGAGGTCGTGGTCTTCGAGAACCGCTTCCCCTCGCTGGCGACGCCGGCGGGCTTCGAACCCCCCACCGGCGCGGGGGCCGACCCGCTCCGCGTCGAGCGGCCCGGGCTGGGCCGGTGCGAGGTGGTGTGCTTCGCGAGCGACCACGACGGGTCGTTCGCCCGGCTCTCCCGGCGTCACGCCCGGCTGGTGATCGACGCCTGGAGTCATCGGACCTCGGAGCTGCTGGCGCGCGGCGACATCGAGGAGGTGTACTGCTTCGAGAACCGGGGCGAGGAGATCGGGGTGACGCTGCCGCACCCCCACGGCCAGATCTACGGCTACCCGTTCCGCACCCGCCGCACGGCGTCGCTGCTGCGCACCGCGGCGCAGTACCGTGCCGAGAACGGCGCGGACCTGTTCGAGGCCGTGCTGGCCGCCGAGGTCGCCGACGGTGCCCGGATCCTCGTGCGCACCGAACACGTCACGGCGTTCGTGCCCTACGCGGCGAAATGGCCCGTGGAGGTGCACGTGTACCCCAACCGGCACGTGCGCAACCTCGCCGAGCTCACCGAGGCCGAGGCCGACGACCTCGCGGCGGTCTACCTCCTGCTGCTCCGCGCCTTCGACGCGATGTACGACGCGCCGCTGCCGTACATCGCCTCGTGGCACCAGTACCGGGCCGACGCCGCCGAGGGCTACCTCCACGCGGAGATGTTCTCCATCCGGCGCAGCGCCGACAAACTCAAGTACCTGGCCGGATCGGAATCCGGCCGCGACGCCTTCGTGACCGATAAGACCCCGGAGGCGATCGCCGACGAGGTGCGGCGGGTGATCGGATGACGGTGCGCGCGTACGCCCCCGGCCGGGTGAACCTGATCGGGGAGCATACGGACTACAACGACGGCTTCGCGTTGCCCATCGCCCTCCAGGTGGGGGTGACCGCCGAGTTCGACACGGCGGGCGAGGGTTCCGCGATCGAAGTCTCCTCCGCGCAGGAGGACGGCGTTGTGACGATCCCGTTGCGGACCGGCCCGGGTGAGGTTCGGGGCTGGGCGGGATACGTCGCGGGGTGTGTGTGGGCCCTCCGCGAGCACGGCGTCGACGTCCCCGCCGGCACGCTCCGATTGACGTCGGACGTGCCGGTGGGGGCGGGGCTCTCGTCCTCGGCGGCCCTCGAGTGTGCGGTGTTGCTGGCCTTGGCCGGCGCGGCGCCGGACGCGCCGCAGGACCGGACCGTGTTGGCCCGGATCGCGCAGCGCGCGGAGAACGACTACGTCGGCGCACCGACCGGCCTGCTCGACCAGATGAGCAGCCTGTACGGCGCTGAGGACACCGCGCTGCTGCTCGACTTCCGATCGGTGTCGGTGGACCCCGTGCCGCTGCGCCTGGGCGACGACGTCCTGGTGGCCATCGACTCGCGGACGCCGCATCAGCACGCGGCCGGCGAGTACCGCGCGCGACGCGAGGCGTGTGAGGCGGCGGCCGCCCGGCTCGGCGTCGCGGCCCTCCGGGACGCGGCGGACGACGCCTGGGAATCGCTGCAGGCCGGGGAGATCCGCCGCCGCGCCCGGCACGTGCTCACCGAGAACCGTCGGGTGCTCGACGCCGCCGCGGCGCTGCGCCGTTCGGACCACGCCGCATTCGGTGCGCTGATGAACGCCTCGCAGGCCTCGATGCGGGACGACTTCGAGATCACCGTGCCCGCGATCGATCTCATCGCGGACATCGCGGTCGAGCTCGGCGCCCACGGTGCCCGCATGACCGGTGGTGGGTTCGGCGGCACCGTCATCGCACTGGCACCGGCTCCGGTGGCGCGCCGGATCACGGAATCACTGCCGGACCGCGTCGTCCGCGCCGGGCATCCCGCGCCGACCGTCTCCGCCGTGCGGCCGGGACGTGGCGCCCACCTCCTCCCCGGTGGGTGATCACGTTCGGGACCCGGTGATCTCGCCCCGGCCGGGGCCGCACGCGCTCAGCCGAAGAACGCCGCGGCGTCGTCGTAGCGCTCGCGCGGGACGCGCTTGAGTTGCTGGACGGCGTCGGCGAGGGGGACGAGGCTGATCTGGGTGCCGCGGAGGGAGACCATCTGTCCGGTCTTGCCTGCGTGGGCGGCGTCGGCGGCGTTGACGCCGTAGCGGGTGGCGAGGACGCGGTCGGCGGGGGTCGGGGTTCCACCGCGCTGGACGTGCCCGAGGACCGTCGTGCGGACCTCCTTGTTGATCCGCTTCTCGATCTCCACGCCGAGTTGGTGGGCGACGCCGGTGAAGCGTTCGTGGCCGAACTCGTCGGTGCCCCCGACGCGCAGTTCCATCGTGCCCTCGGCGGGTTTGGCGCCCTCCGCGACGACGACGATGAAGCTGGAGTGACCGCGCTGGAAGCGGCGCTTGATCATGGTGCACAGGTCGTCGACGTCGAACGGGACCTCGGGGATGAGGACGGCGTGGGCGCCGGACGCGAGGCCGGAGTTGAGTGCGATCCAGCCGGCGTGGCGGCCCATCACCTCGACGATCATGACGCGTTGGTGGGATTCGGCGGTTGAGTGGAGCCGGTCGATCGCGTCGGTCGCGATGGTGAGCGCGGTGTCGAAGCCGAACGTGACGTCGGTGCAGTCGATGTCGTTGTCGATGGTCTTCGGCACGCCGATGACCGGGACGCCCTCGTCGGCGAGCCAGGAGGCGGCGGTCAGGGTGCCCTCGCCGCCGATGGGGATGAGGACGTCGATGCCGTTGTCGTCGAGGGTCTGCTTGATCCGGTCCAGGCCCGCCCGCAGCACGTCGGGGTGGGTGCGGGCGGTGCCCAGCATCGTGCCGCCCTTGGTGAGGAGCCGGTCGTTGCGATCGTCGTTGGACAACTGCACGCGCCGGTCCTCGAGGAGGCCGCGCCATCCGTCCTGGAATCCGACGACCGCCGATCCGTAGCGGGAATCGCTCGTGCGGACCACCGCCCGGATCACCGCGTTCAGGCCCGGGCAGTCGCCACCGCCGGTCAACACTCCGATCCGCACTTCGTCCCTTTCGTCCGTGGGAACGCGGCCGTCGGGCCGTCGTCGTACCGTCCCATCACACGCCGATCGGAACGTTTCGACAACGGTCGCGCCCATATGGGCGCGAATCGATGCGGTCCGGCTCTACGCTGAGGGGGGCGCGGTCGCCCGACCGCGGCGTCCCGAGGAGGTGTCGAGTGGGTTCCATGGGGCCGGCCGAAGTGGTCCGGGCAGCAGCCATCGCGCGGAGGTTCTACTTCGACGGGAAGTCGAAGATGGAGATCGGCGCCGAGTACGGGCTGTCGCGCTACAAGGTGGCCAGGATTCTGGACGCGTGCCTCGAATCGGGCCTGGTCCGCATCGAGATCAACACCGATTCGGCGATCGACGCCGACCTGTCCGAGCGGCTGCGCCGCGCCTACGGGCTGCGGCGCGCGCTGGTCGCGACGGGCTCGTTCACCGATTTCGACGGCCTGCGCCACGGGTTGGGCCGCGTCGCCGCCGACCTGCTCAGTGAGGTCGTGACCGAGACCGACGTGCTGGGCGTCGGCTGGGGACGAACCCTCGACGCGATGGCGCAGCACGTCCGCGACCTGCCGCCGTGCACGATCGTCCAGATGTCCGGCGTCGTCGGCGATGTGCAGGCCAGCTCCGTCGACCTGGTGCGCCAGCTGACATCGGTCTCGCACGGGCCGCAGTACCCGATCTACGCCCCGCTGATCATGTCGGACCAGCGGATGAAGGCCGCGCTCGCCCGGCAGCCGAACATCGCCGCCGCGATGGCGTTGTGGCAGCGGATCACCGTGGCCGTCGTGGCCGTCGGGAGTCTGGACCTCACGGGTTCGCAGGTCTACGCCATGCTGTCGGATCAGGGCCGGGCGGAACTGGATTCACTCAACGTCGCCGCCGAGCTGTGCGCCATCCAGTTCGACGCCGCAGGGCGCCCCGTGCGCACCACCTACAGCGGCCGCACACTCGCCATCTCGTACCGCGAACTGAGCGCCGTCGACGAGGTCATCGCCATCGCCGGCGGTCACCAGAAGGTGGAGGCCATCCGCGCCAGCCTGATCAGCGGCGTGGTCACGTCCTTGGTGACCGACCGCGAGACCGCCATCTCGCTACTGCGCGTCGCACCGGCGGAGTCCGCCGATCACGCATAGTGCCCATATGGGCGTGACGGTTGTCACTCCGATCGCGGGTGCATACGTTCCGTCCTGTGACTCGTCGAACCAAGATCGTCTGCACCCTGGGCCCTGCTGTCGGAACGGATGAGAAGGTGCTCGCTCTCGTTGAGGAGGGCATGGATGTTGCGCGCCTGAATTTCAGCCATGGCGAACACGCCGACCATGCGGTGAACTACAACCGCGTGCGTGCCGCGTCGGATAGGACCGGCCGGGCTGTCGGGATCCTCGCTGATCTGCAGGGCCCGAAGATCCGGCTGGGTCGGTTCGCCGGCGACGGTCGGACCGTGTGGGAGACGGGTGAGACGGTGCGGATCACCGTCGAGGATGTGGTCGGTACGCATGATCGGGTGTCGACCACGTACAAGGAGTTGGCGCAGGACGCGCGTCCGGGTGATCGGTTGTTGGTCGATGACGGGAAGGTCGGCCTGAAGGTCGTCTCTGTCGACGGCAATGATGTGGTGTGTGAGGTCACTGAGGGTGGCCCCGTTTCCAACAACAAGGGTGTGTCCCTGCCGGGGATGAACGTGTCGGTGCCGGCGCTCAGTGAGAAGGACATCGAGGATCTGGAGTTCGCGCTCGGGTTGGGTGTGGATTTCATTGCGCTGTCGTTCGTGCGGTCGCCGGCGGATATCGAGCGGGTGCATGCGGTGATGGACCGGGTGGGTCGGCGGATTCCGGTGATCGCGAAGTTGGAGAAGCCGGAGGCGATCGAGAATCTGGAGGCGGTGATTCTGGCGTTCGATGCGGTGATGGTCGCGCGTGGTGATCTGGGCGTGGAGTTGCCGCTGGAGGAGGTGCCGCTGGTGCAGAAGCGGGCGATTCAGATCGCGCGGGAGAACGCCAAGCCGGTGATCGTGGCGACGCAGATGTTGGAGTCGATGATCGAGAACAGCCGTCCGACGCGGGCGGAGGCCTCGGATGTGGCGAATGCGGTGCTCGACGGTGCGGACGCGGTGATGCTCTCGGGTGAGGTGTCGGTGGGCAAGTACCCGATCGAGACGGTGCGCACGATGGGCAAGATCGTGCAGGCCGTCGAGAACGTCGACGACGGAGCGCCGTCCATTCCTCCCCTCAATCACGTGCCGCGCACCAGGCCGGGCGTCTTGTCGTACGCGGCCCGCGATATCGGGGAGCGGCTCAACGCCAAGGCCCTCGTCGCGTTCACCCAGTCCGGTGACACGGTGCGCCGGCTGGCGCGCCTGCACACGCGGCTGCCGCTGCTGGCGTTCACGCCGCTGCCCGAGGTCCGCAGCCAGCTCGCCCTGTCCTGGGGTACGGAGACCTTCCTCGTCGACGGTGCCGACAGCACCGACGCGATGATCCGGCAGGTCGACCACTCGCTCGAGGGCATCGGTGACTATTCCCGCGGGGATCAGGTCGTGATCGTCGCCGGCGCGCCCCCCGGGACCGTCGGTTCCACCAACCTCGTCCACGTGCACCGCATCGGCGAAGACGACCACTGAGGGCCCACGGCCCCAACGACATCGAAACCCAATCGGATGCCGAGCATCCACGGAGAGGACAGACATGCCCATCGCGACCCCCGAGGCCTACCGGGAGATGCTGGACCGCGCCCGTGAGGGCGGCTACGCCTATCCGGCGATCAATTGCACGTCGAGCGAGACGATCAATGCGGCGATCAAGGGTTTCGCCGATGCGGGTAGTGACGGGATCATTCAGTTCTCCACCGGGGGTGCCGAGTTCGGTTCCGGTTTGGGGGTCAAGGACATGGTCACGGGTGCGGTCGCGTTGGCGGAGTTCGCGCATGTGGTTGCGGCGCGGTACGACGTGACGGTCGCGCTGCACACCGATCATTGCCCGAAGGACAAGCTCGATTCGTATGTGCGGCCGCTGTTGGCGGTTTCGCAGGAGCGGGTCGATGCCGGCCGGAATCCGTTGTTCCAGTCGCACATGTGGGACGGGTCGGCGGTGCCGTTGGAGGAGAACCTGGAGATCGCGCGGGATCTGCTCGCTCGGGCGAAGGCGGCGAAGATCATCTTGGAGATCGAGATCGGTGTGGTCGGTGGTGAGGAGGACGGTGTCGAGAACGAGATCAACGACAAGTTGTTCACCTCCGATGAGGATTTCGCGAAGACCGTCGACGCGTTGGGTACGGACGGGTATCTGCTCGCGGCGACGTTCGGCAACGTTCATGGTGTGTACAAGCCGGGGAATGTGAAGCTGCGTCCGGCGGTGTTGCGCGATGGGCAGGCGGTCGCGGCGGAGAAGCAGGGGCTGCCGGCCGGGAGTAAGCCGTTCTCCTTCGTCTTCCACGGCGGTTCGGGTTCGCTCAAGAATGAGATCGAGGAGTCGTTGAGCTACGGGGTGGTGAAGATGAACGTCGATACCGACACCCAGTACGCGTTCACCCGCCCGGTGGCCGGGCACATGTTCGCCAACTACGACGGGGTGCTCAAGATCGACGGCGAGGTCGGCAACAAGAAGACCTACGACCCCCGCTCGTACCTGAAGAAGGCCGAGACCTCCATGGCCGAGCGCGTCGTCGAGGCGTGCAACGATCTGCACTCCGCCGGCAAGTCCATCAGCACGACGTAGCCGGGACCGGCTGCGCCCCAGACTCATCCCGTCCGTCGCCGCGGAGACACCGCGAACGGACACACCCGAAAGGAACACGACCATGACCATTCGCGTAGGCATCAACGGATTCGGCCGGATCGGCCGCAACTTCTTCCGGGCCGTCGCCGCCCAGAAGGCCCTCGGCGGCGCCGCCGACATCGAGATCGTCGCGGTCAACGACCTGACCGACAACGCCATGCTGGCGCATCTCCTGAAGTTCGACTCGATCCTGGGACGCCTCGATGCGGACGTGGTCGCCGACGGCGATTCCATCCGCGTGGGCGATCAGGTCATCAAGGCGCTCGAGGTCCGCGAGGGGCCGTCGGCGCTGCCGTGGGGCGACCTCGGCGTGGACGTCGTCGTCGAGTCCACCGGTATCTTCACCGCGCGCGACAAGGCGCAGGGCCACCTCGACTCCGGCGCCAAGAAGGTCGTCATCTCCGCTCCCGCCTCGGGCGAGGACATCACCATCGTGATGGGCGTCAACGACGACAAGTACGACGGCAGCCAGAACATCATCTCCAACGCCTCCTGCACCACGAACTGCCTCGGCCCGCTCGCGAAGGTGGTCAACGACGAGTTCGGCATCGTCAGCGGACTCATGACCACCGTCCACGCCTACACGCAGGACCAGAACCTGCAGGACGGCCCGCACAAGGATCCGCGCCGCGCCCGCGCCGCCGCGATCAACATCGTGCCCACCTCGACCGGCGCGGCGAAGGCCATCGGCCTCGTGCTGCCCGAGCTCAAGGGCAAGCTCGACGGCTACGCGCTCCGCGTGCCGATCCCCACCGGCTCGGTCACCGACCTCACCGTCGAACTGGGCAAGCGGGCCACCGTCGACGAGATCAACGCCGCCCTCAAGGCCGCGGCCGAGGGGAAGCTCAAGGGCATCCTCAAGTACTACGACGCCCCGATCGTCTCCTCCGACATCGTCACCGACCCCCACAGCTCGCTGTTCGACGCCGGACTCACCAAGGTCATCGACGGCCAGGCCAAGGTGGTCTCCTGGTACGACAACGAGTGGGGCTACAGCAACCGTCTCGTGGATCTCACCGGCCTGGTGGGGAAGTCGCTGTGACGACCGCCGGCGAGATCATCCAGGTAGGCGCCCGCGAGATTCTCGATTCGCGTGGTAACCCCACGGTGGAGGTCGAGATCGTGTTGGCCGATGGCAGCTTCGCCCGTGCGGCGGTGCCGTCGGGTGCGTCCACCGGTGAGCACGAGGCCGTGGAGCTGCGCGATGGTGGCGACCGGTATCTGGGTAAGGGTGTGACGAAGGCCGTCGAGGGGGTGCTGGAGGTCATCGCGCCGGAGGTGATCGGCATTCCGGCGGATGAGCAGCGGATCATCGATCAGACGTTGCTGGATCTGGATGGCACTCCGGATAAGAGCCGGCTGGGTGCGAACGCTCTGTTGGGTGTGTCGTTGGCGGCGGCGAAGGCCGCGGCGGAGTCGGCGGCGCTGCCGTTGTTCCGCTACCTGGGTGGCCCGAACGCGCACATTCTGCCGGTGCCGATGATGAACATTCTCAATGGCGGCGCCCATGCGGACAGTGGTGTCGATGTGCAGGAGTTCATGGTCGCGCCGATCGGTGCCGAGACCTTCAAGGAGTCGCTGCGCTGGGGTGCGGAGGTGTACCACGCCCTGAAGTCGGTGCTCAAGAGCAAGGGGTTGAACACGGGGCTGGGTGATGAGGGTGGTTTCGCGCCGTCGGTCGCCGGCACCCGCGAGGCGCTGGACCTGATCTCCGAGGCCATCGGCAAGACCGGCCTGCAGTTGGGCTCCGATGTGGCGCTCGCGCTCGATGTGGCGGCGACGGAGTTCTACGGCTCGGGGGGCTACAAGTTCGAGGGCAAGACCCTGAGCGCGGCGGAGATGGGGGAGTTCTACCGGGGTCTGATCGGGGAGTTCCCGCTGGTCTCGATCGAGGACCCGTTGTCGGAGGACGACTGGGAGGGCTGGGTCGATCTGACCGATGCGATCGGCGACAAGGTGCAGTTGGTGGGTGATGATCTGTTCGTGACGAACCCGGAGCGGCTTGAGGACGGTATCGCTCGGGGTGCTGCGAACGCTCTGTTGGTGAAGGTGAATCAGATCGGCACGCTGACCGAGACGTTGGATGCGGTGGCGTTGGCGCATAACAACGGTTACAAGTCGATGATGAGTCACCGTTCGGGTGAGACTGAGGACACGACCATCGCGGACCTCGCCGTCGCCGTGGGCAGTGGCCAGATCAAGACGGGTGCGCCGGCCCGGTCGGAGCGGGTCGCGAAGTACAACCAGCTGCTGCGCATCGAGGAGGAGCTCGGCGATGCCGCGCGGTACGCCGGCGACACCGCCTTCCCCCGCTACGGCGCCTGACAAGCCCGACTGATCACAGCACCGTCGACAGTCGCCGGACGGCCTCGCGGAGGTCGTCCGGCGATCCGGTCGTGAAGCACAACCGCAGGGCGTGGCCGAGATCGCGCCGCACCGCGAAGGCCGAGCCGGGAACGTAGGCGACACCCGCCTCGACGGCCGCGGTGAGCGGCGCGGACGTCGCTGTGCCGTCGGTGAACTCACCCCAGAGGAACATGCCGCCCTCGGGCTTCGTCAGGCGCAGGCGATCACCGAAGGCGTCGACCAGCGCGGCGTGCAGGGCCAACGCGCGCTCGGCGTAGACGGCGCGGATGCCGGCGACATGCCGGTCGAGCCACGCGGTATCGGCGAGCAGCTCCGCGGCGATCGCCTGCGTGAGACTCGAGCCGCACAGGTCGGCGCCCTGCTTGAGCCGCTCCACGAGGGCCAACACCCTGGCGTCACCGTGCATCCACCCCACGCGCAGCGACGGCGCCACGATCTTCGACGCGCTCGACAGACGCAGCACCCGGTCGGAGAACGCGGCGACGGGAGGCACCGTCGAACCCGCGAACCGCAGGCCGCCGTACGGGTCGTCCTCGATGATCCAGAAGCCGAATTCGTCCGCGAGGCCGGCGAGCTCGCGCCGCCGCTCCTCGGACAGCGTGGCACCGCCGGGGTTGTGGAAGTTCGAGACGGTGTGGACGATGCGGACCCCTCCGCGCTCGAGCAGCGGACGCAGCTCGTCGACGCGCATCCCTTCGGCGTCCATCGGCACGCCGACGACGCGGGCTCGCGTGGTGTCGAAGGCCTGCAGAGCGCCGATGTAGCCGGGGTCCTCGACGATCACCGTGTCGCCGGGGTCGAGCAGCGCCTGCGCGAGGAGCGAGAGCGCCTGCTGCGAGCCGTGCGTCACGACCACCGCGCCGGGATCCCGGCCCACGATCGCGGTCTCGCGCGCGTGCACCACCTCACGGAGCGCCGGCACCCCGGTGGTCACGCCGTACTGCAGCGCCGCCGGGGACCGCAGGGCCGCCTCCGCCGCCGCGGAGACCCGATCGGTGGGCAACAGCTCCGGAGCCGGAAGGCCGCCCGCGAGCGAGATCACCCCGGGACGCTCGGTCACCGCGAGCAGGTCACGGATCGCCGAGCCGCGCACGGCCCGGACGGACAGGGAACCGGATTCCTCGGACATGCGAGCACTCTCTCAGCGCAGCTCCCAATTGTCGAGACGAATATCTCAATATATGAGAAATGCTGATTCAGGCCCAGTTCAGGGTGCGCTCCACTGCGCGGTTCCACTCGGCGTACAGGTGCTCACGCTGCTCCGCGGGCATCGTCGGCAGCCACCGCGCGTCCTCCGCCCAGTTGGTGCGGATCTCGTCCAGCGTCCACACCCCGGTCGCGTAGCCCGCGGCGTAGGCGGCGCCGAGCGCGGTGGTCTCGATGACCCGCGGGCGGATCACCGGCACGTCGAGCACGTCGGCCTGGAACTGCATCAGCGTGTCGTTGACGACCATGCCCCCGTCCACGCGCAGTTCGGTCAGCGGAATACCGCTGTCGCCGTTCATCGCCTCGATCACCTCGCGCGACTGGTACGCGGTGGCCTCCAGCGCGGCCCGCGCGATGTGCCGCTTGTCGGAGAAGCGGGTCAGGCCCACGATCACCCCGCGGGCGTCCGGCCGCCAGCGCGGCGCGAACAGGCCCGAGAACGCCGGCACCACGTAGACGCCGCCGTTGTCGGGCACCCCGGTCGCGAGGTCCTCGACCTCCGGCGCCGTCGAGATGATGCCCAGGTTGTCGCGCAGCCACTGCACCAGCGAGCCGCTCACCGCGACCGAGCCCTCCAGTGCGTACACGGTCGCCTCGTCGCCGAGCTTGTAGCAGACCGTCGTCAGGAGGCCGTGCTCGCTGAAGATCGGCCGCTCGCCCGTGTTCAGGAGGAGGAAGTTACCGGTGCCGTACGTGTTCTTCGCCGAACCCTCGTCGAGGGCCGCCTGCCCGAACATCGCGGCCTGCTGATCGCCGAGGATCCCGGCGATCGGCACCCCGCCGAAGACGCCGCGTTCGCGGACGGTGCCGTAGACCTCCGCGCTGGAACGGATCTCGGGCAGCATCGCCATGGGGATCCCCATCGCCGCGCAGGTGGCCGGATCCCAGGCGCCGTCCGCCAGGTTCATCAGCATCGTCCGCGAGGCGTTCGTGATGTCGGTGATGTGCAGCGGCCGCGCCGTGTCGGACCGGTCCGGCCCGGTCCCGAAGTCGTCGTCGGTGGTCAGGTTCCACACCAGCCACGAGTCGATGGTCCCGGCGCACAGCTCTCCGCGCTCGGCGCGCTCCCGGGCACCGTCGACGTGGTCGAGGATCCAGGCGATCTTGGGACCCGAGAAGTAGGTGGACAGCGGCAGGCCGCACGAGGCCTTGAACCGGTCGCGATCGGGCTCGTCGAGGCCGACGGCGGCGAGTTCCTCGCACAGCGCGTCGGTGCGCGTGTCCTGCCAGACGATGGCGTTGTGGATCGGCTCGCCCGTGGCCCGATCCCAGACCACGACGGTCTCGCGCTGATTGGTGATCCCGACGGCCGCGATGTCGGCGGCGGTGAGATCGGACGCCGCCAGCGCCTCCGCGCACACCAGGCGCGTGTTCACCCATATCTGCGTGGCGTCGTGCTCCACCCAGCCGCCGCGTGGGAAGATCTGGTCGTGTTCCCGTTGTTCGGAGGCCACGATGGTCCCGCGCCGGTCGAAGATGATGCACCGCGTCGAGCTGGTGCCCTGGTCGATTGCGGCGACGAACTGCGGGTCGCGCGATGAAAGAGCCACGACCGAATACTGACATGGTGATCACAGATGAACGCTGCCAACCCTGAAACCGCCACGACCCCGGGGACTTCCGGGGCGGCGTCCGCGGGCGTTGCGACCGCCGTGTCGCTGCTGTCGCCGCAGTACCGGGCGCAGGCCTGGGACCGGCTCGGTTCCGAGGAGTTCGACGTCGTCGTGATCGGCGGAGGCATCGTCGGCGTCGGCTCGGCCCTCGACGCGGCCACCCGCGGCCTCAAGGTGGCCCTGGTGGAGGCCCGCGACTTCGCGTCGGGCACCAGCTCGCGCAGCTCGAAGATGTTCCACGGCGGCCTCCGCTACCTCGAGCAACTCGAGTTCGGCCTGGTGCGCGAGGCCCTGCACGAGCGCGAGCTCTCCCTCTCGACGCTGGCGCCCCACCTGGTCAAGCCGCTGCCCTTCCTGGCGCCGCTCACCAAGCGGGTCATCGAGCGGCCCTACATGGCCGCCGGCATGTTCCTCTACGACACGATGGGCGGCGCCAAGTCGGTGCCCGCGCAGAAGCACCTCACCCGCGCCGGGGCGCTGCGGCTCGCACCCGGCCTCAAGCGCGGCGCGCTGATCGGCGGCATCCGCTACTTCGACACGGTCGTCGACGACGCCCGGCACACCATGACCGTCGCCCGGACCGCCGCGCACTACGGCGCCGTGGTCCGCACGTCGACGCAGGTCGTCGACTTCCTCCGGGAGGCGGACCGGGTCTCCGGCGTGGTCGTCCGCGACAGCGAGACGGGCGCCACGACCGAGATCCGGTCGACGGTCGTCATCAACGCCACCGGCGTGTGGACGGACGAACTGCAGGCCCTCTCGCACCAGAAGGGGCGGTTCCGCGTGCGTGCGAGCAAGGGCGTGCACATCCTGGTGCCGCGCGACCGCATCGTCAGCGACGTCGCGCTCATCCTCCGCACGGAGAAGAGCGTGCTGTTCGTGATCCCGTGGGGCATCCACTGGATCATCGGCACCACCGACACCGATTGGAACCTCGACCTGGCGCACCCCGCGGCCACGGCGACGGACATCGATTACATCCTCGACCACGTGAACAAGGTGCTCATCACCGAGCTCACGCGCGACGACATCACCGGCGTGTACGCGGGCCTGCGTCCGCTGCTGGCGGGGGAGTCGGACGAGACCAGCAAGCTGTCGCGCGAGCACGCCGTCGCCGCGATCGCGCCCGGCCTGGTGACCATCGCGGGCGGCAAGTACACGACGTACCGGGTGATGGCCTCGGACGCGGTGGACGCCGCCGAGGCCTACCTGCCGCACAAGATCCCCGCGTCCTGCACGGAGAAGGTGCCGCTCCTGGGGGCCGACGGCTACTACGCCCTCACCAACCAGACCACGTCGATCGCGCGCGAGCACGACGTGCACCCGCACCGCGTGACGCATCTGCTGAACCGGTACGGCTCGCTCATCGGCGACGTGCTCGCGCTGGCCGACAGTGACCGCGGCCTCCTGGAACCGTTGGCCGGGGCGCCCCAGTACCTGCGGGTGGAGGCGCTGTACGCGGCGAAGGCCGAGGGCGCGCTGCACCTCGAGGACGTGCTCGCCCGGCGCACCCGCATCTCCATCGAGTACCCCGACCGCGGGCTCGAGGCCGCCGCCGAGGTCGCGGAGCTCATCGCGCCCGTGCTGGGCTGGTCGGCCGCCGACATCGCGCGGGAGCTGGAGAACTACGGCGCGCGCGTGGCCGCCGAGATCGAGTCGCAGAACATGCCCGACGACGAGACCGCGGACGCCCTGCGCGCCGCCGCGCCCGAGGCCCGGGGCGAGATCCTCGAGCCCGTGCCGGTGCCCTCCGCTCAGGCGCGGGCACTCAAGCGCTGATCAGCGCGCCGGCGCGCTCGCCACGGCGGACGCCGGTGCCGAGGCCGTCGCAGAGGAGGTGACGGCCGCCGAGGGCACCGTCGACGGGGTGGCGGGCGTGCTCGAGGAGGCCCCGGCCGGGGTCAGGACGAACGTCCACGACCGGTTGTTGTCGGGGTCGGTGAGCACCAGCTCGGTGCCGTTGCGCGACCAGATCCGCTCGCCCTTGAGGGCTTCGCTGATCGCGGTCTGGGTCCCCTTGGGATCCGGGCAGTACTTCGTCGTCGCCGCGAGGCCGGCGCCGAAGTCCACGCGGTCGGGCGTCGCCAGCGACGAGCCCGTACCGGTGAGCGAATTGCAGGAGTCGTTGCCGGTGATGTTCGAGCCCTGTACCCGGAACCAGGCGGCGGGGTCGGACTTCAGGCGCCACTGCGAGCCCACGAGGGCGGGCTTCGACGGGGACGACGAGGCGGGCGCGGCGACGCTCGTCGACGTGGCGGGGTCGGCGCCCGCGGAGGCGGCGCACCCGGCGGTGAGGGCCGCGGCTCCCGCGAGCAGCGGAAGGGCGAGGGAGGCGGACTGACGGATCATGTGTCCGATTATGCCGCCTCACCTGCCCCTTGCGCACCTTCAGTTACACCTCAGTTGGTCTTGATCATGCCCGCCCGGGTGCTTCCCCGGCCTTCGGTGGCACCGTCCGACGCGGCATCCGCGCTGGTGGAAGGGTCGATCGAGGCCTCGCCGATGGCGACGCCCACGGGGGTGGACGCGACGCCGGGCTCCAGGTCGAGTGTCGTGCGGAGCGGCTTGTTCGGCAGGAGCGCCACCGCGATCAGCGTGACGATCGCGCATGCGGTGGACACCAGGAAGATCCTGCCCGTCGCGTCGCCGAAGGCCGCGTTGGTGATCTCCCGGATGAGCGGGCTGTGCGGATCGCGGACGTGGTTCGCGACCACGCCCTCCTTGACCAGCTCGGTGACGCGGGCGGTGAGGACCGCGCCGAGGGCGGAGACGCCGATCGCGCCGCCGAACGTCCGGAAGAAGGCGACCGAGCTGGACGCGGCGCCGATGTTCTGCACGCTCACGGTGTTCTGCACCGCGAGCACGAGGTTCTGCATCAGCGCGCCGACGCCGAAGCCCATGATCGCGATGTAGACCTGCACCTGCCAGATCGGCGTCAGGTGATCGATGCCGCTGAGCAGGGCGAAGCCGGCGACCATGACGATGGCGCCGCCGACGACGAAGCGCTTCCACTTGCCGAACCGGGTGATGAGCTGGCCGGACACGACCGACGAGAACAGCATGCCGACCACCATGGGGATCGTGAGGACACCTGCCATGGTCGGGCTGTACCCGCGCGAGTTCTGGAAGTACAGGCCCAGGAAGGACATGGCGCCGAACATGCCGACACCGACCGCGATCGAGGCGATGATCGCGAGCGCGGTGGTGCGCTCGGTGATGATGCCGATCGGGATGATCGGATCCTTGGCGCGCAGCTCGACGGACACCGTCGCGACGAGCAGCGCGAAGCCGGCGATCAGGTACACGGCCGACGACGTGGAGACCCAGCCGTAGTTCTTGCCGGCGAAGGAGACCCAGATGAGCAGCACGGACACGCCCGCGGTCAGCAGCGTCGCGCCGAGCCAGTCGATGGAGACGTCGTCCTTGCGGGTCGACGGGAGATGCAGCGTGCGCTGGATGAGGATCAGCGCGGCGACGGCGAGCGGGACGCTGACGTAGAAGCACCAGCGCCACCCGATGTGATCGGTGATCACGCCGCCCAGGATCGGGCCGCCGGCCATCGACACGCCCATGACGGCGCCCATGTATCCCGAGTACCGGCCGCGTTCGCGCGGCGGGACGATGCTGCCGATGATCGCGACGACGAGGGCGGTCAGGCCGCCCATGCCGATGCCCTGGATGACGCGGGCCACCAGCAGCACCTCGACGTTCGGGGTGGCGCCGGCGAGGACCGAGCCCGCCACGAAGATGATGATCGCAGCCTGGACCAGGACTTTCTTGTTGAACAGGTCCGCCAGCTTGCCCCAGATGGGGGTGGAAGCGGCGTTCGCGAGGAGTGCGGTGGTGATGACCCAGGAGAACGCCGTCGTCGACGCACCCAGGTCGTCGATGATCCTGGGCAGCGCCGTCGAGACGACGGTGGTGCTCAGCAGGGCGGTGAACAGTGCGGCGAGTAGGCCCGCCATGACCTCGAGGATCTCCCGATGCGTCATGGGGGCCGAGGCCTGTGGTGCGGCTTCCGCCGTGATCTCGGACATCGGACCTTCCTTCAAAGCTCTAAGCAATAACGTGCAGGGTGCAACTGTAACGTCGGCGAAGATATTCCGCCACCTCATTACCGTGTGACCCACCTCGCAACGGGTGGAACATGTTCTACGTTGATGGCATGGCCTTCACCATCGACCACACCCGCGAGATCGCCGCCCCGGCCGCCCTCGTCTGGCAGGCGCTCACCGACTTCGACGCCTACGGGCAGTGGAATCCCTTCGCCGTCGAGGCGACCTGCGACCTGCGTCCGGGCGGCGCGATCACCATGCGGGTGGCGCTCCGGCCCCCGAAGCTGATGACGCAGAAGGAGTACATAGTCTCGGTCGACGAGGGCCGAGGCTTCGCGTACGCCATGAAGCCCGCGCCCGCGGGACTGCTGCGCAGCATCCGCGAGCAGAACGTCGTCGACCTGGGCGGCGGCCGGTCGCGCTACACCTCGCACTTCCAGCTCGACGGTCCGCTGTCGCCCGTCGTGGGGGTCCTCCTCGGCGCGCATCTGCGCCGCGGCTTCGACGGGAACGTCGACGGGCTGGTGCGGCAGGCGGAGAAACTCGCCGGCTGACCCGTCCGGCCGCACCGGCGTGCGGCTACGGACCGGCATCCCACGGTCACGGACCCGAACCGTCGCCGCCCGTGACGCGGCCGGCGCCGGGGCGCACGATCGGGGCATGAACGAGAGCAGCGCGCCCGCGGTGGCACCGCCGGAACCGGCGCGAGAACGAGGGATCGCGGCCTTCGTGGCGTCCCGCTGGCCGACCGCGCTGGCCCTCGCCATGTCGGTGGACACGTTCTTCTCCGAGGTCACCGACGATCTCGTCCGTCATTTCGCCTCGGCGATGGCGCTGCTGCCCACCATGTACGTGATCATGGTGGCGGTCGACCGGCGCAGGCTCACCTGGCCCGTCCTGGTCGTGCTGCTCGTCGGCTTCGTCGGGCTCGAAGCGCAGGACCAGGTGCCACCGGTGGTGGTGATCCTCTGGGTGGCGCTGGCGTTCGCCGTCTGGAGCCACCTGCGCGGCCGCTTCGCCGACGGCGTCGCCCGCCTCCAGCTGGTGGGACTGGCACTCTTCGGCGCGCTGTCGGTGGCGGGGCTCCTCGCCGAGCCCGGGCTCGCCCGCTACGTCGTCGCGGCCGGCTGGTTCGGCCACGGCGTATGGGACCTCGTGCACCTCCTCCGCGACCGCGTCGTGGCCCGGTCCTGGGCGCAGTGGTGCGGAGTGCTCGACGTCCTCGTCGCGGCGGCGCTCGTCCTGGTGCCGCTGTATCCGCCGTCGTAGGCCGGCGTGCTCACAGGCGAACCGAGATGGATGCACGAACGAGGAAGGGAAACTGCCATGACCGCTACGTACACCTGGGACGTGTTCAGCACGCTCGACGGCTTCGGCTCGTACGGCGCCGACGGAGACTGGGGCGGCTACTGGGGCAAACAGGGGCCGGAGCTCCTGGCGCGCCGCGCGAGGATCTTCGACACTCCGCAACGGATGGTGTTCGGGGCCAACACGTTCCGGGAGACCGCCCCGGTGCTCACCGGCGGCGACGACCCCAACGCGCTCGACGGGTGGAACATCCGGACACTGCGCAGTCCCGCGACGGTGATCTCGTCGACGCTGCAGGACACCCTGGGGTGGCCCGACGCGACCATCGTGAGCGGCGACGCCGTCGAGGTCGTGACGCGGCTCAAGGAGGAGTCCGACGTTCCGGTGCGCTCCCAGGGGAGCCTGTCGCTGAACCGGGCGCTGCTCGCCGCCGGCCTCGTCGACCGCCTGCAGGTGACCGTCTTCCCGGTGATCTCCGGTCGTTCCGGAACCAGCCCGATCCTGCGGGGCTCCGACGACTTCGACCTCGAACTCCTCGAGGCGACGACGCTCGACGGGCACACGCAGGAGCTCGTCTACCGGCCCACGGTGCACCGGTGACCACCGAAGGGCCGGGCTCACAGCCGGAAACGGTGCCGGTACGCCGACGGTGAGATCCCGAGGACGCGGTGGAAGGCGCGCCGCATGGCCTCCGGCGTACCGAATCCGGCGGCCGCGGCGACCTCCGGCACGGTGGTCTCGGGGCGCTCGAGGAGCCGCTGCGCGGCGCGCACCCGCACGTGCTCGAGGTGCCGGCCCGGCGACCGGCCCAGCTCGCGCCGGAACAGGCGCGCCAGGTGGCGCTCGCTCACGGACAGAGCCGCGGCGAGTGCGGCCGGGTGGTGGTCGGCGGCGGGGTCGTGGGCCATCCGTTCGGTCGCCGCGCGGACCAGCGGGTGCAGCGAACCGCCCGGCTCGGGCGCGCCGTACTGCTGCTGACCGCCGGGGCGCTGCAGGAACACCACGAGGTACCGCGCGACCGCACGCGCGCGCTCTTCGCCCTGGTCCTCGCCGATGAGCGCCAGCGCGAGGTCGATGCCCGCGGTCGCGCCCGCGGACGTGATGACGGGACCGTCGCGGACGTAGATGGCGTCGGGTTCCCACGCGACGGCCGGGAACCGCGCGGCGAGCTGGGGGAGCGCCTGCCAGTGCGACGTCGCGCGGCGCCCGTCCAGCAGGCCCGCCGCGGCGAGCACGTACGCGCCGGTGCACACCGAGACCACGCGACGTGCGCCGGCCGCGATCCGGCCCACGACGGCGAGGAACTCCGCGTCGACGCCCGCGAGACCGCCCGGCGGGTAGCCGGGCACGAGGAGCGTGTCGACGGGGTCGTCCGCGAGTTCGGCCCACGCGCAGTCGGCGACGAGCGGCACGCGGGCGTCGGTGGTCACGGGGCCGCCGTCGTGGGAGGCGATCCGGACCCGGTAGCCACCCGCGTCGCTGAGCGCCTGGACGGGGCCGGCGACGTCGATCAGGGTGACGCCGTCGCGCACCGGCACGACCACGTCCCGGTGGACCCGCGCCTCAGTCGGCGCCATCCATCCGGAAGCCGATCTTCAGCGTCACCTGGGTGTGCGCGACGGCGCCGTTCTCGATGTGGCCCCGGGTCGACACGACCTCGAACCACTCCAGGTTCCGCATCGTCTGCGAGGCGCGGCCGACCGCGTTCGCGATGGCCGCGTCGTACCCGTCCGTGGAGGTGCCGACGACTTCGATGACTCGGTACACGTTGTTCGTCATACCTGTCCATGCTGCACCTTTCCGCCGCGGCGGGTGGGGGAATGGTGGCGAAGAGGGGCGGTGTCCTCCTGTGGTCACCCGGCCCGGCCGGGTTCCCGGCGGGCGCGGCGGGTGAACCGGGCGGTGGCGCGGGCGATCACCCGGTCGTCCGGGTCGGTGACCCGGATGACGAAGATGTCCTCCTTGGGGAGCCTCTCGCCGATGCTCGCCTCGGCGCGCAGCGTGTCGCCGAGCCGTGTGGGCCGCAGGTAGTCGATGTGGATGGCGCTGGCCACGCCGGTGTGCTCGTCGTCGTTCGCCGCGGCGGCGACGGCCGTGCCCGCCATCGCGAAGACGAAGGCGCCGTGCGTGGTGTCGTGCGGGTTGAGGTGGTCCTCGGTGACCGTCGCCGTCGCCACCGCGCGGCCGCCACCGTGCCCCGTCACCTCGATCCCGAGGAACTTCGCGTAGCGGTCGACGGGCTGCTGCGGGGTGCTCATCGGTCCATCTTCGCCGATCGTGCATCGGCCGCCGCGAGGGCCTCGCGCAGCGCCGCGCGCTCGGCCGCCGGCCACGGTCCGGAGGCGGCCAGCGGGATCTCGGTCATGAAGCGCCGCTCGGCCTCCGGGATCCGCGTCACGAACAGGTCGGGGTCGCGGCCCGCCGTCGTGTACAGGTCGGGGCCGTCGGCGTAGAGCGGGTCGATCAGGACCGGGGTGCCGTCGGCGCGGCGCATCACGTTCGACGAGTTGGTGTCGAGCGGTCCGCACCACGGCAGTTCCCGCAGCGCGCCGGCGTGGATTCGGCGGACGATCGCCGACAGCGCCGCGGTCACGGGATCGCCGTCCGCGATCGACCGGTGAAAGCTCTCCGCCACGCCCGCTGGGGCGTCGATCAATCGCTCCAGCACCTGCAGGTCGCCGCCGCCCGCCAGGCGCCGGTGCGCGTGCAGCGCGGGGACCTGCCCGGTG
This sequence comes from Tsukamurella paurometabola, assembly GCF_900631615.1. Classification (NCBI taxonomy): domain Bacteria; kingdom Bacillati; phylum Actinomycetota; class Actinomycetes; order Mycobacteriales; family Tsukamurellaceae; genus Tsukamurella; species Tsukamurella paurometabola. The sequence continues at coordinate 2,647,815 of NZ_LR131273.1, forward strand.
CCGGCCGCCTCCCGGTACAGCGCCGCGCTGTACGGGCCGACGGGGTCGAACGGGCTGATCCGCGCGACGAGGGCACCGTCGGGCGAGGCGAGTGCGATCGCCCAGTCCCCGGCGCCGCAGCGCGTCCAGCCCGCGGCCGCGAATGCGGCTTCCGCGGCCCGGTGGCCGGCGCCGGGCGGCAGGTCGACGGAGAGCGTGTCCACGCGGCCAGTGTGCCCGCGCGGGTCAGCGGACGCGAAGGCCTTTCGGCGTGCGCGCGAAGCCCGCCGCGGCGAGCGCCCCGGCCAGGGGCGAGGTGAGGGCGGGGGCACCGTCGACCTTCTCGACGGTGAGGCCGCCGATCCGCGGCGCGGCCCCCGCCAGGGCGGTGAGCGCCGCCTCGGGCGCGTCGGTGAAGGTCAGCAGCGTGCGGCCGCCGCGCTCGACGAACAGTGCCAGCGCACCGTCGACGAGCACGACGAGGGCCCCGGCCTTGCGACCGGGGCGCGCCCCGTCGTCGCCGCGGTCGGGCCAGGGGAGCGCGGCGCCGTACGGATTCGCGGGATCCGTGGCGGCCAGGACCAGCGCCGAGGTCTCGCCCTGCTGCTCGGCCCGCTCCAGCGCGGAGGCCGCGTCGCGGAGCGCGTCGACCGTGCCGCCCCGCGCGAACTGCGCCGCGCCGAGCCGCTCGATGAAGTAGCCGCGGCGCGCCTTCCCGGACTCCTCGAAAGCCGCCAGGGTGCGGTAGATCCGGGCGAAACCGCCCTCGACGCGCTCGGCCGTCACCGCGCCGCGGGTCACCACGCCGTACCGCTCCAGCAGCTGCTCGGCGAGGGCTGCCGACTGCTCCGTGGCGCTCGCCTCCGCCGGCGCGGGCGGCAGGGACCACCGTCCCGCGACCATGGGCGGTGCCTGGTCCACGGCGACGCGGAACCGGGCCCGGGGAGCGCGCCGAGGAGTGCGATGGGCGGTGGCGCGCCGCCCGCCCGCGAGCCGGGCCCGCACCGGGGCGAAGGTGTCGCCCGTGAGCCTGCCCGCCCACACCAGGTCCCACAGCGCCTCGGGAGTGGCGCCGGTGAGCTGGCGGTAGAAGTACGCCCCGCCGCCCCGCACCGCGTCCTCGATCGCCTCGTGCGCGGCCGTGGTGTCCAGCGGTTCGGGCGGGGGCAGGGTGAGCGGCGCGAGATCGGCGGGATGGAACGCGATCCAGCCGTCCTGCGCGCCGATGGCGCCGTGCCCCGTCCACACCACCTCTCCCGTACCGGTGAGCTCGTCGAGCATCGCGGGCGAGTAGTCCACGACCCGCTGCGGCAGCACCAGGGACTCCCAGGCGGACGCGGGGATCGGGACGCCGGCCAACTGGTCGATGACGGCCGCGACGCCGTCGATGCCGCGGAGCGGGGACGTCAGGTGGTGCCAGCCGGCGAGGAACTCGGCGTACGCGCGCTCGGGCACCGGCTCCACGTCCTGCCGGAGCCGGGCGAGGCTCCGCTGCCGGATGCGGCGCAGGACCTCGGCGTCGCAGAACTGAGGAACGCCGTCGACGCCCGCGTCCTCGCCGCCCGGCACCGCGCCCTCCGGGACGAAGCGGCCCTCGATCACGCGGCGCGCGGCGACCAGCTCCGTCAGCGGCCGCTGCACCACCGCGACGCCCAGCCCGTAGCGGGCGGCGACCTCGGCGGCGGTGAACGGGCCGTGCCGGCGGGCGTACCGCGCGACCAGATCGCCGACCGGATCGGGGACGGCGTCCGTGAACGCCGACGCGATGCCCGGCTGCAGCGGCACGCCGAGGCCGTCGCGCAGCCGCGCCGCGTCCTCCACGGCCGCGATCCAGCCGTCGCCGTACGCGAAGACGCGGCCCGCGGCGAGCAGCTCGTCGACCGCGGCCGGTGTTCCCTCGGAGCGCTCCGCGATCTCCGACCGGGTGAGGGGGCCGAGCTCGCGGATCAGGTCGGCCACCTGCTCGGTCGTGCGCGCGCGGTATCCGGGCGCGGTGCGCTGCACCTGCGCCGCGACCTCCGTCAGGATCCCGCCGTCCAGCAGCTCCGTCAGCTCGACCCGGCCGAGGAGCTGGGAGAGCACCGCCGGGTCCAGGCTCAGGACCGCCGCACGCCGTTCGGCGAGCGGTGCATCGCCCTCGTACATGAACGCCCCGACGTAGCTGAACAGCAGCGAGGCCGCGAACGGCGACGGCGCGACCGTCTCCACCTCGGCCAGCCGGACGCCGCGGGACGCGAGGGCGCGGTGCACGGCGATCAGCTCCGGGACGTCGTAGACGTCCTGCAGGCATTCGCGGACCGCCTCGAGCACGATGGGGAACTGCGGGTAGCCGCGCGCCACCTCGAGGAGTTGGCTCGCGCGCTGGCGCTGCTGCCACAGCGGGGCCCGCTTGCCGGGGTCGCGGCGCGGCAGGAGCAGGGCCCGCGCGGCGCACTCGCGGAACCGCGACGCGAACAGTGCGCTCGACCCCACGGCCTCGGTGACCAGCGCGTCGATCTCGTCCGGCTCGAACCGGAAGAGTTCCGCGCCCGGTGGGACGTCGTCGGTATCGGGCAGGCGGACGAGGATCCCGTCGTCCGTGGCGGTGACCGCGCCGGAGAGCCCCAGGGTGGCGTTCAGGCGCGCACCGACGGCCAGGGCCCACGGTGCATGCACCTTCATCCCGAGCGGGGAGTGCAGCGCGACCCGCCAGTCTCCGAGCTCGTCGCGGAACCGCTCCACCACCAGCGTGCGGTCGGTCGGGAGGACGCCCGTCGCCCGCTGCTGCTCATCGAGCAGCGCGACCAGGTTGTCGGCCGCCCACTCGCCGAGGCCCACCTCCGCGGCCCGCGCGCGCTGCTCCGCGGGACCGAGGGCGGTGAACTCGCGGGTGAACCGCCCGATGGCGCGGCCCAGCTCCGCGGGGCGGCCGACGGTGTCGCCGATCCAGAACGGCAACCGGCCCGGCTGGCCGAACGCGGGTGAGACGAGCACCCGGTCGTGGGTGATCTCCTCGATCTTCCAGCTCGTGGCGCCGAGCGCGAACACGTCGCCCACGCGCGACTCGTAGACCATCTCCTCGTCGAGCTCGCCGACGCGGGAGGCCTTCTCGCCCACCATGAACACGCCGAACAGGCCGCGGTCGGGGATCGCGCCGCCGGACGTGACGGCGAGCCGCCCGGCGCCGGGGCGGCCCGTCAGCGTGCCGGCGTCCCGGTCCCAGACCACCCGTGGGCGCAGCTCGCCGAAGTCCTCCGCCGGGTAGCGGCCGGAGATCAGATCCAGCACCGCCTCGTACGCCGAATCCGGCAGCGCGGCATAGGGATGCGCGCGCCGCACCAGCGCGAGCCACTCGTGCACGTCCAGCTGGTCCATGGCCGCGGCGGCGATGGTCTGCTGCGCCAGCACGTCGAGCGGGTTGCGGGGCACGACCAGCTTCTCGATCGCACCCTCGCGCATGCGCTGCACGGTGACGGTGCTGTGCAACAGGTCGGTGCGGTGCTTCGGGAAGAAGACGCCCCGGCTGGGCTCGCCCACCTGGTGCCCGGCGCGGCCCACGCGCTGCAGGCCCGCGGCCACCGACGGCGGCGCCTCCACCTGGATCACGAGATCGACCGCGCCCATGTCGATCCCGAGTTCCAGGCTGGACGTCGCGACCACGCAGCGCAGGCGGCCCGACTTGAGGTCGTCTTCGATGATCGCGCGCTGTTCCTTGCTCACCGAGCCGTGGTGCGCCCGTGCGAGCACCGCCTCCGCGCCGTGCGTCTGCCCGCTCCCGAGGACTTGGGCGGGGGAGCCGCCCGCGACGCCGGGGTTCGGCGGCCCCGCGTGCACGCCGGCGGCGAGCTCGTTGATCCGGGCGGTGAGGCGCTCCGCGAGGCGGCGCGAGTTGGCGAAGACGATGGTGGACCGGTGCCGCTCGATGAGCTCGACGATCGACGCCTCGACGTGCGGCCAGAGCGAGCCCTGCTGCACGGGTTCGTCCGGGTCGTCCGAGACCGCGTCGAGCTCCGTCATGTCCGGCACGGGCACCGTGACGGTGAGCTCGAACTCCTTCTGCGCGGGCGGGCGCACGACGGTGGCCGGGCGCGGCCCGCCGAGGAACGCCGCGATCTCCTGTGCCGGCTCGACGGTGGCGGACAGCCCGATCCGCTGGGCGGGGCGCTCGAGCAGTTCGTCGAGCCGCTCGAGCGAGAGCGCGAGGTGCGTGCCGCGCTTGGTGCCGGCGACGGCGTGCACCTCGTCGACGATCACGGTGCCCACCTGTGCGAGGGTCTCGCGGGCCTGCGAGGTGAGCATGAGGAACAGCGACTCGGGCGTGGTGATGAGGATGTCCGGCGGCGTGCGGACGAGGGTGCGCCGCTGCTGCGCGGGGGTGTCGCCGGACCGCACGCCGACGGTGACCACGGGCGCCGGCTCGCCCCGCCGCTCCCGGACCCGGGCGATCCCGGCGAGCGGCGCGCGCAGGTTGCGCTCCACGTCGACCGCGAGGGCCTTGAGCGGCGACACGTACAGGACGGAGGTGCCGGGCCGGGTCGCCGCGCCGGCTGCCTGCGGGGGTGCCGTCCGGTCCGCCAGCCGGTCGAGGGCCCAGAGGAACGCGGAGAGCGTCTTGCCGGAGCCGGTGGGGGCCACGACCAGCGTGTTGTCGCCACGTGCGATCGAGCGCCAGGCGCCGGCCTGGGCCGCGGTGGGGGCGGCGAAGGACTCGGTGAACCACTGGGCGGTGGCGGGCGTGAACGCCCGGAGGGCGTCCGGCATGGCTCCATCATGGCGCAGGCCCCTGACACGTCGCCGTGTCCCGGAATGCCGCGGATCTGCACCGGTCCGTCGCAAAGCCGTCGGTGCGCACGTTTTCCTGATTCAATCGCAAACGACAGGTGTGGAATCGGGCTGTCCGACCTCAGGGCGGCCCTCGATGAAAGCGGTGCGGAGTGGGTGGACCCAGGGTTGTGTGTCAGGCCGGCGAGATCAGTGGTGCGGTGGTCGGGGGTGTCGCGCGCTATCTCGGCATCCCCTACGCCAAGCCCCCGGTGGGAGAGCGCCGGTTCGCGCTCCCGGAGCCCGCGGACCCGTTCCCGGGCGTCTTCGAGGCGACGTCGTTCGGCCCCACCCCGCCCGCGTCGATGGTGCTGCCGGAGCCCTACACCTACCCGGAGATCGAGGGCGACGACTGGCTCACCCTCAACGTGTGGGCCCCGGCTGACGCGAAGCCCGGCGACGCGCTGCCCGTCTACGTGTGGATCTACGGCGGCTCCTTCGCCATGGGGAACACGGCCCAGTCGCTGTTCGACGGCACCGCCTTCGCGCGCGACGGTGCCGTCTACGTCTCGGCGAACTACCGGGTGGGTCTCGAGGGGTTCACCCACCTGCCGGACGCGCCGGACAACCGCGGCCTGCACGACCAGCTGGAGGCGCTGCGCTGGGTGCAGCGCAACATCGCGGCCTTCGGCGGCGACCCGGGGCGCGTCACCATCGGTGGTGAGTCCGCGGGTTCGATGTCGGTCTCGTCGCTCGCGACCACGGAGTTCGCGGGCACGCTCTTCCAGCAGGTGATCTGCGAGTCCGGCATCGGCGTGGCGGCGGACGTGCCGACCGCGGCCAAGCTCGCGGATCCGCTCAAGGCCGCCCTCGGCCCGCATCTCACCGCGAAGGCGCTGCGCGACAAGGACCCGCGCGAGTCCGCGGCCGCCGTCGCGAAGCTGCTGCACAAGCTGAGCCCGCACAACGTGCTCACCCTGTTCCCGCCGGTGATCGACGGCGAGCTGCTGCCGGAGAACCCCGTGAGCAGGCTGGCGAAGGGGCCGGTGCCCGTGCGGATGATGATCGGCAACAACCACAAGGAGTCGGACTTCTGGCGCGTCTTCGGTGAGTTCGTGCCCGGCGATCAGCCGCTCAAGGCTCTCGACGTGCTGCTCCGCCCGTTCGGCGACACCGCGCCGATCGTGGCCGCGTACCGGAAGGTGTACGGCGAGCATCTGACGCCGGGCGAGATCGTCCTGGAGCTGCTCTCCGACGGTGCGTTCGGCGGCCCCAGCCACGCGGCGCAGTACGGCCAGGGGGAGAACTGCTTCGCGTACTACTTCACGTGGCCGTCGAGCGTGCACACCAAGTCGTCGATGCACACGCTGGACCTCGGGTTCGCCTTCGACAACATCAAGGACCCGGGCTTCACGATGTACGCGGGCGAGGATGCGCCTCAGGCGCTTGCGGACGACATCCACGGCCGGTGGATGGAGTTCATCAAGACCGGCGTTCCCGGGAAGGACTGGCGTCCGTTCGCCTCCGAGGCGGATCTCAAGGTGTTCGGTCCGCAGGCGGAGCGGAACCGGGACGCGTTGGGCCTCTGGCAGTACTGAGGAGAAGGGGCGTGTCGCCGGCCGTGCGGCCGGCGACACGCCCCTCTCTGTTGTTGTCTGTGTGACTGATGTGATTCATGATGTTCTGGAGGTTGCTGACCTAAGGAGCAGGAATGACCACGCACGTCTCGTCGAACAGCCACCGTCGCGCCTGGTTCCGGGGCGCCGTCGCCGCGGCGGCGCTCGTCGTGGGTATCAGCGGCGGCGTGACCGCCGTCGCCAAGGCCGATCAACAGGTCGGCCGCTTCCTGGTCAAGGGGCAGATCGAGGTCTCCTACTTCGCCACCGGCGGCCCGGCGACCTGGGGTGTGCCGCTCATCCCCGAGTCCAACGCGGGCCGCGGCGGCAAGTTCCAGACCTTCCAGAACCAGGCGTCCTTCTACTGGCACCCGGGCGCGGACGGCGGCAATGCGCATCAGGTGGGTGGCGCGATCCGCGCCAAGTGGGGTGAGAACCGTTGGGAGAACGGCCCCCTCGGGTATCCGATCACCGACGAGCTGCAGTCCCGCGGCACGTTCAACGCCGTCACCGGCGCGATGAACGCCTTCCAGGGCGGCGTGATCTACTGGTCGCCCGCGACCGGCGCCTGGCCGGTGTGGGGCGAGATCCTGGTGAAGTGGAGTGCGGACAAGCGCGAGTCCGGCAAGTACGGCTACCCGACCGGCCCCGAGGTGCGCACCGGCAGCAGCTTTTCCCAGACCTTCCAGCGTGGCGTGATCACCTGGCCGTGATCGGCCCCCGGGTGGTGATGGACCGGCGGTGACCGCCCGGCCGTGATCGCGGCGGGCCGGCGGATCCGCACCTGCCGGGCGGCGTGCCCGCGGTGCGGATCCGGTGCGGTCAGCGCGCGGCGACCAGGTGGCGCTCGGTGGCGGCGATCAGCTCGTCGAGGAGTGCGGCCAGCTCGGCGGGGCGGCGATCGATCGGGGCGAACGCGCCGGCACCGTCGAAGTCGGTGAACAGGCCCAGGCTGACCTGCGAGCGCGCATCGACCATGGAGAAGTTGGCCGTGATCTGGCGCCAGTGCTCCACGGCGCGGACGCCGCCGTCGGCGCCGTAGGCGACGAACCCCACGGTCTTGCCGGCCCACTCCGGACCGATCGAGTCGAAGGCGTTCTTGAAGGCGCCGGGGATCGAGTGGTTGTACTCGGGAGTGACGAAGATGAAGCCGTCCTGCGCGTCGATCGCCTGGCCCCACGCGGTGACCGCGGCGTTGTCGTACTGACGGTTCGCGGCGCCGGGCACGGTGGCGGAGGTGAGCAGCGGGACGTCGAACTCCTTGAGGTCGATCACGCTGACCTCGACGCCCGGGCGCTCCGCGGCCGCCGCGGCGACCCACTGGCCGACCTGCTCCGCCTTACGGCCGTCGCGGATGGAGCCGAGGATGATGCCGATCTTCATACGAGTCCTTTCGGGGTGGGTGCGCGCCCGCTCGGGCGTGGCTTCCACCGTAGCTTAACGGACCGCGGTCCGCTAGGCGTGGAGCGGCTGTGAGCGTCTGATCGAGGGCACAATCGGTCTCATGGCAGACGATCCGATCCTCGAACACGTCGGCCCGCGGCTGCGCGCGATCCGGCAGGAGCGCGACATCACGCTCACCGCGGTCTCGGAGGCCACGGGCATCTCGGTGAGCACCCTGTCCCGACTCGAGGGTGGCGGCCGTAAGCCCACCCTGGAACTGCTTCTGCCGCTCGCGCGGACCTACGGCCTGCCTCTCGACGAACTCGTCGACGCGCCAGAGACGGGCGATCCGCGCGTGCGGCTCAAGCCCCAGCGGCACGGCGACCGCACCATCGTCCCGCTCACCCGTCGCGCCGGCGGCCTGCGCACCTTCAAGGAGGTCATCCGGCCCCGGCCGGGCGACGGTGTCGCGCCCACGCCCGTCTCGCACCCCGGCTACCACTGGGTGTACGTCCTCGACGGGAGGTTGCGGCTGATCCTCGGAGAGAAGGAGATGGTGATCAAGCCCGGTGAGGTGATCGAGTTCGACACCCGCCTCCCGCACTGGTTCGGCAGCGCCGACGGGCGGCCCGTCGAGTACCTGGGCATCTACGGCCCGCAGGGTGAGCGCGCGCACCACGTCCTGGGGGAGTAGCAGTCAGTCGGTGCTGAGGCCCGTGGCCTTGCGGAGGTGGCTCACGCCGGGCAGCTTGTTCACGCCCCGCTGCACGTCGCTGAGCTTGTTGGTCACGTCGACGAGCGGCGGCAGCACCGCGTCGAGGGTGTTCAGCGCCGGGTCCGCAACGGCCGTGAGCCGCTCCACCCGGTCGATGACGTTGTTGGCGCGCTCGATCATGTCGGCCATCGCCAGCATCACCTTCGGCAGCTCGGCGATGAGTTCGATGGTGTCAGGGGGGATGGTGCTGAGCTTGCTGACGCTCGTCACGGTGCGGCCCGTGTTGTCCATCGCCTTGCCGGCGGCCGCGCGGACCGAGTCGACCAGGTCGTTGACCGATTCGCTGATGCTGGGGGGTGCCTTCGGGGGCTCCGGCTTTCTCGCCATGCCTCGATCATCGCTCGCGAGCGTGCCCTGCGGTGGGATTTCGCGGTGGACGCGCTCACCGTTCGACGACGGATTGCGATCTCGAAAACGTGTCGGTGGGTGGGCGTAGCGTCAGGGTATGAACGAAGACGGTGGGGTGGGCGAGGATCGGCCGCCTGATGGTGGTGTGGTGGATCTGCTGCGTTCGATGGAGCGGCAGCGGTGCCGGACGGTGTTCGAGCAGTACCGGTTGGCTGTGGAGCTGCTGCGGCAGCGCGTGTGCGAGCGGATCGCTGCCGGGTCGCCGCAGGAGCGGTGGCAGCAGGGCGTCGCTGCGGAGGTGGGGTTGGCGTTGCGGATGTCGCCGCACGCCGCCGCACGGCTGCTCGCACGCGGGGTGGAGTTGGAGAAGAACCTGCCGCACACCCGCACGCGGCTACGCGACGGTGACCTGTCTCCGGAGGCGATCCCGGTGATCGTCGGCGGCTTGGCCCACCTGGATGCGTCGGACCGGCAGCGGGCGGATGAGCTGTTGTGTGCCGATCCGGGCACGCTCGCCGGGTGCGGGTTGCGCCGAATCGCTGACCTGGTCAAGAAGCTGGCCTACGAACTGGACGCGCGGGGCACGGTGGACCGGAACGCAGCGGCGGAGAAGGACCGCACGGTGACGATCCGGCCGTTGCCGGAGGGCATGGCACGGGTGTCGTTGCTGCTGCCGGTGGCGCAAGGGGTCGGGGTGTATGCGGCGTTGCGTAAGCATGCCGCGACGTTGATCGGGGTAGCGGGGGATCTGCGGACGCGGGGGCAGATCATGGCCGATGCCGCGTTCGCGCGGATCATCGGCCGCGAGGCCGCCGAGGGCCAGCCCGTGTTGGTGAATCTCACCATTCCCGCGACGGTGCTGCTCGGTGACCGGCCCGGCACCGCGCACCTCGACGGGGGTGGGACGATGCCGGCGGAGATCGCCCGCAACCTCATCGGACGGGCCACCGCCGCGGGCATCGCGTGGGTCAAACGCCTCTACATCGCCCCCGAGTCGGGTGCGGTCGTCGGCATGGACTCACGGGCGCGGTGCTTCCCCGACGGGCTCGCCGAGCTGATCCGGGCGCGGGACCGGTACTGCCGCACCCCGTACTGCGACGCACCGATCGCGCACACGGACCACGTCGTCGCCCACGCGAAGGGTGGCCCCACCGAGTTCGCGAACGGGCAAGGCCTGTGCGCGGCATGCAACTACGCCAAGGAAGCCGCGGGCTGGCGCAGCGCCGTCGTCGAGGACCCGAGCGGGCGGCACACCGTCGACACCCGAACACCGAGCGGACACCACCACCGATCCACCGCACCGGACCAGGCGGCTTAGAGCGAGGCGCTGAATCGCTCCACGGCGGCGCGTGCGGTGCGCAGGCCCTCGCTGTCGGCGCCGTCGACGGTGACCTCCCCCGAGGGGAGGAGGGTGACCTCGCCGATCGAGTCGCCGGTGGTGTTCACGCGGACGGCCCAGGCGTAGGCCTCATCGGCCAGCCAGGCGTCGGGGCGCAGTTCCGTGAGGTACCACGCCCCGACGTTCAGGCCAACGGGTTCCATTCCCGGTCCGCTCTGATCAGGCCTCGTCGGACTTGATCTCGAGCAGGACGGTGCCCTGCGTGACGGCGGTGCCGGGCTCGACGGCCAGGCCGGTGACGATGCCGTCCTTGTGGGCGGCGACGGGGTTCTCCATCTTCATGGCCTCGAGGACCACGACGAGGTCGCCGGCGCTGACCTGCTGGCCGTCCTCGACGGCCACCTTGACGACGGTGCCCTGCATCGGCGCGGTCACCGAATCGCCCGTGGCGGCCACACCGGCGCCCCGGTCGCGGGTGCGCGGCTTCGGCTTGCGGCGGATCACGCCGGCGCCGGCGGCCGCGCCGCCACCGCCGAGCGAGAGCTCACCGGGCAGGGAGACCTCGACGCGACGGCCGTCGACGACCACGACCACGTTCTGGCGCGGCAGCGAGTCGTCCTCCTCGATGGCCTGGCCACCGGTGTACGGCTCGATCGGGTTCTCCCAGTCGGTCTCGATCCACTTGGTGTAGACCTCGAAGCCGTTCTCGTCCCCGACGAAGGCGGGGTTCTCGACGATGTGGCGGTGGAACGGGATGACCGTGGCGAGGCCCTCGACCTCGAACTCGGCGAGCGCGCGCCGCGAGCGCTCCAGCGCCTCCTGGCGGGTCGCGCCGGTCACGATGAGCTTGGCGAGCATCGAGTCGAACTGGCCGCCGATGACATCGCCCTGATCCACGCCGGAGTCGACGCGCACGCCCGGGCCGGTGGGCTCGCGGTAGACGCTGATCGGGCCGGGGGCGGGCAGGAAGCCGCGGCCGGCGTCCTCGCCGTTGATCCGGAACTCGAAGCTGTGGCCGCGGGGAGTGGGATCCTCCGTGATCGTCAGCTCCTTGCCCTCGGCGATGCGGAACTGCTGGCGCACGAGGTCGATGCCCGCCGTCTCCTCGGTGACCGGGTGCTCGACCTGCAGGCGGGTGTTCACCTCGAGGAAGCTGACCAGGCCGTCCGCCGCGACGAGGAACTCGACGGTGCCGGCGCCGTAGTAGCCCGCCTCGCGGCAGATGCGCTTGGCCGACTCGTGGATGGAGGTGCGCTGCTCGTCGGTGAGGAACGGCGCGGGCGCCTCCTCGACCAGCTTCTGGAAGCGGCGCTGCAGCGAGCAGTCGCGCGTGCCGGCGACCACGACGTTGCCGTGCTGGTCGGCGATGACCTGCGCCTCGACGTGGCGGGCCTTGTCCAGGTAGCGCTCCACGAAGCACTCGCCGCGGCCGAACGCGGCGACGGCCTCGCGGGTGGCCGACTCGAACAGCTCGGGGATCTCCTCGATGGTGTACGCGACCTTCATGCCGCGGCCGCCGCCGCCGAACGCCGCCTTGATGGCGACGGGTACGCCGTACTCCTTGGCGAAGGCGACGACCTCGTCGGCGTCCTTGACCGGGTCCTTGGTGCCGGGGGCCATCGGCGCGTTCGCGCGCTCGGCGATGTGCCGGGCGGTGACCTTGTCGCCCAGGTCGCGGATCGAGGCCGGCGACGGGCCGATCCAGGTCAGGCCCGCGTCGATGACGGCCTGCGCGAAGTCGGCGTTCTCCGAGAGGAAGCCGTAGCCGGGGTGGATCGCGTCGGCGCCGGACTTGCGGGCGGCGTCGAGGATCTTGTCGAAGACGAGGTAGGACTCGGCCGAGGTCTGGCCGCCGAGGGCGAAGGCCTCGTCGGCGAGGCGCACGAACTTGGCCTCCGCGTCCGGCTCGGCGTACACGGCGACGCTGGTCAGGCCGGCGTCCCGGGCGGCGCGGATGACGCGGACGGCGATCTCACCGCGGTTGGCGATGAGCACCTTCTCGATCTTCTTGTCAGCGTGGGCTGCCACTCAAGTCTCCTCGTTCCGTTGCGGCGCGCAGCGGCGCGCCGCCCTTCCATGTCCCGTCCGGGCGCAACTCCTGACGAGTGTATGCCTACTCACTTGTGGCGGAGCCGACAGTCCCCTCGCGGGTTCGGTTACCCGCGAGTAACCGTCGCATCGCCTATTTCGGTCAACAACGAACGTAGCGCGCCGAGATACAGCGTGACACTCCGGCGTGCCGTTTCGAAGCCCGGGAACCGCGCCGCGACGTGCAAGCCGGACGGTGTGCGCAGCACCCAGAGGTAGACGTCGTCGATCGAGTAGTCCCGCGAGCGCAGCGCCCCGGCACCGCCCGCGTCGTTGACGTCCGACCCGGGCGCCGAGCGGGTGTCCATGAACGAGACGACGAAGCGCGGCGGCGGGGCCTGCGAGCGGCCCGGCTCGTCGGCGAGGACCTCGCCGATCCGCAGGTAGGGCAGGGTGCTGCCGATCTTGGAGTGCTTCCACGCCGCCTGCGCCCGCTGCGCCAGCTCGCCGAACGTGCGGGTGCCCGTCGTGTCGAGGCGGAAGGGCGCGATGCCCACGAACCAGCCGAGCGCCGCGATCCACTGCTCGGCGTCCCGGGTGTGCCGGGTCACGGCGCACCGGAAGACGGGGCCGAAACCCAGGTCGGTGTTGATCTTGGCCATGCACGCCAGCACGCCGGTCACCAGCGACGCCCCCGATTCCGAGCAGACGCGGGTGAAGTTGTTGGAGCGGTCGTCGTCGAGGAGGTGGAAGTTGAGCGCCCCCTGCGGCAGCCGGGGCACGCCGTCCGGGTCGCGGCTCAGCGCCGCCCGGGTCTCGTCGGCCAGCACCTTCGCGCTGAGCGGCAGCAGCGGCATGGGGAAGGGGTCGGGTTTGAAGCCGGTCTCGCTGAGGTACTCGTCCCACATCTGCGCCGCCGGGTGGGTCGCCCCGGCCCGGTCCGCCGACTGCCGGTCGGTATCGGAGTAGTTGACGTAGCTCCCGGTCGGCAGCAGCCGCGGCGCCTCGCCGTGCACCGCCTCCCGGTAGAACTCGCGCAGCTCGTACGGGCTGAGGATGAGCGAGTAGCCGTCGAGCAGCGAGTGGTCCGCGGCGAAGAACAGGGTGAACGAGTCCTCGCGCGCCACCGTCGAGAACATGTACGCCGGCCAGGTCAGCGGGGCCGTCGCCCGGTCGAACTCGCCGAGGAGCTGTTCGGCGAGGGGGCCGGTGGACCGGTAGGTGCCGATCGACTTGACCCGCAGGTCGACGGTGTCGGTCTGCGCGCTCCGGCGCCGCGGCCGCCCGTCCTCGAGGAAGACGTGGGTGCGCAGCACCTCGTGCCGGTCGATCCACGCCCGTAGCGCCGTCCGCATCCCGGGGATGGACAGCGGCTCGTCGAACTCGATGCCGAGGCCCAGCCAGGACTCGCGGCCCCCGTCGATGTGCCGGCGCCGCAGCACCGCCTGCGCGCCCCGCAGGTGCGCCTCGTGCACGTGCGAGGTGGCCCGCGGATCGTCGCGCCAGCGCGCGGCCGGCCCGGTGGTGGGGATCCAGTTGCGCAGTTCACCCGGGCGCAGCGGGTACGCGTCCAGCTCCGTGAATTGCATGGCGGGGCTCGCTTCGGGAGGTGCTACCCGGCGAGCCGGCGCTTGATGCGGGCCAGCATCGCCGACATGCCGCGCAGCCGCAGCGGGCTGACCACGGAGTCGAGGCCGAGGGCGTGGTGGAAGTCGTCGGGTACGGCGGTGATCGCCGCGGCCGACTGGCCGTCGAGCCCCTGCGCGAGGATCGACGCGAAGCCGCGGGTGGTCGGCGCCTCGGGCGGCGCGCTGAAGTACAGCCGCACCGCCTCGGGGTCCGAGGCGTCGACGTCCAGGAACAGCGGCGACTGGCACTCCGGGACGGGCTCCATCGCCGCGGCCGTCAGGTGCTCGGGAAGCTCGGGCAGCTCCCGTGAGAACTCGAGCAGCAGCTCGAGGCGGTCCTGCTCGCCGACCCCGGCGAAGTCGTCGACGATCTCCGCCAGCGGCGCGGGCAGGGCGCTCATGCGCCGGGCGCGGCGCCGGGCTCCTCGCCGCGCACGATGGGGGCCCGCACGGTGTTGCCCCACTCCGTCCACGAGCCGTCGTAGTTCTTGACGTCCGTGAAGCCGAGCAGGTGGGTCAGCACGAACCAGGTGTGGCTGGAACGCTCGCCGATGCGGCAGTAGGCCGTCACCGGGGCCTGCGGGTCGAGACCGCCGTAGACCTCGGTGAGCTCGGCACGGGGCAGGAAGCGCCCGTCCTGCCGCGCCGCCTTCGCCCACGGGATCGACACCGCCGTCGGGATGTGGCCGCCGCGCAGGGCGCCCTCCTCCGGGTAGTCGGGCATGTGGGTGCGCTCGCCGGTGTACTCCTGCGGCGAGCGGACGTCGACGAGGGCGCGACGGCCGATGTCGGCGCGGACCTCGTCGGCGAACGCGCGGATCACCGAGTCGTCCCGCTCCACGACGGGGTAGTCGCTGCGCGGATACTCGGGCTGCTCCAGCGAGACGTCCCGCGCATCGCTGATCCACTTGTCGCGGCCGCCGTCGAGCAGGCGCACGTCCGGGTGGCCGAACAGGGTGAACACCCACAGGGCGTACGCGGCCCACCAGTTGGACTTGTCGCCGTAGATGACGACGGTGTCGTCGCGGCTGATGCCCTTGGCGCGCATGAGTTCCGCGAACTGCTCGCCGGTGATGTAATCGCGCGTCACGGGGTCGTTGAGGTGGAGGTGCCAGTCCACCTTCTGCGCGGTCGGGATGTGCCCGATGTCGTAGAGGAGCACGTCCTCGTCGGACTCGATCACCTTGAGGCCGGGGACCCCCAGGTGTCCGCTCAGCCAGTCCGCGGTGACGAGGCGCTCGGGGTGTGCGTAGTCCTGCAGTTCCGCGCTCGGATCGGTCTCGATAGCCACGTCCGCCAGCCTAGCCCCCGCGCCGCCCGGGCGCCCCGCGGCGACCCCGGGCGGCCGGCGTGTCCGCCTCAGTGCACGGCGTACTCGCGCACCGCGCGCTCGACCACCGCCCGCAGGTCGGTGGCCGCGGCGAGGTTGCTCGCGGCGAACACCGAGGTCTCGGTGTCCGTGCCCGTCCATCCGACGTAGAGGTAGGGCGGCCGGGCGGCCGCGATCCGGCCCGGCAGCGCCGACCAGGCGAGGCGGAACCAGGTGCGGTCGGCCGGGGTGCCGTCGGGAGCGCGGACCGGTGCGGGCAGGGCTCCGACCCCGGCGCAGGTGGTCACGGGGTGCGCGGGGTCGGGCGGGGCGTCGATGAGGGCCGCCAGCGTGCGACGGGGGAGCAGGGTCAGCAGCGGCCCGAAGGCGTCGTACCGCCCGGCGTCCGGAAGGGCGCCGAGGACCCCTTTGACCTCGGCGCGCAGCGCCACCACGCCCTCGGGGCCCGTCGCGGGGTCGACGAGGAGCTCCGCGTCGACGATCGCGTTGCCCCGCAGATCGCCGTCCTCGCGACGGTTCACCGACAGCCCGAGCACGGCCTGCCCGTCGGGACGGATCCAGCCGAGTTCGGCGGCGATCCGCGCCGTGGCCCGGAACAGCAGCGTCGACTCCGTGCCGCCGGACGCGGCGGCCTGCTCGGCGAGCGTCGTGCGGTCCAGGTGCACCACGGCCCAGCGGTCGGGCCCGACCGGGTGCGCGGGCGCGGGGCCGTCGTGCTCCAGGCGTCCGCGGGCCAGCCGGGCGGCCGTCGCCGCCGCCCGCACCGCTGCGGGCAGCTCCCGGGCGGCCCGGGCGGCGTCGCGCCGCGCGGCACGCACCGGGGGAGCGGCCTCCCGGGGATAGGGCAGCTCGCGCGTCGCGCCGAGCGCGGCCTCCGCCACAGCGGTCGCGGTGCCCACCCCGTCGGCGAGGACGTGCGAGACCACCAGCGTGACGGCGGCGCCACCGTCGGTGAGAGGGAGCACGGCGAGGTGCCATCCGGGCCCCGACCACGGATCGATCGGGGCGGCGGCGCGCTCGTCGAGCCAACGGTCGATCTCCGCCCGGGGGCGCGCGACGGTCTCGACGGCGATCCGCGGCGCCGCGGTCGTCGCCACCCAGCGGTCCCGGCCGAACGGCAATGGCGAGTGGGCGATCCGGCGGCCCAGCAGCCCGGCGGTGAGGGCGGAGCGGAACCGCTCCAGCCCCGCGGTGTCGACGCCCTCGTCGTAGACCCAGACCACCTGGATGAGCGAGTTGCGGCCGGTGGCGCGCGTGCCCGAGGCTGCACCCTGGTCGACGAACGCCAGCAGGTCCGACGTCATGCGGCGACCTCCGCGCCGACGAGGCCCGCCTCGATCCGGTCCCGGATGCGTCGGGCGGCGTCGGGCGCGAGCGTGCCCGGCGCGTGTCGCAACTCGATCGACAGCCGGCCGTCGAAGGTGAGCGCGTGGTGGTGCAGGCCGACGAGCGGCGCGAGCGCCTCGGGTGGCGCGCTGCGCACCAGGGCACGGACGCGCTCGATGTCGACCTCGGAACTGGTGTGGAAGTCCAGTGCCGTCACGCCCTCCGGGACCGCCGGGGCCGGGATCGGCCCGATGTTGCTCAGGCGCACCGGAACCCCGCCCGCGACCGTCACCGGCGCGGAGCCGGCGAGCGCGGCGGCGACGGTGCCGTCGGCGAGATCGGCGCGGAGCCGCTCCAGGACGGCGCGGCCGATGTCCTCGGGAGGCGTGTCGCCGCGCACCGCGACGGGCACCGTCGACGAGCCCGCGAAATTGGTGACCGCGGCCGGCGCGACGGCCGGCTCCGCCCGGCCCCGCAGGTCGACGGGGCTGAACACGGCGAGCGGTACCGCCTCGTCGGCGGGCCGGTCGAGTTCGGCGCGCTCGGCGGCGACGACGATGCCCGCGAGGAGGCCGTGCAGGCTCAGGCCCGCTTCCTTGGCGCGCCGACGCACGGCCTCGGTCTCGGCGGCGCCCAGGCGGATCCGGTCGAACCCGAAATCCCCGGCGTCGACGTCGGCGGGCGAGGGCACCGCCGCGGTGCGGGAGACCTCGACCACGGACGGCGCCGGGGGCGCACCGGCGGGCAGCCGGTCCGCGAGATCCGTCGGCGCGACGGGGAGCCCGGCCGGGGCCGCGGGTTCGGCGCCCGCGTACAGCTCCCACAGGCGGAGGTTCAGGTACAGGGCGTGCGCGCCGTCGGCCACCGCGTGGCTCACGCCGAGCGTCACGCGGTGCAGGTCGCCGTCGGAGACCAGTTGCACCGCCGCGACCGACCGCTCGGCGTCGAGGCCGAGGCGCACGTCGCCAGGGACGAACGGGCGCAGCTCGACCCCGATCGGGGCGGTCTCGTCGGGCGCCGCATCGGGCACCGCGTCGGGCGCGACGAGGTCGAAGCCGAAGGCGTGCCCCTCGATCCGGCCGGCGAGGACGGGGTGCTCGCGGCGCAGCGCGGCGAACGCCCGGGCCAGCCGCCCGGCGTCGATCGGTCCGCGGACGGTGAAGCTCCCGGCGGATGTCGTCCCCGTGAGCACGTAGGGGATCTCCAAGGGGGTCAGGGCGCGTCGGGGCATGTCACACCTCCAGGCCGGCGAGGGAGACCACGTCGGCCGTATCGAAGTCGACGGTGTCGGGCGCGGTCACCGGGGCGACGGTCCGCACGTCCACCCCGTCGTCCTCCGCGATCGACTCGATGATCGTCGCCGCGCGGCGGGCCGGGATGTCGCCGAGGTCGATGAGCGACGAGATGCGTTGCGCGCGACGGCGGGTGGCCGGGTCGAGCAGGAGGTCGAAGGCGGCGTGCAGGCGCTCCGGCGTCATCGAGCGCATCGGCAGGCAGGCACCCACGCCGAGGTCCGTGACGCGGGCGCCCCAGAACGGCTGGTCGGCCAGGACCGGGCAGATCAGGGTGGGCAGGCCGGCCCGCAGCGAGGCGGCGGTCGTGCCGGCGCCGCCGTGGTGGACGGCCGCGGAGCAGTGCGGCAGGACCTCCGCGTGCACCACCTCGTCGACCACGCGGACGTGCTCGCCGAGATCGGCGCCGACCAGATCGCTCCACCCGGCGACGATGAGCCCGCGGCGACCGCGTTCGGCGCAGACCCGGGCGAAGGTGCGCGCCATCCCGTCCGGGTCCGCGATCCGCATACTGCCGAAGCCCCAGTAGATCGGGGCGTCGCCGTCGGTGAGCCAGGCCATGAGGTCGGCGTCGGTGCGCTTCTGCTCGCCCTGGCGCAGCCAGGCGTCGGCGGGGACCTCGAGGAAGCCGAGCATCGGCCGGGTGCGGCTGAACTCGGGCACCAGGTCCGGAGTGAGGGCGGCGTCGTAGAGCTGCAGGTCGACGATCTCGTTGGCATCGCGGTTCTTCGCCCGGCGGGACCGGTACGGCGCCTCGCCGACGGACATCCGGTGGAAGTTCACCGCCGCCCGCACGTGGGTCCAGGTGAAGGAGTCGCCGAGCGCCCACGTCGCGCGCTTGACCACGCGCGGCGACCGCGACAGCACGTCGCTGGTCAGGCCCGCCGGCGTGTACTGCGTCATGGGGTACACGCTGTTGGTGGTGCCGGGGAAGAACCGGTAGCTGATGATGGTCGCGCCGCTGCGCCGTGTGATCGGGAGCGCGAAATCGACGGCGTCCGAATGGGTGAGCACCACGTCGGCGCCGCGGCAGACGGCCTCGGTCTCCCGGGAGATGGTGGCGATGTTGCGCACCAGCCAGCGGCCGTAGGCCCGCATCCGCTCGACCGGCCGGTGGATCACGTCGCGGTAGTCGTCGTCGTAATCGGGGACGACGTCGTTGAGCCGGTGCGCGTCGAGGCCGGCCGAGCGGATGAGCCGCACCAGCGGATCGCCCATCGCCGCGATCGTGACGTCGTGCCCGCGGGCGCGGAGTGCGAGCCCGATCGCGATCGTCGGCTGGACGTCGCCGCGGCTCCCCATGGCGAGGATGCAGACCTTCATGTCAGTAAAGCCCTTTCGACGGTCGGGTGGAGCTCGGTACGGGAGGCCGGGCGGGCACGCCGGCGGTGTCGCTGAGCGCCGCCCGCACCGGGCGCAGGAGCAGCAGCGTGAGCGGCAGCACCGGGACGGCGACGAGCAGCGGGATCACCTGGCAAGCCACGACCGCGTAGTCGATCGGGAGGCCCAGTGCGGCCGTGACCGAGGCGCCGGTGCTGAGCACGACCGCCGCGAGCCACAGCGGATCCACCGCTCCGATCGCCCGCACGCAGTGCCGCTCGGCGCGGACCCGACGGTTCCACCGCTGCGCCCGCTCCGCGTCGCCGCGCACCGTCAGGCGCATCATCAGCGTGGCGACGGCCCGCCGGCGCAGCACCAGGCCCGCGGCGATCGCCACCGCCATCAGCCCGCCGATCGCCGTCTCCACCAGCAGGATCACGCGGGGGCTACCGGAGATCGCGGCGGCGGTGATCGAGCAGGCGAGCAGCGCCAGGGTGAACACCTCCAGCGGGTCGATCGCGCGGCGCACCAGCGAGCGGGTCAGGATCCGGGCCGCCACCAGGGTCGTGCCGGCGACGAGCGCGAGGAGCTGTCCCACGCCGGCCAGGTAGCGCAGGGCGAAGTAGACGCCCAACTGCAGCCCGACGTCCACGAGGAGCGACACGGGCGGCGCGGGCGGCGACTCGGTGTCGGCGAGGGGGCCCGTCATGCGGCGGTTCCGATCTCGAGCAGTGCGTGCGCCCCGTCCTCGATCCGGTCCAGGAGCCGGAGGCGGACGGCACCGTCGAGCGTGCCGGGCAGGGCGCGCAGCTCGATCGACAGCCTGCCGCCGAAGGTGGAGACCAGGTAGGAGGTGCCGATCGGGGCGGCGGGCACGCCGGGGCCGGTGTGGCCGGCGGCGTACTCGCGGATGCCGGCGGCGCTCCGCACGATCTGGGCGTGGAAGTCGAGCACCTGCAGGCCGGCCGGCGTCACGGGCTCGGGCACCGCGCCCAGGTTGCTGATGAGGACGGGCGGGCCGTGACGGCGGGTCCGCGGGTCCGGCATCGGGCTCACGGCGGTCCGCAGCACGGTGCCGTCGCGGACGTCGGCGCGGATCCGGTCGGCGACGGTGCGCGCGATCTCGGCGGTCGGTGCATCGCCCACCGCGACATAGGAGAAGCCGCACAGCGCGGTGACCGAGCGCAGCGGGATCGGCGGGGTGATCCGGGACCGGAAGTCCACGGGCGTGAGCAGCGCGAGGGCCGCGTCCTCCGCGCATTCGGCGAGCTCGGCCCGTGCGATCACACCGCTGACCAGCGCGTGGGTGGAGACGCCGTGGGCGTGCGCGGCGGCGTCGAGCGCCGCCGTCTCGCCCGGCGTGAACCGGACCCGCACCGCATCGTCGACGTCCGGGCCGGGCTCGTCCGGGAACTCCGCCGGGACCGATCCGTGCCAGACGGTGCCCGCCAGCCGCTCCTCGTAGTCCAGCTCCTCCGGGAGGTGCCCGCGGGCCGCCATCACCAGGTGCGGCTCGGCCGGGAAGTCGTTGGCGCGCCGGATGATCGGCGTCGCACCGCTCGCCAGCGCGGTGTACAGCTCGAACAGTCGGGCCGCGATCGCGACGATCCCGGAGCCGTCCGTCGCCGCATGGCTCGCCCACAGCGTGAGGCGGTACCGGTCGCCGATCCCGGTGAGGGACAGGGCCGCCAGTTGCTCGGAGCCGACGAACCACGGCGGCGTCTGCTCGTACCCGCTCCACGGGGCGGCGGTGTCGCGGAAGCCGATCGCGGCGGCGACGGCCGCGTCGCCCGGGGCGAAGTGCGGGCGGCCCTTGACGTCCACGATGCGGGCCGCGAGCACGGGGTACTCCTCCAGCAGCGCGGTGAACGCCGAGCGCAGCGCGGTGCGGTCGACCTCGCCCCGCAGTTCGAACGACGTGCCGATCACCTCGCGCGACGTGGGCCGCACGAAGGATGCCTCGGAGAAGGTGAGTGCGCGATGGTTCTGCATGGGCGGCTCCTGTTCTGGACGGCGTGCGGCGGGGCGGGTGGCGTCAGGCGGCGGGGGCCCGGCGGGCGGCGGCGTGGACGAGGGCGTCGATCCGGTCGGCGACGGCGGCCCGGGCCTCCTCGGAGGCGGTGCCGCCCAGCGTGATCGCCTCGATCCCGAGGCGGCCGCGGAAGGTCGAGACCTGGTGGATCGTGGCCGACGGGGCCGGGCGGCGCTGCCCCGCGGGCACGTGCAGCGCGGAGGAGTCCATGGACAGCACGGGCCGCAGATCCTCGGCGACCAGACCGTCGGGGAGCTCCACGTCGAGCCGGCCGAGATTGCTGAGCACGACCGGCGGATCGGCCTCCGCGTCCGGTGCGGCGGCCGTGGCGAGCGCCGTGAGGGCGCGGCCGCCGCGCACGTCCCGCCGGACCGTCCGGGCCAGCGCGTCACCGACCGCGGCGGGGTCGCTCGCGGCGGTCAGCTCGGGGGCCGCGTACGAGGCGCCGACGAAGTTCGTGACCTCGGTGGGGTCGAGGAGCGGGCGCACCCGGCGCCGCAGGTCGGCGAGCGTCATCGCGCCGATCCGGATGGGCGCCGCCGGGTCCTCGTCGAGGAATCCCGCGCGCTCCGCGGTGAGGAGGATGCCGGAGATCAGGGCGTTCAACCCCACGCCCTCGGCGGCGGCCAGCAGCCCCGCGGTGGTCTCCGGGGAGAAGCGCAGCGAGGTCGCCGCGGGAAGCACGGCTTCGCCGCTCCGCGGGCCGAGGACGGGCGCGCTGCCGTACCACCGCGCACCGTCGAGCCGGGCGCGGCCGGTGCTGACCTTGGGGACGTCGAGGTCGGCGAGGACGCGCTGCGCGGACCCGGGGAACGGGTGCGGCGCGGCGACGTCGGTCGCCCCGGTGCGCACCAGGGCGGTGTAGTGCGTCCAGAGCCGGGTGAGGAGCGCGTACAGGTGCGTGCCGTCGGCGAGCGCGTGGTTGACGGCGAGGGCGACGCGGTGGCGCTCCCCGAACGTGGTGACGTGCAGGCGGGCGAGCGCCGTCGTGGGATCGACCAGCGGCTCGCCCGGGCCGGCCGTGCGGGTGGCGCCGGCCCCGGGGGCGACGAAGGCGAAGCCGTCACCGGCGGGCGCGACGGCGGCGTCGAGGGCGGGGTGCTCGGCGCGCAGCGCGGCGAAGGCGTCCGCGAGTGCGTCGGTGTCGAGCGGGCCGCGCACGGTCAGCTCGAAGGCGCACGTCGTGGGGTGCGGGCCCACGAAGCCGATCTCGGACGAGGCGAGGGGGCGGAGCGTCGTGGTCATGGGATGACGCTAGGACGCCGTCCATTCCTTTCGCGAGGCGAACGAGCGGTGTCGCTCGTCACGCCCCGGGACTCTTGACCAGGGTTGGTGAACATTGCAGAAGGTGGCCGAGTCGTCGTTGTCGCAGCTCGAACGGCGTACGCGATAGAAGCTTCAACTACGGTTCCCAGCTGCGGAAACGTTCCGATCGCGTGGAATTAACGCGATGCTAACGAGATTTCGATGGTGAATCCTGTGAGGTCCACCACGTCCGTGATGGCGAAGTTCAGGCGCGGTCGGACCACAGGTCGACCGGCGAGACGCCCAGAGTGTCGAGCAGCCGACGGGTCAGCGGCAGCGAGATGCCGATCACCGAACTCGGATCGCCGTCGATGCCTTCGATGAACCAGCCCCCGAGCCCGTCGAGCGTGAACGCGCCGGCCACCTGCAGCGGCTCACCGGTCGCGACGTACGCCTCGACCTCCTCGTCCGACGGTGCGCCGAACCGCAGCGTCGTCGCCCCGGTGCCCCCGGACTCTCCGGTCACCACCCCGTCGTCCACGAGGATCGCGCTGTGCCCGGTGAGGAGGCGGCCCGTGCGCCCGCGCATCGCGCGCCAGCGGGCCGCCGCGACCTCGGCTGTGTGCGGCTTGCCGACGAGCTCGCCGTCGATCGACAGCATCGAATCGCAGCCGATCACCACGGCGCGGCCGGGCACCGGAGCCTCGGCGAGGATCCGGTCCACGACGTCCCGCGCCTTGGCGTGCGCGAGCGCGGCGACGGCGTCCTCGTGCGGGACGTCCGGGCCCAGGCCGGCGAGGACCGCGTCCTCATCGACCCGCGACACCGAGACCAGCGGCGACGCGCCCGCGGCGCGCAGCACCGACAACCGCGCCGGCGAGGCCGACGCGAGGACGAGACGCACGGGTGCGGCGATGGGTTACGACCCCTTGGTCCAGAACACCGGCGTCTGGCTGGTGAAGGCGTTGGGGCCGTTGAAGTACTGCGGACGCATCCGGTCGCGCACGTCGCCCCACAGCGACTTCGGGCCCTCCGGGCCGGTCTGCGGCGCCGACCCCGTGGCCGCGGCCAGAACCGCGACGACGGCGGCGACATCGGTGTCCGAGGGATTGCCCTTCTCGAACCGGATGGCGGCCTTGAGCTTCTCGACGTCGGCCGTGCTGGCCTCCACCGGCTTCTGCTCGGCGCTCACAGCGGGATGTTCCCGTGCTTCTTGGGCAGGGTGGCGACCACCTTGCGCTCGAGCATGTTCAGGGCCGTGACGATCTGCCCGCGGGTGTGCGACGGCGGGATCACCGCGTCGACGTAGCCGCGCTCGGCCGCCACGTACGGGTTGACCAGCGTGTCCTCGTACTCCTCTTGGAGCTTCAGGCGCAGCGCCTCGACGTCCTCGCCCTTCTCGGCGGCCTCCGCCAGCTCCTTGCGGTACACGAAGCCGACGGCGCCGCTCGCACCCATCACGGCGAACTGGGCGGTGGGCCACGCGAGGTTGATATCGGCGCCCATGTCCTTGCTGCCCATCACGCAGTACGCGCCGCCGTAGGCCTTGCGGGTGACGATCGTGATCTTCGGGACGGTGGCCTCGCCGTAGGCGTAGAGCAGCTTCGCGCCGCGGCGGATGATGCCGTCGTACTCCTGGCCGGTGCCGGGCAGGAAGCCGGGCACGTCCACCAGCGTGACGATCGGGATGTTGAAGGCGTCGCAGAACCGCACGAAGCGCGCGGCCTTCTCCGAGGCGTCGATGTCGAGGCAGCCGGCCAGCTGGGTCGGCTGGTTCGCGACGATGCCGACGGAGCGGCCGTCGATGCGGCCGAAGCCCACGATGATGTTCATGGCGCGCTGCGGCTGGATCTCGAGGAACTCGTCGTCGTCGAGCAGGCGGCGGATGACCTCGTGCATGTCGTACGGCTGGTTCGGCGAATCCGGGATCAGCGTGTCCAGCTCGCGGTCCTCGTCATTGACCGAGTCCTCGATCGAGCCGGTGAGCGGGTCCGTCGGGACGAAGCGCGGGGCCTCGGCGCGGTTGTTCGACGGCAGGTAGGTCAGCAGCTCGCGGACGTAGTCCAGCGCGTCCTGCTCGCCCGACGCGACGTAGTGCGCCGTGCCGGACTTGGTCATGTGCGTCTGGGCCCCGCCCAGCTCCTCCTTGGTGACCTCCTCGCCGGTCACGGACTTGATGACGTCCGGGCCGGTGATGAACATCTGGCTCTCGTGGTCCACCATCACCACGAAGTCGGTCAGCGCGGGGGAGTAGACGTGACCGCCGGCGGCCGCGCCCATCACCACGGAGATCTGCGGGATGACGCCCGAGGCCTGCGTGTTGCGGAAGAAGATCTGCGAGTACAGGGCGAGCGAGACGACGCCCTCCTGGATGCGCGCACCGGCACCGTCGATGATGCCGACCAGCGGGCGGCCGGTCTTGGTGGCCAGGTCCATGACCTTGACGATCTTCTCGCCGTAGACCTCGCCGAGCGAGCCGCCGAAGACGGTCGAGTCCTGGCTGAAGACGCACACCTCGCGGCCGTCGATGGTGCCGTAGCCGGCCACCACGCCGTCGCCGACGGGACGGCGCGCCGCCATGCCGAAGTTGGTCGAACGGTGCTGGGCCAGCTTGTCCAGCTCCACGAACGAGCCCTCGTCGAGCAGCGCGAGCACGCGCTCGCGGGCCGTCAACCGGCCCTTCTCGTGCACCTTGTCGATCGCCGCCTGCCCCATCGGGGCCATCGCCTCGGCGTCCTTCTTGCGGAACGCCGCCAGCTTGCCGGCGGTGGTGTGGATGCTGGGCTCGGCGTCAGCGGGGTTGCCGGCGCCGGAGGCGCCGTCGGTGGTGGAGGCACTCGTCATAGACCCGACTCTAACCAATAGAGTCGATTCCGAACCGCACTGCCCATAGAAGGAGGAGGTCGTGGTGCTTCCCGATCAGGCGGCCATCGCCGCAGCCGTGCGCGGCACGCGCTGGCACCAGGTGTCGGTGGTGCCCAGCACCGGCTCCACCAACGCCGACCTCGCCGACGGCGTCCGCGCGGGCGACGAGCCCGGCCGCGTGCTCATCGCCGACGTGCAGACGGCGGGCCGCGGCCGGCACCAGCGCCCGTGGTCGGCGCCCTCCGGCACCCAGCTCTCCATCTCGGTCACCGTGGCGGTGCCCGCCGCCGCGGCACCCCGCGCCGGCTGGCTCTCTCTGGTCACCGGCGTCGCCGCCGTCGCCGCGGTGCGCGAGGTGACCGGCCTGAGCGCGGGCCTCAAGTGGCCGAACGACGTGCTGCTCGACGCCGAGCCCGGCAAGCGCGGCGGCAAGACCGCCGGCATCCTCTCGGAGCTGGCGACGGCGCCCGGCGGGAACCTCGTGGCCGTCATCGGGACCGGCCTGAACACGACCCTGGCCGCCGCCGACGTGCCCGTCGAGACCGCCACGTCGCTCCAGCTGGCCGGCGCCGACGACCCGGATCGCACCGCGCTCGCCATCGCGTACCTGCGACACCTCGATGCCGGGCTCACCTCCTGGACCGACGACCCCGCCTCCGCCCGCGCCGACTACCTCGCCGCGTGCGTCACCGTGGGGCAGGAGGTCACGGTCTCCCTCCCGGCCGACGAGGTGCTGCGCGGCACCGCCGTCGACGTGGACATCGAGGGGCGGATCGTGGTGCAGGACGCGGCGGGGAGCAGGCACGTGCTCTCCGCCGGCGACGTCACCCACCTCCGGCCGGCCTGAGCCGTGGGTTTCCCCGCGAAGGCGCTCGTCGACGACGAGCGCGTCCTCCTGCACACCCGCCCGCACGCCACCCGGATGATCGTGCCGGTGCTCGTGCTGTTCGCCGCGTGCGCCGCGGCGGGCGTCGCGCTGGGCCTGCTCAGCCGCGCCAGGCTCGACGGCGCGCTGCCCGACTGGCTGCTGCTCGCCATCGTCGTGGTGTGGGTGCTGATCGTCGGCTGGTTCACGGTGCGCCCGTGGGCGGTCTGGCGCGCGACCCACCTCGTCGTCACCGACCTGCGGATCATGTTCCGCTCGGGGATCGTCCGCCGCCGCGGCATCGACATCCCGCTCCGCCGCATCAATTCCGTGCAGTACCACCAGCGGCTCGTGGACCGGGCGCTGCGCAGCGGCGTGCTCACCGTCGAATCCGCGGGGGAGGACCCCCTCGACTTCCCGGACGTGCCGCGGATCGCCGCGACGCACGCGCTCCTCGTGGACGCGCTGGACGACGCGGACGACTACCGCGGGCGCGACGGCGGCTCGGCGGAGTACCCTCGTCGGTCATGACCACGCGGGTGCTCCTGGCCGAGGACGACGAGGCGATCGCGTCACCCCTGGCACGGGCGTTGTCACGCGAGGGCTACGAGGTGACCGTCGCCGATACCGGGACCGATGCGCTCCGGCGCGCGCTCGACGAGGAGTTCGCGCTGCTCATCCTCGACCTGGGGCTGCCCGAGCTCGACGGACTGGAGGTGTGCCGCGAGGTGCGCGCCGCCCGGCCCGAGCTGGCCGTGCTCATGCTGACCGCGCGCACCGACGAGATGGACTTCGTCGTCGGCCTCGACGCCGGAGCCGACGACTACGTGGGCAAACCCTTCCGCATGTTCGAGCTCATGGCGCGCACCCGTGCCCTGCTGCGGCGCAGCGCGCCCGCCCACGACGCCCCCGAGGTGGTGGAGGCCGGCGGCATCCGGCTCGACGCGACCGCGCGGCGCGTGACCATCGACGGAGACGACGTCTCCCTGGCGAACAAGGAGTTCGAACTGCTCCGGTTCCTCATGGAGCACGCGGGGCGGCTGCTCTCGCGCGAGGAGATCCTCGCCGACGTCTGGGGGGACTCGGACCTGCGCGGCTCCAAGACCCTCGACATGCACATCTCCTGGCTGCGTCGCAAGATCGGCGACGACACCGGTGCGCAGCGCCGCATCGTCACCGTGCGCGGGGTGGGTTTCCGATTCGACGCGGAGTGATCCGCCCCTTCCGCCATCAACGTTTGCGATCGCAACATATGCTCGCGCGGTGCAGACAGATCCCCGTACCGCGCCGAGCCGCCGCTCGGTGCTGCTCGGCGCCGCCGCCGCGATAGCCGCCGCCGCGCTCCCCGCGCCGGTGCGTGCCGTACCCGAACGGACCCACTACACCGCCATCGTCGTCGGTACCGGCGTCGGCGGCTCCGTCGCCGCTGCGCGGCTCGGCGCCGCGGGCGTCGACACCCTCGTCCTCGAGCGGGGGCGCTCCTACCGGCACGACGATCACGCAGAGGTGTACGCGCCGGGGACGAACCCGCTGCACCCGAACGCGCTCTGGGCGCCCGCACTGGGCCGCACGGGGGTCTTCGACGTGGAGCTCGCCGGAACCATGGCGATTCTGCGTGGCGCGGCCGTCGGCGGTGGCTCGGTCCCGTACTTCGGTGCCACCATCCCGCCCCACGCGCGGTACTACGACAAGATCTTCCGCGCCGGCCCGCGGTACCAGCAGCTGATGGCCGAGTACGTGCCTCGCGCGCTGCGGAACCTGCGCGCGGAGACGATCCCGGACGACATCCGCGCGAGCCGCCCGTTCGCCATGATGCGGCGGTTCGAGGATTCGATGGCCCGTGCGGGCTGGCCGTCCCGCTCGGTGCCGTCGACGATCAACTGGGACGTCGTGCGGCGCGAGCTGCGCGGCGAGGTGCGGCGCAGCGTGACCGTCGGCGAAATGATGTTCGGCGTCAGCAACGGCGGCAAGCGTGAGCTGTCGACCACCTACCTCGGCTCGGCGCTCCGGCGCCCCTCGGTGCAGATGCGGACGCTGCAGCGGGTCACGGGCCTGACGCAGGAACGGGGCCGGGTGGCCGTGCACGCCGAGGAACTGGACGTGCAGGGCGCGGTGGTGCGCCGCCGCGACTACACGTGCGATCAGTTGTTCCTCGCCGGCGGCGCCTACGGCACGCCGGAACTGCTGCTCGCATCACGGCTCGCGGGTGGGCTGCCGAACCTCAACGAGCACGTGGGCACCCAGGTCGGCGACAACGGTGATCAGTTCGCGGCCCGCCTCGTGCCGGGCCCCTTCGAACCCCGGCCCGGCTGCATCGTGACCTCGGCGTTCGTGGACGACGACCCCAACTACCTGCCCACCGTGGTGCAAACGGCGGGGTCGGTGGCTCGACTGCCGTACATCGTCTACTTCACGATCCCCGTCGACTGGGAGAACCGCACCTCGTGGGAGATCGTCGCCGGGACACCGAAGCTCGTCGTGCCGCCGCTGTCGCTCGTCGCGGACGCCGGCGCGGCGAACGCCCGGGTGCTGCGCCGCGTCACCGACGTCGAGGGCGGAATCGCGCTCGCGCCGCTGCCGGGCATCCCGATCGCGGGTCCCGACCCGGGGATCGGGATCAGCCCGGCGGGCCTGCCTCCATCGGGCACCGCGCACCTGCTCGGCGGTGCGGTTCTCGGGGCCGCCTCGGACGCGGACGGGCGACTGCACGGGCACCCCGCGATCCGGGTGGTCGACGGTGCCGGGATCCCCGGTAACGCGGGCGGGGCGAACCCGTCCCTCGTGATCACGGCCTTCGCCGAGTACCTGATGGACCGGGCGCTGGGCGCCTGATCGTCAGCGCGGTTCGGGTTCGCGCGCGACGGGCTGCTCGGGGGCGTCGCCGGGGCCCGCCGCGGGCAGGAACATCGCGAACGTCGTCGGCTTGCGGCTCTGCAGCTGGAGGCGGCCGCCATCACCCTCGACGAACGCACGGGCGAGCGCCAGGCCGACGCCGGTCCCGTCGCCCACCGAATAACCGCGGCGGAAGATGCGCTGCGCGTCGGCGTCCGAGATGCCGGCGCCCTCGTCGCTGACCGTGACGAGCACGGTGTGCGCGCCGACCGACCCGAGGCGCACCGTGACCTCACCGCGGCCGTGCTGCAGAGCATTGTCCACCAGCACCGCCGCCGCCTCCCGGACCCGCGTCGCGGTGGCCCGGGCGGGCAGCGGCGGACCGTCGGGCGGGAGCACCGTGAGACGCCGTCCCGCACGCTCGAACGACGGCGCGAGGTCGGCGAGGAGGGGGGTGAGCTCGGCCCGCACGTCGACGGTGCCCTGCGTCGTCCGCTCCGAGCGCGCCATCTTCACCATGTCACCGACGGAGGAGGTGAGCCGGTCGACCTGGTCGAGGGCCGCCTGCGCCTCGGAGACCACCTCCGGATCGGCGTGCAGGGTGAGCTCGTCGAGCCGGATGTGGATCGCGGTGAGGCGGCTGCGCAGCTGGTGCGAGACGTCGCCGACGATCTGCCGTTCGCGCTGCAGCCGGTCCGCGATCTCCACCGTCGCGGTGTCGAGCACGTCGAGCACGCGGTCGAGCTCCTCGATGCCGTGCCGGTGCGGATCGGGGCGGAAGTCGCCGTTCGCGAGGCGCTGCGCACGGCTCGCGACCTCCTGCACCGGGTCGGCGACGCGGCTCGCGGTGACCGCCGCGACGACGACGCCCGCGGTCAGCGACAGCACCATGACGATCAGCTCGATGCTCAGCGCCCGGAACTGGTCGTTGCGCACACCCGCGTAGTCCTGCTCGATCCGCAGCGTGCCCGCGTCGCCCAGGGACGTGCCCTCGACCATCGCGTGAGTGAGCGGGCCGCGCCCGACGGCGAGCACCCGCGAGGCGCCCGTCCGGTCCGTGTAGGTGAGCACCAGGCGGCCGTCGGAGGGCGTCAGGAGGCGGAGCGCCTCGACGGGCGGGTCGTCGGTGACGCCGGTGCGCTGCTCCTGCAGCAGGATCGCGGAGGAGGCGCGTTGCAGCCGGTGCTGCAGGTCGGTGCGCGCCGTGTCGTCGAGCCAGCGCCAGGTGTAGAACATGAGCGGCAGGCCGAGGAACAGGCCCGTGACCGCGACGACCGCGATGGTCGAGCGGAGTATCCGGTGCCGCACGCCCGGGGAGGTCAGCGCTCGGCGGAGGCGCTGCGCGTCTCGTCGTCCGGGATCGACTCCTGATCCGGGGCGTCGCGCATGTCCTCCGGGAAGGCCCAGCGGCGGAGCGCCCAGAACCGGAACGCCATCTGCAGCAGGTTGCCGACGATGTAGTTGAGCACGAAGTCGACGATGATCAGCGTGGTCTTCGAGTCGACGTTGCGCAGGTCGAAGAAGTTGTTCGCGATGAAGATGGGCGCCGCCATGATGAGCACGCCGATGCCCGAGATGATGAAGAAGAGCAGCGCCTCGTGGTGCTTCTCCCGGCCACCGCGGTGCTTGAAGCTCCACTCGCTGTTGAGGATGTACGACAGGATCACGGCGCAGACGCCGGAGAAGATCTTCGCGACGGTGGGCTTCTCGTCGAGGACGGTGAGCACGAGGCCGTAGAAGATGGCCAGGTCGAAGACCGCCGTCGTGCTGCCCACGATGGCGAACTTGATCAGCTCGTGGTGCTGCATGACGAGCCCGCGGAGCGGTGCCGGGGTGCGATCCAGAATCGCCTCGATGAAAGCCACGTGCGCCACTCTAACGGAACCGTGAATAGTACCGCGGAGAGTGTGACGCGCTCGGTACCGGGGGCGCGCCGTGTGCCGGGCGCTCCCACGGCCTCGTGGACCTGCGATTATGGACCGGTGAGTGATGTTCAATCGCGCCGGTCGCGGCCCGTGGTGGCCATGGTCGGCGGAGGCCAGCTGGCCCGCATGACCCATCAGGCCGCGATCGCACTGGGGCAGTCGCTGCGCGTCCTGGCCGCGTCGCCCGACGAGCCCGCGCCGCAGGTGTGCGCCGACGTGGTGCTCGGCGACCACGACCGGATCGAGGACCTGCGCCGCGCCGCCACCGGGGCGCACGCGCTGACCTTCGACCACGAGGGCGTGCCCACCGAGCACCTGTTCGCGCTGCAGGCCGAGGGCGTGACCGTCAACCCGCCGCCGCAGGCCCTGCTGTACGCCCAGGACAAGCTGGCGATGCGGCACCGTCTGGCCGAACTCGGGGCGCCCGTGCCGGGCTTCGCCGAGATCGCGTCCCCGGAGGACGTCCGGGCCTTCTGGGAGCGGTTCGACGGTGCCGTCGTGCTCAAGGCCGTCCGGGGCGGCTACGACGGCCGCGGCGTGTGGCTGCCGGACACGCTGGACGAGGCGCTGGAGGTCGCGCGGGAGCAGCTCGCCGCGGGGGTGCAGTTGCTGGGGGAGCAGCGGGTGGAGCTCGCCCGGGAGCTGTCGGCGATGGTCGCGCGCTCGCCCTTCGGCCAGGGCGCCACCTGGCCCGTGGTGGAGACGGTCCAGCGCAACGGGCAGTGCGCCGTGGTGCTGGCGCCCGCCCCGAACCTCTCCGACGAGGAGGCCTCCTTCGCCGAGTCGCTTGCGCTGCGGCTCGCGAACGAACTGGGCGTCGTCGGCGTGATGGCGGTCGAGCTGTTCCAGACCCCGGCGGGCGAGATGCTGGTCAACGAGCTCGCCATGCGCCCCCACAATTCGGGGCACTGGTCGATGAACGGCTGCGTGACCAGCCAGTTCGAGCAGCACCTACGCGCCGTGCTCGACTACCCCCTCGGCGGTACCGCGGCGACCGCACCGCTGACCGTCATGGCGAACGTGCTCGGCGCACCGTCGGAGCCCGAGATGGGCGTCGACGAGCGGCTGCACCACCTCATGGCCCGGATGCCCGAGGCGCACGTGCACATGTACGGCAAGGAGGGGCGGCCCGACCGCAAGATCGGGCACGTGAACCTGGTCGGCGATCTCGACGGCGACCGGAACGACCCCGGCTACGTGGCGGAACTGCGGGAGCGGGCGGAACGAGCGGCGCACTGGATGGCGACCGCGGAGTGGACCGATGGATGGAGTGAGCATGGCTGACAAGACCGGGCCGCGCGTCGGATTGATCATGGGCAGCGATTCGGACTGGCCGACGATGGAGGCCGCCGCCGAGGCGCTCGCCGAGTTCGGTATCCGGTTCGAGGTGGGTGTCGTCTCCGCGCATCGCACCCCGCAGCGGATGCTCGACTACGCCAAGGGCGCCGCCGATCGGGGCGTCGAGGTCATCATCGCGGGTGCCGGCGGCGCCGCGCACCTGCCGGGCATGGTCGCCTCCGCGACCCCGCTGCCCGTCATCGGCGTGCCCGTGCCGCTCAAGCACCTCGACGGCATGGACTCGCTGCTGTCGATCGTGCAGATGCCCGCCGGCATCCCCGTGGCGACGGTGTCCGTGGGCGGCGCCCGCAACGCGGGTCTCCTGGCCGTACGGATCCTCGGCGCCGCCGACCCCGCGCTGCGCTCCCGCATGGCGGCGTTCCAGGCCGACCTGGAGAAGATGGTGCTGGCCAAGGACGAGGCCCTGCGGAAGAAGCTCCTCGAGGGCTGAACGCGGCTAGCCTGATCCGCATGACGGGTCAGGTGCGCGTGCACAACTTCGCGATCTCGCTGGACGGCTTCGGCACCGGCGCGGACCAGAGCGTGGACGCGCCCTTCGGGCACGCCGGCGGATCGCTCATGGAGTGGTTCTTCGGCACCCGACGGGGCGCCGCGATCCACGGCCTGACCAGTTCGGCCCGCGGCGTCGACGACGCCTTCTCCGCGGCGTGGGACGAGGGCATCGGCGTCGAGATCATGGGCCGCGGCAAGTTCGCTCCGACACCCGCGGTGCTCGCCGACGAGTCCTGGCGCGGCTGGTGGGGCGAGCAGACGCCGTTCACGACACCGATCATCGTGCTGACCCACCACCCCAGGCCCGCGTTCACCACGGAGGACGGGGTGGAGTTCCGGTTCCTCGACGCGTCACCCGCCGAGGCCGTCGCCGCGGCCCGCGAGATCGCGGGCGAGAAGGACATCCGCATCGGCGGCGGCGTGGCGACGGTCCGCGAGTTCCTCGCCGCCGACCTCGTCGATCACCTGCACCTCGTCGAGGTGCCGATCGTGCTCGGCCGCGGCGAGCGTCTGTGGGACGGGCTCGAGGGCGTGCAGTCACGGTTCGCCATCGAATCCGTCGTGAGTCCCGCCACCGGAGTCGTGCACCGCGTCCTCACCCGCCGGCCGCGCTGACGGTCGGACGCCCGCCGCGCTGATCCTCGGGCGGCCGTCCGCGTCGATCGCGACCCGGAACGGCGCGTGCTCGGTGAAGTGCGCGGGCAGCAGGAGCAGCCCCTCCGTCGCGCACCGTCGGAGCAGCGCGTCCCGCGTCCTGCGCGCGGTCGCGGGCTCGGCGTCGCCGCCCTGCACCAGCTCGGGATGCAGGAGCTGGATCGGGTGGTGGATCGCATCGCCGGCGATGAGTGCGCCGCCCGCGGAGGTCCGGATCTCCACCGCGAGGTGACCGTCGGTGTGGCCCGGCGCGGCGCGCACGACCACCTCGACGCCGTCGCCGGCGGCGATGACCTCGCCATCCGCGACCGCGCGCCAGTGGCCGTCGCGCAGGACCGGGCCGACGCTGTCCCGGTAGGTGCGGGCGAGGTCGGCCACCACCCCGGTCAGGTCCTCGCCCGCGGCGAGGCTCCGCAGTGCGTCCAGGTCCGACTCGGCGAACAGGTGGACGGCCCGCGGGAACGTCGGACGCCACTGCCCGTCGACGAGGCGGGTGTTCCACCCGCAGTGGTCGGGGTGCAGGTGGGTGCTGATGACGAGGTCGACGTCGTCGGGGCCGATCCCCGTGCGTGCGAGTCGGTCGAGGTAGTCGGTGTCGAACATGTGGTGCGCCGCCAGGACCGGGCGCTCCTTGCCGTTCCCGTTGCCGGTGTCGACCACGATCACCGTCGCGCCCAGCCGGATCACGTAGGTGTGGATCGCGAGCAGCAGGTCGCCGGTGTCCGGGTCGACGTAACCGTCGCCGAGCTCCGCCCGTGCCGACTGCGCCAGGCCGTCCCCGATCGCGGGGAACAGCTCGGCGGGCGGGAACGCCCACCGCTCCAGCTCCGTCACCTGGTCCACCCGTGCCGCGCCGAACGTCGTCGTGAAGGTCATGCCCCGATCCTCATTCATGTGGCGGAGGACCGCTGGGCGGGGCGGCCGACCGCACGGACGGTTGTTCCCGGGAACAACCGCGGCTGCTAATGCTGGTTACGTGCGACTAACTGACCCTCGAACCGGCATGGATACAATCAGCGCGGACCAAACACGTAGACGCTGATGGAGGCCCCATGGCTGGCAACCCCGACTTCGACCTGTTCCAGCTCCCCGAGGAGCACGAGGAACTGCGCGCCGCCATCCGGGCGCTCGCCGAGCGCGACATCGCGCCGCACGCCAAGGACGTCGACGAGAAGGAGCGGTTCCCGCAGGAGGCGCTCGACGCGCTGGTCGCCAGCGGCTTCAACGCCATCCACGTGCCCGAGGAGTACGGCGGCCAGGGCGCCGACTCGGTCGCGACCTGCATCGTCATCGAGGAGGTGGCCCGCGTCTGCGGCAGCTCCTCGCTGATCCCCGCCGTGAACAAGCTCGGCACCATGGGCCTGATCCTCAACGGCTCGGAGGAGCTCAAGCAGCACGTGCTGCCGTCCCTCGCCAACGGCGAGGCCATGGCCTCCTACGCGCTCTCCGAGCGCGAGGCCGGCTCCGACGCCGCGTCGATGCGCACCCGCGCCCGCAAGGACGGCGACGAGTGGGTCCTCAACGGCTCCAAGTGCTGGATCACCAACGGCGGCAAGTCCACCTGGTACACCGTCATGGCCGTCACCGACGCGGAGAAGGGCGCCAACGGCATCAGCTCCTTCATCGTGCACAAGGACGACCCCGGCTTCTCCGTCACCGGTTACGAGCACAAGCTGGGCATCAAGGGCAGCCCCACCGCCGAGCTGGCCTTCGAGGAGTGCCGCATCCCCGCCATGCGCATGATCGGCGAGGAGGGCACCGGCTTCAAGACCGCGCTGCAGACCCTCGACCACACCCGCCCGACCATCGGCGCGCAGGCAGTCGGCATCGCGCAGGGCGCGCTCGACGTCGCGATCGAGTACATCAAGGACCGCAAGCAGTTCGGCAAGTCCATCTCCGAGTTCCAGGGCGTGCAGTTCATGGTCGCCGACATGGCGATGCGTCTCGAGGCCGCGCGCCTCATGGTCTACACCGCCGCCGCCCGCGCCGAGCGCGGCGAGAAGAACCTCGGCTTCATCAGCTCCGCGTCGAAGTGCTTCGCCTCGGACGTCGCGATGGACGTCACCACCGACGCCGTGCAGTTGCTCGGCGGCGCCGGCTACACCCGCGACTTCCCGGTCGAGCGGATGATGCGCGACGCCAAGATCACCCAGATCTACGAGGGCACCAACCAGGTGCAGCGCCTCGTCATGTCGCGCCAGCTGCTGCGCTGACCCGCACGCGGGCCGGTACCGGCTCGCCCACGGTTCGATAACGATCCGCCCCTCCCGCCCGATCCCTGCATAGCCTGGACCGGAACGAGAGGGGCGGACGTGCATCCGAAGACGATCCGAGCGGCGTGCGGCGCGGCGGTGCTCGCCCTGGCCGCGACGACGGCCGCGTGCGGCGGCGGAGGGCCGGTCACGGCGCCGTCGGGCATCGCGCGTCCGTCATCCGTCACGACGGTGACGGGCACGACGGTGACGGGGGCGGCACCGTCGGGCCCGGGGAGTACCGCGGTCTCGACCAGTCCGCGCACCGCGAGCGCGAGCGCCTCCGTCGCCCCGGGCGCGACGATGCTCAAGGACCTGCGGACCGGGGCGCGGGACGGTGCCGACCGGGTGGTGCTCGAGTTCACCGGCCCGGTGCCGCCGTACCGGGTCACGCGCGAGGCCGGGCCCGTGGTCGACTGCGCGTCCGGCGCGGACCTCGGCGGGCCGGGGGAGTACCTCGTGGTGCGCGCGGAGCCCGTCGGGATCTTCGACCACGACGGGTACTCGCCGTACACGGGCGAGCGGACCGTCGCCGGGCCCGGCCGCGCCGTCTCCCGCGCGATCATCACCTGCCATTTCGAGGGGCAGCTGCAGGTGGCCCTCAAGCTCACCGGCAACGCGCAGCGCTACGCGGACTCCACCCTGACGGGACCCGGCCGCATCGTCGTGGACGTGCAGCGGTAGCGCGTCAGGCGACGCGGGCGGTGGCCTTCTCGGTGGCGA
Organism: Tsukamurella paurometabola; assembly: GCF_900631615.1. NCBI lineage: Bacteria > Bacillati > Actinomycetota > Actinomycetes > Mycobacteriales > Tsukamurellaceae > Tsukamurella > Tsukamurella paurometabola. The sequence continues at coordinate 2,684,163 of NZ_LR131273.1, forward strand.
ACTTGTCCGTGAGTCCGGCCGGGTCCGGATGCGAGACGTGGATGACCGAGGCCGGGGCCGCGAACGGGGCGAGCAGGCCGTCGTACAGGTCGTCGACGGTGCGCCACTCGCGCGTGGAGAGCACCCGGTCGCCGGCGGCGTAGCCCGCCGACGCGGCCAGGGCCGTCGACCGGGCCAGCACGATCTCCGCCGTGTCACCGGCGAGCACCGGGACGTCCGCGCCCACGCCGCCCGGCGTGAAGGCATCGGGGTGCACGCGCACCTCGGTGGTGTAGTCGTCGATCCCCGGCGGCAGGTCGGGCACGGCCAGGCCGAAGGCGTCCAGGCCGACGGCGAGGATCTCGTCGCCCTCCGCCTCGCCGACGCGGTCGGGGGCGGCGAAGGTCACGTCACCGGACTCGCCGAAGCGGACCTCGCAGCCGGCCCACCACGCGCCGAACAGGATCCCCGCGGTCTGCCAGTGCGCGGGCAGGAGCACCCCGACGGGGTCGCCCGGCCCGAGGCCGTACTGGTCGCGCAGCAGGTTGCCGCACTTGGCGGCCCAGTTGCCCAGCGTGATCGCCGACAGGCCCATCCGGGCGCCGGAGGCATCGTCGTACCAGGTGAACCGGGGTGCGGCCCCGTCGGCCTGGACGATCGGCACGAGTAGCCGGTCGGTCACCGTCAGTCCACGCACGGCACGCCTCCGTCCTGCTGGGCGGTGAAGCCCGGGCGGTTGAGCAGCGAGCTGATGCGCGCCGCCTCGCTGGGATCGAGCGCCTCGGTCATCCCCGGCGGGATCGACGTGGTCGTCGCCGCGGAATCGGAGTCCGAGCCGGAGTCGCTCGACGAACCCGGGCCGCTGTAGCCGTCCTGGATCAGTACCTTCACGCGCCCGGACTGCACGGAACCGCTCGCCACCACGGGCAGGCCGCCGAGCAGCGCGGCCACCGCCTTGGCGCCCTGGTCGTTCGCCGAACTCGCCAGCACCGCGCTCTTGGCGCTCGACGCGGACTCGGACGACGACGCGTTGCCCGTGGAGCCCTGCGCGAACCCCTTGCCGCCGAGGAAGGTGGAGACGCTGCTCGCGAGGCCCGACGTGGTGCCGGCGTTCACCACGTCCACCGTGTACGAGGCGCGGTTCACCGACGGCACCGCCGCCGCGGAGGAGCTGGTCTTGGTGGCCTTCGGCTTCGCGCCCGGCTTCTCCCCGAGCAGGCCCGCGACGTACGCCTGCACCTGCTTCGGATCGACGACCACCACGGACTGCTGGCCGTCGTCGCTCCAGCCGTCATCGCGGACGACGGGCACCGTGGAGAACTGGACGTTGCCGGCGGAGAGGTTCGCGAGTTCCTTCGCGAAACCCATCACGTCCCACTGCTGGTCGAGTGTCACCGACGTCGACAGCGCGTCCTGCAGCTGGCTCAGCTTGCTGGGACTGGTCAGGGTGCCGGTCGACAGGATCTTGCTGGCCAGCGACGCCATGAAGACCTGCTGGCGGGTGACGCGGTCCAGGTCGCCGCGGGGCAGGCCGTGGCGCTGCCGCACGAAGCTCAGCGCCTGCGGGCCCTTGAGCGTCTGCTTGCCCGCCTTGAAGCGGGCGCCCGAGTACGGGTCGTTGACGGGCTTCTTCAGGCACACGTCGACGCCGCCGACGGCGTTGGTCAGGCGGGAGAAGCCGACGAGGCCGATCTCGGCGTACCGGTCGACCGACACGCCGGTGAGGTTCGCGACGGTCTCGATGAGCGCCTTGCGGCCCTCCTCGTTGCCCTTCTGCACCGCGGTCTTCTCGTCCACACCTTCGGAGACGGCCTTGTCGCGGGTGACGTTGGCCGCGCCGGCGAAGGCGGAGTTGATCTTCCCCTTGCCCTGATCGGGGATCGCGACGTAGGCGTCGCGGGGGATCGAGATCGCGGTCGCCGACTTCCCGTCGTTCGGGATGCGGATCAGGATGATGGTGTCGGTGTTCAGGGTGCCGTCGTCGACGCCCGCGTTGAGCCGCGCGAGCTCCTGCTTCGTGAGCGGGTTGCCCTTCGCGTCGGTGCGCGAGTCGGTGCCGACCAGCAGGATGTCGGTGGCACCGTCGGGCTTGGCGGCGATGCTGGGCCCGCGCACGATGTCGCCGGCGAAGCGGGACCACCAGAACCAGGCGACGCCGGTCACCACCAGCACGATGGCCGTGATGAGGGCGACGAGCGCCTTGCCGCTGCGCTGCAGCCGCTCCCGGGTGTCGACGGAGAGGTCCGCGGCGCGGGGGACCTGCCGGACGCGGGGGGACTGCGCCCCGTCCCCCTCGTTCTCCGCGCGCACACTCCGGCGCCGCGTCCCCGCGCGTGCGCCGTCGGCCTGCGTACCCGCGCGCTGGGCGGCCGCGCGTTCGGCGGCCGCGCGCTTGGCGTCGGCGCTCCGGGAATGGCGCGCGCCGCGTCGACTCGGGCTGTCGGACACCCACCACTCCTCGTCGTTCGGGACCGGGCCATCTGCTCCGGCCCGCTTGATCACATCTCCATAACGGTACCGACTGGCGCGCGGAAGCCTCCGCAGACGCGGCCGTGACGTACGGTTCGCGGTGTGGAACTGGTGCTCACCGGCGCGGCCGGACAACTGGGATCGGCGCTGGTCGCGACCGCCGCCGGGCGGGGAATCGCGGCCCGCGCGCTGGGCCGCGGCGAGCTGGATGTGACTTCGCCACAGTCCGTCGCCGGACTGCGCGTGGGCGCATCGACGGTGCTCATCAACTGCGCGGCGCACACCGCCGTCGACGCCGCCGAGTCCGAGCCCGGCGCGGCCGCGGAGCTCAACACCACCGCGCCGGGCCTGCTCGCGGCGCGGTGCGCGGCCACCGGCGCCCGCCTCGTGCACATCTCGACCGACTACGTCTTCGGGACGCCGGCGAGCCGGCCATCGACGGAGGCCGGCCCGCCGCGCCCCTGGGAGCCGGACGATCCCACGGGACCCGCGAGCGTGTACGGGCGCACCAAGCTGTCCGGCGAGGAGGCTGCCCGCGCGGCCGACCCGCGGACCGTCGTGGTGCGGACCGCGTGGGTGTACACGGGCCGCGGACCCGACGGTGCCTGGGCGCGGGACTTCGTGGGCACCATGGGCCGGCTCGCCGACGACGGCGTCGACCCGAAGGTCGTCGCCGACCAGACCGGCTCCCCGACCTACGCACCCGACCTGGCCGCGGGGCTGCTCGACCTCGCCGCGCTCCTCGGCCGGGAACCGGAGCGGCCCGGCGCCGTTCTGCACGCGGCGGGCGGCGGGTCCGCGACGTGGTTCGACGTGGCCCGCGGCGTCTTCGCGCGGGTCGGTGCGGACCCCGAGCGGGTCTCGCCGTGCACCACCGCCGATTTCCCCCGGCCGGCGCCGCGGCCCGCCTACTCGGTGCTCTCGCCGGCCGCGTGGGCCGCCTGGGGCCTCGCTCCGCTCCCGGACTGGCGCGACGCACTGGACCGGGCGCTGGGGCGGGCGGGGGCACCGTCGCACCCCACCGACCGGTAACCTGACCGCGTGCCCGGAACCGACACCTCGACCCCCGCGATCGCCGTGGTCACCGTCACCTATTCGCCGGGCGAGCACCTCGAGAACTTTCTGACCAGCATCGACGGCGCCTTCTCCGGTGCCGCGCCGCGGGTGCTCATGGCCGACAACGGCTCCGTCGACGGCGCCCCCGAGGCCGCCGCAGCGGCCCACCCCGAGGCCGAGCTCCTGCGCACCGGCGCGAACCTCGGCTACGGCGGCGCGATCAACTACGCCGTGGCGCGCCTCGACCTCGGTGCGCTCGACTACCTCCTCATCAGCAACCCGGACGTGGTCTTCGGGCCGGGGTCGATCGACGCACTGGTCGCGGCGGCGGCGCGGCACCCCCGTGCCGGGTCCCTGGGCCCCCTGATCCGCGACCCCGACGGCACCGTCTACCCCTCGGCGCGGAACGTGCCCAGCATGCGGTTCGGGATCGGGCACGCCCTGCTCGGCGCCGTGTGGAAGTCGAACCCGTGGACCCGCGCCTACCAGCAGTCGCAGGCCGAGGTGGCCGAGCGCGAGGCCGGCTGGCTCTCGGGCTCCTGCCTGCTCGTGCGGACCGAGGCCTTCGCCGCGATCGGGGGCTTCGACGACCGCTACTTCATGTACATGGAGGACGTCGACTTCGGTGACCGGCTCGCCCGCGCCGGCTGGAGCAACGTCTACGTCCCGACGGCGGAGATCGTGCACGCCAAGGGACACGCGGCGGGGAAGGTGCCGGAGCTCATGCTCCCCGCGCACCACGACTCCGCGTACCGGTTCTTCGCCGACCGGCATCCCGGTCCGGCGGCCGCGCCCCTGCGCGCGGCGATGAAGGTGGGGCTGGCCGCGCGTTCGCGGATCAGTGTTCTCGCGGCGACGCGGAGACGAAAAGGGGAATGATGACCTCGGTGGATCAGGACGCCGGTGTGGACCTCAGCGACGTGGAGGCGGTGATCCTGGTGGGCGGCAAGGGCACGCGCCTGCGGCCGCTCACCCTCTCGGCGCCCAAGCCGATGCTGCCCACGGCGGGCAAGCCGTTCCTCACCCACCTGCTCTCGCGCATCCGCGACGCGGGCATCCGCCGCGTGGTGCTCGGCACCTCGTTCAAGGCGGAGGTCTTCGAGGAGTACTTCGGCGACGGCTCCGAACTGGGCCTCGAGCTCTCCTACGTCGTGGAGACCGAGCCGCTGGGCACCGGCGGCGGCATCCGCAACGTGCTGCCCGCCCTCACGGCGGAGACGGTGCTCGTCTTCAACGGCGACGTCCTCGGCGGCTCGGACATCCGGGCCGTCGTGAACACGCACCGGGAGAAGGACGCCGACGTCACGATGCACCTCGTGCGCGTCCCCGACCCCCGCGCCTTCGGCTGCGTGCCGACCGACGCCTCCGGGCGGGTCACCGCCTTCCTGGAGAAGACGCAGGATCCGCCGACCGATCAGATCAACGCCGGCTGCTACGTGTTCAAGCGCTCGGTGATCGAGGAGATCCCCGCGGGCCGGCCGGTGTCCGTCGAGCGCGAGGTCTTCCCGGCCCTGCTCAACGGCGGCAGCCGCCTCTACGGCCACGTCGACTACGGCTACTGGCGCGACATGGGCACGCCGGAGGACTTCGTCGCCGGCAGCTCGGACCTCGTGCGCGGCATCGCGCCGTCGGCCGCCCTCGACGGCGGGCGCGGCGAGTGCCTCATCCACCCCGGCGCCTCGGTGGCGCCCGGCGCCCTGGTGATCGGCGGGTCCGTCGTGGGCCGCGGCGCGGAGATCGGGGCGGGCGCCCGGCTCGACGGTGCCGTCGTCTTCGACGGGGTGCGGATCGAGGCCGGCGCGATCGTCGAGCGGTCGATCATCGGCTTCGGCGCGCACATCGGGCCGCGGGCCCGCATCCGCGAGGCCGTCATCGGCGACGGTGCCTCCGTCGGCGCCCGGTGCGAGCTGCTGCACGGTGCGCGCGTGTGGCCCGGTGTCGAGCTGCCCGACGGCGGCGTGCGGTTCTCGACGGACGTGTAGCGATGGCCGACTTCCTGCGGTACGTGGCGATCGGGGATTCGTTCACCGAGGGCGTCGGCGACCCCGACCCGACGGGGACCCACGAGTACCGGGGGTGGTCCGACCGGGTCGCCGAGGTACTGGCGGCGCGGTCCCCGGAGTTCGGGTACGCGAACCTCGCGATCCGCGGCAAGAAGATGGACCAGATCGTCGCCGAGCAGCTGGATCCGTGCCTGGAACTGGCGCCCGACCTGGTCACCGTGTACGCGGGAGCCAACGACCTGATCCGCCCGTCCGTCGACGTGGACGCGGTGGTCGCGGCGTACGACGCCATGCTCGAGCGGTTGGCGGCGTCCGGCGCGACGGTGGTGGTGTGGACCGCCGCCGACACCCACGGCAGCGGCATCTTCGGAGCACTCCGCGGGCGGTTCGCCATCTACAACGAACTGGTCCGGGAGATCGCGGCCGACCGGGGTCTGCTGCTGCTCGACTACTGGCGGATGAAGGAGTACCGGGACCTGCGGATGTGGGAGTTCGACCGCATCCACATGTCCGAGCCCGGCCACCTGCGGATGGCGATCGCCGTGCTGGACCTGCTGGGCGTGCCGCACGCGCTGGAGGTCCCGGACCTGGGGCCCGAGCCGGTCATCACGCCCGCCGAGGACCGCGAGATCAAGCGCCGCTGGCGCCGCGAGTTCGCCTACCCGTGGATCGGCCGCCGCGTGCGCGGCATCTCCACCGGCGACGGCCTGCCGCCGAAGTACCCGACGCTCATGCGCCCCGTCGCGGTGGGGTGACCCGGGCTACTGCTCCTCGGGGACGAAGGCCTTCGCCGCGGCGACGAGTCCGCCGCCCAGCGGCAGGATCACGGGGAGCAGGTTCTCGTCCGCGGCGATGATGCGGGTGGCCTCGCGGGCGGCGAAGGCCTCGTCGTCGTACGCCTCGGGATCGGGGATGCGGTAGCCCGCGTCACCGAGGTTCACCACGACCACCCCGCCCGGCCGCAGCAGGCGCACCGCGTCGATGACATAGCGCGGGTGATCGACGGGCTCGCCGTCGAGGAAGATGAGGTCGTAGGCGGCGTCGGCGAGGCGCGGCAGCACGTCGAGGGCGTGGCCGTTGATGAGCCGCGTGCGGTTCGCGGCGACGCCGGCCTGCTGGAAGCCGATCTTCGCGGCCGCCTGGAACTCCTGCTCGGAGTCGATGGTGGTGAGCACGGAATCGGGGCGCATACCCGAGAGCAGCCACAGGCCGCTGATGCCCGCGCCGGTGCCCACCTCGACGACCGACTTCGCGCCGCCCGCGGCCGCGAGCACCGACAGCAGCGCCCCCACGGACGGCGAGACCGCGTCGACCCCCAGGTCGGCGGCGCGCTCGCGGGCCGACGACATCGCCTCGTCCTCGACGATGGCGTTCTCGGCGTAGGTGACGAGGGCGGATGCGGCGGAGTCAGACACGCCGCAATGGTAGCCCGTCGCCCACCGGTCACCCTCCCGTGACGCGATCGTTAGCAATCGCGATGCATGCACAGGTAACACTCAGGGAGGAATCAGCGCTCCCACACCGCGGCAGGGAAAGGTATCGGACAGTGAAGAACGCCCGCCGTGGAATTGCCGATCGTGGGAACAAAACGGTCGCACGGGGAGTTCTGCAGTAGTAAGAGCGCCCCGCCGCCCGGCGGTGGCACGAGGAGGAGCGCATGGCCCTGGCCCGCAAGGCCGGACCCCGGCAGGAGCCGCAGCCCCAGGCTGCGTACGCGACGTTCGACGACGAGCGCGTGGCCGAACCCGCAGGCACCGCCGCGTTCGACGCGTCGGGTGACCGCGCCGACATGCCCACGTGGGACGAGCTCGTCCGCGAGCACGCGGACCGCGTGTACCGCCTCGCCTACCGCCTGTCCGGCAACGCGCAGGACGCCGAGGACCTCACGCAGGAGACGTTCATCCGCGTCTTCCGCAGCCTGCAGAACTACGAGCCCGGCACCTTCGAGGGCTGGCTGCACCGCATCACGACGAACCTGTTCCTCGACATGGTGCGCCGGCGCAACCGCATCCGCATGGAGGCGCTGCCGGAGGACTACGAGCGCGTACCGTCGAGCGACCCGGACCCCGGCCAGATCTACGCGGACGCCAACCTCGGCCCGCAGCTGCAGAACGCGCTGGACGCGCTGGCGCCGGAGTTCCGCGCCGCCGTCGTCCTCGCCGACATCGAGGGCCTCTCCTACGAGGAGGTCGCCGCGACGCTGGGCGTGAAGCTGGGCACCGTCCGCTCGCGCATCCACCGCGGTCGTAAGTCCATCCGCGAGGCACTGGCGAATCAGGGCCTGACCAGCAGCGCCGCGCTCGCCTACTGAGCGCGGGCCCGGCACCGTCGGGGAACTCCAGGGCGACGTCGGTCGTTGAACCGTGGAGTGCAGGTACTGTGGCGGTAGATCCGCGGTACGCCCATCGGACCGAGTAGAGGAGGGAAGCGGCGTGGAGCACCTCAGTGGCAGTTTCAAGCGCGCCTTCTCGCGTCGGCCGGGCGAGTTCTCGTCCACCGAGCACCTCGCGTACGAGGCGGTCGTCGCGTTCGTGGACGGCGAGCTGCGGATGAACGCCCACCTGCGCGCCGGCACGCACATCTCCCAGTGCGCCGTCTGCGCGGCCGAGGTCGACGCCCAGCGTCAGGTCCGCACCGCGCTGCGCGAGTCCGGCGAGATCACCGTGCCGCACCACCTGCTCGGCCAGCTGGCGCAGATCCCCACCGAGTGCCACAGCGGCCGGCCGCCGTTCGACGGCTTCCCGACCTTCTCGCCGGAGTCCTCGCGACGCGACGAACGCAACAAGCGCGGCCGGCGGCGGAACGCTCGGTAGATTCGAATCCGTGACCTCCGATCCCGACGTCCGGCGACCGCGCCTGGAGCCCCGCCCCACGTACCGCCCCTCGGTCTCCGAGGGGGAGCAGGTCGTCTTCGGCAGGCCGGACGGGGTCGACGGTGCCTTCGCGCCCGAGGCCGTGCGCAGCGCCACCGACCGCGGCCCGCAGCCGCAGGCGGCCGCGCCCGACCCGGTGCTCACCGAGGCCTTCTCCCGCCCGCCCGGCGCCACCGAGGCGCTGCAGCGCGACCCGTACGCCGGCCCGCTCGATCCCGAACCGGAGCCCGAGCCCGAGGACCCGTGGCGCGACACCGAATCGATCGCCGCGATCGGCGAACCCGGAGTCTCCGCGCCCCCGAAGGCGGTCCCACAGCCCGATCCCGAACGGCTGGGCGTTCGCGACGTCCTGTTCGGGCGCCGCGTCTCCGTACGCGCGCTCGTCGTGCTGGGCGTGCTCGCGCTGCTCATCGGCCTGCTCGGCGGCGCCATCGGCCGGATCACCGGGACCACGATCGAGAAGCTCACGGACTCGCGGGCATCGCTCCCCGCGGCCGAGGGGAAGCCCGCGGACGCCGGAGCCGTCGCCGCGATGGTCGGCAGGGTCAGCGCGAGTGTCGTGACCATCGAGGTGCGCACCAAGACCTCGGGCGGCACCGGTTCCGGCTCCGTCATCGACGCCGAGCGCGGCTACATCATGACCAACAACCACGTCGTCGAGGAGGCGTCCACGAACAAGGACGCGACGATCGAGGTCGTCTTCTTCAACGGCACCCGCACGCCGGCGCGCCTCGTCGGGACCGACCCGTACACCGACGTCGCCGTGGTCAAGGTCTCCGTCGACGGGCTCCAGCAGATCGCGCGCGGCGACTCGGGCCAGCTCGTCGCCGGACAGCAGGTCGTGGCCATCGGCTCCCCGCTCGGGCTGCGGCGCACCGTCACCTCCGGTGTGGTCTCCGCGACGCACCGCCCGGTGCAGGGCCCCGCGAGCGGCCCCAACCCGCCCGCGGCCTTCGATTCGGTGCAGACCGACGCGGCGATCAACCCCGGCAACTCGGGCGGCCCGCTCCTCGACCTGCAGGGCCGGCAGATCGGGATCAACACGCTGGGGCTCGCTCCCGGCGGCGGCTCGATCGGCCTCAACTTCGCCATCGCCTCGAACATCGCGTGGCCGATCGCCGAGTCGATCATCCGCGGCGAGAAGGTGATCCACGCCGACCTCGGCATCAACGGCCGCGAGGTCAGCAACGAGACCGCGTCGGGCGTGCGGGTCGAGAACGTGAAGAAGGGCAGCGCCGCCGAGAAGGCCGGCATCCGCGAGGGCGACGTCATCACCAAGGTCGGCGACACCGAGGTCGCCGAGGCGGCCGACGTCATCGTCGCGATCCGGGCCGTCGGCGTGGGCAAGGAGACGACGGTCACCGTCGCGCGCGACGGCCGGCAGGTGCCGATCAAGGTGACGCCGGAGGCGATGAACTGAGCCGCTGAGCGCGGTCCCGGGTGCGGCGCCGCGGGGTGCACGCGGTGCTGAGCTTCCCGTAGCATGGTGGGGTGTTCTCGAATCTCGGCATGGGGGAGATCCTCATGCTGGTCGTCGTGGGTCTGGTGATCCTGGGGCCGGAGCGGCTCCCGGGCGCGGTCAACTGGTTCTTCACGGCGCTGCGGCAGGTGCGCGACTACGCCACCGGTGCCACCCAGCAGCTCAAGGACGACATGGGCGGCGACTTCGACGCGATCCGCGAGCCGCTGCAGCAGATCCAGAACCTGCGCGGCATGACGCCGACCGCCATCGTCACCAAGCACCTGCTGAACGGCGACGACACCGTGATCCGCGAGATGTCCGACCAGGTGCGCTCCACCGCCGATGCGCTGAACCTGCGCAAGGCGGTCGACGCGGCCGCCCCGATGGACGCCGCCACCCCGGTCGCGTCGCTGGAGAAGGCGGCTGAACCCGCCGGGCCGACCCCCACGATGCCGCGGATGCACAAGCCGCTGGCCCCCGAGGAGCGCGCCCCGTTCGATCCGGACGCCACGTAGCCCGTCGCAACCGCGCAGACGGCGCGAGTCCCGTGGCCCGCGAGCGCTGCCGGTAGCCGCGCCAGCGCTGCCGAAATCCTTGAGCGATGCCGCGTACCGGCAGCGTTGACGAACCTCGGCAGCGTTTCTCCACGTCGATCGCGTCAGGAGCACCGGGACGAGTACCGAGGTGGAAGGCGGCTGTGGATAACGCAGCTGTGGATAACACCGAACCTGTGGAAAACCGCTCCACGGAACGCTGACCAGCGGGCACGGCGGTGTTGACTCACCCCATGGGGGAGATCTGGACACGCCGGCAGCTCACGGCGATGGGATGGAGCGACACGCAGATCGTGCGAGCCACCGAGTCGACGATCGAGCGCCTCGCGCACGGCGTCTACGGCGAGCGCGACGACGACGCACCGCGCTGGGTGAAGGACCGCGACAGGGTGCGAGCAGCAGCACTGACCTGCGACGCTGTCGTCAGCCACGAGAGCGCCGCGGTGCTGCACGGCATCCCCTTCCTCCGACCGGAACGGAAGTACGTCCACTTCACGATCGACCGCACGAGCGGCGGGTACCGCCGGCGCACGCTCCACGTGCACGCGCGGCCCCTGCCCGCGCAGCACGTGGTGATCCTCGACGGCGTGCGCGTGACCTCGCGGTGCCGCACAGCCGTGGATGCGGCCATGTCCGGCGGGCTCGAGCGCGCCGTGATCGCCTTCGACGCCGTTCGCCGGGTGCCGCGGTTCGCTCAGCCCGACGATCCCGCCCCTCTGCCTCTGGCGCTACTGGAGGAGTGCATCGCGGTGCTGGGCCGCTGCCGGGGCGCGGCGCTCGCTCGCCGGGCACTCGCGCTCTCCGTCGAGTGCAGCGAGTCGGCCGGTGAGTCGCTGTCGCGGATGCAGATGCTCGCCGCAGGCCTGCCGATGCCGAGGCTCCAGGTGCCGCGCGTTCTCGGCGACGAGCTCTTCTACGCCGACTTCGACTGGGGCACGATGACGGGCGAGTTCGACGGTCGCGGCAAGTACGGCGACGAGCCGGCCGACGTCGATGCGGCGATGGCGGAGGAGAAGCGGCGTCACGAGCTGTTCGCGGATGCGGGGATCGACGTGATCCGCTGGCGTTGGCGGGTGCTCAACGCGAACGACGGTCTGCGGCGGCTGCTCCTGCCCGCGATGGTGCGCAACGGCATCGTCCGGTCGGTCGCGTGATCGTGGGTGGTGCGAACCCCATCCGCTGCCGCTGTTCGCCGGCGCGCTGCCGGTGTCGCCGAACGCTGCCGCGCCACGGCAGCGCTCATGACTTCCGGCAGCGGAACATCGTCACCCGCCGCCAGCTTCCGTCGCATGCGGCCCGGGCGGGCGGCGGACCGTCGGGCTAGAGGTGGCGGGTGGTGTCGATGCCGAGCGACATGCCGGCCAGGCCGCGCTTGCGGACGGCGAGCTTGTCGGCGATGGCGCGCAGGGCGGCGCCGGTGGGGGAATCCGGCGCGGAGAGCACCACCGGGGTGCCGGCGTCGCCGGCCTCGCGCAGCTGCGGGTCCAGGGGGATCTGGCCGAGCAGCGGGACGTCGGCGCCCACCGCGCGGCTCAGGCGCGCCGCGACCTGCTCGCCGCCGCCGGAGCCGAAGACGTCCATCACCGTGCCGTCGGGCAGCGTCAGGCCGGACATGTTCTCGATCACGCCGGCCACGCGCTGGCGGGTCTGCAGGGCGATGGCACCGGCCCGCTCGGCGACCTCGGCGGCCGCGGTCTGCGGGGTCGTGACCACCAGGATCTCGGCGCCGGGGATGAGCTGCGCGATGGAGATCGCGACGTCGCCGGTGCCGGGCGGCAGGTCGAGGAGCAGCACGTCGAGGTCGCCCCAGAAGACGTCGGCGAGGAACTGCTGCAGGGCGCGGTGCAGCATCGGGCCGCGCCACACGACGGGGGTGTTGCCCGTGGTGAACATCGCCACCGAGATCACCTTCACGCCGTGCGCCTGCGGCGGCATGATCATCGAGTCGACCTGCGTGGGCCGCGCGTCGGTGCCCATCATGCGCGGCACGGAGTGGCCGTAGATGTCGGCGTCGAGCACGCCCACGGACAGCCCGCGCGCCGCGAGCGAGGCCGCGAGGTTCACCGTCACGGAGCTCTTGCCCACGCCGCCCTTGCCCGACGCGACCGCGTACACGCGGGTCAGCGACCCCGGCTGGGCGAACGGGATGACCGGCTCGGCCTTGTCGCCGCGGACCTTCTTCCGCAGCTCCGCGCGCTGCTCGTCGTTCATCACGTCCAGCTCGACGCGCACGGCGCCGGTGCCGGGCACGTCCGCGACGGCCGTCTGCACGCGGTCCACGATCTGGGTGCGCATGGGGCACGCGGAGGTGGTGAGGTACACCTCGACGTCGACCGACGAATCGGCCTGCACCGCGACCGACTTCACCATCCCCAGATCGGTGATCGGCTTGCCGATCTCGGGGTCGTTCACGGTGGCCAGGGCCGACCGGATCGCGTCTTCCGTAACCGCACTCATAACGCCCACCATCGTATCCGCAGGCCCGGACGCGGGAAATCCGCCTACCGCGGGGGACGGGGCACCGTCGGCGACGACGACGGGACCGGCCCGCCCGACGGTGCCACCCGCGCCGACGGCGCCGGTGCGACACGTGCCGGCGGTGCCGCGGGGCGCGGTGCGGACGGCGGTGCCGGCCGGGTGCTCGACGGTCCGCTCGGCGGGATCGCCAGCGCCCCGCCGGGGCCGGGCGCACCCGCGGGCGCGGGCCCGGGCGGCACGGGACGGGCGGAACCCGACGGTGCGCCGGGCGTGCTCGGCCCGCTGGGCGGCGGCATCGGGCAGTCGGTGACGGTGGTGGGCAGGGGTTTGCCGTCGGGGCCGCGCGCCGCGGACGACGGTGCGGCCGCGGACGGATTCCCCGCCGGTTTCGCCGAGGTCGTGGCCGGTGCGGGCGTCGCGGACGGGGCCGCTGACGGCGGCACCGCCGCCGGCGACACCGCCGCGGACGGCGCACCCGCGGACGGCCGCACCGAGCCCGGCGCGCCCGGCGGGCCGGCCGGGCGGGACGACGCACCGTCGGGAACCCCGCAGCCCACCACGACGACGCGGCCGGGCGGCAGCGGCTTGGGCAGCTGGGTCGGCGGCGCGACGGGCGCGGTCATGTCGGGGATGCCGCCGACGGGGATCGCCCGGTCGCGGTAGGCCTTCGACCAGGCCACGACGTTGTCGACGTACGCGTTCGACTGGTTGTAGGCGAAGACCGCGACACGCTGCGCGGACTCGGCCTGCAATCCCGATGCGCTGGAGCAGAGGTAGCGCGCGGCGCCGTACGCGGCGTCGCGGACGTTGTTGACGTCGGCGTTGCCGTCGCCCGAGTTGTCGCCGCCGAACAGCGCCCAGGTGGTGGTGAGGAACTGCATCGGGCCGAGCGCGCGGGCGAAGCCCGTGCCCTCGCGGATCACCGCGTTCCCGGCCAGCGAGCCGTCGAGGACGGGCCCCTGGATCGGGGTGAGGGTGCTGCCCGCGGCGTCGACGTTGCCGCCGTCGGCGTGACCGGACTCGATCCGGCCGATCGCGGCGACGAGGTTCCACTCGATCCCGCAGCCGGGCGCCTCGAGGGCCATCCGGTCGGCGGCGGCGCGATAGGCGGCGTACGCGGCGCCGGGGATGCCGAGCGGGCCCGGCGCGACCTTCACCGCCTCGGGCCGCGGCGGGATCGGTACGTGCCGTGAGACGGGCGCGGCGGCGCCGTCCGACGGTGCGGGCGGGCGCAGGTCCGCCAGCCCGATCGCGGCCTGGGCGACCAGCTCGGGTCCGGGGGAGCGGTGGCCGGACGGCGCCCCCGGCGCGGCGGTGTCGGCGCCGGCGACGCCGAGCAGCAGCGCAGCGGCGCCCGCTGCGGCGGTGGCCCCGAGGATGCGCACGGAAAGTCCCTCCCGGTTACTGACGAGTCAGTTTCGTGGCGCACGTTACTGCGCCACAGCATCGGTGCGGGTGGGACTTCAGTGAATAACAGGGCTGTTCTTCAGGAAAGCGCTGCGATCGCGTCGGCCAGCAGCTCGGGGGTGTCGCCGGTGCCGTGCACGCGCCACGGGGAGACCCACTCCGCGGCCGCCAGCCCGGCGTACACGGCACCGGTGCGCGCCTGCAGGTCACCGTCGCGCTCGTAGGCGTCGCGCTCGCGCGCCGCGTCCGCCGCCTCCCGCGAGCGCGCGCGCTCCGCGGCGAGTGCCGTGGGCACGTCGAGGTACACCTGCAGGTCGGGCACGGGCAGCCCGAATCGGCCGAACTCGAGGTCGCGCACCCAGGCGGCCACGGCACCGTCGGCGTCCTCGCCCAGGCGGGCGGCGCTGTACGCGGCGGAGGAGGCGGCGTACCGGTCGAGCAGCACCACGTCGTGCGCGGCGAGCGCCGCCCGGATGTCCGGGACCGCCGCCTGCCGGTCGAAGGCGAACAGCAGGCCCATGCCGTACACGGAATCGGCGACGTCGCCGTTGCCGCCGCGCAGCGCCTCGGCCGCGAGATCGGCGAACTGCGTGCCGTAGCGCGGGAAGGCGAGCACCGCCACCGTCCGGCCCGCCGCCTCCAGTCGTGCGGTCACCGCCCGGGTGAGCGTGTTCTTGCCGGCCCCGTCGAGGCCCTCGATCGCGACGAGTCGTCCCATGGGGAGGATCGTAAGGTGTCGTAAGAGCCCGAACGCCGACAGCAGTGACAATATGGACAGCATGAAACCCCGGATCCTGGTGATCGACGACGATCCCGCGCTGGCGGAGATGCTCACCATCGTCCTGCGCAACGAGGGCTTCGACTCGACGGTCGTGGGCGACGGCACGCAGGCGCTGAGCGCGGCCCGCGAGTTCCGCCCCGACCTGGTGCTGCTCGACCTCATGCTCCCCGGTATGAACGGCATCGACGTGTGCCGCGTGCTGCGCGCCGATTCGTCGGTGCCGATCGTGATGCTCACGGCGAAGGCGGACACCGTCGACGTGGTGCTCGGCCTGGAGTCGGGCGCCGACGACTACGTCATCAAGCCCTTCAAGCCGAAGGAGCTCGTCGCGCGGGTGCGGGCCCGGCTGCGCCGCACGGACGAGGAGCCGAGCGAGCTGCTGTCGATCGGCAACGTCATCATCGACGTGCCGGCGCACAAGGTGACCCGCGACGGCGAGGTCATCCAGCTGACCCCCACCGAGTTCGACCTGCTGGTGACGATGGCCCGGAAGCCGCGGCAGGTGTTCACCCGCGACGTGCTGCTCGAGCAGGTGTGGGGATACCGGCACCCGGCGGACACGCGGCTGGTGAACGTCCACATCCAGCGGCTGCGCGCCAAGATCGAGAAGGATCCGGAGAACCCGGAGATCGTGCTCACCCTGCGCGGCGTCGGCTACAAGGCGGGGCCGGCGTGAGCGGGCCGACCGGCTCGTGATCGACCGGGCCGGGGCGGCCCGGCTGGCGGACTGGGCGCGCGAGGCGGTGCGGGCGGTCCGGTCGGATCCGGCGGTGGTGCTGCGCGACGGTGCGCGGTACGCCGGCATGGGCCTGTCGTACGCGGGCCGCGTGTGGCGCCGCTCCCTGCAGCTGCGGGTGGTCACGCAGACCCTCGTGCTCAGCCTGACGGTGCTGCTCCTGTTGGGCTTCGTGCTCACCTCGCAGATCGCGAACCAGCTGATCGAGGCCAAGTTGACCGCGGGCAAGGAGGAGACCGCCCGGGTGAAGCAGAGCGTGGAGCTCGCGCTGAGCCGCGCGGAGACCCGCACCGAGGGCGTCGAGTCCGTGCTGCGCAACGTCCGCGGCAGCCTGGTGAGCCAGGGGCTGGACGTGGGGCCCTCGGCGGCGCGGTCGGGCAACTACGACCCGGTGCTGATCGTGCCGCACGGCGCGGGCCGCCCGCCCATCGTGATCGGCAGCGAGAGCGAGGTCCCGCAGTCCCTGCAGACCTTCGTCCGCAGCGGCCAGACCGCCTCCCAGCACGCCACGGTCACCGACAGCACCGGCCGGTACGGCAAGGTGCTGGTGATCGGGACGCCCGTGCAGTCCACGATCGCGGGCCTGGAGCTGTACCTGGTGTTCCCCCTCACTCAGGAGGAGAACACCCTCAACCTGATGCAGGGCACGCTGTACACCGGCGGCGCGGTGCTGCTCATCCTGCTGGCGGCGGTGAGCCTGCTCGTCGCGCGCCAGGTGGTGCTGCCCGTCCGCTCGGCGGCACGGATCGCGGTGCGCTTCGCGGAGGGCCGACTCAAGGAGCGGATGCCGGTGCGCGGCGAGGACGACATCGCGCGCCTCGCGATGAGTTTCAACGACATGGCGGAGTCGCTGTCCAAGCAGATCGGCCAGCTGGAGGAGTTCGGCAATCTCCAGCGCCAGTTCACCTCCGACGTCTCGCACGAGCTGCGCACGCCGCTCACCACGGTGCGAATGGCGGCCGACATGATCGCCGACTCGGCCGACGAACTCGATCCCGGGCTGCGCCGCACCACCGAGCTGATGCAGAAGGAGCTCGACCGCTTCGAGACCCTGCTCGGCGAGCTGCTGGAGATCTCCCGGCACGACGCCGGCGTGGCCGAGCTGCACGCCGAGCAGATCGATATCGAGGTGCCGATCGCCTCCGCGATGGCC
This sequence comes from Tsukamurella paurometabola, assembly GCF_900631615.1. NCBI lineage: Bacteria > Bacillati > Actinomycetota > Actinomycetes > Mycobacteriales > Tsukamurellaceae > Tsukamurella > Tsukamurella paurometabola. The sequence goes on from NZ_LR131273.1 coordinate 2,701,114, forward strand.
ACCGTCCGGCACCTCGCGGAGCAGTCCGACACCGAGCTCATCCTCGACATGCCCGACGACCCGGTGATCGTCGAGGCGGACACCCGGCGCGTCGAGCGGGTGCTGCGCAACCTGCTCGCCAACGCCATCGACCACAGCGAGGGCAAGCCCGTGATCCTGACCATGCGCGCCGACGACGAGGCCGTGGCGATCACCGTCCGGGACTACGGGGTCGGCCTGCGCCCGGGCGAGGAGAAGCTGGTGTTCAACCGGTTCTGGCGGTCGGACCCGTCGCGGGTCCGGCGCTCCGGCGGCACGGGCCTGGGCCTCGCGATCAGTATCGAGGACGCCCGCCTGCACAGCGGCCGGCTCGAGGCCTGGGGCGAACCCGGCAGCGGCTCCTGCTTCCGGCTCACCCTGCCCCGCACCCGCGGGGGCAGGGTCACCGTCAGCCCCCTGCCCCTGAAGTCGATGACGCGGCGCGGCGCGGAGGGAGGTACCGACGATGCCTAGGACGATCCGGACGCCCGCCGCGAAGGCACTGGTGGTCCTGCTCGCCGCGCTGGTCGCGCTCACCGGCTGCGCCAACATCCCCGAGTACACCAGCCCGCGCGTGATCGGCGACCTGGGCGGGGAGACCGCGTCGCCCGACAAGGGGCTGGAGCCGCGCCGCGACACGCAGCCGGAGGTCATCGTGCGCGACTTCCTCAAGGCGAACGCGGTCGCCGACGGCAACTACGCGGCGTCCCGCAAGTTCCTCACGCCCAACGCGAACTGGCAGGTGCCGCAGCAGGCCGTCGTGGTCAAGGACATCGACGTCCTGCCCGGCGAGCGCACCACGAACTTCATGAAGGCGACGATCCGCGCGCAGGCGACGGGCTTCCTCGGCGCCGACGGCACGTTCGAGCCGGCCGCGCAGTCGATCACCCAGAACGTCCAGCTCGTGCAGGTGGACGGACAGTGGCGCGTGCAGGGGCTCAGCTCGGTCGGCGACACCCCGATGCTCGTGATCGACTCCGAGCAGTTCCGCCTGGTGTACCGCCGGTACCTGCTGTACTTCCCGGACCCGACGGGCCGCACGCTGGTGCCGGACGCCCGGTGGCTGGCGGGGCCGCGCTCCAAGCTCGCCTCCGACCTGCTGATGCTGCTCATCCGCGGCCCGCGCACGAGCCTCAAGGAGGCGGTCTTCAATCCCTTCGGCGCCAACGCGGGGATCCGCGGCGCCGTGACGGACGCCCAGGGCGACCAGCGCGATCCGGGCGTCGGCTTCGCGGGCGTGCGGGTGGACCTGACGGGCCTGCCCCGCGTCGAGCCCGACGTGGCGCGGCTCGTCGCCGGCCAGATCGTGTGGAGCCTGGCCGGCGCCGACGTGCAGGGGCCGTACGTGATCACCGTCGACGGCTCGCCGCTCGACGACAAGCACCAGTCGGGCTGGAACCCCAACGACGTGGCCTCGATCAGCCCCAACGCGTCGTCGGACCTGGCCGTCGGCCTGCACGGCGTGCTCGACGGGAGGTTCGTCAAGATCACCGGCGGGCAGGGCGCCGGCGCGCAGGGGACCGGGCAGGTCACCCCCGTTGCGGGCCCGCTCGGCTCGTCGACGTCGATCCGGTCCGTGGGGCTCTCCGCGTCGGGCCGGCAGGTGGCCGCGGTGCTCGACGCGGGTGGTAGGGGCGGACCCGGCACCGCGCTGGCCCTCGCCCCGTACGGCGGCGTGCCCGTGCAGGTGCTCACGGCCGGGTCGATGACCCGACCGTCGTGGACGCCCGACGACGCCGGGGTGTGGACGGTGCTCGACGGGACGCGGGTGGTCCGGGTCCGGCAGGACCAGACGACGGGCGAGGTGTCGACCGCGGACGTGGACGCGAGCGAGGTGGCGGCGGCCGCCCCCGGCCCGATCACCGAGCTCCGGCTCTCGCGCGACGGCGTGCGGGTGGCGCTCGTCGTGGGCGGGCGGGTGCTCGTGGGGGTAGTGCAGACGGCACCGAACGGGCAGGCCAAGCTCGCGCACCTGATGTCGGTGGCGACCGACCGGGAGCCGGTCGCCTCGTCGGTCGACTGGCAGACCGGCGACACGATCTTCATCGGCCGCAACACCTCCGACTCGCCGGTCCTGTCCGTGCGGTACGACTCCGGGGAGACCGCCGTCCTGCCGAGCCGCAACCTCTCGCCGCCGGTCTACAACGTCGCGGTCTCGACGTCCGCGGTCTACGCCACGGATTCGTCGGGCGTGTGGGAGATCGGCATCGGTCCGGACAGCGACGAGCAATACTGGAGCCAGGTGGATCGCCTGGCGGGGGGCCGGGCGAACCCGGTGCTGCCGGGGTAGGAGCGCACCTGGAGCGGGGGTGCCGTGCGCGTCGTGCGGAGCCTCGTCGGGGCCGTGGCCGGCGGGGTCGACGATCTCGTCGAACTCGCGGTGCCCCGCACCTGCGGCGGCTGCGGCTTCCCTCGGGTGCGCTGGTGCGCCCGCTGCGAGGCCGCCCTGCACGACATCCCCGCGCTGATCCGCACGACCGTCGATCCCGGGGTGCCCGTCTGGACGCTGGGCCGGTACGACGGTGCGCGTCGCCGCGCGGTCCTGCAGCTCAAGGAGCGCGGTCGGGGCGATCTCGCCGTGCCCCTCGGCCGGGCGGTCGCGCATGCACTGCTCCGCCTGGACCGCTGGGGCGAGCTGGGCGACGCCCTCGTCCTGGTGCCCGCGCCCACCACCGCGTGGGCCGCGCGCCGCCGCGGCGGCGATGTGGTGACGGCGGTGTGTCGTGCCGCGGCCCGGACCGCCGAGCCCGTGTGCGCGCCGGCCGTCGCGCCGGTGCTCCGCACGGTGGGCGCCGCGGAATCGGTGGGGCTGAGCGCCTCGGCCCGCGCCGCCAACGTGCGGGGGACCGTCCGCGTGCGCGCGCTGCCGCCCGCCGGCACCGTCGTGCTGGTGGACGACGTGGTGACCACCGGCGCCACTCTCGCGGAGTCCGTCGCCGCCCTGGCCCGACGGGGCGTGACGGTTCGCGCCGCGCTCACCCTGGCCGCGGCATGAGCGGGGGAGTCAGCGCGGTGTGGGCGCGATGTCGACGGCGGTGATGCAGTCGACGGTGAGGTAGAAGTCGACGACGCCGCCGGCGACGGTCGCGCGGTGGGCGCTGGCCCGGTCGAGTGTGTGCACGTCGTCGGCGCGAGCGGGAGTGACGGCGAACCGCGAGCGCAGCACGTCCTCGATGTTCACGGCGCAGACCCGGCTCTGCGGCGCGATGTCGAACCTGGTGTGCAGCCATGCCGCCGATGCCGGGGCCTCGGCGACGGCGACCCGGTCGAGGCGGAGGCCGTCGACCCACGTCTTGTCGTCCGGCGTGGCGTACTCGCCCTCCTTCGCCGGCGCGACGGGCGGAATCGATCGTCCGGCGAGCGCGGCCGTCGTCGTCCGGGTGAGCGGCATCCGCCCGATGGCCCGGTCGACGAAGCGCCAGAAGGCCTCGTCCGTGCTCTCGCCACCGACGACGTAGAGGTAGCTGACGGGCGTCGATCCGGGCGGGCGCAGCCCCATCGCGTCGAGGAGCCGGTCCTCGAGGTCCGCGTACTCCATCGTGTCCGGCCTCGGCTCGGCCGCGCCCGCGTCGGCGACGACGAGGCCGGCGCGCACGTCGTCCAACGGGGAACCCCCGGGACCGGCGAAGGTCGCGGCCACGACGGTGCGGGGTGCCGCCTCGGCGACGGCGATCGGGGCGAGCGCGCCTCCGGGGGCGAGCCGGTACACGTCCGGGCCGCGGAAACGGGATTCGTTGTCCGGCAGGGCGATCGTCGTGCGGCGCAGGACAGCCTCGGCGTCCGCGACGGTGCGGCCCACGAGTTGGGACGCCGCGAGCGGACTGCTCACGGTGCTCGGGGCCGCGCTCTCCGGGGCGTTGTCGCCGGTTCCGGTGACCGCGCAGGACGTGAGTACGACCGCGAGCCCGGTGATCGCGAGCGCGGCGCGAAGGCGTGGCATGACGTCCTCCGGATTCGAGGTAGTTGCGGGTGTAGAAGATAGCATGCGCGACAGCGAAGAACAGGCGGCGCGTGGCCCGCTGGGAGGTCGAACGCGGTCCCCGGTGGTGTGGGGATGCGGGTCTGCTGACTGCGGCGTGACGTCACGGTGAACTCATAGCGACCAAATCCTGGCGGGAACCCGGAAGCGGGGCTATCTTCGGGGGTACCTTTCCCGGTTCGAGAAAGAGGAGGTGATGGCACACCTTCCCTGGCGACGGGCAGTCCGCCCGCCGTTCGAATCTGAGCCTGCCCCACGCGCGCTGACCGAGTGACGGACTGGTGATCCGTACGAGCGCAAGGGATCCGGGCCCGCATGAAAGGTTCCACATGACCCTTCTGTCCCCGCGCGACACGAATCGTGCCCATGCCACCCCCAACGTCGAGGTCGACCCCTTCCGCGAACCCGGCCACGTGGCCGACGAGCGCGACAAGGAGTACCTCACCCCCAACGCCCCCGTGGCCATCGACGGCCGCAACGTGGAGGTGCCCGAGCACTTCCGCGTCTACCTGGGCGACAAGCTGGCGCGCCTCGAGAAGTTCCGCTCCACCATCACCCTGTTCGAGGTCAGCCTCTTCCACGAACCCAATCCGCGGCAGTCCAAGCAGTGCCAGCGCCTGGAGCTGACGGTCCGCGGCAAGGGCGGCGTCGCCCGCGCCGAGGCGGCGGCGGAGAACTTCTACGCCGCCTTCGAGACGGCGCTCTCCCGCCTGCAGAGTCGTCTGCGCAAGGCGTCGGACCGGAAGAAGGTGCACTACGGCAACCGCCGGCCGGTGTCGGTGGCGGAGGCGACGGCACCGTCGGCCCTGCCCGACGCGCCGCCCGCGACGGAGACGGACGACGACCCGTATGCCGCGCTCGTCGAGGACCACCTGCCCGGCCAGATCGTCCGTATCAAGGACCATCCGGGCACGCCGATGACGGTCGACGACGCACTGTCGCAGATGGAACTGGTCGGCCACGACTTCTTCCTGTTCTTCGACAAGGAGACGGAGAAGCCGTCCGTGGTCTATCGCCGGAAGGCTTTCGACTACGGCCTCCTCCGCCTGACCTGACGTTTCGCCTACCATGGATCCCGGTCGCCGCACAGGCGGCCGGGATTCTTAGCTGTATTCACGGGATTGAGGTTGCTCAGTGGTTCTCTCCAAGGTGCTGCGGTTCGGCGAAGGCCGGATGGTCAAGCGGCTCGACGGCCTGGCCTCCTACGTGGAGAGCCTGAACGACGAGTACGAGGCGCTCTCGGACGAGAAGCTGCAGGCCAAGACCGAGATCTTCAAGAAGCGGCTGGAGAAGGGCGAGTCGCTCGACGAGATCCTCCCGGAGGCCTTCGCCACCGCCCGCGAGGCCGCGTGGCGCGTGTTGGGGCAGAAGCCGTACCACGTGCAGATCATGGGTGCGGGCGCCCTGCACCAGGGTGACATCGCCGAGATGAAGACCGGTGAGGGCAAGACCCTGACCTCGGTCATGGCGGCGTACGCCAACGCGCTCACCGGCAAGGGCGTGCACCTGGTCACGACCAACGACTACCTCGCCAAGCGCGACGCGGACTGGATGGGCCGCGTGCACCGCTTCCTCGGCCTCGAGGTGGACTGCATCCTGGCCGGCCAGGACCCGGACCGTCGCCGGCAGGCGTACAACGCCGACATCACCTACGGCACGAACAACGAGTTCGGCTTCGACTACCTGCGCGACAACATGGCGCACAGCGAGGACGAGCTCGTGCAGCGCGGCCACAACTACGCGATCGTCGACGAGGTCGACTCGATCCTCATCGACGAGGCCCGCACGCCGCTCATCATCTCCGGCCCCGCCGACGCCTCGTCGAAGTGGTACACGGAGTTCGCGCGCATCGTCCCGCTCATGGAGAAGGACGTCCACTACGAGGTGGACATGCGTAAGAAGACGATCGGCGTGAACGAGGCCGGCGTCGAGCTGGTCGAGGACCAGCTGGGCATCGAGAACCTCTACGACGCGCAGAACTCGCTGCTGGTCAGCTACCTGAACAACGCGATCAAGGCCAAGGAGCTCTACGAGCGCGACAAGGACTACATCGTCCGCTCGGGCGAGGTCCTCATCGTCGACGAGTTCACCGGCCGCGTGCTCGCGGGCCGCCGCTTCAACGAGGGCATGCACCAGGCCCTCGAGGCGAAGGAGAACGTCGAGATCCAGGCCGAGAACCAGACCCTCGCCACGATCACGCTGCAGAACTACTTCCGCCTCTACGACAAGCTCTCCGGCATGACCGGTACGGCCGAGACCGAGGCCGCCGAGCTGCACCAGATCTACAAGCTGGGCGTCATCCCGATCCCGACGAACAAGCCGATGATCCGCAAGGACCAGACGGACCTCATCTACAAGACGGAGGAGGCGAAGTTCGCCGCCATCGTCGAGGACATCGCGGAGCGCCACGAGGCCGGCCAGCCCGTGCTCATCGGTACCACCTCGGTCGAGCGGTCCGAGTACCTCTCGCGCCAGCTCGAGCGCAAGAAGATCCCGCACACGGTGCTCAACGCCAAGTTCCACGAGCAGGAGGCGGCGATCATCGCCAAGGCCGGCACGCCCGGCGCGGTCACCGTCGCCACCAACATGGCCGGCCGCGGCACCGACGTCGTGCTCGGCGGCAACCCCGACATCCTCGCGGACCTCGCGCTCCGCGAGCGCGGCCTCGACCCGGTGACCACGCCGGAGGAGTACGAGGCGGCCTGGGACGAGACCATCGAGCAGGTCAAGGCCGATTCGAAGAAGGCCGGCGACGAGGTGCGCGAGGCCGGCGGCCTGTACGTCCTCGGTACCGAGCGGCACGAGTCGCGGCGCATCGACAACCAGCTCCGCGGCCGCTCGGGCCGCCAGGGCGACCCGGGCGAGTCCCGCTTCTACCTCTCGCTCGGCGACGAGCTGATGCGGCGCTTCAACGGCGCGCAGATCGAGGCGTGGATGAACCGCGTCAACCTGCCCGACGACGTGCCGATCGACAACAAGTTCGTCTCCCGCGCCATCCGCAGCGCGCAGACCCAGGTCGAGCAGCAGAACTTCGAGATCCGCAAGAACGTCCTCAAGTACGACGACGTGCAGAACGAGCAGCGCAAGGTCATCTACGACGAGCGCCGCAAGATCCTCCGTGGCGAGGACCTCTTCGACCAGGTCAACCACATGACCGACGACGTCGTCTCCGCGTACGTGGACGCCGCCACCGCCACCGGCTACGTCGAGGACTGGGATCTCGAGGAGCTGTGGACCGCCCTCAAGACGCTGTACCCGATCCAGCTGGACTGGAAGCAGGTCGTCGGCGAGGACGAGAACGGCGACCGTGACGAGATCACGCGCGAGGAGCTCAAGGAGATCCTGCTCAAGGACATCCACCAGGCGTACGACGAGCACCAGGAGAACATCGAGAAGGCCGCCGGCGAGGGCACCATGCGCCAGGTGGAACGGTCGGTGCTGCTGTCGGTCCTGGACCAGAAGTGGCGCGAGCACCTCTACGAGATGGACTACCTCAAGGAGGGCATCGGCCTGCGCCAGATCGCGCAGCGCGATCCGGTGGTCGAGTACCAGCGCGAGGGCTACGACATGTTCAACGGCATGCTCGAGGGCCTCAAGGAGGAGTCGGTCTCGACCCTGTTCAAGGTGCAGGTGCAGGAGCCCGAGGAGGGCGCCGCGGCCCCCGAGGGCGCTGCCGCGCCCGCGCAGGCCCAGGTCAACAGCCCCGTCGCCGAACCGGATCCGGAGAAGATCACGCTCTCCGGGCCGTCGGAGTCGGGCGACCTCACCGAGATCTCGCAGAACGCCGACGAGCCCCAGGGCACCCGGTCCGAGCGTCGCGCCGCGAAGCGCGAGGCCGACCGGGCCGCGCAGAAGGCCGCCTCCGCACGGGGCAAGCACCGCCGCTAGGCGACCCCGGCGCGGGGGCCGGCCGCGGGGCGGCGTGACCATGGAGAAGGGCGGCTACTTGCCGCCCTTCTTCGCGTATTCGGGCACCCGGTCCTGGCCGGTGCGCTCCCCGATCACGTCCATCAGGCGGTCGGTGGCGCGCCGGATCGACTCCTGGTCGTCGAGGCTCGCGTCGCTCAGGTCCAGCGGCGGCAGTACGTCGACGGTGACGCGGCTCTTCCAGAAGTTCTTCCGCGTCCGGTTATCGGTGCGGCCCAGTGCGATCGGGATGATCGGGGTGCCGGTGGCGAGCGCCACCCGCACCGCGCCGGTCTTGCCCTTGTACAGCCGGCCGTCGGGGGAGCGGGTGCCCTCGGGATGGATGCCCCACGCCCCGCCGTCCTCGACGATCTTCGTGGCCGCCTCCAGCGCGGGCGCCGAGACGGAGCCGCCGCGCCGGTCCACGGGGATCTGGCCCATGCCGGAGAAGAAGACCTTCTTGAAACGCCCCTTGAGGCCGGGCTCGGTGAAGTAGTCGGCCTTCGCGAGGAAGCTCACCGGCCGGCGTGCGCTCTGCACCACGTAGAAGGAGTCCGAGATCGCGAGGTGGTTCGCGGCCAGGATCACCGGTCCCGTCCGGGGAATGTTCTCCAGCCCCGTGTATTCGGGCCGTCCCCACACCCAGAGCGCGGGGCCGATCAGGAGGTGGCGGGCCACCCGGTAACGGAACGCGGCACGCAGCGAACTCAGCGACATGCCCCTTGTGTACCGCTCCACCGGTCCGGGCGGTCGCGATTCGCGCAAACACCCCCGAACCCGCGTCACGCGGCCGTCGTGAACGCGACCCACCGCCACCGTCCGGCCGCGGCTTCGACCCGGCCCGCCGCGGCGAGCACTCGCTCCCCGCGGGTGTAGGTCAGGAAGATCTCGGCACCGATCTCCGCGCCGCGCGGCCGGCGGGAGCGCGCGGGAAGGGCGCGCGGCGTCTCGACGTGCACGCTGCCCCACGCGGAGACGGTGCCGGCCGGCCCCTTCTCGGCGAGCGTCCGCAGCACGTCGACGACGGTGCCGGACGCGATCGTCGCGAGGTGCTTCGCGGGACGCCGCCGGTCCAGCACCTCGAAGACGGGCCGCAGCGTCGAGAGCACGAAGCGGTGCGCGTCGGGGTGCACCGCGGCCACGGGGCCGGGCAGTGCGATCGGTTCCGGCGCCGCCGATTCCGACGGTGCCGGCAGCGGCGGGGCGGGGCGCGCCGCCCGGACGCGCGCGAGCGGCTGCGCGGGCGGTTCGGCGTCCGGCGCGCGCAGCACGACGAAGCCCGGTACCGGTGTGCGCGGCGCGCGGGGCCGTGCCCCGTCGGCCGCGAGAATGATCGCCCCCATACTGATTAGACGCATCAGGAGGCCGTTCGGATCCCGTCCACTCGGGCGGGCGCCGATGCACCCATCCCGTATGCTGACGCCGAGGATCGGTCCCCGGGGGAGGTGCAGGTGAAGGGCAGGCTCGGCCAGTCCGACGCGGAGTTCTACGCGTTGGAGGATTCCACCACTCCCACGCACGTCGGGTCGCTCGTCATCCTGAGCCGGCCCGACGAGGGGCTGGACTACGAGCGCCTGCTCGCGACCATCGAGGAGCGGCTCGCGGAGGTGCCCCGGTACCGGCAGAAGGTCCGCACCGTGCCGCTGGGCATCGCGCGCCCCGTCTGGATCGAGGACCGCGATTTCGACATCACCTACCACGTGCGGGTGTCGGCGCTGCCGCAGCCGGGCAGCGACGATCAGCTGCACGACCTCGTCGCGCGGTTGAACTCCCGGCCGCTCGACCGCGAGCGTCCGCTCTGGGAGGTGTACCTCATCGAGGGCCTCGCCGACGACCGGCTGGCCGTGTTCTCCAAGACCCACCTGGCGCTGGTGGACGGTCGCGCGAACGTGGACCTGATGCAGCTGCTGCTCACGGATTCCCCGCACACGCCGCAGCCGCCCGAGGACCTGTGGATGGGGCAGCACGAGCCCAGCGACGGGGAACTGGTGATGGGCGCGGTCATCGACATGCTCTCGCGGCCCAAGCGCACCGCCGCGATGATCCAGGGCGTCGTCGGCGAGGTCGCCGAGTCGATCACAGGGCTGCAGGAGGACGCCGCCAACGTCATCGAGCGCGCCTCGTCGCTGGTTCGCGCCCGGACGGCCGTCACGCCCGTCCGCTCCCTCAACGTGCCCATCTCCCGGAGCCGCCGGTTCGCGGTCGCCCGGATGGACCTCGACGAGTTCCGCAGGCTCCGGGCCGCCTACGGCTGCACCGTCAACGACCTGCTGCTGTCGGTGATCGCGGGTGGCCTGCGCACCTGGCTGATCTCGCGCGGCGAGCCGATCAGCGCCGGCACCGAGGTGCGGGTGCTGGAACCGATCGCCGTCGACGACGTGGGCCTCGGGGTGGGGGAGCAGGTGCGCGCGTACATCGTGCGGCTCCCCGTCGCCGAGGGCAACGCGGTGGTGCGGATGCGCCAGATCGCGCACGGCGCAGCGGCCCAGGTCGACCGCAACCGGCAGGTCGCCGCGCGGGCGCTGGCCGCGAGCGGCGGCTTCACCCCGCCGACCTTGCACGCGCTGGGCGCACGCACCGCGATGAGCGTCTCGCCGCGGTCCTTCAACACCCTGGTCACCAACGCCCCGGGCCCGCAGGCGCCGGTGTACCTCGCCGGGATCGAGGTGCAGCAGGTGTATCCCGTGCCGCCGCTCATCGCCAACCAGGTGGTGTCCATCGGCATCACGTCGTACAACGGAACGGTGTACATCGGCCTGAACGCCGACCGCGACGGCATGTGGGACGTGATCTCGATGACGGAGTTCCTGTACGAGGCGCTGGACGAGCTCGCCGCGTCCGCGAAAGGGGAGTAGATGACGGTCCGCGTGTACGTGCCCAGCACTCTGGCGGGACTGCAGGTCCTGCAGCGCGACGGTGAGCTCTTCCCGTTGGGCGGCACCGTCTTCGGGGTCACCCCCGCATTGCGTGAGGCGTACACGTCGGGGGACGACGAGGAACTCGCCGAGGCCGCCATGCGGCACGCCGCGCGCGCCTCGCTGCGCCTGCTCGCGGTCGACGAGCCCGACGGTGCCGAGGACGGCGGTGCCGCACCGGATCCCGTGCGGCGCGTGGTGATCACCGCCGACGTCCCCGCGGCCAAGGAGCGCCCCGACCTCGACGACGCGGTGCTCAAGGTGACCGAGCCGATCCGGTTGCGGGACGTGCTCGCCGTGCACGTCGACGTCTCCGAGGCCGAGCAGGCGGTGGCCCGCGCCGCGCAGCTGGTCGACGCCGCGGATCTCGGCGACGAGGACGCCGAGCTCGCCGTGGGCGACGCCGAGGACCACGACCTGGCCTGGTACGCCACGCAGGAGCTGCCGTTCCTGCTGGAACTGCTCTAGCCTGGGTGCGGGAGGTGATCGCCATGGCGGCACCAGTGCACGACGACGGTCGTTTCGACCCGCTCGTCGAGTTCGCCGGGGGGTGGACGACGGAGCTGGCGGAGGAGTATCTGCCGATCGACAGGCTTCCGCCGGTGGCGTACGAATGTCTCGGGGGGAGACTGGTCATGGGTCCGGTGGAGGGGTCCGCCAACAGTTGGGGAGAACTCGAGCTGGCGTCCGTGATGCGGCTGCCGGCTCGGAAGGCGGGGTACGTCGTGTACAACCCCCTCAATGTGCTCTTCGATTCGCAGACGTGGATCATCCCGGACCTCGTGGTCCTGCGCGAGCCGGCGCGGCAGGCCACGTGGGTGGACGCGGCACAGGTCGTGATGCCGGTGGAGTTCGTCTCGCTCAGCAGCCGACGGCGTGACCGGATCGACAAGCCGGCGCTGTGCGCAGCGGCGGGGGTGCCGTTCTTCCTGCGGGTCGAGATCGACGGGGCGTACGTCGCCGTCGAACTCAGTGAGCTGGTCGACGGCGCGTACGTCTCACGGCAGCGCGCCGTCGGTGGTCAGCTGTTCCGGGCGGACATCCCGTTCGCCATGAGTTTCGACCCGCTCGAACTCCTCGAGCCGGGAGTGGCCCCGAGCTGAAGCTCAGGGCTACCGTGGGGGCATGACGGTGCGCGGTACCCGGTTGGCGGCGGCCCTCCTCGTGGGGGCCGGCGTCGGCGCGTTCGCGCCCGTGGCGTCCGCCGCGCCGCTGCCCCTGGTCGGGACGCAGTGGAGGTTCGAGTCGAGTGGCGTCGCGCGGACCGCTCCCGTGAAGTACACCGGATCGCCCGCGTTCTTCCGCATCGACCGCGAGCGCGGCGGCGGCGGGAACGACGGCTGCAACGTCTTCGGTATGAACGCCGAGGTCAAGGGCGACCGCGTGACCTTCAGCGGCCTCGTCTCCACCCTGCGGATGTGCTACGTGCCCGGCGCGGGCGAGCAGTTCCGCAAGGCCTTCTCCGGCCCGCGCACCGTCACGATCACGGGGAACCGGCTGCAGGTGTCCGACGGTCCGCGGGGCTACTGGAACTTCGTCGCCGTCGCGCCCGGTCCCGCGCGCTGACGCGCGACGCCCGATAGGACAACCTCACAGAAATTGTCCCAAGAGGTTACGGCACCGTAGGCTCACTCCCATGAGCAACTCTTTCCGCGCCTTCCGTGATTGGCTCGAGGCCCCCGCCAAGGGGGTCTCCGCTGAGCATCCCCGCACCAATCTGGTGCGCGGCGCGGTAGCGCGGCTCACGACGCCGCTGCTGCCGGACGACTACCTCCACCTGATCAACCCCCTCTGGTCGGCGCGTGAGCTGCGCGGCAAGATCGTCAAGGTGCAGCAGGAGACCGACGAGTCGGTCACGCTCACCATCGAGACCGGCTGGGGCTTCAACACCAAGTACGAGGCCGGCCAGTACGTCGGCATCGGTGTCCTCGTCGACGGCAAGTGGACGTGGCGCTCCTACTCGCTCACCTCCGTGCCGGACATGGGCCACGGCCGCGCCCCGCGCGAGGTGTCGATCACCGTCAAGGCCATGAACGAGGGCTTCCTCTCGAACCACCTCGTCACCGGCGTGCAGGAGGGCACCATCGTGCGCCTGCAGGCCCCGTCGGGCGACTTCACGCTCCCGAACCCCCTGCCGCCCAAGGTCCTGTTCCTCACCGCCGGCAGCGGCATCACCCCCGTCATGGCGATGCTCCGCACGCTGGAGCGGCGCGGCATCCCGGCCTCCACCGACATCGTGGCCGTGCACTCCGCGCCGAACGCCGACTCCGCGCTGTTCCGGGACGAGCTGGAGGCCTTCGACGCCAACCACGACAACGTGACGGTGCAGTTGCGCTACACCCGCGACGTCGGCCGCCTGACGCCCGCGAACCTCGGCGAGGCCGTGCCGGACTGGCAGGAGCGGCAGACGTGGATCTGCGGCCCGGGCGTCTTCCTCAACGACATGGAGAAGGCCTGGAAGGACCGCGGCATCGAGTCGCGCCTGCATCAGGAGCGGTTCACCGTCGAGCGCGCCGACGTCTCGGCGTCGGGCGGCGACGTCACCTTCCTCAAGGCCGGCAAGACCACCGAGGTCGACGGTGCCACCACCCTCCTCGAGGCGGGCGAGGCCGCCGGCGTACAGATGCCGTTCGGCTGCCGCATGGGCATCTGCCAGACCTGCGTGGTGCAGCTCGCCGACGGGCAGGTCCGCGACCTGCGCAGCGGCGACCTGCACACCGAGGGCGAGCGCATCCAGACCTGCATCTCCGTGGCAGTGGGGGATTGCACGCTCGACGTCTGATCCGCGCGCCGCGGGCGCCCTCCGGCCGGTCCCGAGATTGACACCTACGACCCCGTAACTTACGGTTGCGTAGGTTAGATGACTTGAGACCGACCACGGAGGGCGGCCCGCATGGCGATCACCGACATCCCCGAGTACGCGCACCTCACCGAGGCCGACGTCGAGACCCTGGGCGCCGAGCTGGACGCGATCCGGCGCGACATCGAGGCCGCGCGCGGTGAGTCCGACGTCCGCTACCTGCAGCGCACCATCGCGGCGCAGCGCGGGCTGGAGGTGGCCGGCCGGCTGATGCTCCTCGGCGCGCACAAGCGCGGCTTCTGGTGGGGCTCGGCGGTCTCGCTGGGGCTCGCGAAGATCATCGAGAACATGGAGCTCGGGCACAACATCATGCACGGGCAGTGGGATTGGATGAACGATCCCGAGGTGCACTCCACGACGTGGGAGTGGGACAACGCCGGCACGTCGCGACTGTGGAAGCACACGCACAACTACGTGCACCACAAGTACACCAACGTCCTCGACATGGACGACGACGTGGGCTACAAGACCCTCCGCGTGACCCGCGACCAGCCGTGGACCCCGTTCAACGCGGGCAACCTCGTCTACAACACGCTGCTCATGCTGCTCTTCGAGTACGGCGTCGCGATCCAGCACCTCGAGCTCGGCCGGGCGGTGCAGAAGTGGAACAAGCCCTGGTACGACCAGGAGAAGTTCAAGGCCGACGCCGCCGAGGTCGGCCGCAAGATCGGCCGCCAGGCGCTCAAGGACTACGTCGCGGCGCCGCTCGTCGGTGTGCCCTTCGGCGGTAAGCGCGGGTGGCGCAAGGCGCTCACCGCCACGATCACCGCGAACGTCATCCGCAACATCTGGACGAACGCCGTGATCTTCTGCGGTCACTTCCCCGACGGTGCCGAGAAGTTCACCGAGCAGGACGTGGACAACGAGACGCAGGCCGAGTGGTACCTGCGCCAGATGCTGGGCAGCGCCAACCTCTCCGGCGGCCCGGTCATCGACTTCCTCTCCGGCAACCTGAGCTACCAGATCGAGCACCACCTGTTCCCGGATCTTCCCTCGAATCGGTTGGCGGAGATCGGTGTCCGCGTGCGCGCGCTGTGCGAGAAGTACGACCTGCCGTACACGATCGGCCCGCTGCACGTGCAGTACTACAAGTCCTGGCGGACCATCGCGAAGCTGTCGCTGCCGGACAAGTACCTGCGCGACACCGCCGACGATGCGCCCGAGACGGCATCGGAGGCGATGTTCGCCGGCACGGAGTTCGCCGAGCCGCGCATCGACGAGCGCACCGGCCGCCGCTTCGGGCTCAAGGCCGCCCGTGCGGCGGTGCACGCCCGACGGGGCCGTCGCCGGCCCTGAGTCGGTCCCCCGCCCGCGCCGCCGCCGCGCCCGGAACGCCGGGCGCGGCGGCGTTCGTTCGGGGCTACTTCCCGCCGAAGAGCGCGTCGAGACGCGCGAAGTCCGCCTGCGCCGAGCCGCTCGCCCGCGTGCTCGGATCCGTGTTGATCAGCGCCTTGCGCTGCGCGAGCGTGAGGCCGGGCTCGGTGAACGGGTCGACGGGCAGGCACGCGTTCGGGCGGTCCGGCTTGCTGGTGCCGTCGGGGTTGATGAATTCGGTGCACTTCTGGAGGTCCTGCGGGGCCGTGCCGGGGTCGGCGCCGGCGGCACCCGCCGCGAGACCGCCCACGAGGGCGCCCGCCGCCACGGCGGAGCCGGCCACGGCGGTGAGGATGCGGTTGCGGGGCGAGACGGTGATGCGCATGGTGCGTTCTCCTTCGATTCGGTTCCGTCGCTCGGTGTGTGCGACAGCAACCACGGTCGGGGTGCCCCGTCGCAGTGGCACCGCAGGCGTGTCGCGGAACCGGCGCAGCCCGGTACCGAAACCGCTCGCCCCGGCCGGTGCCCGCCGGCCCTCGCGCGACGTTGCGCCCGAGGTGCGGCTGACCTGGGCGGACGTGCCGCGCGTGTGACATGCGCCCCAGGTGGAACAAGATCGATGACTTTGTTCCATCGCGCTGCTACAGTGGAATCGTTCTGTTCTTGGCCGCTGCATGCGGTCCGACCGATTGGGGATCGCCTCGTGGCTATCACTGACATCGCGGAGTACGCGCACCTCACCGACGCCGATATCGAGGCGCTCGGAGCCGAGCTGGATGCGCTGCGCCGCGAGATCGAGGAGAGCCGCGGCGAGGAGGACGCCAAGTACATCCGCCGCGTGATCAAGAGCCAGCGCATCGCGGAGGCCGCGGGCCGCGTCTTCGGCCTCGGTGCGGGGATGAAGGGCTGGAAGGGCAAGGCCGCGTGGGCCGCCTCCGCCGCGTGCCTCTCGTACGCCAAGGTGATCGAGAACAACGAGCTCGGCCACAACATCATGCACGGCCAGTGGGACTGGATGAACGATCCGGAGATCCACTCGACCAGCTGGGAGTGGGACAGCGCCTCGGACGGCAAATTCTGGCGCCACACCCACAACTACATGCACCACAAGTACACCAACGTCACCGACATGGACGACGACATCGGCTACGGCATTCTGCGCGTCACGCGCGACCAGCCGTGGGAGCCGTACATGCTGTTCAACCCGGTGTACAACCTCATCCTCATGACGGGCTTCCAGTACGGCAAGGCCGTGCAGCACCTCGAGCTGATGAACGCCATGAAGGCGGCGCTCAACGGCGGCGAGCAGTACGCGAACTACGACTGGGAGGAGTTCCGCAGCCGGCTCAAGGTGGTGCTCACCAAGATCACCAAGCAGACCGCGAAGGACTACGTCTTCTTCCCGGCGCTGGCCGTGCCGTTCACCGGCGCCCGTGGCTACAAGAAGGCCGCTTCGGCCAACTTCGTCGCGAACACCGTGCGCGACGTGTGGGACCACATGACCATCTTCTGCGGGCACTTCCCGGACGACGCCGAGAAGTTCACCATCGAGGACATCGAGAACGAGACCCTGCCGGAGTGGTACCTGCGCCAGATGCTGGGCACCGCGAACTTCGAGGGCAGCAACGCCCTGCACTTCATCACCGGTCACCTGGGCCGCCAGATCGAGCACCACCTGTACCCGGACCTGCCGTCGAACCGCTACAACTACATCAACTCGCGCCTGGTCGAGATCTGCGAGAAGTACGACCTGCCCTACAACAGCGGTCCGATGTGGAAGCAGTACGCGGAGTCGTGGCGCACCATCATCAAGCTCTCGCTGCCCGACCGGTTCCTGAAGGCCACCGCGGACGATGCGCCCGAGACCCACTCCAACAAGCGGTTCTACGACGAGAACGGCAAGACCACCGTGGTCAAGGGCGAGATCGATGCAGATGGCAACCGTCGCGGCCTGCGCTCGCACGTCGAGGAGCTGGCGGCCGCGAAGTAACGCGGCCGGGCGAACTGCGCGTAGCCTGAAGACGTGGCTATCACTGATGTCGGCGAATACGCCCATCTCGACGACGCCGACATCGAGCAGCTCGCGCTGGAACTGGACGCGATCCGTGCCGAGGTCGAGGCGTCGCGCGGCGAACGGGACGCGCGGTACATCCGTGGCGTGATCCGGGCGCAGCGCGCCCTGGAAGCGGCGGGCAGGCTCACGATCCTCGGCTCGAAGAGCCGGTGGTTCTGGGCTGCGGGCGCGGGCATGCTCGGGGTCGCCAAGATCATCGAGAACATGGAGCTCGGGCACAACGTCATGCACGGGCAATGGGATTGGATGAACGATCCCGAGATCCACTCCACCACGTGGGAGTGGGACATGGCGTGCCCGGGCGCGCACTGGAAGCACTCGCACAACTTCCTGCACCACAAGTACACCAACGTCGTGGGTAAGGACCTCGACGTGGGCTACGGCGTGCTCCGCGTGACCCGCGACGAGCAGTGGCAGGCCAAGCGCTCCGCGCAGTTCCTCAACAACCTCTTCCTCGGGCTCACCTTCGAGTGGGGCATCGCCCTGCACGACATCGAGCTGGCCGAGGCGATCGCCGGGAACAAGCCGTGGCCGCAGACCCGCAAGCAGCTCCGTGAGCTGGGTGTCAAGGCGTCGCGGCAGCTGGGCAAGGACTTCCTGCTGTACCCGGCGATCAGCAAGGTGCTGGGCGGCTCCTTCGGGCGCACCCTGTCGGCGAACCTCACCGCGAACGTGATCCGCAACATCTGGACCTACGTGGTCATCTTCTGCGGGCACTTCCCCGACGGTGCCGAGAAGTTCACCACCGAGTCGATCGTCGACGAGACGCCCGGCGAGTGGTACCTGCGGCAGATGCTGGGCAGCGCGAACATCTCCGGCGGCCGAGCCATGGACTTCATGACGGGCAATCTGAGCTACCAGATCGAGCACCACATGTTCCCGGACCTGCCGTCGAACCGGCTGTCCGAGATCGCCGTGAAGGTGCGCGCGATCTGCGAGAAGTACGACATCCCCTACACCGAGGGGCCGCTGCTGCGGCAGTACTACCTGTCGCAGCGCACCATCGCCAAGCTGTCCCTGCCGGACCGGTGGCTGCGCGCCACGTCGGACGACGCCCCCGAGACGGCGTCCGAGCTGCGCTTCCACGCGGTCCGGGAGCGCCTGCAGCAGGCCCAGGAGGCTGCGCACGATCGGCTGGCGCACGCGCAGGAGGCCGCGCAGGACCGCCTGGCGCACGCGCAGGAGGCCGCGCACGACCGCCTCGCGCACGCGCAGGAGAACGCCCATGAGCGGCTCGCGCACGCCCGGGAGGCCGCGCACGCCGCCCAGGAGGAGGTCGAACGGGTGGGGCTGCGCTCCGCGATCGCCGAGGCCGCGCGCCACAAGGTCGAGCAGAAGCGGCTCGAGGTCGAGGCCAAGCGGGCGTGTCGCGCCCGTCGCCGCCGCTCGGGCGTGGCGTAGACTTCGTACTTTGGGCAGCCTAAGAAGGCTGTTGCGCCGTTCGTTTCGGGAGTGTGTTGATGAAGCCCTTGCGCGTCGCCATCGTGGGGTCCGGGCCGTCGGGATTCTTCGCCGCCGGCAACCTGCTCGAGCAGGACGACATCGAGGTCCAGGTCGACGTCTTCGACCGGCTGCCCACCCCGTTCGGCCTGGTCCGCTACGGCGTCGCGCCCGATCATCCCGCGATCAAGTCCGTCACCAAGATCTTCGACCGCACCGCTCAGCACGAGAACTTCCGCTACTTCGGCAACGTCGAGGTCGCGACCGACGTCCAGGCCTCCGAGCTGGCCCAGTGGTACGACGCCGTGATCTACGCGATCGGGGCGTCCGGTGGACGTCGCCTCGAGGTCGACGGTGCCTGGCTCCCCGGTAACCACCCGTCGAGCGACTTCGTGGGCTGGTACAACGGCCACCCCGACCGCCGCGACCTCGACGTGGACCTGGGCGTCGAGCGCGCCGTCGTCATCGGCAA
This sequence comes from Tsukamurella paurometabola, assembly GCF_900631615.1. Classification (NCBI taxonomy): domain Bacteria; kingdom Bacillati; phylum Actinomycetota; class Actinomycetes; order Mycobacteriales; family Tsukamurellaceae; genus Tsukamurella; species Tsukamurella paurometabola. The sequence goes on from NZ_LR131273.1 coordinate 2,720,092, forward strand.
CGGCAACGTCGCGCTGGACGCGGCCCGCATCCTCGTCACCGACACCGACAAGCTGTCGGGCACCGACATGGCCGAGCACGCGCTGCAGGCCCTGCACGGCTCCTCGGTCCGGGAGGTCGTGGTCCTGGGCCGGCGCGGCGCCGAGCAGGCGGCGTTCACCCCCGCCGAGGTCGCCGAGCTGGGCAAGCTGCCCGGCGTCGACGTGATCGTCGACCCGGCCGATGTGCCCGCCGAGGACAAGGAGCGCGACAAGGCCCGCCCGCCGGTCGAGCGCAACAACCTCAAGCAGCTGCGCCGGCTCGCCGCGCAGGAGCCCACCGGGGCGGACCGCCGGATCGTCCTCAAGTTCCTGCGCTCGGTGGTGGGAATCAACGGCGACGATCGCGTCCGCACCGTCTCGGTCGCGACGAACGAACTGGTCGAGGGCGAGGACGGCTGCGTCGAAGCGCAGCCCACCGGCGCCGTCGCCGAGCACGAGGCGGGCCTGGTGATCCACGCCGTCGGTTACCACGGCACCCCCATCCCGGGCATCCCGTTCGACACCGAGCGGGGCGTCTTCCGCAACGCCGACAGCCGGATCGTCGGCTACGACGGTGCGCCCCTGCCGGGCCATTACGTCGTCGGCTGGATCAAGCGCGGCCCGTCGGGCGTGATCCCCACCAACCGCGACTGCGCCCGTGACACCGTGTCGGTGCTGCTCGCGGACGTCGCGGAGGGGAAGCTCGCGCGCAGCGAGTTCGACGGTGCACAGGTGGAGAAGCTCATCGTCGACCGCGTGCCGAACCTCGTCGAGTACGACGGCTGGATGGCCATCGACGCGCACGAGACCGCGCTCGCCGAGGAGGACGACCGCCCGCGCGTGAAGCTGACCAGCGTGGACGCCATGATCGACGCGGCGCAGGCCGCCGCCACCGAATGATCGCCCGCGCCGACTTCGCCGATCCCGCACTCGCCGCGTTCCTCGCGGACCACCACGCCGACATGGCACCGACCGCGCCGCCGGAGAGCCAGCACGCCCTCGGCCTGGACGAGCTGCGCGCGCCGCACGTGCGGCTGTGGACGCTGCACGAGGACGGCGAGCTGGTCGGCACCGTCGCGCTGGCGGAGGTCGGCCCCGGCCACGAGGAGCTGAAGTCGATGCGCACCGCGCCGCAGGCCCGCGGGCGGGGCATCGGCCGGCGGCTCCTGGCGCACGCGATCGACGACGCCCGTTCCCGGGGCGTGGAGCGGATCTCCCTGGAGACGGGCAGCCAGGACTTCTTCGCGCCCGCGCGGGCGCTCTACGCCGCGCACGGCTTCGTCCCGTGCCCGCCGTTCGGGAACTACGTCGACGACCCGAACAGCACCTACCTCACCCGCACGGTGCGGGTACCGTCGGAATCGTGACGCTTCTCGGCGCGTTGAAGCGAGCAGCGGGAGCACGGGCCTCCCGGCGGAAGGAGCTGCGCATGACGGACAACGGCACCATCACCACGGTCCCCGGCCGCGAGACGGCGGTCCTGGCGGGCGGATGCTTCTGGGGCATGCAGGACCTGCTCCGCAAGCAGCCGGGCATCGAGTCGACCCGCGTCGGCTACACGGGCGGCAGCAACGATCACGCGACCTACCGCAATCATCCGGGCCACGCGGAGGCGGTCGAGATCGTCTTCGACCCCACGAAGACCAGCTACCGCGACGTCCTGGAGTTCTTCTTCCAGATCCACGATCCGTCCACGAAGGACCGCCAGGGCAACGACGTGGGTTCCAGCTACCGTTCGGCGATCTTCCCGCTCAGCGAGGAGCAGGAGCGGGTCGCCCGCGACACCATCGCCGACGTCGACGCCTCGGGCCTGTGGCCCGGCAAGGCCGTGACCACGATCGAGGCGTCGGGCCCGTTCTGGCAGGCCGAACCGGAGCACCAGGACTACCTGGAGAAGTACCCGGACGGCTACACCTGCCACTACCCGCGCCCGGGGTGGAAGCTGCCCAAGCGCGCGTCGGCGTAGCTCAGGCCCAGTCGGGCGTGGCGCCGAGGTCCGTCAGCAGGCCCCGGACCGCCATCGCCCGACGGTGCGCCGTCCCCTCCAGCCGGTCCAGGGCGCACTCGGGGTCGGCGGGCGGCCCGAGGTGGGTGCACCCGCGGGGGCAGTCCTCCACGGCCTCGGCGAGGTCGGGGAACGCGGCGATCACGTCGTCGGTGGAGATGTGCGCGAGACCGAAGCTGCGGATGCCGGGGGTGTCCACCACCCAGCCGCCGTCGGGGAGCCACAGCGCCACCGACTGCGTGGACGTGTGCCGCCCCTTGCCGACTCCGGAGACCACGCCCGTGGCCCGGTTGGCGTCGGGAACGAGGCGGTTGACCAGGGTCGACTTGCCCACGCCGCTGTGCCCGATGAGTGCGGTGACGCGCCCCGTGAGCAGCTCGTGGGCCTCGTCCAGCGGGTCCCCGCGGCCCGCGGCGATCACGGTGAGGTCGAGGTCGGCGAAGGCGGCGGTGAACTCCGCCGCGTCGGCGAGGTCGCCCTTCGTCAGGCACAGCACCGGCGTGAGCCCGCCCGCGTAGGCCGCGATGAGGGTGCGTTCGACGAATCCCGTCCGCGGCGGCGGGTCGGCCAGCGCGGTCACGATGAGCAGCTGCTGCGCGTTCGCGACGACGATCCGCTCGTACGGATCGGTGTCGTCGGCGGTGCGGCGCAGGACCGTCCTGCGCTCGTCCACGCGGACGATCCGGGCGAGCGTGTCCTTGCGGCCCGACAGGTCGCCGACGACCCCCACGGAGTCGCCCACGACGATGGGGGAGCGGCCCAGCTCCCGGGCCCGCATGGCGGTGATGATCCGGTCGGGGTCGCCGCCGAGGGCGCAGCCCCAGCGGCCGCGGTCGACGGACACCACCATGGCGGTGTCGGCCTCGCTGTGGTCGGGGCGGTTCTTGGTGCGCGGCCTGCTGCCCTTGCCCGGGCGCACCCGGACATCGGACTCGTCGTACTCGCGCTTACCCAAGGCTCACGATCCGCCGTCCAGGAGCGCCTGCCACAGCGCGGGGAAGTCGGGCATGGTCTTGGCGGTGGTGGCGATGTCCTCGACCTGCACGCCCTCGGTGACCAGGCCGAGGATCGCGCCGGCGGTCGCCATGCGGTGATCCGCGTAGCTGTGCCAGACGCCGCCGTGCAGCGTGGCGGGTTCGATGGTCAGGCCGTCCTCGGTCTCGGCGCACCGCCCGCCGAGCGCCGTGATCTCGGCCGTCAGCGCCGCGAGCCGGTCGGTCTCGTGCCCGCGCAGGTGGGCGATGCCGCGCAGGTGCGACGGGCTGTCCGCGAGCGCGGCCAGGGCGGCGACGGTGGGCGTGAGCTCGCCGATGTCGCGCAGGTCCCAGTCCACGCCGTGGAGCGCACCGGTCCCGCGGGCGGTCAGCGCGCCGTCGGCGTGGGTGATCTCGGCACCCATCGCGGCGAGGATGTCGGCGAACTGGACACCCGGCTGCGTGGACCGCGGGTTCCAGTGCGGCACGGTCACGGCGCCGCCGGTGATCGCGGCCGCGGCGAGGAAGACGGTGGCGTTCGACAGGTCCGGCTCGACGGTCCAGTCGTGCGCGCGGAGCCCGCCCGGCGCGACGCGCCAGGTGTTCGCCTCGGAGGTGTCGACCTCGGCGCCGGCGGCGCGCAGCATGTCGACGGTCATCTCGATGTGCGGCATCGACGGCACGGGCTTCCCGTCGTGGTGCACGGTGACGCCCTCGGCGAAGCTCGGGCCGCTGAGCAGCAGGCCGGAGACGAACTGCGAACTCGCGGAGGCGTCGATGGTGACGGCGCCGCCGCGGATCGGGCCCTCACCGTGCACGGTGAACGGCAGGCCGTCGCCGTCGATGGTCGCGCCGAGCCCGCGCAGGGCGTCGAGCACGGTTCCCAGCGGCCGGACCCGCGCCTGCGGGTCACCGTCGAAGGCGACGGTGCCGCGCGCCCCGGCGGCGAGCGGCGGGAGGAAGCGCATGACGGTGCCGGCGAGGCCGCAGTCGACGGTGCCGCCGTGCAGCTCGCCGCCGGTGACCGCAACCGTGGTGTCGGTAAGGAAGTCGACGCGCGCGCCGAGCGCGGTCAGTGCGCCCGCCATGAGGTCGGTGTCGCGGCTGCGGAGCGTGTTCGTCAGCGTGGAACGCGACGATGCCTGTGCCGCAAGGACGTACGCGCGATTGGTGATCGATTTCGAGCCCGGGAGGGCGACGGTGCCCGTCACCGGACCTGCGGCGAAGGGCGCGGGCCAAAGCTCCAACTGCTCCACGCGCACATCCTTGCACATGAGGGTGGCCTCACCGCGTGCTACCTTGCTGGACGGAACAGGTCAGGTCATCACCGCCGGGAGAACTTTCGATGAAGCGCACTCGTACGTTCGTGAGCAGGGCCGTCGTGTCCGCCGCCACCGTCGCCACCCTCGCCGCCTCCGTGGGTGTCCTCGCCCCGGCCGCGTCGGCGGACCCGAAGCCGGCCGACCCCGCGCCGGCCGCCGCCCCCACCAACAAGGCGGGCGAACTGGTCATCGGATCCGGCAACCTGCCCGATGACATGAACTTCGGCGGCGCGGTGCTCTCCGGCGCCGCAGCGGGCTGGAACGGTGCGTGGGCGGCGTTGAACCGCGCGGCGGTCACCCCCGCCGAGTGCAAGATCCTCTACGCGGGCCTGCCCATCCCCAAGGGCACCGACACCGCGCAGACCAACGGCTCCGCGCGCGGCGTGAACTGGTCGATGGTGGTCTCGAAGTTCGCGATCGACGTCGCCCCGCTCCGCGCGGCGCTGCCCAAGTGCGGCACCTTCAAGGCGGTCCGCGACGGCGCCACCTCCGAGGTCAGCGTGCGCACGATCGCCGTCACCGGCGCCCCCGACGGCCTGGGCCTGGAGTTCACCACGAAGACCAAGCGCGGCAACCAGGTGGAGTACATGCAGTCGCGGCAGTACACCGCGGTGGTCAACGGCGTCACCATGTCGCTGCGCGGCGGACGTCAGTCCCGTGAGCCCGCGCCCTTCGTCGGCGCCGACGACAAGCTGGCCGTCGACCTGCTCGGCGTGCAGATCGCCATCCTGAAGAACCCGCCGAAGCCCACGGCCGCTCCGGCTCCCGCCGCGAGCGCGTCCGCCAAGCCGGCCGCCCCCGCCGCGTCCGCGAAGCCCGGCGCCCCGTCGGCGAAGCCCGCGGCCCCGGCCGCCAAGCCGGCCCCCGCGTCGTCGTCGGCGCCGAAGCCCGCGCCCGCACGCTGATCCCTGAAGTAACGTTCAGGTAGTCTTCACGGGGTGGAGACCACCCGGGAGTTCAGCGTCGGCCAGTTGTCCGCGCGCAGCGGCGTGTCGGTGTCGGCGCTGCACTTCTACGAGCGCGAGGGGTTGATCTCCGCGCGGCGCACATCCGGCAACCAGCGGCGGTACCCGCGGGAGATGCTGCGCCGAGTGGCCTTCATCCGGATCAGCCACCGCGTGGGCATTCCGCTCGCCACGATCCGCGATGCCCTGGCGACGCTGCCCGACGGCCGCACGCCGACCAAGGCGGACTGGGAGCGGCTGTCGCGGCACTGGCACGACGACCTGTCGCACCGGATCGACGAGCTCACCCGGCTGCGCGACAACCTCACCGACTGCATCGGCTGCGGCTGCCTGTCGATGGCCTCCTGCGCGCTCGCGAACCCGCACGACGCACTCGCCACCACCGGTGCCGGGCCGCGCCGCGTCTTCGACGAGTTCGACGCGTAGCGCTCCGGCGGAAGCCGTCGGTGCACCGTCGTACGCTGGGGGCATGTGCGGACGCTACGCGGTGACCACCGACCCGGCGCTGTTGGCGGCGGAGATCGACGCGGAGGACGAGACCGAGGGCACGGAGCTGGACGTGCCCGGCTTCAACGTCGCGCCCACGACGAACATCGTCGCCGTCGTGTCCCGGCACTCGCGGGAGGCGCCCGCCGAACCGGCCACCCGGCGGCTGCGTGCGATGCGCTGGGGGCTCCTCCCGCACTGGCAGAAGACGCTCAGTGGCCCGCCGCTGTTCAACGCCCGCGCGGAGTCCGTGGAGGAGAAGCCGGCCTTCCGCACCGCGATCAAGTCCAAGCGCTGCCTGATCCCGATGGACGGCTGGTACGAGTGGCAGGTGCTCGACCCGGCTGCGAAGAAGCCGCGCAAGCAGCCCACGTACCTCACCCCGGTGGACGGGACGCGGATGTACATCGCGGGTTTGTGGTCGGTGTGGCGGCCCGCCGGGGCGGGCCCGGACGTGCCGCCCACCCTGTCGGCGACGGTGCTGACCACCGACGCGGTCGGCCCCCTGCGCGCCGTGCACGACCGGATGCCCTTGGTCCTGACGCCCGACGTCTTCGACGAGTGGCTGAACCCCGACGGTGCCGTCGACCCGGCGTTGCTGCGTCCGCCCGCCCTCGAGGTGGCGGAGCGCATCGAGATCCGGCCCGTGTCCGCCCTGGTGAACGCTGTTGCCAACACCGGTCCCGAGCTCATCGAGCGCGTGGAGCCCGGCACCGAGCCGGGTCAGCTGAGCCTGTTGTAGCGCAGTCGGCTCGCGTCAGGTGAGCTGCTGGGTGAGCGGACCGGTGCCGAACAGCATCACGTTCTCGACGAGGGCGTCATCGAGCGCGGGCCCCTCGACGGCGGAGCCCAGGTACACGATCTGGCTGGTCCCGACGACGAGGGTCTCCTCGTCGACGACGGCTCCGCTCTCGACGGTGAAGAAGTCCGCGCCGCCGCGCTCCGCACGGTCGGTGATCCGTGCGCCGATGTCGATCCGGTCGCCGACCACGGGATGCCGCTCGTAGCGGTAGGACTGCCCGGCGTGCAGGATCCGGGACATGTTCGGGCTGCTGATCGAGGCCGCGACGAGCGCGGCCACCGCGTGGAGCATCGGCGCCGCGAGCAGCGTGGCGGGGACGGGCGTGTCCCTGGGCGGCACGCCGAGGCTCTCCCACGGCGTGTGCCAGCAGCGCGTCGCGCGACCGAAGCTCCGCACGCCTTCGGTGGTGACCTCGAAGGCGCTGGGGTACCACACATCCCAGCGAGGATGAGAGTGGAGTCCTTCTTCTCTATCAGTCACTCATCGTTTGTAGCGGAAACGTCGATGCCGGTTCAATTCGAACGGCTTCTGCGGGACTGATCCGTGGCCAAGGCCACAGGGCGCCCGGACTGTGCGCTCCTGTCCGTGGCTGCCCTACGTGTTGTGCGTCTCTCAGATCACCCGGACGACGAGCCCGACCAGTGCGGCGCAGAACGCGCCCACGCCGTAGGCGTGGAAGAGCGCGCCGCGGCCCACGGGGCCGGCATCGAGCCGGCCCGCCCAGTGCTCCGCCCTGGTCCATCCGACCAGCGCGATCAGGGAGAAGGCGAGGATGCTCAGGGGCAGCAGGAAGGACATCTGCTGCGCCGCGGTGACGATGCCGGCGAGGACACCGGCGGCGAAGCCCGCCCACGCGCACCAGCCGGGCGAGCGGCGGGGGAGGAGGCCCAGAGCGGGCGCGGCGACCACCGTCACGGCGAAGACCGCCACCGCGGCGGTGGTCGGAACGAAGAAGCCGCCACCCGTGTTCACTGTGCCTCCCCGCATTCTCAGCATGTACCACTCTGATGATACGGATCGCTAACAGCAAGTGCACGCGCGCCGACGCCGCGCCCGCGTGGCGGGAGAGGCGGGCCCCGGTTCCGGCCCGGGGGCCGCCCCGCCGGCCTACGCGATCGTGCGGATCAGCTTCTTGTTGAGGAACTCCTCGATGCCCAGCGGCCCCATCTCACGGCCGAAGCCGGAGCGCTTCACGCCGCCGAAGGGCAGCTCCGCTCCCTCGGCGAGCACCCCGTTGACGAAGACCATGCCCGCCTGGATGCCGTCCGCGACACGGGCCGCCTGCTCCGGGTCGGTGGTGAAGACGTACGAGCCGAGGCCGAACGGGGTGTCGTTCGCGAGCGCCAGCGCCTCGCCCTCGCCCTCGACCCTGTAGACGGTCGCGACCGGACCGAACAGCTCCTGCCGGAACGCAGGGTTGTCCTCGGTGACGTTCGTCAACACGGCGGGCGGGAAGAAGGCGCCGTCGCGCCGACCCTCGATCGCGAGGTTCGCGCCCGCCTCGACGGCCTGGTTGACCTGCTTCTCGAGGTTCTCCGCCGCGCGCTCGGAGGAGAGCGGCGCGATGCCGTCGCCCGCGGCGAGCAACTTGCCGGTGAACTTCGCGAGGAAGTCGTCGTAGAGGTCCGCGGCCACGATGAACCGCTTCGCCGCATTGCAGGACTGGCCCGTGTTGTCGAGGCGGCCGGCGACGGCCGCGTCGACGGTCGCGTCCAGGTCGTCGGTCGAGAGCACGATGAAGGGGTCGGAGCCGCCCAACTCCAGGACGCACTTCTTCAGGTTCCGGCCCGCGACCTCCGCGACCGCGGCACCCGCCCGCTCGGAGCCGGTCAGCGAGACCGCGGCGACCCGGGGGTCGGCGATGATGTCCGCCGCCTGCTCGTTGGTGACCCGGATGTTGACGTACGCGCCCGAGGGCAGGCCCGCCTCGTCGAAGATCAGCTGCATCGCCTCGGCCGACTCGGGGCACTGCGGGGCGTGCTTGAGGAGGATGGTGTTGCCCGCGGCCAGGTTCGGGCCGGCGAACCGCGCCACCTGGTAGTAGGGGAAGTTCCACGGCATGATCCCGAACAGCACGCCGATCGGGGAGCGGCGGATCACCGCCGTGCCGTCGCCCTCGAGCAGGTCCAGCGGCTGGTCCGCGAGGAACTTCTCCGCGTTGTCGGCGTAGTAGGTGTAGATCGCGGCGGAGAAGTCGACCTCGCCGAGCGCGTCCTCGAGCGGTTTGCCCATCTCCCGCTGGATGATTCGGGCGAGCGTCTCGCGGCGCTCGGTGTGGAGCTCGGCGACGCGGCGCACCAGCGCGGCCCGCTCCGCGACCGTCGACTGCTGCGGCCACGTCCGCGCGGCCCGCGACGCCGCGTCGATCGCCGCCTCGACCTCGGCGGGCTCGGCGGTCGGATAGGTCTGCAGCACCTCGCCGGTGGCGGGGTCGGTCACCGCGTACTGGATGTCGGGCATCGTCGGATCTCCTTGTGGGGGACGGGAACGGTCACTCCCCACGATAGGCAGGTTCGACGGTGCCCGCGCCCGGTCCGCGACTACTGCTGCGCGAAGAGCTGCACCTGGTAGCCGTCGGGGTCGAGCACGCCCGCGTACCGCTGCCCCCACGGCGCGTCGAACGGGGCCATCGCGCTCGGGCTGCCCGCGGCGACCAGTTCCGCGTGCACCTCGTCGACGACCGCGGGCGAGGCGCACCGGACGCACAGTGTGGCGTTCTGCCCGGGCTGCTTGACCCAGTCGGGCTCCATCGAACGGACCACCGCGACCGTGTCCCACATCAGTCGCATACCGCCCGGCAGCTCCGCCTCCACGTGCGGCTCCTTCTCGGCACCGTCGGGGATCTCCAGGCCCAGTCGCCGGTAGAAGGCGAGGGAGGCGGCCAGGTCCTCGGTCACCATGCCGATCGCGTCGAATCGCAGTCGCTGTGTCATGCGGTCACGGTATGCCGCGGCGCGGCCCGCGTCTTGAACGTTTCGGACATACTCGAAGCGTGTACAGCGAGCGGCCGTCGGCGGTCCCCGGCGCGGTCCGGTGGGTCTCGGACGGCCGGGCGGGGCCGGGCCTGATCCTGCCCGACGGGTGCATGGACGTCATCGTCGTCGACGGCACGCCGATCGTCGCGGGCCCGGACGCCGTGGCCGCGCGCGTCGCCGGGTTCGACGGGGCCCGGCTCGACGGCCTGCGGTTCCCCTCCGGGATGCTCCCGCAGCTGCTGGGGATCGCGGCCGACGAGTTGACCGGCAGGCGGGTCGCCCTCGCGGACGTGCTGCCGCACAGGAGGACTCCGCGCGTCCACGATCCGGAGACGATCGCGGCGGCGCTCCTCGACGGTGTGGACCTGGACCGCCGGATCGGTGCGATCGCCGACCGGCTGCGGGTGGGACGCACCGTCGGGGAGATCGCGGCGGAATCCGGGCTCGGCGAGCGTGCGCTGCACCGGCTGGCCCGGCGCTCCTTCGGCTACGGCCCCAAGACCCTCGCGCGGATCCAGCGGTTTCAGCGGGTCGTCGGGCCGATCCGCGCCGGCCGGGCGCTGGCCGACATCGCCGCCGCGGCGGGCTACGCCGACCAGGCGCACCTGACCCGGGAGGTGCGCGCGCTCACCGGTGTACCGCCGACGGCGCTGCGGGCTACCAGTTGATGCCGGGCAGGCGGTTGAGGGTCTTGCGGGCGAGGCGCCGCAGACCCTGGTCGCCGGAGATGCCAAAGAGCGGGCTCACGGCGGCGGTGGAGATGTCCTTCGACAGGTCCTTCGTGGCGGCGCCCGCCGCGGCGAGCCGCCCGCGCGGGGTGTCCACCTCGGCCACGTCGACCTCGACGACCTTCGCCGCCCCCTCGGTGTCGCCCTCGGGCTCCGGGAACAGGAGATAGCCCTGGTGCTGCGCCGCCGCGGCGATGCGCGGGGAGAGGAACTGGCCGAACTGCGCCAGGGTGCCGAGCGGGGTGTCGATCCGGCGAGGCCGCTCGACGATGGCGCGCACGACGATCTGGCCGGCCTTCTCGACCGACAGGGCCATCGCGTTGTCGTAGGCGTCGGTCGGCTCGATCATGCGGGTGCGGGTGAGCGGCATGTGGATGTTGGTGAAGGTCACGTGGTCCGACATGGTCTCCGCCGCGGTGATGTCGCTGAACGCCTCCAGTGCCGACTTCGACGCGATGTACGCCGCGAACCGCGGGCCGCGCACCTGCACGCCGATCGACGAGACGTTGACCACGTGCCCGGATTTGCGGGCGATCATGTGCGGCAACAGCTCCAGGATCAGGTAGACCGCGCCGAAGTAGTTGACCGCCATCGTCCGCTGGTAGTCGTGGGCGCGGTCCACCGAGTCGACGGTGGCCCGGCGGATGGACCGGCCGGCGCTGTTGACGAGCACGTCCACGTGGCCGTGCTCGGCCAGGATCTGGGCGACGGTGGTGCGCACCGCCTCCGGGTCGGTGACGTCGCACTGGTAGGCGCGGACGGTGCCCTTGGGCACCCCGGGCAGGCCCGGCTCGGCGTCGATGCGCAGGACCGCGTCGGCGAGGTCCTCGGCCTTGCGGGCGACGATGAAGACGTTGGCGCCCTTGAGGACCGCCTGCCTCGCGGCTTCGCGTCCGATGCCGGAGGAGCCGCCCGTGAGCAGGATGTGCTTGCCCACGAGCGGACCGCGCGGATCGTCGCGGCGATTGCGGGAGGGATCGAGGTGCTCCGCCCAGTAGCGGAACAGCCGCGGGCCGTACGACTTCAGGCGCGGCAGAGCCACGCCCAGCCGGCTGAGCACCCGGAACGTGGCCTCGGAATCGAACCGGGTGTTGTAGAACGGGTGGTCCAGGATCGACGGCGGGATGCCGAGCTGGCGCGCGATCGTGTCCCGCAGGGCGCGTACCTCGCCCCGGCGGCCGATCCGTGCCGCGAACTCGCCCAGCGGCGCGCTCGGCACCGGAAGGGTCCTGGGGCCGGAGAAGGCGGGCGCGATCGCCTCGTAGATCGCGGCCATGCTCTGGCCCTTGGGGTCGGCCAGGTGGTAGACGGCGCCGGGTGCCGGCGGGGCGGTGACCAGCGCGACGATCGCCGATGCCACGAAGTCCACCGGCACCACGTTCGTGTAGCCGAGGTTGGCGAAGGGCACGTGCAGGTGGTGCGGGATTGTGCCCATCAGCCGCAGGAACGGGAAGAAGTAGTACGGCCCGTCGATCTTGTCGATGGCGCCCGTCATCGAATCGCCGACCACGATGGACGGCCGGTACACCTGCCAGGGCACCGTCGACTCGCGGACGAGGCGCTCGGACTCGTACTTGGTGCGGTGGTACGGCGTGGGGAAGTTCTGGGCGACGTCGAAGTCGGATTCCGAGAACCATCCCTCGTGGTTGCCCGCCACGGCCAGCGACGAGACGTGGTGCACGGTGGCGCCGAGCCGGGCGGCGAGCTCGAGCACGTTCCGGGTGCCCTCGACGTTGGTCCGCTCCTGCACCTCCTCGGGCGCGTCCATGTCGTAGACGGCGGCGAGGTGGATCACGTGGTCGACGTGCTCGGGGAGGTCGCCGGGGGTGATGCCCAGGCCGGGCCGGGTCACGTCGCCCGCGACCGGCACCACCTGCGGGGCGAGCTCGTGCCCGAGGTCGGCGATGAGCCGTTCGAACCGGGGGAGGGAGGCGTCGCGCACCAGCAGATAGATCGTGCCGTCCCGGTCCGCGGCCGCGAGCCGCGCCACGACGGCGCGGCCGATGAAGCCGGTCCCGCCCGTGACGAAGTAGCTGGCCATACCACGAACCTACTTTCCGCTGCGGTCGCCGCCACACCCGGGCCGACCGCTTGTCATCCCCTGATTATCACGGCGCGGCGAGCGGCGCCACCGCCGCCGACGTCAGCCGCACCAGGTCCGACGGCGCGACCTCCACCTCCAGGCCCCGTCGGCCGGCGGAACAGAAGACGGTCTCGAAGCCGAGGGCGGACTCGTCGATCGCGGTCGGCAGGCGCTTGCGCTGGCCCAGCGGGGAGACGCCCCCGAGCACGTAGCCGGTCACCCGCCGCACGTCGGCGGGGTCCGCCATCGCCGGCCGGTGCAGGCCCAGGGCGGCGCCGGCGGCTTTGAGGCTGAGCTTGCCCGAGGTGGGCACGATCGCGACGGCGAGCTGCTTCCCGTCGCCGATCACGAGGGTCTTGAACACCCGAGCCGGGTCGTGGCCCAGGGCCTGCGCGGCCTCCCCGCCGAAGGACTCCGCCCGCGGGTCGTGGGCGTACTCGTGCACCCGGAACTCGACGCCCTCGGCCTGCAGTGCCGCGATCGCCGGTGTCGCCGCTGCGTTCTTCTTACCCATGCCGCCAGTCAAGCAGCCGGCGCGAGGGAGGACAAGGTGTATGACGTTCTGTATGACATCAGGGCGACAGGCGCGTATTCTTCGGGTATGGCGACGTCGATCACCTTCCGGCTGGACGACGAGGCCCGCAGGGCGCTGGACGAACTGGTCGAAGACGGTTCGGCCGTCTCGGCCGCGATCCGCGACGCGCTCGTCGCCGCAGCGGACCGCCGGCGGCGGGAACGCTTGCGCGCCGAGGTCGAGGAGCTCGCAGCAGACCCGGATGACCGCGCGGAGATGGCGCGGGTGCGCGATGCGATGGAGTCCCTGCGTGCGTGGTGACGTCCACCGTCTCCTCGCTCCCCGAGGCGTACGCGGGCACGAGCAGGCCGGTCGGCGGTACGCGGTGGTGGTCCAGGGCGACGAGTTCGCGATGCTGTCGACGTGGTTGGTCTCGCCGACCTCGGCCTCGGCGCGCGCTGCGTCGTTCCGCCCCGAGGTCGAGATCGACGGTGCGCGGACGCGGGTCCTGGTCGAGCAGACGACGGCGGTCGACCCGTCGCGGCTCGGCGATGTCGTCGGCCGTCTCGGATTCGACGAGTTGCGGGCGGTGGACGCCGCCCTCTGCGCCGTCCTCGACCTACGTCGGTGAGCGACTGCGCGAGCAGGCCCCGTCTCGCGCCGGTGCGCGGACGGTCGCCGGACGTGCGCGGATGGCGCCGCGGGGCGCGGCGTACCGTCGGGGCGGTGGCGTCGATGATGGAGAACCTGAGTCCCACCGCGCTGGCGGCGCGGGCGCTGCGGACGCGACGGCTGGTCCGGGCGCCCATCTGGTTGTTCCGGCACGGGCTGGGGCCGGTGCTCGGGCCGCGCATGGTGATGATCCAGCACACCGGGCGGAAGTCCGGCGAGCCGCGCTACGTCGTCCTCGAGGTCGTCGACCGGCCGGATCCGGACACCGTGGTCGTGTGCAGCGGCTTCGGCGAGACCGCGCAGTGGTACCGCAACCTGCGGGCGCAGCCGGAGTGCCGGGTCACCGTCGGCCGGCGCGAGCGGGCGGCGCACGCCGACCTCCTCGACGGCGAGGACTCCGCCGCGGTCCTGGACCGGTACCGCGCCGCGCACCCCGCCGCCTGGGAGCGGCTACGCGGCGCGATCGAGCACGCGGTGGGGCACACCGTCGACGGTCTGCCCATGGTCCGGCTCCGCCTGCGTTGATCCGGACACCGCGGGAACAAGCCGGCGGACTGTGCTGTTGCAGAGGTCGTGAGTGCAGGTAGCGGCGCAGCGGTCCTCGAGCGACCGGTAGCCTTCGACGGTATGACGGACGGGGACATCACGCACGTAGCGGATCTGGACTCGGCCCCCGACGAGGTGACCGAGACGCCGGAGCAGCTCACGGCCCGCTTCGAGGCCGAGGCGCTGCCGTTGCTCGATCAGCTGTACGGTGCCGCGCTGCGGATGACCCGCAACCCGGCGGACGCCGAGGATCTGGTCCAGGAGACCTACGTGAAGGCCTACAGCGCCTTCCGCAGCTTCAAGAAGGGCACCAACCTCAAGGCCTGGCTGTACCGGATCCTCACCAACACGTACATCAACGGCTACCGCAAGAAGCAGCGGCAGCCCGCGCAGTACCCCACGGACGAGATCACCGACTGGCAGCTCGCGGCCACGGCGGAGCACAGCTCCACCGGCCTGCGCTCCGCGGAGATCGAGGCACTGGACGCGCTGCCCGACGACGAGATCAAGCAGGCTCTCGCGAAGCTCCCCGAGGAGTTCCGCATGGCGGTGTACTACGCCGATGTGGAGGGATTCCCCTACAAGGAGATCGCCGAGATCATGGGTACCCCCATCGGCACGGTCATGTCGCGGCTGCACCGCGGACGGCGGCAACTGCGCGCCGAGCTCGAGGGCGTCGCGCGGGAGCGCGGCTTCCTCCGGGGGCAGGAAACCGACGGTGCCGCGGGCTCCGCCGAGCAGGAGGATGAGAAGTGACGTACTCGTCGGACGGCAACCCGGACCTGGAGCTCGACTGTTCCGCCGTGATGGCGGACATCTGGCTGCTCCTGGACAACGAGTGCGATGCGGCCGCCAAGGAGCGACTCAAGGCGCACATCGACGGCTGCTCGCAGTGCCTGTCGCACTACGGCATCGAGCAGCAGATCAAGTCGCTCGTGAACCGCAAGTGCGGCGGCGAGCGCGCACCCGAGGGGCTGCGGGAGCGGTTGACCATCAGCATCCGGCACACCGAGGTGCGCTTCCGCCCGGAGTAGCACGGCGCAGCCACCGCGCCGCACCGACATGACGAGGGCCCGTCGACGATGATCGTCGACGGGCCCTCGTGCGCAAGTCACATGAAACCTGAGGGATCAGGAGTTCGGGCGCTTGCCGTGGTTCGCAGCGTTCTTCTTCCGCGAGCGCTTCTTACGTCCACGCTTTCCCATGGCGGTCTCCTTCCTGTCCGTCAAGCTCATACGCAGTACCGGCTATTGTTTCACGACGGCACCGACGACGACAAAAAGGCGGTCCCATGGCCTCCCTCGCCGACCTCCTGGCGATCCACACCGACCTGCCCGGCAGGGCCGCCCGGCACCTGCAGCGGATCGCCGGCGAGTGGCAGTTGCTGGCCGATCTCTCCTTCGCCGACCTGCGGTTGTGGGTCCGCAACGACCCGGAGGGCGACGCCCCGGATCCGGCGTACATCTGCATCGCGCAGTGCCGGCCCAACACCACGTCCACCGTCTACGACTCCGACGGGGTGGGCGTCGTCGTCCCGCCCTGGGAGGCGCCCACGCTGCACGCCGGCTTCGAGGGCGGCGTGGTGGTGCGCGGGGTGACCCCGGCGTGGACGGGCCCGTCCCGCGTGCGGCGCGAGGCCGTCCCGGTGTCCTCGGACGGCGAGGTCGTGGCCGTGCTCACCCGCGACTTCAACGTGACCCACCCGCGTACCCCGAGCCCGCTCGAGGTGGCCTACACCGAGTGCGCCGACGACCTGTGCACGATGGTCGCCGAGGGCACCTTCCCCGAGCGGGAGGAACTGCCCACGGGCGAGGCGGAGCCGCGGGCCGGCGACGGCTTCATCCGGCTCGACGGGGACGGCCGGGTCGTCTTCGCGAGCCCCAACGCGCAGTCCGCGTACCGCCGGATGGGCGCGGCGACGGATCTGGAGGGCAGCGAGCTCGCCGAGGCCACCGCCGAGCTGGTCGGCGACAGTTTCGAGTCCGAGGACCTCGCCGCGGCCCTCGACGGGGCGCTGCGGCGCGGCGAGGGGTCGCGGATCGAACTCACCAAGGGCGGCGTCACCGTGGTGCTGCGCGTCCTGGGCCTGCATCCGGGAGGCCGGCACGACGGTGCCGTGGTCCTGCTCCGGGACGTCACCGAGCTCAAGCGCCGCGACCGCGCCCTCATCTCCAAGGACGCGACGATCCGCGAGATCCACCACCGGGTGAAGAACAATCTGCAGTCGGTGTCGGCGCTGCTGCGGCTGCAGGCGCGCCGTACCCGCAACGACGAGGCGAAGCGGGCCCTCCTGGAATCCGTGCGGCGGGTGGCGTCGATCGCGCTGGTGCACGAGACGCTGTCCATGAGCGTCGACGAACACGTCGACATCGACGAGGTCATCGACCGGCTCATCCCGATCATGGGCGATGTGACCCCGGCGGGCGGGTCCGCGGCGGTCACCGTCGTCCGGCGGGGCGACGTCGGTCTGCTCGACGCGGACCGGGCGATGCCACTGGTCATGGTCGTCACCGAACTGATCCAGAACGCCATGGAGCACGCCTACGAGCCGGGGGAGACGGGCACCATCGAACTGCTCGCGCACCGGTCCACCAGGATGCTCGAGGTCACGGTCCGGGACGACGGTGCCGGACTTCCGCCCGGCTTCAGCCTCGAGGGTTCGGACCGGCTGGGCCTGCAGATCGTGCAGACGCTGGTGAAGTCCGAACTGGGTGGGACCCTGACCCTGGCATCGCGGGACGGCGGAACCGACGCGGTGCTGCACGTGCCGCTGCAGCCGGCGTGAGGAGCACCGCCGCGACGGCGCCGGGCCGGGCACGACGTGACCCGGGCACGACGAAGGCCCGGTGGAGATCCACCGGGCCTTCGTCGAAGCGGGAGTCCTACACGGCGGTGCGCGTGCGGGTACGGGCGTTGCGGCGCTTCAGCGCGCGACGCTCGTCCTCGCTCATGCCGCCCCACACGCCGGCGTCCTGACCGGACTCGAGGGCCCAGGACAGGCACTCGGCGGTCACGGGGCAGCGGTTGCAGACCAGCTTGGCGTCCGCGATCTGCGCGATGGCCGGACCGCTGTTGCCCACGGGGAAGAACAGCTCGGGGTCCTCGTCGCGACAGATGGCCTTATGGCGCCAATCCATGTCAGTACACTCCTTCAGGCGCACGGGCGCGCCACTCTACGCGGGTGCCGATCCGGCACCGAATTTCCAGGCTGTTAACGCGGAGGGAACCGAACTGTTTCCGCGCTGTTACGTCATGAATGTTTCCACGTTCCCGGCCAGAGTCAATAGATTCCGACTCAGAGGTGGGCGATCTCACAGCGGGGGCGGTGAGGACCCCCTTCTGAGGGGTGTATTACACTCCGGCCGGTTCAGCGGCGTGCCCGCAAGAATATCCGCACAAGCTGCAGGTTTGCAATAGGTTTCTGCAAGGCGGTGACCAATCGCTCACACCCGGCACCGGATCGCATCACGCCGAGTCCGCGGGAAGCGCGCGCCCCGGGCGCGCTCGGGGCTCAGCGCACGCGGGGCAGCGGAGGCAGGTCGGCCACCACGCGGATCCGCTCCGGCGAGTACCAGAACCGGACCTCCGTGCGGTCGCCGAGATGGTCGCCGTCGACCTGCGCGGGCACCGGGACCGCGCTGCTCACGCGCAGTTCGGGCAGGTCGTCGTGCCGGACCAGGTGGCGCACCGTCGGGCCCTTCGTCCGCCGGGCGGAGAGCATCTGCCGGACGAGCATCAGGTTCGGGATCGTGCGCATCGAGCGCGATGCGAACACGCCCAGTCCGGTGCCGTAATCCGTCCCCGGGTTGGTGAACACCGCGCGATTGTTGAGGAACGTCCACGGGCTCGCGTTGGAGACGAAGGCGAAGTGCACGCCGTCCACGTCCTGCCATGTGCCCGGCTCCTCGCCGGGCAGGTGGACGGTCAGCTGCGGCTCGCGCCGCGCGGCGGCGAAGAAGGTGCGGATCGACGTGCGCACGTACCGGGAGGACGTGGCGGCCTTGCCCTTCGCGCGCAGCGCCTCCATGTTCGCGATCACCTCGGCGTCCACGCCCATGCCGGCGTTGAACAGGAAGTAGCGTTCGTCCGCGCAGCCGAGGCCGATGGTGCGGAAACTGCGGCGCGCCAACAGATCCGTGAGGTGGACGGTGGCCTGCAGCGGGTCGCGGGGCACCGCGAGCGAGCGGGCGAAGACGTTCGCGCTGCCGCCCGGGATCACAGCGACGGCGGGCAGGGTGTCGGGGTGCACGGGCGTCTCGCCGCCGGGGAGGCCCTCCCTGCCGAGGATGCCGCACACCACCTCGTTGACGGTGCCGTCGCCGCCGTGGACGATCACCAGCTCGGTGCCGTCGTGGCGGGCGGCGGCGGCCAGCTCGGCCGCGTGGCCGCGCCGTTCGGTCTGCGCCAGGGTGACGTCGAGCGTGGACGCCAACGCCATCGCCACGAGGTCTCGACCCGCTGCGGTGATGGACGTGGCGTTGGGGTTGACGATCAACAGGGCGCGCACACCGAGCAGCCTACCCAGGCCGCCCCGATACCCTGGGGGCGTGACATCGACCAACGGAAGCGGCGGCGATTCCCGTCCGGCCGCCACCCGCTCCCGCACGCAGCGCTCCGGCGATACCCGTACCGCCGCCCCCGGCACCGTGCGGGCCGCGGGCGTGATCGTCGCGCTCGAGGGGCTCGCCGCCCTGGTGCTGGGCGTCGTGGAGCTGGTCCGGGGCATCACCGGCGCGGCCGACACCACGACGGGTGCCTACGGCATGGCGTTCTGGATGATCCCCATCGGCCTCGCCGTCCTGGCCGGCGGCGTGGCGCTGCTCCGCGGCCGGCGCTGGGGGCGCACCGTCGGCGTGCTCACCAACCTCCTGCTCGGCTGCGCGGGCATCAGCGGCGCGTTCGCCCAGAGCCGCCCCGAGTACGGTCTGCCGCTGATCGCGGTCGCGGTCGTGGTGCTCGTGCTGCTGTTCAGCCCGCCGACGGTGGCCTGGCTCGAGGGCGAGTACCGGCGGGACTGACGGGGCCTACCGCCCGGCGTAGTGCGCCGCGGCGTAGCCGGTCAGGCCGAACCGGCTGATCTGCGGGACGTCGTCGCGGTCGTATCCGAGGACGGCGGCGGAGGCGGGCAGGATGAGCACGTGCCGGCCGAAGTCGGCCGGCTGGCCCAGGAACCGCGCCGTGAGCACGCGCCCCAGGTGTCCGTGCGCGACGAGGACGACGTCACCGTCGGCCATCGCTGCCCGCGCCCGCGCCAGCACCCGGTCCACCCTCGCCGCGACCTGCGCCATCGACTCGCCGCCGGGCGCGCCGGACCGCCACACCGTCCACCCCGGGTCGTCGACCCGGATCTCGGCACTGGTGCGCCCCTCGTAGTCGCCGTAGTCCCACTCGGCGAGGTCGGGATCGACGGCGGTCACCGTCAGGCCCGCGAGTTCCGCGGTGGTCGCTGCCCGCGCCCGGGGGCTGACCAGCACCGTCGGGTTCGCCAACGCCAGGTCCGCGAGCACCGGGCCCAGGGCCTTCGCCTGCTCGATCCCGGTCTCGGTCAGGGGGACGTCCGTGGCGCCGGTGTGGCGGCCCGAGCGCGACCATGCGGTCTCGCCGTGGCGGATGTACACGAGGCGGTGTCCGGTGCTCATCCGTTCATCGTGGTGCATCGGTGGGTACCCTCGCAGCATGACCGGTGACACGCCCTTCGTCCTCGCCGTCGCCAATCAGAAGGGGGGCGTCGCGAAGACCACCACCGTCGCGAGCCTGGGCGCGGCCCTCGTGGAACTCGGCGCGCGGGTGCTCGTCGTCGACCTCGATCCGCAGGGCTGCCTGACCTTCTCCCTCGGCCACAACCCCGACCGCATCGAGCAGAGCGTGCACGACGTGCTGTTGGGCGACAAGAAGATCGACGAGGTGCTGCTCGAGACCGAGGACGGCGTGACCGTCCTCCCGGCCACCCTCGACCTGGCCGGTGCGGAGGCCCTGCTGCTCATGCGCGCGGGCCGCGAGTACGCCCTCAAGCGGGCCCTCGCCGAGGTGGGGGAGCGGTTCGACGTGGTGATCATCGACTGCCCGCCCAGCCTGGGCGTGCTCACCCTCAACGGTCTCACCGCCGCCGACGCCGTCGCCATCCCGCTGCAGTGCGAGACCCTCGCCCACCGCGGCGTGGGGCAGCTGCTCAAGACGGTCCGCGACGTGCAGGCGATCACCAACCCGGAGCTGAGCATGCTCGGCGCCATCGCCACCCTCTACGACGCGCGCACGACGCACAGCCGCGACATCCTCTCCGACGTCGCCGACCGCTACGACCTCGCCGTGCTGTCGCCGCCCATCCCGCGCACCGTGCGGTTCGCGGAGGCGAACGCCGCGGGCCGCACCGTGCTCGCCGGCCGGAAGAACAAGGGCGCCACCGCCTACCGCGAGCTCGCGCAGAGCATCAAGGCCCACGTCTCCGACGGTGCGCCGCTGGTCACCTGGGCCGCCGAGTAGCGGTACCCGTCAGGCGGCGCGGTAGGCCTGGACTGTCGAGCCCCACTGCGCGATGAGGGTGGTGCCCGCCTCGGTGAGCAGCACCGGTCCGTCGGTGTAGCCGGGCTTGGCGATCGGCGTCGAGCGCGTCATGGCCCGGGTGTCCAGGTCGTACGCGGACAACGAAGTGGGACCGGGCACCACGAGCTGGCCGCCGACCACGGCACCGGGGCCGCGGGTGCCGGGGATCACCATCTCCGCGGCGAGCGACGCGGCGTCGACCACCACGGTCGAGGTGCCGGTGTAGAACGCGGCGATGCCGGCCTCCGTCACCACCGGGACGTCGCGCGGGGCGCCGCCCGGCCCGGTGGTCACGTCCACGGAGCGCAGCGTGCGGCCCTGCGGATCGACCGTCGTCACCCGCGCGGGGCGCCCCTCCTGGGCCGGGACGTAGACCACGGCGCCGTTCGCCGTCGCGGTGATGAGCCGCGCGCGGTCGGTGCCGTCGGGCGCGGCGGCCCCCAGGTCCGGGGCGACGACCGACGAGGTCTCCTGCGGTTCGGCGGCCTCCTTCGGGGAGGCACCGATCACGGTGAGGCGGGGATAGGGCTCGGTGGGGCAGGCTTCGAGGACGGCGATCGACGCCCCGGCCGGGAGCGCGGACCCGATCGTGCACCCGGAGCGGGGCTGGACGCCCGGGTTCACGGGCACGTCGGGCTTGCCGTACTCGACGGTGCGCACGAGGTCCGACCGGAACACGTCGACCCGCGTCGGGCCCTGTGCGACGGCGTAGTTGCCGTCGCCGGTGAGCGTCACGTCGTGATCCTCGCGGCCGGTGCGGCTGGCGCGGCGCTGACCGGTGCCGGGGTCGAGCGCCATCACCTCGCCGCAGCCGCGGACATCGCGGTAGAAGGCGAGCACCAGGCCCGCGTTGACCATGAGCCCGCACACGTCGCTCTCGCGCTGGTAGCGCCAGGTGCGCTGCCCCGTCACGGGGTCGTGCCCGGTGACCTCGCCGCCCCGGGCGAGGGCGAGGGAACCGTTCACCGTCGCCACGGGACGATCCGCCTGCGCGGTCCACGCCTCGCGGAGCGCGGCGGGCAGCTCGACGAGCGACGACGGCACCGTCGACGGCGCGGGCGCGGTCTCGCTGACCGCCTTGCTCGCGGTGCCCAGGTTCCACGCCACGAGGCCCGCGACGACGACCGCGACCAGGATCGCGGCCGAGACCGCGAGATCGACGCGGGTCCTGCGTTCCGGTTTCACCACGCGCCCGAGCCTAGCGGCGACGGTGCCGGGGCGACCGCACCTGCATACTCGGGGGCATGTCGACGGCGCGCCTCCCGCTGACCCGCGCACGGGGGTTCGTGGGACAGATGCTGCGGTTCGCGGGGATCGAGCTGCAGTGCTGCGCGTTCGCGATCGCCGTCTTCGCGGGCCTGGCGGGATCCGCGGTGGTGTGGTCGCGCTGGGATCCGCCCCTCGCGCGCTACGACGCGCTCCTGCTCTACGTGATCGTGGTCCAGGTGGTGTTCGTCGCCACGAAGCGGGAGTCGTGGCGCGAGCTGGGGGTGGTCTGCGCCTTCCACATGGCCGGGCTCGCCTTGGAGGTGTTCAAGGTCGCCGTCGGGTCGTGGGAGTACCCCGACGCCGCGGTGACGAAGGTCTGGGGCGTGCCGCTCTACGCGGGGTTCATGTACGCGGCGGTGGGCTCGTACGTGTGCCAGGCGTTCCGCCGGTTCGACCTGACGGTCAGCCGGTACCGCACCGGGGCGGTGCTGGCCCTCGCGGTGGCCGCGTACGCCAACTTCTTCACCCATCACTACCTGCCCGACCTGCGCGTCGTCATCGCGCTGGGCTTCCTCGTGGTGACCGCGCGCAGCCGCGTGTGGTTCACGGTGGGCACGGAGCGCTACTGGATGCCGCTGCCGCTGTCCTTCGTGCTGATCGGGTTCTTCCTCTGGATCGCCGAGAACATGGCGACGTTCCTCGGTGCGTGGCGCTATCCGGACCAGGGCGATGTGTGGCGGATGGTGCACGCCGGGAAGTTCGGCTCGTGGGTGCTGCTGGTGAGCCTCAGCTTCGTGCTGGTGTCGTTGCTCGACCGCCGCGCGGCCGCCGGGACGTCGTCCGCGGCGGCCACGACGGAGCGGGCGGCGCTGTGAGGCGGTGTGTCAGCTCGCGTTGAAGCCGACCGAGCGGCTCTCGTTCGTACCGACCTCGACGTAGGAGACGCGGGCCGCGGGCACCAGGTACTGCTTGCCCTTCTCGTCCGTCAGCTCCAGCAGCTCCGTGCGGCCGGCCAGCGCATCCGCGACGACCTTCTTGACGGCGTCGACCTCGTCCTTGCTCTGCACCACGAGTTCGCGGTTCGAGTCCGCGATACCGATCTTGATCTCCATGGCACGAGGTTATCCGCCGCGGCAGCAGTCGGTCGCCGCCGCACCGCAGATTTCCGCTCAGGGCAGCGCGGCCGGGCGGCGCCGCCGGAGTCCGCGGCACGCCACCGATGCCGCAGACCGCAGCCGATATCCGCGCGACGCTGCCGATATTCCGCTGAACGCTGCCGGTATCCGCGAACGCTGCCGGTACGCGGCAGCGTTCGGAAATTTCGGCAGCGTCGCGCGAGGCTTCCCGTAACCGGCTTCCCGCAGCCGCTGCCGGCGTCGCGACTCAGCCCAGGCCGAGCGTCGCCATCCGCTCGGCGTGCCGGGTCTGCAGTGATTCGAAGAACTGCGCCACGCCGGGGAGGTCTCCGGAGTGCTCGAACAGCAGCGCCGCCAACTCGTCGCGGGTGGCGAGCACCTCCTGCGCCTGGGTGATGGCCTCGGACAGCAGTCGCCGACCCCACAGCGTGAGCGGTGACCGTAGCGCCGGGTTCGCGGCCACGGCCGCGCGCACCCGCTCGACCGCGAAATCGGACTCGCGCGTGTCCGAGAGCACCGCTGCGACGACGGCCGCGGGCTCGGCGGGGAGCGCGCGGGCGACCTCGGAGTAGAAGTCGGCGGCCAGCCCGTCGCCGATGTACGCCTTGACCAGGGCCTCGTTCCAGTTCCGCGGCGTCGTCCGCTCGTGATAGCGGCCGATCACGGGCGCGAACGGCGCGGTCGCACTCTCCACGTCCTGCCCGCGACGATCGAGCTCGGTCCGCAGCAGCTCGAAGTTGCGCATCTGCGCCGCCGCCATCGATGAGACGGCGATCCGGCCGCGCAGGTCCGGTGCCATCTCGGCCTCCTTGGCGAGCCGCTCGAAGGCCGCGAGCTCGCCGTACGCCAGCACCGCGAACAGGGCCGCGACGCCCGGGTGCTCCGTGGTGGTTCCCCGGTCCTGCGTCTGTTCGCTCATGGTGCACATGCTAGTGCGGGCCGCTCGCCGGGGTACCATGGTCTGCAGCGATCGACTTCGGTCGCCGGTAGTTGTGCGCGCACTCCGCTTCCCGCCGCCGAACGGCGGGGGCGTCGAGGCGACGATGACGGCCCGGGAGCGGGCCGAGGACTCATTGGCCGGAACAGTGCGCGCGTGAGACATGAACGCGACGCCACCGCCGCCGATGAAAGGCAGAACCATCACCACCGCGAACAGCACCAACGACATCCACACCGAGCCCGCCACCGAAGCGGGCATGCCCGACGTCCACGTGATCGGCGACGACCACGTGTCGCCCAGCTTCGCCGAGCTCGGCGTCGACCAGGGCATCGTCGACGCCCTGGGCAAGCGCGGCATCGAGCGCACCTTCGCGATCCAGGAGCTCACCCTCCCGCTCGCGCTCGCCGGCAACGACCTCATCGGCCAGGCCCGTACGGGCATGGGCAAGACCTACGGCTTCGGTGTCCCACTGCTCAACCGGCTCGTCACCCAGGCCCGCGCCGAGGTCGGCGAGGACGGACTGCGTGCGCTCGACGGCACGCCGCGCGCCCTCATCATCGTTCCCACCCGCGAGCTGTGCGTGCAGGTCACCGACGACCTCGAGCAGGCCTCCGACGGCGTCCGGGTGCAGACCACCAAGGGCGAGCGCGACCTGAAGATCACCTCGATCTACGGCGGCCGCCCCTACGAGGCGCAGATCGAGGCGCTGCAGAAGGGAGTCGACGTGGTCGTCGGCACGCCCGGCCGCCTCCTCGACCTCGCCAACCAGGGCCACCTCGTGCTCGGCAAGATCCAGATCCTCGTTCTCGACGAGGCCGACGAGATGCTCGACCTGGGCTTCCTGCCCGACATCGAGCGCATTCTCACGATGGTCCCCACCGACCGGCAGACGATGCTCTTCTCGGCCACCATGCCGGGCCCCATCATCACGCTGGCCCGCACGTTCCTCACCCAGCCGACGCACGTGCGCGCCGAGCACCACGACGACTCCGCGGTCCACGAGCGGACCACCCAGTTCGTCTACCGTGCCCACGCCCTCGACAAGGTCGAACTGGTGGCGAAGGTGCTGCAGGCCGAGGGGCGCGGCGCGACGATGATCTTCACCCGCACCAAGCGCACCGCGCAGAAGGTCGCCGACGAGCTGGCCGAGCGCGGTTTCAAGGTCGGCGCCGTGCACGGCGACCTCGGCCAGGTCGCGCGCGAGAAGGCCCTCGGCAAGTTCCGTGACGGTTCGATCGACGTGCTCGTCGCGACGGACGTGGCCGCGCGCGGCATCGACATCGACGATGTCACCCACGTCATCAACTTCCAGTGCCCCGAGGACGACAAGACCTACGTCCACCGCATCGGCCGCACCGGTCGCGCAGGCAAGACCGGCACCGCCGTCACCCTCGTCGACTGGGACGAGCTGCACCGCTGGGAGCTCATCGACAAGGCTCTCGGCCTCGGCAAGCCCGAGCCGGTGGAGACCTACAGCTCCAGCGAGCACCTCTTCACCGACCTGGGCATCGACCCGAAGGTCAAGGGCAGCCTGCCCGGTGTGCGCAAGCGCGCCGAGGGCGAGATCGTCGAGCGCAAGCCGCGCGAGAAGCGCACCAGCACCCGGACCCGCACCCGCACCCGCGGCGGCCGCAAGGCCGACGGTGCGCCCGCCGAGGCCAAGCCCGCCACCGCCGCACCGGAGTCGCAGGCACCGTCGGCCGACGGTGCTGA
Source organism: Tsukamurella paurometabola (assembly GCF_900631615.1). Taxonomy (NCBI): domain Bacteria; kingdom Bacillati; phylum Actinomycetota; class Actinomycetes; order Mycobacteriales; family Tsukamurellaceae; genus Tsukamurella; species Tsukamurella paurometabola. Next base: position 2,745,721 of record NZ_LR131273.1, read on the forward strand.
GGGAGACGCCCCGGCCCGCAAGCGCCGCCGGCGCCGTCGCTCCGGCGCAGCCAAGGCGGAGGGCACAGTGAAGGCGGAGGGCGCCGCGCCCGCCTCGGCGGAGTAGCCCGCCCCGACGGTCCCCCGAACGACGGACCCCGCGACGGCCGAACGGCTGTCGTGGGGGCTTCGTCCGTTCGGGAGGGTGGGGAGCATGAACCCGACCTCCGCCCCGACCGGCACCCCCAGCGCCGCGGCGTCCACCACGCGTCGCATCGCCGCGCTCGATGTGGCCCGTGGCCTCGCGATCCTCGGCACCTTCGGCACCAACGTGTGGATCTTCACCGAGCCGCACGGGATGGTGGGTTACCTGGACAGCGTCGGCGCCGAATCGCTGCCGATCCGGGTGCTGCAGACACTCGCGCAGGGCAAGTTCCTCGGCCTGCTGAGTTTGATGTTCGGTGTGGGCCTGGCGATCCAGCAGGCCTCGGCCGCGCGGCACGACCGCCCGTGGCCGGGCCGCTACTGGCGCCGCGCGCTCGTGCTGTTCCTCGACGGGCTCGTGCACTTCCTGCTGGTCGCGGAGTTCGACGTGCTCATGGGCTACGCCCTCGTCTCGTTCGTGGTGTCGGCGATGCTGATCCTGCGGCCGCGGGTGCGGCTGCGCTGGGCGATCGGCTGCGCCGCGCTGCACCTGTCCCTGGTGGCCCTGGTATCCGTCGGGATGACGATCGAGCGCTCCGGCGTCGGCGCGGGCCCGGAGCCCGCCCGCGCGAACCCGTACGCCGACGGCTCGTTCTGGGACCTGGTGCTGTTCCGCGCGGACCACGCGCTGCTGTTCCGCGCGGAGACGATCTTCATGATCCCGCTGACGATCGCGATGTTCCTCACGGGCGCGGCCCTGTTCCAGGGCGGTCTGTTCGCCGCCGAGGGCGCGGCCCTCCGGCGCCGGATGATGTGGATCGGCGGCGTCGCGGCCCCGGTCGACCTCGCGATCGGGATCGCCGGTGCGCCGCTCGGACTGTCGGGGCCCGCCGTCTTCGTCGGACGGTACGCGGTCGCGCCGCTGGTGGCGCTGGGCCTCCTCGCGCTCGTCGCCGAGTTCTATCAGCGGCGCGCCGTGGGGCGAGTGGGCGCCGCGCTGAGCAACGTGGGGAAGACGGCGCTGAGCTGCTACGTGCTGCAGAACGTGATCGCCTCGGTGCTCTGCTACGGCTGGGGCCTCGGGCTCGCGACACGTTTCGGCGCCGAGCACCGGCTCGCGTTCACGGTGGCGGTGTACGTCGCGGTGATGGCGTGCCTGCTCGCGGTGTCGGCGCTGTGGACGCGGCGGTTCCCGCGCGGACCCATCGAGATGCTGATGCACCGAGCGGCGTGACGCCGCTCGCGCGGCCGATCTACTGCTGCGCGCGGCGCTGCGCCTGCAGCGGCACGTGGCTGAGGCCGCCCCAGAGCAGTTCGACGGTCGTCGCCACCGCCTCCTCCTTCGGGATGGGGCGGTCGGCGTACAGCCAGTACCGGGCGCTGACCTGGCTCGCGCCCACGAGGCCCACGGCGAGCATCCTCGCGCGGTAGGGGTCGAGGCCCGAATCCTCGGAGACCAGGTCGTAGACGGCGTCGATGCAGGCGTCCACCGCGCCCTCGACGCGCTCCTGCACGACGGGCTCGAGGACGTCCGATTCGAAGATCAGCTTGTAGCCCATGCTGTCCCGGTCGACGAAGTCGAAGAACGAGCGGACCGCGCCGATGACGCGTTCGTGGTTGTCGGTGGAGCTGCTCAGCGCCTCGCGGACGCCGGTGACCAGGGCCTCGCTGTGCGAATTGAGGACCGCGACGTACAGCTCCAGCTTGCCGGGGAAGTGCTGGTACAACACCGGCTTGCTGACGCCGGCGCGCACGGCGATCTCGTCCATGCCCGCGGAGTGGTAGCCCAGGTCGACGAAGACGCTGCTCGCGGCTTCCAGGAGTTGGATGCGCCGCGCGCTCCGCGGCAGTCGGGCGGTGCGGCGCGGCGCAGGATTCGTCCCGCCGCGGGGATCGCCCGCCGCGGTCGTCGCGCCCAGGTCCGCCATGTGTTCCACCTCACCGTTTCCCGGGGCCGTGCGCGGCCCTGACCCGTCGACAATACTCCCGACCGCCGCGCCGACCCCCGCTTGCTCTGGCAAGCTGCCCGGTGTGTCGGCACTCGCACAGGTGAATCGGAGCAGTGACGTCTGGCCCGGGGAGTTCCTCACGCTCCGGGGGCGACGGGTCTTCGCGCGCCACGTCGATGCGGCGGCAGCGGTCACGGCACCGCCCGATCCGCGGCCCACGGCGGTGATGATCCACGGCCTCGGCGGTTCGTCGATCAACTGGACCGACCTGGGGCAGGTGCTCGCCCCGGTCGTCGCCTCCTACGCCCTGGACCTGCCGGGTTTCGGTCTCTCCGATCCGCCGGCCGACGGCGACTACTCCATCGAGGAGTTCGCGCAGACCGCGATCGCCTACCTGGAGACGATCGTCGCGGTGCGCGGTGGGGGAGTGCACCTGCTCGGCAACTCCCTGGGCGGCGCGATCGCGGTGCGCGTCGCGATGCTGCGGCCCGACCTGCTGCGCTCGCTGACACTGATCTCCCCGGCGTTCCCGGACCTGCGGCCCAGAGTGCGGCGACTGCAGTTCCTCCCGCTGTCGCTGGTGCGGATCCCCGGCGTGGGGCCGGCGGGGTTCCGGCTCATCGCGAGCGCCTATCCCGAGCGCCAGGTGGACCAGACCTTCCGTGAGATCCTCGTCGATCCCGCAGTGATGGGGCCCGTCCGGAGGCAGCAGGCCGTCGACCAGGCGGCGGCCCGCGCGTCCATGAGGTGGGCCCCGGATGCGCTCGCCGCGAGCTTCAACGCGCTGGTCCGCAGCTGGATCATCGACTTCGGTGCCACGCACTGGGCGGCTGCCCGCTCGGTGTCGGTGCCAACCGCGGTGGTGTGGGGTGCGCGGGACCTGCTCGTGAGCGTCGGCGTCGCCCCGAAGGTGGTCCGCCATATCCGGGGCAGCACGCTCACGGTCTTCGAGGATGTGGGCCACGTCGCACAGATGGAGAAGCCCGCGGAGACGGCGCGGATCGTCGCGGACCTCATCGCGGCGGCGGAGGAACCCCGCTGACCGGGCGCCGGCGCGTGTCGGTTCCACTTCGCGGGCGCTGATCGTGGAATTGTTGACGACGTGAGTAGTCCTTCGAACCCGAGGCGCCCCCGTCCCGACGGGCGTGCGCCGCTTCGGGCCGAGTGGGACCCCATCAACTCCTCCACGGCGACCTCGGGCGATCAGCGCAACCGCCCGCCGCGCGAGCGGGTGTACGCGAAGCAGGGTCGGCTGGGCCGGCTCCTGCGCACCTACGGCTGGCGCGCCTACGCGGTGCCGGTGCTCGCCGTGCTCACGGTGGTGGCGCTGGTGCTGACCTTCGGCGGCGACCCGTTCGGCACCAAGCAGACGACCGAGACATCCCCCGAGGGGCAGCTCTCCCGCAATCCGACGCCCGGCAAGACCATCGTCGGCGCCCCGAGTAAGACGGTGCCGGGTCCCGTGCCGCCCGCGGGCATGCTCCCCGAGGGCGGAGCCTTCACGGAGAAGGGCCAGGGCATCTGGCACGTCGTACCGGGGTCCACGCCGCGCGTCGGCAAGCAGGACGAGGGCAAGCAGCAGGTGTTCACGTACATGATCGCGGTCGAGGACGGCGTCGACATGGGCGCGCTCGGCGGCGACCAGCCCTTCGCCACGATGATCGACCGCACGCTGGCCGACCCGCGCAGCTGGATCCACGACCCCGCCGTGGCCTTCCAACGGATCGACAAGGGCACGCCCTCCTTCACCATCTCGCTGACCTCCCCGATCACCACCCGCTCGGCCTGCGGTTACACCATCCAGCTGGAGTCGTCCTGCTACAACGGCGAGCTCGGGCGCGTCGTGATCAACCTCGCGCGCTGGGTGCGCGGCGCCACCGCCTTCGAGGGCGACCTCACCGGCTACCGGCAGTACGCGATCAATCACGAGGTGGGGCACGCGATCGGCTACCCGCAGCACGTCCCGTGCCCCGCGCAGGGCGCGCTCGCGCCGATCATGATGCAGCAGTCCTTCGGCGTGAAGAACCGCGACATCTACGACCTCGACAAGTCCGAGGGCTTCGGCAACGACCTGGCCTGCCGGCCGAACGCCTGGGTCGCGCCCGTCCTGAAGTGACCGTCCGTCCGGGGCGACGGTGCCGCCCCGCCCGCGCGCCCGTCGGGGCGCCGGGAATGGTGGCGGGCGCAGCGTCGTTGAGCAGTGTGTGAGCACGCTGCCCCCGCTTGTGGAACCCGCCGCCGATCTGACCCGCGACGAGGTCGCGCGGTACTCGCGGCACCTCATCATCCCCGAGATGGGGGTCACGGGGCAGAAACGCCTCAAGAACGCGAAGGTCCTGGTGATCGGTGCCGGCGGGCTCGGCAGCCCCGCGCTGCTGTACCTCGCCGCGGCGGGCGTCGGCACGATCGGCATCGTCGAGTTCGACGAGGTCGACGAATCGAACCTGCAGCGCCAGGTGATCCACGGCGTCTCCGACCTGGGGCGGCCGAAGGGCGAGAGTGCGCGGGACTCCATCGCGGAGATCAACCCGCTGGTCACCGTCAACCTCCACCCGATCCGCCTGGAGCCCGAGAACGCGGTCGAGCTGTTCGAGCAGTACGACCTCATCCTCGACGGCACCGACAACTTCGCCACCCGCTACCTCGTCAACGACGCCGCGGTGCTGGCGCACAAGCCCTACGTGTGGGGCTCGATCTTCCGGTTCGAGGGCCAGGTGTCCGTGTTCTGGGAGGACGCTCCCGACGGCCCGAACGGCGAGAAGCAGGGCCTGAACTACCGCGACCTGTACCCCGTCGCGCCGCCGCCCGGCATGGTCCCGTCGTGCGCCGAGGGCGGCGTGCTCGGCATCCTCTGTGCCTCGATCGGATCGATCATGGGCACCGAGGCGGTCAAGCTCATCACCGGCATCGGCGAATCGCTCCTGGGCCGGCTCATGGTCTACGACGCGCTCGAGATGAGCTACCGCACCCTGTCGATCCGCAAGGACCCCGACGCGCCGCGCATCACCGGGCTCATCGACTACGACGAGTTCTGCGGGGTCGTCTCCGACGAGGCGGAGCGTGCCGCCGCCGGGAGCACCATCACCCCGAAGGAACTCGTCGAGATGGGTGCACCCGGCGTCGATTACGAGCTGGTGGACGTCCGCGAGCCCGTCGAGTGGGAGATCGTCCACCTGGACGGCGCGAAGCTGGTGCCCAAGGGCGCCTTCGAGACCGGCGAGGGGCTGACGCAGGTCTCCGCCGATAAGAAGCTGGTCCTGTACTGCAAGACCGGTATCCGTTCCGCGGAGGTGCTCGCCACCGTCCAGGGCGCCGGCTACCGCGACGCCGTACACCTGCAGGGCGGCATCACCGCCTACGCGAAGCAGGTCGATCCGTCGCTCCCGGTGTACTGATTCAGGCCTCGATCAGGCGCTTGACCAGTTTGCCGGTGGGGGTGCGGGGCAGGCTGTCGACGAAGCGCACGGCGCGGGGCAGCTTGTAGCGGGCCAGTTCCCGGCCCGCGTAGTCGATCAGCTCCTGCGCCAGCTCGTCCGACGGTGCCGTACCCGGCGCGAGCTGCACGCACGCCAGCGCGGTCTCGCCGAGCTCGTCGTCGGGCACGCCGATCACGGCGACGTCGGCGACGGCGGGATGCATGATCAGCGCGTTCTCCGACTCCTGCGGGTAGACGTTCACCCCGCCCGTGATGATCATGAAGTCCTTGCGATCCGTGAGGTACAGGTAGCCGTCCTCGTCGAGGTAGCCGACGTCGCCGGTGGTGGCCCAGTTCTCGTGGTCGGGATGCTGTGCGGCGCGGGTCTTCTCCGGCGCGTTGTGGTACGCGAAGGGCATCTGCTCACGCTCGAAGTAGATCGTGCCCACCTCCCCGGCGGGGAGGACGGCACCGTCGTCGCCGCAGATCCGGGCGACGCCGAGCCCGGCGCGCCCCACGGACCCGGGACGTTCCAGCGCCTCCTGCGGGCTGATGAACGTGGCCCCGGCCGCCTCGGTGGAGGCGTAGTACTCGTGGATCACCGGGCCCCACCAGGCGAGCATCGACTGCTTCACCTCGGCGGGGCACGGCGCGGCCGCGTGGATCGCGACCTTGAGGCTGCTCGTGTCGTAGTGCGCCCGCGTCTCCTCGGGCAGCTTGAGCATCCGCACGAACATCGTCGGCACCCACTGGCTGTGGGTCACGCGGTACTTCTCGATGAGCGCGAGCGCCTCCTCCGGGTCGAAGCGGTGCATCATGATCACGGTGCCGCCCACGGACATGGTGACGCCGCAGAAGCGCAGGGGCGCAGCGTGGTACAGCGGGGCGGGGGAGAGGTACACGGTGTCGGCGTCCATGCCGTACATCGGCGCGAAGATGGCGGTGTAGGCGTCGGGGGTCTCGTCCACCTGCCCCTCCGGAAGAGGGATCCGGATGCCCTTCGGGCGGCCCGTGGTGCCGGAGGAGTACAGCATGTCCGTCCCGCGCGGCTGGTCCGTGAGCGGGGTGGCGTCGGCCGCCGCGAGCACCGCGTCGAAGTCCGCGAAGCCCGGGATCGGTCCGCCCCAGGCGATCGCGTGCCCGGGCACGGCGAGCGCGGGGAGTTGGAGGGCCTCCGAGACCGCCTCGGCCACATCGGCGCCCGCGAACAGGGCCTTGGCGTCGCAGTCCTCGAGGATGTAGTTCACTTCGCCGGGCGTGAGGTGGTGGTTGATCGCGGTCACGTACAGGCCGCTGCGGATGGCGGCGGCGTACGCGGAGAAGATGCGCAGATCGTTCCCGGCCACGATCGCGACGGTGTCACCCCGCCGCAGTCCCAGCGCGCGCAGGTGGTGCGCGAGCCGGGTGGACTCCTCGTTCAGGCGGGAGTGGCTCAGGATCTCGCCGGTGGCGGCGTCGATCGCTGCGGGCTTGCCGGGGGAGAGCTCTGCGAAGGCTCCTGGGAACATGAGAACCGCCTTTAACTTCGAAGTGGTCTCACGGTAGCGCCGGGGCGGGGCGCCCGAAGGGCTTCAAGCGAACTCGTTGCGATGCGAGAACGTGTCCGTGGAGAGGTCGTGACGATCGGTTCCGGGCACCGGCCCCAGTTCTCCACCCCGGAGCGACTCGGCGACCTGATCGTCGCCGCCAGCCGGTGAATCAGGCGGGTGCGTTCGCGGACAGCCAGCCCGCGTAGTCGTGCAGCAGCGCGACCAGGGGCAGCGCGTCGACGGTGCTGATGGGCTCGCCCCGCAGGGCGGTGCGGATGCCCGGCATGCGGGCGGCGATGCGCGACCGTTCGGAGAGCTCGTGATGGCTCAGGCCGCGCTGTTCGCCCAGCACGATCCGGCGCGGGTGTTCGGCGCGCAGCGACTCCGCCAGCGCGGTGAACTCGTCCCGATCGAGCGCGGGGAGATGCACCGAGAAGCTCATGATCGGGCCGGCGTCCGCGTCGTCCCGCTCCTCGGACTCCTCGAGCCAGTCCGCGTACTCCTGGCTCAGGTCGTCGAGCGCCTCCTCGTCGTCGAAGGACAGGCGGCCGCCCTCGAGCGCCGCCCGGAGCGCGGAGACCAACGCGCGCACCGTCTCGGGGTCCGATGCCGCCGCGTACCACCGGTGCGATTCGTGCGGCACCACGATCCGGTCGGCGCGGCCCGCGGTGAGGCGCGCGCGGACCCCGTCGAACTCGGCGACGGACAGGTCGGGGAACTGGACGGACACGGTCACGACGGGGCGGGAGTCTGGCACGCCCTCCATTGTCCCGATGATCGTTCTAGGGTGGGGGCATGGCCCTCGAAGGTGAATACGCGACGGAGAAGGCCGGCTGGGTCGCGGACCAGCTGGCGAAGATCGACGAGACCGGCACCACGGCATCGGTGGCGGTCGCGGGCATGGCGGTGGTGGTGTTCACCTACCGCGGCCCCAAATCCGGCAAGCTCTACCGCCGCCCGCTCATGCGGGTCGAGCACGACGGCGTGTACGCGGCGTTCGCGTCCAAGGGCGGCGCGCCCGAGAATCCCGTCTGGTACTCGGCGCTCCTCGCGAACGACGAGGTCGAGGTGCAGGACGGGACCACCGTGGTGTCCGGTCCGGTGCGCGAGATCCACGGCGCCGAGCGGGACGAGTGGTGGGCGCGCGGCGTCGCCGCGTATCCGCCGTACGCCGAGTACCAGGAGAAGGCGGACCGCCTGATCCCCATCCTCCTGGTCGAACCGGGCCGCGCCTAGCGGCCTCGCCGCCCGCACGCGGGTAGATTTCAGAGGGTGAGCCCCGTCGAGCCCCCTGCGCACGTCCTGTCCACCTTCGGCTTGGACGAGACCGAGCCGATCGCCCTCGGTGCCGAGTGGGACGGCGGCTGGCGCTGCGGCGAAGTGGTGCTCTCGCTGATCGCCGACCATGCGCGCGCCGCCTGGTCCGCGAAGGTGCGCGAGGACCTCTACGTCGACGGTATGCGCCTGGCCCGTCCGTTCCGCGCCACCGATGGGCGGTACGTGGTCTCGGGCTGGCGGGCGGACACCTTCATCGCCGGCTCGGCCGAGCCGCGCTTCGACGAGATCATCTCCATGGCCAACCGGCTGCACGAGGTGACCGCGAAGCTCGAGCGGCCCCGTTTCCTGGCCGCGCCCACCGTCGCGCCGTTCACCGATGTCGACTACTTCGGCTTCGCCGACCGGGCCGCGTGGGAGGAGAAGCCGCTCGCCATGGCCCGTAAGCTCGGCGCGCTCGACGAGACGGTCGAGCACCGGCAGCGGGCCGTCGAGCTGGTGACCGAGCTCGCGGCGCTGCGCACGCCCGTCGAGGCCGCGCCGCAGCTCGTCCACGGCGATCTCGCCAGCTCCGTGCTCTTCGCCGGGGCCGCGGCCCCCGGTATCACCGACTTCACGCCGTACTGGCGCCCCGCGACGTGGGCCGCCGCGGTCGTCGCCGTCGACGGGCTGTCGTGGGGCGGCGCCGACGACGGCCTGCTCATGCGGTGGAGCGACCTTCCCGAGTGGCCGCAGATGGTGCTGCGCGCCCTCATCTTCCGGCTCGCGGTGCACGCCGTGCACCCGCGCTCGGAGGCCGAGGCCCTGCCCGGCCTCGAGCACATCGTCGAGATCGGCCGGTGGCTGCTCTGAGCGGAGCCCCGGCGCAGCGGCGGATCCTCGTCGCCCACGGCACCCGCTCGGCCTCCGGCATCGCGACCGTCCGCGCGATCGCCGACGCGGTCGCCGCGCGCACCGGGCGGGTCGACATCGCCTTCGTCGACGTGCGGGGCCCGTCACCGTCGGACCTGTTGCGCGAGACGGACCGCCCGACGGTGCTCGTGCCCGCCTTCCTCGCCGCCGGTTACCACGTGCACACCGACGTGCCCGGGCACGTCGCCGCCAGCGGGCACCCCGCCGTCGCCGTCGCCGCGGCGCTCGGGCCCGACCGCGCGTTGGTCGGGGCGCTCCTGCGCCGCCTCCGCGACGCCGGATGGCGGCCCGGCGACACGGTGCTGCTCGGCGCGACCGGCTCGTCGGACCCGCACGCCCGCGCCGACGTCCGCAAGATGGCCGGGTACCTCGGCGAGGCGATCGGCGGCGCGGTCCCGGTGGGCTTCCTCGCCGCAGGCAGCCCGACGGTGGCGGACGCCGTCGCGGCCGCGCGGACCCCGGGGCGGCGGCTGTTCCTCGCCGCGTACCAGCTCGCGGAGGGGCTGTTCCACACCCGCCTCGGCGAGGTGGGCGCCGACGGCGTCGCCGCGCCGCTCGGCACGGCGCCCGAGGTGATCGACCTGCTCGTCGACCGCTTCGCTCAGACCCGGTAGTCGCGCAGGGGGATCCGGTCGCCGTCGGCGAGCACGCCCTCCGCCCGCAGCCGCTCCAGCTGCTCGCGGGCGATGTGCGCCGCGGGCCGGCCGGTCGCGGGCACCACGCGGTGCCAGGGCAGGTCCGAGGCGTCGGTGCGCATCACCCAGCCCACGATCCGCGGCGAACTCAGCCCCAGTTCGTCGGCGATGTCGCCGTAGGTGCGCACCCGGCCGGGCGGGATCGCCTCGATCAACGCCCGCACCGCCTCGACCTGCTCCTCGGTGACCTTCGCCATGGGACTATCCGATCAAGCTCCGCGCGTACTCGCCGACGATCGCCGGGATCTCCTGCGCCACCATGTGGTCCGACGGGACAGCGACCACCTCGGCCCCGTCGGGCATCGCGGTGAGCTGCGCGTCGGTCACGAAGTGGGCGCGGTCGGCGCGCAGCAGCACGGTCGGGACGGACGACGGTGCGCCGACCGCCGGGCGGGCCAGCTCGCCCCACAGCGCGGCCACCGCGGCGCAGCTGATGTTCCATTCCCAGCGCCCGGAGTCGCGCCGCACGAGGTGCTCGGCGATCTCGTCGTCGAGCACGCGCTCCGGGACCTCCGCCCAGGCGCCGGAGCGCTTCTCCTGCTTCGCCTCGTCGGGGGAGGTGAAGTCGAAGAACTCGATGGTCTGCGCGGCGATCGTCCCGCACATCTCGGGGTCCAGCTCCTGCGCCGGGTCCAGCAGCAGGAGGGCGCGCACCAGGTCGGGGCGGGCGGCCGCCAGCCGGCACGCCAGCGCGCCGCCGAGGGAGTGCCCGATCACCGTGACGGGAGCGTCGGCGTGCTGTTCGATCACCTCGACGAGATCGGCGACGTGCTGCTCCAGGTGCCAGGGCGGTGCCCACGTGGAGCGGGCGTGGCCGCGCAGGTCCGGCGCCAGCACTCGCGCGTGCGGCACCTCGTCGTCGGCGAACCGGCGCCAGCGGGCGCCGTGGCCGGTGACGCCGTGGATCGCGAGCACGGTGGGCGTGCCGGGGGCCTCCGGACCGTAGACGTGGGTGTTGAGCATGCCCCGATTGTGCCCTGCGCGGTGCCGGCGCCGACCTGTCGGTGGGCTGTGATGTGATCGACGGACGCGGTCGGAGAGGGGGTGCGCGTGAACGCCGGAACCGGGAATCGAGGGACCGACGGTGCGGGGAAGCACCGTCGGCCCCGCCTGCGCCTGCAGTACACGCCCCCGGAACCGCCCGCGGTCCGGGAGTGGGCCGGTCCGATCGCCGCGCTCGCGGCGCCCGCCACGGGCGAGCTGCCGCTGGACGTGGGCGGCTGGGCGCCGTACCGGATCCGCGGCGGACCCGGCACCGGCAAGACCTCGGCGCTGGTCGACATCGCGGTGGCGAAGCTGACCGATCCGTTCGTCGAACCCGAATCCGTGCTGCTCCTCACCGGAAACAAGCGGGCCGCGGCCGCGCTGCGGCGCGAGCTCTCCGCGCGGGTCCTCGCGGGCAGCGAAGGGGTGCACGCCTCGGGGGAGCCCCTGGTGCGCACCGTGCATTCGCTGGCCTTCGCGGTGCTGCGGCTGCAGGCCTCCCGCACCGGCAGTCCGCCGCCGCGCCTCATCACCGGGTCCGAGCAGGACGCGGTGGTGCGGGAGCTGCTGCGCGGCAACCTGGAGGACGGCGGCGCCTTCTGGCCGGAACGGCTCCGGCCCGCACTCGTCACGCACGGCTTCGCGGGCGCCCTGCGCGACCTCTTCGCCCAGGCCGCACAGCGGGGCGCCGGACCGGACGAGATCGAGGAGCTCGCGCGCCGGTACAACCGCGGGGAGTGGCTCGCCGCGGCGAACGCGCTGCGTGAGTACCAGGAGACCACGCTGCTGCGCGGCTCCGTCGGCCTCGCCGGCGAGCGGGCCGTCGCCCCGGCGGTGGACGCGGCGGAACTCATCGACGCCGCGGTCACGGCGCTCGCCTCCGACGACGCCCTCCTCGCCCAGCAGCGCGAGCGCATCCGGTTCCTCCTGGTCGACGACGCGCAGAACCTGGACCCGCTGGCCTCGGCGCTGATCCGGCTGCTCGGCACCGGCACGGAGCTCACCGTGATCGCGGGCGACCCGGACCAGGCCGTGAACTCCTTCCGCGGTGCGAGCACCCGCTTCCTGCAGAACCTCGACGTGCCGCCGGACCGGGACATCCTGCTCGAGCGCAGCTTCCGCTTCGGGGAGGAGGTGGCGGCCGCCGTGAACCGGATCTCCGCGCGCCTGCCCCACCGCTTCGGCGCCGTGGCGCCCGAGCGCCCCCGGCCGGGCGGCGCCGCGGTCCGGCTGTTCTCCACCCCCGCGAAGGAGGCCGACGCCATCGCGGCGATGCTGCGCCGCGAGCACGTCCTCGGCGGGGTGCCGTGGGAGGAGATGGCCGTCGTGGTCCGCTCGGTCTCCGCGTCGATCGCGCCGCTGCGCCGGGCGCTGGCCTACGCCGGGGTCCCCGTCACGGTCCCCGCGGACGACGTGCCGCTCGCGCGACAGCGGGCCGTGCACGCGCTGCTACTGGTACTGCGCGCCGCCGTCGCGCCGGACGGGCTGGACCCGGCGGAGGCCGTCACCCTGCTCTCCGGCCCCGTCGGCGGCGGCGACCCGCTCACGCTGCGCCGCGTGCGGCGCGCGGTGCGTCGCGCTGATCCCGCGGAGGAGCGCGGGTCGGCGGAGATCCTCACCGCGGTGCTCACCGGCGCCGCCGAGTTCGCGCCCTACAAGACGGTGCTCACCGAACTCGAGGCCGAACCCGTGGAGCGGGTGCTCGCCGCCGTGCGCGCCGCCCGCGCCGCGGCCGAGCACGGCACGGTCGAGGAGGTGCTCTGGGCCGCGTGGGCCACCACCGGCCTCGCGGCCCGGTGGGGCGCCCTCGCGCTGCGCGGCGGCTCGCTGGGAGAGCAGGCCGATCGTGACCTCGACGCGGTGATGGGCCTGTTCGACTCCGCCGCCGATTTCACCGACACCCTGCCCACCGCGTCGGTGGGAGCCTTCGTCGAGTACCTGGAGCAACTGCAGATCCCGCGGTCCGACCGCGCGCGCGGGCGCAGCGGGCAGGCCACCGTCCCGGGCGTCACGCTGCTGTCGGCGCACAGCACGGTCGGCCGGGAATGGGAGGTCGTCGCCGTCGCCGGCGTGCAGGAGGGGCGCTGGCCCAACCTGCGGCGCCGCGGCGGCCTGCTCGGCACGGACGAGTTGCTGGACGCGCTCGACGGGATGGATCCGGCGGCACTGCCCACGGTCTCGCGCTCACTGCCGCTGCTCGCGGAGGAGCGGCGGCTGCTGCTCGTCGCCTGCTCGCGGGCGCGTCGCACGCTGCTCATCACAGCGGTCGACACGGCCGACGGCGACGGCGACCTCGTGCCGTCGCGGTTCCTGCAGGGCATCGCGCCCTCGGGCGACGAGGACCCCGAGACCTACACGCCGGCGGTGGAGAGCGCCCCGTCGGCTTCGCTCGACCTGCGCACCCTCGTCGCCGTGCTGCGCACCGCCGTGTGCGATCCCGCGCGGGAACTCGAGGAACGCGCGCACGCGGCGCGGCAGCTCGCCCGGCTCGCCGCCGACGGCGTGCCCGGCGCGCACCCGGACAGCTGGTACGGCGTGGCCGGCGCCAGCACCGACGACCCGCTGTGGTCGCCGGAGGACGGTCCCGTGGCGCTGTCGCCGTCGAACGTGGAGTCCCTGTCGGCGTGCGCGCTGCGCTGGATGCTCGAGCGCTTCGGCGGCACCGACGGCGACTCCGCCAAGCAGGCCACGGGCAACCTGGTGCACACCCTGGTGCAGGCCGTCGCGGGACGGATCCCCAAGGACGAGGTGTCCCGCGCGCTGGAGAAGGTCTGGGAGCGCGTGGATCTGGAGGCGGACTGGTTCGCGCAGCGCGAGTTGGCGCGCACCGAGGAGATGCTGGAGTCGTTCCGCGCGTGGCTGGCGAGCAGCCGGGGCGAGCTCACCGAGGCGGGCGTCGAGATCGGCGTCGACGCCGTGATCCCCGGGGACGCCGCGGCGGGCGGCGACGACCCGGACGTGCGGATCCGCGGCCGGATCGACCGCCTCGAGCGCGACCCGCTCGGCCGGGCCGTCGTCGTCGACGTGAAGACGGGGCGCACCCTGCCCACCCAGGCCGAGGGGCAGGCGCAGGCACAGCTGCGCACCTACCAGGTGGCGCTCGCGCACGGCGGGATCGGCGGCGTCCCGGAGACGCCCGGCGGCGGCAAGCTGGTGTACGTCGCGAAGCCGCACGCCAAGACCGGCGCGACGGTCCGCGAGCAGGACGCGCTCAGCCCCGCCGACGTGGACGAGTGGCTCGGCGTGGTCCGCGAAGCGGCGCGGCGCACCCGCGGGCCCGAGTTCCCCGCCACACTCAACGCGTCCTGCCAGTTCTGCGCCGTCGCGTCGTGCTGTCCGGTCGTCGACAAGGGGAGGGCCGTGACCGATGACTGACGGCTTCCCCCACGCGCCGCTGATCTCGGCGGTCGACCTGGCACACGAACTGGGCCAGGCCTTCGCGCCGACCGACGAGCAGCGCGCCGTCATCGAGGCGCCGCTCGGCCCGTGCCTCGTGGTCGCCGGCGCCGGTGCCGGCAAGACCGAGACGATGGCCGGCCGCGTCGTGTGGCTCATCGCCAACCGCTACGTCACGCCCGACCAGGTGCTCGGCCTCACCTTCACCCGGAAGGCCGCGCAGCAGCTGATGATCCGCGTGCGCAAGCGGCTCGCGCGGCTCGCGGGGGCACCCGTCGTCGACCGGATCGACCCGTCGGGCGAGCTGCGGGCGTCGCTGCGCACCGTCGAGCCCGAGATCAGCACCTATCACGCCTACGCGGGGCGGCTGCTCGCCGACTACGGCATGCTGCTGCCGGTCGAACCCTCGGTCCGGCTGGTCTCGGAGACGGAGCGGTGGCAGATCGCCTACGACGTGGTCACCGGCTGGGACGAGGCTCTGGAACTGGACCGGAACCCCGCCAACCTCACGGAATGGGTGCTCGGCCTGTCCGGGGCGCTCGCCGACCACCTCGTGACGCCCGACCAGCTGGAGGCGGACGACGACGAACTGGAGCGGCTGATCGGCCTGCTGCCGCCCGGTCCGCGGCAGCGGGCCGCGCCGAACGCGGCGCTGCTCAAGGCCGCCGAGGTGCAGGAGCAGCGCCGCCGGCTGATCCCGCTGGTACGCGCCGTCGCCGCCGAGATGCGAGCCCGTGAGGTCCTCGACTTCGGCAGCCAGATGGGTCTCGCCGCGCAGCTCGCGCTCGCCAACCCCGACGTCGCGGGGCTCGAGCGGGCCCGGTTCGGGGCGGTCCTGCTCGACGAGTACCAGGACACCGGCCACGCGCAGCGCATGCTGCTGGCCTCGCTGTTCGGTGGGCCGGCGGGCGCCGCTGCCGTGACCGCGGTGGGGGACCCGATCCAGTCGATCTACGGCTGGCGCGGCGCATCCGCGGCGAACCTGCCGCGCTTCGCCACGGATTTCCCGCAGGCCGACGGGAGCCCGGCGCCGCGGCGGGAACTGCTCACCAGCTGGCGCAACCCGACGAGCGCGCTCAGCCTCGCCAACGCCGTCTCCGAGGACCTGCGCAGCCGCGGCGTGCCCGTCTCCGAGCTGAAGGCGCGGCCCGACGCGCCGGCGGGCGACCTGCGGATCGCCCTGCACCCCACGGTGATCGACGAGCGCGACTGGCTCGCCGACGCGATCGCCGCGCAGTGGCGCGGCCGGATCGAGGCGGGGCAGGAGCCGCCGACGGTCGCCGTGCTGGTGCGCCGCAACGCCGATTCCGCGGGCATCGCCGCGGCCCTGAGCGAGCGCGGTGTGCCCGTCGAGGTCGTGGGTCTGGGCGGCCTGCTGCACACGCCCGAGGTGCAGGACGTCGTGGCGCTGCTGCGGCTGGCCGTCGAGCCGCTCGCCGGCACCGCCGCGATGCGGCTGCTCACCGGGCCGCGCTGGCAGCTCGGCGCCGCGGACCTGCGGGCCCTGTGGAATCGGGCGCGCCGGATCGCGCACACCACCGGCCGCGCGGCCACGGGCGCCGTCGCCACCCCGGAGCAACTCGACGCCGCGCTGGACGCGACGCTGCCGTCGGAGAGCCTCGACGCCGCGGGCCTCGGCGACGCCATCGCCGATCCCGGTCCGGAGGCCGACTACTCCGCCGCGGGTCTCGCGAAGATCCGCTCCCTGGACCGCGAGGTGCGCCACGTCCGGGAGCGGATCGGGCACCCCCTGCCCGAGGTGGTCGCCGAGGCCGAACGCGTGCTGGGCGTGAGCATCGAGACCCGCATCCGCGCGTCCCGGCAGCTCGGCGGCCGCGCCACCGGCCGCGAGCACCTGGACGCCTTCGCCGACGTGGTCGTCTCCTACGCCGAGCGGCCCACCGCCACCCTGCCGGGGCTGCTCGCATTCCTCGCCGCGGCCGAGAAGGTGGAGGGCGGACTCGCCCCGGGCGACGTGGAGGTCGCCACCGACCGGGTGCAGGTGCTCACCGTGCACTCCGCCAAGGGCCTCGAATGGGACGTGGTGGCCGTACCGCACCTGTCGGAGGGGATCTTCCCGTCGAACCGGGCGCTGCCCACGTGGCTGTCGACGCCCGCCGAGCTGCAGCCGAACCTGCGTGGTGACCTCGCAGAGCCCGGCGGCTCCGTTGACGACGGGCCCGCTCGCTCCGCTCCCGGCGCCGGTGACGGCGTGCCCCGCCTCGACCTCGACGGCTGCAACAACCGCAAGGACCTCGAGGACGCCCTGGACGCGCACAAGAAGGCGCTCAAGGGCATGAACATGCACGAGGACGAGCGCCTGTTCTACGTCGCCGTCACCCGCACCCAATCGGTGCTCCTGCTGTCCGGCCACTACTGGAGCGAGGACGTGAAGACGCCGAAGGCACCGTCGCGCTTCCTCGTCGCGGCCCGCGATCACGCCCCGGACGCGGTGACCGAGTGGGCGGCCGAACCGCTCGAGGACGCGCCGAACCCGCTCGAGACCGAGCCGGTCCGGCAGCCCTGGCCGCGCGACTTCCTCGGCGCGCACCGCGCCGACGTCGACGCCGGCGCCGAGCTGGTGCTCGCCGAACTCGGCCGCGGGGCCCCGGAGCCCGATCCCGCGGAGCCCGACCCGCACGACTGGGCGGCCGAGGTCACCGCGCTGCTCGCCGAGCGCGCCCGGCAGGCGGAGGCCGAACTGGAGGTCGCGGTGCCGCGCGAGGTCTCGGTGAGCCAGCTGGTGGAGCTGCGCCGCAGCCCCGCCACGTTCGCGAGCCGGCTCCGCCGGCCCGTGCCGTTCAAGCCGAACCCGTACGCGCGGCGCGGCACCGCGTTCCACGCCTGGCTCGAACGCCGGTACGGGGCGTCACGGCTCCTGGATCTCGACGAGCTGCCCGGCGCGGCCGACGGCGACGCCGGCGCCGACGAGAACCTCGCGCTGCTGCAACGGCGGTTCGAGGAGAGCGAGTGGGCGGCGCGCACCCCCGTCGACATCGAGGTGCCCTTCGAGATCGCGGCCGCCGGCACCGTCGTGCGCGGGCGGATGGACGCCGTCTTCCGCGACCCGGGCGGCGGCTTCACCGTCGTCGACTGGAAGACGGGTGTGCGCCCCACCGAGCCCGCCGACGAGCGGGCCGCGGCGGTGCAGCTCGCCGCCTACCGCCTGGCGTGGGCCCGGCTGCGGGACGTCCCCGTCGACGACGTGCGCGCCGCGTCCTTCTACGTGCGCTCGGGGGAGACGGTGGCACCGTCGGACCTGCTCGGCCACCAGGGCCTCGCCGACCTCATCACGAGCGCGGGCGAGGACCGGCCCGACGCGGGACGGACCTAGGCGGTCTCGCCCTTGTCGCGGGCGATCCGTACGGCGGAGACGACCATCGGCAGCTGCATCGGCAGCCGGGCGTAGGCGCCGAGCCGCAACGGCAGCGGCTTGTCCGACCACTGCTGCGCCATGTGGATGTTCGCGGGGAAGACGGCGGCGAAGAGCGCGGCGGCCGCGACGCCGCCCAGCCGGCGGGTCCGCGGTGCCGCGAGCAGCGCCGCGGTGGTCAGCTCCGCGACGCCCGAGAGCTGCGTCGCGCGGCGGGGCGTGAGGCCGAGCGGAAGGTTCGGCGGCACGATCGAATCGAACGGCTTCGGCGCGACGAAGTGCAGGGCACCCATCCCGGCGAGGGAGAGCGCCATGCCGCGCGCGAGCTTGTCGGTACGGCGGGCGGGCCGGTCTGTGGACACCATCTGAAGATTGTGGCAGATTGCTCGTCGGCTCCGCCGGACGTGCTAGACCGGACGGGTAACGACCAGCAGTTCTCGCGAGGAATCGTCCAGGTAGGTATGTCCGCACGCACCACGTTCCGCAGACGGAGCAAGTCCGAACTGACGGATCTTCCCGACCATGCGCTGGTCAGCGTCCTGCGCATCCCCGCGGGCGACTCCACCAACCCGTGGCGCGCCATCGGCGCCCGGGTTCTGGTGGCCCTCGGCGCGCTGTTCCTCGCGGTGTTCATCGTCTACCTCGAGCGCGACGGCTACCGGGATTCCGCCATCGAGGCGGGGCTCGACGGCAAGACGTCCCTGACCTTCCTCGACTGCCTCTACTACGCCACCGTCTCCCTCTCGACCACGGGCTACGGCGACATCACGCCGGTCACCCAGTCCGCGCGCCTGATCAACGTCCTGTTGATCACCCCGCTGCGGATCCTGTTCCTCATCGTCTTGGTCGGCACGACGCTCCAGGTGCTCACGGAGCGGTCCCGCCAGGCGTTCAAGATCCAACGTTGGAGGTCTGCTGTGCACAACCACACGATCGTCGTGGGCTACGGCACGAAGGGCCGCACCGCGGTCAGCGCGATGATCAACGACGGCATCGAGCCGAGCAAGATCGTCGTCGTCGACACCGATCAGGCGGCCCTGGAGGTCGCCGAGATCGACGGGCTCGTCACCGTCCGCGGCGACGCGACGAAGGCCGACGTGCTGCGGCTCGCCGGCGCGCCGCGCGCCGCGTCCATCATCATCGGCGCCAACCGGGACGACGCCGCGGTGATGGTCACGCTGACCGCCCGAGAGCTGGCGCCGCGCGCCAAGATCGTCGCGTCGATCCGCGAGTCCGAGAACACGCACCTGCTGCGCCAGTCCGGGGCCGACTCCGTGGTCGTCTCCTCCGAGACCGCGGGCCGCCTGCTGGGCATGGCGACCACCACCCCGTCGGTCGTGGAGATGATCGAGGACCTGCTCTCGCCCGGCGACGGCTTCAACATCGCCGAGCGCGAGGTGACCCGCGTCGAGGTGGGCCGCTCCCCGCGGCACCTGCCGAACATCGTGCTCGGCGTGGTCCGCAAGGGGAACCTCTACCGCGTCGACTCGCCCGCGGTATCGGTCGTCGAGGCTGGCGACCGGCTGCTGTTCGTCCGCAACGCCGACGTCAAGGCGCCCGGCTAGGCCCGCAGCAGCTCCACGACCCGGGCCATGGCCTCCAGGTTGTGGTCGATCACCGTCACGTAGCCGATCCCGAGCCGCTCCCGGAGCGCGAGCAGGCGGTCCGCCATGTCGCGCGGGGTGCCCACGAGCACGCTGACGTACGCCTCCGGCGTGGCCTCGTCCCACATGACCCGTTCGGTGAGGAACTCCGGCCGGCCCGTTCCCGACGGGAGGAGCGCCTGGATCACCAGGTTGATCTCGACGGTGCCCGCGCGGTCGCCCAGCAGGCTGCTCAGGTGCGCGATGCGCTCGGCCGCGGCGGCCTCCGTGGTGAGGCGGAGGCGGCCGGCGTCATCCGTGCGGGCACCCGTCAGCCCGACGATGTCGGCGTGCCGCGCCGCGACGCCCAGCAGTCTGTCGCCCCACCCGGCGATGAACAACGGCGGCCCACCGGGCTGGGCCGGCCGCGGAGTACGGCGCGGGGCCGTGAAGGCGGCGCGCACCGCGGCGGCCGTGGCGTCCAACAGGTCGACGCGTTCCCGCGCCGTCGGGAACGGGATGCCCGCCCGGTCGAACTCGGCGGCGGCGTACCCCGCGCCGAGGCCGAGCTCCACCCGCCCGTCCGTGAGCAGGTCGACGGTGGCGGCGTCGCGCGCGAGCAGCGCGGGGCTGTAGAACGGCGCGTTGATCACGAACGTGGTGAGGCGGACCCGCTCCGTCGCCTCGGCCGCGAGCAGCATCGCGGGGAAGGGGGCGAGCATGCCGAGGTGATCCGGCACGCCGATCACGTCGAAGCCGAGCGCCTCCGCGCGGCGGCAGCGCTCCATCCACGCCATGCGGGACGTCGTGGCGCCGAGGGCGACGCCGAACCGGAAATCCACCACGCCGCCAGTCAACCAGGCGGGAAGCGGGGCCGCCGGGTGCCCGCGGGTTCAGGTGGTGAAGAGCTGTAGGACGCCGCTGACGGTGCCCGCCGTGGTCGTGGAGTCGATCGTCAGGTCGCGGACCAGCGACCCGAAGGTCGGCGTCGGGATGCGGTCCTGGATCCCGTAGCCCGGCGATCCGACGGTGCCGTGTTCGCGGCCGCGGTCCATGCCCATGCGCTGGACGAGGTCCGCGATGCCCGCGGGCGTGGCGTCGACGGTGAACCGGGAGGCCATGTCCAGGGCGCAATCCGAACTGAGGTGCGTGAGCCGGACGCCCATCTGCGCGGCGTCGGCGGGGACCCGCGCCTCCGACAACAGCGTCGGTACGTGGTCGTTGGGGCAGTGGCGCTGCACCGCCGGCTCACCGCCGGGCCACGAACACCCTCCGACGAGGAGCGCGACGGTCGCCAGGGCGAGTCGGGCGCGCACGATCAGTCCCCGGTCGCGGCGGGCCGGTCGGTGGCGGCGTACTGGGACCACGAGCCGGGGTAGAGCCGGCCGCCGGGGAAGCCGGCGTGCTCGGAGGTGAGCAGGTCGTGGCAGGCGGTGACGCCCGAGCCGCAGTAGGCGATGAAGTCCGCGCCGGGGCGCAGGCCCGCCTCCTCGTAGCGGGCGCGGAGGGCCGCGCGGGGGAGCAGGGCACCGTCGACGACGTTCTCGCGGCAGGGCACGCTGACGGCGCCCGGGATGTGGCCCGCGCGCGGGTCGACGGTCTCGTTCTCGCCGCGGAACCGGTCGGCGGGGCGCGCGTCGATCACGGGGACCGCACCGGCGGCCGCCTCGTCGATCGAGGCCAGGCGGTCCGCCGGCCACGGCCGCGGGGTGAAGGTCGCGGGCGGGAGGTCGACGGTGCCGGTGTCGTCGAGGGGGCCGAACGGGCCGTCGAGCAGCGCGGCCGATTCGCCGAGCGCCCGCAGCAGCCAGACGAGCCGGGCCGCCATGACGCCGCCCGCGTCGTCGTAGGCGACCACCGTCGCGCCGTCGCCGATGCCCGCGGCGGAGAGCCCGGCGGCGAAGGCCTCCGGGGTGGGCAGCGGGTGCCGGCCCTCGGCGGGGGAGGGCTCGGCGGCGAGGTAACCGTCGAGGTCGACGAACACCGCGCCCGGCAGGTGGCCGGCGTCGTACGCCTCGCGGGTCGATCGCCCGTCGAGGTAGCAGCGGGTGTCGGCCAGGATCACGCCGGGGTTGGCCCGCACCCACGCGGCGTCCACGAACGGTTCGATCATGCGGTCAGCCTACGATGATGAGCGTGGCGAAGCTCAGTCTGACCGTGCCCCCGCTCCTCTCCCGCTATCACGTCGATCGCGCCGACGAACTGCGCGCGGACGACGCCGCGCTCGATGCGGCCTGGGCGACCGCGAAGGTGCTGCGCCTGGACCCGCGCGGCCGCTTCGACCTCGACGGCACCGACCTCGTCTTCGCCCGCGGGCACGAGGTCGCGCCGTCGCGTCCGCGCGAGGCCGTGCTGCTGGGCCGCGTCGACGGGGCGATCGTCTTCGCGCTGCGCGTCGACGTGTTCGACGGCGCCGACCTGCGCATGCGCGGCCACCTGCTCTCGCCGGTCGACTCCGCGCTGCTCGCGCAGGCCCTCGGCATCCTCAACTGGCACGCCACCGCCGGGTTCTCGCCCGTCGACGGTGCGCCGACCGTCCCCGGCAAGGCGGGGTGGGTGCGCACCACCGCCGACGGTCGCGAGGAGTTCCCGCGCACCGACGGCGCGATGATCACCCTGGTGCACGACGGTGCCGACCACGTCCTGCTCGGCCGCCAGCACCAGTGGCCAGAGCGGCTGTTCTCGCTGTTCGCGGGTTTCGTCGAGCCGGGCGAATCGCTGGAGCAGTGCGTCGCGCGGGAGCTGCGCGAGGAGGCGGGCATCGAGGTCGACGAGATCACCTACGTCGCCAGCCAGCCCTGGCCGTTCCCGCGCTCGCTGATGCTCGGCTTCACCGCCCGTGCCTCCCGCGACGCGGTGCTCGACTTCCGGGACGGCGAGATCGCCGAGGCGCAGTGGTTCAGCCGCACCCAGGTCCGCGAGGCGCTGGCCGCCGGCGACTGGAGCACGGACGCCCCCGACGCGCCGCTCCTGCTGCCCAACTCCATCTCCATCGCCCGCGCGATCACCGAGGCCTGGGCGGCCGCCTAGAGTCCGGGGGACGCGGCCGGGAGACGTGGCTCGTGGCCGCGCGCTGCCGGCGGTCGTGGGCGCTGCCGGCTACCGGCCGCGCTCGCGGATCTCGGCAGCGCGGGCGCGGTCCGCACGCGCAGGGGGAACGAGAAAGTCCGGCCGTTCGTGCCCAGGGGGGACGGACGGCCGGACTCTCACCGAGGCGGAGGTGTCAGACGCCCAGCTTGCGCTTGACGTCGGCGAGCGACGGGTTGGTCGCGGTGGTGCCGTCCTCGTACTTGACGGTGGGCACCGTCTGGTTGCCGCCGTTGACGCCCTGCACGAACTCCGCGGCCGACGGATCCTCCTCGATGTTGATCTCGGTCCATTCGATCCCGTTGGCCTTGAGGCCCGTCTTCAGGCGGTTGCAGTAACCGCACCACGAGGTCGTGTACATCGTCAGCTGGCTCATGCCATGACTCAACCACGCCGCGCCCGCACTTCTTCCCCGGCCCCGACCTGTCGGACCCGGCTGGAATACTCGACGGTGTGATCGAAGCACTGGACCCGGAGCAGCAGGAGGCGGTTCTCGCGCCGCGCGGACCGGTGTGCGTGCTGGCGGGTGCGGGCACCGGCAAGACCCGCACCATCACGCACCGCATCGCGCACCAGGTGTCCACGGGGCACGTCGCCGCAGGTCAGGTCCTCGCCGTCACGTTCACCTCGCGTGCGGCGGGGGAGATGCGGGCGCGGCTGCGCAGCCTGGGCATCGGCGGGGGCGACGGTCAGCCGGGCGTGCAGGCGGTCACCTTCCACGCCGCCGCGATGCGCCAGTTGCGGTACTTCTGGCCGCGCGCGATCGGCGACACCCGCTGGGAGCTGCTGGACAACAAGTTCCCCGTGATCGGCCGCGCCGCCCGCGACTGCGACCTGCGGCCCGAGACCGACACCATCCGCGACCTACTCGCCGAGATCGACTGGGCGAAGGCCTCGCTCGTCACGCCGGAGACATACGCCAAGGCGGTCGAGGACGCGGGCCGCACCTCCCCGATGGCCCCGGGCACCGTCGCCGACGTCTACGCCGCCTACGAGCGGCGCAAGACCGACCAGGACGGCAACCGCCTGCTCGACTTCGACGACCTGATCCTGGTCACGGCCGCGATCCTCGAGGACAACCACGTGGTCGCGGAGGAGTTCCGCGACCGCTACCGCAGCTTCGTCGTCGACGAGTACCAGGACGTCACCCCGCTGCAACAGCAGCTCCTCAACGCCTGGCTCGGTGACCGCGACGATCTCACGGTGGTGGGCGACGCGAACCAGACGATCTACTCGTTCACCGGTGCCACCCCGAGCTATCTGCTGGACTTCACGCGCCGCTTCGAGGACGCCACCATCGTCCGGCTGCAGCGCGACTACCGCTCCACCCCGCAGGTGGTCGCGCTCGCCAACAAGGTGATCGGCGCGGCGCAGGGCAGGGTCGCCGGTACGCGGCTCGAGCTCATCGGCCAGCGCCCCGACGGGCCGGCCCCCGTCTACGCCGAGTGCGACGACGAGCCCGCCGAGGCCAAGCTCGTCGCCAAGCGCATCAAGGAGCTGCTCGTGCAGGGCGTCCCCGCCAGCGAGATCGCCATCCTCTACCGGATCAACGCGCAATCGGCCGTGCACGAAGCCGCCCTCACCGAGGCGGGCATCCCCTACCAGGTGCGCGGCGGCAGCGCGTTCTTCGAGCGGCCCGAGATCGGGCAGGCCGTCCGCGCGCTCATGGACCGGGCGGGTCAGTTCGGCGGCGTCGCGGGCGAGGAGCTGCTGTCGCTGGTCAAGGGGGCGCTGGAGCCGCTCGGCCTCACCGCGGAGGCGCCCGACGGTGCCCGGGCCCTCGAACGGTGGCAGGCGCTCGGCGCGCTGGTCGAGCTCACCGCCGACCTGGCGAAGGAGCGGCCCGGCCTCACGCTGGCCGAGCTCATCGGCGAGCTCCGCGCCCGCGCCGAGGCCAAGCATCCGCCCACGATGCAGGGCGTCACCCTCTCGTCGCTGCATGCGGCGAAGGGCCTGGAATGGGACGCGGTCTTCCTCGTCGGCCTTACCGAGGGTTCGGTGCCGATCTCGCAGGCCATCGCCAAGGGCGATCCCGAGCCGATCGAGGAGGAGCGCCGCCTGCTCTACGTCGGCGTCACGCGCGCCCGCGAGCACCTGCACCTGTCGTGGGCGCTGGCGCGCAACGAGGGCGGCCGGAGGACCCGCAAGCGCACGCGCTTCCTCGACGTCGTCGCCGGGCAGGCCGACGCGGGCAGACCCCGGATCGACGCCGGGCCGAGCAGGGGCAAGCGCCGCTCCTCCGACATCTGCCGGGTGTGCGGCGGCATCCTCGACACCCGCGAGGAGAAGCTGCGTTCGCGCTGCGAGGACTGCCCGTCGGACCTCAACGACGCGCTCGTCGAGGCGTTGAAGATCTGGCGCACCGGCCAGGCCCGGGACCAGCAGGTGCCCCCGTACACGATCTTCTCGAACGCGACGCTGTTCGCGATCGCCGAGCATCAGCCGCGCACCCGCGCGCAATTGGTGCGGATCAACGGCATCGGTTCGACCAAGGTGGAGAAGTACGGCGACGAGGTGCTCGCGCTCGTTTCCGAACATGCCTGAACTCCGCGAAACCGCAGGTCAAAAATAACTTGTGCGAATAGTTTCGCCCGCATACTGTGGAACACGACCGCACGGGATGACGCGCGAGGAACCGCTTTGGCCGCCTCGCCCGCCGGAACGTGATTGACCAGCGCGCGAAAGGAGGCAAACGAAATGAACAACGCAATCAACACCGCAAGCAAGCAGTTCACCGCAGCAGAGGGTGGAGTGTTCGCTGCCGTAGCGGTTCGTATCGAGGCCTCCCACGCGCTGCCCGGCATGTCGCCACGTCTCTGGCGACTGCGCCAGGAGCAGGCGACGTACGCCGTCGATCACGAACCGCTCACGCGCCCCGTGTGTCTTTCGCACCGAGGTTAGGTCCTCAGACCCACCTCTTCGCATTCACCACGGGACCCGCAGCCGCGCGGAACCCGTGGATTCGCGGTCTCTCGTCACCCCGTCCGGGGTCGAGGGCCGCCACACGGTTCGCGCACTCACCACAGAACATCCCGTGCGCCTGACCGGGCGCCGCTACCGAGGCCACCTGAACCCCAGGTGGAAAGGTGACAAGAAGTGCCGACCATCATGGAGGACCGTCCCGTGGAACGGACCGTCCGCACCATCGATTCCATCAGTATCACCCGACCGACCAGAGTCGAGAACCGTGTGCCCTGCCGCGCCGGGGATCCCGACCTCTGGTTCGCCGAGGCCCCGTCGGACCTCGAGCGGGCCAAGACCCTCTGCGGAACCTGCCCCCTCCAGCGCGCCTGCCTGGCCGCCGCCCTCGAGCGCGGCGAGCCCTGGGGCGTGTGGGGCGGCCAGATCTTCGAGCAGGGCGTCGTGATCGCGCGCAAGCGCCCGCGCGGCCGGCCGCGGAAGAATGCGGCCTGAGCGCAGTGAGCCCCGATCCGAGTGGATCGGGGCTCACTCGTTTCCGGGGCACGGACGCTCCGGGGCGCCGCACGGGCCGCCGTCCCGTCGGCGCGGCGATGATCGCAGTCCGGCGCGCGCCCCGCGCTGTGACGGCCGACCCGAAAGCCGTCCCGACGTTGTCCGCGAAACCATTGCGACCGCACAGTGACGGAGCGCACAGTTGATCCACGCCGATCGACTGAGAGTTAGGACGCCCGATGACGGACCGGACCACTGAGGACCTGGCGGAGGGCATCGCCCGCTCCCGCGACACCGACTACCTGGACATGGAGGCGCTGCTCTCCGACGAGGAGAAGGACCTGCTGGTCAAGGTCCGCAAGTTCGGCGACAAGGAGCTGCTGCCGATCGTCAACGACTACTGGGAGCGCGGGGAGTTCCCCTTCGAGATCCTGCCGAAGTTGCGCGAACTGAAGATCGTCGGCGACACCATGACCGGCTACGGCATCACACCCATGACCGCCGTCGGGCAGGGCCTCGTCTCCTACGAGCTGGGCCGCATCGACGGCAGCATCGCCACCTTCCTCGGCGTGCACGTGGGCCTGGCCATGCAGTCGATCTACATCCTCGGCTCCGAGGAACAGCGGCAGCGCTGGCTGCCGGCGATGGCGAACCTCGACAAGATCGGCGCGTTCGCGCTCACCGAGCCCGACCACGGTTCGGACTCGGTCGCGCTGGAGGCCACGGCCACGCGCGACGGGAGCGACTGGATCCTCAACGGTCTCAAGCGCTGGCCCGGCAACGCGACGTGGTGCGATGTGATCGTCGTGTTCGCCCGCGACACCGGCGACGGCAAGGTGAAGGCCTTCGTGGTGGAGAAGGGCGACCCGGGGTACAGCGCCACCAAGATCGGCGGCAAGGTCTCGCTGCGCATGGTGCAGAACGCCGACATCGTGCTCGACGACGTGCGCGTGCCCGACGACCGGCGGCTCGTCAACTGCAACGGCTTCCCGGACGTGTCCAAGGTGCTCATGGGCACCCGGAACGCGGTCGCCTGGTCGTCGACGGGGCACGCGGTCGCGGCCTACGAGATCGCGCTGACCTACGCCCAGCGCCGCATCCAGTTCGGCAAGCCGATCGCGGCCACGCAGAGCGTCCAGAGCAAGCTCGTGGAGATGCTCGCCGATGTCACGTCGATGCAGCTCTACTGCATCCGCCTCGGGCGCCTCCTCGACGAGGGCGCCGTCACCGACACCATGGCGGCCCTCGCCAAATACTACTGCAGCGTGAAGGCCCGGCACGTCTGCCGGATGGCCCGCGATGTGCTGGGCGGCAACGGGATCACCCTCGACTTCCACGTCATGCGACACCTGTGCGACATGGAGGCGCTGGTCACCTACGAGGGCACCGCGGAGATCCAGTCGCTGCTCGTGGGCCGCGAGGTCACGGGCAAGAGCGCCTTCGTCTGATCCGTGTCGTCAATCCGGCGGACCGCCACCGCGCCGCGTGATACACCTCACAGTGCGATCGCACAGCGCGGTGGCGGCCCCGCGGGGCGAGTGAGAGGCGGCGCGTGATGTCCATCGATCCCATCCTGATGCCCACGGCCACGTCCCCGATCCGCGACGCGGTGGTCACCGCGAAGGAGGCCGTGCGCCTCGTCCGCGACGACGATCACCTCGTGCTGGAGGGCTTCGCGGGGCAGGGCTTCGCGGAGGAACTGGTGCTGGCCCTGGAGGAACGCTTCCTCGCGACGGGGTCGCCGAAGGACCTGTCGCTGGTGTTCACCGTCGCGCAGGGCGACCGGGGCGAGCGCGGCACCGTCCACCTGTGTCACGACGGGATGCTGAAGCGGGCGATGGGCGGCCACTACGGCATGTCCCCGGCGCTGCAGAAGCTCGCACTGTCGGGCGAGATCGAGGCCTACAACCTGCCGCAGGGCGTGATCGCGCAGCTGCTGCGCGACACCGGCGCCGGGAAGCCGGGGCTACTGACGCACGTCGGCCTCGGCACCTTCGCCGATCCCCGCCTGGGCGGAGGCAAGGTCAACGACGCCACCACGGAGGACCGGGTCCGGCTCATGGAGATCGACGGTCGCGAGTACCTCTTCTACAAGGCCTTCGACCGGCTCGACGTGGCCTTCCTCCGCGGCACCACCGCGGATCCGAGCGGCAACGTGACGATGGAGAAGGAGGCGCTGACGCTCGAGGCGCTGGAGACGGCGATCGCGGTGCACAACAAGGGCGGCCTCGTGATCGTGCAGGTCGAGCGCATCGCCGAACGCGGCTCGCTGAACCCGCGCGACGTGAAGATCCCCGGAGCCCTGGTGGACTGCGTCGTCGTCGCGAGCACGCCCGCGCACCACACGCAGTCGTGGGGCTCGCAGTACAACCCGGCGATGAGCGGCGAGATCCGCCAGCCGATGGGGTGGATCGACCCGATGCCGCTCGATCCGCGCAAGGTGATCGCGCGCCGCGCCGCGCTGGAGCTGCGCCCCAACTCCGTGGTCAATCTCGGCATCGGCGTCCCCGAGGGCGTCGCGGCGGTCGCGGCCGAGGAGGGGGTCCTCGAATACCTCACGCTCACCGCCGAGCCCGGCGTCATCGGCGGCATGCCCGCGGGCGGTACCGATTTCGGTTCCGCCATCAACGCCGACGCGATCCTCGCGCAGCCCTCCCAGTTCGACTTCTACGACGGCGGCGGGCTCGACGCCGCCTTCCTCGGCATGGCCCAGGCCGACGGTGCCGGCAACGTCAACGTCAGCCGGTTCGGTCCGCGCCTCGCGGGCGCCGGCGGATTCATCAACATCAGCCAGAACGCCAAGGCCGTCTACTTCCTGGGCACCTTCCTCGCACCGTCGCGCACGGAGGTCGCCGACGGTGCGATCCTCACCTCGGACGGTCCCGCGGCGCCGAAGTTCGTGCCGTCCGTCGACCAGCGCACGTTCTCCGGCGAGTACGCGCGCAGGTCGGGGCAGCCGGTCATGTACATCACCGAGCGGTGCGTCTTCCGGCTCTCCGAGCGGGGCATGGAGCTCATCGAGATCGCGCCCGGCATCGATCTGCACCGCGATGTGCTGGACCTGCTGGGGTTCGAACCCGTCATGGACGCGCCGCCCGCGATCATGGATCCGCGGATCTTCCGCGACGATCCGATGGGTCTGCGCGACGACCTGCTCTCGGTGCCGCTCGAGGCCCGGTTCAGCTACGACGAGCGGCGCAATCTGTTCTTCATGAACTTCGAGGGGGTCGCGGTCCGCACGGAGGAGGAGGTGGCCCGGGCGGCGGACGAGATCGAGCGGCGGCTCGCCGAGATCGGGCGGCCCGTCAACGTGGTGATCAACTACGACAACTTCGTGCTGGGGCCCGACCTCGTCGACGACTACGCCACCCGGGTGCGCCGGATGAGCAAGTACTACGCGTCCGTGACGCGGTACACGACGTCGGCGTTCCTGCGGCTCAAGCTGGCGGACCACCTCGCCGACCGGGGGCTCGCCCCCCACCTCTACGAGAGCCGGACGGAGGCGGTCGCCGCGACGAATCCCGCCGGCGCGGACTAGGCGGGTCCGGCGCTCGGTGCGGACTGCGACAGGCACACCAGGTGTCCGTCCGGGTCGCGCACGACGGCCATCCGCTCGCCCCACGGGCGCTCCTCGGGCGGGTCCACGACGTCGCCTCCCCGGCCGGCCCAGGTCTCGACGGTGCCGTCCAGGTCCGGGACCGCGAGTCCGAGGGCGACCGCGGTGTCGCTGGGGGTCGCCGGCCGTTCGTGGAGCATGACCTCGACGCCGTCGGCGGTGGCGAGCCACGCGAGCTCGCCCGCGGTGGCCGTGCGCCGCAGGCCGAGGAGGCCCGCGTAGAAGGCGAGGGCGGGGTCGAGAGCGGAGACGGAGACGACGAGGCGGGAGAGGGACGCGGTCATGGTCGCGACGCTACGATTATCGACAGGTACCTGTCAATAAGGAGGGTGAATGGACCGCCCGCAGCTGCTCACGGAACTGGTCGACGAGGTCTTCCGGGCGGGCGCCGTCCTGCTCGCGGAGGGCGACGAACTGGCCGCCGGGATCGGGACGACGGCCGCCGGATGGCGCGTGCTCGGGCTGCTGGCCGACGGTGCCGCCACCGTCGCCGACATCGCGCGGCGCCGCGGCCTGCGCCGCCAGAGCGTGCGGGAGACGGTGGAGCGCCTCGAGCGCGACGGCCTCGTCGTGCGGGAGCCGAACACCGCGGACCGTCGTGCGCCCCTCGTCGCGCTCACGGACCGGGGCCGCGCCGCGCTCCGCGCCGTCGAACCGGCCCGAGCGGACTGGGCCGAGCGCCGGTCCGCCGGCCTCGACCCCGCGGACCTGGTGGCCGCGCTGCGCCTGCTCAGGCGCCTGCGCGAGGGCTGAGCGGGGTCATTCGTCGCCGTCGAGCAGCGGGATCCAGTGCTCGACGATGGCGCGGTAGGGCGCCTCCGCCTCCATCTGCGAGCAGATGCCCACCATGCCGAGCAGGACCCGGAAGAGCATCACGTACTCGGGCGGCAGCGCGAGTTTGCGGCCCGTCTGGAACTGCTCGCCGCGCACGTCGGTCGCGGTGTACGCGGCCTTCATCAACCACTTGCGGGTGAAGTGGAAGCTCTCCGACCGCAACGGGTCGACGTAGGGCGCGAGGTAACTGCGGATCTCCTCGGGCGTGATGTCGAGCCGCGGCGGGATGAAGCCCTGACTGCGCAGCAGGGGGAAGAGCGCCTCGTAGTCCTCGTCGCGCGCGAGTCGCAGGATCTTGCCGACCGCCGGCGGGATGCCGCCCGGGTACTCGGCGACGGCGCCGAAGTCGAGGGCGATGAGCCGCCCGTCGGGGGCGATCATGAAGTTCCCGGGATGCGGGTCGCCGTGCAGGAGCCCGGTGCGGGCCGGCGCGCTGACCTCGAACTCGGTGAGTTTGAGCGCGGCGTCGTTCCGCTCCTCCTGCGTGCCGTTGGCGATCACGTCGCGCAGCGGGCGGCCCGCGACCCACTCGCTGATGATGACCGTCGGCGCGCTCGCGAACACCTTCGGGACCTTCACGTTCGGGTCACCGTCGAAGGCCTTGGCGAACTTGCGCTGGTTGGTGGCCTCGTACCGGTAGTCGAGCTCGGCCTCGGTGCGATCGGTCAGCTCCTGGACCAGTGACTTCACGTCGGCGCCGGGCGTGAGCGGCTTGAGGACCGAGCTGAGTCTGCCCAGGGCCTTGAGGTCGGCGCGCAGGGCCTCGTCGGCGCCCGGGTACTGCACCTTGACCGCCACCTCGCGGCCGTCGGACCACACCCCGCGATGCACCTGCCCGATCGACGCGGACGCGGCCGCCTCGTCGTCGAAGGAGCTGAACCGGTCGCGCCACCCCGTGCCGAGCTGCTGGTCGAGCACCTTGTGCACGGTCGCGGCGGGCATCGGCGGCGCCTCGTTCTGCAGCTTGGCGAGGGCGTCGCGGTAGGGCGCCGCGTACTCCGGCGGCACGGCCGCCTCCATCACGCTCATCGCCTGGCCGAGCTTCATGGCACCGCCCTTGAGTTGGCCGAGCACCTCGAAGAGCTGCTCCGCGGCCTTGGCCTGCAGCTCCGCGTTCACCTCGTCCTTGTCGGCGCCGGCGAGCCGCTTGCCCCAGCCCACCGCGGTGCGGCTGGCCATGCCGAGCGGCAGTCCCGCCAGCTTGGCCGTGCGCTTGGCGCTGCCACGGGTGATCTCGGACACCTGGCCCCCTGAAGTCAACGAGCAGCCTCGGTCGCGGCGGCGGTGACCCCGCATCCGCACCCGGGGTGCATGAACCATCGTCGGACGGCGATCGCGCTGCCCTCGATCTCCAAAGTACAGCCGACGACGTCGGGAGGGTCCGGGGAGTCCCACCGTCCGGCGGCGACGGCCGCGACCTGCTGCGCCGCGACCGCCGCCGTGATCCGCAGGATCTGCGGTGACGCGCGTCCCGCGCGCCCGAACAGCTGGCAGGCCAGTGTCGGCCAGCCGGGGTCGGCATCCGTCCGCGTGCGATCCAGGCACCGCAGGCACGGGCCGGCGCCGGGCAGCACGAGGGGGCCGACGATCCCGGTACCGTCGCGCAGGACCACCGGCAGGTGCGGCACCCGCTCGCGCATGAGCCGCGCGACGAGGACGGGGTCGGGGGAGAGGGCGTCGGCGAGGACCACGAGGTCGACGCCGCGTCCGGCCGGCGTCCAGCTCCGCGCGGTGCCCGCGGTCACCCGGACCGCGCCGAGCGCCGCGAGTTCGCCGAGCACGGTGTCCGCGACCGGACCCCTGCCGTGGAGGTGCACCTGCAGCGGGGAGTGGGGCGGTTCCGGCTCGAGAAGGCCGTGGCCGCGCAGCACGTCCAGGAGCTCCGCGACGTCGGCGGCGGTCATGCCCAGGTCCGCGGCGCGACGCTCGAGTTCGCGCGGGGTGCGGAAGGTCTGCAGCCAGCGCAGCAGGCCCGCGGTCGTGTCCGGCGCCAGCCACGGGGGCGGCTGCAGGACGGGGGCGCCGGTCGCGGAGGCGCCCACTTGCACGAGGGTGGGTGGGCGCACCACGACGGTGAGGTACGGATTCAGGCGGTGCCGCATGGACCCAGTCGATCACGCCCGGCACCGTCGACCCTGCGGAAAGACCCGGTTATCCACAGGGGACAACCGGGCCTGACCGGGTGTGATGCGCCGCGCGGCGGATTACTCGTCGCCGGACTCGCGCCCCAGCCGCTCGATCGCGGCGATCGGGTCGTCGAGGTCCGACGGGTCCGCGCCGGACGCATCGCCCAGCATGCGGTCGATGAACGCCGCGGGCGCGTCGAGGTCGGAGGCGTCGGGGATGAGGTCCGGGTGCGCCCAGACCCCGTCGCGCGCCTCCATCGAGGTCGCGTTCAGGATCCGCTCCCACAGGTCGGCGGCCTCGCGCACCTTGCGGGGGCGCAGCTCCAGGCCGACGAGGGTCGCGAAGGTCTGCTCGGCGGGACCGCCCGATGCGCGCCGGCGGCGCATCGTCTCGCGCAGCGCGGCCGCACTCGGCAGCCGGTCGGCGATCGCCGCGTGCACGACGGTCTCGACCCAGCCCTCGATGAGCGCCAGC
This sequence comes from Tsukamurella paurometabola, assembly GCF_900631615.1. Lineage (NCBI taxonomy): Bacteria > Bacillati > Actinomycetota > Actinomycetes > Mycobacteriales > Tsukamurellaceae > Tsukamurella > Tsukamurella paurometabola. Next base: position 2,778,507 of record NZ_LR131273.1, read on the forward strand.
AGCGTCTCCAGCCGCTCCAGTGCCGCGGTCTGCTCCGGCGTGGCCTTGGGCTGCAGCGCGGCGCCCTGCGCGGCCATGAGCTCCTCGAGCTTCGCCGGGTCCTGCAGCGCGGTCGGGTCGAGGTTGCGGGAGAGCTCCTCGATGCCCGACATGTCGATGGTGATGCCGCGCGCGTACTGCTCGACGGTGTCGAGGACGCGGGCGCGGAGCCACGGCACGTGCGAGAACAGCCGCTGGTGGGCCGCCTCACGCGCGGCGAGGAACACCAGGATCTCCTGATCCTTGATGTCGAGGTCCTTGCTGAAGGCCTCGATCGCCTCGGGCAGCAGTGCGGCGGTGTCCTCCGGGCCCAGCGGCAGGCCGATGTCGGTGCTGGTGAGCACCTCCTTCGACAGCGACCCCAGTGCCTGGCCGAGCTGGGTGCCGAAGGACATCGAGCCGATCTGGCTGAACATGCCCATCATCGGCGCGGCCATCTCGCGCGCCTCCTCGGGCATGCTCTGCATCCACGACCCGGAGATCTTCTCCGCGACCGGGTTCACCAGCCGCTTCCAGGTGGGCAGGGTCTTCTCCTGCCAGTCGACGGGCGTCCACGCGGCCGTCCTCTGCGGGCCCGCGGGGAGCACCGTGGCACCGTCGAGCCAGAGCTGCGCGAGGTGCGTCGACTCGTCCACGGCCTTGCGCTGGCCGTCGGAGACGGGCTCGTGCTTGCCGAGCGTCTGGCGCGCGAGCTGCGCCGCGATGGTGTAGTTGACGGGTTCGCCGGTGCCGGCGCCGGGGCCGGTCATGCCGGAGCCCATGCCGGAGATCATCTGGCCGAGTTGGCTCAGCATGTCGCCCAGCTGCGACATGTCGAAGGGCTGACCGGCGCCGAAGGGCTGGTCCCGTCGGCCTTTGCCGTCGTCACCGCCGTCGTCGCCGGAGGAGAATCCGAAGGGCAGGTCATTCATGTCTCCACGGTACTGCCCCGGACCGGCGGTGGCCGCCCCGTCCGTCACGCTCTGCGCGAACACCCGGCGGTTACGCTGTGGCCCGTGACGGAACGCAGGATCACGACAGCTCTCGCCGCCCTGGTGCCGCTCCTGGTGCTCGTGTTGCTGGGGATGTTCGTGACGGTCCCCTACGTCGCGGTCGGCCCGGGTGACACCGCCGACACCCTGACCACGTACGCCGAGCGCGACGCCGACGGCAAGGTCGAGAACCGGAAGGTCATCACCATCGACGGGCTCCCCGTGCACCAGCCGGCCGGCCAGTTGCGGTTCACCACGATCGCCGTGACCGACGGCCTCAACCTCTACGGCGCCCTCGCCAAGTGGATCGGCGGCGGGCAGATCGCGCCCCGCGACGCCTACTATCCGCCCGGCGCCACCCGGGAGCAGATCGAGGCGGGCAACCGGGAGCAGTTCACCGGCTCCGAGTCGTCGGCCACCATCGCCGCACTGCGGTACCTGCGGATCCCCACCGCCACCGGCGTCGTCGGGCTGAGCGAGGGCGGCCCGGCGCAGGGCAGGCTGCGGGAGGGCGACGTCCTCGAGTCGGTCGACGGTGCGCCCGTCGCGGCCCCCGACCAGGTCGCCAAGAGTCTCGAGGGCAAGAAGAAGGGCGATGTCGTCACGGTCGCGGTCCGGCGCGCCGACGGTGCCGCCCAGGTGCCCGTCACGCTCGGCGAGTCCGACGGCAAGCCGCGCCTGGGCATCGTGGTGGGGCAGGTGCCGGCCGACCCGAAGATCCGCATCGGCTTCGGCGTGCAGCAGGTCGGCGGCCCCTCGGCGGGCCTCATGCTGTCGCTCGGCATCGTCGACCTGGTCGAGCCGGGCGACCTCACGGGCGGGCGGAACGTCGCCGGTACCGGGGAGATCGCCTCCGACGGCAAGGTCGGGCCGATCGGCGGCATCGAGCACAAGCTCCAGGGCGCCAAGCGTGACGGCGCGACGGTCTTCCTGGTTCCCGCCGCGAACTGCGATGCCGCGAAGTCCTCTCCGCCGGCGGATCTGCAGCTGGTCAAGGTCGAGTCGCTCGACGGTGCGATCAAGGCGCTCGCCGACGTCCGCGAGGGGCGCCCCGCGCCCTCCTGCTGACCCGCGCGAGCGAACCGCGCGGGGCCTAGTCCTCGTCGAAGGTGGCGAGGAGGCCCTGGACCAGGCCGGGTGCGAGCTGGTCGGCCTGCAGCAGGTCGGAGTCCGCGAACGGATCGTCGTCGTCGGGCTGCAGCGTGAGCAGGGTGATCCGGTGACCGTCGCGCAGCACCGCGGCGACCATGCGCGCCGTGCGCCGCTCCGGGTGGCTCTCGGCGGCCGCGCGGCCCGCCCGGTCGGCGGCGTCCACGTCGGCCAGGTGCGGTTCGAGCGCCCCGTCGAGATCCGCCTCGGCGTTCGGCGGCAGCACGATGATCTCCTGCACCAGGGCGCACCCGACCACCTCGTCGGGCCAGGTGGTGGTGGCGAGCACGTGGTCGAGCTCGGCGCTCCCGCCCCGCGGATCGCCGGGCAGCGGCTCCTGCTCGATGACGGTCAGCGAGGCTCCGTCGTCGAGGATGTCGGCCCATTCCGGCTGGCTGGTGGCGAGGAGCGACGTCGGGACCAGTCCGAAGAGCTGGGGCGGCTGACCCCAGCCCTGCGGCTCCACGAACTCGATGGCCTCGCGGGCCGCGCGGCCGAGGGCCGCGTCGTCGAATACCTGCTCCGGCTCGTCGTAGGTCACGCGCCCATGATCGCATCCGTGCCGCGCGCGGTACCACGTCGGTGAGCACACGCGAGTCCGATGTCGGGCAATCCGTACAGTGGTTGTCGTGACGACACCTCGTGCCGCGGGCATTCCCTCGCTGTCCCGCCGGGCAAAGATCCTCATCGCGCTGGCCGTTGCTCTCCTGGCCCTGCTGCTCATCGGGCCGCGGGTGGTGGACGTGATCACCGCCTTCCTCTGGTACGGCTCGCTGGGCCACGCGGGCGTGCTCCGCACGGTGCTGCTCTCGCGCTTCGGCCTGTTCGTGGTGACGGGCGTGGTCCTGGCGCTCTTCACCTTCGCCGGCATGTGGCTGGCCTACCGGGTGCGGCCGGCCTTCCTGCCGTCGCCCACGGACGATCCCGTGGTGCGCTACCGCGCCGTGGTGACCAGCAAGCTGAAGACGTTCGCGATCGTCCCGTCCCTGCTCATCGGCCTCATCGCCGGCATCTTCGGGCAGTCGGCGTGGCAGCAGGTGCTCCTGTTCTTCAACCGCCAGCCGTTCGGTGAGACCGACGCCGAGTTCGGCATGGACATCGGCTTCTACGCCTTCACCCTGCCCTTCATCGAGTTCGTCCTCGGCTTCCTGTTCGCCGGACTGATCGTGATGTTCCTGGCGAACCTCGTCGCGCACTACGTCTTCGGGGGCATCCGCCTCGCCGGCCGCGAGGGTTCGCTGTCGCGGGGCGCGCGGATCCAGCTCGCCGCGATCGCCGGCGTCTTCCTGCTGACGAAGGCCGTCGCGTACTGGTTCGATCGGTACGCCCTCGTGTACTCGAACCGATCGCCGATGTTCACCGGCGCGAACTACACCGACATCCACGCCATGCTGCCGGCGAAGGCGATCCTCACCGGCATCGCGATCATCTGCGCCGCCGCGTTCTTCTTCGGCATCGTGCTGCGGGACCTGCGCGTCCCCGCGATCGCGACCGTGCTCATGCTGTTCTCCTCGCTCGTGGTCGGCGTCGGCTGGCCCACCGCGGTGCAGACCTTCTCGGTCGGACCCAACGCGGAGAAGGAGCTGCCGTACATCGCCCGGAACATCGCGGCCACGCAGGAGGCGTACGGCCTCGCCAGCGCCAAGTACGAGAAATCCGATCCGAAGGCGTCCCAGGAGGCGCTGCAGACGCTCACCGCGAAGGACGCGCCGTCGCTGCAGAACGTGCGCCTGCTCGACCCGAACGTCGTGTCCCAGGCCTTCTCCAACTTCGGCGGGCTCAAGGACTACTACCGGCTCTCCGGCAAGCTCTCGGTGGACCGCTACGAGGTGGACGGCAACCAGACGAACGTGCTGCTCGCCCCGATCGAGCTCGACCCCGGCAAGACGCCGTCGGACTGGACCTCGCGGCACATGGTCTACACCCATGGCAACGGACTCATCACCGCGCCCGCCGGCCAGGTCGACCAGGTGGTCAGCGAGAGCGGCCGCGACGCCGTGAACAACAACAACGCCGGCGGCCAGCCCGTGTTCACGCGCAACGGCGTGGCCGGCAGCAAGGCCGTCACGCAGCCGCGGATCTACTACGGGGAGATCATCGGCTCCGATCCCGGCTTCTACTCCGTCGTCGGCAGCACGGGGGACCCGCGCGAGCTCGACAGCGACACCGAGCGCTCCCGCTACGAGGGCGAGGGCGGCGTCGGTATCGGCAACTGGTTCACCCGGCTCGCCTACGCGATCAAGTTCACCGAGCGGAACATCCTGCTCAACGGCAACATCGGCCCGGACTCGAAGATCATCTACCAGCGCGACCCGCGGGACCGGGTCAAGCAGCTCGCGCCCTTCCTCACGGTGGACACCAAGACCTACCCGATGGTCGACTCGCGCACCGGCCGCATCCTGTGGGTCGTCGACGGCTACACCACGCTGCCGAAGTATCCGTACGCGCAGCAGACGTCGCTGTCGGACGCCACGGGCTCGCGCCAGCAGAACACCCCCGGCCAGCAGGCGCAGCGCCGCCAGGTGGACGAGAAGGTGGGGTACATCCGCAACTCGGTGAAGGCCACCGTCGACGCCTACGACGGGTCCGTGCACCTGTATCAGGTCGACGAGAGCGATCCGGTCCTCAACGCGTGGAAGAACGTCTTCCCCGGCGTGGTCGAGCCGAAGAGCGCGGTCCCGGCCGAGGTGGCGCAGCACTTCCGCTACCCGCAGGACCTGTTCGAGGTGCAGCGCTTCCTGCTGCAGAAGTACCACACGTCGGATCCCGACACCTTCCGCCGCCAGAACGATCTCTGGCAGGCCGCGGCAGCGCCGAACGAGACGCCCGACAAGGACGGTCTGCAGTCCCCGTACTACTCGGTGGCGGCGGCGCCGGGTGGCGGGCCCGCGCAGTTCCAGCTGTCGTCGATCCTGCAGGCGAAGGACCAGCCGTACCTGGCGGGCCTCGTCTCGGTCGCCTCGGAGGGCGAGGACGCCGGTCGACTGTTGGTGCGCGACATGCGCGAGCTGCCCGGCCGCCGGACCCCCGGCCCGATGCAGGCCGCCGACCTGATCAAGGGTGCCCCGCCGGTGGTGGCGGACAACGCCAACATCCAGGCGCTCAACCCGCGCTTCGGCAACCTCCAGGCGATCGCGCTCGCGAACGGCGGCCTGACCTACGTCTGGCCGATGTACGCGCAGTCGACGGGGGAGCGGGCCGCGCCCAAGCTGATCAAGGTGCTCAGTCTCAATCCGGTCACGGGCGGCGCCGGCTACCGCACGACGGTCGCCGCCTCGCTCACCGATGCCGGCTACAAGGGCGTCGACGCGGCCCTGGCGACCGCGGCGACCGGTGTCTCCGGCCCCACCGAGGGGCAGACGGTGCCCGGGCAGCAGCCCGGCCCGGCGCAGCCGCCCACGCAGGCGACGGTGCCCGGCGGCGACACCCCCGAGGTGCAGGCCGCGGTGAAGGCGGTCTCCGACGCCTGGAGCTCGGTGCTCTCGGCGCAGCGCTCCGGCGATCAGGTCGCGGTCGGCCAGGCCATGAAGCAGCTCGGTGACGCGATCGCGAAGCTGCAGTCGGCCGAGTCGAAGGCGCGGGGCGGCAACTGATCTCAGCTCCCGGGTCGGGGCCGGCGATGCCTCGCCCGGCCCGGGAGACGAGCGTCACGTTCAACTGATTTGCACATCGTGAGCGCATTCCAGTAACGTGGTGTTCACCCGACGCGGGGTGGAGCAGCTCGGTAGCTCGCTGGGCTCATAACCCAGAGGTCGCAGGTTCAAATCCTGTCCCCGCTACTAGGTCGAAGGCCCCCGGAGAAATCCGGGGGCCTTTCGCATTCCCGGGGTACCACGGCCGTCGGTACCGTCGGGGCGTGGCCACCGAACTGCAGCGGATGCTCGCCGGCGAGCGCTATCGCGACAGCGATCCCGAACTCGTGACGATGCGGAAGGCCTGCGGCCGCCTGCTCGACCGGTTCAACGCCACCGCCGCGGACGACGACGCAGAGCGGTCTGAGATCCTCCAGGAGCTCCTGGGCGGCCTCGGCGAGGGCTCCTGGATCATGCCGCGGTTCCAGTGCGACTACGGCGCGCACATCACCATCGGCGCCAACAGCTTCCTCAACTACGACGCGATCCTCATGGACTGCGCGCCCATCACCATCGGCGACGACTGCTCGATCGGGCCGCGCGTGCAGCTGCTCACCGCGCTGCACCCCGTCGACGATCATGCGGCACGGAGGGCGCGGTGGGAGACCGCGGAGCCGATCACGATCGGCGACAACGTCTGGTTCGGCGGTGGCGTCATCGTGTGTCCGGGCGTGACGATCGGCCGGAACACCGTCGTCGGCGCCGGCAGCGTGGTGACCCGCGACGTCCCGGATCACGTCGCCGCCGTCGGCAACCCGTGCCGCGTCGTGCGATCGCTCCCGGCCGAGTAGTCACCCGGATCTCGGCGCCCCTCGCCCGAGGTGTCGTTGCCGGGTTCGGATCACGCTGATCGGGACGGTTCCGAACCCGTGACGTGATCGGCAGAGTGTCCTGCCATACCCGGACGAGTCCCCTCGTCCGCCTCAGCCGCAGGAGACCAGCATGCCCACCCTCGTCATCGTCGCGTTCGTCGGACTGCTCGGGCAGCTCGTCGACGGGAGCCTCGGGATGGCCTTCGGCGTGACCGCGACGACCTTCCTGGTCGCGCTCACCACGCTCTCGCCGGCCGCGATCAGCGCCACGATCCACCTCGCCGAGATCGGCACCAGCGCAGTGTCCGGCGCCTCGCACTGGCGCTTCGGCAACGTCGACTGGAAGGTGGTGCGCCGCATCGGCATCCCCGGTGCCATCGGCGCCTTCGTCGGCGCGACGGTGCTGTCGAACCTCTCGACCGAGGTCGCCAAGCCGCTGATGTCCACCATCCTGCTCCTGCTGGGCCTCTACGTGCTGCTGCGCTTCACCTTCCGCGGCATCGACACCAAGAACCTCGGCAAGCCGCTCAAGTCGCGCTTCCTCGCCCCGCTGGGCCTGTTCGGCGGCTTCGTCGACGCCACGGGCGGCGGTGGCTGGGGCCCCGTCGGCACGCCGGCGCTCCTGGCCTCGGGCCGGATGGAGCCCCGCAAGGTGGTCGGCACCATCGACACCAGCGAGTTCCTCATCGCGCTGGCCGCCTCGCTCGGCTTTCTCGCGAACCTCGGAGGCGAGGGGGTCAACTTCGCCTACGCCGGCGCGATCCTGCTCGGCGGCGTCATCGCCGCGCCGATCGCGGCGTGGTTGGTGCGGCACTTCCCGCCGCGACTGCTCGGCGCCTCCGTCGGCGGCCTGATCATCCTGACCAACGCCAAGACCCTCATGGGCAAGAGCGCGCTCGCCCTCGACCCCGGTGTTCAGCGCGCGGTGTACATCCTCATCGTCGCCGGCTGGATCGCCGCATTCGCCTACTCCTTCGTGCAGTACCGGCGCGACGCGGCGCTCGAATCCGCCGATTCCATCGCCGATCTGGCGGCGCGCAACGCGACCTCCGCCGGCGAGCCGAAGGAGAGCGTCCCCGCCTGATCCCGGACACGGCGCGGTGGATAGTGCCCGCTCAGCGGGCACTATCCACCGCGCTGCGTGGTCCGCGGCCATAGGCTGGCGGCATGGACGTCTGGATCGCCGACCCGGCACGCGACGCCGCTCGTGTCGCGACCCTCCGTTCCGTGTGGGCCCGGACCTCCGGCGCCACCGCCGCCGAGCCGGACGACGACTTCGTCGATGCGGTCCGCGACTGGTGGATCCGGGACGAGCGGACCGTCTTCCTCAGTGGCGGATTCTCGCGCTCCGGGGGCGGGGTGTCGGGCATGGCGACCCTGCACGAGTACCGCCGGATGCCGATGCCCGGCGAGGCACCGTCGGCCTGGGGCTACCTGGGCCACCTGTTCGTGCTTCCCGCGGCTCGCGGCGAGGGGCACGGCCGGGCGCTGATCGAGGCCGTGCAGCACACCGCCCGCGGCCGGGGTTACCGCCGCCTCGTCCTCTCGCCGAGTGCGGAATCGGTTCCGCTGTACCGCCGTACCGGCTTCCGTGCGGCGGACGAGCTCATGGTGTGGGAACCGGACCCCGCGCCCACGTCGTGATCGCGGCCGGCCCGCGGCCCCGGTCGAGGCCGCGTACGAGCACGGCGCAGCCGATGCCGGAGAGCACCATGCCGAGGGTGAACGCGGCGGGGTATCCCAGTAGGTCGCCGATCGCCGCGCCCGTGAATCCGGCGACGCCCTGCGTCGCGACCACGGCGCTCGCGAGCAGCGTGTAGTCGGCTCCGGCGTCGTCGCGTTCACACGCGTCCATCATCAGGGTGAACAGTGCGACCAACGCCGCGCCACCGAAGACGTGCTCGAGCACGGTCGCCGCGACCACCATCGCGGCGCCGCCGATCCCGACCGCCGCCGCGACGTAGAGGCCGACCGCGAGGGTCTGGGTGGCACCGCCGAAGATCAGCGCCGTGCGCCGCCCGTGGCGGAAGGCCATCCAGCCGCCCACCGCGGACCCGGCGAGGGCGCCCGCGGAGCTGAGTGCGCCGCTGACGAGCGCGATCTGCTGCAGGGTGAGGCCGGCGTCGTGGAGGAAGGGACCGGAGATCGACGATGCCATGGCGTTGCCGAACTTGTACGCGGCGAGCAGTCCGATCAGCGGGATCACGCCCGGCCGGCGCAGCCGGTGCCACCACGCGGCGCTCAGGCCCCCGCGCCGCACGGGCTCGACGGGGCGCGGGGCACCGTCGGGCGGTGCGTCCCGGGCCATCAGCACGACGGGGACCGTGCACAGCAGGATCAGGCCGCCCAGGGTGAGGAGGAGGACGCGCCAGCCGCCTTCGGCGTAGATCCACAGCAGTCCGCCGCCGCCCGCGATCATGCCCAGCCGGTACGCCCCCGTCTGGATGCCGTTGCCGACACCCCGGTCGCGCGGACCGAGGAGGCGCACCGCGAGGCCGTCCGTCGCGACGTCCTGGGTGGCCGCGAGCAGGTTGATCGCAGCGATGGCGATGAACAGCCAGCGCAATGATCCGGCGAGATCCGTGGCGGCGAGGGCGAGGACCACCCCGGCGGAGCCGAGCTGCGTGGCCAGCAACCACTGCCGGCGGGTGCCGATCCGGTCGACGGCGGGGGCCCACAGGAACTTCAGGCCCCACGGGAGGTAGAGCAGCGAGGTGAGGCTGATCGCGGTGAGGGAGAGACCGGCGTCGCGCAACAGGACGGGGATCGTCTGGGTGAAGAAGCCGAACGGGAGACCCTGGGCGAAGTACAGCCCCGTCAACAGGACGAACACGCGGACTCTCACCCCGAGAGTCTGGCAGTTCGCGACCCGGCGGAGCGACCCGGTCCCACCCAGCGAACGCGAGAACGCCTGTGGCGGCCGACTCACCAGGAGTCGACCGCCACAGGCGTCAGTCTGAAAGCAGTGGGTGCGACTTAGCCGCGGCCACCGCAGCTCGGCCAGGCGCCGATGCCCTGCGAAGCGAGAACGTTCTCGGCGACGCGGATCTGCTCGGCACGCGAGGCGGTGTGCGGCATGCCCGAGCCGCCGTTGGCGCGCCAGGTCGACGGGCTGAACTGCAGGCCGCCGTAGTAGCCGTTGCCGGTGTTGGTGTTCCAGTTGCCACCCGACTCGCAGGCCGCGATGGCGTCCCAGTTGACGCTGTCGGCGTTCGCAGCACCGGTGCCGAAGGCAACGGGAGCGGCGACGATCGCGCCGGAGACGGCCATCATGCCCAGGGTCTTGCGGATGTTCTTCAAGGGGTTCCTTTCGCCGGTGCGCATGCCAGGACACAGCCCGATTGGGGCGGAGGTGCCGGGGAAAGACATGGACCGTGCCTTCTCTGTCGGGCACGGCAGTGGGCTGAGAAAGATCGCTCAACGGCTCCGGTGACGTGGTGCGTCACGCTGGGAGCGGTCCGGCGCCCGAGGAAGATGCTCTCGTTGTGGCGGCGGGCCCACACATACGCGGTGGTTCGTGGATTCAGTTTTGTTCCCGTGACCGGGTCGAGATGAACACTAGGGGCCTATCGGCGCGGTGTCATCCTCGCCGCGAGACGGTCGCGGTTTGATAACGCTTCGGTCACGATCGGCTGTGAAGTCCGTAAGACCAGGTCATGCGCTCGATCGCTAGCAATAGCTCGCATAGGCAATGACCTGGGAAAAGTGATGGCAATCACAGGAAAAGTGTGCGCCCGGTCACGCGGCGCGAGGTTACGGAACGGTGTACGTGATCGGCGCGGCGCGGCGTCCCGCGAACGACGGACGGCGGCGGCGACGGTCGTCCTGCCGTCGCCGCCGCCGTCCGGCAGGGTTTCCCCGCTGCTATCGCACAGTCGTCCCGGCGGCCTCGTCGGCCGGGCGCACCGCACCCCCGCCCGCCGCGGTGAAGCGCTCCAGGAACGCATCGCGGTACGCGGGGTAGGTGCCCTCCTCGATCGCGTGCCGTGCACCGGCGGCCAGGTCCGCCAGGAACCGCAGGTTGTGCCTCGTCGCCGCCTGCACGGCCGACGGGGCATCGGTGCGGTACAGGTGGTGCAGGTACGCGCGGATCGGTGACGGTGCCCCGGCGCGGCCGGTGTCGTCGACGTCGAGTGGGCGCGGGTCGTCGCGGAAGGCCGGGGCCGAGACGGTCAGCGGGCCGCCCGCTGTGAGGACGATTCCGCGGGCGGCGAGGTCCTGGGGCGCCGAGGACTCGACGAGGTCGATGCCGGCGTCGATCGCGTGGAGCAGTTCCTCGGGGCCGCGCACCGCGGAGAGGTACCGCGGTCGCGTCTCATCGAACGACGCGGTGAGCAGCGCGAGAGCGTCCCGGGCTCGGGGATCCGCGACGGCGCCGACGATGCGGACCCCGCCGAAGCCCAAGCCGCCCGCCCGCACATCGTCCTCGTGGCGGGCGAGCAGCTCGCGCAGACCGGAACGATCCTCGGCGAGGCGCGCGGAAACGGTCGCCCACAGCGACATCTCGCCCCGGCGCAGGGCGGTGAGCCAGTTGTGTTCGGCCAGGGCGCGGCGGGCGCCGGTCGTGCCCGCCGGGGCGAACACGACGTCGCCGCCCAGCCGGTAGGCGGCGGTGACGGCCGCCGCCGGATCGGACGACGGTGCGGAGACGTCCACGAAGATCGGCAGATCCCAGCCGGCGAAGGCTGCGAGACCGCCCGCCTCCTCGATCGTCTCGGCGCCCGGGTGCAGCTTCAGCCGGGCTCCGTCCACGGTGACCCCGCCCGCGCCGAGCCGCCTCGCCGACGCGGGATCGACGCCGGGGATCGCCGCCGGCGGCGCGGACGCCACGAGGGCCGGAGTGGAGATCGTGCCGTGCCCGGTGTGCAGCGCCCCGGCCCGTGCGGCACCGGCTCGCGCTCCGGCCTCGAATCGCACGGGGTCCGTGACGGATTCGGCCTGCAGCCTGGCGTGAGCGGACAGCGATCGGTAGTCGGACCGCAGCTCGGAGAGTTCCGCCACCAGTGCGCGGTTGCTGGCCCGGAGCTCAGCGAGCTCCGCTGCGCTCCTGGGTGTCTGGGGCGGCACGGGCACGGCCGCGGCCGGTGCGGCGGGGATCCGGACGGGGGCTGCGATCGGCTGCGGCAGGGGCGCCGGGGCCTGCTCCACGGGAGACGTATCGGCGTCGGCGACGGTCGCCGTCGCCCGCAGCCCGTCGCCCTCGACGTCGATGCGTGGGAGCGCCTTGTCGAGCCAGCGCGGGATCCACCAGGCGCGCTCGCCGAGGACGGCCATCGCGGTCGGCATGATGATCATCCGCACGAGGAAGGCGTCGAAGACGATGGCCGCCGCCATCGAGAAGCCCATCAATTTCAGGAAGGTCATGGAGGAGAGCGTGAATCCCGCGAAGACGGAGATCATGATGATCGCCGCGGCGGTCACCACGCGGGCCCCGGACCGGTAGCCGATGCGGATGGCCTCCAGGGCCGGTTCTCCGTGGTGGTGCTCCTCGCGCATCCGGCTCACGAGGAAGACCTGGTAGTCCATGGCGAGGCCGAAGACGATGCCGATGAGGAAGATGGGCATGAACACCAGGATCGGTCCGCGCTCCTCGGGCGCGATCCAGCCCAGCCAGCCGTCCTGGAAGAAGCCGACGGTCACGCCGAAGGTCGCGGCGATGGACAGCAGGAAACCCAGCGATGCGATGACGGGGATGATCACCGAACGGAAGACGATCATCAACAGCAGGATCGCCAGCCCCACCACGACGATGAGATAGAGCGGCAGTTTCGAGGTCAGGGTCTCGGAGAAGTCGGCGTTGATCGCGGCGGCGCCGCCGATGCCGATGTAGGTCGACGTGGCATCGCCCACGGTCTCGGCGCGATCCCGTAGTTCGTCGAGCAGCGTCGCCGTCTGCTTCGTCGACGGTCCCGATTCCGGGACGATGATGAACTGCGCCGCGTCGCCGGCGGCGTTGGGGACGGGGCCGATCACACCATCGCGGGCGATGCCCGGCAGGGTGCGGGCCTCGTCGGCGAAACGCTGAGCGGCGGCCTTCAGGTCGCCCTTCCCCCGCGTGTCCACGACGGCCACGAGCGGCGACGACTTGCCCGCGCCGAAGGCCTCGCTCTGCATCTGCACGGCGGCCTTGTCCGACGGCGCTGCGAAGTCGAGCCCCAGCTCGATCTTCCCGACCGGGACCGCCGCCACCGCGAGGATCGCCACGGCTCCCACCAGGAAGGGGAGCGGCTTCCGGGTGAGCAGCTCACCGATGCGCTGCCCCAAGGGGCGGCGCTCGGTCTGCTCGGGCGTCCACAGGAGGGGCAGCCGGGGCGTGAAGACGGTCGACTTGAACAGGCCCAGCAGTGCCGGGAGCACCGTCAGCGCGACGAGGACCGCCAGCGCGACGGTGACCGCGGCGCCGAGGCCCATCTGGGACAGGAAGGACATGCCGGTGATGGACAGCCCGCACAGCGCGATGATCACCGTGGCGCCCGCGAAGACCACGGCACTGCCCGCGGTGCCGACCGCGAGGCCCGCGGCGTGCGAGCGGTCGGTCGTGGTCAGCAGTTCCTGGCGGTACCGGGAGATCACGAACAGCGAGTAGTCGATGCCGACCGCGAGCCCGATCATCATCGACAGGCCGGTGGTGGAGGTGCCGAGCGTGAGGAACGACGTGCCGATCGCGATGATGGACGTCGAGAGGCCGATGCCGATCAGCGCCGCCCCCAGGGGCATCAGCGCGGCGAGCAGGGCCGCGAAGGTGATGATCATGACGATCACCGCGACCACGATGCCGATCATCTCCGCCGGCGGCTCCGCCTCCGCCGCGTTGGCGGAGCCGGCGCTCTCCACTCTCAGGCCCGCGTCCGTGCCGGCCTTCTTCGCGGCCGCCACGGCCTCGATGGACTCCTCCGAGACCTCCTTGACGTCGCCGAACGACAACTGGATCTGCGCGGTCCGGCCGTCGCCGCTCAGGTTCTCGGCCGCGGCCGCCCCGACGACGGGGTTCGCGATCGCCGCCTTCTCGGCGGCGGTGAGCTGCGGCACGTCGCGCAGCCCGGCGACCACGGCGTTCACGGCCTCGGCGTTGCGGCCCTGGTCCAGCCGCTGCCCGTTCGTGGACTGCAGTACCACCGTGGCGGTGGGAGCCTGCGTCGTCGCGGTCTCGGGGAACTTCTCCTGCAGCACGTTCTGCGCTTCGACGGCCCGGCTGCCCGGGAGGTTGAAGTCGTCCTTGAAGGGCTTCGACAACGACGACCCCGCCGCCCCGATCGCCAGGAAGGCGACGATCCAGAGCACGAGGACGAGCCACCACTTCCGGTAGCAGAACCGTCCGAGCTTGTAGAGGAGGGATGCCATAGGGCCAGTCTGGCGGTCGGCAGCGCCCTCCGGTAGGCCTCGAAAGCCCTTGTGGACGACCGATACCCGCTTCGTAGACGATGGTCGGACCGCGGCGCGGGCGACCCCCTACGAAAGTCGTACCCGCGGCGCCGTCGGGCTCAGCGGTGGGTGAGGCCCGCGTCGTGCGCGAGGATCGCGAGCTGGACGCGGTTGGCCGCGTCGAGCTTGTCCAGCAGGCGGGAGACGTGGGTCTTCACGGTCGCCTCGCTCATGAACAGGTCGCGCCCGATCTGCGCGTTCGAGCCGCCCGCGGCGATGCCGAGGAAGACCTCGTGCTCGCGCTCGGTGAGCACGGCGACGCGGGCGAGTGCCGTGCGGCGGCGCTCCTCCCGCGGGTCGGCCGCGACGCGCTCGATGAGCTTACGGGTCACGCTCGGCGACAGCATGGCCTCACCCGACGCCACGACGCGGATGCCGTCGAGCAGCCGGCGCGGCGGGGTGTCCTTGAGCATGAACCCCGCGGCGCCGGCCCGCAGCGCACGCAGCACGTAGTCGTCCAGGTCGAACGTGGTGAGCACGACGACCTGCGGCGGCTCCGGCTCCGCTCGCACCAGCGCGGTGGCGGCGAGTCCGTCGACCGAGGGCATGCGGATGTCCATGAGCACCACGTCGGGCCGGAGTTCCCGGACCAGGGGCACGGCGTCCGCGCCGTCGCCGCCCTCGCCGACGATCGTCAGGTCGTCGGCGGACTCGATGATCATGCGCAGGCCGGACCGCACCAGCGGGTCGTCGTCGACGATGACGATGCGGGTCACGGTGCCTCCTGAGGGTCGTGACCATCCTGCCACGGCCCCGGTGGGATCAGACCCGCTCGAGGGGGACGGGGAGCTCGGCGAACACTCGCCAGCCTCCCGCACGCGTACTGCCGGAGGTGATCTCGCCGCCCGCGAGGTGCACTCGCTCCGCGAGGCCTATCAGCCCCGAGCCGGAGCCGGGGAGAGGGGGCGTGGGCGCGTGCGGGCGGTCGTTGACCACTTCGATCGTCAGGCGGTGCTCGCGCAACCGCACGTCGATGCGCACCTTCGCCGGGCCGGCGTGCTTGCGTACGTTCGTCAGGCTCTCCTGCACGATGCGGTAGGCGGTGCGGCCCAGTGCCTCCGGCACCGCGTGGGGCGCCGCAGCGGCGTCGTCGACCACCAGGTCGACGGTGGCGCCCCCGATCCGGGAGTCGGCCGCCAGGCGGGCCAGGTCGGACAGGTCCGGTTGGGGCGCGAGCGGTTCGGCGTCGGTCCCGCGCAGCACCCCGAGCACACCGCGCAGGTCTTCGAGGGTCTCGTGCGCCGTGGACCGGATCTCGGACGCGGCCCGCTCGACGGTGTCGGACGCCGCGCCGGCGTTCACCTCGAGGGCGCCGGCCTGCAGGGCGATGAGCGAGACGCGGTGCGCGAGCACGTCGTGCATCTCGCGGGCGATGCGGGAGCGTTCGGCGGTGCGGGCCTGGGCGGCCCGGAGCTCACGCTCGGCCTCGGCGCGCACCGCGCGCTCCCGGAGCGACTCGATGAGGTCGCGCCGCGCGCCGACGTACGAGCCCCACAGTGCGAACGCGGCCGCGAGGGCGACGCTGGTGAGGGTGTCGCCGAGCTGCCACGGGACACTCGACCAGGGGTGCGGCACGGCGAGGCACGCGGCGACGAAGGCGGTCGCGATCACCAGCACGCGATCGCGCCGCCGCACCGCGAGCGTGAACAGACCGAGCAGCGCGACGCCGGGGAATCCGATGGCAGCCGTGAGGATCCCGCCGATCGCCGTGATCTCGATCGGCCATCGCCGCCGCCACCACAGCAGCAGGGAGCCGGCGAGGCCGACCGCGAGCGCGAGGGTGCCGTACGTCGTCGCGCCACCCTGCCATTCCACGGCCGCGGCGGTCGCCGCGAGGAGCGCGGAGAGCAGCACGCACGCGCAGTCCCGCAGGCGGGGCGCGGTCCACCACCGCTGCCACCGCGGGCCGGCCGCGCTCGAATCCATGCGATCACGGTACTGGGCGCCGCCGCCGCGGGGCAGGGGCCGAAGGTCGCGTGCCCGGCGCGGAGGACTACGACTTTCGTCGGACGCCCGCCGGGAAGGCGAACGGGGCGCCGCCGCGGACCGATCCGCGGCGACGCCCCGTCGAGGCCTTCGCCGTCCTACTTGAGCTGCGAGCTCGTGAGGTCCAGGTGACGGCGCGCGATGATGAGCTGCTGGATCTGCTGGGTGCCCTCGAAGATGTCGAGGATCTTCGAGTCGCGGGCCCACTTCTCCAGGAGCGTGCGCTCCGAATAGCCCACGGAGCCGGCCAGCTCCACGGCCTTGAGGGTCACGTCGGAGCCCACACGGCCCGCCTTCGCCTTGGCCATCGAGGCGTTCATCGAGTTGGGGAGCTTGTTGTCGGCCATCCAGCCCGACTTGAGCGTCAGCTGGTAGGCGGCCTCCCAGTCGGACTCGAGGCGGATGAACTCGGCCGCGGCGTGCGGCAGGGTGTTCACCGGCGCGTCGTAGTCGATGACGATGCCCGCGTCCTCGAGCACCGTTCGCAGCTCCTCCAGCGACGCCCGGGCCACACCGATCGCCATGGCGGCGACCAGCGGCCGGGTGTTGTCGAAGGTCTGCATGACCCCGGCGAAGCCCTTCTCGACGTTCACCTCGGGGCTGCCGAGGATGTTCTCGAAGGGGATCCGGCAGTCCTCGAAGCGGATCTCCGCGGTGTCCGAGGCGCGGATGCCGAGCTTGTGCTCCAGCCGGGCCACGGTGACGCCCGGATGCTCGCGGGGCACCACGAACGACTTGATGGCGGCGCGGCCGGCGCTCTTGTCCACGGTCGCCCACACCACGATGTGGTCGGCGCGCGAGCCCGAGGTCACGAAGATCTTGGTGCCGTTGATGACCCACTCGTCGCCGTCGCGGGTGGCGGTGGCGGTGACGGCGGCCGAGTCCGAGCCGAAGGAGGGCTCGGTGATCGCCATCGAGGCCCACACCTTGCCGAAGCGCTCGAGCTGCTCGTCGGTCGCGACCGCGGCGATGGCCGCGTTGCCGAGACCCTGGTAGGGGAAGGCGAGCATGAGGCCCGCGTCGCCCCAGCACATCTCGATCGCGTTGATGATCGACTCCATGGTGCCGCCGTTGCGGCTCCCCGCGGTGACGTCGGCCGGCTTGGGCTTCGGCTTGTCCTCGCCCTCGCCCTTCTTGCGGTCGCCCGAGGCGGCCGACGGCGCCTGGCCCGCGTCGGCCAGCCCGTCGTACAGGGCCGCGATGGTGTCGAGCTCCTTGGGGTACTCGTGCTCGGCGAGGTCGTACTTGCGCGAGATGGGGCGGAAGATCTCGGCCGCACCCTGGTGCGACATCTCGGCCGACGCCTTCAGCTTCTTGGGAAGTTCCAGATTGATTGCCATGGTGGTTCTTTCTTCTCTCTGAAGGTCGGTCTAGAGGACGACGACGCCCTCGGCGATGCCCACGGCGCGCAGATCGCGGTACCAGCGCTCCACCGGGTGCTCCTTGGTGAAGCCGTGGCCGCCGAGCAGCTGCACGCCGTCCAGGCCGATCCGCATGCCCTTGTCGGTGGCGAACTTCCGTGCCAGCGCGGCCTCGCGGCCGAAGGACAGGCCCTGCTCGGCGCGCGAGGCGCCGCGCCACACGAGCAGCTCCAGGCCGTCGATCTCGGTCGCCATGTCGGCCACCGCGAAGGCCACCGCCTGGCGATGGGCGATCGGCTCGCCGAAGGCCTCGCGCTCCTTGACGTACGGGGTCACGTAGTCGAGCACGGCGCGCGAGGTGCCGAGCGCCAGCGCCGACCAGCCGAGGCGGGCCAGCCGGACCACGTCGGTGTAGTTCTGCGTCGCGGTGTCGAGGTCCACCTCGCCGAGCAGGGCGGTGGCGGGGACCTTGACGTTGTTGAGGTTCAGGCGGCCCAGCGCTGCGGCCCGCAGGCCCATGCTCGGGTCGCCCTCGACGATCACGCCGTCCGTGCCGGACTCGACGATGAAGAGCGCGGGCTTGCCGTCGAGGTCGGCGCCGACCACGAAGAGCTCGGCCGAACCGGCCTGCGGCACCATCGACTTCACGCCGCTGAGCACGTAGCCGCCGGCGGTGCGGGTGGCCTTCGTGGCGAGTGCGAACGGGTTGAAGAGCGCGCCGGGCTCGGCGATCACCACGGAGGACTGCGGTACGGACTCGCCCGCGAACTCCTTGAGGTAGGTCTGCTGCTGGCCGTCGGAGCCGAACTGCGAGAGCGTCACCGCGACGCCGCTCGGCGCGAGGATCGGCAGCGCGAGGCCCATGTCGCCGTGGGCGAGGGCCGCCGCGACGAGGGCGTTGGTCACGGCGCCGCGGTCACTGCCCGCGCCGTCGAGCTCCTCGGGCACGTTGATCATGGTGATGCCGAGCTCGGTCGCGCGCTCGAGCAGCGAGGCGGGGGCCTCGGTGGCCGCGTCGGCCTCGGCCGCGGCCGGGCGGACGATCTCCGCGGCGAAGTCCTTCACCGTGTCGACGATCATCTGCTGCTCGTCGTCGGGGGTGAGGTCGTAGTTCGACTTGGTGCTCGCGTTCAGCCGCTTCGGCTTGCCGGTGCCCGCCACCACCTTGAAGGTGCGGTTCGCGGCGCCGAGCGCCTTGAAGCCGGTGCGCGTGCCCTCGTAGGCGACGCGGTTCACCAGGCCCTGCAGGCCGCGGTTCTGAACGAAGGGCGTCTGCACCACGGCCATCAGCGCGCGGATCAGCTGGCCCGTGGGGTTCCGCCGGATCGGGTTCTTCCCGATGGCGCTGGTGTCCCGGGGATCGGTTGACGTGCTCATCTCCACCATCTCGTCGTCGTGGCGGCGCAGGTCGAGGGGCTGTTCCCGGCGTCCTCGCCGCCAACTTACTCATCAGTCAGATGAGACCTTACTCCTCGGTAAGTTGGGTGCCAAGAGATGGGACGAAAACCGTGTCGCCGTGTCAGGGGGTGAGACGTGCCAGCACCTGCGGGTGCAGCTGCGGGTTCGCGGCGACCGCGGACCCCGCGTGCGGCCCCGGGGTCCCGTCGGTGCCGGTGAAGAGGCCACCGGCCTCCCGCACCACGATCTCGACCGCGGCCAGGTCCCACAGCGAGACCTCGGGCTCCACGGCGATGTCCACGGCGCCCTCCGCGACCAGGCAGTAGCTCCAGAAGTCGCCGTAGCCGCGGAGCCGCCAGGCGTCCTCGGCGAGGGCGAGGAAGCGGTCGCGGTCCGCGCGGTCCGCGAAGTAGGACAGGTCCGAGAACGAGATGCTCGCATCGGCGATGTCGCGGACCCCGGAGACCGAGATCCGGCGGGGCTCGGCACCGTCGAACTGCGCGAAGGCACCCGCCCCGGCGGAGGCGAACCACCGGCGCCGCAGGGCCGGCGCCGAGACCACGCCGACCACCGGCACGCCGTCCTCGAGCAGGGCGATGAGGGTGGACCAGACGGGGACCGCGCGCACGTAGTTCTTCGTGCCGTCGATCGGGTCGACCACCCACTGCCGGCCCGCGAGGACCGCCTCCCCGCCGAACTCCTCGCCGAGGACCGCGTCGCCGGGGCGCTCGGCCGCGAGCCGCTCCCGGATCAGTGTCTCGGTGGCGAGGTCGGCGTCCGAGACGGGCGTGAGGTCCGGCTTGGCGTCGACCTTGAGGTCGAGGGCGCCGTACCGCGCCATGGTCAGCTCGTCCGCGGCGTCCGCGAGGGAGAGGGCCAGGGCGAGATCGGGATGCGGGGAGTTCGACGGTGCGCTCGACATGCGAGAACGGTAACGGAGGCCGGTCCCGGGCGCGGGCCGGTCCCCGCCGGTAATCTGGACATATGGAATGGATGTGGGTGCTCCTGCTGGCCGCGATGCTGGGCGCGGTGGTCGTCATGTGGCAGCGCTCCAAGCGGGGGACGCTGGGGACGGCGCCCGCGGGCCCCGGTATGGAGGACGGGATGCTCACGCTGAGCGGGGTGAGTCCGCGGCCCGTCGAACCCGACCAGAAGGGCCAGGCCTTCGTCACCGTCTCCGGCACCGTCGAGGGGCCGAGCACCCCGCCGACGCAGGTCTACCGCCGGCTCGTCATCGACTTCGCCGAACGCTGGCCGGAGGTCGGAGACCGCCTGCCCGTGTACTACAAGGTGGGCAAGGTCGACAGCTCCTGGCAGCTCGGATCGCTGCAGCCGCCCGCGCTCTGATCGGTGCGCGCGGGTCACGTGGTGAGCAGTCGCCACAACCCGATGGTGCCGACGATCACGATGATCGTGCGCAGCGCGGTGGGCGAGAGGCCGCGGCCGAAGCGGGCGCCGAGCGCGCCTCCGATCAGGGATCCCACCGCGATCACACCAGCCACCGGCCAGGCGATGCGATCGAACGCGACCACCAGGTAGAACACCGCCGCGACCACGTTCACCAGGAGTGAGAGCAGGTTCTTCGCCGCGTTGAGGCGCTGCAGATCGTCGTGCACCAGCACGCCCATCGCGGCGACCAACAGGATGCCCTGCGCCGCGGTGAAGTAGCCGCCGTAGATCCCGATCGCGAAGGTGGCCGCGACGAGCGCGGCGAGGCGGCCCACCGAAGGCGGTGCGGCCTCGTCGGACGGTGCGGTCCAGCGCTGGATGCGGGGCTGCAGGACCACCAGGGCGAGCGCCAGGACCAGCAGGACGGGGACGATCGTCTCGAAGACCGTCTCGGGCAGGTGCAGCAGCAGGAAGGCGCCCACGATCGCGCCCGCCACCGACGCGGGCATCTGCCAGCGCAGCCGGTCGAGCTGGCCGGACAACTCGCGGCGGTAGCCCCACGTGCCGGAGACTCCGCCCGCGACCAGGCCGATGGCGTTGCTGATCGTCGCCGTCACCGGCGGGACGCCGAAGGCGACCAGGGTGGGAAAGGTGATCAGGGTGCCACTGCCGACGAGGGAGTTGATGAATCCCGCCCCGACGCCGGCCGCGAGGACGATCAGCAGCTCCCATCCCGCCATGAGGCGACCATAGTGCGCCGCCGGCCTCGGCCGGCGGGCCGGGCCAGTATCCTGAGTGACTGTGCATCCTGACGTAGCCGCAGACATCGAGAGCCTCGACACCACCCTGCAGACGGTGGAGAAGGTGATCGACCTCGACGAGCTGCGCCGGCGCGTCGACGAGCTGGAACACAAGGCGTCCGACCCCGAGCTGTGGAACGACCAGGCCAACGCCCAGCAGGTCACCAGCGAGCTCTCGCACGCCCAGGCGGAGCTCCGCCGGGTCACCGATCTGCGCCAGCGGCTCGACGACCTGCCCGTGCTCTACGAGCTCGCCGAGGCCGAGGAGGGCGACGACCGGACGGCGGCGCTCGAGGACGCCGACGGTGACCGCGCCCGGCTCCGCACCGAGATCGAGGCCATGGAGGTCAAGACCATGCTCTCGGGCGAGTACGACCAGCGCGACGCGTTGGTCAACATCCGCGCGGGCGCCGGCGGTGTCGACGCCGCGGACTGGGCCGAGATGCTCATGCGCATGTACGTCCGATGGGCCGAGAAGCACGGCTACGGCGTGGAGGTCTACGACACCAGCTACGCCGAGGAGGCGGGCCTGAAGTCCGCCACCTTCGCGGTCAAGACCGACTACGCCTACGGCACCCTCTCGGTGGAGATGGGCACGCACCGCCTCGTGCGGATAAGCCCGTTCGACAACCAGGGCCGCCGCCAGACCTCGTTCGCCGAGGTCGAGGTGCTGCCCGTGGTGGAGACGACCGACCACATCGACGTCGACGAGAACGAGGTGCGCGTGGACGTGTACCGCTCCTCGGGACCGGGCGGCCAGTCGGTCAACACCACCGACTCCGCGGTGCGACTGACCCACATCCCCACGGGCATCGTCGTCACCTGCCAGAACGAGAAGAGCCAGCTGCAGAACAAGGTCGCGGCCATGAAGGTGCTCCAGGCCAAGCTCCTCGAGCGCAAGCGTCAGGAGGAGCGCGCGCAGATGGACGCCCTCAAGACCAACGAGGGCGCCTCGTGGGGCAACCAGATGCGCTCGTACGTGCTGCACCCGTATCAGATGGTCAAGGATCTGCGCACCGAGTACGAGGTGAACAACCCCTCGGCGGTCCTCGACGGTGACCTGGACGGCTTCATCGAGGCCGGCATCCGCTGGCGGATGCGTGGCGATGACGACTAGCACGATGCTCGCGCACTCGATCCTCCCCGACCTCACGGGGTGGCGGTACCTCATGTACGAGCGGGTGCTGCCGATCGCGCTGTGGACGCTCGCGGCGGTCCTCGCCAATCGGTTCGTCAACTGGTCCTCGGCCCGCGTCACCATGCGGATCGACGCCCAGTTCAAGAACAGCGATTCGCTGGTCCGGTCGGAGTCCGCCAAACACCAGCACGCCCTGATCCAGGTGATCAGCTGGGTCGCGATCGCGGCGATCTACCTGTTCGCCGCGTACCAGGTCGTCCAGGCTCTCGGTGTGCCGATCAACGCCCTGGTCGCGCCGGCCACCGTCATCGGCGCGGCGCTCGGCTTCGGCGCCCAGCGGGTGGTGCAGGACCTGCTCGCCGGGTTCTTCCTCATCACGGAGCGGCAGTACGGCTTCGGTGATGTGGTGAACCTCTCGCTCACCGGCGGTTCGACGGCCGAGGGCACCGTCTCCGACGTGACCCTGCGGGTGACCAAGCTGCGCAACACCGACGGCGAGGTCATCACCGTGCCGAACGGGCAGATCGTCAAGGCCACGAACCTGTCCAAGGACTGGGCGCGCGCCGTGGTCGACATCCCGTTGCCGAAGACCGTCGACATGGGCAAGGTGAACGCGCTGCTGCACCGCGTCGGCGAGCGGGCCTACCACGATCCGACGATGTCGACGCTGCTTCTCGACGAGCCCACACTCATGGGCATCGAGTCGATCGACCTGGACCAGGTGAACCTGCGGATGGTCGCCCGCACGCTGCCCGGCAAGCAGTTCGAGGTCGGGCGCAATCTGCGTGAGCGGATCGTGCGCAGCCTCGCGACCGCGGGCATCGACGTCGCACCCGTCACCGACACCGTCGAGGACGAGGAGGAGGTGAAGCCGCAGTGACGGACACCCCGAAGGGCCCGCAGGGCGACGGTGACGCCGAGGTGACGACCGACAAGGGCACCCGGACCGCGCCGCCCGAGCAGGACACCGCCCCGGCCGAGCGACCGCACCTTCTCTCGACCGTCTGGGCGCGGATCCCGAAGACGATCCCGCACACCCGCGCGCGCACCAGCACCGTCGTCCTGATGCTGGTGTTCCTCGGCCTCATGTGGTGGTACCTCGAGCTGTACGCGCAGTTCGTGCCGAAGGAGCAGCGGCGCACCGGACCGCCGCCCGCCGCCACCAGCACCGCACCCGCGACCGCCGAGCCCACGTACGAGACGCCTGTCTCCACCACGCCGAGCCGGGTCCCGTCGAGCGCCGCCCCGTCGAGCGACGAGGCGGGGGAGTCCGGCCCACCGTCGTCGACGGTGCCGGGCCGCACCGGTGGGCAAGGGCCCGCGTCGACGGGCGGGCCGACCTCGGGCATCGTGTCGTCCAGCGGCATCGTGTTCCCCGGCGTGACGCTGCCGGGGCTTCCCGGCGCGACGACCGAGCCGCCCGCCTCCGGCGGCGCACCGACGACGACGGGTCCGCCGGGGTAGTCCGCGGCGTCAGTAGACTGGGCGCTCGTGATCACGCTCCAGAACGTCACGATGATGTACAAGGCGTCGGCCAGGCCGGCGCTCCACGACCTGTCGCTCGAGATCGGCAAGGGCGAGTTCGCCTTCCTGATCGGGCCGTCGGGTTCCGGGAAGTCGACGTTCTTCCGGCTCCTGCTCAAGGAGGACAAGCCCACCAGCGGCGACGTCTACGTGGGCGACTTCCACGTCAACAAGCTCTCGGGCCGGCGCGTGCCGCAGCTGCGGCAGTCCCTCGGGTGCGTGTTCCAGGACTTCCGCCTGCTGCAGCAGAAGAACGTGGCCGAGAACGTCGCCTTCGCCCTCGAGGTGATCGGCAAGCCGCGCAATGTCATCGACCGGACGGTGCCGCAGGTCCTGGACTACGTGGGGCTCGGCGGCAAGGCGAACCGCATGCCCAGCGAGCTGTCGGGCGGTGAGAAGCAGCGTGTCGCCATCGCCCGCGCCATCGCCAACCGGCCCCTGCTGCTGCTCGCCGACGAGCCGACCGGCAACCTCGACCCCGACACCTCCGCCGAGATCGTGGACGTGCTCGACCGGATCAACAGGGCCGGGACCACCGTGGTCATGGCCACGCACGACCGCCACATCGTGGACTCGATGCGCCGCCGCGTCATCGAGTTCCGCATGGGCGAGAAGGTGCGCGACGACGCCACCGGCGTGTACGGGCTGGGCCGCTGACGGCGCCCGCCGCACCCGCCGACGACGACGAACCGAAGGACTGAATTCCCAGTGCGAGCCAGTTTCATCACCAGCGAGGTCCTCACCGGCCTGCGCCGGAACGTGAGCATGACGATCGCCATGATCCTCACCACCGCGATCTCTCTCGGCCTGTTCGGCGGTGGTCTGCTCGTGGTGCGGATGGCCGACAAGAGCCAGGACATCTTCCTGCAGCGCGTCGAGATCCAGGTGTTCGTCGACGACAAGGTCGCCGCCGACGATCCGGACTGCCAGAAGGCCGTGTGCCAGGCGATCGAGTCGAAGATCAAGGCGCAGCCGGGTGTGGACTCGCTGGACTACATCTCGCAGGACAAGGCACTCGAGACCGCCAAGACCAAGACCTTCGCCGGTCAGCCCGAGCTGGCGGAGCTGGTGCGCCCCGGCGTCCTGCCCGCCTCCTTCAAGGTGCGCGTCGGCGACGAGAACAAGTTCGCGGCGGTGATCGACGCGGTGAAGGACCAGCCCGGCGTGGCCGGGGTGCAGGACCAGCGCGAGTTGGTGGAGCGCGTCTTCTCCGTCCTCAACGGCGCCCGCAACGCCGCCTTCTTCGTCGCGCTGATCCAGGCCGTCGCGGCGGTGCTGCTCATCGCGAACATGGTGCAGGTGGCCGCGTACACGCGGCGCACGGAGGTGTCGATCATGCGCCTGGTGGGCGCGTCGCGGTGGTACACCCAGCTGCCGTTCCTGTTGGAGGCGGTGATCGGCGCCGTCATCGGCGCGGTCCTCGCGATCGGCGGCCTGTTCGCGGGCAAGGCGCTGTTCTTCGACCGGGCGCTGCGTGAGATGTACGGCGTGAACATCCTGGCCCGGATCACCAACACCGACGTCCTGCTCGTCTCTCCCTGGCTGATCCTCGTGGGTGCAGGGTTCGCCGCCGTCACCGCCTACGTCACGCTCCGCTTCTACGTGCGGGAGTAGCCCCGCGCGATAAGTCGCTTTCCGCGCACCGTCGTATCCCCGTACGATGGAGTGGTTGTCCAGCCGCGACCGGCACTCGGTCGCGGCGTACAGGAAGGGAAGGACGATGGCGAAGGAGAAGGGGCGCTCGGTGATCGCGAGCAACCGCAAGGCGCGCCACAACTACGCCATCCTCGACACCTTCGAGGCCGGCGTGGTGCTGGTGGGCACGGAGGTGAAGGCGCTGCGCGAGGGCAAGGCGTCGCTGGTCGACGCCTACGCGACGATCGACGACGGCGAGATCTGGCTGCGCGGGCTGCACATCCCGGAGTACGGGAACGGTACGTGGACCAACCACACGCCGCGCCGCACCCGGAAGCTGCTCATGCACCGCCGCGAGATCGATTCACTGACCGGCAAGATCCGCGAGGGCAACCAGACGCTGGTCCCGCTGTCGATGTACTTCAACGACGGCCGCGTGAAGGTCGAGCTGGCCCTCGCGAAGGGCAAGCAGGACTACGACAAGCGGCAGGACATCGCCCGCCGGACCGCCGAGCGCGAACTGGTCCGGGAGCTGGGGCGGCGCGTCAAGGGCATGCGCGGCTGATCTGTTTCCGACGGTGCCCGGCGTGGCGCGTTGAGTTCCGACGTTCTCGGGCGTTCACTTGAGATACGAGTTACTGATGTGACTCGTGGGACTCAAGTGAGGAGCGGATCCATGAGTGTCGAGAACCGGGCCAAGGTTGTTTCGCTGGCGCACCGCATCGGAACGGTGCTGCTCACCGTGCTGATGAACATGAACGCCTCCGCCGCCGGCGTGCGCCCGCACACCGTCTGATAATCGCTGGACAGGCGCCGATCCCGGTGCGGTAGTATGGAACTTCCACTCCGCAAGGGTGGGCTTCCGCTGAAGCGGACGATGAGGGGCCGATCGGTTTCGACTTCGTTTGTTGACGCGGGGGAAGCGTGCCGGTGCAGGCTGGAGACCACCGTAAGCGTCGCAGCAACCAATTAAGCGCCGATTCCAATCAGCGCGACTTCGCTCTCGCTGCCTAAGCAGCCAGGCGAGTCTGTCAGTCCGGGTTCGCCCTCGGCCCGGTTCCTGGCATCAGCTAGAGGGATTCACCCCGCGGTGCGGTCGCGGCATCGCGGGGGACATCAAACAGCGACTGGGATCGTCATCCCGGCTCGTCCGTGAGACCGGGAGATCCGAGTAGAGGCACAGCGGACTGCGCACGGAGAAGCCCCGTAGAAATGACGGAGGACCCGGGTTCAATTCCCGGCGGCTCCACAGAGGGCCCCTGATCTGCATGGCAGATCAGGGGTCGCTTTCGTTCCGTCGTCACGCTCGTGGGAAATCCCATCGCGACCGCGATGCACCGCACCATAGAGTTGCCAGCGTGAACAATTGCGTGCGGTCGACGGTGCCCGGGCGGGTGCACCTCGACGAGTCTGGCGCGGTGATCGAGTACGGGGATCGTCGGGGCTTCGGTTCGCCGCCCGATGCCTGCTATTCCGCGCTCCTCGATGGCCGTCCCGGACGTCGTTGGCGACCGTGGGGCAGGCGATGAGCGAGCAGTCGAAAGGAAGCGGTCACGCCATCCCGTGTACACGGTGCTCCGTATCGACGTGTGGGACGGCGATGTGAGCAAGCCTCTGTCCGAGCTGAGGGCAGATCCACAGCGATTCGTGACGGTGACCGCCGTGTACCCGACATTGGACGAGGCGAAAGCCGACGTCGAGCGGTTTAACGACGTTCGGAGTGGCGGGAACGGCGGTAGCGGCGCGGTGTACTTCTGGGCGGCCGCACGGGAGTGCGAGTAGCAGTGTTTATCATCGGGTATGAGTAATCCACGACACCGTAGGTGGTGACGTCCATGCCGTTCGTTCTGGAGCCCGAGGTGGCGGGTGGTCTCGGTGAAGGCACGGTGCTGGACGCTTCAGTGCATCCGCCGATCGTGTCCGAGCTGGAGTACGAAGTTGCGGGATGGCTTGGGGACGACCTGATTGCGGGCTTCCCCGTCTACTTGGTGTCGCCGCGTCTTCTCGCCGCGATGGAGACCGCGAGGTTGACGGGATTCGCCGTGAATCCGAACTGCCGTGTCACCGTGAACGAGCAGGTTCACGCAGAGTTGAATAGCTCGGACGTGTCCACATTCACCTGGATCGACATCCCCGGCGCCACAAGTGATGACCTACACGTGACCGCTGATCTGCTGCTCGGGGTGTCGGATCGGGCTTGGGAGGTGTTCTCGCAGTTCACGTTGCGCTTCTGCGGGATCCGTGAAGCCGATGTCGATGACGGAGGAGGGGCTTGATGTTGGGGTTCGGTAAGCGGCGTGGGGATGCGCGCGACAGCCGCGACGAGCCCGACGATGCGTTCGTCGCGCTCGGGTTCGGGGCCTTCCAGGTCTACGACGCGGAGACCTCGAGGATCAACTCGGCAGTAGTCTCAGCGATCACAGCCAAGGATGTCCGGGTGATCGCGGCGGATTGGAGAGGTGTTCAGTTCTGGGTCGAGGCGCGTGTCGCGGTCGATGGCGATGACGATGACGCCATGGTGTCCATGTTCGATCCCTCGACAATGGTCTCGGACACCGTCATCGAACAGAAGCCGTTCGTAGAGGCGATCATCTCGGGCAGCGTCGTGGCCGGCGTGGATGCGGAAGGACTCCGTGCATGGTTGGACGAACGGGAGCTGGAATCGCTGCCGCCGAACACGTGCGTGCCCGTGTACCCCCAACAGTTCATCACGGGCTCTGAGGGGCGCGAGCTGCTGAGTCCGGAGAGCTATTCCACACCCGACTGGTTGATCTTCTGCGCCAAGTCGCTAGCGGTGATGAACACCCTCGGGCTCCGCTCGGGTGAACCGCTACCACCAGACTTCCATGATCGTGTGGCGGCGCTGTAGTGGATGGAGTGCCATGACGAGTGCCCCGATCACGGACCTCCCAGGATCCGCCACGCGGCCGGCGCGCTCACAGGCGCCTGTTGCGCGATGCTCGGGTGGACACTCGGGCTCCTCGCCGTGTGGACATCGGCGAGCCGCTGCGGAAGCGCGGGATCTCCCTCATGGACGAGTCGGCTGCGTGACGGTTCGTAGAGCCGTGCTCCAAGGGGGGGACTGAATGCGGGACGACCTACTGGCGGAAATGATCGTCATGTTCGGGCTGATCGCGGCCGGGTGGGTGGTCTGGGGCAGTGCGGCCTCGACCACCGCTCCACGGCGGCTGGTTGCGTGTGTGTTGCTCGGTTCGGCTGCACTGTCGCCGTTGCTTTTCGGTGAGTCGATACTCAGTGCTGTCGGATTCGTACTTGCATCCGCTGTATGGCGATTCAGGTTCTTACCGAAGGACGAGCTGCGGCAACTGTTCGGTGCAGACAGGCGACACCCCGCAGGTGACGAGACGGGCGAGAGCGGGCCTCGATGAGAGCAACGCCGATCGTGAACGCGGCAGGACATCCGTGGGTGCTCGGTTTCGCCTGTCTGCCGGGCCGAGGCTGACGGTCTCTGGGTACTCAGGTTTCTCGACCGAGATGAGCGACCAGTGGTAAGCGTGAGGTAGTTCGGTGCGGACAGATCGTCGGTCACCGGCGGTGCCGCGCCATTGCGCTCCGCACCGTTGCTGTCACCATCACCACCGAGGTCACGATCGACGCGGTCGAGAGTGCGATCAGCACAAACGCGAGGTCGGGAGCCCAGCGGTTCAACACAATCGATGGAACTCCCACAAGGCTGTGCGCGAACCACGTAGCCATGCCGACAGCGAGGTAGAGGCCCGCCGTGAGAAGGCCGTAGATGATCGTCCTTCGCGCTGATCGCAGCCTTCCCCGCCGGGACAGTCTCCACGTACCGGTGACTCCCAGGAGAATGAATGCGACACCGGCGATGGCCGAGAGTACGGGCAGTGTCGTCGCCGGCGCGACGGTCGGTGCAGCGATTTCATCGCCTGCGGACCTACGCGTGATGAATCGGGCGAAGGCGGCGAACTCGTTCGACTCGAGTTCGCCGTACCGATTCGCGGCGAGCACGAGAGCCTGGCCGGTGTCGGGAAACAGCGCTATGTGGGTGAAGTATCCGGGCACCGCACCGGAGTGCCACCAGACGTCTCGGCCCGCGATCCGTTCGCGGTACAGCCCGGGCCCGTAACCGGCTTTCCCTGCCGTGGAGACGGTCGCTGCGGCACCGTCTCGCAGGAGCGGAGTCGCAGCCAGCCACTGTGCGTACCGCCCGAGAGCCTCGATCGAACCCGCGAGGTAGCCGTACCCGAATCCGGCTCCGTCCGGGGCGGGTACGTTTGCTCGGGGCGCACCGAACCACGGGACGAATCCTGCTGGGACGATGGCGTTGTATTGGCGGGACTCGGCGACGATCCGTGCGTTCGAAGGCCTGCCGACGTGTGATTGGAGGGCCTGAGAGTACGTCCCGTTCGTGGCGCGCTCGATCACGGCCTGCAACAAAAGGTAATTCAGGCTGGAGTAGCGGAATGCTCCACGGGGATCGTGCCGTGGAGGCGGCGATTCTGCAATCGCTGAACGGGCTGACTGCGAGCGCGGCACGTCCGTCAACGACACATCATGGGGCAGCCCGCTCGTGTGATGGATCAGGTCTCCCACGTCGACGTCATCCCCGACCCAGGACGCTCCCTCGGGAAGTACCTCTCGGACAGCGCTGCTGAGGTCCAGTTCGCCCGAATCCGCGAGGCCGACTGCGATGGCTGCGGCAGCCGACTTGGACACCGAGCCCCACACGAAGGGCGATTCGGCCGAAAGCTCCTCGCCTCTACCATCCAGCCCTGCGGTGATCTCCCACTGCGTTCCGTTCGGACCGACCAGCCGCGCCGCGATCCCGGGCACCCGCATCTGCCTGCCGAACTCCTCGACATCCTCTCGGAGGGACACTGTGACCGGAGTCGCCGCCGCTATCCGGACAGGCAAGAGCGAACCCATCAGGCCCAGCACCGCCAGCAATCGAAGCCACCGCATCAAGCCCCACCTCGGTCGTCGTCACGTTCGGCGAGACGCTATCGGTGCCCGATGCTGAGGCGCCTCACCCGAAGGGGTGAGGTTGCTGTTCCTTCGAGCCCTCATCACTCCTCGAGGGCGGGTTCGGTGTCAGACGAGTTCGAGTCGCTCGCGCTCTTGTGACAGGCGGTCGAAGGGGGCGCCGTGCGACCGCACGCCGCCCCCTTCGCCCGGTGCTACTTCTTCTTCACCTCGCAGGCGATGCCGTCGCCGTCGCGATCGAGGTGGCTGCCGTAGCCGGGCTGGCCCTTGAGGATCGGGGCCTTGCCGGCCTGGCGCACCTCGGTGCAGTTCTTGTAGGACGGGTCGGCGTTCGCGGCAGCGGCCGGCGCGGCGAGCGCGGCGAGCGAGAATGCGGCGACGGCGATGCGGGTGAGGGTGGGGGACATGGACAACTCCTGCAGACCGGGGGGGGACGACGACCGCAGGACGGTCCCTCTCCTGCGGTCTTTACGGTGTACGCCTTTGCAGGCCCAATCAGATTGCCGGATATGGGTAATTAGCCGGGAAAGTGACCGTATCGCACGATCTCTGCCGGGAAATGGCGGTCAGGGCTCGCGAGGGCGTGGTGAAACAAGTTCTAGAATGTCTCTCGGCGCGACGAGGGTTGGGCTATCGTCCGTGGGCATGAACCTGCGTTCGGTATGGCGGCGGGCGGTTGTCGCGGCGGCCGGTCTCGCGCTCCTGGCGGCGGCGCCGTCGACCGCGGCGCCGCTGCCCGAGAACTTCACCTTCTTCGGCGGCATACCGTCGGAACTGACGAACCCGAACGGCTCGCTACCCGGGACCAACGACTACTCCTGCAGGCCCACGGCCCGCCATCCCAACCCGGTGGTGCTGGTGCACGGCACGGGCGGCGGCTCGCAGACCAACTGGGGTGCCTACGCGCCGCTGCTCAAGAACAACGGCTACTGTGTCTTCTCCTTCACCTACGGCGCCCTGCCCGGGGCTCCGTGGCCGGTGAACCAGATCGGCGGAACACGGCCGCTCGCAACGAGTGCGCAGCAGCTGAGATCGATGGTGGAACGCGTTCTCACCGCTACCGGCGCGAAGAAGGTCGACCTCATCGGCCACTCGCAGGGCACACTCATGCCGTCGTACTTCGTGAAGAACCTCGGCGGCGCCGGCAAGGTCGGCAAATACGTCTCGCTCGCCCCGCTGTGGCGCGGCACCGGGGGCGACCTCGGCAAGGCCGTGTCGGTCTTCGTGCGCGGCCTGAACGCGCCCGACCCGTACTTCCCGGTCTTCGAGTCGATCGGCGACATGCTGCCGGGATCGCGCTTCCTCGACACGATCTGGACCGGCGGCACGCCCTACTCGCGCGGCGTCGAGTACACGAACATCTCGACCCGGTTCGACGAACTGGTGCTGCCCTATACGAGCGGTCAGGTCGACGGTCCGCCCGGCACGAAGGTCACCAACATCGTGGTGCAGGACACCTGCGCGCAGGACCTGTCGGACCACCTGGCGATCGCGGGCTCACGCCGAGCCGCATACTTCGTGCTCAACGCGCTCGACCCGCAGCATCCGCGGCCCGTGCCCTGCTACGTGGTGCCGCCGTTCACGGGAGCCTGACCGGGGTAGGTCTCGCCGTGCGGGTCGTCGCAGTGGTCCTCGGCGCCCTCGTGGTCGACCTGCAGCGTCGCGTGCTCGATGCCGTACTGATCGTGCAGCATGCCGCTGATCTTCGAGCGCACGGCGTGGCAGTCCGCGGCGGGATCGACGAGCACGTGGGCCGACAGCGCGGGCTGACCCGACGTGATCTCCCAGATGTGTAGGTCGTGCACCTCGGCGACCGACGGCACGGCGGCCACGTCGCGCCCCACCTCGGCGGGGTCGATGCCCTCTGGGGCGGCCTCGAGGAAGATCCGCCCGGACGCCTTGACCAGCCCCCATCCGGCCTTGAGCATGAGCGCCGCCACCACGAGTGCGGCGATCGCGTCCGCCCGGCCCCACCCGGTGGCCCAGATGACCGCGCCGGCGATCGCCGTGGCGATGAAGGCGTAGAGGTCGTTGAGGATGTGCTGGTAGGCGCCCTCGACATTGAGGCTGGTGCGGTTCGCGCGCCGGATGCACCAGGTGGCGGCCAGGTTCACGGCGCAGCCGGCGAGCGCGGTGAAGAAGACCAGCGGGCCGTCGACGTCGGGCGGCGTGATGAGTCGCGAGATCCCCTCGTAGACGAAGAATGCGGCGAGGAGCAGGAGGGTGATGCCGTTGGCCTGCGCCGAGAGGATCTCGACCCGCTTGAGCCCCCAGGTGTACCCGCCCTTCGCCGGCTTCGCGGCGATCTTGATCGCGACCAGCGCGAGCACGATCGCCGCGGCGTCCGTGAGCATGTGCGCGGCGTCGGTGATCAGCGCGAGCGAGCTCGCGATGATGCCGATCGTCACCTCGATCGCCATGAACGCGACGATGAGCGCCAGCGCCAGGCTCAGCCAGCGCTTGTCGGCGTCCGGCGACACCCCGTGGTCGTGTCCCGCGTGTCCGCTCATCTCAGCTCCGCCCCTCGTCCGATGAGATCACCGAACGAACATACATGGTTGTATGCGCATGTATCAACGGCGGTCGGTGGTGCTCAGTCCAGGGCGGCGAGCGCGTCGATCTCCACCAGCATCACCTCGTGCGGGAGGTCGACGAAGACCGTCGTCCGGCAGGGGAGTGCGGCGCCCTCGGGCACGTTCTCGGCGATGAACGCGCCGTAGACCTCGTTCATCGCGGCGAAGTCGTCGCGCGTGGTGAGGTAGACGCGGAACATCAGGACGTCGGCCACCGTGGCGCCGCCCGCCTCGAGGATCGCCTTGACGTTCTCCAGCGTGCGCCGGGTCTGCTCCTTGACGTCGCCCGCGGCGATGTACTGGTTCGTCGCCGGGTCCATCGGGCCCTGGCCGGAGACCTGCAGCAGGTTGCCGCGGCGCACGCCCTGGGAGAAGAAGTGGGCGGGAGCGGGCGCGTCGGTGGTGGAGACGGCGGTCGCGGTCATGGTGATGATTCCTTTGCTCTCGTGGGTGTTTCGGTGTTCCCGGGGGTGTCCGGGAGGTTCAGCGCGGGCGGTACCCGCAGTCGCGGGAGATCGCCGCGCACGTCGCGCGCAGCGGCTCCAGCAAGTCGACCAGGTCGTCGAAAGGCAGGACCACGTCGGGAACGGACACGGACACGGCGGCGACGACGGTGCCGCTCGCGTCGCGGACCGGCGCTCCGATGCAGTTGATCGTCGGCTCGTTCTCCTCGCGGTCGGCGGCCCAGTCCTGCGCGCGGACGCGCTCGATCTCGGCGAGGTAGTCCTCGGGCGTGACGATCGTGTTCGGTGTGCGCCGGGTGAAGTCCATCGCCGCGACGACGCGCCTCAGTTCGTCGTCGGGCAGCGAGGCGAGCATGAGCTTCCCGACGGCGCTGGAGTTGAGGTTGACCTCCATGCCCACCCGCGAGTACATCCGGATGAGGTCGCGCGACTCGAGCTTGTCGATGTACACGACGGCGTCGCCCTCGCGGGCCGCGAGGTGCGTGGTCCGGCCGTACTCGCGATTAAACGCGGCCAGGTGCGGCGCGGCGATCTCGCGGATCCCGCGCTGCTCCGAGGCGCGCGCCGCGAGGTCGAAGACGCGGGATCCGAGGTGGTAGCGGTGCGCCTCGTCGTGGTACGCGAAGCGCGCATCGACGAGCGGGCGCAGGAGCCGGAGCACCGTCGTCTTGTGCACCCCGAGTTCGTCGGCGAGTTCGTCGAGCGACGCGGGACCCTCGCCCAGGAGGCGCAGGATCTCCAGCGCGCGGGTCAGGCTCTGGCTCATGGCGTCCGGCTCTCGCGGGGTGGGGTGAACTCCTCGCCGCCCACCCGCACCGCGTCCGGACCCACGTGCGCGGCGGACCAGTCGGCGTCAGTACAGGTCAGGAGTGCCGCCATCGCGTCAGGAGGCAGGGTGGCGAAGTCCGCCCGCACCGTCAGGGTCGCCGCGGCGCCGGCATGGCCGCGGCGCAGGCACGTGCGCAGGTCCTCGTCACGTGCGAGGCCGTGCAGGAAACCCGCGGCGAACGAGTCGCCGGCGCCTACCGGTTCGACGACCTCGACCGACAGGGCGGGGACGGCGATCTGGGTGCCCGCGCAGTCCACGGCGACGGCGCGCACGGCACCGTCCTTGACGACGACGGTGCGCGGTTCGGGCAGGAGCGCGCGGACCCCGGCGGGGGAGCCGATCCCGAGAACGCGCTCCGCCTCGTCGGATCCGACGAGCACGACGTCGGCGCACCGGGCCAGCTCGATGACCAGCGACGGGTCGCCGTCGGGCCAGAGCTGCTCGCGCCAGTTGACGTCGAACGTGACGGTCCCGGGTACGCCGTCGCGGTCCCGCAGCAGGGTCCGGGTGAGGGCGGCGCACGACGCGGACAGTGCGGGCGTGATGCCGCTGGTGTGCACGATCCGGGCGCTCGTGAGCGCCGCCGCGACCGAGGGGCGGGCGAGGAACTCGGGGCTCATCGCGGCGGCCGCGCTGCCCGCGCGCCGGTAGGTACTGGTGGTGACGGGTTCGCCCGTGGCGTCGACGCCCTCCGTCTTGGCGTACCGCCCGGTGAACGCGGTCTCGTCGACCTCGATGCCGTCGGTGTGCACGCCGTACGCGCGCAGGTGCTCGACGATGCGCCGGCCCTCGGCGTCCCCGCCGATCCGGCCGAGGAAGGCCGTGGGGGTGCCCAGTGCTGCGACGCCCGCCGCCACGTTCGCCTCCGCCCCACCGGCGTGCATGGGGGGAGCGGGAGCGTCGAGGTCCGACGCGGCGACCAGTGCCAGCGGTTCCCCGAGGCACACGATCCAAGCTTCCGTCACCCGTCGCACCTTTCGACTTCGTGGTTGTGCAGGTCCTCGCGGCAATGCTAGCGTCTGTGACACGCATCACGCAACGACGATTGCAATTTACGCAACATAGCAGATTGGGACCCATGATGGCCAACGGGAACGGCGCGCGGCCGACGGTGCTGAGTGTGCTCGACAAGGCGGTGCCCGCGTGGGCGAACGGGATGAGCACGGCCGATTTCCTCGCCCGCGCACCACGCCTGAGCGAACTCGCCACGCCGGTGCTCGTCCTCGACCGGGCGGCGATGGCGGACAACATCGCGGAGTTCGCCCGGTGGACCGCCGCACACGGCTTCGACCTCGAGCCGCACGGCAAGACCACGATGGCGCCCGCGCTGTGGCAGGACCAGCTCGACGCCGGCTCCACGGCGATCACCGTCGCGAACCTGCCCCAGCTGCGGGCCGCCGTCGTCACCGGATTCCGGAACCTGCATGTGGCGAACGCGATCGCCGACCCGGCCGGGATCCGCTGGCTCGGCGAGGCGCTCGACGCCGACCCGGAACTCGAGGTCACCCTCTGGGCCGACGGACTCGGCACCGTCGAACTGCTCGACCGCGGCCTCGCCACCGCGACGCGCCAGCCCACCGTGCTCGTCGAACTGGGTGGCCCCGGCGGCCGCACCGGAGCGCGCACCGTCGACGAGGCCGTCGCGATCGGCGAGCGCATCGCGGCGTCCCCGCGTCTGCGTCTCGGCGGCGTCACCGGCTACGAGGGCGCCTTCGCGCACGACACCTCGGCCGCGGCGCTCGGCACCGTCGACGACTACCTGCGCACACTCAAGGCCCTGCACGCGCGCCTGCGCCCGCTGTACCCGGAAGGGCGCATCGTCGTCTCCGCCGGCGGCAGTGCCTATTTCGACCGTGTCGCCGCGATCCTCGGCGACATCGACGACGCCCGGATCGTGGTCAGGTCGGGGGCGTACATCATCCACGACGACGGCTTCTACCGCGGCATCACGCCGTCCGGCCGCGAGGCGGACGCGCCGCGGCTGCGGTCCGCGATGCACGTCTGGGCGCGCGTCATCTCGCGGCCCGAGCCCGGCCTCGCCCTGCTCGACGTGGGCCGCCGCGACGTCTCCTTCGACGAGGGCCTGCCCGAACCGCAGGTCGCCGCGCCGGGGCTCGGCGAGCCCGCGCGACCGCTCGAGGCGGAGATCTCCGCGGTCAACGATCAGCACGCCTTCCTCCGCCTGCCCGCCGGTGACCCGCTCGCCGTCGGCGACGTGGTGCGCCTGGGGCTGAGTCACCCGTGCACCGTCTTCGACAAGTGGCGCGTCATCCCCGTCGTCGCCGACGACGGCGAGAACCCGCAGGTCGTCGACATGATCTCCACCTACTTCTAGAGGCCCGCCATGCACGACACACTCATCCGCGCCGCCACCGTCGTCGACGGAACCGAGGCGCCCCGCTACACCGCGGATGTCGCGATCACCGACGGCGTCCTCACGGCGATCGGCACCGACCTCGGGCCGGCGCACCGCGTCATCGACGCCGACGGGCTGGTCCTGAGCCCCGGCTTCATCGACATGCACGCCCATTCCGACCTGCAGGTGCTCCTCAACCCGGAGCACCCGTCGCGGATCACGCAGGGCGTCACGTGCGAGGTGATCGGCCAGGACGGCCTGAGCTACGCGCCGGTCTCCGACGAGACGCTCGCCGTCGTGCGCCGCCAGATCGCCGGGTGGAACACCGATCCGGAGGACTTCGACTTCTCCTGGCGCACCGTCGGCGAATACCTCGACCGGCTCGACGCGGCCGGCACCGCGACCAACCTCGCCTACCTCGTGCCGCACGGTCTCCTCCGGGCCCTCACGATCGGCTTCGGCGACGGTGTCGCATCCCCGGCCGAGGTGGCCCGGATGCAGGAGATCCTGGCGCAGGGGCTGCGCGAGGGCGCCGTCGGCCTGTCCACGGGACTGACCTACACGCCCGCCATGTACGCCGACGACGCCGAGCTGGCCGCGCTCATGCGCACCACCGGCGAGCTCGGCGGCTACTTCTCCCCGCATCACCGCAGCTACGGCGCGGGCGCGATGGAGGCCTACGCCGAGATGATCGACCTGTCGAGGCGCACCGGCTGCCCGCTGCACCTCGCGCACGCCACCCTCAACTTCGGGCCGAACAAGGGCCGGGCACCCGAGCTCCTCGCCCTGCTCGACGATGCCGTCGCCGCGGGGGCCGACGTCTCGCTCGACACCTACCCCTACCTGCCGGGCGCCACGACGCTCGCCGCGATCCTCCCGAGCTGGGCCGCGGCCGGCGGCGCCGACGCCACTCTCGCGCGCCTGCGCGACCCGCAGGACCTCGCCCGCATCCGGGAGCACCTGGAGCACACCGGATCCGACGGCTGTCACGGCGTGATCGCCGAGTGGCACACCATCGAGATCAGCGGCGTCGGCACCGACGCGCTCGCCGGCTACGTCGGCCGCACCATCGAGCGGATCGCCGCCGACGAGCGCCGCGACCCGTTCGACGTGTGCATCGGGCTCCTGCTCGACGACCGCCTCGCCACCGGCATCCTGCAGCACGTCGGGCACGAGGAGAACGTGCGCGCCATCATGCGCCACCCCGCGCACACCGGCGGCAGCGACGGCCTGCTCGTCGGCGGCAAGCCGCACCCGCGCGCCTGGGGCACCTTCGCGCGCTACCTCGGCCACTACAGCCGCGACCTGGGCCTGATGAGCCTCGAGGAGTGCGTCGGTCATCTCACGGGCCGTGCCGCCCGCCGCCTGAAGCTGGTGCGACGGGGCCTGGTCCGCGAGGGCTACGCCGCCGACCTGGCGCTCTTCGACCCCGACGCGGTGATCGACCGCGCCACCTACGACGCCCCGCGCACGCCCGCAGCGGGATTCACGCACGTCTTCGTCCGCGGTGTCGCCGCCCTGGACGACGGCGTCCCCACCGGCGCGCTCGCGGGCGGCGCGCTGCGTCTCACGGAAGAAGGAGTCCTGTGACCGCCACCGATCCATCCGGCCTGCTCGACGCGCTGGCCGCAGACCGGGCGCTCACCGTGGTGCGCGCCCCCGAGCTCCCCGACGCGGCGGCACTGTGCCGCGCGCTCGCGGAGGGCGGGATCCGCACCGTGGAGCTGACGTTCACCACACCCGGCGTCCTGGGCCACCTCGAACGCGCCGCGGACGTCGAGGGCACGAACCTCGGCGTCGGCACGGTGCGGTCCGCCGCCCAGGCCCGCGACGCCGTGAACGCGGGTGCCCGGTTCCTGGTGACGCCCGACGTCAACGAGGAGGTCGCGGAGGCGGCACGCGACCTCGGCGTCCCTGTCTTCCTCGGCGCGCTGACCCCGACCGAGGTGGCACGCGCGGCCGCGCTCGGGTCGGTGGCAGTGAAGATCTTCCCCGCCCGTGCCTTCGGGCCGGGCTACCTCAAGGACCTGCACGGTCCGTTCCCCGGCCTGCCGCTCCTCCCGTCCGGCGGGGTGAGCGAGGCCAATGCCCGCGAGTTCCTGGGTGCCGGCGCGGTCGCCGTCTGCGCCGGCACGTCCGTCGTGCCCCCCGACACCGTCGCCGCCGGCGACTGGGCCGACATCACCCTCCGCGCCGCGCGTTTCGTCGCCGCGCTCTGATCCCCTTCCAGAACGGGAGTACCACTCATGTCCTCGGCCATCGACTGGCTGCAGCACGACACCGGGGGGCTGCTGACCCTCGCCGCGGTATCGATCGCGGTCCTGCTGTTCCTCATCATCAAGGTCAAGCTCGAACCCTTCATCGCGCTGATCATCGTCTCGGTCGGACTGGCGCTGGTCGCGGGCGTCTCCGTCGAGAAGCTCGTCGGATCACCGCAGAAGGGTGCGGCGCAATCGATCCTGGAGACCGGCTTCGGCGGCATCCTCGGTCACATCGCCCCGATCATCGGCCTCGGCACGGTACTCGGCGCCATCCTGGAACGCTCCGGCGGCGCCGACGTGCTCACCAGCTGGCTGCTGAAACTGTTCGGCCCCAAGGGAGCGCCACTGGCGATGGGCGTCACCGGTCTCATCCTGGGCATCCCGGTGTTCTTCGACATCGGCATCTTCATCCTGGCGCCGCTGGTGTACGTGTGTGCCAAGCGCGGCGGCAAGTCGCTCGTCATGTACGCGATGCCGATGCTCGCCGGCCTGTCGATGACGCACGCCTTCCTGCCGCCGCACCCCGGCCCCGTGGCCGCGGCGGGCCTGCTGCACACCTCGCTCGGCTGGATCATCATCATGGGCCTCGTCTGCGGCATCCCCGCCTGGTTCGCCTCGGGCATCGTCTGGGGCACGTGGATCGGCAAGCGGGTCATCGTCGACGTTCCCGAGGAGTTCGTGCCGGAGGAGGCCCACGCCAGCAAGAAGCAGC
The DNA here is from genome assembly GCF_900631615.1 of Tsukamurella paurometabola. NCBI lineage: Bacteria > Bacillati > Actinomycetota > Actinomycetes > Mycobacteriales > Tsukamurellaceae > Tsukamurella > Tsukamurella paurometabola. The sequence continues at coordinate 2,817,923 of NZ_LR131273.1, forward strand.
CGCCGCTCTCCCTGATCGCCTTCATCATCGCGGTCCCCATGCTGCTGATCCTCGGCGGCACCTTCGGCTCCGTGTGGCTCGAGAAGGGCACCAGGCCGTTCTCGATCCTCGTCTTCCTCGGCACGCCCGCCATCGCCCTGACCATCGCGGTCGTCCTGGCCTTCTACCTGCTCGGCATCCGGCGCGGCATCAACGCCACCCAGCTCGCCGAGATGACCGGTGCGGCGCTCAAGCCGATCGGCATGATCCTGCTGGTGGTCGGCGCCGGCGCCCTGTTCGGCGCGGTCCTGCGGGCCACGGGCGTGGGCACGGCGCTCACCGACTCGATGTCGGACCTCGGCCTGCCGCTGATCGTGACCGCCTACCTGGTCAGCTGCGCCCTGCGCATCGCGCAGGGCTCGGCGACGGTGGCGATCACCGCGACCGCCGGCATCATCGGTGAGACGGTGGCCGCCGGCAACTACTCGCAGGCGCAGATCGCGCTGATCGTCATCGCGATCTCGGCCGGCTCGATCATCCTCAGCCACGTCAACGACGGGGGTTTCTGGATCGTCGCGAAGTACTTCAACATGACGGTCAAGCAGACGCTCATGACCTGGTCGGTGCTCGAGACCGTCCTCTCGGTGGTGGGCTTCGCGATGGTGCTCATCGTCTGGGCGATCGTCTGACCGCCGCGGCGTCGCGTCCCGTCGCGACGCCGCGTCCCGTCGCGACGCCGCGTCCCGTCGCGTCGCCGGGCACGGCGGGGCGGTGCACCTGTTTACCCCGCGCGGAGCCCGCCTCGGCGATACGTTGGATGACAGCGGCCGCGCGATCCGCGGCCACTTCCGGACTGACGAGGTGGACTGAAGATGGCTCATGCGCGTGCCGGCCAACCGGCTCTTCCCGAGGACCTGATCGACGTCGAAGCCGTTCGTGCTGCGTACTATTCGGTCGCGCCCGACCCCGGCGACCCCGATCAGCGGGTGACCTTCGGCACGTCGGGGCATCGGGGGACGTCGCTGAACGGCAGCTTCAACGACAACCACATCGCGGCCACCACGCAGGCGATCGTCGAGTACCGCGCGGCGGAGGGCGTCCGCGGGCCGCTCTACCTCGCGAAGGACACGCACCTGCTCTCCGGCCCGGCGTGGGAGACGGCTGTGGAGGTGCTCGCCGCGAACGGCGTCGACACCCTGATCGACCTCGACGACCGGTACACGCCGACGCCCGCCCTGAGTCACGCGATCCTCACCTTCAACCGCAGGCACGGCGGGGGCGTCGAGGCGGACGGCATCGTCGTCACCCCGTCGCACAACCCGCCCGCGGACGGCGGCTTCAAGTACAACCCGCCGACCGGTGGCCCCGCCGACACCGACGCGACCTCGGCGATCGCCGCGCGTGCCAACGAGATCCTCGAGGGCGGCCTCCGCGACGTGCGCCGGATCCCGTTGGAGCGGGCCCTCGCCTCCGACGCGATCCAACGCTTCGACTTCCTCGACTCCTACGTCGGGGACCTGCCGTCGGTGTTGCACCTGGACAAGATCCGCGACGCCGGCGTCCGCATCGGCGCCGACCCCCTCGGCGGTGCGGCGGTCGGCTACTGGGGTGCCATCGGCGACCGGTACAACCTCGACCTCACCGTGGTCAATCCGACCGTCGACCCGCAGTTCGCGTTCATGACGCTCGACACCGACGGCAAGATCCGCATGGACTGCAGCTCGCCCAACGCGATGGCCTCGCTCATCGCGAACAAGGACCAGTACGACATCGCGACCGGCAACGACGCGGACTCCGACCGGCACGGCATCGTCACCCCCGACGGCGGGCTGATGAACCCGAACCACTACCTCGCCGTCGCGATCGACTACCTCTTCGCCTCGCGCGGCTGGCGCGACGACGCCGCGGTCGGCAAGACGCTCGTCAGCTCGTCGATGATCGACCGCGTGGTGGCCGAGCAGCGCCGCAAACTCCTCGAGGTCCCCGTCGGTTTCAAGTGGTTCGTGCCCGGCCTGCTCGACGGGAGTGTCGGCTTCGGCGGCGAGGAGTCCGCCGGCGCGTCCTTCCTGCGGCACGACGGATCGGTGTGGACCACCGACAAGGACGGCATCATCCTGGCGCTGCTCGCATCGGAGATCCTGGCCGTCACCGGCAAGAGCCCGTCGCAGCACTTCGCGGTGCTCGGGGAGCAGTACGGCGTGCCCGCCTACGCGCGGACCGACGCGCCCGCCGGCCGCGAGCAGAAGGCGGTGCTGGCGAAGCTCTCGCCCGAGCAGGTCACGGCCGGCGAGCTGGCGGGGGAGCCGATCACCGCCAAGCTCACCCGCGCGCCCGGCAACGGCGCTCCGATCGGCGGTCTCAAGGTGACCACCGAGAGTGCGTGGTTCGCGGCGCGTCCGTCCGGTACCGAGGACGTGTACAAGATCTACGCCGAGTCCTTCCGCGGGCCGGAGCATCTCGCCCAGGTGCAGGCCGAGGCGAAGGCGCTCGTCGACGGCGTTCTGGGGGCCTGAAAACGTTCTCCACCCCGCCTGACCTGGGAACTCTGCGATTGCCGCTATTGTGGTCGGCGTGAGCAAGGGTAAGAACGCGAAGTACGTTCCCGCGAAGCAGTCCAACACCATGACCTACGTGCTGGGCGGTATCGCCGTCCTCGTGGTGATCGTGGTCGTCATCGGCGGCGTCCTGCTGCTGAGCAAGAAGGAGGGCACGCCCGCCGACAAGGCGCAGGCCGCGATCGACAAGGCCACGCCGTCCTTCGTGCTCGGCAAAGCGGACGCGCCCACGAAGCTGACGTTCTTCGAGGACGCCTACTGCCCCGCCTGCGGCAACATGGAGCGCGCCTACGGCGAGCAGATCACCAAGGCGGTCGAGGACGGGAAGCTGCAGATCACGTTCTTCATGCTCTCCTTCCTGAACCGCCAGAGCCCGTCGGGCGACTACTCCGACCGCGCGGCCGGCGGCCTGCTGGCCATCGCCAAGTCGTCGCTGCCCGAGGATCAGAAGCAGAAGGCCTGGCTGGGTGCGCACACCGCCATGTACGCCAACCAGCCCGAGGAGGGCAAGGGCGACAAGACCAACGCCGAGATCGCCAAGGTCCTGGCCGACGGCGCGAAGGCCAAGGGGGTCGAGCTGCCCGCCGACGTCGTCAGCGCCATCAGCGAGGGCAAGTACGCGACCGATGCGGCGACGACCGCCGGCGAGGGCAGCAAGCTGCTGAGCGAGGTCAACAGCACCGGCACACCCACCGTCGTGCACAACGGAGTGAAGGTCGAGGTGCAGGGCGACTGGCTGACTCCGCTCCTCAAGTAGAAAACAGGCGCTGACCAGCCGATTTGGTGCACGAGAGCTGCCTCCTGTAATGTTCTCCGGGCGGGAAACCGCAGGTGAACAACGCAATACGGGGCTATGGCGCAGCTGGTAGCGCACCACACTGGCAGTGTGGGGGTCAGGGGTTCGAGTCCCCTTAGCTCCACTCGAGAAATCCCCTCCGACGCAGGTCGGAGGGGAATTCTCGTTTCCGGAGGTCGACGGTCCGCCGCAGTCCGCGCTTCGGTCCGGGGAGGCGCCCGGAGTAGTGCGCGGAGGTTCCAGCGTCAGTCGACGCCCTTGACGATGCGGAAGTCGCGCTCTACGCCGTCGCCGAGGGCGGCGAGCGCCTCCTGGTAGGCCTCGCTCTCGCGCGCGGCGACGGCCTGCTCGAAACTGTCGAACTCGATGACGATGGTGCGCTCGGCGATACCGGCCTCGTAGGCGATGACCCGCCCGTCGCGCGACAGCAGGCGCCCGCCACCGGCCGCGACCGCTCGGGCGGCCAGCGCGTTGTAGGCGGCCAGCTTCTCGGTGTCGTTGATCGCGCGGTAGTTGCTGACCCAGTAGCCCTTGGCCACGGTGCCTCCTGAGGTCGGGGAGTGAAGGGCGGCGCCGGCATCGAGCGGCGTCGGACGCCACGCTACCCGGCGAGTGAAGGTGGGAGTTGGCAACCGTGCGAGGTTTGTCAAGCGAATCGGACACCATCGCAGATGAACGGCGGTTACTACCGCAAATCGGCTCCGCGCCATGACTTCGCAGGCACACAATACGAGGCACTTCGCCCGGAACGTGACGACGAACGGCGGCCCGGGCACCGCGAGCCACGGAGGTGCCGAATGCAATCCTGGTCCGAGATCGTCGCCGACTTCGGCCGGAACTGGCCGGTGTACGTCTCCATGCCGATCATCGCCGCGCTCATCGGCTACGGCACCAAGCTGGTCGCGATCAAGATGATGTTCCGGCCGCAGAAGTTCAAGGGCATCGGCAAGCTCGGCTGGCAGGGCATCATTCCGCGGCGGGCGCCGCAGATGGTCGACATCCTGTGCGACACCCTCACCGGCCGCCTCATCTCCTCGCGCGAGATCGCCGGGAAGATCGACGGTGCCGAGGTCGCGGCACTCATCGAGCGCCCGTTGCGGGCGGAGGTCGGCCGCGTGGCCCGCGAGGTGCTGCCCGAGTACCAGCCGACCCTGTGGCACGTGCTGCCCCCGGTGGCCCAGGACCTCGTCATCGAGCGCGTGCAGGACGCCGCCCCGGATGCCGTCGTCCGCATCACCGAGGCGATCACCGACGACGTCGACGAGCTCTTCGACCTCAAGGCGATGGTGACCGAGGAGTTCCTGGCGGACCCGGACACGCTGGAGTCGATGTTCCTCGACGTCGGCCGCAGGGAGTTCGCGTTCATCCGGCGCAGCGGCCTCGTGTTCGGCTTCTGCATCGGCCTCGTTCAGCTCCTGGTCTGGGCGCTCTTCCGCAATCCGTACGTGATGCCACTGTTCGGCCTGTTCACGGGCTGGTTCACGGACTGGGCGGCGCTCCGCCTGATCTTCAACCCCAAGGAGCCGAAGAAGTACCTCGGGGTGATCACGTGGCAGGGGCTGTTCCTCAAGCACCGGATCCCGGTGTCCCACGAGTACGGCACGCTGATCGCCACGCGCGTGCTGACCTCCGACCGACTGATGCGCGCGGTGTTCACGGGCAAGAACTCCCCGAAGGTGGTCATGGTGATCGCCGAGGTGATCGAGGACAGCGTCCGCGAGCACCTGGGCGACCTCGAGCAGCTCGCGGGCGTCGACGTGGCCTCTCTGCCCCTGCTCAAGGAGCTGGGGATCACCGAGCTCCCGGGCCTCGGCGCGATCGGCGGCGAGGTGGGGGACCTGCCGGTGGCCGGCCTGCTCGGCGTCGTCAGCGGCGTGCTCAGCGGTCCGGTCCGCGGGGCGACGGGCCTGGGCCTCGATGTCGCGGGCGTGCAACCGATGTGCAACGCCGCCGCGGCGGACATCGCGGAATCCCTGCCGGCGGTGCTCCGGGGCGCGGAGGACTACCTCACGCGCGTCATGGAGATCCAGCCGATCATGGCCGAGAAGATGGCCGCGATGACGCCGGAGGAGTTCGAAGGCGTTCTGCGACCGGCGTTCCAGGCCGACGAGCGCACATTGATCATGGTCGGCGCGATCCTCGGCTTCCTCGTGGGTGAGCTGCAGGTTCTGTTGGTGGAGCACCTGACCCACTGATATGTGATCTGCATCACAACGCATTGCGTAAAGATTACGCGGCGCGTAATTTCTTTATTACGCAAACGCGTAAACATCACACAGGAGGATTCGTCATGGGTAACAGCACCAAGTCCAAGAAGGCCGCGACCGAGCCGTCGATCAGCAACTTCCTGTCCGGCGTCGTCGGCAACACCAAGGATCTCGTCGACAACCTGATCGAGAACGTGGAGAGCGCCGAGAAGGGCGCGCGCAAGGGCGCCCACAAGTTCGCCAAGAAGGACATCAAGAACCTGCGCAAGCAGACGGAGACGCTGAACGAGCAGGTGAAGAAGCTCTCCAAGGTCACCAAGACCAAGTGAGTCGGATCGCCGACTCCCGCGAACGACGAGGATCACCCGGGACGCCCGCAGGGCGCGTCCCGGGTGATTCTGCGTTCGGCGGAGCGGCGGTAGGCTCGACACCGGGCGAAGCCCTAGAGGAGGGGTCATGACCGACGACGAACCGTATCTGATCAAGCGGTACTCGAATCGCAAGCTGTACGACTCGGTCCGGCGTCGTTTCACCACCCTCGACGAGATCGCGGTGCTGCTCGATGCGGGGGTCCGGATCGTGGTCCGCGACCACGACGTGGGCACCGATCGCACCGACGAGGTGCTCGCTCAGCTCATCCGCCGCCGGGCGCAGAGTCGCCCGCGCACGTCGGGTTCCGGTGCCTCCAGTCTCCTCGCCGACCTGCTGCGTGCGCCCGCCGAGGTCGCGCAGACCGTCGTCGGCGGCTTGGCGGGCCAGGGGGACGGCGCGACCGCTCCGTCCTCCGAGTCCGATGACGCCGGGGCGGCCCGGGCCACGGGCGCTGACGACGGTGAGGGGAAGAAGCCGACGAAGTCCGAGTCCGCCTCGGGTGCGGCGACGTCCGACGGGGCGAAGGCGCCGGCGGACGGTGCGGATCAGCGCGACGAGGAGATCCGCGAGCTGCGCGAGCAGGTCAGTGCCCTCACGGAAGCGGTCACGCTCCTGCTCAAGGAGAAGTCGGACCGCGCGGAGTAGTGCCCCTCCGTGGGCCGCGGGTCGCCACCACGGCCATCCCCAGCGCGACTGCCAGCCACGCCGCCGGTGCGAACCAGGCGTCGGCGTGCGCGATGGGGGACATCCACTCCAGGCCGGCGGCGTCGCCGAGGCGCAACGTGGCCTGACCGTACATGCCGATCGGGAAGACGATCGACCACAGTGCGAGCCGCAGGAAGTCCGACTCGGGAGAGCGGCGCCACTGCCACAGGGTGAGTGTCACGAGGAGCGGTACCAGCCAGGTGGCGAACGCCCACAGGCACACGCACACGGCGGTGACGAACTCCGGCGCGAGGATCCTTTCGCCCGACGGGAGTGCGGCCAGCTCCGATCCCGCGAGGATCGAGATCGCGGCGGAGCCGAAGAACACCCAGTAGGGCGCCACCTCCTCGCCCGGGTGCACCGGGGCGAGCATCATCCTCGCCGCCACCAGGGCCGCGACGAGCACGAACTGTGCCATCCCGAGCCCCCACCACAGGGTGGCGACCGCGCCGAGTCCGTGACCGGGCACCTGCGGTGCGAGCAGCCCCGCCACCACCGCCACGGACTGCGTCGAGACGCCCCAGAGGAACCACGTCCCGTCGGCGCCCCGGAGCCGGTCGCCGTCCCGGGCGCCGGAGTTGTCCAGGACCCGCTGCGCCGGAACGAGGTAGCCCAGCACGAGCCACGCGGCCATGGCCACGACGCCGACCACGAGGGCGGGCGTCGTCAGCCCGCGCAGCGCGAGGTAGCCGGCGAGCACGGAGGTCGCGGCGGGGACCGCCATCGTCGTGAACCCCGCAGCGGCGATCTCCGCCCGGATCGCCGGGATGCTGCGTGCCCGGACGGCTCCCGCCACGGCGAGTGCCGCATATCCGATCGCGGCCAGGATGACCAGGGTGTCGCCCGGCGTCGTCGCCCCCGCGGAGTGCAGGAGCGTCCCGACGATCCCCGTCGCCATCACGAAGGCGAACCGTCCCAGCGCGTGTCCGGGTGGCGGATTCAACAGGCGGTGCAGGGCGTGGGAGGACACCCGTCGATTGTGGACCCCCGCGTTTCGCGGATCGGTGGCAGGATCGGGGCATGACCGACGACGCACTGCACACCCGGATCGACGCCCTCATCGCGGAGGAGCACGCGCTGCGGGACAAGCTCGGAGCGGGCGAGATCAGCGAGAGCGAGGAGCACGCGCGGCTCCAGGTGCTGGAGACCCAGCTCGATCAGGCGTGGGATCTGTTGCGCCAGCGCCGCGCGCGGCGCGAGTTCGGCGAGAACCCCGACGACGCCGCGACCCGGTCGGCGAACACCGTGGAGAACTACCGCAACTGATGCGCCGGCCGGTCAGGGCACCGGCGTGAGCATCCGGTGCCGGTCGCGCAGTGCGACGGCCACCGGATCGTCGCGGCGGCGTGGATTCGGCCCGTCACCGGGACGCGAATCCAGGTCGCGCACCGTCGGGACGATACCGCAGCGCGGGCACAGCCCGGATTCCTCCAGGTCGGTTCCGCAGGTGGCGTGCGCGAAGACGCGCGCCGGGAAGTCGGCGTCGAGGTGCCGGCGGCCCCACCGGATGAGGCTGAAGATCGTGGGCCACAGGTCCTCTCCGGCGGGAGTGAGCTCGTATTCGACGGTCCGCCCCACCTTGCGGCGGGTCACCACTCCGGCGGCGACCAGGGTGTCGAGGCGTTCGGTGAGTACGCCGCGGGAGACGTCGAGGTGTTCGAGCAGGTCGCTGAAGTGGCGCACGCCGTAGAAGAGATCGCGCAGGATCAGCATCGTCCACCGTTCGCCGACCACTTCGAGGGCGCGTGCCAGATGGCAGGGCTGCGCCTCGTATCCCGTCCCCAGTGCCATGGCGCCAGCATACCGCGATCGAGTCTTGTGATGAGACTCGTCATGGGTCATGATGAGTCTCATGACAAGACTGGATTCCGGGTACGGGCGGGTCCTCGTGACGGTCGCGGCGAGCACGTTGCTGGCGATGCTCGCCTACGCCGGGCCGCTCGGCAACGCCGTCACCCTCAACACCGCGCTCCGCGCGAGCCCGGCCGCGGCCACCTGGATCCTGGCCTCGATGAGTGTCGGCCTCGCCGCCGCCCTGGTCACCGCCGGCGTGGTCGCGGATCGCATCGGTCACCGGCGGGTCTTCCGCGCCGGCGCCGCCGTCTTCGTCGCAGCGAGCCTCGCGTGCGCGGCGATGGCCTCGGCGCCGCTGTTCGTGGCGGCGCGCATCGCCGCGGGCGTCGGGGCGGCGGGCATGATCGCCACGGGGCTGGGCCTGGTCGCGGCGGTGAGCGAGCACGACGGGCACCGCGCCCGCACTGCGGTGTGGTGGAGCTCGTCGATGGGCGCGGGCATCGCCCTCGGGCCGGTCGTGACCGGTCTGCTCGACCTCGGGGGTGCCTGGCGCGTGTTCTATCTGCTCCTCGCCCTGGGAGGGGCGGCCCTGTGGCTGTCGGCGCGCCGTGTTCCGGCGCGCCCGCCGCACAACCCGGACCGGCCGCTCGACGCCCTCGGCTTCGTCCTCCTCACGGGCGCCCTGACGGCCGCGGTGGCGGCCCTCGTCGAGGCCCGCGTCGGCGCCGGGTGGCCGGCGGCGGGGGTCGGGGCCGTGGCGGTGCTCCTCGGTGCCGCCCTCGTCACGAGCCAGCGCCGCGGCAGCGCCCGCCTCGTCGATCCGCTGCTCTTCCGGCGCCCCCGGTTCCTCGCCGCGACCGCCGCCGCCTTCGGCACCGGCATCGGCGTGATCTCCGCGATGTCCGTCGCGAGTACCTTCGTCGTCCGCGGCCTCGGCCTCAGCACCCTGCAGGCCGGCGCACTGCTGGCGCTGTGGGCGGGCGCGAGCGCCGTGGCGGCGCTGGGCTTCTCGCGTCTCGCCGGGCGCCTGTCCGGCCCGGCGCATCTCAGCGGCGGGCTCGCGGGCGTCGCGCTCGGACTGCTGCTCACCGCGGGCCTGTCCGACGGGGCCTCCCCGTTCCGCCTGGTCCCCGGGCTGCTGGTGGCCGGTGTCGCATCCGGGCTGCTGAACACGGGTCTGGCCCGGGAGGCGATCGCGAGCGTGCCCGCGGGCGATGCGGCCATGGGAAGCGGAGTCAACAACACCGCCCGCTACGTGGGTTCGGCGTTGGGCATCACCATCGCCGGTGTCCTCGCCGCGGGCACGGGGGCCGTCGCCGGGTGGAACCACATCGCGGTGGCCGCCGCTGCGGCATCGATGATCTGCGCGATCGGGGTGGGGGCGCTCACGCTCCGGACAGGTGCTCCCGCAACCGGTCGAGGAACGCCGACTGCGCCTTCACCAGCTTCTCCGCCGCCTGGTCGAGGCTGAACCAGGCCGCGCGGTCGATCTCGGGGAAGCTCTGCATCCGGCCGGAGCCGCGCGGCCACTCCAGTTCGAACTCGTTGGAGCGGATCGTCTCCGCGTCGAAGCGGCCTTCGCGGGCGAAGACCGTGACCGTCTTCGCGCCCGATTGCCGGACGGAGCCGAGCGACACCGTCGGCCCGGGCGGGGCGGGGGAGCCCAGCTCCTCCGCGAATTCGCGTTCCGCCGCGGCGAGGGGTTCCTCGTCGGTGTACAGGCCCTTGGGAACAGACCAGGCGTGGGAGTCCTTCCGGGCCCAGAACGGGCCGCCCATGTGGCCGAGCAGGACCTCGACCGCATCGCCGGTGCGGCGGTACAGCAGAAGTCCGGCGCTGGTCGTGGTCACGGCCCGAAGCGTAACGTCGAAGGCGACAGGTCCGCCCGGAAAGGGGTCGCGATGTCCGAGATCAGGCGAGTGCGGGAGCCGCGGCGCGACGCGGCGCGTCCAGCGCGTGAGGTGCGGGTGTCCACGATGCTGCCCGACGGCGAGCTGCTCGCGATCCCGCTCGAACCGCCGAGCCGCCGGCACGATGCGGATCGCCTCGGCCGCGCGTCTGCGCGGCCGCCGCGCATCGACTGAGCGGTCGCGGCGGGGCCGCCTACGGGGTGAGCGGCTCGTCGTCGGCGTCGGCAGCGGACGGGCGCCGCGAGAGCACCGCGTTCGTGATGCCCGCGCCCAGCACGACGAGGGCCGCGCCGAGCGGCGCGCACTGCGCAGCGGCCGTGCTGATGTTCTCCGCGAGCGCGCCGTTCACCGCCGATGCGAGCGATTGCCCCAGGATCAAACTGCTGCCGAGGATCGTCATGACCGTGGCGGAGCGTCCGAGGGGGCTGCGCTCGGCGCCCAGACTGAACTCGGTCACCAGCGTGGGCCCCACGCCGATGCCGGCGATCGCGAGGCCGGCCACCAGGAGCGGCAGCGACGGTGCGGCGGCGATGAGGACGGCACCGAGGACGAGCACGGTCGCGAAGCCCACCCAGCGCGCGGCGATCGTGAACCGTTCGGGCAACAGGGCCGAGCCGAGGGCCAGCGCCGCGGAGCCGACGCCCATGACGCCGTAGAACAGACCCGCGGACTCGGCGTTGCCCGCGTCGCGCATGAACGCGGTGAGTCCGGTCAGGGTCGAACCGAAGAACAGGCCCATGCCGAAGACGCCCGCGATCACGGTGAACAGCAGGGGATTCGCGAGCTCGCGCGCCGGCGCCTGCACGACGGCTCCGTCGGCGCGGTGCTCGGTGGCACGACCGCTCGGGTGCAGTGCGAACGCGGAGACGAAGAGCACGGTCAGCACGGCGGCACCGATCATCGGGGCGGCGGGCGACATCGTGGTCGCGAGCAGGCCGACGATGACGGGGCCGAAGACGAAGATCACCTCGTCGGCCGCGGACTCGTACGCCATCACGGACAGGAGCGTGCGCACCCGGCGCCCCTCGGGGAGCTTCGTCGTGATCATGGTGACCAGGCGGCTGCGCGACATCGGCCCGACCTGTGGGGCACTCGCGCCCACCAGGGCGGCCGAGGCGAGCACGGCCCAGCCCGGCAGGGAGCTGAAGACCACCCAGGTCATGAGGAGGAGGGCGAGGCTGTTGGTGATCCCTGCGGCGAGCACGGTGCGCCGCTGCCCGAATCGGTCCGCGGCGGCCCCGACGAGCGGGCCGACGAGGGCGGAGCCGATGCCGACCATCGCTGAGCTCAGGCCGCCGAAGGCGAGTGAATCGCGGCCGGCGACCACGAGGGTGAGCACGCCGACCACCATCATGGCGAACGGAAGGCGGGCGACGAACGCGACCGGGAAGTAGCCGCGCCCGGCGACCGACAGCAGCGTCGGCGAGGGGGAGGGGGTCTCCGGGGAGGACGTCTCGGGGTGCATGGTGGCGGTCACCGTCGTGGGCCTTTCCGCGGCGCCGGCCGCCATCGATGTCGACGTGCCGCCTTGGGCGCCCGGAGGCCGTACCAGGTAGATACACGAGCTTTCGCCGCGACGTCATGCGCGGCCGAAACATCCTATCAATTCTCGAACGCGGATGCCTCCGGCGCCGAACCGGACTCCGTGTCCTGGCTAATAAAACCCCAGGTAAAGAGGGTTTTGTCCGATTGGTCACACCGGCTGGGTAAGGCTAGTCTCACTCAACTATGACGAGCCTTACCTACCAAGTTGCCGCGGCGGCTCCCGCCGCGCCCCCGCTCTGGCGCATTCTGAGCCAGGCCGGGTTCTTCGGCGCGCTGGCCCTCGCGGGCGGGCTGTTCCTCGCACTGGCCTTCCTCCTGCCCGCCACGGCGCGCGGCGGTGCGGCCGACCGCGCCCTGCGTGGTCTCGTTCCGTACGTCGCGGCGTTCACGGTGATCGCCGCCTATGCGCAGTACGCGGGGCGGATCGCTCGGAGCAAGCTGGGTGTGTCCTTCGCCGAGGCGCTCTCGCCGGGCCGGTTCGGTGCGTACCTGGATCTGCCGAAGGAGAAGGGGGCGTGGATCTCCGCCGCTGCGATGGCGACCGTGCAGCTCGGTCTCTTCGCTCTCGCGGTCGCGCTCCTGCTGGCTGTGTGGCGGTTGCGGGGCCGGGCCGCGGCGGCCACGGCGGGAGTCGGCTTCGCGGTCGTGGTGCTCGCCGCGTCGGCGCCCAGTCTCACGACCGCGGTGCTGGGCATGGACGCCGCCGCCAACCGCGTGCTCAAGCTGGTGCACATCCTCGCGTGTGTCGTCTGGCTCGGCGGGCTGTTCGTGCTCGTGGCGGCCGGCCTGCGGGCGCGGCGCTCCGGGGCCGACGGTGCCGGCGCCTTCGAGCGCATGTGGGTGCGGTTCAGCGCGTGGGCGATGGGCGCGGTCATCGCGGTCGGCGTCAGCGGCCTGTGGCTCACCTGGGTGCACGTCGGATCGTTCGCGCAGTTCGTCACCACGCCGTACGGCCGGTACCTGCTGATCAAGCTGGCCCTGGTGGTCGGCATGGTCGCCGCGGGCGTCTACAACGTGCGCGTGCTCATCCCCGCGATCCGGCGGGCGCGCCTGGCCGGCGACGAGGGCACCGTCGTCCGGCTGGCCCTGCACCACTTCCCGAAGGTCGTCGCGGCCGAGGCCGTCGCCGGGATCGGCGTCCTGCTCGTCGTGCCCTTCCTGTCGGGCTCCGCGCGCAAGCAGGCCGACGGTGCGGCTGCCGGCCCCTTCGACTGGGAGGCCTTCGGCATCGGCGCGTTGCTCGTCGTGCTGCTGATCGCCGCGTGCACCGCTGCGGTCCGGCTCGGAGCGGACCGCCCCGCCGACGCCGCCCCTGCCGGCTAGCGCGACGGGACGCGGACGACTTCGAGCGGCACCGTGCTCGTGTGGTGGAAACCCATCGCGTCGTAGAGCTTCTGCGCGGGGTTGTCGTCCGAGGTGTGCAGGAACGGGACGTCGCCGCGCTCGCGGATGCCGTGGGCGACGGCGCGGATCAGCCGGGAGGCCAAACCCCGCCCGCGCGCCTCGGGAGCGGTGCACACCGCGCTGATCTCGGTCCACCCCTGCGGATGCATGCGCTCGCCGGCCATCGCGATGAGTGCTCCGTCGCCGTCCCGGATGCCGAGATACGTGCCCAGCTCGATGGTGCGCGGCAGGAACGGCCCGGGCTTGGTCCGCTCGACGAGCGCCGCCATCTCGGGCACGTCGGCGACGGTGAGCCGCACGGCCTCCGGGGCGGGCGCGGTCTCCACGCTGGCGCCGTCGTACTGCACCAGGCCGATCGTCTCCACCACGGACCACCCCGCCGGGAGTGGTGTCGCACGGTCGCGCAGGAGTGCGGTCCCATCCGTTCCGGTCAGGCGGGCGACGTCGGCGTAGTCCTCGTCGGTGAGCGCTCGCGGGTGCCCGTAGAACACGGACACGTCGGGGTGGTACCGCTGGATCCGGCCCGCGGACAGCCGGAACCGCGCGTGCGGGCCGGAGAGTGCGGCGTTGACGGGGTCGGCGAGGACGGTGCGCTCGGTCACGAGCCGATCATGGCAGACGGGCGCGGGTCAGAGTGCGGCGGCGGCGTCCGCGAGGCGCGGCAGCACCACGTCGCGCCAGCCGGGGCCCATGCGTTCGAAGGCGGCGGCCATGCGCTTGTCGTCCAGGTCGAATCCGCTGTGCTCCAGGAAGACGCGCGTGCCGCGCCCCTCGGGGCGCAGCGTCCACGCGAGTGTCCACTGGCTGGTGAAGGTGTAGACGAAGCGCTCGGGGGCGACGGATTCGAGCACGCGGCACGGCTGCGGGCCGAAGCCCGGCATGTCCAGGGTGAACTCGTGGCCGACCTCCGCCCCGATGTCGCCCTCGGCCCACCACCGCCGAAGCAGTTCCGGCTCGGTGAGCGCGCGCCACACGGCGGCCGGGGCGGCGGCGACGAACTGATCCAGTGTGATGGCGGCCATTCACAACTCCTCTGCGACGTCGGCGAGCGCGGAGAGCCGTGCGCGCCAGAACTTCTCGAACGGGTGCAACCACTCGCCGAGGTCCGCCAGCGGCTCCGCCGTGAGCCGGTAGATCCGGCGGCGGCCCTCGGGGGAGTCCGCGACGAGTCCCGCGTCGCGGAGCACCTTGAGGTGCTCCGCCACGGCCGGGCGGCTCAGCGTGAACCGCTCGCTGAGCTCGCCCGCGGCGAGCGGCCCCTCGGCGAGGATCCGGAGCAGTTCGCGGCGAACGGGATTGGCGAGCGCGAGGAAGACGCGATCGGTGCTCTCCGGCTCGGTGGTCACGGCGTCGAGGTTATGTCGGAGATCCCCGACGTGTCAAGTTTCTCCGACGCTTTCCCGGGGTGCGCGGGCGGCACCGTCTCGAGCTGCTCGCGCCGCAGGCGATCGCGCCCCCAGGCTCCGAGTGGCGCGAGTGCCGCGTTGAGCGCCGCGCCGGACGCGGTCAGTGAGTACTCGACCTTCGGTGGCACCTGCGCGTACACCTCGCGCGTCACCAGCCCGTCCTCCTCCATCTCCCGCAGGTGCTGGGTGAGCATCTTCTCGCTCACGCCGGGCAGTCCGCGCCGCAGCTCCGCGAACCGCCGGACGCCGTGGGTCTCCAGCTCCCACAGGATCAGGCCCTTCCACTTCCCGCTCACCACGTCCAGTGCGGCGTCGATGCCGCAGATGTACGGGCCCGATCGTGTCGATCTCGCCATGACCACCTCACTCACCAGAAGGTAAGTACCCCAGTAATTAGTGGGTACTTACGGAACGGACCGTTGCCATCGATGATCGAGGCATGACACCGCAGACCGCAACAGCACACGAACCACGGGCCGTCTCGATCCTCGGGCTGGGAGCCATGGGGAGCGCCCTCGCTGCCGCCCTACTGGACCGCGGCCACATCCCCACGGTGTGGAACCGCGGCCCCGACCGGGGTGCGGGACTCGTCGAGCGCGGCGCGCACCGCGCCGGCACCGTCGCCGAGGCGGTCCGCCGCAGTGAGCTGATCGTCACCTGCCTGCTGCGTTACGCCTCGGTGCGCGAGACCCTCGATCCCGTCGCGGAGGAGCTCCGTGGCCGCACCCTGGTCGACCTCACCACCACGACACCCGACGAGGCCCGCGAACTCGGCGCCTGGGCCGCGGCGCACGGAATCGACTACCTCAACGGGGCGATCCTCGCGACGCCGCCGATGATCGGCGCGCCCGGTGCGCAGCTGTTCGTCAGCGGGCCGTCCGCCGTGCACGAGCGGAGCCGCCCGGTCCTCGAGGCATGGGCCGAGATCGTCTACGACGGTGCCGATCCCGGCGCCGCGTCCCTCATCGACCTCGCGATGCTCGCTGCGATGTATCAGATGTTCGCCGGCCTGCTCCACGGCGCCGCGATGGTGGCGTCGGCGGGTGTGCGGGCGACCGACTTCGCCGCCCGAGCCGTCCCGTTCGTCGCCGCGATGGTGCCCCACTTCGCCGGTGACGCCGCGGTCATCGACGGCGGGGACTACACGGTGCCGGGCCAGCAGAGCCTGCACTTCTCGGACCTGTCCGACATCATCCGCGCCAGCGACCAGGCGGGCGCGAACTCGTCGACCATCCGGGCCGTCCAGGCGCTCATCGCCGAGCAGGTCGCCCTCGGTTTCGGCGACGAGGGGATGGCTCGAATCTACGAGAGCCTGCGCCGCCCAGAAGCCGGCGGCGATGAGGCCGCGGAGGCCGTCGCATGACCGGGCCCGAGGCGCCGGCGACCGTCACGGTCCTCGGCCTCGGCGCCATGGGGCACGCGATCGCCACCGCCTTCGTCAACGGCGGCCACCGCGTCACCGTGTGGAACCGGAGCCCGGGTAAGGCCGATCGCCTCGTCGCGCGCGGCGCGCGGGAGGCCGCCACCGCCGCCGAGGCCGTCCGCGCGTCCGGCCTCGTGGTCGTGTGCCTCCTCGACCAGGCGGCGTCCCGGGACGTGCTCCGCCCGCTCGCGGCGGACCTGCGCGGGCGAGTGCTCGCGGACCTGAGCTCCGACGTCCCGCAGCGCGCTCGCGAGGCCGCCGCGTGGGCCGCCGACGAGGGCATTGACTACCTGGACGGAACGATCGTCGTCAACGTGCCGATGGTGGGCGCCGACGACGCGCTGGTCCTCTACGGCGGTCCCCGGTCCGCGTTCGAGCGACACGAGAGCACGCTGCGCTCCCTCGGCGGCGCCACCACCTACCTCGGCGAGGACCACGCCCTGCCGGCGGCGTACGACGTCGCCGTGCTCGACTACTTCTGGACGAGCATGGCAGGGCTCGTGCACGCCTTCGCGTTGGCGCGGGCGGAGGGGATCGCCGCCGCGGACCTCGCGCCCCACCTGCTCGGCAACGGCGGGCTGCTCACCTCCCTGATCCCGGCGATGGCGGCCGACATCGACGCGGGGACGTACCCGGGCGACGCGGACAACCTGGTCATGGATGCCGCCGGGGTGGAGCACGTGCTGCACGCCGCCGCGGCGCACGGGCTCGACGTCGCGGTGTTGCTGGGCGTCGACGCGATGGCGCGGCGCGCGATCGCCCTGGGACACGGCGCCGCGGGCTGGACGGCGACCGTCGAGGCGGTCCGCCGCCCCACCTAGGTACGCACAATGAGTGGATTCGGCGCTGATCCTCTCACTGTGCCCCCTACGATGGGCGGCTATGGACCTCAAGGGCATCGTCACCACACCGCTGCGCGTCGTCTTCTCCACCGCCGACGCCGCCATGTCGGCGGTCGAGGGCGGCGTCGCCGTCACCCGATTCGCCGTCCAGAACGTCGAGTCGGAGGTGAGCAACGCGCTGCACGTCGACGCCGAGATCAGCTCCGTGACCCCGATGCAGCTGCTACAGCGCCTCGCGCAGCTGCTCGAACCCGATCGTCCCGTCGGCATCATCCTCTCCCGCGGCGGGCCGCTCGATCGGGTGCTCAAGCCCGGCGGCGTCGTCGACCGGCTCACCGAACCCGGTGGCATGCTCGAGAAACTCACCGCCCCCGGCGGCCTCCTGGACCAGGCGACCAAGGAGGACAGCCCCGTCACCCGCCTGACCACCGAGGGCGGGCCCCTGGACCGGCTCACCCGCCCCGGCGGCGTGGTCGACCAGATCACGGAGTCCGAGGGCGTGCTCGAGCGACTCACCTCCGAAGGTGGCGTCATCGACAAGCTCACCGCGCCCGACGGCGTGCTCGAGAAGCTGATGTCCAAGGACGGCGTGCTCGACAAGCTCACCGAGAAGGGCGGGGTGCTGGACAAGCTGGCCGCCAAGGACGGCGTCCTCGACAAGCTCACCGGCCAGGACGGCCTGATCGACAAGCTCACCGAGCCCAACGGGGTCATCGACCGCGCCATCGCCGACGGCGGCATCGTCGACCAGCTCCTCGGCCAGGAGGGCGCGATCGAGCGCGCCATCGCCCCCGGCGGCACGCTGGACGCCGTCTCCCAGCTCCCCGACGTCGTCGCGGAACTCAATGAGGCCGTCGCCCTCATGACCGCGGCGGTGAATCCGATGAGCGATCTCGTCAACCGTCTGCCCAAGCGCATCCTCAAGGGGCGCGAGGGGCGGGAGTCCCGCCGCGGCACCTCCACATACGACGGTGCCCCTTCGGGCCCGACCGCTGCGCCGCCGCGCCCGAGTGCGCCCGCGTCGCGTCCCGCGGAGCCGGAAGCGGACGATTCCGCCGACTCGCCCCAGTAACGCCGAGGCGAACCCGAGACCACTCCGAGGCGAACGCCGGGGATCCCGGCGGGCGCCCTCGTGAATCTCCGCGTAACCCTTGCCCAACTCCGGCGTGCAGCCCTTCCGTGTCGCGGTGGCCCCGACCTACTTTCGGCGCATGAAGATCACAGTGCTGGGTACGGGGTACCTGGGAGCCACGCACGCGGCGTGCATGGCTGAGCTGGGCCACGAGGTGCTCGGCGTGGACGTCAACCTCAGCAAGATCGCCGCGCTGTCGGAGGGCAAGGTGCCCTTCCACGAGCCGGGACTGCCCGCCGTGCTCAAGCGGAACCTCGAGGCCGGCCGACTGCGCTTCACGGATTCCTACGAGGAGGCCGGCGCGTTCGGCGACGTGCACTTCATCGCGGTCGGCACGCCGCAGCGCAAGGGCGAGTTCGCCGCCGACATGACGTACGTGAACTCCGTGGTCGACTCCCTCGTGCCGCACCTGCGCCGCGACGCCGTGATCCTCGGCAAGTCGACGGTCCCCGTCGGCACCACGGACCTGCTGCGGGCCCGCGCCGCAGAGCTGGTGCCGGCCGGCGTGAACGTCGAATTCGCCTGGAACCCGGAGTTCCTCCGCGAGGGCCACGCCGTCAAGGACACCCTCGAGCCCGACCGCCTCGTGATCGGCGTCGAACCCGGTGGTCGCGCCGAGGAGGCGGCGCGGGAGATCTACGCGGAGATCCTCGCTCGCGAGACCCCGTTCTTCGTCACCGATACCGCCACCGCCGAGTTGGTGAAGATCTCCGCGAACGCCTTCCTCGCCACCAAGATCTCGTTCATCAACGCCGTCGCGGAGGTCTGTGAGGCCGCGGGTGCCGACGTGGTCGCCCTCGCCGACGCGATCGGTGTGGACTCCCGCATCGGCCGCAAGTTCCTCGGTGCCGGCATCGGCTTCGGCGGCGGCTGCCTGCCCAAGGACATCCGCGCCTTCATGGCCCGCTCCGGCGAGCTCGGCGCCGGCCACATGCACGGCCTGCTCCGCGAGGTCGACGCGATCAACATGAGCCGCCGCACCCGCATGGTGGACCTGGCCCGCGAGGCCTGTGGCGGCTCGCTG
This sequence comes from Tsukamurella paurometabola, assembly GCF_900631615.1. NCBI lineage: Bacteria > Bacillati > Actinomycetota > Actinomycetes > Mycobacteriales > Tsukamurellaceae > Tsukamurella > Tsukamurella paurometabola. The sequence goes on from NZ_LR131273.1 coordinate 2,837,017, forward strand.
CTCGGCGCCAAGGTGGCCGTGCTCGGCGCCGCCTTCAAGCCGGACTCCGACGACGTCCGTGACTCACCGGCGCTGAACATCGCGGGCCAGATCCAGCTGCAGGGCGCCGCGGTCTCGGTGTACGACCCCGAGGCCATGGACAACTCGCGCCGCGTCTTCCCGACGCTGGACTACGCGACCACCGCGCTCGAGGCCTGCGAGGGCGCCGATGTGGTGCTGGTGCTCACCGAGTGGACCCAGTTCCGCGAGCTGGATCCGGTCGTGGTGGGCGCGGTCGTGCGCAACCCCGTGCTCCTCGACGGCCGCAACTGCATGCCGGCCGCCGACTGGGTCGCCGCCGGCTGGGAGTGCCGCGCCTGACGACGGCGCCCACCTGGACAGTTCGAGTGCACACTCGTACACTCGAATGTTGTGAGTGTTCTCGAAGACCGTCGTCGTGCCGAGGTGCGCGCTCTCGCTGAGCTGGGCTGCAGTGAAGTCGCGGGCGCCGCGGACGGGATTCACGGCGTGCACCGGGCCATCTCCGATCGGGTCTTCCGCTCCGTGCGCCTGGGGGTAGGGGCCGCGGTGGCGCCGGTCCGCGCGCTGCACGACGGCATCGCCGACGGGGTCTACGCGACGATCAGCACCGTCGCGCGCACCATCGGGCGGGTGGCCGCCGCCGGCGCCGACTGGCCGGGGGAGCGGCCGCCGTCGGAGACGGTGCGCGGGGCGACGCTCATCGGCGCCGTGCTCGGGCTCATCGGCGACGAGCTGGAGGACCAGGGCTCACCGCTGGCCGTCGACCCGGTGACGGTCCGCGTCGACGGAGCGATCGTGCACCTGGGTGACGATCCGGTGCCGCCCGGCCGGCTGGATCCGGCCGACGTCTTCGACGGCGCGACGGGCCGCCTGGTGGTACTCCTGCACGGGCTCACCGAGACGGAGCACGCCTGGGGTGTCGGCGGCCTGGCGGCCGACGACTACGGCGTGCGGCTGGCCGTCGACCTCGGAGTCACACCGGTCTACGTGCGCTACAACAGCGGCCGCCACATCAGCGCCAACGGACGCGATCTCGCGGACCTGCTGGAGCGGCTCGTCGCCGCCTGGCCGGTCGCCGTCACCGATCTCGTGCTCATCGGCCACTCCATGGGCGGCCTCGTGGCCCGCAGCGCGGCGCATCAGGCGCAGGAGCGGGGGCTGGCCTGGCCCGCCGCGGTGTCGGCCACCGTCAGCCTGGGGACGCCGCACCTGGGCGCCCCGTTGGAGCAGGCCGCGCATTACGGCAGCGCGGCGCTCGTCGCGGTGCCCGAGACGGCCCCGTTCGGCCGGCTGTTGCGGCGCCGGAGCGCCGGGATCCGGGACCTGCGCGGCGGATCGATCGTGGACGAGGACTGGCGCGGCCGCGACGCCGACGCGCTCGGACGCGCCGCCGCGGCGGAGGTGCCGTTGCCGTCGGGGGCCGACCACTACTTCGTCGCGGCGACCTTCACCCGCGACGCCCGGCACCCGCTCGGCCGCCTCCTCGGCGACGGGCTCGTACTCCCCACGAGTGCTGCCGGTCGCGGCAGGGCCCGGCGGATCGGGTTCACCGACGACGCCGGACTGCACCTGGGCAAGGCGCATCATTTCACGCTGCTGCAGTCCGACGCCGTCTACGACCAGGTACGGGCCTGGCTCGATCAGCCGCGTGAGCGGGCGGGAGTCACGGGCGCGTAGTCCGAGGCGTCGCCCTTGCGCGCCACGCCCTCGCGACCGTCGACGCCGACGGGCAGGTCGCCGGCGAGCGTCACGCGACGGAGCAGGCGCTTGTGATCGCCGTAGTCGTTGATGCCGAAGTGCTGCGTGGAGCGGTTGTCCCAGATGGCCACGTCGCCCGGTTGCCACGCCCAGCGGACGGTGTTGTCCGGGTTCTCGATCCGCCGCTGCAGCAGCGCGAGGATCGGCGCCGAGTCGTGGCTGCTCAGGCCTGCAAAGGACTTCACGAAGTGCCCCAGCAGCAGCGAGCGCCGGCCCGTCTCCGGGTGTACGCGCACCACCGGGTGCTCCGCCTCGAAGACGATCCGGATGAACTCCTTGTGGTACTCGGCGCGCTGGTACGTGGCGTTGTGGCCGGCGTAGTCGTAGTCGTTGGTGTGGATGGCGCGCAGGCTCTCCGCGAGCGCCTTCAGCGGCTCCGGCAGCCGGTCGTAGGCGCGCGTCGTGGACGCCCACGTCGTGTTCCCGCCGTGCGGCGGCAGTTCGACGGGCCGCAGGATCGACGCCTTGGGCACGCGGTCGACGAAGGAGACGTCGGTGTGCCAGCTGTTCGCCGCGCCCTCGATGGGCAGCAGATCCGAGTCCGACCGGACCGTCGGGTGCGGGGTCGTCGGCACGCCCAGGCGCGCGGCGAAGGCGTGCTGACCGGCGTCGTCGAGGTGGTGCTGATCGCGGAAGAAGATCACCTCGTGCTCGGCGAGCAGGTCGAGGATCCTGTCCGCGGTCGCGTCGTCGATGTCGCCGCCCAGCCGGACCCCGTGCACGACCGCGCCGATGTGTTCGCCCAACCTGGTCACGGTGATCTCGGGTGCGACGGTGCTGTGGTCGAGCGTTGCGGTCATGGCTGCCTCCGGAGTGCGTTGCGTGCGTGGTGCATCCAGCTCACCCGATCCGGGCCGACGGGGCCAGGGTTGCGTTCAGCGCGGGCGCAATCCGCTCAATCCGCCTCCTCCTCGGCCTCCTGCTGCAGGCGGTCGATGGCGCCCGACGGGACGCCGACGGGCCCCGGCGTGTACGTGACCGCATGCAGCGCACCGGAGTACGGAAAGGTCCCGCGGCGCTCGCGCAGCTCCCACGCGACCGGCCCGCGCGCGTCCAGGCCGACGGAGATCCCGGTCCACGGCGCCATGCCGATGAGCTGGACGCGGTCCGGGAGCGTGGCGGCCTCGGCGCCGTCGACGGCGATCGCGAGATCCCAGCGCAGGTCGGGGCGCACCGTCGCCGTCAGGGAGACGGTGCGCCGGCCCGGCTCGACGGGACCCGAGCGGGCCTCCGCGTACCGGCCGTAGGCGTTGTAGCCGACGACGGCCGCTCCGTCCTCGACGTAGACGAGGTAGCCGCCCAGAGCGTCGCCGTGCGCGACGAGCACGCCCTCGGCGCCGTCAGCGAACTCGACGTCGATGTCGACGCGGAAGTCCCGGTACTGTACGAGTTTCGCCGACCGGTAGCGTTCGAGCACGGGCGTGCCGGGGAGCAGCCGCACGGGCTCGGCGAGACGCCTCTCCGCGGGATTGCGCGTGGTTCCGTCGATCACGATGGGGAAGACCGTATTGCGCCAGGCCTCGTGTTCCCACTCGGCGGCCAGTTCGGCGACGAGGCCGGGGTGGTGCTCGGCGAGGTCGGTGGTCTCCGCCGGGTCGGTCCGGTTGTCGAAGAGCTGCCAACGCGGGACGAGCGGATCGTCGCCGCGGCCGTGCAGACTGAGCAGCTTCCAGCCGTCGCGGTAGTAGCCGCGGTGCCCGCGGAACTCCGAGTACTGGCGCGTGCGGGCCGACGGCGCGGTCGGGTTCGACCACGCGGCGCGCTGCGAGACACCGTCGCGTTCCTGGGCGGGGCGGCCGTGCCGCCGCGTCGGCGTCGGTACACCGGCCAGGTCCAGCAGGGTGGGCGCCACGTCGGTGACGAACGAGAACTGCTCGCGCACGCCCCGTGCATCCGGAAGGCCCGCGGGCCAGGACAGGACGAACGGCACGCGCACGCCGCCCGCGAAGGTCTGGCCCTTGTAGAACCGGAAGGGCGTGTTGGACACCTGCCCCCAGCCGCGCGGGTAGTGCACACCGAGGCGTGCGGTGCCGATCAGCTCCTCCGGGTGGTCGACGTCGCCCTCCCAGCCGTCGGGGCCCACGCCGTCGGCGAACTTCACGAACTCGGCGAAGTAGCTGCGGGTGCCCTCGGGACCGCCCTCGGCGGTGCCGCCGTTGTCCGAGGTGAAGACGACGATCGTGTTGTCCAGCTCGCCCAGTTGCTCGACGGTCCGTAACAGCCGGCCCAGGCTGTCGTCGACGGTGCGCACCATCGCCGCGTACACCTGCATGTACCGCGCGAACCGTCGCTGCCGCTCGGGATCCAGCTCGTCCCACGGCGGCACGTCGTAGCCGGGCTCGCTGTTGCGGCGCGCCGGGCGGACGTCGGGGCCGAACAGACCGAGTTCCTGCTGCCGCGCGAACCGCCGCTCGCGCACGGCGTCCCAGCCGCGGGCGTAGTCGAGGTCCCCGCGGGGCAGATCTTCGTCCTTGACCTGCAGCGGGCCGTGCATCGCGATGTGCGCGAAGTACAGGAAGAAGGGCTTGTTCGCGTCGTGCGCGCGCAGGTCCTTGATCCATGAGACCGCGGTGTCGGTGAGCGCATCGGTGACGTAGAAGCCCTCCGGGTACTCGGTCACCGGGTCGACGGTGTTGTCGCGCACCAGCTGGTTCGGGTGGAAGAAGGAGTTGAGTCCCTCCAGGGAGCCGTAGTAGTGATCGAAGCCGCGCTGGAGCGGCCAGGACGAGCGATCGGCGTCGGGGCCGAGCCGCGAGTCCTTCGCGAGATGCCACTTGCCGACGGCGTACGTGGCGTAGCCGGAGCCGCGGAGGATCTCGGGCAGGGTGAGCACGTCGTCGGCGAGGCTCAGGCGCAGGTTCGGGAATCCCGGGTCGGAGTTGGCGACCGATCCGTAGCCCGCGCGGTGTGGGTTGAGCCCGGTGAGCAGGGCGGCGCGGGCCGGCGAGCACACGGGCGTGGTGTGGTGATTGGTGGAGACGATGCCGCGGGCGGCCAGCGCGTCGAGGTGCGGGGTCGGGATCTCCGAGCCGTACGGCCCGATGTCGGAGAAGCCCATGTCATCGACGAGGACGACGATGATGTTCGGCGCGCCGGGCCGGGCCCGCACCTCGGTCGGCCAGGCCGGTTCGGACTCCGCCTCGGAGCGGCCGATCCGTCCGGCGAAGCCGTCGTACCCGCGGGCGTGATCGGGGATGGTCATGCGGTGGCGGCCACCGCCGGTTCCTGCTCCACGCCCAGCGCGTCGAGCAGCGACCCGCGCAGCTCCGCGAACCCGGGCTCGCCGGGCCGGCGCCCGGCACCGTCGGCGAGGGTGACGTCCACGGACAGGATGCCGTGGTCGAGCACGAGGATCCGGTCGGCGAGCGCGATGGCCTCGTCGACGTCGTGCGTGATGAGCAGGACCCCGGGGCGGTGGCGTGCGACGAGGCGGCGGAGCAGGTCGTGCATCTTGAGCTTGGTCAGGGCGTCGAGTGCGCCGAAGGGCTCGTCGGCGAGGAGCACGGCGGGCTCGCGGACGAGGCTGCGCGCCAGGGCGACGCGCTGCTGTTGCCCGCCGGAGAGCTCGCGCGGCCAGGCCTTCTCGCGCTCTTCCAGTTCCACCTCGCGCAGGAGCTCGCGGCCCACGTCCTTGGCGTCGGCGCCGCCCAGGCCGAGGATGACGTTGTCGAGAACGCGCGACCAGGGGAGCAGGCGGGAGTCCTGGAAGACCACGGCGCGCCGCGGATCGACCTCGAGCACACCGGATCCGGGGACGCCGTCGTCGAGGCCGGCGATGGCGCGCAGCAAGGTCGACTTGCCGGAGCCGGACCGCCCGAGCAGCGCCACGAACTCGCCGCGGCGGATGGTGAGGTCGATGCCGCGCAGCACTGCCCGGCCGTCGAAGCCGCGCACCAGGTTCCGCGCCTCGATCACCGGCCTGTGGTCGCGGGCCTCCGGGGTGGCGGTGGTGCTCAGTGGGCCAGGGTGCTCTGCCATGACAGGGCCTTTCGTGCGGAGAAGCGGACGAGGAGGTCGGTGGTGAAGCCGAGGAGTGCGTAGACGGCCAGGCCCACGACGATGACGTCGGTGAGGCCGTACAGACGGGCCTTGTACATGAGGTAGCCGATGCCGTCGGACGCGCCGACCTGCTCGACGACGACCAGGGCGAGCCACGCCACGGTCGCCCCGAGCCGCAGGCCCGTGAAGAAGCCGGGCAGGGCCCCGGGGATCGCGATGTACCGCACGAACTTCGCGCGGCTCAGGCCGACGGTCTCCGCGAGCTCCACGTACTTCCGGTCGATCCCGCGCAGGCCCGCGTGGGTGTTGAGGTAGACCGGCGTCGCCACAGCGAGGGTGATGAGGACGATCTTCATCTCCTCGCCGATGCCGAACCAGACGATGAACAGTGGCAGCAGCGCGAGCGCGGGGATCGCGCGGTACACGGTCACGGTGCCGTCGATGAGCGCCTCGCCCGGCCGGGTGAGACCGGACAGGAGTGCCAGCACGACGGCGAGGCTCACGCCGAGGACGCCACCGACGATCGCGCGCTGTGCGGAGGCCCAGATGTTCGACCACAGGGAGCCGTCGACGGCGAGGTTCCACGCGGTGTGCGCGACGGTCCACGGCGCGGACAGGACGGTGTCCGGGATGATCCCGGTCGCGGATCCCGCGGCCCACAGCGCGACGACGAGCGCGGGGCCGGCGAGGATCCACGCGCCGATCGGGCGGGAATCGACCAGGGCGCGTCGCGTCGACGTGCGGGGCAGCAACTCGTGGTCGGGGTCGAGGGCACCGGGGCGCTGCTCGGGGGCGGAGTCGTGGGCGAGGCCGCTACCGAGGCGGCCGGTGGGGGGAGAGGTCACGGGAGGCCCTTACGTTGCGGGGTGGGTGTCGAACCGGAAGTCGACGGAACCGTCGGCGGAGATGCGGCCGCCGGGGATCTCGCCGAAGGCGGCGAGGGTGTCGATGGTGTCCTGCTGGCGCGCGACGAGCGCCGGGTCGAGCGGCACGGAGCGCCAGCTGCCCTGGCCGTCGTAGGCGATGCGGCCGACGGCCGCGGGGATCTTCAGCGCACCCGCGTAATAGGTGTCGACCCAGCGGTTCTTGTCGGCGTCGACCCAGGCGCGGGCGCGGTCGATCGCGGCGGAGAGACGCTTGAGGGCGGCGGCGCGCGCGGGATCCGCCAGAGCGGCCTGCGGTGAGTACAGGAACATGAGACCGGACTGGGCGGCCTGGGAGATCCGGTCGGGCAGCACCTGGGCGTCGGGATGCGCGAGCCGGTACTTGGTGCTGATCGGCTCCATGAGCGGGGCGATGTCGATCTGGCCGGCGCCGAGGGCCTCACCCACCTCGGTGAGTTGCAGCGGGACCAGCTGGACGTCGTGCTTGGACAGGCCCGCGGCACGGAGCAGGCGCAGCACCATGGCCTGGTGCGCGGTGCCCTCGGCGTAGCCGATCTTGCGTCCGCGCAGGTCGGCGGGGGTGCGCAGCGGCACGCCCGGTCGCGCGACGGTCGAGACGCCGCCGCGATCGAGCTGCCACGCCTTGATGATCGGGCTCGGGAAGCGTGCGATCTGCGCGTGGATCGGCGGCACGTCGGCGACGATCGCGACCTGCGTCGCGTCGGCCCGGAAGGACTCGAGGATCGCGGGGCCGCCCGCGAAGTCCGCGAACTTCACGCCGAACCCGAGCTTGGCGGCCTCCCCGGACGCGGTGAGCATCGTCTTGAGGATGGACTGCTGGTCGGCGACGGTGATGACGGTGCCGGCCGGGACCTCGTCGGCGATCGGCGCGGACGGGTCGTACGCGGGCCCCGACGACGGCGCGCACGCGGTGACGCCGAGCGCCGCGACGAGGGCGGCGGCGAATGCCGCGGCGCGGCGGGGGAGGCGAAAAGGCATGGGGGCCATTGAAGGGGAGCGGAGGTGCCACCGGAACCGTTGGACGCAGGCTGAGCGCAAGGCGGCACCGATAGAATGGAGCCGTCATGGGCAAGGTCGTGCTGTTCTACGTGTTCGCCCCGCTGGCCGATCCGGAGGCGATCCGGCTGTGGCAGCGGGCGCTGTGTGAGGCGAACGATCTGCGCGGCCGGATCATCGTGTCCCGGCACGGGATCAACGTCACCGTCGGCGGCGAGATCCGGGCGGTCAAGCGGTACGTGCGCGCCGTGCGCGAGTACCCGCCCTTCAAGCGCGCGGACGTGAAGTGGTCCGACGGCTCCGCCGAGGACTTCCCGAAACTCTCGGTGAAGGTGCGCGACGAGATCGTCACGTTCGGTGTTCCCGACGAGCTGGAGGTGGACGAGGACGGCATCCGGGGCGGCGGGGTGCACCTGACGCCCGACGAGGTGCACGCCCTGGTCGCCGCGAAGCCCGACGCCGTCTTCTTCGACGGCCGCAACGCCATCGAGGCGGAGATCGGCCGGTTCGCGGGCGCCGTGGTACCGCCGGCGCGGACGACCCGCGACTTCGTGGCCCTGCTCGACGCGGGGGAGTACGACCACCTGAAGGACCGCCCGGTGATCACCTACTGCACCGGAGGGGTGCGTTGTGAGGTGCTCAGCGCGCTGATGCGCAATCGCGGCTTCGGCGAGGTCTACCAGCTCGACGGTGGGATCGCGCGCTACGGCGAGCGGTTCGGCGACCGCGGTCTCTGGGAGGGATCGATGTACGTCTTCGACCGGCGGATGCGCATCGACTTCTCCGATGCGGCGAAGCGGATCGGGCGGTGCACCGCGTGTGGCACGCCGACCTCGAACGTCGCGAACCTGGCGCCGCCGCAGGACCGGGAGCTGGCGGTGGTGTGCTCCGACTGTGCGCCCGCGGCGGCCACATGAGCCCTCGTCCCGTCCCCGTCGTGGTGGTGGCGGGCTACCTCGGGGCGGGCAAGTCGACGCTGCTCAACCACCTGCTGGCGGGCGCGGGAGACGCGCGGATCGGGGTGGTGGTCAACGACTTCGGCGCGGTGAACATCGACGCGATGCTGGTCTCGAGCGCGGCGGGCGGCGGATCGGTGCGGACCGTTTCGCTGAGCAACGGGTGCGTGTGCTGCACCGTCGACGACGACGAACTCGAGGACGTCCTGGGCACGCTCGCCGCGCGCGACCTCGACCTCCTGGTGGTCGAGGCGTCCGGTCTCGCCGAGCCGGCGGCGATGGTGCGGCGGGTGGTGCTCGCCCAGGATCCGCGGATCGACTACGGCGGGCTCGTGTACGTCGCGGACGCGGCGCACCTCGCCGGCACTATGGAGCGCCATCCCTCGCTGCGGCACCACCTCGCGCTCGCCGACCTCGTGGTCCTCAACAAGATCGACCTCACCGACGACCCGGGGGCCGCGCGAACGCTGGTGCGCGAGCACGCCCCGTCGGCGCCGGTGGTGGGGACCGTCGACGCCGTCGTGCCGGTGGAGCTGCTCATCGACGCGGAGGTACTCGCACGCCGCGCGGCGGAGCGCCGGGAGTCCCCGCGCCAGCTCACCCTCGACGAGGCGCTCCGCGAGCACGACCACCAGCATCAGCACGAACACGACGACGGCGGCGAGCCGCACCGGCACCTGCACGAGGACTACGCCGCGGTCACCGTCGAGACGGGGCTCCTCGACGCCCGGGCGACCGCCGCCCTGCTCGCGGACCCGCCGCGCGGCGTGTTCCGGACGAAGGGCTTCGTCACCGTCGCGGACGGCACCCGGCTCGAGGTGCACGCTGTCGGCAGGCACGTGCGTACGGCCCCCGAGCGGGGCCGGCGAGACGGGGCGGCGACGGTGCTGGTCTTCCTGGGGATCGGACTCGACGAGGAGGCCGTCCGGGCCGAGGTCGAGGGGTGCCTGGCGGCGCCGGACGCGCCCGCCGACCCGCGGGCGGTCCTCTCGTTGCTCCGGTACTCCGCTGCGGCACAGAGTGATTCGGCGATCCTCGAGGACTGATCGACGTCCGAATCCGATAACGATCCGGTAACGATCATCGACGGGATTTTCCTAAAGTCTCAATTGATGGTTGACTGTTTCTCGTGTGACTGATGTGACGAAAGTTGCACAAGAGACTTGGAAGGAGAGCGGCGCCACTTCCCCGGCGCCCAGCTGCCCATGAAGAAGACCCGTGTCCTCGCAGGTTCGCTTGCGACCGCGGCCGTCGCGCTGTTCGGCGCGCCCGGCCTCGCGTCCGCCGACCCCGCCCCCGCCGCACCGGCTCAGCCGCTGTCCGGCAAGACCGTGTTCCTCGACGCCGGCTCCTCCGTCGCGTCGGCCGTCGAGCAGGCCCGCAAGGTGGCCGATGGCCGCGGTGGCCAGGTGCCCTGCGTCAACCCGGTGGCGATCGCCTCCAACGGCACCCCCGACCACTCCATCAACTTCGCCGTGGCCAAGATGGTCGAGGCGGCGCTCAAGACCCAGGGCGCCAAGGTCATCCTGTCCCGTGCGGACGACGCCGGCTTCGGCGGATGCGTCGACCAGCGCGCGACCGCGGCCAACAAGTCCGGTGCAGACCTCGCCGTGAGCATCAACAGCGCCGTCCAGGAGGCCACCCAGCGCGGCTTCCTGCTCGAGACGCCCGCCCCGGGCGCGACCGACGCCAAGGTGACCGCGCAGCGCGCGGTCAGCGACCCCGCGACCACGGTGATCCGGGACGCCACCCGGGCCGGCGGCTTCGTTCCCGCCCAGTACCTGGGCGGCCAGGACGGTATCGCGAAGACGACGAACGCTCTCGCCTCCCTGGTGAACATCCCGCTCGTCTACGCGAACCTCGGCAACCTCGCGAACGCGGACGACGCTGCGCTGCTGACCTCCCGCGAGGGCCAGGCCCAGTACGCGTCCGTTCTGACCAACGGCGTGATCCAGCAACTGACGGGCAAGGTCAAGCCCGGCGGCGTCGTCGAGCAGCCGGTCGTGGCGCAGCCCGTCGCGCCGCAGGTCGACCCCGCCGTGCCGGTGACGCCCGCGGCTCCGGCGACCCCCGCCGCTCCCGCGGCGACCGCCCCGGCGGCGACGCCGGCGGCTCCCGCGGCGGCGGCTCCGGCCGCTCCGGCTGCCACGGCCCCGACCGGGCCGGCGCAGACGCCCATCGTCCCGGCCGTGCCGGGCGCCCCCGCCGCGGCCGCGCCCGTCACCCCGAGCACCGGCACGGGGACCTCCCCGATCGTCTCCGGTGTGCCGATGCTGCAGGGTGGCGCGCCGCAGGCGGGCACCACGGCACCGCAGGCCACCGCCCCGGCGGCGACCGCGCCGCAGGGCACCTCGGTGAACGTGCCGGGCCTGGGCCAGGTCGCGCTGCCGCAGCTCCCGACGATCTCGATCCCGGGGCAGGCCCAGCCGATCGGTGTGAACACGCTCTTCGAGATGGGGCCCAAGGCCGCCGAGTTCCTCACCAGCTCGCAGGGGCAGCAGCTCGTCAACACCCTGATCTCGAGCCCGCAGGCCTTCAACTCGCTGCAGGCCGCGCAGGGACCCGCCGCCGCCCAGGAGATCCTCAAGGCGATCCTGAGCGCCGGCGCGATCCTGCCCAAGTAGCACCACGCTGCACCGACTTCCGCCGGGGACGTCACGCCCCGGCGGGAAGCGGTAGCGCGGCCCGATCTGGCAAGCTGGCTGATATGGCACTCCGCGATATCGCCCGGCTCGTCCACATGGCCCCGCCGATCAAGGACCTGAAGGGGAAGAAGGTCCTCGTCACCGGCGCGGCCAGCGGGATCGGCCGCGCTACCGCGAATCTCCTCGCGGCGCACGACGCCGAGCTGGTGTTGACCGACATCAACGCCGAACAGCTCGACGCCGTGGTGCGCCACGTCACGGCCCTGGGCGCGAAGGTCATCGCGTCCAGGGCCTTCGACGTGTCCGACTACGACGCCGTACGCGCCTTCGCCGACGAGGTGCACGCCGCCGCCGGATCACTCGACGTGGTGATGAACGTCGCGGGCATCGCCGTCTGGGGCACCGTCGAGAACCTGACGCACGAGCAGTGGCGCAAGACCGTGGACGTGAACCTCATGGGGCCGATCCACGTGATCGAGACCTTCGTCCCGCCGATGATCGCGGCGGGACGGGGCGGCCAGTTGGTCAACGTCTCCTCCACCGCGGGCCTGATCGCGCTGCCCTGGCACGCCGCCTACTCGGCGGCGAAGTTCGGCCTCGTCGGCGTCTCCGAGGTACTCCGCTACGACCTGCGGCGGCACGGGATCGGGGTGTCCGTGGTGGTGCCCGGCGCCGTGGAGACGGGCCTGGTGAAGACCGTGGAGATCAACGGTGTGGACCGGTCGAACCCGAAGGTGAACAAGGGCATCGACGCCTTCCCGAAGGTCACCGCGGAGAAGGCGGCGCAGGCCATCATCGACGGGGTGCTGCACAACCGGTTCATCGTGTACACGTCGTTCGACACGCGGTTCGGCTACTTCTGGAAGCGGAAGTTCGCGCTGCCCTACGAGATCGCGATGCGCGTCGCCAACGACCGATTCGCGTACCTGGCGAAGATCTCAGAGCGCGGCCAGTAGCCGCACATGCTCCGCCCATACGGCCTCGAGCTCGTCCTGCGAGACGCCCGAGGCCAGCTGGTGGAGTACCCACGCCGGGCTGAGCGTCGCCATCAGCGCCGCGGCCCACACCTCGGTGTTCGCCGTGCGGCCCGCATCGACGAGCATCGACCGCACGGTCATCGCGGAGACGCGCCACGGCGGCTCGTCGTACGGGTCGCGCGCGGCCTGCTCGGCGCCGCGCAGCAGGTCGCCGTGGCGGGCGATCAGGTGCATCCGGGCCTTGCCGTACTCGGTGAGGCGGTGCACCGGGTCGCCGCCCGGGCCCAGCGGGGGTGGTCCGAACATGAACCGCTGCTGCAGCTCGGTCTCGTCGTGGTCGAGGAGGGCCTGCAGCAGTCCGGCGCGCGAGCCGAAGCGCCGGAAGACGGTGCCCTTGCCCACGCCGGCCGCCTGCGCCACCGCGTCCATGCTCACCGCATCGACGCCGTGCTCGGCGAACAGGCGCTGCGCCGCGTCGATGAGCAGTTCGCGGTTGCGGGCCGCATCGCGCCGCGGCTCGTTCTGCGGCTGCGCCAGGGGCAGGAGTGGTCCGGTCATCGGATGGAGCCTACCGTGCGGGTTTTCGACTCACCATGATCCCGGGGAAGAAATCCGGACTGAAGTCCGTTAGCTTGTGCGGATGCGGCCCGGGTGGGTCGTGCGGAGAACGTCAGGAGAACTGAGGACCATGTCGGACATCACCGTGCTCGCCGTCGTCGGGTCGCTGCGGAGCAGCTCGCTCAACCGGGAACTGGCGGAGGTCGCCGTCGCCAACGCGCCCGAGGGGGTGCGGGTGGAGATCGCCGAGGGCATCGCGGACGTGCCCTTCTACAACGAGGACATCGACGGCGACGCCGCTCCGGCCACCGCCGCCGCGCTGCGCGACCGGATCGCGGCGGCGGACGCGCTGCTGCTGCTCGCCCCGCCCAACAACGGCACCCTCAGTGCCGTGCTCAAGAACGTCATCGACTGGGGCTCGCGCCCCTACGGCGCGAGCGCGCTGTCGGGCAAGCGGGTCGCCCTGGCGGGCGTCGGGCACCGTCTGGACACCACCCTGGCCGACGCCGAGCGCGCCGTGACCATCGCCGGCGGCGAGGTGCCCGAGGGGCTCGTCGAGGAGTTCCCCATCGCGGGCCTCGACGGCAAGTCGGTGCGCGAGCACGACGCCGTCGCGCAGCGCGCCGGCGACCTCCTCGAGCGTCTCGTCGCGCCCGTCCGGTAGGCGGGTCGCGGTTGTCCCCCCGGGGCGCGGCGGAGGGGTATCCAACGGTCCCGGGCGTGTCGGTTCGGCGTGTCGTCGATCCTCGGCGTGTCCTGGGGATTCACGATGAAAAACGCCCGGAAGGTCGTCTTGCGAGCTGGTAATTCCACGAATGTTGTTCGCAAGTGGTTGTGTCGCTTCCCCGGGGCCACCACTAGGTGTAGTGTTCAGTCCACTGCGCGAGCGGACGGGCCGGATGGCCGTCCGGGAGGCATGAGGGCGTCGCTCGAGGGGTCCGCGGGCCGACCGAGTTCACGCAGGTAAACGTGGCGAGAAAACTTGTCAGTCCGTAGGTCGATAATCGGGTTCCGAGCAGTCTCCGGGACCGTCCAGCGAAGGGGAGCCGTCCAATGAGCCAGGTCGAGATCACCGTCTACACCAAGCCCGCCTGCGTGCAGTGCAACGCCACGTACAAGGCGCTCGACAAGGCCGGCCTCGAGTACCGCGTGGTGGACATCACCGAGGACGCGGACGCCCGGGACTACGTGATGGCCCTCGGCTACCTGCAGGCCCCCGTCGTCGTCGCCGGCGATGCGCACTGGTCGGGCTTCCGCCCGGACCGGGTCAAGGCGCTCGCCGCCGTCGCCGCCACGGCGTAGCGATGGCCACGCCGCTCGTCGTCTACTTCTCGTCGGTGTCGGAGAACACGCACCGATTCGTGAAGAAGCTGGGCATGCGCGCCGTGCGCATCCCGGTGACGCGGGCGGCGGAGCCGCTCACCGTCGACGAGCCCTTCGTCCTGATCACCCCCACGTACGGCGGTGGGAAGCAGGCCACCGCGGTCTCCGGCGGGGGATACGTCCCCAAACAGGTGATCCGGTTCCTCAACGACCAGCACAACCGCTCCCTGATCCGCGCCGTGATCGCGGCGGGGAACACCAACTTCGGCGAAGAGTTCTGCTATGCGGGCAACATCATCTCCCGCAAATGCCGGGTCCCGTACCTGTACCGCTTCGAGCTGATGGGCACCACCGAGGACGTCGAGCGCGTCCGCAGCGGGCTCGTCGACTTCTTCACACGCAACGACCTCAAGGAAAGCGCGCGCTCATGACCGCAACCCAGGAAGACCTCGTCCCCTCCGCGAGCCAGTCCGGCGTCCACGGCGGCCCCGGCCACAGCGAACTGGACTTCCATGCCCTGAACGCGATGCTGAACCTGTACGACAAGGACGGGCGCATCCAGTTCGACAAGGACCGCGAGGCCGCGCGGCAGTACTTCCTGCAGCACGTCAACCAGAACACGGTCTTCTTCCACAACCTGGACGAGAAGCTCGACTACCTCGTCGAGGAGAACTACTACGAGCCCGAGGTTCTGGACAAGTACAGCCGCGAGTTCGTCAAGACCCTGTTCGACGGGGCGTACGCGAAGAAGTTCCGGTTCCCCACGTTCCTGGGTGCGTTCAAGTACTACACCAGCTACACGCTGAAGACCTTCGACGGCAAGCGCTACCTGGAGCGCTTCGAGGACCGGGTGTGCATGGTGGCGCTCACGCTGGCCGACGGTGACGAGAAGCTCGCCGTCAGCCTGGTGGACGAGATCCTCGCGGGCCGGTTCCAGCCGGCCACTCCCACGTTCCTCAACTCGGGCAAGAAGCAGCGCGGCGAGCCGGTCTCCTGCTTCCTGCTGCGCATCGAGGACAACATGGAGTCGATCGGCCGGTCGATCAACTCGGCGCTGCAGCTGTCCAAGCGCGGCGGCGGCGTGGCCCTGCTGCTGTCGAACATCCGCGAGCACGGCGCGCCGATCAAGAAGATCGAGAACCAGAGCTCGGGCGTCATCCCCATCATGAAGCTGCTCGAGGACTCGTTCAGCTACGCCAATCAGCTGGGGGCGCGCCAGGGCGCCGGCGCGGTGTACCTGCACGCGCACCACCCGGACATCTACCGCTTCCTCGACACCAAGCGGGAGAACGCGGACGAGAAGATCCGCATCAAGACCCTCTCGCTGGGCGTGGTGATCCCCGACATCACCTTCGAGCTCGCGAAGAACAACGACGACATGTACCTGTTCTCGCCGTACGACGTGGAGCGGGTCTACGGCGTGCCCTTCGCGGACGTCAACGTCACCGAGAAGTACCACGAGATGGTCGACGACTCGCGGATCCGCAAGACCAAGATCAACGCGCGCGAGTTCTTCCAGACCCTCGCCGAGCTGCAGTTCGAGTCCGGCTACCCGTACATCATGTACGAGGACACCGTGAACCGGGCGAACCCGATCGCGGGCAAGATCACGCATTCCAACCTGTGCAGCGAGATCCTGCAGGTCTCCACGCCGTCGACCTACAACGACGACCTGTCCTACGCGGAGATCGGCAAGGACATCTCCTGCAACCTGGGCTCGCTGAACATCGCGAAGACGATGGACAGCCCCGACTTCGGCGCCACCATCGAGACCGCGATCCGCGGCCTCACCGCCGTCTCGGACCAGACCGACATCCGCTCCGTGCCGTCGATCGAGAAGGGCAACAACCTCTCCCACGCGATCGGCCTCGGGCAGATGAACCTGCACGGCTACCTCGCGCGCGAGCGGGTCTTCTACGGCTCCGACGAGGGCGTCGACTTCACGAACATCTACTTCTACACGGTGCTGTTCCACGCGATCCGCGCGTCGAACCGGATCGCGCGCGAGCGCGGCCAGTCGTTCGGCGGCTTCGAGAACAGCAAGTACGCGTCGGGCGAGTTCTTCGACAAGTACACCGAGCAGGAGTGGAAGCCCGCCACGGCCAAGGTGGCCCAGTTGTTCGCGGACTCGGAGATCCACATTCCCACGCAGGACGACTGGCGTGCCCTCAAGGCCGACGTGCAGCAGTACGGCCTGTACAACCAGAACCTGCAGGCGGTGCCGCCCACCGGCTCGATCAGCTACATCAACCACTCCACGAGCTCGATCCACCCCGTCGCGGCGAAGATCGAGATCCGCAAGGAGGGCAAGATCGGCCGCGTGTACTACCCGGCGCCGTACATGGACAACGACAACCTGGACTACTACCAGGACGCGTACGAGATCGGCTACGAGAAGATCATCGACACCTACGCCGCCGCCACGCAGCACGTGGACCAGGGCCTGTCGCTGACGCTGTTCTTCAAGGACACCGCCACCACCCGCGACGTGAACCGGGCGCAGATCTACGCGTGGCGCAAGGGCATCAAGACGCTCTACTACATCCGCCTGCGGCAGATGGCGCTCGAGGGCACCGAGGTCGAGGGCTGCGTCAGCTGCATGCTGTAATCAGGTAAGCAAAACGCCGGTCGGGGAGACGTCCCCGGCCGGCGTTCTTGTCCTCGGTGGTCGATCGAAAACGAGAAACTCGGCCGCGCGACGCGGTGGGCGGCATAGTTTGGATGAGTCCACACATCCTCGTCCGCAAGGCGGTTGGACCATGAGTCTTCTCGACCGGGTCATCAACAAGGCCCAGGCGATCGTCCCGATGGAGCGGCAGGTCCAGGGCCTGCACCTCTTCCAGAAGGCCAAGACGCTGGCTCTTGGCAATCGGCAGCCGGAGTTCGTCGAGGAGGAGATCCCCGACGTCGACACGGTGGCGCTGACCGATATCGACATGAGCAACCCGTTCATGTGGCGGCAGGGCCAGTGGCGCCCGTACTTCGAGCGCCTGCGCAACGAGGCACCGGTCCACTTCCGGGCGTCGAGTGAATTCGGGCCGTACTGGTCGGTCACGCGGTACGACGACATCGTGACGGTGGACCGCGACTTCGAGACCTACTCGGCCGAGCCGCAGATCGTCATCGGCGTACCGCCGGACGGGCTCGACATCGAGATGTTCATCGCGATGGACCCGCCGCGCCACGACGAGCAGCGCGCAGCGGTGCAGGGCGTCGTAGCACCGCAGAACCTCGAGGAGATGCAGGGACTGATCCGGTCGCGCGTCCAGGAGGTCCTCGACGACCTGCCGGTCGGCGAACCCTTCGACTGGGTGGACAGAGTCAGCGTCGAGCTGACGTCCCGCATGCTCGCCACCCTGCTCGATTTCCCCTATGAGGATCGGCGCAAGCTCGTGCACTGGACCGAGTTGGCTGGGGCGAGCGCGGCTGCCACCGGCGGCGACGTCGACATGGACGAGATGTACCAGGGCGCCGCGGAGATGGCGAAGAGCTTCAGCGCCCTGTGGCACGACAAGGCGGCGCGCCTGAAGGCCGGCGAGAAGCCGGGATACGACCTGATCACCCTGATGCAGATGTCCGAGGACACCAAGGACCTGATCAACAGGCCGATGGAATTCCTCGGCAATCTGATCCTGCTCGTCGTCGGTGGCAACGACACGACCCGCAACTCGATGTCGGGCGGCGTGTACGCACTCAACCTGTTCCCCGACCAGTTCGACCGGCTCAAAGCCGATCACAGCCTGATCCCGAAGTTCGTCCACGAGAACATCCGCTGGCAGACGCCGCTGGCCTACATGCGCCGGATCGCGAAGAAGGACACCGTCCTGAACGGTCAGTTCATCCGCAAGGGCGACAAGGTCGTCATGTGGTACGCCTCGGCGAACCGGGACGAGCGCACCTTCGAGAATCCGGACGACTTCATCATCGACCGGCACAACGCCCGCCACCATCTCTCGTTCGGCATCGGCGTGCACCGCTGCATGGGCAGCCGCGTCGCGGAACTGCAGCTACGGATCCTCTGGGAGGAATTGCTCGCGCGGTTCGAGGACATCGAAGTGGTGGAGGAGCCCGAGTACCTCCAATCGAACTTCGTCCGGGGCTACACGAAGATGATGGTCACGCTGACGCCGATCGGCCAGAAGCCCCGCCCCCGCGACCAACGGACGCTGCAACCCTCCGCGGAACAGGCCCCCGCTCGGCCACAGATCCGTCGCTCCCGCGAAGCGACCACCACCACCGAGACGGAGGTCGACGTTCAGGTGGCGGGCCGGCGCGAGGTGGCGGACGGGGTCGTCGAGCTCACCCTCAGCGATCCGGCGGGAGGGCCTCTCCCGGCGTGGACAGCCGGGGCCCACATCGACCTCCTCCTGGAGCCGTCGCTGACGCGGCAGTACTCGCTGTGCGGCAGCGCCTCGGACGAGTCGTCGTGGAAGATCGGCGTCCTTCGCGATCCGGCCGGCCGGGGCGGCTCGGCGTACGTCCACGAGAAGCTGACGGATGGTGTGACCGTCCGCGTGCGTGGTCCGCGCAATCATTTCCCCCTGGTCGCCTCCGCGAACTACCGATTCGTCGCGGGCGGCATCGGGATCACGCCGATCCTCCCGATGATCGAGGCGGCCGAGGCGCGCGGGGCGACGTGGAGCCTGCTCTACTGCGGCCGCTCCCGTGAGTCGATGGCGTTCCTGGACCGATTCGAGGACGATGATCGGGTCACGATCTGGCCGAGCAGCGAGAACGGCCGGATCGACCTGGCGGCGACGCTCGGAACGCCCGCGCCGGACACGGTGGTCTACTGTTGCGGCCCAGGCGCTTTCCTCGACGCCGTGGAGGAGGCGTGCGCGCCGTGGCCCGACGGCAGCCTGCACATCGAACGCTTCGCCGCCAAGGAGGTCGCGGCCTCCGAGGACGCGCTCGACTCGTTCGAGGTCGTGTGCTCGCGCTCGGGAGTGACCGTGGTCGTTCCGGAGGGCACCACGATCTTCGACGCGGTCGAGAAGGCCGGCGTCGATGTCCTCGGATCCTGCATGGAGGGCATCTGCGGCACCTGTGAGGCCGACGTGCTCGAGGGCACGCCCGAGCACCGGGACTCGATCCTGTCCAAGGCGGAGAGGGAACGGGGCGAGACGATCATGCTCTGCGTCTCCCGCTCGCTGTCGAAGAGGCTGGTGCTGGACGTATGAACGACACCGCTCGTACCCCATTCGCCGGCGACTATCCGAGGGACTGCTGGTACGTCGTCGCCACCGCTGCCGAGGTCGGATACGGATTCACCGCGCGGCGCGTCCTCGACACACCGGTCGTGCTCTTCCGCCTCTCCGACGGCACGATCGCCGCGCTGGAGGACCGCTGCGCGCACCGGCCCTACCCGCTGTCGGCGGGACGCCGGGAGGACGACTTCATCGTGTGTGGCTACCACGGCTGTACCTACGATGCGACTGGTCGCTGGGTGAGCGTGCCGTCCCAGGACAGTCCGCCGACGTCCGCGCGGGTGCGAGCCTTCCCGGTCATCGAGCGTGGACCTTTCGTCTGGATCTGGGCGGGGACGCCCGGCGGCGAACGGTTGCGCCCACCGCCGGCGACACCGTGGTTGCACGACGACGGCTGGACGAGCGTCGGGGAACGACGCGAGGTGGCCGCCAACCTGCAGTTGTTGCACGAGCACTACCTCGACCTGTCCAACGTCGTCGCGATGCATCCGGAGATGCTGCCGCCCGGCATCGAGGCGCTGCCGCCGTTGGAGGACGTCGAGGTCTCCGAGGTGTCGGTCTCCTACCGGCGAGAACTCCCCAGGGCGCCGCTGGCGCCGTGGGAAGCCGAGGTCAGCGGACTGGCCGACGCCACTGCGACTTTCGGCCGGACGGAGACGGGTACCTTCGTGACGCCCGGCCTGCACAAACAGACCTACTCCATCATCGGTCCGAACGGACCCGAGTTGGAACTCGTGCGGACCCACGGTTTCACACCCCGGTCCTCGGGAGTCACCCATGTCTTCCTGCAGATCTCGTGGCGGGGCGCCTCGGTCTCACCCGACATCGGGCAGCGGTTGATCGGCGTCTTCCACGCGATGGCCGACCGGGACATCGCCGTCCTCGAGACCATGCAGCGGTGCCTCGACGAAGACCCGGTCCCACGGCGCTACGTCAACGTCAAGGCGGACCGAGCCGCTGTGCGCGCCCGTCGGATCCTGACGGCGATGGTGGAGGACGAGCGGGGACCGTAGTCCAGTCGCGGCCGGTGCGGCGTACTGACGGTTGCAGTGGTCGCCGTCGGGGGGCGTGGCCGCGACGGCCGGATCCCCTGGCGGCGAGTAGGACTCGCCGGAGTGCGTGCCCCGGCCCTCCCCGGAGTTCGACGCGCAAGGGGCTGGCACTCACGCGCCGAGAGTGCTAAAACTGGAAGTGCACAGTTGATGAGTCGCCCGTCAGGGTGGCGGGCGGCCTGGAGTTCACGGGAGGTGTTTGCTGTGCTGAGGTTCGATCCATTCTCCGAGTTGGACGTGGTGGCCCAGGGTCTGCTCGCCGCCGGTCGGGAAACCGGTTCGGCGCGCTCCCCGCGGTTCATGCCGATGGACCTCTACCAGGTGGACGACCACTACGTCCTCACAGCCGACCTACCGGGCGCGGACCCCGGTTCCATCGACGTCGACGTCGAGAACGGTGTCCTCACGCTCACTGGCCGACGGACGGCGATGCCCGATTCCGGGGTGAGGTGGCTGACCAGCGAGCGCTTCTCCGGCGTCTACCGCCGGCAGCTCACCCTCGGCGACAGCATCGACACCGCTGGGATCGCCGCGCGCTACGACAACGGCGTTCTCACAGTGACGATTCCGATCGCCGAGCGCGCGAAACCCCGCCGGATCGTCGTCGAGCAGGGCTCCGATGAACCGCAGTGCGAACAACTCGCCGTCGAGTCGAGTGCGACCGACGACGACGCACGCGTCGACGTAGCCGGATAGCTCCGGAGTGGTGGCGGGCCGGCCGCGCGCCGGCCCGCGACCACCCCGACCGTGATCGGAGGGCGGACATGCAGCAGAGCAACGATCCCCGTATTCGGGACCTGGGAATCGGCGTGCCCCACGCGGACCCGGCGGATCTCGCCGAGCAGGCGCGCAGCGTCGACCTCGACGCCGTGATCGAGGACTACCCCTGGGTCCGCCGCGACGAGGTACTGACCATCGACGGTCGGCGGTTCTTCATCTAGACGACATCTCACGGCGCACAGACCACGCTGCGAGGGTCGGGGGCCCCTTGACGGGCTGGTCGGAGCCCCCGACCCGATTCCCTCGTGTTTTCCGACCAGCCCCTGGAGTCCATGAGGAAGAAACGTCATGAGAACTCTGCATCGGCTCACCACGACGATCGAGGCCGAACACCCGATCCCCACCGCCGACGGCGCCCGTGTCGTCGGCACGGTGGAGATCGTCAGTGAGTGCGCCCCGTCCGGGCGGGCTGAAATGCGCTGTCGCGCCGTGGGCGACGACACCTGGCATCCCGTCGCGGGAGGCGGCGCCGACCTGCGGGATCCGGCGGACCTCCCGTTCCACCATTCGGCGACCCTGTCCCGGCTGCTGACTCACCTGCCCCCGCCCGCCCAGGCCGATCCCGCTGCCGCCGCGTTCTACTTCTGCGACGACCTCGACGCGCCACCGCCAGCGGCGGCGCAGCTCGCCTCCTGATCGGGACGGGTGGTCACCGGTCGGTCGCCTCGACGGCCGACCGGATGCCGGCGAGAGTGCGCTCCATGCCCTCGAGCAGGAGGGCCGTGAACGCCTCCTGCCCGCCGAGGTGGCTCTCGGTGAGGTCGAGCGAGAACTGCGAGATCCCGTCCGGCGCCTCCCGGCGCTGCGTCAGGACGGTGCCGTCGTCCTCGGATTCGAGTGTGAACGACCAGATCGTGTAGTTCTCCTCGATGCGGAAGGCGATCGCGTGCGC
Source organism: Tsukamurella paurometabola (assembly GCF_900631615.1). Classification (NCBI taxonomy): domain Bacteria; kingdom Bacillati; phylum Actinomycetota; class Actinomycetes; order Mycobacteriales; family Tsukamurellaceae; genus Tsukamurella; species Tsukamurella paurometabola. The sequence continues at coordinate 2,859,086 of NZ_LR131273.1, forward strand.
GGGCTCGTGTCGTACGACCTCGCCGTGCGTGACCCATTCGAGTTCTCCCAGGTGGTTGAGGTTGGTGAAGCGCGTGCCCAAGCGGACGTCGGCCGCGGGCGCGCGCAGCCTGACAGAGACCACCTGGGGGCTCCACTCGGGCATGCGCCGGACATCGCCCACCGCCTCCCAGACGGTGGCCGGCGGGGCGGCGATGGTCACGGTGCGCTCCAGGAGCGGCGCGAAAGCTCTGTCGGACATGACCCTCCCCATCAATACGACCGATCGGTCGTAAACATGGCTCGACACTACGCCGTCCGCCGCGCCCCGTCCAGAGCTACCGCGTGGCTACAGTTGAACCCATGACCACACCGGCGACCGCCGACCGCCGGCGGGCGCGCGGCGACGCCACCCGGCGCCGCGTCGCGCGGGCCGCCGCCGACCTGGCGACCGTCCACGGCCTGGACGCGATCACCGTGGGTGGCCTGGCCGCCGCGACCGGCGTCAGCAAGAGCGGCATCCTCACCGTCTTCCCGACGCGCGAGGCGATCCAGGTCGCCGCCGTCGCGGAGGCGCGCCGTGTCTACATCGACGTGGTGATCCGGCCCGCGCTGGCGATGTCGCCCGGCGCCGACAGGCTGCACGCCCTCCTCGACGCGTGGGGCGGGTACCTCCGCGCCGAGACCTTTCCGGGTGGCTGCTTCGTGACGGCCACCGCGACGGAGTACGGCCACCGGACAGGCGCGGTCGCCGAAGCGGTCCGGAACCTGAAGCGGGAATGGCTCGATCTCCTCGAGCGTGAGTTCGCGGCTGAGGGGGCCGCCGACCCCGCGGCGGCCGCGTTCCGGCTGGACGCCTACCTCGCAGCGGCGAACACCCGCCGCGAACTCTTCGGCGACGACGCCGAACTCGACCGCGCCCGTGCGTTGGCCGCGGAGGTCATCGACGCCGCCGGCGGGCGTCACATCGGCGCGTAGCCGTCCTTGTCGCCGAAGCAGAAATCGCAGGTGTCGCCGTTCTCGCTGCCGTAGTCCGCGAGCGCGGCGATCGGGGCGATCGCGGCGTGCGCGACGGCGGGTTCCACCTGCGGTCCTCGGCCCTTACTCAGCTGCTCGAGCTGTGCGAGGCTCGCGTCGAACGGGAAGGAGCCGCGGCCCGGCGTGGCATCGGCGACCGCTGTCCCGTCGACGAACACCGTGTACAGATCGTGTTCGGGGAAGCCATGATTGACCCGCAGGACCCACCAAGCGCCGTCGACGAACGCGGCGTACGGGAAGTACAGCAAACCCGTGCGGCGCCACGCGGGGCGCGTGGCGCGCACCTCGTCGATGCCGATCATCCGCCGGGGAGGGGGCCGTGGGGCATGGGACTCCTTCTACTGCAACCGGAAACGCAGCGTCGCGAGTACGTCGTCGAGCGCGTCGCCCAGCACGCGAACGCGGTCGGCGGGGCCGGCCGCTGCCAGCGCGCGATGCCGGTCGGCATCCGAGAGCGGCAGCGCACGCGCGAGGTAGTAGCTGCGTTCGACCGGATCCTCCGGGAGCGTCAACTTCGGCCATGCCCGCGGCGTGACGCCCTCGGCGCGCGCGAGCCGCGCCGCCAGCCTTTCGGCCTCGCCGCGCTTGCTCAACAGCGGGATCAGGTCCACGGCGCGCTGCACCTCGTCCGGCCAGACGTCGGCCTCCGCGAGGGGATAGGGATCGTCGGGCAGCCACCGCGCGACCCGCACTCGTTCGACGCCCCGGCAGAGCAGCGTGAACTCGCCGCCGGCGCGGCGCACGTACCGGTCGATGAGCGCCACGGTGCCGACGTCCGTGCGCACGTCGCCGCCGCCCACCTCGCTGCCGCGCTCGATGAGCACCACCCCGAACCGGCCGTCCGTCGCGAGACACTGCTCCACCATCCGGCGGTACCGAGGTTCGAAGACGCGCAGCGGCAGCTCCTCGCCCGGGAGGAGGACGGCCCCGAGCGGGAACATCGGCAGTTCGGTCACCGCTACAGCATGCACCGTCCGCGGTATCGTCACCGGCATGACCGCCCCGAACGAGTGGCTCGCGGCCCTGGAACGCGACGGCGGCGCGATCGCGGCGACGTCCCCGGAGCGCCTCGACCTCGACGTTCCGACGTGCCCCGGATGGACCGTGCGCGACCTCGTCGTGCACCTCGGGGGAGTGCATCGCTGGGCCGCGACCTTCCTCGCCGAGGGGCCCGACTCGACCACCCGGTTCGCCCCGATCGAGGACGACGCGCCCTCCGGTGCGGCCGTGACGGGCTGGTACCGCGACCGGCTCGACGGACTCCTGCGGGAACTGCGACGGCACGCCCCCGACGAGCCGGCCCGTGCCTTCATCGGCAGCGTGACCGCCGCCTTCTGGATGCGCCGCCAGGCCCTCGAGACCGCAGTGCACCGGTGGGACGCCGAGAACGCCTGGAACGCAGCGGTCCCGGTCGAGTCCGTACTCGCCGGCGACGGGATCGAGGAGTGGGCACAGGTCTTCGCCGGACGGTTCCTCTCCCGCGGCCCCGGCCTGCCGGACGAACTCGTCGGGCGGACCGTCCACCTGCACGGCACCGACCGCGACGACGCGGAGTGGACCCTGGCGCTCGACCGGCAGGCCGTCACCGTCGAGCGTGGCCACGCGAAGGGCGATGCCGCGCTCCGGGGCGCCACGTCCGACGTGTACCTCGCGCTCTGGCGCCGCGTCCCGGTGACCCGGCTCGAGACCTTCGGCGACGGCACCGTCGTCCCCCGGTTGCTGGACGCGGTGCAGGTGACGTGACTGCGCGCGGCCGCCGCTAACGCACCTGGAGGGCGCGGATCACCGCGTCGACCTTGCCGCGCGCGTCGGTGTTGGTCTTGTTCGCGCCACCGAGGAAGTACGACGTCGGGGTGGTATCGAGAACGATGATCGTGAACCAGTCCGACTCCGGGGCGCCTCCGGCTCCCTGCGGGGTGTTCGCGTTGAGGTCGAGCCGCGTGCCCTTCACGCCGTCGATGACGACGGGCCGGGCCCGTCGATCGGTGATGGTGCGCTGCGCCTGTCCGGACCGGTCCGGGAAGCGGCAGAGCGAGAACGCGAGCGCCATGGACGTGGTGGCGTGGCTGCCGGGGCTGACCCGGAGTCGCCCGACCTCGACGAGGTTCATCACGTTGCCGCCCGGCGAGTACCGGGCCGCGGCGGTCGTCGCCGCACCGGCGGAGTAGCCGGTGTCGAGGTCCCATCCGCCGACCAGTGCTGCGGGGAAGGTCAGGGGAGCGGTGCCGAAGAGACCGCCGGCGGTCGACGGCGCACCGACATCGGGCGACTGGCTGCAGGTGACGGTGTTCGGCTCGGCCTGCGCCGTCGCCGGCATGAGCGCGGCCAGTGCGGCAGTGGTGGCGGCGACCGCCGCGACGGCGACGTTCCGGAATCCCATTTCTCCCCAATCCTCAATACTGCATGATGTGTTGGAGATTAGCATCGGAGGGAGGAATCGGGCGGGACGAATCCGCATCGCGCAGCGCGACCGGCCTCCGGGTTCGTAGGGTCGTGGACATGACGAAGCAGCTCTGGCTCGACTCCATCGCCGCCGACGGCGCCCGCATCGCCGCGATCGATCCCGCCTCCCTCGGCCTGCCCGTGCCCAGCTGCCCGGGGTGGACGGTGCGCGACGGTGTCGTCCACACCGCCGGCGCCCACCGCTGGGCCACCGCCTTCCTGCAAGCGGGCGCGGACTCGAAGGAGCGCTTCATCCCCGACGTGTCCGACGCTCCGGAGGGGGACGACGTCCTCCGGTGGTACGCCGGGGTCAACGCGGCCCTGCTCGACGAGCTCCGGCGCCACGAGCCCGACGAGCCGGCGCGCGCCTTCATCGGCCGCACCGTGGCCGCCTTCTGGATGCGCCGGATGGCGCAGGAGGTCTCGATCCATCGCTGGGACCTGCAGAACTCGCTGCCCGACGGTGCCGAGCCGCTCCCGGCGTGGACCGCCGCCGACGGCGTCACCGAGCTGACACAGATGCAGATCCCGCTGCTCCTCGGGAAGAAGGGACTGCCCGACGGGCTCGTGGGGAAGGTCGTCGACATCGCGGCCACCGACACCGGCGACCGGTGGACCCTCCGGCTGCGTGCCGACGGCATCGACGTCCTCGCCCCGCCGGCCCCGGCGGACGTGAGCCTGCGCGGGACCGCGTCGGACCTCGATCTGGTGCTGTGGCGCCGGGCCGAGCCCGGCACCGTCGACCTCGACGGCGACCGGTCCGTGCTGGACGGTCTGCTCGACGTCGTGGTCATCTGACTCGACACGCCGAACTGGCGCTATGAACTAAATCTTGCGCCTCACGGACTTGTCGGCCCCAAGGGGTAGTGTCATGAGCGTAGAAATCCAGCTCCGCGAAAACCGAGGTGTCATGTCTGAAACCGCCGCTCACAGCCCCGCCGACGGAGCCCCGCTCAAGCTGGTCAGCCGGGTGTCGGCGATCAACTGGAACCGGGTGCCGGACGAGAAGGACGCCGAGGTCTGGGACCGGTTGACGGGGAACTTCTGGCTGCCCGAGAAGGTGCCGGTCAGTAACGACATCCCGTCGTGGGGCACGCTCACCGAGCACGAGAAACAGCTCACCATGCGGGTCTTCACCGGCCTGACGCTGCTCGACACCATTCAGGGCACGGTCGGCGCGGTCTCGCTGATCCCCGACGCGATCACCCCGCACGAGGAGGCGGTGTACACCAACATCGCGTTCATGGAGTCGGTGCACGCGAAGAGCTACAGCTCCATCTTCTCCACGCTGTGCAGCACGCGCGAGATCGACGACGCCTTCCGCTGGTCGGAGGAGAACGAGCACCTGCAGCGCAAGGCGTCCATCGTCATGGACTACTACCGCGGCGACGACCCGCTCAAGCGCAAGGTCGCCTCGACGCTGCTCGAGTCGTTCCTGTTCTACAGCGGCTTCTACCTGCCGATGTACTGGTCCTCGCGGGCCAAGCTCACCAACACGGCCGACATGATCCGCCTGATCATCCGCGACGAGGCCGTGCACGGCTACTACATCGGCTACAAGTTCCAGCGCGGGCTGGAGACGCAGACGCCGGAACGCCGCGAGGAGATCAAGGACTACACGTTCGACCTGCTCATGGAGCTGTACTCGAACGAGGAGGATTACACCGAGTCGCTGTACGACGAGGTCGGCCTCACCGAGGACGTCAAGAAGTTCCTGCGGTACAACGCCAACAAGGCGCTGATGAACCTGGGCTACGAGGCCCTGTTCCCGAAGGACGCCACCGACGTGAACCCGGCGATCCTCTCCGCCCTGTCGCCCAACGCCGACGAGAACCACGACTTCTTCTCCGGTTCCGGCTCGTCGTACGTGATCGGCAAGGCCGTCAACACGGAGGACGAGGACTGGGACTTCTGATCCAGGACGACGTCGACGGGACCCGCCCGCGCCCGAGCCTCTGGTGGCTCGTCGGCGCGGGCGTTCTCGTTCTCGCGTTCGCGTTCGTACCGCGCGCGGTGTACGGCGCTGACCCCGAGGCCAGGGCCGTCGATGCGTTCCCGCCCTGGCTGCTCGGGGAGCGGGCGGAATTGACGACCGGGCTGGAATCGCTCGTCGATGATTGGGCGGGCTTCCACCTCATCAAGGCGGTGTGCGCCGCGCTGCTCGCCGCGCTCGCACTGTACGCCGGCCATCGCGCGGTGGCACTGATCCCCGTGGTGTTGCTCATTCCCAGCATCCAGGGGGCGGTCGCGCCCCTGTCGTCCGCGTTCTCTCTGCTGGACCCGGTGCGGGTGCGGAAAGGAGAGCTCGGGCGGGCGCTCGCGCTGACGCGTGCTGAGTTGCAGGCGACGCCGTCCGGCCCTGTCCGGGCGTTGGTCGACGACTTCGCGCGGTATCACCTTGCGATGGTGGTGATGGCGGGCGCGCTGACCGCCGTGCTGGTGGTGTTCGCCGGTCGTGCGTGGCGGCAGGGGCGTCGACGGTGGGCGGTGGCGACGCTGGTGGCGGCCGTCGTCGCCGGGGTGGTCACCGCGGCGAACGTCACGAACACCCTCGATCCAGCGGGCGGACTGCTCGGGTTCATCGGCGGTTCCTAGTGGTTTCGGCGGCGACACGCCGAGAATTCGCCGCCGAAACCGCTGGGAACTGCGAGAGTGAGCGGGACGAAAGGGACGGCGATGCTGGAGATCCGGCCGAACTGCGAATGCTGCGGGCGTGACCTCGCCCCCGATTCGCGCGAGGTGCTGATCTGCACCTTCGAGTGCACGTGGTGCGCGGACTGCAACGACGAGAAGCTGCACGGCACCTGCCCCAACTGCGGCGGCGAACTCGTCCGCCGCCCCATCCGCCCGGCCGCCCTCCTCGAAGCCCATCCCGCCTCGACGGTCCGCGTGGTCAGCGGCACCTGTCGCGCGTAGCCCGTCGTCGACCAGATTCAATGTCCCTGCGCGTCCACCGCGATCCACGCGGTCTCGGACGTGCGCGAGATGCGCAGGGTCGTGGTGTCGAATCCGCCACTGCCGGGTGGGTACTCGATGACGAGGAAGTTCGTCGGGCACGGATCCGCCTCCGATGGGACGCAGCCCGGCGGACTGGGGTCGACCATCCCGGGTGCCTTCGCGACGATGTGTCGATAGTCGTCGAAGCGGTCGGCCGGCGCAGAGAAGGTCCCGCGGTAGGACGATCGGCCGACGAACACCGGGTACACGGTCATCGAATCGAGGTGGAAACTCGAGGGGATGTGGATGTTCCGGCGCTCGAGTTCCTCGCGGGCCTCCTGCTCACTGATCGTGTGCGGCGGCCCGACGTCGAACATGCCGTTCACGAACCACCGCATGCCAGGGTAGATCGCCGTGAGTACGACGACGGGCACCAGCAGGACGATGCTCCAGTAGAAGGAGCGTGGCTTCCGTCGATTCGCGGTCATCTCGTGAGCGCGGCTTCCACGCCGATCGCGAACGCTAACGGGAACCGGATCTGTCCGATGTCGCGGGCGGGGCCGACGACGCGCCGCGAAGGGGTGTCGCGAGGCTCGGCGAGCACGCGGCTCACCCGACTGAGTTGGTGCACTTCGAATCGCTGCTGAGCCAATTCGGGTTGCGCACTTCGGATGCCGGCGCAACTTCCTTTCGTCGTGTCCCGCTGCACCACCGGATTGCCAGGAGCGATGGGGCCACGATGACGGCCTCGTTCGGCGATCACGGTGAAGCCCTTCTCCTCGCCGACCTCACAGACAGCGACCGGGGCCAGTCCCGGCGTGCGGTAGAAGCCGTGAATGTTCTCGGACCATACGAGGAAAGTGGTGTCGGAGAGGCATCGTCCGTTCTCTCCGAGGCGGCCCGTGCCTCGGAATCCCGCCGGGCACATCGACCAGCTCGCGCGGTCCACACTGTCCACAACCGACTGCGGGGCGGGCAGTAATGCGTGGTCGAGTAGCTGATCGTCGCAGTCCGCACAAGGACCGAGCGCATCGGCGCGAGGTGCGAACGGTCGTGGCGGATCAGGGGAATCGGACAATGCGACGCCGCCGAACCCGCCGGCCACGAAGCCGGCCAGGAGAAGAGCTGCCATGGTCCCGTACTGCCTCCGCATCCTCACGAAGCGCAGAATAATGCATCTCGAATCCATTGAGATGGATTCGATGGATGCGTCGGTCACGGACAGGACGCCGCATCCGCATCGGCAGCGCTGTGCCGGGGAAGATCGAACAGGTCGTAACTCATGGTCCTCCGATGAGGGCCGCCGCAGACCGAGGGGCGGGTCGCGGATGCCGGTGTCAGTCGGCGAGGGGGAGATCGTCGCGGTCGGCCCACTCGACGAGCGTGTCGAGCGAGAACGCTTCGTCGTCGATGGATGCATGCAGGTCGCCGAGCTCGGCGAAGCGCGCGGGCAGGGTGCCGATCGTGAAATCGTCGGGGTGCACGTCCGGCACCTCGTCCCACGTGATCGGGGCGGACGCCGTGGCGATCGGGGTGCCGCGCAGCGAGTACGCGCACGCGATGGTGTGATCGCGTGCGTTCTGGTTGAAGTCCAGGAACACCGCCGCGGGGTCGCGGTCCTTGCGCCACCACACCGTCGTCACGTCCGACGGCGCCCGGCGCTCCACCTCCCGGGCGAAGGCGAGGGCGCACCGTCGCACCTCCGAGAACGTCCACCGGGGCTCGATCCGCACGTAGACGTGCAGGCCGGATCCGCCCGAAGTCTTGGGGAACCCGCGGATGCCGAGCTCGTCGAGCACCTCGCGCACGACCCCCGCCACCCGCTGCACGCGCTCCCACGAGCAATCGGGCATCGGGTCGAGATCGATGCGCCACTCGTCGGGATGCTCCAGGTCGCCGGCGCGGCAGTTCCACGGGTGGAACTCGACCGTCGACATCTGCGCAGCCCAGATCACCGATCCGAGCTCGGTCACGACCACTTCGTCGGCGGTGCGGCCGAAACGCGGGAAGTAGATCTCCACCGTCTCGAGCCAGTCGGGTGCGCCGGCGGGGATCCGCTTCTGGTGCACCTTCGCCCCGTCGACGCCCTTGGGGTAGCGGTGCAGCATCGTCGGGCGCCCGCGCAGCGCGCGCACGATGCCCGGACCGACCGCCTCGTAGTAGCGCACGACGTCGAGCTTGGTCGCGCCGATCCGCGGGAAGTACACGCGCTCCGGGCTGGAGACGCGGACGACCCGGTCACCGACGGTGAGTTCGATCGGCGCGCCGTGCTCGGAGGAGGCCACGGCGACGAGGTTACGCGCCCAGGAACTTGCTCAGCGGGCGCTTGCGCTTACCGGACGGGCGTCCGGTGATCACGCCCGCCACGACGTCCTCGGCGAACTTCTCGACGGTCTCCTGCGAGTCCGTCTTGTTCGTACCGATGAAGCCGTTGGGGCCGCGCTTGATCCAGCCCGTGACGTACACGCCGGGGAGCGGCGCACCGTCGTCACCCACGACCCGGCCGGCCTCGTTCGGCAGCACCGCGCGGCGGTCGTCGAACGGCAGGCCCGGCACCGGGACGCCCCGGTAGCCGACGGACGTGAGCACCATGCCGACGGGCAGGTCGACGGCCTCGCCGGTGACGGTGTGCTTCGCGTGCAGCACGAGGCCGTCGTCGGTGGCCTCGATGGACTCCGGCGTCGTGAGGAAGCGCAGGCGGATGCGGCGCGGCGCCTCCGACTGGGTGTCCAGCGATTCGAGGAGTTGCAACTTGTGCCCGATCAACTCGGAATCGCTACCCGCGACGAGGGTCTCGGCGACGTCGGGGTCCGGGTGCACGATTACCGTGCGCTCGTCGGCGAGGCCGAGTGCCTCCGGCAGGGTGAAGGCGGCGTGCTCGGGCCCGCGTCGGGCCACGATCACGACCTCCTCGACCTTCGACTCCCGCAACGCGGCGAGCGCCGCGGGGGAGATGGTGGTCGCCTCCAGCTCCTCCGGCTCGGCCGTGAGGATGCGCGCCGCGTCCAGTGCCACGTTGCCGTTGCCGATGATGACGATGCGGTCGTGCGAGAGGTCGACGTCGTCGCCCTTGTGCTCGGGGTGGCCGTTGTACCAGGCGACGAAGTCGGTGGCGCTGCGCACGTTCGGCAGGTCCTCGCCGGTGATGCCCAGCTTCTTGTCGGTGCTGGCGCCGACGGCGACGACGATCGCGTCGTGCCGCGAACGCAGCTCCTCGAGGCTCACGTCCTGACCCACCTCGGTGTTCAGGTGGATGCGGAAGTTCGGATCCGCGGCGACCTTGTCGAACAGCCCGGAGACCTTGCGGGTGCGGGTGTGGTCGGGAGCGACGCCGAAGCGCGCGAGGCCGTACGGCGTGGACAGCTTCTCGTACACGTCGACGGTGACACCCGGGTAGCGCAGCAGCTCGTCGGCCGCGTACATCGCGGCCGGGCCGCTGCCGATCACGCCGACGCTGATGACGGTGCCGTCCGGGATCGGCAGGACCTTCGGCGGCACGGTGTGCGCCATCGGCGGGCGGCTGCGTTCCTGCGGGTTCGGGCCGTCCAGCGCCGCGTTGGCCGGGTCGGCCGCCGCGAGCGAGCGATTGAGCTCGATGTAGACCTTGTGCTCCTCCGGGAGCCGGTGCGCCGGACCGATGGCGTCGACGGGGCACGCCGTCACGCAGGCGCCGCAGTCGACACAGGTGGTCGGATCCACGTACAGCATCTCGGCCGTCGCGAAGCCCGGCTCATCGGGCGTCGGGTGGATGCAGTTCACCGGACACGCGAACGTGCACGACGCGTCGCTGCAACAGGACTGGGTGATGACGTGGGGCATCGAGGAATCTCCTCCGGGGTGGTGCGCATCCGGGCCGGGATACGGGTCCGGCTCGGCGGGTGACCGCCGAGCCGGATATCGGGGTGGTTCGAGACTACTGCGCGGCGTACGACGGCTCGCTGCGGAACCGCGAGGTACGTCCGTAGATCCCGAGCGCGCGCCACAGGAGGCGGGAGACCGGGTTCATCAGGTTGGAGCGCTCGGCGAGCAGACGCACGTCGCCGAAGACCTCCTGGCGCATGGCCTTGGACTCGGGCGAGCGCCAGAAGATGTCCTTCTTCACCTCGCGCGGGATGTCGAAGGTCTCCCAGAACTGGCGCGGCGGGACCATGATGGCGCCGAGCAGGATCCGCATCACCAGCGGCAGGGCCAGCGACAGCAGGAACCGGGGGACGGGTCCGCGGGTGGGGATCTTGTGCTCGAGCAGCTGGTGCGCGAACGAGATGTGGCGGGCCTCCTCGGCCACGTGGATCTGCATGACGGCGGTCATCGCCGGGTGCTGCGTGTCCGCCGAGCGCAGGAACTGCTTCTGCAGGTGGTCGATCGGCTCCTCGCCGCCGAGCACGCCCATGTAGAAGATGTTCGGGAAGGTGGTGGCCGCGAGCGGGATGATCGGCGACAGCCGGCGGAACCACCAGGCGCCGCCCGGGACGTCCATGCCCACGCGGTTGACGAACTCCTGGAACATCAGCGTGTGCTGGCACTCCTCCTTCGCCTCGTGCGTGGCGTACCGGAACTCGGGGGAGTTGTTCGGCTGCACGGCGGTGTACTGCATGATGCCGCGGATCAGGATCGACTCGAACTGCAGGCCGACCTTCGCGACGTTGGCCTGCCGCCACATGCCGATCTCGATCTGCTTGGCCAGCGGCTGGGCCTGGTACCAGGGGTGGCGACCGATCGGGTCGAAGCGCGGGTTGCACACCCAGCGCGGATCGTCGGGCACGATCGCCAACTCGGGGGAATCCCAGTCGATGTCGACGTAGGGATCGAAGTTACGGCGGACCGACGCCTCGGACAGGTCGTTCAGCGTCTGCTCGTACTCGGCCTGGCCGGGGAACGAGCGACCGCGCATGCGAGCCATGTGGGTCACCCGGGGCATGTTCAGCAGGGCCATGATGGATCCTTTCCTGGCACCCTCGTCCGGCTCGTACCTGGTGTTTCTTCCCTGACGCTGTGGGAAATCCCACAGGCGTCTGTGCTGGTAGAAGCCGTGTATGAGATTGAATCGTCCTCAGGCTATCACTTGAAACAAGCATGAATGAAGGGTCTTCGGCCAGGAATCCGTGAACAGGTGTACACCGAGCTCTCGGCCAGCGGTTTTGCGCGACCGATGTGAGAGGCGTCACGGAGGAACGTTCGCGTTCCCGGGCTGCTCAGTGCCTCCGCGGGCCGGTGCGGGTGAACACCCGTCCGGCAACGACGACGGGTGCGGTGAACGCCCGTCGCGCGGTTCGGGTGGGGGCGTGGGAGGGAAGCGGGCGCGGACGCCTAGGACGAGGCCCTGATGGTGTTGCCCACGTCGTGCAGCACGATGCCGGCGGCGACGGGCCCGCCCGCGGAGAACCAGGCGGAGTCCTGGACCAGGAGCTGTCGCTTGGCGACGACCGCGCGGAGCTGCTTCCAGGGCTTCGAGGTCATCACCGCCATGCCGTGCTCGCGGCCCGCGTCGCCCTCGTACCCCACGTAGATCAGATCGGCGTCGGCCGCCGAGACGTCGTCGCCCGACATCTCGACCGCCTCCGGCTTGCGCTGCGGCTCCGGCCGCACGACCTTGAGGTCGGCGAGCACCTGCGCCGCGAGCGGCGCCGTGCCGAGCGCGAGCGACTTCCCGTCCGCGGTGAAGCGCACCAGGGAGACGGTGTTGTGCACCGCGTCGATCTTCACGGACTTCTCGGCGACGTCGCGCTGGTAGCGGTCCAGCACGGCTCGTGCCTCCGCGGGCATCCGCACCGCGTCGGCCAGGGCGAGGAAGCTGCGGCGCCAGTCCGCCGACGGTGCCGGGACGGTCACCGTCCGGCCCGCGCGGCGGTTCGCGTCCGCGGACCGATCGGTGCCGACCGCGAGGTCGGCCTGGGCCCCGTCGCCGAGCTTCGGGACCTTCGTCAGAGTGGGACCGAGGTAGGAGGGCGCGTCGCCGCCGACGGCCTTGACGCGGTTCTGCAGGCCGAGCGCGCACAGGCCGTCGAGGAGGGCCGGATCCGCCACGACGATCTCGGCGGGCGCGGGGCCGCCCGCGACCGGCGCCGCGCAGGCCTGGTCGGGCTTGCGGTCGAGGCCGATGATGTCGGCGGACGCGAGGCGCGTCGTCGTCGTGGAGATCGAGGCGAACGGCTGTTGGATCGGCTCCGAGCCGCCGCACGCGGTGAGTGTCGCGCCGGCGACGACGGCGAGCGCGATCGCGGCGCCCGTCCTGGTTGTTCCGACCCTGTTCACGACAACTGCCCTCACCTGTAGTTCCGATCGTGCGCCACGGTAGCAGCAGTGGCCTTTCCGGCCGCTTCCGCGACGCGAGTACGACGCAGAGTAGGACCGCGGGGACAAGCCCGGGGGCGAGGGGCTACGCTTACCCCACAAGGGTGGCGTCCGCCGTCAGCGAACACCGCCCGAAAGACCTGATTGAAGAGGCCGTACGCCGATACCGACAGCCGCGGTACCGGCAGGCCCAGGGCAGGAGGATTTGTGACCGCGCAAGCGCATCGTCCGGCAGTCGAGGTGACCGCCGCACGTCCGTACCCGCAGCGGACCGGGCCCAAGGGGTCGTTCATCTACAAGCTGGTGACGACGACCGACCACAAGACGCTGGGCATCATGTACATCGTCACGTGCTTCGCGTTCTTCCTCATCGGCGGCCTGATGGCGCTCCTGATGCGCGCCGAGCTCGCGAACCCGGGCCTGCAGTTCCTCTCCACCGAGCAGTTCAACCAGCTGTTCACCATGCACGGCACCGTGATGCTGCTGCTGTACGCGACCCCGATCGTCATCGGTTTCGCCAACTTCGTGCTGCCGCTCCAGATCGGTGCGCCCGACGTCGCGTTCCCGCGCCTGAACGCGTTCGGCTACTGGCTGTTCGTCTTCGGCGCGCTCATGGTGATCGCCGGCTTCATCACCCCGGGTGGCGCGGCCGACTTCGGCTGGACCGCGTACACCCCGCTCACCGACGCCCTCCACTCGCCCGGCCCCGGCGCCGACCTGTGGATCATGGGCCTCGGCGTGGGTGGTCTCGGCACCATCCTCGGTGCCGTCAACATGGTGACCACCGTGATCTGCATGCGCGCCCCCGGTATGACGATGTTCCGCATGCCGATCTTCACCTGGAACATCCTGGTGACCTCGCTGCTGATCCTGCTGGCCTTCCCGCTGCTGACCGCCGCCCTCATGGGCCTCGAGGTCGACCGCCAGTTCGGCGCCCACATCTACGACCCCGCCAACGGCGGCGTCATCCTGTGGCAGCACCTGTTCTGGTTCTTCGGACACCCCGAGGTCTACATCATCGCGCTGCCCTTCTTCGGCATCGTCTCCGAGATCTTCCCCGTGTTCAGCCGCAAGCCGATCTTCGGCTACAGCGGACTGGTCCTGGCGACGCTGGCCATCGCGGCGCTCTCCGTCGCGGTGTGGGCGCACCACATGTACGCCACCGGCGCGGTGCTGCTGCCCTTCTTCAGCTTCATGACCTTCCTCATCGCGGTGCCTACGGGCGTGAAGTTCTTCAACTGGATCCTCACCATGTGGAGAGGCCAGATAACGTTCGAATCGCCGATGCTGTTCTCGATCGGCTTCATCGTGACCTTCCTCTTCGGCGGCCTGACCGGCGTGCTGCTGGCGTCGCCCCCGCTGGACTTCGCGGTGTCCGACACCTACTTCGTCGTCGCGCACTTCCACTACGTGCTGTTCGGCACCATCGTGTTCGCGACCTACGCCGGCATCTACTTCTGGTTCCCGAAGATGACGGGACGCATGCTCGACGAGGGCCTGGGCCGCTGGCACTTCTGGCTCACCTTCATCGGCTTCCACATGACGTTCCTGGTGCAGCACTGGCTCGGCGCGGAGGGCATGCCCCGTCGCTACGCCGACTACCTCGACACCGACGGCTTCACCACGCTGAACCAGATCTCGACGGTCGGCGCGTTCATCCTGGGCGCCTCGACGCTGCCCTTCGTGTGGAACGTCTTCAAGAGCTACCGCTACGGCGAGGTTGTCACGGTCGACGATCCGTGGGGCTTCGGCAACAGCCTCGAGTGGGCCACCAGCTGCCCGCCGCCGCGGCACAACTTCACCGAGCTGCCCCGCATCCGCTCCGAGCGCCCCGCGTTCGAGCTGCACTACCCGCACATGGTCGAGCGCATGCGCGCCGAGGCCCACTCCGGCCCCGGCAAGGGCCACTAGCGCACGGCCCCGGCTCCACACGAACGGCGTCTCCCTCCGGGAGGCGCCGTTCGGCGTTCCACCGCACGCCGACTACGCTTTCCCCGTGCACGATGCGACCTCGGCCCCCACGATCCTCATCACCGTGACCGGCGGCGACAAGCCCGGCGTGAGCTCGGTCCTGTTCGGCGTCCTGGCCCGGAACGAGGTCAGCGTCCTCGACGTGGAGCAGACGGTGATCCGCGGCCGCCTCACGCTCGGCGTGCTCGCCGCGGTCCACGGCGATCCCGAGCACGTGCAGGAGCTCGTCGAGCAGGCCATGGCCACCGTCGGGATGGACGTCGCGGTCGAGATCACCGCCGAACAGCCGCCCCGCCCGCCCGTGCCCACGCACGCCGTCGTCCTCCTCGGTGCGCCGGTGAGCGCCCGCGCGCTCTCGGCGCTCGCGACCGCCCTCGCCGCACGCGACGTCAACATCGAGTCGATCGCCGGTGTCGCGGACTACCCCGTCACCGCGCTCGAGCTGCTGGTGACGGTGCCCAGCGGTCCCGGGGCTGCCGACGAGGCCACCTTCCGGGCGGAACTCGCGGCCGTCGCCAAGGAGCAGGGCGTCGACATCGCCACCTCCCGCGCCGGCATCGCGCGCCGCTCCAAGCGGCTCATCTGCTTCGACGTCGACTCCACGCTGGTGCAGGGCGAGGTCATCGAGATGCTCGCCGCCCGCGCGGGCAAGGAGGCCGAGGTCGCCGCGGTGACCGAGGCGGCCATGCGGGGCGAGCTCGACTTCGAGCAGTCGCTGCACGCCCGTGTGCAGAACCTCGCGGGTCTTCCGGCGTCGGTGATCGACGATGTCGCCGCCGGGCTGCAGCTGACCCCCGGCGCTCGCACCACGATCCGCACGCTCAAGCGCCTCGGCTACCGCTGCGGCGTCGTCTCCGGCGGCTTCACGGCCGTGATCGAGCCGCTCGCGCAGGATCTCGAGCTGGACTTCGTGCGTGCCAACACCCTGGAGGTGGTCGACGGCGTGCTCACGGGGCGGGTCGTCGGCGAGGTCGTGGACCGGCCCGGGAAGGCCAGGGCGCTCCAGGAGTTCGCCGACACGTTCGGCGTCCCGGTGGAGGAGACCGTCGCGGTGGGCGACGGGGCGAACGACATCGACATGCTCTCCGCCGCCGGGCTGGGCGTGGCCTTCAACGCCAAGCCCGCACTGCGCGAGGTCGCCGACGCCGCGCTCTCGCACCCGTATCTCGACGCCGTGCTGTTCGTGCTCGGCGTGACCCGCGACGAGATCGAGGCCGCCGACGCCGTCGACGGCAGCGTGCGCCGCGTGCCGATCGAGAGCTGAGTCGCTCGGCCCGACCCGTCAGACCTGCTGGAAGGCCAGCACCGTCGGGCCCGAGACGGTGATCTCCGCGCGGGACGGGTAGACGGTGCGCCTGCCGCCCGCTTCGCTCCCGGCACCGCCCGGCTCGCCCGTGGGCAGCGTCGTGTCGACGATGAGCTCCCAGTCGTGCGAGCACGACTCGGGGCCGCCCAGCACCACGACGGCATCGCCGCCCGCGTGCCAGACGATGAGCGCGTCCTTCTCCGCGACGGCGCTGTCGCGGCCCGGGGCGCGGACGTCGGAACCGTCGACCCACGCCTGCAGGGTGCGGACCTCGGGGGACTGCCACGCGTCGCCCGCCATCTCGGCCCCGTCGGCCCCGAACCACGCGAGGTCGGGCTCGCCGTCCCGGGTCGCGCGCCCGTCGAAGAACTCGTGCTGCCGCAGCACCGGCGCCGCACGCCGCACCGCCGCCACCCGCGCGACGAAGGCCGTCAGGTCGGCGTCGGCGGCGTCCCAGTCCACGGCGAAGGCGTCGGCCGCGGGAGTGCCCTCGGGTACGCAGTAGGCGTTGTTGTTGCCGTACTGGGTGTGGCCCAGCTCGTCGCCCCCGAGGAGCATCGGGGTGCCGGTGGAGAGCAGCAGCGTCGCCAGCAGGGCGCGCACGTGCGCCGCGCGGGCCGCGAGGACGGCCGGGTCGGTGGTGCCGCCCTCGAAGCCGTGGTTGACCGAGTGGTTGTTGTCGGTGCCGTCGCGGTTGTTCTCGCCGTTGGCCTCGTTGTGCTTGCGCTCGTAGCTCACCAGGTCGCGGGCCGTGAAGCCGTCGTGTGCGGTGATGAAGTTGACGGACGAGAAGGGCGTACGGCCCTGCGCACCGAACAGGTCCTGGCTGCCCGACACCCGCGAGGCCAGCGCGCCGACGGTCGCGCCCCCGGCGAAGAAGTCGCGGACGGTGTCGCGGTAGCGGTCGTTCCACTCGGCCCACACCGGCGGGAAGCCGCCCACACGGTAGCCCTCGCCCGTCGCGTCCCACGGCTCGGCGATGAGCTTGCGGGTGGAGAGCACCGGGTCGGCCGCGATGGCGGTGAGGAGCGGGGCGCGGTGGTCGAACGGGATCACCGGACCCTGCGGGCCCGTACCCGTGCGGCCGCGGCCCAGGACGCTCGCGAGGTCGAACCGGAACCCGTCGACGCCGAACCCGTCGGCGAAGTGCCGCAGGCTGTCGAGGATCATCCGCACGGACGCCGGGGAGGCGCAGTCCACCGTGTTGCCGCAGCCCGTGTAGTCGAGGTCCTCGCCGTTCTCGAGCAGGTAGTAGCCGGGCGCGTCCAGCCCGCGCCAGGACAGCGACGGCCCGGCGACGGACTCCTCGGCGGTGTGGTTGTAGACCACGTCCATGAGCACCTCGAGGCCCGCCGAGTGCAGTGCGGACACGAGCTGCGCGAACTCCTCCACCTCGGCGCCCGGCTGTGCCGCGTACCGCGGGTCCGGCGCGAAGTACGCGCCCGTCGAATAGCCCCAGTGGTTGCGCATCCCGCGATCGCGGACGCCCGGCTCGGTCAGGCAGGCCTGGACGGGCAGCAGCTCGACCGCGGTGACGCCGATGCGCCGCAGGTGCTCGACGACCGCGGGCTGTGCCAGTCCGAGGTACGTACCGCGCAACTCCTCCGGGACGTCCGGGTGCCGCGCGGTGTACGAGCCGACGTGGATCTCGCAGATCACCGTCCGGTCCCACGGGACGCGCGGCCCGGGCTCGGGAGCGGGCGGTGGGCCGGTGACCACGCTGAGAGGGATATGGGGGAGCGAGTCGACCTCCGACGGTCCGCCGTCCTCGCCGTAGGGGAGGAGGGCGGCACCGTCGCCCAGTGCGCCGTCGATGCGGCGGGCGTACGGGTCGATGAGGGCCTTGTGCTCGGTGAACCGCAGCCCGTCCCCGGGCTCCCACGGCCCCGCCGCGCGCAGACAGTACCGCGTGCCCTCACCGAGCCCCGCGACGAAGCCGTGATGGACCCCGGCCGTCTGCGCGGGCAGCCGCAGGCGCTGCTCGGTACGCGCGCCCGCCTCGTCGATGTCGATCAGGCACACCCACACGTCGGTGGCGCGCGGGGCGTGCACGGCGAAGTTCACGCCGCCGGGCTGCGGGTCGGCGCCGAGGGGGTACGGGGCGCCGGGGGTGGGAGAGCGGTGGTCTGTGGACACGGGGACCATCCTGCCAACCGCGGCCCGGTCCGTGCGGCAGGATGGTGATGTGTCCGATCCCGCCGCCGCCTCCACCGCGCCCGCCCCCGACTCCGCCGACGAACCCGACCAGGACCTGGTGATCGACTTCCGCGGGGTGAGCCTGCGGCGCGACGGCCGAACCCTGGTGGGCCCCATCGATTGGCGGGTCGAGCTGGACGAGCGGTGGATCGTCATCGGCCCGAACGGCGCGGGGAAGACGTCGCTGATGCGCCTCGCCTCCGCACAGGACTTCCCCAGTGCCGGCGCCGCCCACATCCTGGGAGAGGTCCTCGGCAAGACCGTGGTGCAGGACCTCACGGCGCGGATCGGCGTCTGCTCCGCCGCACTGGCCTCCCGGGTGCCGGACGACGAGCTGGTGACCGACCTCGTGGTCTCCGCCGGATACGCGGTGCTCGGCCGGTGGCGCGAGCGCTACGACGAGGTGGACATCGGCCGCGCCGTGGACGTGCTGGAGTCCATGGGTGCCGAACACCTGGCGAACCGCCGCTTCGGCACCCTCTCCGAGGGCGAGCGCAAGCGCGTGCTCATCGCCCGTGCCCTCATGACCGACCCCGAACTCATGCTGCTCGACGAGCCCGCCGCGGGGCTCGACCTCGGTGGCCGCGAGGAGCTCGTCGCCCGGCTCGACACCCTCGCGCACGATCCCGACGCGCCGGCGACGGTGCTCGTGACGCACCACGTCGAGGAGGTGCCGCCGGGCTTCACGCACGCCCTGATGCTCAAGGAGGGCGGCGTCGTGGCGCAGGGCCTCATCGGCGACGTGCTCACCGCCGACGTGCTCTCCGAGACCTTCAGCCAGCGCATCCTGCTCGACGAGGTGGACGGCCGGTTCTTCGCCCGACGGGCCTCGCGCCCCGGACGCCGGAGGCTGCAGGCATGAGCGGCGACGAGGCCGCCCGCCGCGCCGATGCGGCCCACCGGGCGGAGGGCGCCGACCACCGGCGCGACCTTCCGGACGTCCCCGTCCGGCCCGCGGCCACCGTCCTGCTGCTGCGCACCGCGCGCGACGGGCTGGAGGTCTTCGTGCAGACCCGCGCGAGCGGGATGGAGTTCGCGCCGGACGTGACCGTGTTCCCCGGCGGCGGCATCGAGCCGTCGGACGGCGACGACCTGCGGGTCACCGCGGCACGGGAGACCCACGAGGAGTGCGGCGTGCGCGTGCACCCCGACGACCTCGTGCCGCTCTCGCGCTGGGTGACGCCGCCCGGCCGGCCCCGCCGCTACGACACGATGTTCTACCTGGCCGCGCTGCCCGCAGGGCAGGAGGCGACGTGCGTGACCACGGAGGCCGTGTCGGCGGGCTGGCACCGACCGCAGGCGATCATCGACGCGTGGCTCGCGGGTCGCAACAAGCTCATGGCGCCGACCTACTCCCAGCTGTTCCAGCTGCTGCCCTTCGACACGGTCGAGGACGTGCTGGGGTGGGCCGCCGAGGGGGCGGACCTCACGCCCGTCGCGATCGTCGACGGCATGACGCGCGAGGAGCGACGGTTCCCGGGCTGGGCCGAGTACGCCGCGGGGTCGACGATCTACTGACGGAGTGCACCCACAGGATTTACGTGGACGTCCAACTAAACGTCGGGGCACCCGGTAACCTCTGGGGTCATGACTGAATTCGTGACCCTCGAGACCACCGACGAGCACCCCGGCATCGGCACGATCCGCCTGAACCGCCCGCCGATGAACGCGCTCAACTCGCAGGTGCAGAACGAGCTCCTGGAGCTCGCGGCCGAGGTGAACAAGCGCGACGACATCAAGGCCGTCGTGGTCTACGGCGGGCCCAAGGTCTTCGCGGCCGGCGCCGACATCAAGGAGATGCAGGCGATGGGCTACACGGACATGAGCGAAGCCATCGCCCTGCTCCAGAGCGGCCTCTCGGCGATCGCGTCGATCACCAAGCCGACCGTCGCGGCGATCACCGGCTACGCCCTCGGTGGCGGGCTCGAGGTGGCGCTGGGCGCCGACCGCCGCATCGTCGGCGACAACGCCAAGGTGGGGGTCCCCGAGATCCTGCTCGGCGTGATCCCCGGCGGCGGCGGCACGCAGCGCCTCGCACGCCTGGTCGGGCCCGCCAAGGCGAAGGACATGGTGTTCACGGGCCGCTTCGTCGGCGCCGAGGAGGCCCTGCAGATCGGCCTGGTGGACGAGGTCGTCGCGCCCGACGAGGTCTACAACGCCGCACTGACCTGGGCGAAGCAGTTCACCGGTGCCGCCTCGCAGGCGCTGCGCGCCGCCAAGCAGGCCATCGACCAGGGCCTGGACACCGACCTCAACACCGGCCTCGCGATCGAGCGGCACCTGTTCGCCGGGCTCTTCGCCACCGAGGATCGCACCATCGGCATGACGTCGTTCATCGAGAACGGTCCGGGCAAGGCGAAGTTCGTCGGTAAGTAGTCGGGGACCCCGGTGGCCGCCGAGGGCGGCAGAACGTGTTCTCATCACGCGGGTTGGCCGTGATCTGACCGGGCGGTAACCTGACGGGAACAATCTTTCCGAAAGGCCTTCATGACCGACCAGCAGCCGGCCCCCAACCCGCACGCCACGGCGGACGAGGTTGAGGCCGCATTCTCCGACACGAAGCTCGCCCAGGTGCTCTACCACGACTGGGAGGCCGAGACGTACGACGAGAAGTGGCACATCAGCTTCGACGAGCGGTGCATCGACTACGCCCGCGACCGCTTCGAGGCCGCCACCGGCGGGGAGAACGAGAAGCCCTACGGCCGCGCCCTGGAGCTGGGTTGCGGCACCGGCTTCTTCCTGCTCAACCTCATGTCGGCGGGGGTCGCGGAGACCGGCTCGGTCACCGACCTCTCGCCCGGCATGGTGAAGGTCGCGCTGCGCAACGGCGAGGCCCTCGGGCACACCGTCGACGGCCGCGTCGCGGACGCCGAGACCATCCCGTACGAGGACAACACGTTCGACCTGGTCGTCGGCCACGCCGTGCTGCACCACATCCCCGACGTGGAGCAGTCGCTGCGCGAGGTGCTGCGCGTGCTCAAGCCCGGCGGCCGGTTCGTCTTCGCGGGCGAGCCGACCACGATCGGCGACTTCTACGCCCGCTGGCTGGGCCGGATCACGTGGGGCATCACCACCAACGTCACGAAGCTGCCCTTCCTCGCCGACTGGCGCCGCCCGCAGGAGGAGCTCGACGAGTCCTCGCGCGCCGCGGCGCTCGAGGCCGTGGTCGACATCCACACCTTCGACCCCGACGCGATGGAGGCCATGGCCGCCCGCGCCGGCGCCGTCAACGTCGCGGCCAGCACCGACGAGTTCACGGCCGCCTTCCTGGGCTGGCCCGTGCGCACCTTCGAGGCGGCGGTGCCGCCCGCGAAGCTCGGCTTCGGCTGGGCCGGGTTCGCCTTCGGCGGCTGGAAGAAGCTCTCCGCACTCGACGAGGCCGTGATGCGCCGCGTCGTACCGCGCAAGTTCTTCTACAACCTGGCCATCACGGGCACCAAGCCCGAGTAGTCCGGGCACGCGGGTTGGACGGGGCCGATCTCGCCTATCTCCGCACGGCCGACGGCGTGGCCGCCGTCGCCGCGGCGGACCGGCTCGCGCTGACCGACGGCACCCTGCTCGCGGACGTCGGGACGGTGCGCGGCATCGCCGGGGCGCACGCCCCGGCCGTCATCGAACAGGTCCGGGCGCGACGGCGCGCGGCCGCCAAGCTCGGCGACGTCGACGGTTGGCTGCTCACCGACGAGGCGGTGCAGCAGGCCACCCCGGCGGCGGTCGCCGAGCATCGCGCCCGTCGGCTGGCGTGGCTCTCCGTGCACGACGTGACCTGCTCGATCGGCGCGGAGCTGCGCGCGCTGGTGCAGGTCTGCCCGCGCGTCGTGGGCAGCGACCTCGATCCGCTGCGCGCGCGGATGGCCGCGCACAACGTGCCGCGGGCCCTCGTCTACGTCGCGGACGCGCTGACGCCGACGTCCACCGCCGACGTCGTGATCGCCGACCCGGCCCGCCGCGCCGGCGGACGGCGGATCGTCGACCCCGAGCAGATGTCGCCCGCGCTGTCCGCCCTGCGCGCCGCGTACGCCGGACGCTCGCTGGCGGTGAAGACCGCGCCCGGCATCGACTACGACGGACTGCGCCGCAAGGGCTTCGACGGCGAGGTGGAGGTCGTCTCGCTGGACGGCGGAGTCCGGGAGGCCTGCCTGTGGTCCGGCCCCGTCGCCGTCCCCGGGCTCACCCGGGCGACGGTGCTGCACGGCTCGGGCTCCGGCGGCTACGAGGTGTTTTCCACCGATCCGCACGACGTCGACCCGGAGCCCGCGGGCAAGTACCTCGTCGAGCCCGACGGCGCCGTCATCCGAGCCGGGCTCGTGCGGCACTACGCCGCGCGGCACGGGCTCTGGCAGCTCGACCCGCACATCGCGTATCTGAGCGGTGACGCCGTGCCGGCGGGGGAACGGGGCTTCGAGATCCTCGAGGAGATGCGGTTCTCCGAGAAGTCCCTCCGCGCGGCGTTGCGCGCCCGCGACGTCGGCGCCGTCGAGATCCTCACCCGCGGCGCGGGCGTGGACCCCGACGTCCTGCGCAAGCGGCTCAAACTCCAGGGCTCGCAGGCGATGACGGTCGTGATCACCCGTCTCGGCCGCCAGGTGATGGCGTACCTGACCCGCCCGACCCGCTGATCGTCATCCGTCCGACGCCGTCAGATTCCCGCGTCGGGTCGGAGTGGTCGCGTCGCGACCGAGCACGAGGCCGGATTCGGAATCGACCGGCCGTGAAACGATGGGCTCCATGCAGGAAGCACGCCGATCCGATGTCGAGATGTTCCACGTCATGGACGTGCTGGCCGCGGCGGCGCGGCGCCGGGAGACCCACGGCGACGTGATCTCGCTGGCTGCGGGCCAGCCGAGCGCCGGGGCGCCGCGCCCGGTGCTCGCCGCCGCGCACGCGGCGCTGGACGCGGGGCCGCTGGGCTACACCGAATCGATGGGCATCGCGCCGCTGCGGGAGACCATCGCGGCGCACTACGGCCGGGCCTACGGGCTGGACGTCGCGCCCGAGGCGGTGGCCGTCACCACGGGGTCGTCGGGCGCGTTCACGCTGATCTTCCTCGCCGCCTTCGACGCGGGCGACACCGTCGTCATGGCGCGGCCCGGCTACCCCGCGTACCGGAACACGCTGAAGGCGTTGGGCTGCGAGGTCGTCGAGCTCGATTGCGGTGCCGAGACCCGTTTCCAGCCGACCGTCGCCATGCTGGAATCGCTCGAGACGCCGCCGAAGGGGCTCATCGTCGCGAGCCCGGCGAACCCCACCGGGACGATCCTGGCACCGTCGGACCTCGCGGACCTGGCGCGCTGGTGCGAGGCGCACGGCACGCTGCTCATCTCCGACGAGATCTACCACGGCGTCAGCTACGGCCGCCCCACGTCCTGCGCGTGGGAGAGCTCGCGGGAGCAGGTCGTGATGGGCTCGGTGTCGAAGTACTTCGCCATGACCGGCTGGCGGCTCGGCTGGATGCTGCTGCCCGAGTACCTGCGCCGGCCCGTCGAGCGGCTCACCGCGAACATGACCATCTGCCCGCCCGCCATCAGCCAGTACGCCGCGGTGGCGGCCTTCTCCGACGAGGCGCAGGACGAGCTCGACGCACACGTCGCCGGGTACGCGCGCAACCGCGAGATCGTTCTCGCCGGCCTGCGGGAGCTGGGGGTCACGGAGGTCGCGCCGCCCGACGGCGCGTTCTACGCGTACGCCGACATCGGGCACCTCACCGACGATTCCCTCGCCTGGTGCGCGCGGGTGCTCGACGAGACGGGCGTCGCGATCACGCCGGGCCTGGACTTCGACACCGTCCGGGGCCGCCGCACCGTGCGGCTCAGCTTCGCGGGCGCGACCGCCGAGATCGAGGAGGCGCTGGTACGGCTCCGCCCGGTGTTCCGCTGAATCTCGTGCATGCGGACGCCGCTGCGCCGGCCCGAGGTCGCGGGCCGGCGCAGCGGCGGAAGCCCGTCGGCGCGTCCGGTCAGACGCCGAGCGCGCGGCGGAACGCGGCGATGGCGAGGTCGAAACCGGCCTGCGCGCCCTGGGTCTCGCGCAGCGCGTTGAGCATCATGAAGTCGTGGATGACACCGCCGACGCGCACGGCGGTCACCTGGTTGCCGGCCGCGCGGAGCCTGGCGGCGTAGGCCTCGCCGCCGTCGCGCAGCACATCGGCCTCCGCGGTGATGACGGTGGCGGGCGGCAGCCCGGCGAGCTCGTCCAGCGACGCGTTCAGCGGCGAGGCGAAGATCTCGGCGCGCTGCGCCTCGTCGGTCGTGTACTGGTCCCAGAACCACTGCATGGCGTCGCGGCGCAGGAAGTAGCCCTCGGCGAACTCGTGGTAGGAGCCGGTGTCGAAGTCGGCGTCGACCACGGGGTACAGCAGGACCTGTGCGGCCAGCGACACGTCACCGCGGGTCTTGGCCTGCAGGGCGAGGACGGCCGCCATGTCGCCGCCGACGGAGTCGCCGGAGACGGCGATGCGGGTGCCGTCGAGGTTCTTCTCCGCACCCGAGTTCACGACCCACTGCGCCACGGCGTAGTTCTGCTCGATGGCGACCGGGTACCGCGCCTCGGGGGAGAGGTCGTACTCCGGGAAGACCACGGCCGCGCCGGTGCCGACCGCGAACTCGCGGACCAGGCGGTCGTGGGTGTGGGCGTTGCCGAAGACCCAGCCCGCGCCGTGGACGTAGAGGATCACGGGAAGGACGCCGGTGGCGCCCTTGGGGCGGACGATGCGGGTGCGGACCTCGCCGGTGGGGCCGCCGGGCACGGTGATCCACTCCTCGTCGACCTCGGGGAGGGCGACGCCCTCGCCGGACTGCACCTCGTCGACGGTCCGGCGGCCCTCGACGGGACCGAGGTCGAACAGGTAGGGCGGGTTGGCGGTGGCGTCGGAGAAGGCCTGGGCGGCGGGCTCGAGGACTGTCTTGCTCATGATCTGCTCCTTGTCGGCTTCGCGGAGAACGATCGTTCTCGCGCTGGCTGTTAGAGTAGGGGAACGATCGTTCTCTCGTCAAGGGGTGATGGGACATGGATGCGGACCAGCAGCGCGTCGCTGTGCTGGAGGCGGCGGAGAAGTTGTTCTACGGCAAGGGGATCCAAGCCGTCGGCATGGACGAGATCCGCGCCGCCGCGGGCGTCT
This sequence comes from Tsukamurella paurometabola, assembly GCF_900631615.1. Taxonomy (NCBI): domain Bacteria; kingdom Bacillati; phylum Actinomycetota; class Actinomycetes; order Mycobacteriales; family Tsukamurellaceae; genus Tsukamurella; species Tsukamurella paurometabola. The sequence goes on from NZ_LR131273.1 coordinate 2,884,362, forward strand.
CCCTCAAGGCGATCTACAGGCTCTTCCCGTCGAAGGACGCGCTCGTCGCCGAGGTGCTCGCCATCCGCGACCGTCGTTGGACCGACGGGCTGCACAAGTACGTCGACCGGGCGAGGGGGCCGGAGGAGCGGGTCCTCGCGGTCTTCGACTGGCTCGACGAGATGTTCGCCGAGAACGACTTCCGCGGCTGTTCGTTCATCAACAGCTACGGCGAGCTCGGCGCCACCTCGCCGACCGTCGCCGAGGCCGCGCAGCACAACAAGTCCTGCTACCAGGACGAGCTGTCGGCGCTGGTCGCCGACGCCGGGCTACCCGAGCGCGTCGCGGTGCAGATCGGCCTGCTGACGGAGGGGGCGCTCGCCACCGCCGCGATCCTCGGACCGGAGGGTGTGGTCGACGGCGCGCGGCAGGCCGCCCGGGTCCTGATGGGCGCGCAGCAGGAGGCTACGCCGGCGCCGTGAGGATCACGGGGCCGTCCTCCGTGACGGCGACGGTGTGCTCGCTGTGCGCGGCGCGGGAACCGTCGGCCGAGCGCAGCGTCCACCCGTCCGGATCGAACGTGATCTGATCGGTCGTGGCGCAGAACCACGGTTCGAGCGCCAGGGTCGTCCCGGTCCGCAACAGCATGCCCTTGCGTGCCTTGCCGGTGTTCGGCACGTGCGGATCCTCGTGCATGGTCCGGCCCAGTCCGTGCCCGCCGAACTGCGTGTTCACCGGGTACCCGTACCGCTTGGCGGTCTCCCCGATCACCGACGAGACGGTGCCGAGCCTGTTCCCGGGCCGCATCTCCTCGATCGCGGCGTCGAGTGCGACGCGCGTGCACTCGATGAGGCGCGTGTCCTCCGCGCGCGCGGTGCCCACGCTCACGCTCCGGGCGGCGTCCGCGACCCAGCCGTCGATCGACACCGCGATGTCGACGGTGAGCAGGTCGCCGTCCTGGAAGACGTAGTCGTGCGGCAGGCCGTGGAGACACGCGTCGTTGACCGAGAGGCAGGTGACGTTGCGGAACGGGCCGCTGCCGAACGACGGAGCGTAGTCCCAGTAGCACGACACCGCGCCCCGGTCCTCGATCATCGTGCGCGCGCGGTACTCGAGCTCCATGAGGTTCATCCCGGGCTCGGCCATCGTGGTGAGTTCCTCGAGGAGCTCGGCGATGAAGATGCCGGTGGTGCGCATCTTCGCGATCTCGGCGGGTGTCTTGAGCTCCATCATGGTATTAAAATACCACGCGTCAGCCGGTGGGCCGCAGCGGCACCGCGTCGAGGTACTCCGCCGCCAGGGCGTCCAGGGGCTCACCCAGGACGGCCGCCAGCGCGACGACGGTGCCGAACGCGGGGGTCGCCATCCGGCCGGTCTCGATCTTGCGCAGCGTCTCCGGCGAGATCCCGGCCGCGCGGGCGACCTCGTCGGGCCTGCGATCGCCCCGGGCCGCGCGCAGCCGCGCCCCCAGACGCCGCCCCGCGGCGATCTGTTCGGGGGTGAGGGGCTGCCGGACCATGCGCCCAGCTTAGCCGGTCAGATCGCCACCATCCGGGTCGCGGCCGACGCGGTCCGCCGACCGCGGATCGCGATGAGCTCGCGGGCGTGCGCATCGAGCGCCACGTCGCCGGGCAGGCGCGGTGTCCACGGCCGCACCGCCGTGGCGTCGCCGCCGGCGTCGAGCGCCGCCAGCACGTGCAGGGCGTGCGCCGCCGGCTGCGGCTCGCGCTCGTGCGGCCAGCAGGTCGCCAGGTGGACGGAGACGTGCATCGTCTGCCGGCCCGTGTGCAGCAGGCGTGCCGAGACCTCGATGACCTGCCCGATCTGCACCGGGCGGTAGAAGCGCACGCCGCCCACGTACACCGTGACGGCCTCGCCGCCGCTCCATCCCGCCGCGCACAGGTAGGCCGCGTCGTCCATCCAGCCCATCACCCGGCCGCCGTGCGCCTTCCCGCCCCAGTTGATGTCGGTGGGGGCCGCGAGGAAGCGCGTGGTGCGCCGCTCCGCCTCGGAGGGCAGGGTGTAGTCCGCTCCGCCCATCGCGGCCGCGATCCGCCGCCGCACGTCGGCCCGGGCCTCCGCCTCCTCCGCGGCGCGCACGTCCTCGGCGAGGACCGGCTCCCACTGTCGCACCGGGGTCGGCCGGCCCGATTCGTCGACCGCGACGAAGACCAGCAGACACGTGCTGGCGACGGTGAACGTGCCCACCCGCGGATCGGCGGAGGCCACCTCGCAGCGGATGTGCATGCTCGTGCGCCCCGTGTAGACGAGCGTGGCCCGCACCTCGACCACGTCGCCCGAGGCGATGTCGCGGCCGAACCCGATGTTGCCGACGTAGGCGGTCACCGAGTAGCCGCCCGACCACGCCGCGGCGCAGGCGTAAGCGGCCTTGTCGATCCACTCCAGGATGCGCCCGCCGCGGACGCCGCCGCCGAGCGTGGCGACGTCGGTGGGCGCGGCGAGGAACCGAAGCGTGATCCGGCGATCGGTGATGGGCATGGCGGCGAACTCCTTCGCAGAGGTGGACGGATCGCACCATCGTGAGGAGGCCCACGAACGCACTGCGCACCGGGGGAGCGCGATGAGGAGTCCGTGACGGGCGGGTAACCGCACGGATCATCCGGGCGTAACACGCCGTCGTGCCGCCGAGCGGCAGCGCCGTCAGTTCTTGGCGACGCTGTCGCCGGTGCGGCGCCCGGATGTGAAGGCGAAGACCGTCCCGTCGTTCCCGACGGTCACCAGCTCACCGTCGGGCCCGATGGAGACGCCCGAGGCGGACTTCACCGAGTCCGGCAGGTCGAACGTGCGCAGCGTGGTGCCGGTATCGGTGCGGAACTCGATGAGCTGCGACTGCACGGCCGCCCACGACCGGATCACCGCGTAGCCGACACCGCCGCGGATCTGCGTCGCGGGGGAGACCATGGCCGCGTCGGTGCGTTTGAACACCTCGCGCACGCTCGAGCCCTCGTCCTTGAGGGCGACGAACGGGGCGCGGTGCAGCCCGGGGGCGGCGGGGATGATCGTGCCGTCGGGCGCGACCGACGGGGGCTGCGTGCTCTGGTACCCGAGGTCGTGGGTCCACTTGGTGGCGCCGGTCCGGGCGTCGAGCGCGGCCAGCTTCTGATTGCGCAGGTTCACGTACAGGGTCGAGCGGTCGGCCGACAGCGCCGGCGACCCGATGGCCCCGTCGGGCAGGTCCGCGCGCTCCCAGGCGTACCGCAGGTCGTGCCGGTCGCCGCCGTTCTTGTCGTAGTCGACCGCCATCACCTTCGACGGGCCGCCCTTGGCCCCGACCACGACGAAGGCGCGTTCGGCGCCCGTGTCGACGGCCGGCGGCCCCGACACCGGGCAGCCCGGTCCGTTGGTCGCGCAGTCCTCGAGGCCCGCGCCGTTCGCGTCGGCCGACACCTGGGGGAACAGTCCGATCGCGGCACCCGCGGCGACCCCGTCGTGCGTGTCGACGAGCACCATCTGGCCGAGGTGCGTCACGCCGAGCACCGTGTTGTCGCCGGCGAGCTTGATCCACAGCGGCGCGCCCGCCGTGGGGTAGCGCCAGCGCACCTGGTTGTCCGCGTTGAAGCTGTAGAGCCAGCCCGGGATCCCGAGGTACGTGTAGTCGAACTGGTCCACGACGGGGGCCTGCAGATCCGCGCCCGCGGCGTCGCGGCGGCAGTAGGTCTTCCGGCCCACCGTGAGCTCGAGGTTGAACGTGCTGCAGCCGGTCTCGGTGCGGGCGGTCACCGACACGATGCCGCGGTTGGAGATCGCCGGCTGCACGGTGTTGGGGCCGACGAGATCGCGGTTCCACGCGGGCACCAGCGAGGACGCGGCGTCCTTCTCGGCGTACGAGCTGTTGCGCGAATCGCCGTACATACCGGGCCAGGCGGCGGAGTCGTCGGCGTACACCCAGGTGTCGTCGGGCGTGCATGAGACGAGCACCGCGGCGGCGGCCACCGTCGCGCCCAGTGTGAGCGCGCGCCTACCCACCCGCATGTGACTCCCTCGACTCTCCACTCCGACGAACGCCCCACAGACTAGCGCGGCGACCGTACCGGACCGGCGGGGCGCACCCGCCGGATAGGCTCCCCTGCATGACGAGCATGTGGAACGCCCCGTACCGATCGCGGTGGCGGCACGCGCGGCAGGCCGACCAGCAGGCGCGATTCCTGACGCCCGCGTCGCTGCGCTGGGTCCTCAAGAACAAGGCGTACACCCCCTGGTACCTGGTGCGGTACTTCCGCCTCCTGAAGTTCCGCCTGGCGAACCCGCACATCGTGCTCAAGGGAATGGTCTTCCTCGGCAAGAACGTCGAGATCCACGCGACGCCCGGCCTCGGGCGCATGGAGATCGGCCGCTGGGTCCACATCGGCGACTCGAACAAGATCCGTTGCCACGAGGGCTCGCTGCGCATCGGCGACAAGTCGGTCTTCGGTCGCGACAACGTGGTCAACTGCTACCTCGACATCGAGTTCGGCCCCGCGTCGCTCGTCGCCGACTGGTGCTACATCTGCGACTTCGACCACAAGATGGACGACATCCACGTCCCCATCAAGGACCAGGGCATCGTCAAGGGCCCCGTCCGCATCGGCGGCGACACCTGGGTCGGCACCAAGGTGACGGTCACCCGCAACACCCTCATCGGCCACGGCAGCGTCCTCGGTGCGCACGCCGTGGTGCGCGGCGAGATCCCGCCGTACTCGATCGCCGTCGGCTCGCCCGCGAAGGTCGTCAAGAACCGCAAGGAGATGTGGGACGCCAACGTCGCCGAGCGCGCCGAGCTCGAGCGCGCCCTGGCCGACATCGAGCGCAAGAAGGCCGAGGCGCGCGGCCTGCCGCAGGCGGACTGACCCCGGCCGCCGCCCGGGGCTACAGCACGTAGAACGGCCGGGCGTAGTGGAACTCGCCCCGCAGGTCCGGCGTGTACGCGCCGAGCGTGCGCACCATGAAGGAATCGCCGGCCCATTCCGCGACGTCCGGGACGACGCCGACCTCGGCGCCGGGGACGAAGCCGAAGCGCGGGTAGTAGTCCTTGTGCCCGAGCAGCGCCACGAGGGGCTCCCCGAGCGCATCCGCCGCGCCGAGGGCGGCGACGATGAGCGCGGAGCCCGTGCCCTGCCCCTGCAGGTCGGATCGGACGCCGAGGGGGCCCGCCGCCAGTGCCGGGCTCGTGCCCACCGCCGCGCGCGTGAGGCAGACATGGCCGATCACGGTGCCCGCGTCGTCCTCGGCGACGAAGGAGAGTTCGTCGATCCATGCGCCGCTCAGGCGCAGCGCCTCGACCAGCACGACCTCCAGTGGCTCGGTCCGCCCGGGCGGCGTCATGGGCGCGAACGCGCTCCGGTGCACCTCCGCGACCGCGGCGTGGTCCTCCGGCGTCTCGTTCCGGATCAGCACGCCCGGTCCTCCCCGAGCGCGATGGAAAGGATGTCTAACGGTCGTGCGGTCATGAATCGACGGTGCCACAGAATTTGCGATCGTGCACATTGCGCAGGTCGTGGGGCCGAGGCTCCTAGACGGGGTTCGTCGGGTCGCGCTCGGGGAGCGGCCGCTCGTCGATCACACGCCGCCCGAGCGGGGTGCGCGGGCGGCGCTTTGCGGCGAGGTAGACCTGCGCGGTCTCGCGGGCGACGGCCTCCCAGGTGAGCTCTTCGACCTCGGCGCGCGCCGCGGCGGCCCACGCGTACGACGACACGGGGTCGTCGAGCAGCGCGCGGATCGCGGCGGTCAGCCCGGGTACGTCGGCGGGCTCGACGGACAGCCCCGTCCGCCCGGTCCGGATGAAGTCCGCCAGGCCACCGGCGGTCGTCGCGATGACGGGGATGCCCGTGGCGGCGCCCTCCAGCGCGACGATGCCGAACGGCTCGTACCGGGACGGGATCACGAGCGCGTCGGCGGAGTGCAGCTGCGCGACGAGCTCCTCGTGATCCAGGGCGCCCGTGAACTCGACGGCCCGCAGCACCCGGTGCTCCCGCGCCACGTCGCGCAGCCACGCGGCCTGCGTGCCGTCGCCGGCCACGGTCAGCGTCGTCCCGGGATGTGTGCGGCGCACCCGGGCCAGGGCGGCGATGAGGTCCTGCACGCCCTTCTCGTACTCCAGCCGGCCGACGTACAGCAGGCGGGGCGCGCCCCGACGGGCCGCGGCGCGGGACCGGTCCCGGTACGGCCAGGCCGTGGCGTCGATGCCGTTCGCGATCGTGTGCAGCTGCGCGAGGCCCGGCCCGAACAGGCGGTTCACCTCGTCGGACATCGACCGCGAGCAGGTGATGACCGCATCCGCCTCGTTCGCGAGCCACCACTCGGTGGAGTGCACCTGCCGGTTCACCGGTCCGGAGACCCAGCCGCTGTGCCGGCCGGCCTCGGTGGCGTGGATGGTCGCGACGAGGGGCGCGTCGAAGGCCTCGGCGAGCCCGACGGCGGCGTGCGCCGCGAGCCAGTCGTGGGCGTGCACCACGTCGGGCACCCAGGGCCGGCCGACGGTGCCGGCGCCGTGCAGCGCGTCCTCCCCGGCAGTGGGGTTGTACCCCGCGAGCCGCAGGCCCGCGCGGAGCATGGAGTGCCCCATGGACAGCACCCACGGCATCATGTCGGTGCCGAAGTCGAGGGCGAGGGGATCCTCCGCGGCCATGATGACGCGGATCCCGTCGACCACGGAGTCCGACGTGGGGTGGCTGCGCGGGTCCGTGCCCGTGGGCTGGCGCGAGACGACGACCACGTCGTGGCCCTGGTCGCGCAGCTGCAGCGCGAGGTGGTGCACGTGCCGGCCGAGACCGCCGACCACGACGGGCGGGTACTCCCAGGAGACGAGCAGGACGCGCATGTCAGAACCCTCCCAGCGGCGCCGGGAGGCGCCGGGCGTCGAGACCGGGGAACGGATCGTCGGCGAGCCGCCACGTGCGGGCCAGTGCGATCGCGCGGGCCTCGTCGCCCCGCTCGGCGGCCTCGGCGATCTCCCGCAGGGCGTGCGCGTGCTTGTAGGCGCGATCGCGGGCGTACGCCGCGGCGGTGTCCTTGGAGACCATGAACGGCCAGTCGGACTGCAGGCACAGCAGCGCCTCCTGCAGCACCTGATCGCTCACCACGTCGCGGGTGCGCCCGGCGCGCTTGTCGAGCACCCGCAGCACCGTCGTGGTGATCTCCTCGTTGAGCTCGACGAACTCGCGCACGAGCGGGCCGTCCCAGACGTGCCAGTCCTTGCCCGAGCCCCACGAGCTGGCGGGGATCTCGCGGGCCGCACCCACGTACCCGGCCTCGGCGGCCGAGCGCAGGGTGCCGACCCGGACGCCGGCCTCGGGCAGGGCCCGCAGGACGCGCTCGAGCCAGATCGGGCCCTCGTACCACCAGTGGCCGAAGAGCTCGGTGTCGAAGGCCGCGACGACGAGGGCGTCGCGCCCGATCCGCGCGCTCTCGGACCGCACGCGCGCGACGACGGTGTCGACGAAGTCGGCCACGTGCTTGTCGATCGCGGCGTCGGCACGCGCGGGGTCGTAGGGCGCCTTGTCGGCCTCGGCGATGTTCTTGCCCGTGACCCGGCTGGGCTTGAGGCCCGTGGCGTGGTCGTGGGCGTAGAAGTCGCGGTACGCGGCATGGCCGGGGTAGCCGGACTTGGGCGACCACACGCGGTAGCTCACCGGGAGGTCCCGGCCGAACGCGAGGACGGAGGACTCGCCGACAGGGCGGGCCAGCGCGGTGTCGCCCCCGAGAGTGGGGCCGTCGACCATGAAGTGCGTGACCCCGGCGGACTCGTATCCCGTCTCCATGCCGGGTTTGTAGGCGCACTCGGGCGCCCAGATCCCGGTCCGGGCGGGGGAACCCAGTCGGGCCGTGCCGTACGCGAGGCCCTCGCGCAGCGAGAGCTCGCGCAGGCGGGGGTGGAGCAGGGGCTGGAAGGGGTGCGCCAGCGGCCCGTCGAGCAGTTCGACGGTGCCGGCGTCGGCGAGCCGGCGCAGTACGGGCGTGCCGCCGTGCCGCCAGCGCGTCTCGAACAGGTCGAGCGCGTGCGCGGCGTTGCGGTGCTCGCGCGCCCCGAGCTCGGCCGCCGCGGGGCGGCCCGACAGCGCGGCCTCGTGGGCGCGCAGCTGCCAGTTGCCGAGGTAGTGGTGCATGGCCTCGAGGCAGTACGGGTCGTCGAGCTGCGCGGCGAGGACGGGGGTCACGCCCAGGGTGAGCTGGTCGGTGCGGCCCTCGGCCGCGAGCCGGTCGAGCATCTCCGCCATCGGCAGGTAGGAGGCGGCCCACGACTGGTAGAGCCACTCCTCGCCGACGGGCCACGCGCCGTGGTGGGCGAGCCACGGCAGGTGGGAGTGCAGGACGAAGGCGATCATCCCGGGCTCGCGCCCGGCGGTCACGGCTTCCTCGCGTAGAAGAACAGGTCGAGGCTGTCCGGGGCGTCGGCGCGCACGTCGAAGTCCTGGGCGGCGACGGCGGCGACGTCGTTCGACAGCTCCGCGGGCCAGGGTTCGCCGGCCAGCGACCGCTCGATCTGCGCGTCGATGAAGCTGCCGCCGTGGCGGCGGTCCAGCTCGGCGAGGCGGGCCCCGTGGTAGACGCCGAGCTTCTCCGTGACCTCCAGCCCGGCCTGCTCGAGCAGCTCGACGAGTTCGGCCGAGTTGAGCTCGCGGGTGTGGAACGGGTTGAGCGGGGTGTCGCGGCCGGGGGAGAAGGTGACGCGGTTCGGGGTGGAGATGGCGAGCTCGCCGCCGGGGCGCAGGATGCGGGCCACCTCGCGGAGGAACTGCGGCTGGTCCCACAGGTGCTCGATCACCTGGAAGTTCACGACGGCGTCCACGGAGTCGTCCTCGAGCGGGAGCTCCGCGAGGTTGCCGTGCAGCATCGTCACCGCGGGGTACGCGGCCCGCACGTGCGCGACGGCCGATTCGTCGTAGTCGAGGGCGGTCACCGTCGCGCCGCCGGCCGCGAGCATGGCGGCGCCGTAGCCCTCGCCGCTGCCGGCCTCGAAGACCGACTTCCCGGCGTAGCGGTCGACGATCGCGAGGTAGGCGATCTCGTGCCGGCGGAACCAGTAGTTCTCCTCGGGGATGCCGGGAACGGTTCGCTCGCCGGTCAGGGGCAGCGGGTCACACATTCTTCTCAGCCTAGTCGTCGCGGGGCGTGGGCCATCCCACATGGACAGTTACCGCTGGGTAACTTACTCTGGCGTTAAACAGTGTGGTGAGGCGGTGCTACGTTCTACTCGCAGAAACTGCGGCGGGGGACGATTTTCCGTACCTCACGGCAGTGTGAGAATGTGCCCTACGAGTATCCCGATCATCGATGGAGGTCGACGAAGACCAATGACGAACGTAGTCGTACTGATCAAGCAGGCTCCCGATCCCGGGTCCGAGCGCAAGCTGTCCGATGACTTCACGGTCGACCGGTCGATCGACCCGTGGCTCGAGGAGATCAACGAGCGCGCCGTCGAGGCCGCGCTCCAGATCAAGGAGGCCCACGGCGGCGAGGTCACCGTGCTGACCGTCGGCCCCGCGAGCGCCACCGATGCGATCCGCAAGGCGCTGTCGATGGGCGCCGACAAGGCCGTCCACGTCCAGGACGACGCGATGCACGGCTCGGACGCGATCCAGACCTCCTGGGTGCTCGCCCGTGCGCTGGGCACCATCGAGGGTGTCGAGCTGGTCATCGCCGGTAACGAGGCCACCGACGGCCGCGTCGGCGCCGTCCCGGCCATCCTGGCCGAGTACCTGGGCCTGCCGCAGCTGACGCACATGCGCACGCTCACCGTCGACGGCGACTCGCTCAAGGGCGAGCGCGAGACCGACGAGGGCGTCTTCGAGCTCGAGGCCTCCCTCCCGGCCATCGTCTCGGTCAACGAGAAGATCAACGAGCCGCGTTTCCCCTCCTTCAAGGGCATCATGGCCGCGAAGAAGAAGGAGATCACCGTGCTCTCCCTCGCGGAGATCGGCGTGGAGCTCGACGAGGTCGGCGGCGCGAACGCCGGCACCACCGTCACGGCTGTCACCCCGAAGCCGCCCAAGGAGGCGGGCGAGAAGGTCGTGGACGAGGGCGACGGCGGCACCAAGGTGGCGCAGTTCCTCATCGGCCAGAAGATCATCTAGGACCCCTCGAATCCCCTCATAAGGAGAGAAGCCGTTATGGCAGACGTACTCGTCCTCGTCGAGCAGGTCGACGGGAAGCTGAAGAAGGTCACGGCTGAGCTGCTGACCGCCGCCAAGGCGCTGGGTGAGCCCGCCGCCGTCGTCGTGGGCGCCCCCGGCACCACCGACGCCCTCGCCGAGCAGCTCAAGGCCGCCGGCGCCGCCAAGATCTACCGCGCGGAGTCGGCCGACGCCGACACCCACCTGGTCACCCCGAAGGTCGGCGTGCTCGCCGAGCTCGCCGAGAGCCAGGGCGCCGCGGCGATCCTCACCGCCGCGACGTTCGAGGGCAAGGAGGTGGCCGGCCGCGCCGCCGCGCGCCTCGGCTCCGGCCTGATCGCCGACGCGATCGCCTTCGGCCCCGGCGGTACCGCCACTCACTCGATCTTCGGTGGCGCGTTCACCGTCGAGGCCACCGCCGGTGGCGACACCCCCGTCGCGTCGCTGCGCCCGGGTGCCGTCGAGGCCGACGGTGTCGCGGGCGCCGGTGAGATCATCGACGTCGCGGTCCCGGCCGAGGCCGAGAACGCCGTGAAGATCATCTCGAAGCAGCCGATCCAGGGCGGCAACCGCCCGGAGCTCACCGAGGCGTCGATCGTCGTCTCCGGTGGCCGTGGCGTGGGTTCGGCCGAGAAGTTCTCGGTCGTCGAGGAGCTCGCCGACTCGCTGGGTGCCGCCGTCGGCGCCTCGCGTGCCGCCGTCGACTCGGGCTACTACCCGGGCCAGTTCCAGGTCGGCCAGACCGGCAAGACCGTGTCGCCGCAGCTGTACATCGCCCTGGGCATCTCGGGCGCCATCCAGCACCGCGCCGGCATGCAGACCTCGAAGACCATCGTGGCCGTCAACAAGGACGAAGAGGCCCCGATCTTCGAGATCGCCGACTACGGCATCGTGGGCGACCTGTTCGACGTCGCCCCGCAGCTCACCGAGGCCGTCAAGGCCCACAAGGGCTGAGCGCTAGCCCCTTTCGACGAGCCCCGTCCGGATCCGTTCCGGGCGGGGCTCGCTCGTGTTCGCTACGGTGGGGACAGGGCTGCGATCCGCCCGTCGTTCAGCCCGACGGGTGTGAACAGCCCTGAACGACAATCACATACGCGGAGGAGAACAGCCATGTCCGAGAACGCGAACTTCACCACGGCGGACTCCGGTGCCCCCGCCGGGAGCGACGAGCACTCGTTGACCGTCGGCGCCGCGGGGCCGATCGTCCTGCACGACCACTACCTGATCGAGCAGATGGCCCAGTTCAACCGGGAACGGATCGCCGAGCGGCAGCCGCATGCGAAGGGCAGCGGTGCCTTCGGCACGTTCGAGACGACCGCCGACGTCTCGGCGTTCACGTGCGCGGCGGTGTTCGCGCCCGGCGCGAAGACGGAGATGATGGCGCGCTTCTCGACGGTCGCGGGCGAGCGCGGGAGCCCCGATACGTGGCGCGATCCGCGCGGCTTCGCGCTGAAGTTCTACACCCCGGAGGGCGTGTACGACATGGTCGGCAACAACACGCCCGTGTTCTTCATCAAGGACCCGATGAAGTTCCAGCACTTCATCCGTTCGCAGAAGCGGCGCGCCGACAACAACCTTCGCGATCACGACATGCAGTGGGACTTCTGGACCCTGTCGCCGGAGTCCGCCCACCAGGTCACGTGGTTGATGGGCGACCGCGGTATCCCGAAGTCGTGGCGGCACATGAACGGCTACAGCTCGCACACCTACCTGTGGGTCAACGCCGACGGCGTGAAGCACTGGGTGAAGTACCACTTCATCTCCGACCAGGGCGTGGAGACGCTCACGCAGGACGAGGCCGACGAACTCGCGGGCGCCGACGGCGATTTCCACGTGCGCGACCTCTTCGGCGCGATCGCCCGTGGCGAGCACCCCAGTTGGACGCTGAAGGTGCAGCTGATGCCGTACGAGGACGCGGCCGACTACCGGTTCAACCCGTTCGACCTGACGAAGGTGTGGCCGCACGCCGACTACCCGCTGCAGGAGGTCGGCCGGATGACATTGCACACCAACCCCACCGACAATCACAGCCAGATCGAGCAGGCGGCGTTCGAGCCCAGCAACATCGTCCCGGGCATCGGGTTCAGCCCGGATCGGATGCTGCTCGGACGGGTCTTCGCGTACGCGGACGCGCACCGCGCGCGGCTGGGCGCGAACTACAAGCAGATCCCCGTCAACCGGCCCCGGAACGAGGTGCGGAGCTACTCCAAGGACGGCGCGATGCGCATCGACCCCGTCCGCGATCCGGTGTACGCACCGAACTCCAAGGGCGGTCCCGCCGCAGACTACCCGGGGCAGCCCGAGCCGCAGTGGGCCGCCGACGGCGAGATCGTACGGGCGGCCTACGTCGCGCATCGCGAGGACGACGACTGGGGGCAGGCCGGCACGTTGGTCCGCGACGTGATGGACGACGCCCAGCGCGACCGGCTCGTCTCGAACGTCGCCGGACACCTCCTCGACGGGGTGAGCGAGCCGGTCCTGCAGCGCGCCTTCGACTACTGGCGGCGGATCGACCAGCGGATCGGCGAGCGCATCGAGGAGGCGGTCCGCGCCGGGCAGTCCTGATCCCGACCGCTGCCACCCTCCTCCACGAGGATCGCGGCGTGCCGGGCCGGGGCGCCGTGCAGGGCGCGGGCGCACGGGGTGGGCATCGACCGCGGCGGTGGTCGAGGGCGTGCGCCCGCCGAAGTCCCCTGCGCGGTCGCCCGCGTCCGGTGTAACGGTCGCAACGCCGGGGCCGACCTCCCCCGTGAGGAACCTTCCGCTCCAGCCCCGGGCGGACGACCGATGATCGGAGGAGCCCCATGCTCAAGAAGACTCTCGTCACCGGAATCGCTGCGGCGGGGCTGGTCGCCGGCATCGGCGCCGTGCCCGCGCAGGCGGCGCCGCTGGCGGTTCCCCAGGTGCCGCTGACCGCCACGCAGGTCGCGGGCCTGGGGATTCCGCAGCCCTTCACCACCCGGATCGGTGCCGATACGACCGGGCGGCCGGGCGAGGTCCGGCTCGCCGCGCACAGCTCGGTCGGCTACAACTCGTACATGTCGCTGGTGCGCATCGATTTCCACAATCTGCGGACCGGTGCGCGGGGATCGGTCACCGTCAAACCCTTCGCCGCCGGGCAGGTCCCGGAGTCGGCCGTCGCGCAGACGGGGACCGGCCGGATCACCTACGCCGCCCGGTTCGTGAGCACGGGCACCGTCGCGGTGGTGCTGATGCCCACGCCGGGGAGCGGGTCGTTCGAGGTCCGCTGAGCCCGCTCAGGAGCCGAGCGCGGCGAGCGCGAGGTCCAGCAGATCGTCGAGCTCCGACGGTGGCGGCACCTCACCGACGATCAGCCACCGGTAGACGGCCGGCCCGAACAGCAGGTCGCGCACCTGCGCGTCGGTGACGCCGCCACGGATCGCGCCCGACCGGCGTGCCCGCGCGAGGGCGTCCGCGAGCACCTCGGCGCGGGGTGCGAGGTAGTGCTCGTGCAGTGCTGCCCGCAGGTCGGGGCGGTGCGCCCCGGCGGCGTGCACCGCGAGCATGGCCCGGGCCGCGGGGGAGCGCGCGATCCCGGCCACGAAGTCGGAGACGAGCGACCTCAGGTCGGCTACGGGGTCCTCGGTCGACGGTGCCCGCAGCGGCGGCACCGTCGCGATCAGCGCCCCGACGACGAGGGCGTCGCGGTCCGGCCAGCGGCGGTAGATCGTGGGCCGTCCGACCCCGGCGCGTTTCGCGACGTTCTCGATGGTGAGGCCCTGGTATCCGACGTCCTCGAGTTCGGCGAGCGCGGCGTCGATGATGGCGCGTTCGGCGGCGGCGCTGCGGGGGCGTCCGGGGGTTGCGGCGGGCATGCCACCCAGTCTAGTTTCGTTACATGACGGAACGTAATGTGGCGGTGCCCGTGGCGGCGACGGCGGGCCTCTTCGCGGCCTGGGCGGTCCACGATGCGGAGGAGTGGTTCATGAACGGCCCGTGGGCACGGGAGCGCGGGCTGCCCGTGTCGGACGAGGTGGCGCACACGGCGATCGGTGTCATGGGCGTGGTCGTCGCAGCGGCGGCGGCGGACGGCGCGCGGACGGGTGGTCGTTCGGCCTGGTACCAGACCGCGCTCCTCGCCTACGGCCTGCACGGCTTCTCGCACCTGGCCCTGGCGGCGCGCTTCGGCGGTTACGCGCCGGGTGTGGCCACGACGCCGATCGCGGTGCTGCCCTTCTGGTGGTGGGTCTCCTCGCGCCTCGCGCGCGCGGGCGTCCGCCGTCCCGCGGCCGGATTGCTGCCCGGTGCGGCCGCGATGTTCGTCGGGGGCGTCGCCGGGTCGTACGGCATCGCGGCGGTGGCGCAGCGCCGGCGTCGTCAGGCGCGCGCGTAGTCGGCGCCGTCGGAGACGAACTCGGGGTGCCCGTACGTCACGAGGCGCCGGCGGATGAGATCGGTCAGGTAGCGGTCGACGGCGTCCGTCAGCGCCGGGACCCTGATCCCGCGCTCGCAGGCCAGCAGGCGCCCGGCCAGGAACGGGTAGGTGAGCGCGACGAGGCCGACGTCGGCCGCCGTGAAGTCGACGCCGAGGCGGGCGGCCTTCGAGGGGCGCAGGTCGCAGAACGCGAACGCGAAAGCCGTCTTGCTCCAGGCCTTCTCCACGCGCTCCGCGGCCCGGTCGAAGAGGGTCCGCTCGGGTCGCAGGTAGGCCTCCATCGACGACCGGACGAGCTCGCCGCAGGTCGCGTCGTCGAAGTCGTCGCGCAGCAGGGCGGCGCGCCCGTGGAAGACCGACACGATGTCCTCGGGTGTGGTCGGTAGCAGTTCCTCCGGTAGGCCTAGCAGGAAACAGCGATAGCGGTTGAACTCGACGATCGCCCGCTCGCCGGGGCCGAAGCCGCGCCCGGCGCGGAGGGCCTTGATCGCCACCAGGTAGCTGCCGATGGTGCCCGCGGGCATCTGGTCCACCTGGGGGATGGGGATGCCGTAGACCTCCCGGTTCCAGGCACCCGGCCTGGTCAGAGCATGGAATCGCACCATCGAGTGCATGAGCCGGACCATCGCCGCCGCCTCGAAGCCCTCGCGGTGCCGGTCGAGTGCACCCGGGAGCGTCGTCACCGCGAAGAAGTTCGCGGTCTCGTTGATCCGCCGCGCCGCCCGTTTGCCGGTGAGGGCGCCCGTGAGGGCCATCGGTAGCGCCGCGTAGGTGTTGAGGAAGGTGGCCAGGAACACGCCGCGGGTGATGAACGGAGCGGTCAGCGCCGAGCCGATCCGCGCGAGCCGTGCTCCGTGCTCGACGAGGTCCATGTCGACCCACTCGGGCGTCGCCTCCATCGCGGCGAGGAAGTCGACCAGTTCCCGCGGGGCGTCCGGCACCGCCTCGACGCCCTCGCGGCACGCCCGGCGCAGCATCGCCACCAGTGTCCTCGTACCGTAGCGCGGTTCGAGGGCGGCGTAGGGATCGGCGACCACGTCGCCCAGCAGCGTGGCGGTGGCGATCAGTTCGACGGTCCGCTCGTCGTCGAGCGTCGCGGACCGCCTGCCCAGGCGCGGGCGCAGGCTGGACCGGTCGCCGGGGTTCGTCGTGTGGCGGTAGGGCGGGGTGTCGAAATCGACGTCGCCGTACAGGTCCGGCTGCAGGATCGCCTGTGACCGCACCCGTTCGGCGAGTTCGGGGAAGTGCCGCACTATGAACACTCCTTAACTTTCATTGCGTAAGTACGACGATGACAGGGTGTAAGTTATCCTGTCAAGGGAATGACGCGAACTCGTATGAGCGCCACCGACAGGCGCGAGCAGATCCTCGACGTGACGCACGCGATCGTGGCCGCCGAGGGCTTTCACGCCGCCACCCCCAAGCGCATCGCCGACGCTGCCGGCGTCACCCGGACGGTGCTCTACCAGCAGTTCGGCGATCTCGCGGGACTGTTCGTCGCGCTGATCGACCGGGAGGCCGATCGAATCGGGGAGCAGTACCTCGAGGCGGTGGCGGAGGTGGCGCCGGACTCGGATCACGACCCCTTCGTCTCGGCGTTCGAGGGGGCCGTGCGCGCGATCGACGGGAATCCGTCGGGCTGGCGGCTCTTCCTGCTGCCACCCGAGGGGGCGCCGCCCGCATTGCATGAGCGGCTGGCCGAATCGCGCGAAGCCGTCGTGGCGTTCATGGAACTGAGCCTGCGCGAGACCTTCCCCGGGGTCGAGGATCCCGAGTACCTGGCCCGCGTGGTGCACGCGACCGCACGGGAATTGCTGTGCCTGCGCCTGACGGACCCGGAGAACGCGACGGTCGAGCGCCTGACCGGGCTCATCCGCCGCCTGCGCACCTTCGCGCCGCCCTCGCCGGGATCGGAACGCCCCCCGGCGGGTTCGTAGTCACTCCGGCAGGAGGCGCTCGAGGAGCCGGCGCAGGGTCGCCGCCTCCTCGTTCGACAGGTGCGCGGCGAGCAGGCGATCCTCGGCGGCGCGGATCTCCTGCTTCGCGTGCCGTTGAGCCGCTGCGCCGTCGGCGGTCGCCGCGACGGTCCGGCGGCGCGCGTCGTCCGCCTGTTCGCGCGTGATGAGCCCTCGTGATTCCAGTTCGGCGAGGTTCTTGCCCAGGCGGGTGGTGTCGCGCCCGGTGCGCCGGGACAGTTCGACCTGGGACACCGCGCCGCCGCGGAGCAGCGTGGTGAGGATCGCGTACTCCCACATCGATACGCCGGCGGAGCGGAGGATCGGCTCCTCCAGTGACAGTAGGCGGCGCCCCAGGGCGCCGACCGCCTCCGCGAGGTCCGGGGCGGTCGGGGGATCCTCGGTGGCCATGTCTCCTCCATGTCCTCTACCGTGGTGCACGAATATCGTCTACCGTGGTGTACGGAATCGCGCACTCGTCGACCATTCGAACCTACTGGGGGCGTCATGGACACATCGGATCTGGATCGCGCGGCGCGGGAGTACGCCGCGGTGCTGTCGGAGGCCGCGGCGGCGGACCTGTCGGCGTCGGCCGGCGACCGCACGGTCGCCGACCTGACCGACGCGCTGATCGCGCGGGCCTCCGCCCTGGCGGCGGCACTCGGCGCAGTGCCGCCGCCGCCCGAGAACGCGGGCCCGCCGGACGCCTACGGCGGGGGACACGAGAGGCCCTTCCGGCGTGCGCTCCGCCGGCTCGCCGCCGCGGCCGCCGCCGCACCCGGCGACGACGCCGCCGCGGCCGAGCTCGGTGCACTGGCGCGCGCGATCGACGAGGGCGCCCTCGGGGTGAGCGCGGCGCTCGGGGTCGGCTGACGGGACCGGGGCACGCGAGCCGAACCGGACATCGCGGGGCGCGCGTCGGATACGGTGAGCGAATGTCTTCGAACATCGAATCTCCCGCGGCGCCGCCCCAGCCCAAGGACGCCGCCACCGTCGTCCTGGTCCGCGACGGAGCGGACGGGATCGAGGTGTTCCTACAGCGCCGCGTACAGCAGATGGCCTTCGCCGGCGGCATGACCGTCTTCCCCGGCGGGGGAGTGGATCCCCGCGACGGCGACGCCGACCTCGCGTGGGAGGGCCCCGCGGCGTCGTGGTGGGCCGAGCGCTTCGGCGCCGACGAACGCGACGCGCGGCAACTGGTCTGCGCCGCCGTGCGGGAGACCTTCGAGGAGTGCGGCGTGCTCCTCGTCTCCGCGGCCGGCGGCGGCGCCCCCGACGTCGCCGCCCTGGCGCCCGCCCGGGCGCGGCTCGAGGCCAAGGAGCTCTCGCTCGCCCGGTTCCTGCGCGACGAGGACCTCGTGCTCCGCGCGGACCTCCTGCGTCCCTTCGCGCACTGGATCACCCCCAAGAACGAGAAGCGCCGCTACGACACCCGCTTCTTCCTGGCCGCCCTCCCCGCCGGTCAGGAGGCCGACGACCGCACGAGCGAGGTCGAGGAGGCCGGGTGGCGGACCGCCGCCCAGGCCCTGGAGGACTGGTCCGCCGGCCGCTGCTTCCTGCTGCCGCCCACCTGGTCCCAGCTGCGCGCCGTGGCCGCACACCGCACCGTCGCCGATCTGCTCGCGGCCGAGCGCACCATCGAGCCCGTCGAGCCCGAGCTCCCGCCCGGCGGCACCATCGACTCCCTGCGGTTCGCCGAGTCGGCCGACTACGTCGCCTCGATGCCGCAGAACATCCCGCGACCCGCGCTCTGACGGGCGGCACCGCGCCCGGACCCGGCACCCGGGCGTAGCCCGTTATTCACCCGCGTTCGGCAAGGGTTCACCGACCCGCGCGGTCGCGGTTCACCGCCCCGTCGTCTCGCGCGCCCAGTGTGAGCGCATGGCAACACTGGTCACCGGCCGGAGCCCGGCCGCAGAGACGCTGATCGACGGTGCCGAGTACGAGGTCGTGCTCACCACCCGCCCGGACGACATCGACACGGTGCAGCGGTTGCGCTACGAGGTCTTCGGATCGGAGCCGGGGTTCGAGGCCTCGATGGCCGGCGTGGCCGACGGCCGCGACGCCGACCGGTTCGACGAGTTCTGCGACCACCTCGTGATCCGCCACAAGCCCGGCGACGCCATCGTCGGGTGCTACCGGATCCTCCCGCCGCCCGGGGCGATCGCGGCCGGTGGGCTCTACCTCGCCACCGAGTTCGAACTCGACGCCCTCGACCACATCCGGCCCGAGACGCTCGAGATGGGCCGGGCCTGCGTCCGCGCCGACCACCGCACCGGCGGCGTCCTGTGCCTCATGTGGGCGGGGCTGCTCGCCTACAGCGACCTGCGCGGCATCCGCTACGCGATGGGCGCCGTCAGCGTCCCGATGCAGTACGAGGGCCACGACCGCGGCGCGACGGTGCGGGCGGTCCGGGAGCTGGTCGACGCCAAGCACCGCGCCCGCTGGGTGGTGACGCCGAGGAACGCGGTCGAGGAGATCACCGCCGAGCCCGCCTCCCGCCGGACCTTCCCTCCGCTCGTCACCGGCTACCTGCGGATGAACGCGGAGATCCTCGGCGCCCCGAGCTTCGACCCGGTCTTCGACGTCGCGGACTTCCCGATGATCATCGACCGCACCCGGTTCAACGTCCGCTACCTCGAACGGCTGCAGCAGGCGGCGGGAAGCATCTGATCGTGATCCCCGTTGCGGAACTCGCCCGGCATCCCTGGCAGCAGGTCTCCCCGTGCGACGGGGCCTGTTCCGCCGGCGAGCCGCAGGAGACCGCGGCCTGGCTGCGGGCGATCCGATGGGCGGCGCTCGTCGCGGTGCTGTCGGCGGGCCTGCTCGCGCTGGCCCTCGCCTACCCGTGCGGCGCCACCGCACGCCGCGTGGTGATCCGCGGCGGCGCGCGGGCGATGCTCTTCTCGCTGGGGGTGCGTGTCGAGCCGGTGGGCAACGTGCCGTTGCGCTCCCTCGTGGTGGCGAATCACCAGTCGCTGCTCGACATCGTCGCGATCGCGTCGATCGCGCCGGCGGCGTTCGTCGCGAAGGCCGACATCTTCGACGTCCGCCCGGTCGCGGTCGTGATGCGCGCGTTCGGTGCGATCCCGCTGCGCCGCGAGCGCCTGAGCGAGTTGCCGGTCACGGTCGACCACGTCGCCGAGCTGCTGCGCCGGGGCCGTACCGTCGCGCTGTTCCCCGAGGGCACCACGTACTGCGGCGTGCACCGGGGTGAATTCCGGCCGGCCTTCTTCCAGGCCGCGATCGACGCCCGCGCCGACGTGGTGCCCGTCTCGCTGCGCTACTCGATGCGCCTGCCCGGACCCACGCGCGGCGCACGGCAGACCACCGTCGCGGCCTACGTGGGATCGGACACCGAGATCGGCACGCTCTCCCGCGTCATCGCCGCGCGGGGCGTCGCGGTGCGCGTGCACGCCACCGAGGTCGTCGACGCCGGTCGGTGGGTCGCGGCGGGCCGCGGGGCGCTCGCTGCGAGGGCCGAGGCCGCCGTCTTCGCCGACGCGGCCTTCCTCGATCCCGCCGCCCCGCTTCCGCTCGCCGCCTGAGCGGGCGCGGAGCGGTACCTCCGGCATCCGTGACGCGGGCCGGCGCGCGTATTCTTGGGACGCGATGACTCCCGACCGCGAGAACCCCGTCTACCTCGACCACGCCGCGGACACCCCGATGGTGCCCGAGGCACTGGCGGCGATGGCGCAGGCCGCGGCCCGGCCGGGCAACGCCTCCTCGCAGCACGGCTCGGGCCGCCGCGCCCGCCGCATCCTCGAGGAGTCGCGTGAGTCGATCGCCCGCGAGCTGGGCGCACGCCCCTCGGAAGTGATCTTCACCGGTGGCGGCACGGAGGCGGTGAACCTCGCCGTGAAGGGCCTGTACTGGGCCCGCCGCGCCGAGAACCCCGCCGCCGTCACCGTCATCGCGTCCGCGATCGAGCACCACGCCGTGCTCGACGCCTGTCAGTGGCTCGGCGAGCACGAGGGCGCCGTCGTGCGGCTGCTGCCCGTCGACGACCGCGGCCTCGTCGACCCCGCCGACCTGCGGGCCGCGCTGGAGGAGGCGGCGGGCACCGTCGCCCTGGTCAGCGTCATGTGGGCCAACAACGAGGTGGGCACGCTGCAACCGATCGCCGAGCTTGCCGCGGAGTGCGCGCGGCACGGCGTGCCGATGCACTCCGACGCCACCCAGGCGACCGGCCACGTGCCCATCGACTTCGACGCCAGCGGCCTCGCCGTGCTCACCAACGCCGCCCACAAGTTCGGCGGCCCGCAGGGCGTGGGCACCATGCTCATCGGCCGGAACGTCGCGCTGGTGCCGCTGGCGCACGGCGGCGGCCACGAGCGCGATCTGCGGTCGGGGACGCCCAACGTCGCCGGCGCCGCGGGCATGGCCGCGGCGCTGACGGTGGCGGTCGACCGGATGGGGGAGGAGTCGCCGCGCCGCGCCGCGCTGCGCGACCGCCTCATCGCGGGCGTCCGGGGCTTCGAGGGCGCCGTGATCAACGGCGGCGCCGGGCACGGCATCCCCGCGCTGCCGGGCATCGCCCACGTCTCGTTCGCGGGCTGCGAGGGCGATTCGTTGCTCATGCTGCTCGATGCGCGCGGTATCGAGTGCGCCACCGGCTCGGCGTGCAGCGCCGGCGTCGCGCGGGTCAGCCACGTCCTCGAGGCCATGGGGACCGACCCGGGCGTCGCCCGCGGTTCGTTGCGCTTCTCCTTCGGCCCCGAGACCACGGAGGCCGACGTCGACGCGGTGCTCGACGCGCTCGGTCAGGTCGTCGACCGGGCCCGCGCCGCCGGGCTCAGCACCACGGGGGTCCGCTGATGCGCGTGCTGGCGGCGATGAGCGGAGGGGTCGACTCGGCCGTCGCGGCGGCGCGGGCCGTGGAGGCGGGCCACGAGGTGGTCGGCGTGCATCTCGCGCTCTCCGAGGCGCCCGGCACCCTGCGCACGGGCTCGCGCGGCTGCTGCTCCAAGGAGGACGCCGGCGACGCCCGCCGCGCCGCCGACGTCCTGGGCATCCCCTTCTACGTCTGGGACTTCGCGGAGCGCTTCCGCGAGGACGTGATCGACGACTTCGTCGCCGCCTACGCCGCGGGCGAGACGCCGAACCCGTGCCTGCGCTGCAACGAGAAGATCAAGTTCTCGGCGCTCGCCGAGCGGGCGTACGCGCTGGGCTTCGACGCGGTCGCGACCGGCCACTACGCGCGCCTCGAGGGCGGTGAGCTGCGGCGCGCGGTCGACGCCGACAAGGACCAGTCCTACGTGCTCGCCGTGCTCACCGCCGAGCAGCTCGCCCGCGCGCTGTTCCCCGTCGGGGACACTCCGAAGCCGCAGATCCGCGAGGAGGCCGCCCGCCGCGGCCTCGCCGTCGCGGACAAGCCCGACAGCCACGACATCTGCTTCATCCCGTCCGGTGACACGCAGGCCTTCCTCGGCGCCCGGATCGGCGTGCGCCCCGGTGCGGTCGTCGACGCCGAGACGGGCGAGCGGCTCGGCGAGCACGCCGGCGTCCACGAGTTCACGATCGGCCAGCGGAAGGGGCTCGGTCTGCCGGGCCCGGCGCGGGACGGCGAGCCGCGCTACGTCACGGCGATCGACGCCGGCTCGGGCGAGGTCACGGTAGGGCGCGGGGAGCGCCTCGACGTCGCGCGCATCGTCGCCGACGGTGCCGTCTGGACCTCCGGCATGCCGCCGTCGGGCCCCGTGGAGGCGATGGTGCAGGTCCGCGCGCACGGAGGGCTCGCGCCCGTCACCGCGCACGCCGACGGTGACCGGCTGGTCATGGACCTCGCGACGCCCCTGCGCGGCGTGGCACCCGGGCAGGCCGCGGTGCTCTACTCGCCGGACGCCGAGCGCGGCGACCTGGTGCTCGGCTCGGGCACGATCCGTTCCACGGAGTCCGCGCTCCATGTCTGACCCGCTCGCGCCGCTCGTCGGCGGGGTGACGGCGATCGGCTCGGTCCCCGGCACGGACCCGCGCGAGGCGGCCGCCACCGTCGTGGGCGAGCTCGAGGTGCCGTTCCTGCCCGAGCTCCCGAACCGGGGGATCGGCGCGGACATGATCGGCCGCTCCGCCGCCCTGCTCGTCGACATCGGGTTCGACGTCTCCACCACGGGCTACCGCATCGGCGTGCCCGGCGGTCGCGTCGCGCGGCTCGCGGGCGACCACCTTGAGCGGGACATCGACGCGCTGGAGGAGGCCTACGAGGTCGCCCGGCGGCGCGGCCTCGGCCTGGTCAAGACGCAGGTCGCGGGCCCGCTCACCCTCGCCGCCGGCCTGGAGCTGCCGAACGGCCACCGGGTGGCCCGCGACCGCGGCGCGATGCGCGACGTCGCCGCCTCGCTCGCGGAGGGACTCGTCCGACACGTCGCCGATCTGCGACGACGGCTCGGATCGGACGTCGTGCTGCAACTCGACGAGCCGTCGATGTGGTCGGTCGTGCACGGCACCGTGCCCGCTCTCACCAAGCTCGACCCCGTGCGCGCCGTCCCCGCGCCCGAGGCGGCCGAGCTTCTCGCGTCCGTCGTGGCGGCGGTCGATGAGCCCGTGCTGCTGCATCTGTGCGGCGAGATCGACTGGGACGTCGTGCGCCGCGTCCCGGTCGACGGTGCCCTGCTCGATGCGACCCGGCTGACCGCGGCCGACTACGAGGGCTTCGGCGAGCTCGCCGAGTCACGGACCGTCGTGGGACTGGGCCTCGCGCCCGCGGTCCCCACGCCGCGCCGCCGCTCGCCGCAGGACCTCTCCGCCCCCGCGCTCCGGCTCTACGACGAGGTCGGCCTGCCGCGCCGCGATCTGGCCCGAGCGACCGTCACCCCCGTGTGCGGTTCGCCCGGTTCGCCCGGGATTCGACCGATTCTCGACGCCTGCAAGGAGATTCGGTCGGTCTTGGCGGAGGAATCGGTGGCCTAGCCCGCTACACTTCGGCGATGTTCCCGACCACCGGGGCAGTCGATGGTGCAGACACCGCCTGGCTGCTCGCCGCGTTCGCGCTCGTGCTGTTGATGACCCCGGGGCTCGCCCTGTTCTACGGCGGCATGGTCCGCAGCAAGAGCGTGCTCAACATGATGATGATGTGCCTCACCGCCATCCCCGTGGTGTGGCTGCTGTGGGTGGCGTTCGGCTACTCCCTGGCCTTCGGGCCCGATCGCGGCGGCGTGGTGGGCGACCCGACCGCGTTCGCCGGCCTGCGCGGCCTGCTCGGGGCGTTCGGCGCCGACGGGGCCGACGCGGGCGCGGTGCCGCTCGTCGGCCACGTGCCCGCGCTGCTCTTCGTCGCCTTCCAGGCGGGCTTCGCCATGGTCACCGTCGCCCTGATCGCGGGCGCGGTGGCGGACCGCATGCGGTTCGTCTCCTGGCTCGTCTTCGCCGGCCTGTGGGCGACCCTCGTGTACTTCCCGGTCGCGCACTGGGTGTTCTCACTACCCGGCCTCACGGCCGAACACGGCGGCTGGATCGTCCAGCACCTCAAGGCGATCGACTTCGCCGGTGGCACGGCGGTCGAGATCAACTCGGGCGCCTCGGCGCTGGTCATGGCGCTGTTGCTCGGCCGCCGCGCCGGATGGCCGCGCGATCCCATGCGGCCCCACAACCTGCCCTTCGTCATGCTCGGCGCGGGCCTGCTGTGGTTCGGCTGGTTCGGCTTCAACGCCGGATCCACCCTGGCGGCGAACGGGTCCGCCGCGCTCATCGTCGTGAACACGCTCGGCGCCGGCGCCGTGTCGATGGTCTCCTGGCTGATCGTCGAGAAGGTGCGGCACGGCAAGCCCACGTCGTTCGGCGCCGCGTCCGGCGTCGTCGCGGGGCTGGTCGCGATCACCCCGTCGTGCTCGGCGGTCACGCCGATCGGCGCGCTCGCGGTCGGCGCCGCAGCGGGCGCGATCAGTTCGTACGCGATCGAGCTCAAGTACCGCTGGCGGTACGACGACTCGCTCGACGTGGTGGGCGTGCACCTGGTCAGCGGCGTCGTGGGCATGCTGATGATCGGGCTCGTCGGTAGCGCCGCGGCGCCGGCCGGGCGCGACGGCCTGCTGTACGGCGGCGGCGTCGACCAGCTGTGGCGGCAGGCCGTGGCGGTGATCGCGGTCCTGGGCTACGCGATGGCGGTGACGCTCGCGATCGGCCTCCTGCTCAAGGCGACGATCGGGCTGCGGGCCGACCCGCAGCACGAGGCCGACGGTCTCGACGACGGCCTGCACGCCGAGTCCGCCTACGACTTCCACGTCGTGCGCGGCGGGCGGCTCGAACCCGGGCGGTGATGCGGCCGCAAAGGTATCGTGCCGCTATGACCGGATTCCGTCGTTCCTCCTCGCTCGCCGTCGCCCTCATCGCCGCGGGTGCCCTCGCCGGCTGCTCGTCGGATTCGGGCTCGGACGCGTCGCCGGCGACCGCCGCCCCGGTGTCCGCGTCGGTGTCGGCGCCCGCGCAGTCGGCCGCCGCGATTCCCGCCCACGTCCCCGGCACGTACGCGAACGGCGACTGGGTCGTCCGCCTCGCGGCGGACGGTACCTGGGAGGAGGACCTGCAGGGCCGGCCCAACGCGTACGGCGGCACGTACACGGTCGACGGCGGCACCGTCGTGCTGCGCGACCGCGGCGGTTCCAGCGAGACCGCGACCCTGCAGGGCGACGAGCTGCGCCTGCCCTCGATCACACTCACCCGCCGGTAGGGCGCGTCCGCTCTCGGCGATATCCCTCGACAGCCTCCGACGTCCTGAGTAATCATGTAATCATGTAATTAGGACCGATGAAGGAGGTCTCCCATGATGGCAGGACGAGGACCGCGCGCGGCGGTGCCGGACGCCAAGGACGCCGGCGAATGGTTCGCGGGCAGGCTGCCCGACGGCTGGTTCGACGGTCCGCCGACGGTGACCGTCGACCGCGAGGAGATCGTCGTCGTCGGTGCGCTGCCGTCCGGCGACGGGGAGTCGACCGCTCAGCGCGAGGGCCGGGCGGCCCGGTTCCGCGAGGAGACGCGGGAGCAGCGGATGCGGATCGCGGACGAGGCGCAGGAGCGGTATCAGCGCCGGGTCTCGTGGGGTGTCTCGACGGGGTCGGAGACCATCCTCTACACCCACCAGGCGGTGCC
This sequence comes from Tsukamurella paurometabola, assembly GCF_900631615.1. NCBI lineage: Bacteria > Bacillati > Actinomycetota > Actinomycetes > Mycobacteriales > Tsukamurellaceae > Tsukamurella > Tsukamurella paurometabola. Next base: position 2,909,885 of record NZ_LR131273.1, read on the forward strand.
GGTGATGACCAGGCTGCGGCAGCCCGAGCGGCTGGTGCTCGACACGCTGGTCGACGCCGGAGTGGCGCGCTCGCGCGCCGACGCGCTGGCCTGGTGCGTGCGGCTGGTCGGCGAGCACACCGAGGACTGGCTCGCGCAGCTGCGACGGGCCATGAAGGACGTCGACGACCTGCGGGAGCAGGGGCCGCGGCTCTGAGGGAACGTCAGTCCTGGTCCAGGGCCGCGATCGCGCGCTTCGGTGCGATCTGCCGGTAGCTCGCGTCCACGAGCTCGCGCACCTCGTCCCAGTCGACGGTGCCGATGGTCAGGTCGAGCCCGAGCCAGCCCGCCGACGCCATGTACGCGGGAAGGTAGAAGCGCTCGTCCTGCTCCAGCGCCACCCGCTCGGCCGGGTCCGCGATGAACAGCACGCTGGTGTCGCGCTGCTCGTGCGGCCGGGTGGCCGTCTTCTTCGTGCCGCCGCCGTACATCGCGAACATCTTGCCGCAGCGGAACGTCGGGCGGCCGTGGGCGATCTTCTCGGTCGCCTCCGGGAAGGCGAGGGCGATGTCGCGGACGCGTGCCAGCACCGGATCGTCGTCGGAGAACATGATCGGATGGGGCATGCCGCCGAGCGTAGCGCTCGGCGGCACGCCCCATCGCGGGGTTCGGGTCGCTTAGGCCGCGTCGGCGGTGACCGTGGTGTCGTCGGCGGCGCTCTCCGTCCCCGCCTCGCCGGCGGTGCCGGTGCCCTCGGCGGCGGGCTTGTCGGATGCGGAGGCCGCCGGCTCGGACGTCGCCCCCGACCCCGACGTGCTCGTGGACTCCGGTCGCTCCTGCGGCGTCGCCGATCCGGTCGACGGTGCCGCGGAGGTGTCGGTCGCGTCCGCCACCGGTTCCGGGGTCGACACCGACGCCGACGACGAGGACGAGGACGGCGACGAGGACGAGGACGGCGCTGCGGACGACGACGGTGCCGCGGACGCGAGCGCCGGGGCGGCGGCCCGCGAGGTCACGAACCCCTCCGACGGGACCGCGGACGTCGTCGGTTCGCCGGCCGCGGCAGGTGCGGTCGTCGCGCTCTCCGGAGCGGCCGGCTTGTCCTTGCCGCCGAGCGCCTGCTGCGCGAGCGGGGCCAGGGTGCCGAGCCGCTGGACGTCCTGCGGGAGCGTGATGCTCTTGCCCCAGCTGTCGAGCGCCGCGAGCGGGGCGAAGGGCCGGATCGGCAGGGTGCCGAGGCCGAACGGATTGGCCAGCTCGATGAGGCCCACGCTCGGCAGCAGGCTCGGCGCGGCGCCGTCGATCTTCGTGATGGTCGGCAGGCCCAGGTAGTTCGGCCGCATCGTGCCGTTGACCTCCGCCGCCGGGAAGAGCGTGAGCCGATAGCCGAGCCAGTCCACGGTGATCGGGGAGCGGAGACCGTAGTCGCTGGTGAGTAGGTACCGCGTGGCGCTCCCGGTCTCCGTGGTCGTCACCTCCTTGGTGAGGCGGACGAAGTCGTTGGTGAGCTTGAGCCGCTTGTCCGCGGAGAACAGCGCATCCATCACCTCCTTGGCGACGGGGTTCTGCAGCAGGGCGGCGAGCTCCTGCGGCGGCACCTTGCTGAGATCGCCACCGGCGAGCGCGGTGAGCACCTGCAGTGCACCGGGCGTGAGCCCGCGGCTGAGCAGGTTGCCGTTGCCGAGGAACAGCGAGGTGGGATCGGTGAGGCCCCAGGAGGTCTGACGGCTCTGGCCGACGGTCGGGGCGCGCAGGTCCTTGTAGTAGTCGAACAGGCCCAGGGTGTTGGAGCATTCCCCGAGCCCGGACGCGGAGGCGGACGTCGAGCCGCCGAGGCAACTGACCTCCTGGAGATCCGGGAGCTTGATGTTCTGCGCGAGGTCCATCGCGCTGGTGATGGTCGCGATGTCCAGGCCCGCCGGCAGCATGCCGAAACGGTCCAGGAGCTCGAGGACCTTCGAGGCCTTGACCTTGTCGAAGTTCAGCGGGGAGCCGAACCAGTCGAGGCCCAGGGAGCTGGTGTTCATGTTCAACGCCAGCGCGAGACCGAGGCCCGCGGAGGCCCGCGCGGTCGCACCGGCACCGTCCGCCCCGGCGAGGGCGAGGGCCAACGTGTTCCTCGTCTCGGCCAGGGAGGTGCCGCCGTTGCGGGAGAGCGCGAACGAGTACCCGGTGCCGCGGATCGTCGACGAGCCGGACGGCCCGGGGGAGAACCCCAGGATCGTCGGCTTCGTGTAGTCGTACGTGCGGCCGGAGAGCTGGCCGGCGATCTTCAGCGCCTCGGTGCGGGTGGCGAGGTTGGCGTCGACCGTCCGGTACTTCCAGCCCGCCCAGCAGATCAGCTTGGCGCCGCTCTCGCAGTAGCGCTCCTCGACCGGCTTGTACGGCAGGGCCGCCGCGGCGGCCACATCGGCCAGCGTCTTGTACTTGCCGATCGCGGTCGGGTCGACGTCCGTGACCCCGAACAGGCCGAGGCCGAACGCCATGGGGCCCGTCGGCTTCACGGCCAGCGCGCTGAGGAGGCCGAACGGAGTCTGCTCCCCGAGGCGAATGGTGGCGACGACGATCCACTTGTCCGGGCCGAGGTTGATCGTGACCTGGTCCGCGACCGAGGCGAGGTCGACGCGGCCGGGCAGTACGAGGGCCGCGCCGGTCCCGGTGGATCCGCCGCAGTCGGTGCCCGCGCCGCTGCCGGCCGAGCCCCCGCCCGCCAGGCCGCCCGTGCGGCACGACGCGACGATCGTGGCGACGGCGGAGTTGTCGAGGAGGGTGAGCAGCTTCTGGACGTCGATGCCGCTCAGATCGGGATTCTCGCCCGCCAGTTTCGTGACGTCGATGCCGTAATCGCGGAGATTGACGCCGCCGATGAGGATGTCGCCCTGCTGGCTCGCGGCTCGGGTGGCCTCCGTGGTGCCGGTGGCCGCGGCGGCCGCCGGCGCGCCGACGGTGCCGGCGAGTGCGGCGGTCGCGGCGACGGCGACGAGTCCGGTGCGCCACCCGGCGCGTCGGCGATTCATCCGATGATTAGCGCCGCCTGCGGCGCGTCGTGCGGCTCGGTTCGGGCGTGGTGCGGACTGATTCTCGATCGACATGCGGGCTTCCTTGTTCTCGAACTACCCAGGTGAGGATGGCGACAACATGTGCCGTCACGAGGGCGACGTTAACTCAAGAAAAGTGACCGGCGTCACGGTTTCGCCCGATTGGCGCAGTAGTGAGCATTCAGGTGGTGAACGCGAATCGATCGGACTTCTGTGCGTCCAGGGCGACACGGGTGCGGCGGACGTGTGAAACATGTTCTAATTCGTGGATGCGGGAAGACGGCGTGCGTACCGGGATCGTCCAGTTCACCTCCGATCGCGGACTGCCGCCGCACCGGCTCGCGCCGCTGATCGAGGCGGCCGGGTTCGCCTCCTACTTCGTGCCCGAGCACGGCCACATCCCCACCCGCCGGGACGCGGCGCACCCGGGTACCGGCACGGCTGAACTGCCCGACGACCGCTACCTCCGGACGCTGGATCCGTGGGCCGCGCTCGCCGCCGCCGCGGCGGTCACCGAACGGATCGAGCTCGCCACGGCCGTGGCGCTGCCGGTCCAGGCCGATCCGATCACCCTCGCCAAGACGATCGCCACCGTCGATCACCTCGCGGGTGGGCGCGTCGCGCTCGGTGTCGGCTTCGGCTGGAACCTCGACGAACTGGCCGATCACGGCGTCCCCGCGGGCCGTCGGCGGACCATGCTCCGCGAGTATCTCGAGGCGATGCGCGCGCTGTGGCGCGACGAGGAGGCCGAGTACGAGGGCGAGTTCGTCTCCTTCGGGCCGAGCTGGGCGTGGCCGAAGCCGCCGGGGGACGTCCCGGTCCTGGTCGGTGCCGGCGCCACCGACAAGAACTTCACCTGGATCGCGAAGAACGCCGACGGCTGGATCACCACGCCGCAGGACCGCGGGATCGCCGACGCCGCCCGCCGGCTCGCCGAGATCTGGCGCGAGCACGGGCGCGACGGTGCGCCGCGCATCGTCGCGCTCGACGGACGCCCCGACCGGGAGCGGCTCGCCCGCTGGGGTGACGCGGGGATCACCGACGTTCTGTACCCGGCGATCGACACCGACGAGGCCGCTGCCGCGGACCACCTGCGGCGCCTCGCCGCCGCGGTCGGCGGGTGACGAGTCGTGTGAAGGATTCGTGAAGATCCCCTAGGGTCGCGCCCCGGACGGTGCGCCGCGTGGAATCGTCCGGCCATGGCCACCAGCGAGAGGGATCGCGCCGTCCGGACGGCGGGCGCGCTGACGGCGGCCGCCGCGTTGCTCTTCGTCGCGGGCTGCGGGGGTGCGGGGGCGGACGCCGCGAGTTCGTCCTCGGCGGCTGCGACGTCGATGCCTGCGCCGTCGTCGGCGGTGTCCGCGTCGTCGACCGCGCCGGTCGCCTCCGCCGAGGGGCGGCCGGGTGCCACGGCCGGCGCGCCGCGGACCACCGCGACCACGCGCACCGCCATTCCCACGCAGGTGCCGACCACGTCCCCGGGCTGCTACGACGCCGACGGCCACGGTCCGGACGGCGCGGATCGGCTGTGCCCGCCGCCGCCCACCGCGGCGCCCTCGGCGAGCTCGAAGCCCGCGCGTCCGAGCCCCGCGCCGGACCCGGCCGGCGGTCGGTGCACCGACGGCAACGGCCACGGACCCGACGGCGCGACCACCCCCTGCCCGGGAGTCACGGCGCGACCGTAGCCGCGATCGCTCGTCGGTGCCTGCGACTAATCTGAGCGGCATGTCGAAGGAGCTGACCGAGGACGACCGCCGGGCGTGGCAGGAACTCGCGGAGGAGGTGCGCGGGCACCAGTTCCGCTACTACGTGCAGGACGCCCCCGTGCTCTCCGACGGGGAGTTCGACGCGCTGCTGCGCCGGCTGCAGGAGATGGAGACGGCCTTCCCGGAGCTCGCGGTGGCCGATTCGCCCACCAAGCTGGTGGGTGGTGGATTCTCCACGGAGTTCACCGCGGTGGACCACCTCGAACGGATGATGTCGCTGGACAACGTCTTCGACGAGGGCGAGCTCCGTGACTGGATCGCACGCGTGCAGAAGGACGTCGGCGGCGAGGTCGTCCTCCTCACCGAGCTCAAGATCGACGGTGTCGCGCTCAACCTGGTGTACGAGAACGGCTCCCTCGTGCGCGGCGCCACCCGGGGCGACGGCCGCACCGGCGAGGACGTCACGCTCAACGCGCGCACCCTGCGCGACGTCCCGCACGTCCTCACGCCGTCGGACGAGTTCCCGGTTCCCCAGGTGCTCGAGGTGCGCGGCGAGGTCTTCTTCCGGCTCGCGGACTTCGAGGAGCTCAACGCCGGCCTCGTCGCGGAGGGCAAGGCCCCCTTCGCGAACCCCCGGAACTCGGCCGCCGGATCGTTGCGCCAGAAGAACCCGCAGGTCACTTCGCGGCGCAAGCTCGGGATGATCTGCCACGGACTGGGCCGGATCCAGGGGGAGTGGTCCCCGTCGTCGCTGCACGACGCCTACCGCGCCCTCGCGGCGTGGGGCCTGCCGGTCTCGGCGCACACGAAGCGGGTCTCCGGTGCCGACGCGGTGGTGGACCGCGTCTTCTACTGGGGCGAGCACCGGCACGACCCGGAGCACGAGATCGACGGCCTGGTGGTGAAGGTCGACGAGATCGCCCTCCAACGCCGACTGGGCGCCACCTCGCGCGCGCCGCGGTGGGCCATCGCGTACAAGTACCCGCCGGAGGAGGTCACCACGAAGCTGCTCGACATCCGGGTCAACGTGGGCCGCACCGGCCGGGTCACCCCGTACGCCTACATGGCACCGGTCACCGTCGCCGGTTCGACGGTCGAGTTCGCCACGCTGCACAACGCCTCCGAGGTCGAGCGCAAGGGCGTGCTCATCGGGGACACCGTGACCATTCGCAAGGCAGGCGACGTGATCCCCGAGGTGCTCGGCCCCGTCGTCGATCTCCGGGACGGCACCGAACGGCCCTTCGTCATGCCCGTCACCTGCCCGGAGTGCGGCGCGACGCTCGCCCCGTCGAAGGAGGGGGACGCCGACATCCGGTGCCCCAACACCGAGACCTGCCCCGCTCAGCTCCGCGAGCGGCTCTTCTACCTGGCCGGGCGCACCTGCTTCGACATCGAGGGGCTGGGCTACGAGGCCGCCTCGGCGCTCACCGCATCGCCCGTGCTGCACAACGAGGGCGACGTCTTCTCCCTCACGGAGGAGGACCTGCTGCAGGTCCCGCTGTTCACCAACGACGGCGGCACCCTGTCGGCGAACGCCCAGCGCCTGCTCACCAATCTCGAGGTGGCCAAGAACAAGCCGCTGTGGCGTGTGCTCGTCGGGCTGTCCATCCGGCACGTCGGCCCGTCGGCCGCGCGGGCACTCGCGCAGGAGTTCGGCAGCCTGGACGCGATCGCCGAGGCCGGCGTGGACCGGCTGGCCGAGGTCGACGGGGTCGGTCGCACCATCGCCGAGGCCGTCATCGACTGGTTCACCGTCGACTGGCACCGCGAGATCGTCGAGAAGTGGCGCGCCGCGGGCGTGCGCCTGGAGGACGAGCGGGACGAGTCGGTGCAGCGCACCCTCGAGGGCCTGTCCGTCGTCGTGACGGGGTCGCTGCAGAACTACTCGCGCGACGAGGCCAAGGAGGCCATCCTGGTGCGCGGCGGTAAGGCCGCGGGCAGTGTCTCCAAGAAGACGGCGTTCGTCGTGATCGGCGACGCGCCCGGCTCGAAGGCCGACAAGGCGGAGCAACTGGGCGTGCCGATCCTCGACGAGGACGGCTTCACCAGGCTGCTGACGGAGGGGCCGGACGCCGTGCGACCGCCGGAGGCGGAGGAGCCTGCGGCGGAATGAGCGCCGGGGCATGAGCGCATCGCCCGCGGTCGGCCGGGCCCTCGACATCCTGCTCCTCCTGGCGGGGAAGCCGGGGCCGGTGTCGGCGGCCGCGCTGGCACGCGAGCTCGACCTGCCGCGATCGTCGGTCTACCACATCCTGGCCGTCCTGCAGGACCGCGGCTTCGTGGTGCACCTGCCCGAGCAGCACGGCTACGGATTGGGGGTCACCGCCTTCGAGATCGGCTCGGCGTACCTGCGGCACGCGCCGCTGGAGCGCCTCGCACAGCCGATCCTGCACCGGTTGGCGATCCAGCTGGGACAGGCCGTGCACCTCGGCGTCCTGCACGGCAACGAGACCCTGTACCTGCTCAAGGAACGCCCGTCGTCGGGGCCGGCGGCCGAGGTCTCGCTCATCACCGACGTGGGCGTGCGGCTGCCGGCGCACCTGACCGCCAACGGCCGCGCGATCCTCGCCGCCCTGCCCGACGCGCAGGTGGCCGCCCTGTACACCCGGTCCTCGGCGCTGGTGAGTCGCACCGGTCGGGGCCCGCGGTCGCTCGCGGAGCTGCGCCGCCTCCTCGCGGAGACCCGGGAGCGGGGCTGGGCCGACGAGGTCGAGGACGTGACGGTCGGGTTGCGCTCGGTGGGTGCCGCGGTCTTCGATCACAGCGGGCATCCGATGGCGGCGCTGTCGACCACCTGGCGCCGTCACGTGGCCCTGCCCGAACCCGGCACCGTCGGGCAGATCCTGCGCGACGGGGCCGCGCGCCTGACGTCGCGGATCTCGGGTCGCCCACCGGAGTAGCCGCGGCTACGCGTCGAAGACGCCCTCGAGCCGGTACCGCGTGCCGGGGTGCAGGAGCCGTGCGACCGAGACGACGCGGTCGCGGGACCAGGTGCGCCGGCGGATCATCAGACCGGCCTCGTGCTCGGCGAGTTGCAGCAGGTGGCGCTGCTCCGCGGTCGGCGTGACGGCCTCGACGACGTGCTCGCCGCGCATGAGCGGAGCGATCTCCATGAGGTAGTCGTGCGGTGTGCGCCGGGTGAAGTCCTGGGCCAGATAGTCGGGGGCCTCCGCCGCCACCACGAGACGGTCCTCGAGCTGGATCGCCCGGTCGTCCTCGTAGTGCACCAGTACCGAATGGAAAACGGCGGCGCCCTCCGGGACGTCCAGGTCCGCCGACGCTCGCGCGTCGGCGGAATCCGCTGTCAGCGTGTGCACCTCGGCGCGGTGCCGGTGCCCGCGCGCGGCCACCTCGTCGGCGATGGAGTGCACCTCGAAGAGCGCGGAGCTGGCTTTCGGCTTCGCGACGAAGGAGCCGACGCCCGCCGTGCGGACCACGAGCCCCTCCGCGGTGAGTTCGCGTAGCGCGCGGTTGACCGTCATGCGGGACAGGCCGAGCGAGGACGCCAGCTGGGTCTCCGCGGGGAGTTGCTGCCCCTCGGTCCAGCGTCCGCTGGCGATCTGCTCGACGACGAGTTCCTTCAGGCGGCGGTAGGCGGGGCCGGGAAGCGGCCGCGCACGGTAGAGCGACGCGACCTCCGTGTCCGCGATCGTCACCGGCGCACCTCCTTCCTGTGCAGAGTACCCGCCGGGGGCAGCCGCAGACGGTGTCTCGGATACGAGATGTGGCGACGGCGTCCCTGGCTACGGCGGGTGGACCGGGTGTGTCATGGATCACGACAGCACTTCCGCTCCCCGAGAGGACCGCTCGAATGACGCACGACTTCTCCGCCGGCGCCCGTCCCGTGCGCGCCCCGCACGGACTCGACATCTCCTGCCGCGGCTGGCAGCAGGAGGGCGCGCTGCGCATGCTCATGAACAACCTCGATCCCGAGGTCGCGGAGCGGCCGGATGATCTCGTGGTCTACGGCGGCACCGGCCGCGCCGCCCGCAGCTGGGCGGCCTTCGACGCCATCGTGAGCACCCTCCGGACGCTGGAGAACGACGAGACCCTGCTCGTGCAGTCCGGCAAGCCCGTCGGCGTCCTCCGCACCCACGAGTGGGCGCCGCGGGTCCTGCTCGCCAACTCGAACCTGGTGGGCGACTGGGCGAACTGGGAGCACTTCCGCAATCTCGAGGCCGAGGGCCTCATGATGTACGGCCAGATGACGGCCGGCTCCTGGATCTACATCGGCAGCCAGGGCATCCTCCAGGGCACCTACGAGACCTTCGGCGCGGTGGCACGCAAGCGATTCGGCGGCACGCTCGCCGGCACGATCACCCTGACCGCCGGGGTGGGCGGCATGGGCGGCGCGCAGCCCCTCGCGGTGACCATGAACGACGGAGTCGCGATCTGCGTCGACGTCGACGAGGCGCGCATCGACCGCCGCATCGCCCACGGGTACCTGGACACCCGGGCGGCCACGCTCGACGACGCCCTCGAGCTCGCGATCGCCAAGCGCGACGCCCGGGAGCCGCTGTCGATCGGACTGGTGGGCAACGCCGCCGAGGTCTTCCCCGCGCTGCTGGACCGCCGGGCCCCGATCGACATCGTCACCGACCAGACCTCAGCGCACGACCCGCTGTCCTACCTGCCCGTCGGCATCGATGTCGAGGACTGGCGGGCGATGGCGGAGAAGGACCCGGCGTACTTCACCGAGGAGGCGCAGAAGTCGATGGCCGCGCACGTGAAGGCCATGGTGGGCTTCCAGGACGCCGGCGCCGAGGTCTTCGACTACGGCAACTCGATCCGCGACGAGGCCCGCAAGGGCGGCTACGACCGCGCCTTCGAGTTCCCCGGCTTCGTGCCCGCGTACATCCGCCCGCTGTTCGAGGAGGGTCTCGGCCCGTTCCGCTGGGCCGCGCTCTCGGGCGATCCCGAGGACATCGCGAAGACCGACAGGGCGATCCTCGAGCTCTTCCCCGAGAACGAGCACCTGCGGCGATGGATCACCATGGCGGGGGAGAAGGTCCACTTCGAGGGCCTGCCGGCCCGCATCTGCTGGCTCGGCTACGGGGATCGACACCGTGCGGGCCTGAGGTTCAACGAGATGGTCGCGAGCGGCGAGATCGGTCCCCTGGCGATCGGGCGCGACCATCTCGACTCGGGATCCGTCGCCTCGCCGTACCGCGAGACCGAGGCGATGGCCGACGGCACCGATGCGGTCGCCGACTGGCCGCTGCTCAACGCGCTGGTCAACACTTCGTCGGGCGCGTCGTGGGTGTCGATCCACCACGGCGGCGGTGTCGGCATGGGCCGCTCGATCCACGCCGGCCAGGTGTGCATCGCCGACGGCTCCGATCTCGCCGCGCAGAAGTTGGAGCGCGTGCTCACCAACGATCCGGCCATGGGCGTCATCCGGCACGCCGACGCGGGCTACGAGTACGCGAACGAGGTCGCCCGCGACCGCGGTGTCCGCATCCCCATGCGGGAGAGCTGATGTCGGCCGACTGGACCCTCATCGACGGTATCGGCTCCCTCGTCACCAACGATCCCGACGTCGGGGAGGGACGACTCGGGCTGATCCGGGACGCCGCGGTCGTCATCGGCGACGGGGTCGTGCAGTGGACCGGTCCGTCCGACCGCGTGCCCGACGGTGCCGCCGGCACGCGCATCGACGTCGACGGGCGTGCGGTGCTCCCCGGATTCGTGGACAGCCACTCGCACACCGTCTTCGGTGGCGACCGGGCGGAGGAGTTCGCGGCCCGGATGACCGGCGCCGCCTACGGCGCGGGCGGCATCCGCACGACGATCGCCGCGACCCGCGCCGCCACGGACGAGGCCCTCTCCGCGAACGCCGCCCGGCTGGCCGCCGAGGCCCGCGCGCAGGGCACGACCACGCTGGAGATCAAGACCGGCTACGGCCAGACGGTGCTCGACGAGTCCCGCAGCCTGGACGTCGCGGCCGGCGTCTCCGACGAGGTGACCCTGCTCGCCGCCCATGTGGCACCGCCGGAATACGCGGGGCGGCAGGACGACTACGTGGCGATGGTCATCGAGGAGATGATCCCGGCGTGCGCGCCGCGAGCGAGGTGGATCGACGTCTTCTGCGAGGAGGGCGCTTTCACCGAGGAGCAGTCCCGCGCGGTACTCGCCGCGGGGATGAGCGCGGGCCTCGTGCCGCGGGTGCACGGCAACCAGCTCTCCTACGGGGCCGGCGTGCGGCTCGCGGTCGAGCTGGGCGCCGCGTCGGTCGATCACGTCACGTACACCACCGATGCCGATGTCGAGGCGCTCGCGGGTTCGTCGACGGTCGCCACGCTGCTGCCGGGCGCGGACTTCAGCACCCGGAACAAGTACCCCGACGCGCGGGCGCTGCTCGACGCGGGCGTGACCGTCGCCCTGGCGGCGGATTGCAACCCGGGCACCAGCTACACCACCAGCCTCCCGTTCTGCATCGCGCTCGCGGTGCGGGAGATGCACATGAGCCCCGACGAGGCCGTATGGGCAGCCACCGCCGGAGGCGCTGCGGCCCTGCGCCGCACCGATGTCGGCGCGTTGCGCCCGGGGATGCGGGCGGACCTGATGGTGCTCGACGCGCCGTCGCACCTGCACCTGGCCTACCGGCCGGGCGTGCCGCTGGTCTCGCAGGTGTTCTCGGCCGGAGTCGAGCGATGACGGACCGGTCACCGTCGGCCTGGACGGGCCGCGACGACGGGCCCGGCCCGGAGCACCTCCGCTGGTACTCGGCGATGGCCTCGGGGCCGGTGCCGGGCGCGACCGCGCTGATCGGCTTCGCGAGCGACGCGGGCGTGGTGCGCAATCTCGGCCGCCCCGGTGCCGCCGCGGGACCGGGCGCGCTCCGCGCCGCCCTCGGAACCCTCGCGCTCACGGCGGACCCCGGCGTCACCGACCTCGGGGACGTGGTCGTGACCGGTGACGACGACCTGGAGGCGGGCCAGGAACGGCTCGGCGCGGCGGTGACGTCGGTGCTCGACGACGGCGGTCTCCCCGTCGTCCTCGGCGGCGGCCACGAGGTCGCCTTCGGCAGCTACCGGGGCATCGCGGACTCGCGCATCGTCGCCGACGGTGCGCGCCTCGGCGTCCTGAACCTGGACGCGCACTTCGACCTGCGCGTCGCGCCGCGGCCCAGCTCGGGGACCCCGTTCCGGCAGATGGCGGAGCGCGAGGCGGCGCTCGGGCGCGGGTTCGACTACGCGGTGGTGGGGATCGCGCAGCCGGGCAACACGCGCGCACTGTTCGACGAGGCCGACCGGCTCGGCGTGCGGTACCTGCTCGACGACGAGTGCGGTGTGCTGTCGATGTCCGCGGTGGAGCGATTCGTCCTGGACTTCGTCGGCGGCGTCGACGCGGTGTACCTGACGATCGACCTCGATGTGCTGCCCGCGGCGGTCGCGCCGGGCGTCTCCGCGCCCGCGGGCCTGGGCGTGCCGCTGGAGGTGATCTCGCGGGTGTGCGACGTCGTCGCCGCGAGCGGAAAGCTCCGGCTGCTCGATGTGGCCGAGCTGAATCCGTCCCTGGACGTCGACGGCCGCACCGCCCGTACCGCCGCCCGCCTCATCCACCGGATCGTCACCCGCCCCTGAGTCGCGCCGGCCCCGCGCCGCCTGCGACCTGCTCCGCGACCGAACGCCGGCTCCCTACAGGGAGCCGGCGTCCCCGGCGTGATGCGGTGTCCCCTCCGCTGCGGCGGAGGGGACACCGGCTACAACCGGGGAGACCATGCCCCACCGGGGAGACTGCCCCACCGGGGAGACGATGCCCCAGGTGGGGCGGGAAACCCCGGGCAGCGGTCCGGCTGCCCAGGGTTTCCTGGCTCGCTCAGCTGAGCTCGCCCGCGACCTTCTCCGCCGCTTCCACCAGCGCGCCGGAGGCGGCCAGCTCGACGACGGCCTCGATCTCGGGCGCCAGGTAGCGGTCGGTGCCGGGGCCTTCGACGCGGCTGCGGATGAGGTCGCGGACGGCGCCGGTGGCGGCTGCGGGCTGCAGCGGCGCGCGCAGGTCGATCGCGCGGGCGGCCGTCAGCGCCTCGATCGCCAGCACGCGGGTCAGGCCGTCGATCGCGCGCCGCAGCTTGCGCGCGGCGGACCAGCCCATCGAGACGTGATCCTCCTGCATCGCGGACGAGGGGATGGAGTCGACCGACGACGGCGCCGCGAGCCGCTTGAGTTCGGAGACGATCGCGGCCTGCGTGTACTGCGCGATCATGTGGCCCGAGTCGACGCCGGGGTCGTCGGCGAGGAACGGGTTCAGGCCGTGGTTGCGGGCCTTGTCCAGGAACCGATCCGTACGCCGTTCACTCATGGACGCCACGTCGGCGGTCACGATGGCGAGGAAGTCGAGGACGTAGGCGACGGGTGCGCCGTGGAAGTTGCCGTTCGACTCGACGCGGCCGTCGGTCGTGATCACGGGGTTGTCCACGGCGCTCGCCAGCTCGTAGCCGGCCACGGTCTCGGCGTGCGCAACGGTGTCGCGGGCGGCGCCCGTGACGATCGGGGCGCAGCGCAGCGAGTACGCGTCCTGCACCACGGTGGTGTCCTCGCGGTGGCTCGCGACGATCGGCGAACCGTCCAGCAGGCGGGTCATGTTCGCGGCCGCGACGGCCTGGCCGGGCTGCGGGCGCAGCGCCTGCAGGTCGGCGGCGAAGACGCGGTTCGTGCCCATGAGGCCCTCGACGCTCATCGCCGCGGTGATATCGGCGAGCGTGAGCAGGCCGCGCAGGTCGTGGCAGGCCATCACGAGCATGCCGAGCATGCCGTCGGTGCCGTTGATGAGGGCGAGGCCCTCCTTCTCCTCCAGGTCGACGGGCGTGATGCCCGCGGCGGCCAGCGCCTCCGCGGCCGGGACGAGTGCGCCGTCGGCCGTGCGCACCGTGCCCTCGCCGATCACCGCGAGGGCGCAGTGCGCCAGCGGAGCGAGGTCGCCGGAGCAGCCGAGGCTGCCGTACTCGTGCACCACCGGGGTGATGCCTGCGGTCAGCAACGCGGCGTACGCGCGTGCGACCTCGGGGCGCACGCCGGTCCGTCCGGTGGCGAGCGTGGACAGGCGCAGCAGCATGAGGCCGCGGATCACCTCCCGCTCCATCTCGGGCCCGGAACCCGCGGCGTGCGAGCGGATCAGGCTGCGCTGCAACTGCTTGCGCAGTTCCGTCGGGATGTGCCGGGTGGCGAGCGCGCCGAAGCCGGTGGACACCCCGTACACCGGGTCGGGGCTGTCCGCGAGTGCGCGGATGTGCGCTCGGGTGGCGGCCATCGCGTCGAGCGACTCCTGCGACAGTTCCACGGCGGCGCCCTCGCGGGCCACCCGCAGGACGTCCTCGGGGCTGACGGGGCCGATACCGACGGTCACGGTGGTCATCAGATCTTCTCCAGTTCGATCTTCGGGGTGCGGGGGAGGAATCGGAACGCGACGGCCAGGAGGACCAGCCAGACGGCCCCGACGTAGAGGGCCACGCGCGTGTCGGCGTGGAACGCGAGCAGGACGATGACGAAGACCAGGAAGGCCATCGTGATCAGCTGGCCGTAGGGCCACAGCGGCACCGGGAACGCCAGGTCGGCCTGCTGCGCGGGCGACATGGCGCGGCGTGCGCGGTACTGGGCGGCCAGGATCATCAGCCACACGAAGATCGTGGCGAAGGTGGCGATCGACGCGATCACCGCGAACACGTTCTCGGGGATCAGCCAGTTCAGCACGACGCCGACCACCAGCGCGGCGGCCATGATGACCACGGTGAGGTACGGGACGCCGTTGCGCGAGACCCTGGTGAGCGCCTGCGGGGCCTGCCCGCGCTGTGCCATGCCGTAGAGCATGCGGCCGGCGCCGAACACGTCGCTGTTGATCGCGGAGAGTGCGGCGGTGATCACCACGACATTGAGGACCGCCGCCGCGGGGCCGACGCCGAGCGCCTCGAAGATCTGCACGAACGGGCTGCGCTCGGTACTGATCTCGTTCCACGGGATGATGGCCATGATCACGGTGAGGGTGAGGACGTAGAACAACAGGATGCGGATCGGGACCGTGTTCACCGCGCGCGGGATGGTCCTCTCGGGATCCTGTGCCTCCCCGGCGGTGATGCCGATGATCTCGCTGCCGCCGAAAGCGAAGACGACGATGGCGAAGCAGCCCAGGAAGCCGCCCACGCCGGTGGCGAAGAAGCCCCCGTTCGACCAGAGGTTGGACACTCCCTGGGAGGTGTCGTGCAGCCCGAAGCCGAAGAACAGGACGGCGATGCCGCCGGCGATCATCGCGATGATCGCCGCGATCTTGACGAGGGTGAACCAGAACTCGAGCTCTCCGAAGGTCTTGACGCCCACCAGGTTCACGGCGGCGATGAAGAAGATGATCGACAGCACCCAGATCCACCGCGGCACGTCGGGGAACCAGAATCCCATGTACACGCCGAACGCGGTCACGTCGGCGAGCGCGACCACGATCATCTCGAAGATGTAGGTCCACCCCGTCATGAAACCCGCGAGCGGCCCCAGGTTCGCCGAGGCGAACTCGCCGAAAGAACCGGCGACGGGATTACGCACGGACAGTTCGCCCAGTGCGCGCAGGACGATGTAGATCGCGGCACCGCCGATCACGTACGCGACGAGGACTGCGGGACCGGCGGACTGGATGGCCGATGCCGAGCCGTAGAACAGCCCCGTGCCGATCGCGGACCCGAGCGCGATGAACCGGATGTGGCGTGCGGACAGGCCGCGGACCAGAGTGGAGCCGAGATCGCTCACGGAGGACTCCTTCACGGACGAGCGGAGGTGTGCGGCGGGTCACACTGCAGTATGTATAGCGCTGTCTATACAAATGCGCAAGACCTGTGCCGGCCGAATCCGGCACCGCGGGACTTAGCGGACCAGCACCGTCGCCACGATGCCCGCGAGGTAGCCCAACCGCGCGACCTCGGAGGGACGGAAGTCCGGGCCGCCGGGGCGGCCGACGAGCACGACCTTGCCGATCGCGCCCAGCGGCGCCGCGGCCAGCTTGGTGTCGAGCTGCTGCCAAGCCTCCGGCACCCAGTCCGCCTCGGCGTCGAGGGCGACGGGGCCGCTGAGCGGGAGGAAGTCGAGGTGTTCGGGCGGCGTCTCCGGCAGGCCCGACGAGCCGAAGACGGGCCACGGAGTGTCCGGGCCGTTGCTCAGCACGGCGCACCATCCGACCCGCAGCACGCGCGGCACCTGGTCGGCCAACATCTGCAGTTGGTCGTGTCCGGCGCCTGCTACGTGGTCGATGAGCTCGAGCTCACGGTGCGTGTCCAGCACGTCGGCGTAGGGGCGGATCGAGTCGACCGTGATCCCGTCGAGCGACTCCGCCGCCGTGATCAGCGTGTCCGGCAGGGATTGCGGCCCGAGGTCCACGACGATGTCGTCCACGGCGAAGCCGTCGCCGCGCTCCACGACGTCGAGCGAGAGGATGTCGGCGCCCACCGAGCCGAGGGCCACGGCGAGGGAACCCAGGCTGCCGGGACGGTCGGTGAGGCGGACGCGCAGGAGGTAGGACACGCCCCCGATTGTGGCACCCGGCTCCGCGTCGCGCTGATTCCGCCCGGTGTCGGGCGGGCGGTCCCCGGCGTCCCGGGCGGGACGTCGGCAAGATCACACCGCCCCGGTTGGTGTCCCGGGCCGTCGGCCCCGACACTGGTACGCATGCCCCACACCGAGACCCGGTCGGAGGCAGGAGCGGCCCACAAGGCCTCGCTGACCTCCGTCGCCCGGCGCATCGCCCCCGGCCGCGAACACGAATTCCTGGCCTGGACCGACGCGGGGATCGCACTGGCCCGTACCTACCGCGGCTTCCTGGGCGGCGGGTGGGTCCGGTCCGCGGACGACCCCGACCTGTACTTCGTGATCTACCGCTTCGCCTCCGACGAGGAGCTCGACGACTGGCAGCGCTCGCGCGTGCGCAAGCACTGGCTGGAGCGGTGCGAGGGCCTCGCCGTCGAGACCGCCACGCACCGGCTGTCCGGGATCGAGGGCTGGTTCTCCCCGCAGCCCGACGGCGCCGGCCCCGTCGCGGCCCCCGTGGCGAAGGTTCCGCCGCGGTGGAAGCAGGCCGTGGCCATCTGGCTCGGTTTCTTCCCGCTGTCGCTGCTGATCAATTTCCTGGTGCTGCCGCACCTGACGTTCCTGCCCGCGCACGGCTGGGGACTGGTGGGCCGCACCCTGATCGCGACGCTGATCAACACCCCGCTCATGGTCTTCCTGGTGCTGCCGTGGGTGACCGCGCGGATCAAGCCGTGGCTGGAGCGCCGCTGACGGCCTGCGCGTCCACTATCGGGGCGAGGCTTATCCGGTGATGGTCTTGCCGAAGATGGTGCGGGCCACCACCCAGTGCAGAACTTCGTTAGTGCCCTCGTAGATCTCGCCGATCTTGCTGTCACGGTAGAGGGCTTCGACGGGGCCCGCGGTGCCGTCGGCGCTCAGTTCGCGGGCGAATCCGAGGCCGCCGAAGGCCTGGACGGCGTCGCGGGCGAGATCGACGGCGAGGCGACTGCCGTAGATCTTCGCCATGGACGCCTCGGGCTCGGGGAAGGTCTCCCCGGCGTCGCGCCGCAGTGCGGCCTTGAGGTAGAGGTTGCGGGCGTTCTCGAGCTCGGTCGCGCGGTCGGCCATGAGGAACTGCCAGTGCTGGTTCGCGGCGATCTTCCGCCCGAACGCTTCGCGGGTGGACAGGTGCTCGACGGCACGGTCGAAGGCCGCCTGGGCCAGGCCGACTCCCACGGCGGCGATGCCGATGCGCCCCATGGTCAGGGTGGCGAGGGCCTGGCGGAGGCCGGCACCTTCCAGGCCGCCGAGGAGGGTGGAGTCGGGTAGATGGACACGGTCGAAGTGGACGTCTGCGGTGAGTTGGCCGCGGTTGCCCATCTTGCGGTCCGGCTCGCCGACGCTGACGCCGTCGAGCGAGGTGTCCACGATGAACATCGACAGTCGCTCACCCGTGCGCGCGAGGGTCACGATGAACCCGGCGACGGGAGAATTGGAGATCCACTGCTTGTGCCCGGTGAGTACCCAGCCGTCGCCGGAGCGTTCGGCGACGGTCGAGACGGCCTCGGGGCTCAGGTCGGAGGAGGCATTGGGTTCAGTGGTCGCGAACGCGCCCACCACCGATCCCGCGGCGAGCGGCCGCAACCATCGGTCGCGCTGTTCGGGGGTGCCGTGGGTCAATGCGTTCCCGGCGAGGATGCAATGCACGTCGAAGACCGCGGCGATGCTGCTCGAGTAGTAGGCGAGTTCCTCGATCGCCACCGCGGTGGCGGTTGCCGGGTACTGCAGTCCTTCGCCGCCGACCTCGGCGGAGAACGGGACGGCGAAGAGCCCCGATGCTGCGAGTGCGTCGAAGACGTCGCGGGGGAATCCATCGATGCGTTCGTCGCCGTTGGCGATTCGGTCGGCCGCGGGGGCGATGATCGTGGAGGCGATCTCGCGGACTCGGCGGCGCACGTCCTGGATCTCCGGTGGTGACAACAGGTCGTGGTAGAGCCGATCGGCGTGACGGACGGGCGTCGTGGTGGATGACATGGGGCTCTTTCGATTCGATAGTGATGAATGGGGTTCAGGTGCGTTGATCGGGGTGGGTGATCGCCGCGATGGTCCGCTGGAGTTCGTCGAGGTGGTTCTCGTAGATTCCTCGTGGCGTTGTGTCGTGAACCAGGCAGACCTTCGCTGCCGCAGCCGTCGCGATCGCGTGCTGTGCGCCGTTGCCCATGAACTTGGTGACCGATCCGGCGACGTGCGTGACACTGATGTGCTTGCCCGCCATCATCAGATTCGCGATGTCGGCGGAGTACAGGCAGCGGAACGGCACCGCGAACGGCTCGTGATCGCGTTCGTCCCACTTCCAGTCCTTGAGCCGGAAGTCGTACTTCTCGTGACCCGGGTAGTGCAGGCAGAAAGCGCCCGAGTTCATGGCAACCGCGTCGGGGAACGATCGATGCTCGCGGATGTCGTTCTCGGTGAGCACGAGATCTCCTCGGTACCTGCGGAACTCGCCCTGTGCCGGGACGTGCGCCACCCAGTCGAGGGCGAGGTTGGCGTGGGTCTCGGGTTCGAAGTTCTTGACGTTGGAGAAGGTGCCGTAGATCGCGCGCAGGAGGTGGTCGCGGATCCGCTCGGCTTCAGTGTACGGATCGAGGTCCTGACCGTACTCCCAGAAGTGGCTGGCGGGGAACAGCATCCGGCGCCGGATCGAGGGATCGGGGTTGCGGGCGGCACCGGCGACGGGGCCCGGTCCGTTGTCGGCTCCGGGCCGCTGAAGCTGGCCACCGAGGTTGGCGTAGTTCTTCGCCACCTCCACGGCCCAGGGAACGTCGGGGAAGGGCGCGGGGTGGTCGCTCTCGTGGGTCCGGAAGAAGACGGTGTTCCCGTGGTGCGTCTCGACGCGCTCCTCGGGGGCGAGCGGTTCGCCGTACTCCGCTCGGCTCTCCTGTCCGAACATCGTCGATGCCCCGGTGAGCAGGCCGAGGATCGCCGTGCCGGTGCAGTCGATGAAGATCGACCCGGTCAGCCGAGTCTCACGGCCGGTCCGTGCGGCACGAGCATCGATCGAGGTGATCCGGTCACCGTCGAGCCCCGCGTCGTACACCTGATGCTCCAGGAACACGGTCACCGTCGGCTGCCCTTCCAGGAGCCTGAGCGCGTGCAGGTCACCGTCATCCGACCGCGCCGCCAGTTCCTTGACCAGCGGACCTGTGACGCCGCGCGGCGTGATGCCGATCTCGACGCTCGCGTTCCCACCCAGCACCGGCCGGTTCTGAACGAGGGCGACCGTGAGACCGAGCCTGGCCGCCGCGAGCGCGGCCGCAGATCCCGTGACCCCGCCTCCGGCGACGACGACGTCGAAGGATCCGCCGTCGACTGGCGACTCGGGCAGGCCGCGCAGGCGACGGCGCCACGCACGCGACTCCGGGCCCGCGCCTTCGGGCGGGACGTCGTCACCGGTGGTGAGGTAGATCGCGTCGCATCGGCCGTCGAAACCCGTCAGGTCGGTCAGGGTGATCTGCACTGATCCGGACTCGAGCTCGACGGTGCCCGCGTCCTGCCAGTGCCAATCGCGTCCGTCCGCGCCGAATTCCACCGGGAGCACCGTGCCGTCGACAGCGACGGTGAACCGCCCGGGATGGTGTTCGGGGACCCAATCCTTGGCTCGGACCCACACCCGGTAGGTGCCGCGCTCCGTGACCTCGACCGTCGTGGTGGCGTCGGTGACCGGGGTGCCCAGGCCGTGTGCGAGCAGGTAAGAACCCCCCATGACCGGTTCGAACTGCGAATCCAGCGTCCAGCCGCCGAAGTCGTCGAATTCGGCCGCCGAGACGAGGATGTGGCTGCCGGTCACGCAGCCGTCCGCGCGGTGGTCACCTGCGCGTCCATCCGCTTGTTGTAGGCGTCGAAGGCGGTGTAGGCGCGGTAGTAGGTGAACATCTGCAGGCCCCAGGCCGCGAGGGCGAGGGTGTAGAAGAGCGGGCGGTCCAGCATGTCATCCTCGGGGATCGGGAAGAAGTCGTACGTGATCGCGATGAAGGAGGCGAAAACTGTCGCGACGCCGGCCCAGATCGCGTGCTTCTGCTCGCCGATCTGCCACAGGCGCAGGCTGAAGTAGGCGAGGAAGCAGCTCGTGAGCAGGTTGGCGGCGAGCAGGAAGGTTTCGGCGGCGAGTTTGAACGAGGACTCCTGGTAGCCGAGGAAGACGAAACCGCCGACTGCGGCGAGAGCGAACGCCCCGATCTCCACGGCGAGCGACGGCTTGTAGCGGTGCGTCACCTGGAGCAGGCCGAGCACCAGGATGAGCGTGATGCCGAAGGACCGCGAGAACGCGTCCAGGAACGCCGCGGCGGTGTACATCGGGCTGTCGTGGCCGGCCTTGATCGCGGCGAACACCATGAAGTTGGTGCACGACGTCGCGACGACGATCCATTCGAGACCGAGCAGGTAGTTGTGGTGTCTCCGGAGGAACTTGATGCCGTACGTGTAGCCGACGGCGATCGCCCAGACGACGGCGATCATGAACAGGATCTCGATCATGGTGGTTCTCCTTGGGTTATCGGGTGGTTAGGGCGGTCCGGGTTGTTACGAGGCCGGGCAACCTGTGGGTGACGATGGATTGCGCCTCGGCGACGATGGTCCGGATCACGGTGGCGCAGTCCGCGACCTCGTCGATGAGCCCCTGGGCCTGGCTCGCCCACCACATGCCGCCCTCGACATCGCCGTTGCCGTACACGTTCGCGCGGGCCCTCGCCCCGTTCGCGAGGTGCGCGACGTCGTCGAACGTCGCGTCGGCGCGACTGCTGATCTCGGCGATGGCATCGGACACCGAGTTCTTGGCCACCCGCGCGGTATTGCGGAACTCGCGGAACACGATCCGCGTATCCAGCTCGCTGTTCCGCACGATCCGCTGCTTGACGTTCGGATGGATCGGCGCCTCGTCGGTCGCCATGAACCGCGTGCCCATGTTGACCGCGTCCGCGCCCAGAGCGAGCGCGGCGACCAGTCCGGCGCCGGTGGCGATGCCGCCGCTCGCGATGAGCGGGATGTCGATCGCCTTGGCGGCCGCCGGAATGAGCACGAGGCCCGGGACGTCGTCGTCGCCGGGATGGCCGGCGCACTCGAATCCGTCGATGCTGACGGCGTCCACGCCGAGCTCGGCGGCCTTGCGGGCGTGCCGCACGCTCACGGCCTTGTGGATCACCTTGACACCAGCCGCATGGAACGACGGTAGGTGCGGGGCGGGATTGCCGCCCGCCGTCTCCACCACGGTGATGCCGTTGTCGATGATGACGTCGCGGTACTCGTCGTAGGGAACCGGATTGATCGTCGGGAGGATGGTGAGGTTGACGCCGAACGGCTTGTCCGTGATCTCACGGCACCGTGCGATCTCCCGGGCCAGGGCCTGCGGAGTGGGCTGGGTGAGCGCGGTCAGGAATCCGAGTGCGCCGGCATCGGCGACGGCGCCGATGAGGTCGGCCGTTCCGACGGCGGTCATACCGCCGCAGACGAGGGGATGCTCGATGCCGAAGGTCTCGGTGAAGCGGGTGGTGAACATCAGCGGGTCCGATCTGTGAGTGCGGAGACTCGATCGAGGGCGCGGTCGGCGAGCCACCCGGCGTACAGCGCGGGACCGCTGACCACGCTGGGCCAGAAGCGTTTACGGCCGTGCCAGATCGCCTCGAGGTCCGCGTGGCGGGGCGCGCCGTCGACATGATCGGCCAGGAGGTGGCCGACGTACTGGGCCTGGGCGAAGCCGTGACCGTTGCAGGCCTGGGCGTACAGGACGTTGTCCGAGGCCTCGCCGGCCGCGGGCATCCACGTTCCGCTCATGGAGATCCACCCGCCCCACACGCGTTGGAATCCGACGTCGCGCAGACCGGGGAACCGCTCGCGGAAGCCGCGGACGAGATCCTCGGCGACAGCCGGCGATGGGGCGCGCTCAGGTAGGGGGTTGTGCCCGGCCTCGACCCGGCGGGTGCCGAAGACGATCGTGCCGCGCGGCGTCACCCGGTGGTTCTCGAGGATCATGTGCAGCGAGACCATGGGCGCACGGCTGGTCCAGCCGATCGCGTCGAGACGTTCCGGTGCGATCGGCTCGGTCTCGAGCAGGCACGTGTACGTGGGGGTCGCGAGGTTCTTCGGGGCGATCGAGAACGCACCGTTGTCGGCATTGGTCATCAGGAGTGCACGCCGTGCGTGGACGGTTCCGCCGGGCGTCTCGACGGTGACGCCGTCCCCGGCGTCCGTGACGTCCCGGGCGGGCGTGTACTCGTACACGCGCACCCCGGCGGCGATGGTCGCCTCCCGGAGCCCGAGAACGAACTCGCCGGGGTTGAGGGTGCCGCCCACCCGTTCGCGCACCCCGCCGAGGAACCCTTCGGGAAGCCCCGCTTCGCGGCCGTCGACGAACTCGGCCGCCGCCCCGTTCTTCTGCAGTACCTTCGCGATCCGACGAGCACGACGCAGCTGCCCGTGGGTCACGGCGGCCATCACGATGCCGGTCTTGACGTGCCCGCAGTCGATGGCGTGCTTCTCGATGGCCTCCTCGGCGAAATGCACGGCGTTCTCCGCGTACCGGTACAGCGCACGCAGGCGGTCCGGCTTGACGAGGAGGCCGAGCATCTCGGGATCGGCGGCGATCGAGTTGGTGATGTAGCCGGCGTTGCGGCCGCTGGCGCCCGCGCCCAGGGTACGGGCTTCGAGGAGCACCACATCGGCGCCCTTCTCCGCCAGGCGGATCGCGGCGGCCATGCCGCCCCCACCACCGCCGATCACGACGACGTCGCAGCGGACGTCACCGGCCAGCTGCGGTTCGGCGGAGGGCGGGGGCGCGGCCCAGCCGGTGTCGTACAGGACCTTCATCGCAGTTTCTCCTCGCGCTGAGTCGGAGCTCCGACTGACTAGTCGATCGTCTTGGTCAAATGACCGCGAAACGAGAATGGCAGTGTCGCCGGTCACAGTCAAGGGCGGCGATCGGAGAAGTCGTGTCGATCAAGACGGACGACCGATTCGCCCCGAATCGGTGTAGTGTCGCCGGTGACTCCGGCCGGAGCGCCCTGTTACCACCGTCTTGGAGGCCCGAATGGCCCGCATCCCCGCCGCGGAGCGGCGCTCGGAACTCGTCGACGCCGCAGTGCGCGTGATCGCGATCCACGGAGTCGACGGTGCCACTACCCGCCGGATCGCGGACGCCGCGCACGCGCCGCTCGCGACGTTGCACTACTGCTTCGCGTCCAAGGAGGAGTTGTTCGCAGAGGTCTTCCAGTACGTCGCTGGACAGTATCGGGATGTGCTGGCGCGCAATGACTGTCATGGTGACGTGAAGGAGACCGCGCGATCTCTGATGCGCGGGGTGATGGAGTGGTACGTCGCGAACGAGGACTTCGGCCGCGCGATCATCGAGCTGATCAGCTGGGCGCGACGCCAGGCGAGCGAGCAGGCGGTCATGGTGTACACCGAGGCGAACTCCGCGCTGCGCGCCATCCTCGAGGCGGACGCCGCAGCCGCCGGACAGTCCCCGGCCGACGGGGCGATCGATGAGCTGGCGTACATGGTCACCGTGCTCTCGGACGGCTTCGCCATGAATTGGCTGGTGTTCGCGGACCGTGATGCGGCACCTGCTCAGATCGACCTCACCATCCGTGCGCTCGACGCGTGGATGGACGCGAATCTGGATACAGGGGGCGGTTGCGCTCCGGCGACCGCGAGCACGCTCCTGTCCTGGGTCGACCTCGGCTGATTCCCGGCTGACCTGCCGTTTCGCCGGGTGATACCGGACCTCACTGGGGCTGCGCCCGCGCATGGCGAGTGCGGCCGGCGGTGGCGTTCGTCCACCGTTACTGGTCAAGCGACTTAGTCGTACGACTATGATGGTCGTGTGTACGTCAGACGGCGATGCCGGAACCACCGATGAAATGAGGAAGTCATGACCGCACCGAAGCCCGCCCGCGAGGAGTCCGCCCGCGTCGTCGTGATCGGAGCGGGCATGTCCGGCCTCATGGCCGCGACCACCCTGTCCGCCCACGTCGATGACGTCGTCGTCCTCGAGGCCGCCGACCGCGCGGGCGGGCGCGTCGAGACCGTCCGACAGGGCGACTACTGGATCAACGTCGGCACCCAGTTCACCGAGGGCACGGGCCCGCTCATCGACGCGCTGGACCGGCACGACGTCGCCCGTGGCAGCCTCGCGGGCAAGGGTGTGGCGCTCGGGCTCAACGGCGAGGTGATCGACACGTCGAACCCGGTGCAGCTCATGTTCTCCAAGGGGATGAGCTTTCTGGACAGGGTCGGCATGGCGGTCGTCGGCGCGCGCGTCGTCTCGGGCGCGGTCGCTCTGGGGATGAACCCCGAGGGCGCCATCGGCCGCCGCGTGCGGGCGTCCTTGGACCGCAAGTCCGGCGACGCCATCGTGCGCGGCGTGCGCTCGGCCACGGCCCGCGCCGTCGTCCGGGCGTGGGCGGCGCAGTGGATGGGCTGCGAACCGGAGGAGACGGCCGCCACACAGTTCGTGTTCTCCGTGGGGATCGCCATCGCGGATCCGGAGAAGGTGCCGAACTTCTCGCTCCCCGTCGGCGGTAACCAGACGCTGACGGACATCCTCGCCGAGGATCTGGGCGACAGGATCCGGCTGGGCGCCACGGTGAGCACGGTCGAGTGGGACGATGACGGAGTCGTCGTCGCGTACGAGGATGCGAACGGTCCGGTGCACCTTCGTGCCGAGCGTGCAGTCGTCACAGTGCCCGCCGACATCGCTACGCGGATCCTCCTCGGCCTCCCGCAGTCGTACCGGGATGCGTACGACGACATCGACTACGGCCGCTACGTGGTAGTCGGGTTCTTCACCGAGGAGGACGGCGAGCCCCAGGACTGGGACGACTTCTTCGCCGTCTCGACGCCGCTGCTGCAATTCCAGGCGGTGTTCAACCACGCCGCCGCGCTGCGCGGACGAGGCCCGCGCAAGCCCGGCGGTGCGCTGGCCTGCTTCGCGGGTGGCGCGAAGGCGGACGCCCTGCTCGACCTGCCCGACGAGGAGATCGCCGAGCGGTTCAGCCGCGACCTCGTCTCGCTCTACCCGCAACTCAAGGGCAGGCTCGGGACGCCGATCGTCCGCAAGCACCACCGCGTGGTGCCGTTCTGGGCACCGAACAAGCGCGCGTCGCTGCCGGTGCTGCGGGAGCCGATCGGACCGATCCATCTCGCGGGCGACTTCCTCCTCGACGTGCCCTCGCTCGCGGACGCGGCGGCGTCCGGCGAACGGGCGGCGAAGGCCGTCCTCGCCGGGCTCGGGGGCGCCGTGACGAACTGAGCAAGAACGGTCAAGCGGCAGCGGGGCCGGGCGGTCGATACTGGTCCCATGCCCGAACCCGCCGACCCGCTGCGCCGACTCCTCGAGGCCGTCCTCGCCGATCCGCACGACAGCCTCGACGCCATGGCCGCCGGCGCGCACGCCTCACAGCATCACTTCGCCCGGCAGGTGCGCGCCGGCGCGGGCGAATCGCCCGTCGCGCTGCGTCGAAGGGTGCTTCTCGAACGCGCCGCCTGGCAGCTGCAGCGCGGGTCGACCGTGACCGACGCCGCCTTCACCGCGGGGTACGACTCCGTCGAGGGATTCATCCGGGCGTTCGCCCGCGCCTACGGGCACTCGCCCTCGCAGCTTCCGGCCACCGTCGGGCACTGGCTGCCGGCTCCGAACGGCCTGCACTTCCACTCGCCGACGGTGCTGTACGTCGAGGACGGGCACGAGGAGTCCACGGGGGACGTACTGGCGCTGCAGGTGCAGCACGATGCGGCCGACATCGGAGCGCTGCTGGAAGCGGTCTCCGCGCTGTCGGACGAGGAGTACCGGAGGATCCGGCTCCCGGGTTCGACCCCGCGGCACTGGGACGGGCCGGACGAATCCCTCGCGCAGGTGATGTGGCACCTCGTGCACAGCACCGAGCCCTGGCTCGCGACGATCGCGGGCGACCCCGAACCCCAGCGCGATGCCGACGTGGATCCCGATGTTCTTCGCGCGCACCACGAACGGATCTCGCCGCGGTGGCTGGGCGTCATCCGTGACATCGAACGACGCGGCGCCTGGGGTGATCGCGTGATCGACGCACTGTGCGACCCGCCCGAGTCCTTCCTGCTCTCGCAGATCGTGGTGCACGAACTCACGTTCTCGACCCACCGGCGGCTGCTCGCGCGGTGGATGCTCGCCGGCGCCGGTATCGCCATCGACACCCCCGAGCTCGACCCCGACCCCATCATCTGGCACCGAAGAATTACGGGAGGAACACTGTGACAACCTCTGGGACCGCCTATTCGTACTACACCGCGTCCACCCTCGACGGCTTCCTCGCCGACGAGAACGACAGCCTGGACTGGCTGCTCAGCCAGCCGATCGACGACGGTGGCCCGATGAACATCGAGGAGTACATGGCCGAGGTCGGCGCGATCGTGATGGGCTACACCACCTACCAGTGGGTGGTCGATCGGGTCGAGGCCGGTGACGAACAGTGGTACTACGGCGATTACCCGGTGTTCGTGTTCACCCACCGCGAGCTGGAGCCGATCCACCCCGGTGTGCGCTTCGTGGCGGGCGCGCCGTCCGAGCTCCGCACGACGATCGAGGCGGCAGCGGGGGACAAGGGCGTGTGGGTGGTCGGGGGAGGAGACCTCGCCGCCCAGTTCGCCGAGGCGGGAATGCTCGATGAGGTGGTGATCAGCTACGCGCCCGCGACCGTCGGGTCGGGACGTCCGCTCTTCCCGCGCGCCTTCGACTTCGAGCTGGTCGAGTGGGCGCGCAACAAGGCCTTCCTCTGCGGTCGATACCGCGTGATCGGCAGCCGCACATGATGATCGGAGCGGGTGTGCACAGTGCACCGCTCCGTCACAGAAGACGGAGCACTGTGCGGTAGCTCACACGGGGGCCGGACCGGCATCGTCGACGTATCACAGCTTCGACGTCACCGGAAGGCCCCCACGATGAACGCAACGACAAGCCACCCCGACGATTTCGATCTCGTCATCATCGGCGCCGGCATCGCCGGCATCGGCGCCGCGAAGTACATCACCGAGGCCTTCCCGGACAAGCGCATCGTGATCCTCGAGGGTCGCGCGAACATCGGAGGCACCTGGGACCTGTTCAAGTATCCCGGGATCCGCTCCGACAACGGCCTGCACACCTACGGTTACGAGTTCAAGCCGTGGACGGACCCCGACGCCATCGCCGAGGCGCCGAAGATCCTGAACTACCTGCAGGAGACCGTCGACGAGTACGACCTGGGCCGGTTCATCCGGTTCGAGCACAGCGTCGAGCACGCCTCGTGGTCGTCGGACGACGCCCGCTGGACGCTCGACGTCCGGACGCCCGACGGCGACCGGCGCATCACTACCAGCTGGATCTTCGCCGGCACGGGCTACTACCGGTACGACGAGGGCTACACGCCGCACTTCGAGGGCCGCGAGGACTTCCAGGGCGACATCCTGCACCCGCAGCACTGGCCCGAGGGTTACGACTACGCCGGAAAGAAGGTCGTCGTGATCGGCAGCGGCGCCACCGCCGTGACCATGATCCCGTCGATGCTGAACCATGCGGGCGCCGCCGCGCACGTCACGATGCTTCAGCGCACCCCCACGTACGTGGTCGCCTGGCCGAAGGTCGATTCCACGGCGCTCCTCTTCACCAAGTGGTTCGGCGAGAAGCGGGGCTACGCCATCACCCGGTTCGCCAGCATCTGGGCCGAACGCGGCCAGGTGAAGTTCATGCGCGCGTTCCCGCGAATCGCGCGCGCTCTGGTCCGCAAGCAGAACCGGTCCCTGTTGCCGAAGGGCTACGCGGTGGACACCCACTTCAACCCGCCCTACGACCCGTGGGATCAGCGCCTGTGCCTGTCGCCCGATGGGGACTTCTTCGAGGCGCTGAGCGGCGGGGGTGCCTCCGTCGTGACCGACCGGATCGAGCGGTTCACCGAGACGGGGATCGCGCTCGAATCCGGCGAGCACCTCGACGCCGACCTCATCGTGACGGCGACCGGCCTGAACATGCGCCTGCTCGGCGGCATCGACTTCGACGTCGATGGTGCGCCGGTCCACATCCCGGACACCGTCGCCTACCGCGGCACCCTCCTCACGGGGTTGCCCAACCTGTCCATCGCGATCGGCTACACCACGTCCGCCTGGACGCTGAAGATCGGCATCGTCGCCCGCTACCTCTGCGAACTCATCAGGCACATGGACGCCTTCGGCTACGACAGCGTGCGCGTGGACGCCGATCCCACGATGGAGCGCCGGCCGATCCTGGACCTCGACTCGGGCTACGCCCAGCGCGCCCGCGACGTCATCCCGAAGCAGGGCACGGGCATGTTCCAGATGTCGATGTCGTACCAGCAGGACGCGAAGATCCTGCGCGGCCCCCTGCTCGACGACGCCCTGCAATTCGGCTCCACCCGCGACGAGACACGCGCGTCCGCCAAGGAGCGGGTCGATGCCTGAGGACCTCGACCGATTCACCGTCCTCCCCGGCGGAACCCGCGTCTGTTTCCGCATCGACGGCCCCGCGGACGGCACGCCGGTCCTGCTCGTCGCGGGCCTCGCCGAGGACCTCACCACCTGGTCCGACCGATTCGTCTCCGCGCTCGTCGCGACCGGCTTCCGGGTGATCCGGATGGACAACCGCGACTGCGGACGGTCGACCTACGCCACGACCCCGCCGCCGAACACACTGCGCCAGTTGCTCGGCCGGCCGCGCCGCGACGCCTACACGCTCGCAGACATGGCGGCGGACGCGGCGCAGCTGATCGAGCACCTCGGGCTCGGCCCCGTCCATCTCGTCGGACGGTCGATGGGCGGCATGATCGCCCAGACCGTCGCCGCGCGGTATCCCCACCTCGTCACGACGCTCACCTCGCTGTACTCGACCACCGGTGACCCGAAGGTGGGGCAGCCGGCACCGTCGACCTGGGTCCTGATCTCCGCGCCGACGCCGCGCGACCGGGTGGGCGCCGTGCGCTCGCACCTGCGGATGACCGCACACCTCGCCGGCACCGCGTACCCCATCGACGAGGCGGAGGAGGCCGCGCACGCCGTCACCACGTTCGAGCGCACCGCCGGCGACGCGGTCGCCGGCACCTCCCGCCAGCTCCAGGCGATCCAGGCCTCGGGCGACCGCACCGAGGAGATCTCCCGGATCACCGCGCCCACGCTCGTCATCAACGGCGACCGCGACCTCATCGTGGCGCCGTCGGGCGGCGCCGCCACCGCGGCCGCGATCCCCGGGGCGCGGCACATCGTGGTCCCCGGCATGGGGCATCACCTGCCGGACGCGCTCGCGCTGCGCATCGCCGACCACGTGGTTGCCCACCTCGAGCGGGCGATGGCGCGGTGACGACCTCCGGGTTCGTCACGGCTCCCGCACCTCTTCCCCTCAGTCCCACGACCAAGGAACCACCATGGAAACCACCCTCGCGCCCGCAACGCGGGTCCGGGTAGCCATCGACGACGACGCCACACCCGTCGTCCGGTTGATCGGCCGCACCCTGAACGACGCGATCCGGCTCGACCACGCGCCCGACGTCCTCGGGCGCGGTGCCGGCACCGTCGCCGTCCGCTCCCACTCCACCCCGCAGGCCGCCACCGTCACGTTCGCCGACGGTGCCCTGACCGTCACGGGCGGCGTCGTCACGCCGACCGATGCGACGGTCGTCGTCGACCTCGACTCCCGGTTCGCCCCGACGGACACCGAGGGCGACGGGGAACTCGCCGACGCCGTCCTGCGAGTCCTGCAGGTCCCGCTGCCCGACTGGCGCGAGGCCGGTGCGCGGTTCTGGGACGCGACCCGCGACATCCGCGGCGTCCCCGACGTGCTCGTCGCCGTCGCGACCGGACCGGAGGGCCGCGAGGAGGCCCGCTTCGGTGTGGGCGCCTCGACCTATCGCATGGTCGGCACGGCCGACGCCCTCGCCGGCGTGTTCACCGGTGCCGACTTCCTGTTCACCGCCCTGGAACGCGGTCTCGGCGTCCAGGGCAGCATGGCCCAACTCTCGGCGATGACCGCCGCCTCCTGGAAGGCCCGTTACGATGTCTGATCTCCTCTCGGCCGCTCCCCGCACCGGCGGGCCGGTCAAGGCCTATCGCGTGGAGGCCACCAACCACGACGGCAGCTTCATGGGCAAGAACGTCACGCCCGCGAAGTTCGCCTCCGGCAAGGCCTCCGGCTTCGCGTTCGCCGACGTCCTCTTCGCCATCGACATGGGCACCGACGTCGTGTTCGGCGACCCGTATCCGGACTGGCGCGGGAACCTCTACGACATCGCGCTGCTGCCCGACATGGACACCCTGGTGGAGTGGAAGCCCGGCGTCCACTCCGTGATCGGCGACTTCTGGCTGAAGGACGGCAGCCCGAATCCGATCTGCCCGCGCAACCTCGCCCGCCGGCAGATCGACCGCCTCGCCGCCCTCGGCTACACCGCGACGGTCGCCGTCGAGATCGAGACCACCCTGTTCGAGGAGTCCATCCAGGAGGCCCGGGCCCGTGGATACCGCGACCTGACCCCGCTCGGCGGGGAGACCGGCGCGACCTACAACCTCGCCCGCTCGTCGGACTGGATCGACTACATGGAGGCCGTCACCGACCGGCTCGACGAGCTCGGCATCGTCTGGGAGGCGTGGACCGATGAGGCCGCTCCCGGCCAGACCGAACTGAACATCGCGCCGGGCGCGCCGCTCGCGGTCGCCGACGCGTGGGTGCGGACCAAACAGGTGATGCGCGAGATCGCCTGCGAGAAGGGACGGTCGGTCACCTTCATGGCCAAGCCCACCGCGGGCTTCGGGCAGGGCGCGCACCTCAACGTCTCGTTGCAGCGCGACGGGGTCAACGAGTTCTACGCGCCGGACGGCCCGTCCGAGCTCATGCTCGACGCGGTCGGCGGCCTCATGGCGACGATGGCGGGCGCCACCCTGATCTCGCTGCCGCAGATCACCTCGTACCGCCGCCTGGTAGACGTCTCCGGTCCACCGACCACGATCAGCTGGGGCGTCAGCAACAAGACCGCGGCGCTGCGCGCCATTGCGGGACATCCGAAGTACTCCCGGCTCGAGTACCGCGTGCCCGGTTCCGACGTCAACCCGTACTACGCGCTGGCGGTCGTGCTCGCAGGCATCGTGGCGGGGATCGAGAAGAAGGTGCCCCCGCCCCCGCAGATCGACGACATGGCCTGGTGCCTGCCCGACGACTGCGGCATCGAGCGGATCCCCGACTCGATGACGAAGGCGATCGCCGCGCTCGACGCCGACGTCCTCCTCCGCGAGTACCTCGGCGACGAGTTCGTCGATTTCTGGACGGCGTCGCGCCGGTGGGAGTGGATGCAGTTCCACACCACGGGCGGCGACCCGTACGCCGAACTCTCCGAGTGGGAGTCCCGTCGTTACTTCGAGTTCTCATGAGCCGCAAGCCGTTGGTCGGGATTACCGGCCGCCGATTCCAGCTCAGCCTGCTCGCCGGCGCCGACCCCCGGTACGGCAAGGCGTGCATGGACTCGTTCATGTCCGCGTTCGCGACCCGCATCGCGCAGGCGGGCGGCGTACCCGTGCACCTGCCCTACGACGCCGACCCCGCCGACGCCTGCGAGTGGCTGTCCGGCGTGGTCGTCACCGGCGGTCAGGACGTGCACCCGGACCGGTGGGGCGGCGACGCCTCCGTGGTCCGCGGCATCGACCCCCGCACCGACACCAACGCCCACGACCCCGAGCGCGACGAGTACGAGTTCGCGCTCACCCGTGCCGCGCTCGACCGCGGCATCCCGCTGCTCGGCGTGTGCCGGGGAGTGCAGGTGCTCAACGTCGCCCTCGGCGGGACGCTGATCGAGGACCTGCCACCGGGGCCGGTCCCGCACTTGTCGCAGCAGGGCGCCCCCACGGACGGCGACGCCGAGCACGTGGTGACCTTCGAGCCCGGATCGACCGCCGCACGCATCTTCGGTCCGTCCATGCCCACCAACTCGTGGCACCACCAGGCCGTGGACCGCTGCGGCGCCGGCCTCGTCGTCACCGGACGGACGGCCGACGGCGTGGTCGAGGCGGTGGAGGTGCCCGGCGCGCCGATCCTCGGCGTGCAGTGGCACCCCGAGTGGATGGAGCGCGACGACCCGGCCATGAGCTGGATCGTCGACGAATCACGACAACGACAGGAGGCCTGGGGATGACCCTCGACACCACCTCGTCCGGTGACGCACCGGTGATGCGGCGTGCCGTCGCGGCCGACGCGATCGCCGACGCGCCCCGCATACGGACCGTCACAGGCCTGCTGGCCGACGGTGCGGCCCGCACCCCCGACGCCGAGTTGCTGCGCTTCGGCCCCGAGTCCTGGACCTACCGGCGGTTCGACGAGGCGTCGTCGCGGCTCGCGCACCGGCTGATCGCGACCGACGGTATCGCGCCCGGTGATCGCGTCGCGATCATGCTGCCCAACATCGCCGGCTGGCCGCTCACCTGGATCGCCGCGCTCAAGGCGGGCGCGGTGGCGGTACCCGTCAACTCCGCCTACCGCGCCGCCGACCTGCAGTTCGTGCTCCAGGACTCCGGCGCGCGGGTGATCGTGACCGACGCCGATCACCTCCCGCTGGTGCGCGAGGTCATCGCCGGCGATCCCGCCCTCGCGGGCGTCGCCGTGGTCGACATCGCCGACTCGGCCGACGCCGCGTACCCCGCCGCGCCCCCCGAGGTCCCGGTCGGATCCGACACGCTCGCCAACCTGCAGTACACCTCGGGCACGACCGGGTTCCCTAAGGCGTGCATGCTGACCCACGACTACTGGACGCGGATCGGCTGGGCCTGCGCCGCGGCCGTCGGACTGGGGCCGGACGACGTCCTGCTCACTGCGCAGCCCTTCTCCTACATGGACCCGCAGTGGAACACGGTCCTGGCACTCACCACCGCGGCGCCGCTCGTCGTCCTGCCCCGCTTCTCGGCGTCCGGATTCATGGCCGACGTGCGCCGGCACGGCGCGACGTTCTGCTACGTGCTCGGCTCCATGCCGACGCTCCTGTTCAAGCAGCCGCCGAGCCCCGAGGACCGGGACAACCGCCTGCGCGCGGTGTTCTGCTCGGCGATCCCCACGGCCCTGCACGCCGACCTGGAGGCCCGGTGGGGCGCACCCTGGCGGGAGGTCTACGGGATGACGGAGAGCGGCATCGACCTGTTCAGCCCGTTCGACGATGCCGGCGCCGTCGGCAGCGGCACACTCGGACACCCCATCGGCACCAAGCAGATCCGGATCGTCGACGCCGACGGCGCCGAGGTACCGGCCGGCACGCCCGGCGAGCTCACCGTCGCCGGCGTCCCGATGATGCTCGGGTACTGGAACCGGCCCGAGGCCACGGCCGAGACGCTCCGCGGCGGCCGCCTGCACACCGGAGACCTCGCCGTCGTCGACGAGCACGGCGGCATCCGTCTCGCCGGGCGGCTCAAGGACATGGTGCGCCGCGGCGGCGAGAACGTGGCCGCCGTCGAGGTCGAGGCCGCCCTCGAGCAGGACGACGCCGTCGTCGCCTCCGCCGTCGTCGCCGAACCCGACCCCGTGCTCGGCGAGGAGGTCAAGGCCTTCGTCCAGCTCGCGCCCGCGATCGCGGCCGAGCACGCGACGGCCGCGGCGATCGTCGCGCGCGTCGGCGAGCGGCTCGCGAGGTTCAAGGTGCCGCGCTTCGTCGAGTTCGTCACCGACTTCCCGCGCACCCCGTCCCAGCGGGTCGCGAAACCCGCCCTCAAGGCCCGTGCCGCCGAGGTGCCCGGCACGGTCTTCGACCTGCGCGCCCCGGCGCCGTCGAACGCACCGGCACCGTCGAACAAGGAGAACCCCGTGGAGAACAACGATCCCGTCGAGCAGGTGCTCGTGGAGGTGGTGCGCGAGGTCGCCGTCATCTCGCTGCGTCGCCCCGACAAGCTCAATGCGCTGACGGTGGGCATGCGCCGCCGTCTCGCCGCCCTCATCCGCGAGTACGGGACCGGCGACCGGGTCCGCGGCATCGTGCTCACCGGCACCGGGCGGGCCTTCAGCGCCGGCGAGGACCTCGCCGCGCCGCCGACCGATTTCGACGGGATGCGGGACAGCTTCGAGAGCTTCCACGACGTGACCCGCGCCGTGATCGAGACCCGCGTGCCCGTCGTCGCCGCGGTCAACGGGATCGCCGTCGGCGGCGCCTCGGAGATCACGCTGTGCTGCGACGCACGCATCGGTGTGCCCGAGACCACCTACTTCCAGCCGGAGAACGCTCGGGGGCTGACCATCTCGAACGCGTCGAGCCTGCTGTTGCCGCGCATCGTCCGCGGGCACGCGATGCGGATGATCCTCGGGTCGGAGCGCATCGACGCCGATGAGGCACTGCGGATCGGGCTGCTCGACGAGGTCGTGGACCGGAGTGCGCTCGTGGACCGTGCCGTCGAGACGATCCACGCGTGGACCCCGGAGGGCGCGAACACCACCGCCCTGCACGTGGCCCTGCTGCGCCCGACGCTCGACGAGATCGAGCGCGCCTTCGCCCGCGAGGACGCTGCGGCTGACGAGGCGTGGCACAGCGGCGCCCTGACCGCGGGCGTCCAAGGCTTCTGGGACGCCCGCAGCACGCCCGCCGCCGCTACCACCGGAGGAACCCGATGATCACCACCCGCGCCGCCGTGCTCACCGCCATCGGCGAGCCCATGCGGCTCACCGACATCGTCGTCGACGATCCGCAGCCGCACGAGGTTCGCATCGCCGTGACCCACGTGGGGCTGTGCCACAGCGACCTGCACTACATGACCGGCACCGTCCCCACCGAGCTGCCCGTCGTGGTCGGCCACGAGGTGGCCGGCATCGTCGAGGCCGTCGGCTCCGCGGTCACCGGATTCCGTCCGGGTGACCGCGTGACCGGCGCGCTGACGCCGTCCTGTGGTGAATGCAGGAACTGCGACGCCGGCCACTCGACCCAGTGCCTGCGGCTCGACGAGATCCGGCAGCGACCGCGCCCCGCGTACACGCTGCCGGACGGGACTCCGGTGGCCCGGCTGGGCGACGTGGGCGCGTTCTCCGAGCACATCCTGCTGCGCGCCAACGCCGTCGTGAAGCTGCCCGACGACGTCTCGACCACGGTCGGCTGCCTCCTCTCGTGCTGCATCGTCACCGGTGTCGGCGCCGTCTTCCGCGGGGCGCAGGTGCGGGCCGGGTCCACGGTCGCGGTGATCGGCTGCGGCGGCGTCGGTTCCGCCATCATCCAAGGGGCGCGACTGGCGGGTGCCTCCGCGATCGTCGGCATCGACCTCGACGACGCGCGGCTCGCGGCGGCGCGCACCTACGGCGCCACGCACACCGTCAACGGCACGTCCGACGTGCCGGCGGAGATCCGCGACATCCTCGGCGACGGCGTGGACTACGCCTTCGAGGCGGTCGGCTCGGCCCGGACAGCCGCCACCGCGCTCGCGGCCGTGCGCGGCACCGGCACCGCGTGCCTCGTCGGCATCGCCCCGCTGGGCACCGAGCTCGCCGTCCCCGCACACGACTTCTTCTTCACCGAGAAGAAGCTGATCGGCTCGTACATGGGCTCCGGCCAGGCCCGCGAGGACATCACGCAGTTCGCCCGGCTGTACCAGCAGGGCCGCCTGCTGCTCGACGAGATGGTGACCGAGGTCGTCCCGTTCGAGCGGATCAACGAGGGCTTCGAGGCCATGAAGTCCGGTGACGTCACGCGCATCGTCGTCGCCATGCCCGCCGCGTCGGACGCCCCCGTCCGAGCCGACGCCCGACCCGAGACCGCGGAGGCGATCCGATGACCACCACGAACACCACGCTGGCGCAGCCGCGCAGCTACATCGCCGGCGAGTGGGTCGACTGCGAAACGCTCGACACCTGGAACATCGACCCCAACACGGGCGAGCCGGTGCACCGCATGGTGACCACCGCCCCCGCCGAGCTCGAGCGGGCACTGCAGCTCGCGGAGCGGGTGTACGAGAGCACCGACTTCACCGCCGACGACTTCCGGCTCGAGCGCGCCGACGCGCTCGAGCGGGCGGCGGCGAACGTGGAGCAGCGGATCGAGGAGATCGCCCGCATCGACGCACTCACCAGCGGCACGGCGATCAGCGCCACGCGCAAGGTCGCGGCGTTCCTGCCGTACCGCCTGCGCGGGGCCGCCGCCGAGGCGCGGACCATCGCCCGCGTCACCCCGCTCGCCGCCGACGGGCGCGACGTCCGGCTGCACCGGATCCCGTGGGGCCCCGCCGCGATCCTCACGCCGTGGAACGGGCCCAGCTTCATCCCCGCGGCGAAGGCAGCCAGCGCGATCGCCGCCGGCTGCCCCGTCCTCCTCAAGCCGTCCGAGCACGCTCCCGCGAGCGCCCAGATCATCGTCGAGGCGTTCATCGACGCCGGGCTGCCCGACGGGGCCCTCCAACTCGTGCACGGCGCGGGCGACGTCGGTGCGGCACTCACCAGGGACCGGCGCGTCCAGGTGGTGTCGTTCACGGGCGGCCCCGGCGCGGGCCGTGCCATCGCCCGCGCCGCCGCAGAGG
This sequence comes from Tsukamurella paurometabola, assembly GCF_900631615.1. NCBI lineage: Bacteria > Bacillati > Actinomycetota > Actinomycetes > Mycobacteriales > Tsukamurellaceae > Tsukamurella > Tsukamurella paurometabola. The sequence continues at coordinate 2,946,605 of NZ_LR131273.1, forward strand.
ACTTCACGGTCCTCCAGCTCGAGCTGGGCGGCAACAACCCGGCGCTCGTCCTCGAGGACGCCGACGTGGACGTGGCCGCCGACGGGATCCTCACCGGCATGACCAACCTCAACGGCCAGTGGTGCGAGGGACCGGGCAAGGTGTTCGCGCCGCACCGGCTCGTACAGCCGCTGCGGGAAGCGTTGATCGCGCGGATCGCGAAGCTGCGGATCGGGCACTCGCTCGACGAGCGCACCGACATCGGCCCGATCTCCAACGAGCCGCATTACCGCACGCTCCTGCAGCGGATCGACGGCCTGCGCGCGCTGGGCGCCGAAATCGACCAGCCCGGCGAGCCTCCGAGCCTCGGCGGGTACTTCCTGTCGCCGACGATCGCCACCGGCTCGGACCCCGATCGCACCACCGCCGAGCTGTTCGGTCCGGTGATCTCCCTGCACGGCGTGGACTCCGACGAGGAGGCGCTGCGCGCCGCCAACGCGCACCCGTCGGGCCTCGACGCCTACGTCTTCGGCACCGACACCGACCGTGCGATCGCCATCGGCGCCCGCGTGAAGTCCGGCGAGGTGCGCGTCAACGGCGCGAAGGTCGCCGATCTCGGGGACGATTCGGCCCAGAGCTTCTGGGGACCGTCCGGTATCGGCGGTCACGGTCCCGCCGAATCCGTGCGCGTCTTCTGCGGTGACCGGGTGGTCGGCGTCGACTCGCCCGACCTGCCGATGTGAGTCCGCGGTGGCCGCCCTCAGTCCCGCAGCTGCACGAGCATGAGGGCGGCCACCACGCTCGCCGCGTTGTCGGCGAGCGGCGCGGGCAGCAGCTGATCGACCCGGGCCAGCCGTCGTTCGACGGTGTTGCGGTGCGTGTACAGCTTCTCCGCCGCTGCTGACGCGTTGAACCGCTCCCGGACGTACGTCAGTGCCGTGTCCCGGAGGACGGCGTCCGCGGCGGCGAGATCGCCGAGGGTGTCGGCCACGAACTGATCCGCCTGCGCCATGTCCGCCGTCAGGACCGAGATCAGGGCGACGTCCTCGTACCGCACGACCCGGCGCGCGGATCCGACGCGGGCCAGGACGCGCTGCGCGGCAAGGGCGTCGAGGTGGCTCCGGCGGAAGCCCTCCAGGTCCCGCCCCGGGCGCCCGAGGGCCACACGGATGCCGGCCCGATCGGCGAGCGCGACTTCCGCCGCCTCGACCGAGGGTGCCGTTTCGGCGGGAACCCACACCCACAGCGCGGACGCGCTCGCGTTGAGCGTGAGCCGCCGGTTGGCGGGGCACACCCGCATCAGCGCCTCGGCCGCCGCGTCGAGACGCGCCGCCTCATCGGAGGTGTCGCTCCAGACGATCGCTGCGAGGTGACTCCCGGTGAGGGCGTAACCGAGCCGGGCCTCCGCCCGGTCGCGGGCGATCGGGGCGCCCTCGAGCAGCAGTTGGACCGTTGCGTGCCGCTCCGCGCTGGCTCCGCGGGAGAGCTCGGCGCGTTCCTGTTCGACGTACTCGTCGAGCGCCGCGATCGAATCATCGATGAACGTCGCCATCGACCGCTCGGAGACCTTCATCAGCTCCCGCAGCTCGTCGAGGTCGGTCGTCACCGCGAAGCACTCGTCGACCCAGGCCGACCACGCGCCGTGCTGCGCGCCGCGCCACGAGCCGAGGTCGTGCATGTCCAGGCCGCGCCGCACCACGTCACGGGCGAATTGCAGGATGTCGGGGTCCGTGCTCGGCGGCACCCGCGCGCCCGGGTCCTGCAGGTTGCCCGAGAGCCAGTGCACCATGTTCGTCTTGTTCATCCGACGGTCCGCGGCCACGAGCTGCGGGTCGTCGAGCACCGTGCGGTAGTCGGCCGATTCGTGCGCCGCCGCCGTCAGCTCCTCGACCGCGGCGTCCGTCGAGGCGAGCATCCGCTCCGCGACCTCCCGGATCAGCGTCGCGATACGCCGGTCGGGGCGCGGCCAAGACGAGTCCATCGTCGCACTGTATCGCCGACCGCCGGGTCCGACGGTGCGATGCGGACCGGCGATGTCGTGACCCGGTCAGGCTCCCGTCGCGGCGTCGTAGTCGGCGCGGGCGCGGTGCACCGCGGGCATGTTGCTCTCGGCCCACCGCTTGAGGTGCTGCACCACCGTGTACAGCGACTCGCCCAACTCGGTGATCGTGTAGGTGACCGTGACGGGGACCGTGGCCTCGACGGTGCGGGAGAGGAGGCCGTCGCGCTCGAGCGTGCGCAGCGTCTGGGTGAGCATCTTCTGGCTCACGCCCGCCACCTCGCGGGAGAGCTCCGAGTACCGATGCGGCCGTTCATGCAGCGCGCACAGCAGGAGCGTGACCCACTTCGACGACAGCTGCTCGAGCAGCTGTCGGCTCGGGCATTGCGCGAGGAAGGCGTCGTACTCGAGCCGTTCGATCTCGCGCCGCTCCGCTGCGGTCCGGGTAGCCATGGCCGTCCTCCAGTGTTCCTTACGCACCTCCAGGTACGTACTTTCTATTGGAGAGTAACGCTGCAATGGTGTGGGGGCAACGCCCCGAACCGCGGGGCGACCGGCGGAAGGAACCACCATGCAGGCAGTACACGTGAGTCCCGGCGGCGTTCCCGCGATCGTCGAGATCCCCGTCCCCGACCCCCGGCCGGGTGAGGTGCTCGTCCGGATCGCCGCCGCCGCGGTGAACCCGGTCGACGCCTTCACCGCCGCGGGTGGTCCGCGCGACGCCGGCTGGGTCGGCCCGGATGCCGTTCTCGGGCTGGGCTGGGACCTCGCGGGCGAGGTCGTGGCCGCGGGCGACGGTGCCGCGATCACGCCCGGCACCCGGGTCGCGGCGATCGTCGCGGACCCGGCCATCGCCACCTTCGCGCAGTACGTGGCGCTGCCCGCGGCCGATGTCGCGCCGATCCCGGAGGGGATCGGCACCGTCGACGCGGCGGCGCTACCGCTGGCGTCGCTCACGGCCGCCCAGGCCCTCGACCTCGCCGGCGAGCCCGCGGGAGACCTGCTGATCACCGGCGCCGCGGGCGCGGTAGGCGGCTTCGCGGTGCCCCTCGCGGTACGCGCAGGATGGTCGGTCACCGGTCTCGCCCGCAGCTCGGACGCCGAGGGCCTCCGGGCCCTCGGCGCGGCGCCGCTCGCCGATCTCGCCGGTGGCTACGACGCCGCCCTGGACACCGCGTCCATCGGTGAGCCCGTCGCCGCGACGGTCCGCGGCGGCGGCACGTACATCGCGGTGCTGCCCGGAACCGAGCCCCGGACGGACCGGATCCGTTCCGTCGCCGTGTCGGTGCGCGCCGACGGGGCCCGGCTGGTGTCCCTGTTCGACCTCGCCGCGCAGGGCGTCCTCGTCCCGCACGTGCGCGCAACCGTGCCGCTGGCGCGTTTCGACGAGGCCCTGGCCGCGGCCGCGGTGCGCGGTGCCCGGGGCAAGGTGGTCGTGGTCGTGGCCTGACGCCGTGTGCGGGCGACGATCCGCGCCGCCTAGGATCAGGGGCATGTCTGCCATCTCCCGGGACGAGGTCGCCCACCTGGCGCGCCTGTCGCGCCTCGCCGTCACCGACGAAGAGCTCGACGTCTTCGCCACGCAGCTCGATTCGATCCTCGAGCACGTCAAGGTGGTGACGGAGGTCGGCGACGCGGACGTCGCGCCGCTCACCCTGCCCGAGGGCAACGTGAACGTGAACCGGGCGGACGACCCCGTCGGAAGCCTCACGCCCGAGGAGGCGCTCTCGGGCGCCCCGAACCGCGAGGGCGACCGCTTCGCCGTGCCGCGCATCCTGGGGGAGGAGTGACCATGACGGATCTGCGTGCGTTCACCGAGATCACCGGCGCCACCGCCGCCGACCTCGCCGCGAATATCGCCGCGGGCGACCTGAGCTCCGTCGAGGTCACCCAGGCGCACTTGGACCGGATCGCCGAGGTCGACGGCGAGTTGGGCGCCTTCCTGCACGTCTCCGGTGAGGAGGCCCTCGCGGCCGCCCGCGCCGTCGACGAGGCCCGGGCCCGCGGCGAGCAGCCCGCGTCCGCGCTCGCCGGGGTGCCGCTGGCGCTCAAGGACGTCTTCACGACGACCGATGCGCCGACCACCTGCGGCTCCAAGATCCTCGAGGGGTGGACGGCGCCGTACGACGCGACGGTCACCGCGAAGCTGCGTGCCGCAGGGATCCCGATCCTCGGCAAGACCAACATGGACGAGTTCGCCATGGGCTCGTCGACGGAGAACTCCGCGTACGGCGTGACCCGCAACCCGTGGGCGGCCGATCGCACGCCGGGCGGCTCCGGCGGCGGCAGTGCCGCGGCCCTCGCCTCCTACGAGGCGCCGCTCGCCATCGGCACGGACACCGGCGGCTCGATCCGTCAGCCCGCGTCGCTGACGGCGACCGTCGGCGTGCGCCCGACCTACGGCGCGGTCAGTCGCTACGGCCTCGTCGCCTGCGCCTCGTCGCTGGACCAGGGCGGGCCGTGTGCGCGCACCGTGCTCGACACCGCCCTCCTGCACGAGGTGATCGCCGGGCACGACCCGCGCGACTCGACCTCGCTCGACGCGCCGGTTCCCGGCGTCGTCGCGGCCGCGCGGGCGGGCGCCGGCGGCGATCTGCAGGGCGTCCGTGTGGGGCTGGTCAAGGAGTTCGGTGCCGAGGGCACCGAGGCCGGCGTCCAGGCGTCGTTCGAGAAGGCCGTGCAGCAGCTGCGCGACCTGGGCGCCGAGACGGTCGAGATCTCGCTCCCCACGTTGCAGTACTCGCTGGCGGCGTACTACCTGATCCTCCCGTCGGAGGTGTCCTCGAACCTCGCCCGGTTCGACGCGATGCGCTACGGCCTCCGGTCGGGCGACGACGGCAGTCATTCCGCGGAGGAGGTCATGGCGCTCACCCGCGAGGCGGGCTTCGGCCCGGAGGTCAAGCGGCGCATCATGATCGGCACCTACGCGTTGAGCTCCGGCTACTACGACGCCTACTACGGCAGTGCGCAGAAGGTCCGGACCCTCCTCGCAGCGGACTTCGCGAAGGCCTACGAGCAGGTGGACGTCATCGTCTCGCCGACCACTCCCACCACGGCGTTCAAGCTGGGGGAGAAGGTCGGCGATCCGCTCGCGATGTACCTGTTCGACCTGTTCACGCTGCCGACGAACCTCGCCGGGCACTGCGGCATGTCGGTGCCCTCGGGGCTCTCGACCGACGACGGGCTCCCCGTCGGGCTGCAGATCCTGGCGCCCGCGCAGGCGGACGACCGGCTCTACAAGGTCGGTGCCGCCTACGAGGCCGCCCGCGGTCCCGTCGCCTGACGCGGCGGTGACACGGCCCCGTCCGGCTACTCGGCGGGGTGGAGATGGGTGGTGATGCCCAGCATGTTCCAGGTGTTGATCGTGCCGACGGCGACGAGCAGGTCGGTGCGGCGCTCCTCACCGAGGAGTCGGCCGGCCTCGTCCCACAGTGCGTCATCGACCGCGTCGATTCCGGCGGTGAGGCGCTCGACGAAGGCCAGTGCGACGCGCTGCGTCTCGTCGAAGAACGGGCTCTCCTCCCACGCGGCGACGCCGTAGATCGTGCGGGTCGGCGTGCCGAGCCGCTCGAGGTCGCGCGCATGCATGTCCACGCAGTACGCGCAGTCGTTGATCTGCGAGGCGCGGAGTTTGACGATGTCGTACAGCACCTTGCCCAGCGATGTCGCCAGGCGGGTGTCCAGCGCGATCAGGGCCTTGTAGGTCTCGGGCGACGACGTGGCTCCGGGGGTGCGGCTCATGACGGTTCCTCTCCTATATGGATAATTTATGTCCAGGTTTTTGGTCGGGGTCTCGCAGGCGGGGTGGCGTGATGGGCTCAGGCGCCGCCGAAGTGGCGACGCGCCGCGTCGGCGACTCGTCGTGGCGTGGCGTCCGACAGGTCGGCGATCGACGTCGCGGCCAGCTCGCGCCGCCACGCCAGTTCGGCGCCGCGCATCGCCTGAGCGATGCCGCACGGACGGGCGAACTCGCTGCGCGGGCTGCTCTCGTTCATCCCGCGCTGCCGGATCTCGGTGCAGGCGAACGCGGCCGTGCCGCCCTCGATCGCGGCGACGACGTCCATCAGCGTGACGTCCGACGCGGGCCGGGCGAGTCGTATCCCGCCCCGGCGCCCGGGGAGGGATTCGGTGATCCCGCTGCGCGCCAGCGCCTGCAGCTGCTTACCGAGGTACGCCGCGGGAAGGTCGTAGGACTCGGCCAGCCGCGAAGCCGGTACGGGAGTCAGCCCGCCCTCGTCGAGCCAGTGCAGCAGCACGCACACGTGCGCCGCCCACTCGATTCCCTCGCTCATTCGCATGACCCACTCCTTAACCTGGACACAATGTATCCGGTTAAACTGGGGTGGGCAAGCCCTTCGTCGTGACCAGGTCCGCGACCAGCTCCGATCCCTGTCGTTCGTCGTACCGGTGGCCCAGACCGGGCGGGGGCGCGGTCGCACCCAGCAGGTCGACGGTGGCCTGGACGAACGAGAGCACGGGCAGCCATGGCGGCCGCGGGGTCGCGCGACCCGACCCGGACGCGGGCCGCGACGGCGGCGCGAACAGCAACCGCGGCGACCAGATCCCCACCGGATCGGAGGCGTTGAGCTGCGCGGGACCGGCGATCGCCACGCCGGCCGGGGTCCCCACCTGCAGCGTCGCGGCGACCGAGGTGTGGAGTTCGCTCGCCCGTCGTTGCGCCGCGAGCACGCCCACCGTCCCCAGGCTCTGGCCGTACACCCGGACCGGGGTCGACGGTGCGCGACGGTGCAACTCGTCGATCAGCGCGGCCGTGCTCGCCGCGGCGGCGTCGCGATGCAGGACGAACGACTGCCAGCTCGGCATCTCGGTGTACTGCACCGCCACGATGGCGCTGTCCCCGTGCAGTGACTCCTCGACCCCGCGCACGAAATGCGGGTCCACCCAACCGGAACCGGTCGGCACCGCGATCACCACGGCCCGCCGGGCGAGACCGCCCGCCGCGATGAGCCGGTCCACCGCCACCGCGGCTCGCGCGGTGGGGGAGGCGCCGTCACCGAGCGAGGCGTACGCCCGCACGCCTCGCGTCGCGGTCTCGATACCCACGAAGCGATCCGCGTACGACGCCGACTCCGCCGAGGTCGCGGTGGCGGGCCATGCGACTCCGCCCAGCACCGCGACCCCGGCCAGGGCCGCGGCGGCCGCACGCGCCCGCACGGGCCATACCACGGCGACAGCGAGAGGTGCCGCCGCGACCGCGCAGACGAGTGCCGCGAAAGCCGGCGGCCCCACCGGCTCCGCGCCGGCGGCCGCCCGGAGGTGGTTCTGCCACAGCACCCAGCCCACCAGCGCCGCCGCCCCGAGGTAGAGCGCCGCGCGACCACCACCGTCCGACGGCTCGCGGCGCCGCACGGCGATCCATCCGACGAGCGCCCCCACCGACCCGAGGAGCAGGCACACCACGATCTGCACGAGCACGGTGCGCGGCAACTGGTTCGGGAACAGCGCGCACGCCACTCCGACGGCGTAGCCGGTGAGTACACCGCCGCGGGCGTGGGGCCGCGCGATCACAGCCGGCCCCCTGCGGTGATCCAGCTGGTGAACAGCTCGGGGACGGACTCGGCGCGGGGCGGGCCGCCGTGCTGGCGCCACGTGTTCGCGCGCACCGCCAGCACGGCGAGCCCGGCGACCTCGGAGCAGGCGCGGCGCTGCGCGACCGGTCGGGCGGCGCACGCCGCCGCCAAACGGTCGGCGAAGGCGTCGTCGAGCCGGCGGCGGGCCCAATCGCCCAATGGGCGGCCTGCGGCGTCGGCGTGGCGCAACAGGTCGTAGCCCAGGTCATGGGCCTTGCAGGGCGCGTCGAAGTCCGCGGGGAGCCGGACCACCGAGGAACACTCCCCGTGCGGGTTCAGCGCGTACCCGGGCCCCACCGCCGCCTCGTACCCCACGGCCCGGGGCACGGAGCGCACCTGCGCGGCCGGGTCGACCGCGGGATCGGTGATGGAACGGACGGCCGCGGCGGTGGTCGAGTCCTCGCGCGCGGCGGTGTCGCCCGCGGCGACGGGCAGAGCGACTCCGAACGACAGGGGAACGGCCAGTACGGCTGCGGCGGTGAGCATGCGGCGATTCATGTCAGCGACGCTAAGAACGACGGACCGGCACCCGGATCGGCTGCGCGAGGGGTTCGATATCACCCGGAAGTATGAGGACGCCGAGTGCGCGGTGCCCCTAGCGTTGCCTTCCATGAGGACGACCACGAAGAGGATCGAGCGATTCGGACGCGCCACGGTGCGCGCCGGCCGCTACTTGGACCGGCAGAGCGCGCTGCACATCCAGGCCCCCGACGGTGCGCTGCACGCCACCCCGCTCGGGATCTTCCTGTCCCGGAAGATCAATTGGCTGTTCCTGCTGGTCGCGCTCATCATGTGGGCGGTCGCCTGGCCCACGCTCAACGAGCAGTTCGCGGTGCCCGCGGCGCTGCTCCCGATCATCAGCGGCCTGTCGGTCCTGCCCATCGCGATCGCATGGGCGCACCCGCGCGCCGCATGGGGGATCGTCGCGGCCACGGCGGCCGTCTTCCCACTGCTGTGGTTCGACGCGAAACAGGACTGGCAGTGGAACTGGCAGGTCTCGCTGATCATGGCGATGCTCATCACCAGCTGGATCGCCTTCCTCAAGTGCGCTCCGCTCGACGCGATCGCGATCGCCGCCGCGACGTCGGTGCTGTTCTGGATCAACGCCCAGGACGGCACCGGGGGAGGCTGGGTCGCCGGGATCATGGTCTCGCTCGTGATCATCCTGCTGCTGCGCCTGGCGCTGCAGTCCCGCACCCGCCTCGAGGAACAGACCGAGGTCAGCGAGCTCGAACGCGGCCGCCGCGCCATCCTCGAGGAGCGCACTCGCATCGCCCGAGACCTGCACGACATCGTCGCGCACCGGATGTCGCTCGTCGTGGTGCAGGCGCAGACCGCCCAGTACCGCGTGCCGGACGTCTCCGAGCGGGCCCGCGCCGAGTTCGACGGGATCGCCGTCTCCGCCCGGGAGGCGCTCAACGAGGTCCGCGGCCTGCTCGGCGTGCTCCGCCTCGACGACGCCTCGGCCGAGTTCGCGCCGGCACCCGGCCTCGGCGGGGTCGACGAGCTGATCGACGGCGCGCGCGCGGCCGGCGTCGTCGTCGAGTACCTTCCGCTGCCGGATCCGTCCGTGATCGGTGAGAGCACGGCACTCGTCGCCTACCGCATCGTCCAGGAATCCATTGCGAACGCCACCCGGCACGCGCAGGGCGCGCCGATCACCGTCGCCCTCACCATGGATGCCGGCACGCTCAATCTCAGCATCGAGAACGGCCCGCGCACCTCGGATGCCGACCTCGGCGGACCCGGCCTGGGGCAGGGCATCCCCGGCATGGCGGAGCGGGCGCGCACCGTCGGCGGCACCCTGTCGGCGACACCGACGGCGGGCGGGGGATTCGCGGTCCGCGCCGCGCTCCCGGCCCGTCCCGACGGTGCCACCGCCTAGGCTGGGGAGGTGTCCATCACCGTCTTCATCGCCGACGATCAGGCCATGGTCCGGCAGGGTTTCGGTGCCCTGCTCGGCGCGCAACCGGACATCTCCGTGATCGGGGACGCCCCGGACGGGAAGGCCGCGGTGGCCGAGGTCGCCCGTCTCCAGCCCGACGTGGTGCTCATGGACGTCCGCATGCCCGAGATGAACGGGCTGCAGGCGGCCGCCGAGATCCTGCGCCGCCACGACGGCGTGCGGGTGCTCATGCTCACCACCTTCGACATCGACGACTACGTGTACGAGGCGCTGCGGGTGGGCGCGTCCGGCTTCATGCTGAAGGACGCGCCCGCCGAGGAGCTCGTCCGCGCCGTGCGGGTGGTGCACGAGGGGCAGTCACTGCTCGCCCCTTCGGTCACGCGGCGAATGATCGCGGAGGTCACCGCCGCACGCGCGCACCGTCGGACCGCGCCGCCCGAACTCGCGACGCTGACGCCCCGTGAGCGCGAGGTGCTCGAGGCCGTCGCCGCCGGACGGTCCAACGCCGAGATCGCGGCGGCCCTGTTCGTCTCCGACCAGACCGTGAAGACGCACGTCAGCAAGGTGCTGCAGAAGCTCGGCCTCCGCGACCGGGCGCAGGCCGTCGTGTACGCCTACGAGACGGGGGTCGTGACGCCGGGGTGAACTCCTCGTGCGTTGTCATGACAGGTCGGGGACGAGGCGGGAAGATCGACGCCATGAGTCTGCGCATCGGAGTTCTCACCGGCGGTGGTGACTGCCCGGGCCTGAACGCGGTGATCCGGGCGGTGGTCCGCACGAGCGATTCCCGCTACGGATCGGCGGTCGTCGGGTTCCAGGACGGCTGGCGCGGCCTGCTCGAGGACCGGCGCGTGCAGTTGTCCAACGACGATCGCAACGACCGGCTCCTCACCAAGGGCGGCACGATGCTGGGCACCGCCCGCACCCACCCCGACGTGCTGCGGGCAGGCCTGGACCGGATCAAGCAGACCCTCGACGACAACGGCATCGACGTCCTCATCCCCATCGGCGGCGAGGGCACCCTGACCGCCGCCTCCTGGCTCGCCGACGAGGGCGTCCCGGTCATCGGCGTGCCGAAGACCATCGACAACGACATCGACTGCACCGACGTCACGTTCGGCTTCGACACCGCGCTCACCATCGCGACCGACGCGATCGACCGGCTGCATTCGACGGCGGAGTCGCATCAGCGGGTGATGCTGGTCGAGGTGATGGGCCGCCACGCGGGATGGATCGCGCTGAACTCGGGGCTGGCGTCCGGCGCCCACATGGTGCTCATCCCCGAGGTCCCGTTCGACGTCGAGGAGGTGTGCGCCATGATCAAGCGCCGCTTCCAGCGCGGTCACTCCAGCTTCATCGTCGTCGTCGCGGAGGGCGCGAAACCCGTCGAGGGCACGATGGAACTGCGCGTCGGGGGCACCGACGAGTTCGGCCACGAACGCTTCACCGGCGTCGCCCACCAGTTGGGGGTCGAGATCGAGAAGCGGATCAACAAGGAGGTCCGCACGACGGTCCTCGGGCACGTCCAGCGCGGTGGGACGCCGACGCCCGCCGACCGGGTGCTCGCCACCCGGTTCGGCGTCAACGCCGCCGACGCCGCGCACGCGGGGGAGGTCGGGCAGATGGTCTCGCTGCGTGGCGCGCAGATCGGGCTGGTTCCGCTCGCCGAGGCGGTCCAGCAGCTCAAGCGGGTCCCGCGGGAGCGCTACGACGACGCCGCGGAGTTCTTCGGCTGAGCCTCCGCACACCGCGTTGGCCGTCCTGAAGCGATCCTTAAGGAGCGCCGGACACGATTCCGGGCATGAATCCGAATCCTCCCTCGAACCCGGGGTTCACTCCGGGCCAGGATCCGTCCGACCCGAACGAACGGACGCAGCTGCGCCCCACATGGCAGCCCGAGCCCGCCGGCTCCGGTGCGCCGTACCCGCAGCCGGCGGCCCCGTCCTCTCCGCAGCAGGGCGGCGCACCGTCGTACCCCCAGTTCCCGGCGGCGCAGGGGTTCGCGCCCGGACCGCAGGGCTCGGGCGCGCCGATGTTCCCGCCCGGGCCCGGCGCGCCGCAGAAGCTGCGACCCGCCTGGCTGCTCCCCGCCCTCATCGGCGGCGGCGCCGTCGTGCTGGTGATCGTCCTCATCGCCGGGATCGCGATCGTCAAGAGCACGGGCAGAGGTGGTGACACCGGTTCCCCCGGCGGGACCGTCAAGGCGTATTTCGCCGCGCTGCAGGCCGGCGACGCCGCGAAAGCCCTCACCTACGGCAAGGAAGCGCCCGCCTCGACCGAGCTCCTCACGGACGACGTCCTGCGCAAGCAGCGCGACATCGCGCCGATCAAGGACGTGAAGATCGTCAGCGAGACCGGCGGGTTCATGGGATCGGTGCACCTGACGGTGACGATCGGCGACGTGTCCTACGACGAGAACCTCACTCTCGAGAAGGTGGGAGACGAGTGGAAGTTGCAGACCGCCGCCGTACAGCTCAAGCCGTACTCGGCGTACGACTCCGACAAGAAGAACGTCACGATCCTCGGTAAGCCGCTTCCCGCCTCGGGCGTCGTGTACGTGTTCCCCGGCGCTCTCGACCTCGGCTCCACCAACAAGAACCTGGTGCCGCAGCAGGAGAAGTCCAGCGTCCGCGACGACAAGGGGCAGGCCCCCGTCGACGGACTGTCGCGGTACAGCGTCGGCAGCACGCTCACCATCGCCTTCGGGTTGAGCGATGCCGCGAAGACGTCCGCGCGCGAGCAGATCGCCGCGAAGTACTCCGCGTGCGCCGCCTCGAAGGACCGCTTCCCGTCGGGCTGCCCGCAGTCCGATTTCTCCGGCGAGAACGGCACCTACACGTGGACCGCGCCGAACGCCCAGGACATCGACCTCGGTGACACCGTCCGCGACGGCCAGGTCTCCTTCCGCGACAACCGCCCGTGGACGTTCACCGCGACCGGGCGCGACGGCCGGCCGGTCACCGGGTCGGACGCGGGCTACGTCACCGGGACGATCACCGTGACCGCCGACGCGGTGGCCGTCTCGGTGCGCTGACCGGCGCCCATTAGGCTGGGGGCATGAGTGCCGAGCTTGCCGACATCGATCTTCCCGAGTACGCGGACGTCGTCGCCCGCTACGAGCCCGTCATGGGCATGGAGGTCCACGTCGAGCTCGGTACGGCGACCAAGATGTTCTGTGGCTGCCGCACCGAGTTCGGCGCCGAGCCGAACACCCAGGTGTGCCCCACGTGCCTCGGTATGCCGGGCGCACTGCCCGTCGTCAACGACGAGGCGGTGCGCTCGGCCATCCGCATCGGCCTGGCACTGAACTGCTCCATCCGCTCCAGTTCCGTGTTCGCCCGGAAGAACTACTTCTATCCGGATCAGCCGAAGAACTACCAGATCAGCCAGTACGACGAGCCGATCGCCTATGACGGCTACATCGACGTCCCGCTCGAGGACGGCTCCACCTGGCGGGTCGACATCGAGCGCGCGCACATGGAGGAGGACACCGGCAAGTCCACCCACGTGGGCTCCGCCACCGGCCGTATCCACGGCGCCTCGCACTCCCTGCTCGACTTCAACCGCGCCGGCGTGCCGCTGGTGGAGATCGTCTCCCGCCCGATCGAGGGCGCGGGGGAGCGGGCGCCGGAGATCGCCCGCGCCTACGTCACCGCGCTGCGCGACCTGCTCGCCTCCCTGGACGTCTCCGACGTGCGGATGGACCAGGGCTCCATGCGGTGCGACGCCAACGTCTCGCTCAAGCCCGTCGGTCAGGCCGAGTTCGGCACCCGGACGGAGACCAAGAACGTCAACTCACTCCGCTCGGTCGAGGTGGCTGTGCGGTACGAGATGCGGCGGCAGGCCGCGGTTCTCGACGCCGGCGGCGAGGTCATCCAGGAGACGCGGCACTTCCAGGAGGGCGACGGCACCACGACTGCCGGCCGCCGCAAGGAGACCGCCGAGGATTACCGCTACTTCCCGGACCCCGACCTCGCGCCCGTCGCGCCCCCGGCGGAGCTGGTGGAGGAGCTGCGCGGCACCATCGGCGAGCTGCCGTGGCTGCGGCGCGCCCGGATCCAGGCCGACTGGGGCCTGTCGGACGAGGTCATGCGCGACCTGGTGAACCTGGGAGCCATCGACAAGATCATCGCGACCGTCGACGCCGGGGCCACCCCCGACTCGGCCCGGTCGTGGTGGGGCAGCTTCCTGCCGCAGCAGGCCAACACTCGCGAGGTCGAGCTCGAGGCGCTCGCCATTTCGCCGGCGCAGGTGGCCCGCGTTATCGCCCTCGTCGACGAGGGGAAGCTCACCAGCAAGCTGGCGCAGCAGGTGATCGTCGGCGTGCTCGACGGTGAGGGCGAGCCGGACGAGGTCGTCGCCGCCCGCGGCCTCGAGGTGGTCCGTGACGACGGTGCGCTGCAGAAGGCCGTCGACGAGGCGCTCGCCGCCAACCCCGACATCGTGGACAAGATCAAGGCCGGCAAGGTCCAGGCCGCCGGCAAGATCGTCGGCGACGTCATGAAGGCCACGCGGGGTCAGGCCGACGCCGCCCGCGTGCGCGAGCTGGTCCTCGCCGCCTGCGAGTGACTAGTCGTCGCCGCCCTCCGGCGAGGTGCTCGGGATCGGGATGAGGACGACGCGGTCGTCGGTGGGCGCCACGGGGGTCGGTTTGTTGGTCGTCACGCCCTGAGGCAGGGCCTTCGGTCCGATCGCGAGTCGACCGAAAACGCCGTACTTCGCGCGATCGAGAACGGGAGCAGGCTCACCCTTCGCTGTGGTCGGTCCGTCCGGGAGGGCGAGCATCTCGATCTTGCCGGCGCGTGTCTCGCTGACGAACACGCCGCCCTTGACTACGGCGCAGCCGGCGAGGCCCGGACGGTCGGGCCAACTCCACACCACGGATGCGGGCGCGTTCGGCGTCAGCACTCGCAGCCGGTCCTGCGTGATGCCCTGGTCGGCGATGAAGATCGGCCCGCCGCCGGGGACGCCGCAGAGCGACTGCCGGACGCCACCGTCGGTGGCGAGGATCTTGGGCCGGGCGGGTGAGACGGTGCCGGGAGACTCGAGTGCGAGCACCTTGCCGGCGAGCGACGCGGGATCGCGGGCCGCGTTCGGATCGCCGGCATTGCCGGTCGCGACGATGAGGTCACGGCCGGAGAACATCAGCGAGCCGGCGTTGCCCGCCGCGCCCTTGGGAATTCCGGCGAGGATCACCTTCGGGGAGTCGCCCGGTGTCACCCGCACGACTCGGTTGTCCGTGGGCGTGCTGACGTAGGCGTAGAAGAGACGGTCCTGGTCGTACGTCGGTGACATCGCGATCGCCGTGAGCCCACCGTCGCCGGCGGTGTCCACGCCGACGCGTACGACCTCCCGGTTCGGCTGATCCGTGGTCGTGTAGGTGATCGTGCCCCCGCGTTCGGCGACGTAGGCGTGCTCGAAGTCGTCGGTGGTGATCAAATCGGTGGGCTCGGTGAGGCACGTGGCGAGGACGTTCGCATCCTGGTCGATGCACGGTCCCGGTGTCTTCGGCGCGGCGCTGGGCTGGGCGGGGCCGGTCGGCTTGGTCGTCGTGACCTGGCCCGTCGGCGGGCCGGTGAACGGCGCGGCCTCGTTGCCCGAGAAGTCGGCGCACCCCGCCAGCAGCGCCGCGGCGGTCGCGACCACGACGGCGCGCCGCGCGCCGGAACGCGCGCGCCGGGACCCCACACTCATGCCGCCACCCTACCGATCGGCCCGGGGCGCGGTTCGCTCCCAGCCCGCGGCGCGTTCGCACTCTAGTGTGGTTTCCGTGAGCGACAAGGACGGAACCGAGAACGAGACCAGCGAGGGTGCGGCCGAGTCCCCTTTTGACTTCCGGTCCACGGGCGAGCTGCCCCGGTTCGGCGAGCGGCACCCCACGGGCGGGTTCATCCTGGACCCCCACGACGATTCGGACACGGGCATCGGGCCGGTGCTCCCGCGTTACCGCGACGAACCGGCCGGGACCGCGTCCGCCGGTGGATCCGCGGGCACGCCGGCCGGTGACGCGGACGCACCCACGGCGGCAGCGAGCACGCCTGCCGCGGCGACCCCGGCACCGTCGGGCGGCGACGACCCCACGACCTCCGTGCCGGACACCAGCGACCTCGCGGCGGCCATCGCCGCCGCGAATGCGGCCACCGCGGCGATCTCGACCTCCGGGACCTCCCCGGACGCGGCGACCGAGCGGGCCGACCTCTCCAGCGAGGAGCGGGACGAGTTCGGCAAGCGTTACAACCGCCGGCGGGGCCGCGAGCGCGCCGCGCAGGCACGGGCCGAGGCCGAGGGCATCCCGCTGGAGTCCGCGGCCACCGAGCAGATCTCGCCGCCGCCCGGCCGCCGGTTCGGCAAGCCCGTCGCCGACGTCCCCGCCGAGCTGGAGGAGGCGCGCAAGGCTGCGCGCCGCGGCACGACCGACCTGGGGTTGCTCGTGCTGCGGGTCGCGGTCGGCGTCATCCTCGCCGCGCACGGCATCCAGAAGCTCTTCGGCATCTGGGGCGGTCCCGGCATCGACGGTTTCGCCGCCTACCTGCAGAACGGCAACGACCCGTCGCTCGGATTCGAGCGCTTCACCAAGGTCATCGCCATCGCGACGGGCGTCGTGGAGCTGGGCGGCGGAGCGATGCTGATCCTCGGCCTGCTCACCCCGATCGCCGCCGCCGGAGCGGTGGGCGTGATGCTCTCGGCGACGCTGTTCAAGCTGACCACTGCGGGCAACGGCTTCGTCTTCTTCGCCCAGGACAAGGGCGTCGAATTCGAACTGCTGCTGCTCTTCGCGTCGGTGGCGATCATCCTCACCGGGCCGGGCAAGATCTCGCTCGACTTCAACCGGGGCTGGGCGCGGCGCCCCCACCTCGGCTCCGTCGTGTGGTTGATCATCGCGATCGCCGCGGCGGTCACTGTGTGGATCCTGCTCAACGGCGCGAATCCGCTGGTCAAGCAGTAATCGACAGTGACGGCGAACGCCCGGTCTCCCACGCGGGAGACCGGGCGTTCGCGGTTCGACGGTGCCCTACGGCACGTATCGCACTGCGCCCTTATCGGCGGAGGTGGCCAGGGCGGCGTACGCCCGAAGCGCGGTGGTGACGGTGCGCTGGCGGTCCTTGGGCTGCCAGGGCCGCTCCGAGGCCTCCATCTTGGCGCGGCGGCGCGCGAGCTCCTCGTCGTCGACCAGCACCTCGAGGGCGCGGGTGTGCACGTCGATGCGGATGCGGTCACCGTCCTCGACGAGGCCGATGACGCCGCCGGCGGCCGCCTCGGGGGAGATGTGGCCGATCGACAGGCCCGACGTGCCGCCCGAGAAGCGGCCGTCGGTGATCAGCGCGCAGACCTTGCCCAGGCCCTGCCCCTTGAGGAACGAGGTGGGGTGCAGCATCTCCTGCATACCCGGGCCGCCCTTGGGGCCCTCGTAGCGGACGACCACCACGTCACCGGGCTTGATCTGCTTGCCGAGGATCTTGGAGACGGCCTCCTCCTGCGATTCGACCACGACGGCCGGACCCTCGAAGGTGAACAGGTCCTCGTCGATGCCCGCGGTCTTGAGGATGGCACCGTCGACGGCGATGTTGCCGCGCAGCACGCACAGGCCGCCCTCCACGGTGTACGCGTGCTCGATATCGCGGATGCAGCCGTTCGCGTGATCGGTGTCCAGGCTCTCCCACTGGTTCTTCGTGGAGAAGGGCTGCGTGGTGCGCACGCCGCCGGGCGCTGCGTGGAACAGCTCGAGCGCCTCGTCGGTCGCCGTGCCGGAACGGATGTCCCAGTCGTCGAGCCACTTGTCGAAGGACGGCTCGTGGACGGTGTGCACGTCGGTCTCCAGCAGGCCCGCGCGCCGGAGCTCGCCGAGGATCGCGGGGATGCCGCCGGCCCGGTGCACGTCCTCCATGTGGTAGTCGCTGTTCGGCGAGACCTTGGACAGGCACGGCACCTTGCGGCTGATCGCGTCGATGGTCGAGAGGTCGAAATCGACCTCGCCCTCCTGCGCGGCCGCGAGCGTGTGCAGCACCGTGTTGGTGGAACCGCCCATCGCGACGTCGAGCGCCATCGCGTTGCGGAACGCGGCCGGTGTCGCGATGTTGCGGGGGAGCACCGACTCGTCCCCGTCGCGGTAGTACCGCTTCGCGGCTTCGACCACCACGGAGCCGGCCCGCTCGAACAGGGCGCGGCGCGCGGCGTGGGTCGCGAGCGTCGAGCCGTTGCCCGGCAGCGCGAGGCCGAGGGCCTCGGTGAGGCAGTTCATCGAATTGGCGGTGAACATGCCCGAGCAGGAGCCGCAGGTGGGACACGCGGAGCGCTCCACCTCGCCCAGCCCGGCGTCGTCGATCGCGTCGTTGGCGGAGGCCGAGATCGCGGTGATGAGGTCGGTCGGGGCCTTGGCGACACCGTCGACGATGACGGCCTTGCCGGCCTCCATCGGCCCGCCGGAGACGAACACGGTCGGGATGTTCAGGCGCATCGCGGCGTTGAGCATGCCCGGAGTGATCTTGTCGCAGTTGGAGATGCACACCAGCGCGTCGGCGGTGTGGGCGTTCGCCATGTACTCGACCGAGTCGGCGATGATCTCGCGACTGGGAAGGCTGTAGAGCATGCCGCCGTGCCCCATGGCGATGCCGTCGTCGACCGCGATGGTGTGGAACTCGCGCGCCACGCCGCCGGCGGCGCGCACCGACTCGGCCACGATCTCGCCCATGTCCTTGAGGTGCACGTGGCCGGGAACGAACTGGGTGTAGGAGTTCGCGATGGCCACGATCGGCTTGCCGAAGTCGCTGTCCGTGAGTCCGGTGGCGCGCCAGAGCGAGCGGGCGCCTGCGGCGTTGCGGCCGACGGTGGTGGTGCGTGAGCGGAGCGGTGGCATGTGCTTCTCGCCTCGGATCTTCGTATCGTGCGGGCTGGTGGAGGAGACGCGCTCCCCGTGAACAGGGAAAGGCCTGTTCGGCGGGATTTATTCCGCGGTGACGTCGGGGATCCGGCCGCCGGAGGCGACCGCGACGCGGGGGAGCTGGCTGATGGTGACGGCGGGTAGTCGCACCTCGGAACCGTCGGTGCGGACGGCGTACACCGCACCGTTGCGTCCGATCCTAATGCCTGTCAGCTCGTCCCAACCGATGGTGGTGGAGCCGGCGATCCGGACGGACCGCACCCCGTCGGGTCCGATGACGGTGCGCACGCGCAGGACCCACAGGGCGAGCAGGATCGGGATGACGAGCAGCAGCCAGCCCAGGATCGCGGCCCCGGTGCCGGCGGTGGTGCCGTCGATGGAGCGGCCCACGGTCCACGGGCCGACGATCGGCGCCAGGCAGACGGCGAACAGCGCGACGCCGAGCAGTGCGATGCGCGGGTGCTTGAAGACGACGCGGTCGCCCGAATCGATCGGCACGGCGGTGTCCGACGTGTGATCGGTGGTCACGGTGCGGGTGGTGCCGGTCGTGCTCGACTGCTTCGCAGGGCGCTCGCTCATAACACGCATTGTCGCACGCGGCAGAAGAATCCCAGTATGTGGAATCGTCTTGCTCACTGGTTTGACGCGACTGCACACCTGCGCCTAGTTTCTCAGGTGTGAAGCACAGCTACCAGCTCCTCGTAATCGGTCGGCGCGTCGTCGCCTGAACCGGTTGCAGCCGTTTCACACCAGCATCGACGCGCTACCCTCGCTCAGCTACCGCTGACGGGGGTTTTTTGTTGCCCGGATAGTCTTCGGGCAGCGCCGCCCGCCGATACGTCCATAGAGCAGAGCACCGCATGAGTGGTGAGAAGGTCACATCGTGAGCGCACCTACAGCTCGGCCCCACCCAGGGCAGAAGCCCGGGGCCCGCAAGCCCGGCGCCGGGATCCCCGGCGCGCATTCCGCCGCCTCGAAGCACAACGTCGCAGCCGACGTCGCGCACAGCGTCCTCGAGGGCGCCCGTGTCGTGGCCCCCGAGCGGGTCACCGGCGCGCAGTCGGTGGTCCGGTCGCTCGAGGAGATCGGCGTGGACACGGTCTTCGGCATTCCCGGCGGGTGCATCCTTCCGGTCTACGACCCGCTCCTCGATTCCAAGAAGGTCCGCCACGTGCTGGTGCGCCACGAGCAGGGTGCCGGCCACGCGGCCACCGGCTACGCCCAGGCCACCGGCAAGGTCGGCGTGTGCATGGCGACGTCGGGCCCGGGCGCGACCAACCTGGTCACGCCGCTGGCCGACGCGCAGATGGATTCCGTTCCGATCGTCGCCATCACCGGCCAGGTCGGTCGCCCGCTGATCGGCACCGACGCCTTCCAGGAGGCCGACATCTCGGGCATCACGATGCCCGTCACCAAGCACAACTTCCTGGTCTACGACGCGGCCGACATCCCGCGTGTCATCGCGGAGGCGTTCTACCTGGCCCAGAGCGGCCGCCCGGGTGCCGTGCTCGTCGACATCCCCAAGGACGTGCTGCAGGAGGACACCGTCTTCTCCTGGCCGCCGCAGATCGACCTGCCCGGCTACCGCCCCGTGACCAAGCCGCACGGCAAGCAGATCCGTGAGGCGGCGCGTCTGATCGCGGCGGCCAAGTCGCCCGTGCTGTACGTGGGTGGCGGTGTCCTCAAGGCGGAGGCGTCGGACGAGCTGCTCAAGCTGGCCGAGCTGACCGGCATCCCCGTCGTGACCACCCTGATGGCGCGAGGGGTCTTCCCGGACAGCCACCGCCAGCACATGGGCATGCCCGGCATGCACGGCACCGTCGGCGCCGTTGCCGCACTGCAGCGCTCCGACCTGCTCGTGACCCTGGGCGCGCGGTTCGACGACCGCGTCACCGGCAAGCTGGACTCGTTCGCGCCCGATGCCAAGGTCATCCACGCCGACATCGATCCGGCGGAGATCGGCAAGAACCGCTTCGCGGACGTCCCGATCGTGGGTGACTGCAAGGAGGTCATCTCCGAGCTCATCGCCGCGATCTCCGAGGACCGCGCCACGATCGCCGCGCCCGATCTCACCGCCTGGTGGGAGTACCTGGACGGCATCCGTGCGACGTACCCCTTGGCGTACAACACCCCGTCGGACGGCGCCCTGAGCCCCGAGTACGTGATCGAGCGCCTCGGCGTCGCCGCGGGCCCGGACGCGATCTACTGCGCGGGCGTCGGCCAGCACCAGATGTGGGCGGCGCAGTTCGTCAAGTACGAGAAGCCCCGCACCTGGCTCAATTCGGGCGGTCTCGGCACCATGGGCTACGCGGTTCCCGCGGCCCTCGGCGCCAAGATGGGCGCGCCCGAGAAGGAGGTCTGGGCGATCGACGGTGACGGCTGCTTCCAGATGACCAACCAGGAGCTCGCCACCGCCGCGATCGAGGGTGCGCCGATCAAGGTCGCCGTCATCAACAACGGCAACCTCGGCATGGTCCGGCAGTGGCAGACGCTGTTCTACGAGGAGCGCTACTCCAGCACCGACCTGTCGACGCATTCGATGCGGATCCCCGACTTCGTCAAGCTGGGCGACGCTCTGGGCTGCGTCTCCTTCCGCTGCGAGCGGGCCGAGGATGTGGACGCGATCATCGCGCAGGCGCGCGAGATCAACGACCGCCCGGTGGTCATCGACTTCATCGTGGGCGCCGACGCGCAGGTGTGGCCGATGGTCGCCGCCGGCACCAGCAATGACGAGATCATGGCGGCGCGGGACATCCGCCCGCTGTTCGACGAGGACGACGCGGCCGACGAGCCGGCCGTCATCCACGCCGCGATGGAGCGTCCCGACGCTGCGACGCTGCCCGGGGAGGAGCAGAAGTGAGCACCACGCACACGCTGAGCGTTCTGGTCGAGGACCGTCCGGGCGTGCTCGCCCGCGTCTCGTCGCTGTTCTCCCGCCGGGGTTTCAACATCGAATCCCTCGCGGTGGGCGGCACCGAGCTCAAGGGCGTCAGCCGCATGACGATCGTGGTCACGGTCGACGAGCTGCCGCTCGAGCAGGTCACCAAGCAGCTGAACAAGCTGGTCTCCGTGCTGAAGATCGTCGAGCAGGACTCGTCGACGTCGGTGGCGCGCGAGCTGATGCTCATCAAGGTGCGCGCCGATGCCGCGACGCGCGGCCAGGTCACCGACACCGTCGACCTGTTCCGTGCCAAGATCGTGGACGTCTCGCCCGACTCGGTGACCATCGAGGCCACCGGTACGCCGGACAAGCTCGACGCGCTGCTGGCGGTCCTGGATCCCTTCGGGATCCGCGAGATCGCGCAGTCCGGCGTCATCGCGCTCGGACGCGGCCCGAAGTCGATCACCGCGACCCGCTAACTTCACTACTGCAGAAAACCAAGAAGGGACACCGAACCACAGTGGCAATCGAACTGTTCTACGACGAGGACGCCGACCTCTCCATCATCCAGGGCAAGAAGGTCGCCGTCATCGGCTACGGCTCGCAGGGGCACGCGCACTCGCTGAGCCTGCGCGACTCCGGCGTCGACGTGCGGATCGGCCTCAAGGAGGGCTCGAAGTCGCGCGCCAAGGCCGAGGAGCAGGGCCTCACCGTGGGCACGCCCGCCGAGGTCGCCGCGTGGGCCGACGTCATCATGCTGCTCGCGCCCGACACCGCGCAGGCGGAGATCTTCAAGGCCGACATCGAGCCGAACCTCAAGGACGGCGACGCGCTGTTCTTCGGCCACGGCCTGAACATCCACTTCAAGCTGATCGAGGCCCCGGCCAACGTCACCGTCGCGATGGTCGCCCCGAAGGGCCCCGGCCACCTGGTGCGCCGCCAGTTCGTCGACGGCAAGGGCGTGCCCGCGCTCATCGCCGTGGACCAGGACCCGACCGGTGACGGCCAGGCCCTCGCGCTGAGCTACGCCGCCGCGATCGGTGGCGCGCGTGCCGGCGTCATCAAGACCACGTTCAAGGAGGAGACCGAGACGGACCTCTTCGGTGAGCAGGCCGTGCTCTGCGGCGGCACCGAGGAGCTCGTCAAGGTCGGCTTCGAGGTGCTCGTCGAGGCGGGCTACGCCCCCGAGATGGCCTACTTCGAGTGCCTGCACGAGCTCAAGCTCATCGTGGACCTCATGTACGAGGGCGGTATCGCCCGCATGAACTACTCGGTGTCCGACACCGCGGAGTTCGGCGGCTACCTCTCGGGTCCGCGCGTGATCGACGCCGACACCAAGAAGCGCATGAAGGACATCCTCACGGACATCCAGGACGGCACCTTCGTCAAGCGCCTCGTCGCCAACGTCGAGGGTGGCAACAAGGAGCTGGAGGCCCTCCGCAAGGAGAACGCCGAGCACCCGATCGAGGTCACCGGCAAGAAGCTCCGCGACCTCATGAGCTGGGTCGATCGCCCGATCACCGAGACCGCCTAGGTCTCGCCCGCATCACTCGGGAGCCCCGTCGGACCATGTGTCCGGCGGGGCTCTTGCGTGTCCGGGGACAGGGCGCTACCCTCTGAACATGTTCAATGAACACGTTCAGTCACGAGCGGAGGCGAAGGCCGACACGCGCGCTCGCGTGCTCGCCGCAGCCGACCGGTCCTTCCGCGCCCACGGCTTCGCGGGGACGACGGTGCGCGGCATCGCCGCCGACGCGGGCGTCAGCACCGGTACGGTGATGGCCGTCGGTGACAAGGACGCGCTCCTCATCGCGATCGTCGACGACTGGATCGCGGCTGTGCACGCCCGGCGGGAACCGGCCGCACCGCTGCCCGCGCTGACCCGCGAGGAGGCGACGATGCGGCTCGTCGAGACCGTCCGGCCCTTCGTCACCTACTTCAACGCCGACGGTGACCTCTCCCGCGAGTACGCCGCCGTTCTCGCGCGCGGTAAGCATCACTCCCGCACGTTCGGCGACCTCGGCGACGAGCTGCAGGCCGACTTCGAGCGGATCTTCGCCGCCACGGGATGCGGCGATCCCGGCGCGGCCGGCCGCGCCCTCTACTTCGTCTACATCGGCCTGCTGTTCGCGACCTCGGGTGGGGCGATCACGCGGGAGGTCGCGGCGGAGCGTCTCGTCGAGGCGATCGGACAGATCCTTGGAGAAGGGGTATCGCAATGACCACCGGTTTCATCGACACGCCGCACTGGCCGTGGCTCACCGTCGCGCTCGCCGTCGTCCTGCTGGGCGACGCGGCGATGTCGCTGCGCCCGCCGGCCTTCATCCGGGACTGTCTCGACGGGGTCCGGTTCCCTCGGGATTGGTGGTGGACGCTGATCGTGATCAAGACGGTCGCGGTCGCGGGCCTGCTCGCCGGCCTGGAGTACCCCGGCGTGGGCTTCGCCGCGAACGCGGGTGTGATCGCCTACTTCGTCTGTGCCGCGGTCTCGCACATCCGGGCGGGTTTCCTCGGTTCCACCTTCTGGGTGAACTGCCTCGGCATGCTGGCCTTCTCGACCGGCGTGCTGATCCTGTCCTACATCTGATTCGATGCCGAAGAAACCAGCGCTGCTGATTGATAGTGATAGGGTGGTCCCGAACGGCTATCACGACGACGATGGCCGCGGATGGAAGCGAGACGTGGATGCGACTGGCCCTCACGCACATGGGACGCACGATGGGGGATGACTTCCCCGGGCGTGCCGAGTACGAGCAGACGCTGACCGACCTGTCCGAGGCGTCGGTCCGCCGGAACTTCGACCCGTACGTCGACATCGACTGGGATGCTCCCGAGCTGGCGATCGTGCCCGACGATCCGCGGTGGGTCTGCGACGCGCGGTTCGATCCGATCGGTCGCCACCCGTGGTACCAGGCCCAGCCGCTGGCCAAGCAGATCGAGATCGGCATGTGGCGGCAGGCCAACGTCGCCAAGGTCGGCCTGCAGTTCGAATCCATGCTGATCCGCGGCATCATGCAGTACACCGCGGCCCTCCCGAACAATTCGCCGGAGTTCCGGTACGCCACGCACGAGGCGAAGGAGGAGTGCCAGCACACGCTGATGTTCCAGGAGTTCGTCAACCGCGTGGGCATGGACGTCCCGGGCGGCAGCTGGTTCCTGCGCCGCATCTCGCCGATCGTGCCGCTCTTCGCGACCATGACGCCGCTGTACTTCTACATGATGGTGCTCGGCGGCGAGGAGCCGATCGACCACCTGCAGAAGCAGTTCCTGCGCTCGGGCTCGGAGCAGCACCCCGCGATGAGCTCGATCATGCAGATCCACGTGGCGGAGGAGGCCCGCCACATCGGCTTCGCGCACCAGCTCCTCGAGCACCGCATCCCCACCCGCGGCGCCTTCCCGCGGCTGATCCTCTCGCTGATGCTGCCGATCACCATGCGCGTGATGGTGACCATGATCATGATGCCGCCCAAGGAGTTCTGGGAGACCTTCGACGTCCCGCGCAGCGTGAAGAAGGACATCTTCTGGCGCTCGCCCGAGTCGCAGCAGATGAAGCGCGACGTGTTCGGCGACGTGCGGATGATGGCCGAGAAGTGCGGCCTCATGAACCCGCTGAGCAAGCTCATGTGGCGGATCTGCGGCATCGACGGTCGTATCTCCCGGTTCCGCAGCGAGCCGGCCTACGCGGCGCAGTAGACGCCGGGTCTTCGGCGAGCTCGTGGGCCACCGGGACGCCTAGCGGCCCCGCAGCCTCGCGAGCGCGCGGGTGGCGGCGTGGAATCCGCACATCCCGTGGGCAGCAGGCCCGGGCGGGGTGGCCGCGGAGCAGATGTACATGCCGGGGACGCCGAGGTCGTAGGGCTGCAGGGTGATCCGCGGCCCGAAGACGAGTTGAAGCGGATCCTTGGAGCCGGTGTTGATGTCGCCGCCGACGAAGTTGGCGTTGTACCGGGCCATCTCCGTCGTCGAGCAGACGGCGGTGCCGACGATGCGGTCGCGGAAGCCCGGTGCGAAGCGCTCGATCTGGGTGATGATCGCCGCGGTGGCGTCGCCGGTGTAGCCGCTCGGCACATGGGCGTAGGACCAGACGGGGTGCACATCGCCCACGCTGCGCGTGGGATCGGCGAGGTACTGCTGGCCCACCAGGACGAAGGGCCGCTCCGGCATCCGCCCCGCGGCGATCGCCCTCTCGGTGGCGGCGACCTCCGCGAACTCGCCGCCGAGGTGGACGGTGCTGGAACGCCGGGCGTCCGGATTGGTCCAGGGCACGCCGCCCTCGACGGCGAAGTCCACCTTGAACGCCCCCGGCCCGTACCGGAACCGCTCGAAGGCGCGCTGCACCCGTGCCGGGAGTCGGTCATCGAGGACGGCCGCCACCTGCCGCGGATCCAGGTCGAACAACGTCACGTCGGCCGGCGGAAGGTTCGCCGCGGTCACCCGGACGCCGGTCTCCACGCGGCCGCCCAGGTCTTCGAACTCGGCGAGCAGCGCCGCCGCGAGCGCCCCGGAGCCGCCCTCGGCGACCTGCCAGCCGAAGGCGTGGCCCGCGGTGAGCATCCCCTTCCCGATGGCAGAGCTCATCGGCTCGTGCAGCGGGCGGAAGGCGTGCGCGGCGACGCCGCCCCACAGGCCCCGCGCCTGCGGAGTCCGGAACGCACGGGCCAGTGCCGCGGCGGGCAGGGGAGTCGGCGCTCCGAATCCGGCCAGCGCCACGGGGTGCCGCGGCATCCGCAGCAGCGGCCCCAGCATCGACGGACCGATCCTGTCGAAATGCTCCACGGGCCGGCCGAACAGTGCGCGCCAGGCGGCACCGTCGCGCCCGAGACCCGCGGCGGTCTCCGCGACGCCGCGGCGCAGCACCCCCGCCGAACCGTCGTCGAGCGGATGGACGCACTCGAGTTCCGCGGAGCGCCAGCGCAGACCGCGTCGCGCGAGATCGACCGACGCGAGGAAGGGGGAGCCGACCGCCATCGGGTGGATCGCCGCGCAGTGATCGTGCACGAGGCCGGGGATGATCGCCTCGAAGGAGCGCAGGCCGCCGCCGACCGTGGCGCCGGCCTCCAGCAGCGTCGTGTCGACGCCCGCGCGGGCCAGGGTGATCGCAGCGGCGAGCCCGTTGGGCCCGCCGCCGACGACGGTGCCGGTGGTCATGCCCGCGAGCCTAGCCCGGTCCCGAGCGGGAAGCGGTCGTGGTCCGCCGACCAGGTGATCTCGCACGCGACGGGGCCGTCCGGTAGCCACGGCTGGGTCGTCACGCACTCGGTGACGCTCCACCGGCCGCGTGCCACCACGCCGAGGGCGGCGTCGATGATGGTGAAGTCCTGGCGCAGCCGGGTGATCGGCTGGGATTCGGCCCAGACCACGATGAGCTCGCCCGGCTCGAAGCCGGCCTGCTCCTGCACCGCGGCGATGAGGGTCGCGTCGTGCAGGTGACCGTCGCCGAAGTTGAAGCCGATCATGGTGTTGCACACCAGCTCGCCCTCGCGGAGGGTGCGCTGCTCGATATCGGGGACGTGGCTCAGCAACGTCGAGAACAGGCCGCGGCCGTTGCTGTGCAGCGCGCGCCAGCCGAGTCCCATGGTCATGAGCGTCTCGGCCCATTCGCGGGGAACGCCGGTCGCGACGAACTGGTCGACGGTGTTGGTCGTCTGCCGCTGGACCCGGTTCAGCTTCTCCTCGGCGCCGGGCGCGAACGCCCACATGCCGGTCGCCCAGTTCCCGGCGTACTGGCGCAGGGAGGGAAGGAAGGAGACCTTGTCGGGGCGGATGTTGCCCAGCACGGGGAAGACGAGAAGGGCGGCGAGCACGACGAGGATCAGCCAGGACGGCGACATGTCGAGCACCGAATAGCCGTCCTGTGCGGGGAATCCGACGAACAGGAACAGCGCTGTGTACGCGAACAGCAGGTTCCACTCGAGCGGCACCGCCAACGGGAACGTGGAGATGATGAACAGGTGATAGCACACCATGAACACCGCGCAGACCACCGTGAGCGTCCGGTTCACGGAGAACAGCAGGATGAGCGGCGCGACGATCTCCACGACGGTGCCGAGGCCCTCCGCCATGAACCGGGCGAGCCGCGACGGCAGCAGGTCGCTCGGGGCGTTGCGGTAATGAGCGCGCCGAAGTCCCTTGAACGGCATGCACGGCGAGTTGGACACCATCACCGGGATCACGTTGATGAAGTGCTTGCCGATCTTCGACATGCCGGCACCGACCCAGACCACCACGATGAGGAGCTTGAGCCCGACGATCATCGTCGCGAACGACAGCAGTGGCAACAGCCCGAACATGACCAGTGCCGGCATGTACTGCTCGCCGCGTGCGGCGAGGAAGATCGTCTTGTCCCGCAGGCCGATCAGCACCAGCAGCGCGACCGGCGCGATCATGAGCCACGGCGCCACGAGGTCGTAAGGGGACGAATCCGTGACGAGCCCGCCGGGGAGCACGATGGGCAGCGCGAGTGAGCCGAGCAGCAGCCAGTACAGGCCGACGTCGAGTGCCGTGCGGCGCGTCCCCGCGGTGCCGGGCACCCAGGTGTAGGGGCGCAGGCGGATGGTGCCGGTGCGGGCCCAGAACCTGATCCCGCCGGTCATGGGCTTGATCTTGAACGTGAGTGGGCCCCAGGCGCCCGCGACGCCGATCGCCTCGAGCAGGGTGGTCCACAGCACGAGCTTCTGGTAGACGATGGGCTGGTTCCACCAGGCCGACACCTCCCAGAAGTGCAGGCCCGAGGTGGCGGTGGCGAGGAGCACGCCGCCGAAGGCGTAGAGCACCACCAGCTTCACGACGTAGATGACGAAGGCGACCTTCTGCGTCCCGAAGCCGTGCTCGACCCACCGCTGGGTGGCGAAGCGGAGCCGGTCCTGCAGCGGGCGGGTGATGAACTCCGCCGGATCGACCTCGGGGAGGTCGGGTTTCATGAATCCCATGGTGACGTCCTATCGGGAGGAGGCGGATCAGGCGGTGGGGGCGGCGGCGTCGAGCCGGCGGAGCGCGGGCTTGTCGATCTTGCCGACGGGGTTCTTCGGCAGCGCGTCGAGCACCGTGATCGCCACGGGCTGCTTGTACTTCGCCAGCTGCTCCCGGGCGTGCGCCGCGAGGGCGTCGACGTCGAGCCGGACGCCGGGTGCGGCGGAGACGTACAGCACGGGCAGCTCGCCGTACTTCGCGTCGGGCCGCCCGATGACGGCGGCCTCGGCCACGCCCGTCACGCCGTACACCGCGGACTCGATCTCCTTGGGGTAGATGTTCTCCCCGCCGCGGATGATCATGTCCTTCGCGCGGTCCACGAGGCGGAGGTAGCCGTCCTCGTCGAGCACGCCGACGTCGCCGGTGTGCAGCCACCCGTCGACCACGGTCTTCGCGGTCTCCTCGGGGCGACCCAGGTAGCCGCGCATGATGTTCGGACCCGCGAGCAGCACCTCGCCCGGCTCGCCGACGGGGACGTCGGCACCGTCGGGCCCGGCGATCCGGATCCGCTGACCGGGCAGTGCGACGCCCACGCTGCCCACCTTGCGGACCCCGTCGAGCGGGTTGCAGGTGGCGGCGCAGGTGCATTCGGACAGGCCGTAGCCCTCGATGAGCGGGAATCCGTAGCGGGCTTCGAAGCCCTCCAGCAGTTCCCGGCTCGCGGGGGCCGCGCCGCACACGCCGAAGCGCACCCTCGGCAGGTCCGGCCGCACCTCGGGGGGCAGGCCGGCCAGCATCGTGTAGATCGTGGGCACCGCGGAGAAGTACGTCGCGCCGGTCTCGGCGAGCACGTCGAAGAAGGTGCGCGGGTCGAACCGGCCCGCGATCGTCACGCGGCCGCCGCCCCGGAGCGGGTTGAGCGTCGACACCACGATGGCGTTCACGTGGAACAGCGGCAGGATGAGCAGACTGTGGTCGGACGCGTCGAAGTCGAAGGCTGCGGAGGACATCTCGCTCATGGCGACGAGGTTCGCGTGGTCGAGCATGACGCCCTTGGGGCGCCCCGTGGTGCCGGAGGTGTAGATGAGCAGCGCCAGGTCCGACGGTGCCGCGACCGGTTCCGCCGCGTCCGGGGCGTGATCGAGCAGGGCGCCCGCGGCGATCACGGGGATCCCGGCCGGTGCGTCGGTGTCGGTGACCAGCACCGCCGCCCCCGCGTCCTGCACCTGGTAGTCGACCTCGGGCGGGGCGAGGAACGGGTTGATCGGCGTCGCGGCCGCACCCAGGTGCCACGACGCGAACAGGGCGACCACGAGCAGGGCGGTGTTCGGCAGCTTCACCGCAACGACGTCCCCAGGCCCGATGCCGGCGGCGCGCAATGCCGCGGCGGCGCTGCGGACGGCCGCATCGAAGGCGGCGTTGTCCAGGTCGAGCGCGTCGTCCGCGACCGCCGCAGCGTGCGGCGCCGCGGCTGCGCGCACGGCGGGCAGGTGGGCGAAGGTGGTGAAGTCGTAGGTCACGGTGGCTCCTCGTCGGTGTCGGTGCACCCACGGTAGGGCGCACATGATGGCGGTCACATCGTCCACCGGCGACGAGATGTGACGCCGGATTCGTCCTCGCAAGACGAATTCCAGCGCTCTCGCGTCCGTCATAGCGCTAGGATTTGGCGGTGGATCCCGATGCGCCGCGCCGGCTGATCGCTCGGCTGCTCAGCGCCGCGTCCCGCGGCGCGGTCGCCGACGTGATGACCGAGCGGATCGCGGCGGATCTGCCCGACCTGCGTGCCGACGACGCGATCTTCGGGGCGCTGGCCGCGAGCGTCGAGGCGAATGTCGAGAACGTCACTCACGCGGTCGTTCTCGACGTTCCGGTGGAGCGGATCGAGGTCCCGCTCGCTGCGCTCGAGTACCCGCGTCGCGTGGCGCAGCGCGGCATGGCCGCGACCTCGCTGGTCCGCGCCTACTACCTGGGCCAGCAGACGATGATCGGCCTCCTCGGCGAGGCGCTCGACGCGGAGGCGGACGCCGATCACGACCTCCGCGAGGCCGCGATGCGCTGGCTGATCGGCTGGTCCTTCGACTACAACGACGTCGTGACCCGGCGCGTGCTCGACGAGTACGAGGCGGAGCGCGCCGCATGGGTGGACGCCCGCAGCGGGGCCCGGACGGTGCGGGTCCTCGAGGTGCTCGACGGGGACGTGCCGAGCGAGTCCGCCGCCTCCGCGACCATCCGCTATCCGCTGCGCGCGACGCACATCGGCCTCGTCGCGTGGTATTCGGAGGGGGTCGACGAGGTCGAGCGGATCGAGCGCTTCCTCCGGGAGCTCGGCACCGCGACCGGGACGGCGGCGCCGCCGCTGTCGGTCGCGGTCGATCGGCTCACCGCGTGGGCGTGGCTGCCCGTCGCCGACGGCGACGCGGCGATTTCCGCCGCCCGCGCCCTCGTCGCCGCCGACCCGGACGCCCCGCGCGTGGTCCTCGGGCCCCCGCGGGACGGGATCGAGGGCTTCCGCGCGACCAACCGGGCGGCACGCGAGGTGCGCCGGGTCGCCGACGCCACCGGCGCGCGGCTGCTGGTGGCGACGGACCCGGGTGTGGGACTCGCCGCCCTCGTCGCGCAGGACGTCGGCGCCGCGAGCGCCTGGGCGGACGGGGTGCTCGGGCCGCTGACCGGCGACTCCGCCGCGGACGAGCGGCTGCGCAGCACCCTCGAGATCTTCCTGCGCACCGGCGGCAGCTTCAAGGCGACGGCCGAGCAGCAGACGATGCACGCGAACTCGGTGAAGTACCGGGTGCGCCGCGCGGTGGCACGCCGCGGCAGGGAGATCGGCGACGACCGGCTCGACGTGGAGGTCGCGCTGGCGGTGCGCCGCATCTTCGGCCCGCACGCTCCTGGCAACCCGGCGCGGAAGGCCCCCGACGCAGGTCACTAAGCTGACGGTGCAACCGGCACCGTGAATGAGGAGCGCAAGTGACCCGTCCCGTGGTATTGATCGCCGACAAGCTGGCACCGTCGACAGTGGAGGCGCTCGGTGACGACGTCGAGGTGAAGTGGGTCGACGGCCCCGACCGCCCCGCCCTGCTCGCCGCGGTCCCGGAGGCCGACGCCCTGCTCGTGCGCTCGGCGACCACCGTCGACGCGGAGGTCCTCGCCGCCGCCGCCAAGCTCAAGATCGTCGCCCGCGCCGGCGTCGGCCTGGACAACGTGGACGTGCCCGCCGCCACCGAGCGCGGCGTCCTCGTGGTCAACGCGCCCACGTCGAACATCCACACCGCCGCCGAGCACGCCGTCGCGCTGATGCTCGCCACCGCCCGCCAGATCCCCGCTGCGGACAAGACCCTGCGCGAGCACACCTGGAAGCGCAGCGCGTTCAACGGCGTCGAGATCCTCGGCAAGACTGTCGGTGTCGTCGGCATGGGCCGCATCGGCCAGCTGGTCGCCCAGCGCCTGGCGGCGTTCGAGACGAAGATCATCGCGTACGACCCCTACGTGAGCCCGGCCCGCGCCGCACAGCTCGGGATCGAGCTCGTCACGCTGGAGGAGCTGGTCGAGCGCGCCGACCTCATCACGGTGCACCTGCCCAAGACCCCGGAGACCAAGGGCCTTATCGGCCGCGACCTCCTCGCCAAGACCAAGAAGGGCGTCATCATCGTCAACGCGGCCCGCGGCGGCCTCGTCGACGAGCAGGCGCTCGCGGACGCCATCACCTCGGGCCACGTCTTCGGCGCCGGCCTCGACGTCTTCGAGACCGAACCCTGCACCGACAGCCCGCTGTTCGAGTTGCCGCAGGTCGTCGTGACCCCGCACCTCGGCGCCTCCACCTCCGAGGCGCAGGACCGTGCCGGCACCGACGTCGCCAAGAGCGTCCGCCTCGCCCTGGCCGGCGAGTTCGTGCCGGACGCCGTGAACGTCAAGGGCGGCGCGGTGGACGAGGAGGTCGCGCCCTGGCTCGAGCTCACCCGCAAGCTGGGCGTGCTGCTCGGCGGCCTGCCCGGCCAGCTGCCGGAGAAGATCGGCGTGACCGTCCGCGGCGAGCTGGCCAGCGAGAACGTCGACATCCTGCAGCTCTCGGCGCTGCGCGGCCTGTTCTCCGCGGTCATCGAGGACGCCGTCACCTTCGTCAACGCCCCCGCCCTCGCGGAGGAGCGCGGCGTCACCGTCGAACTGGAGAAGGTCTCGGAGAGCCCCAACCACCGCAGCCTCGTCGACGTCCGCGCCGTCTACGGCGACGGCACCGTGCAGAACGTCGCCGGCACCCTGTCGGGCCTGAGCCGCGTCGAGAAGGTCACCAACATCAACGGCCGCAACTTCGACCTGCGCGCCGAGGGCCTGAACCTGTTCGTCGCGTACGGCGATCAGCCGGGCTCGCTGGGCAAGATCGGCACGCTGCTCGGCGACGCGGGCATCGACATCCAGGCCGCGGCGCTGAGCCAGGACGCGGAGGGCTCGGGCGCGACGGTGCTGCTGCGCGTCAGCCAGCCCGTCCCCGCCGACGTGCAGCAGGCCATCGCCGACGCGGTGTCCGCCACCACCATCGCGCAGGTGGACCTGTCGTGAAGCTCGCGGTGATCGGCGGGGACGGCATCGGCCCCGAGGTGACGGCGGAGGCGCTCAAGGTGTTGCGCGCGGTGGTCGGCGAGATCGAGACCACCGAGTACGACCTGGGTGCGCGCCGCTACGAGCGCAACGGCGAGTTGCTCACCGACGAGGACCTGGCGTCGCTGCGCGAGCACGACGCGATCCTGCTCGGCGCCATCGGCGACCCGCGCAAGGTTCCGCCGGGTGTGCTCGAGCGCGGCCTGCTGCTGAAGATGCGGTTCGCCCTGGACCACCACGTGAACCTGCGCCCATCGAAGCTGTTCCCCGGCGTCGAGTCGCCTCTGAAGAATCCGGGTGAGATCGACTTCGTCGTCGTCCGCGAGGGCACCGAGGGCGCCTACACCGGCAACGGCGGCGCCATCCGGGTCGGCACCCCGCAGGAGGTCGCCAACGAGACGTCGGTCAACACCCGGTTCGGCGCGGAGCGCGTGGTGCGCTTCGCGTTCGAGCTGGCGCGCACCCGCCGCAAGAAGCTGACGCTGGTGCACAAGACCAACGTGCTCGTGTTCGGCGGCTCGCTGTGGCAGCGCACCGTCGATGAGGTGGCCCAGGAGTTCCCCGACGTCGCGGTGGATTACAGCCACATCGACGCGGCCACGATCTACCTGGTCACCGATCCGTCGCGGTTCGACGTCATCGTCACCGACAACCTCTTCGGCGACATCCTCACCGACGAGGCCGGCGCGATCTCCGGCGGCATCGGCCTCGCCGCGTCGGGCAACATCGACGCGACGGGCACCAACCCGTCGATGTTCGAGCCCGTGCACGGCAGCGCTCCCGACATCGTCGGACAGGGCGTGGCGGATCCCACCGCCGCGATCCTGTCGGCAGCGATGCTCCTGCGTCACCTCGGGAACGCCGAGGGCGCGCAGCGCATCGAGGCCGCGGTGACCGCGGACCTCGCCGCCCGCGGTGATGCCCCGATCCGCACCACCGAGGTCGGCGACCGCATCGCCGCCGCCCTCAGCGAGTAACCCGGCACCGGCCCGTCGCCCATCCGGAAGCGGCGGCTCGCACACCCGGAACGTGACAGCGTCAGCAGTAGGAGTTCCCGTCGGGGGAATGCTCCGAGCTGACGCTGTCACGTCGTCGTCAGGGGGTCGACGGTGCCTCCGCCGGCAGGTCGGGCACCTCGGCGGGCTTCGCGTCCGAGGGCACTAGCGGGTAGGCGACGAGCGGGGCGAGGGCGACGATGGCGAACGCGGCGCCGAAGCTCGTCGCGTGGATCAGGGCGCCGAGGATCGGCCCTGCGGCGGTCGTCGCGACGAACTGCCCGGTGTTCTGGATCCCGAGCGCCCGGCCGCTGTAGAACGGCCCGGCCTTCTCGGCGATCGCGGTGAAGGCCAGGCCGTTGTCGGCGACGGTGACCACCGAGGCCACCAGGAACACGACCACCGCGACGGGTGAGCCGATCGCCGTCAGTGCGCCGAGCCCGCCCATCGCCGCCGCGGCAGCCAGGGCGATCCACTTGATCGGGGCCGTCCGCGAGCCCAGCCGGTCGGACCACGCGCCCGCCGCGATCCGCCCGAGGGCGCCGAGGAGTTGGCTCGCGGAGATCAGGAGGCCCGCAGTGGCCGGCGCCCACTGCAGCCCGACGATCAGCCACGTGATGCCCCAGGTCCAGATCGCGCCCTGCGGCAGGACGAGAAGCAGTGAGACGGCGTGGATCCGGGCCAGGAAGGAGTCCTCGCGGTACGGGTTCGCGCGCGCCTCCATGGCCGCGGGGCCGGTCTCGGGCCGGGGCGGATCGACGATGAACAACCACACCAGAACCACGGACAGCGCCGCGACCGCGAGCGGAACCGACATCGCCGCGGTGAGCCCCGCGCGGTTCGCGAGCAGGGGCATCGTCAGCGACAGGAGGGCGATGCCGAGCGGCTGTGAGGTCTGCCGGATCCCCATGGCGGTGCCACGGCTCGACGCGGGGAACCAGCCGACGACGATGCGGCCGCTCGCGCCGTTGCCGCTCGCCGCCATGGCGGAGGCGACGAAGAGTGCGGCGGCGGCGTAGTACAGCGGTGCGTGCGCGGCGAACGCGACGACGGCGGCCGCGAGTCCGAGTACCGCGCCCGCCATGCTGATCAGCAGGACCCGGCGCTCGCCGTACCGGTCGATGAGCGCGCCCCACAGGATCGTGGTGAGGAGCAGGCCCGCAGGCGCCGCCGCCGCGAACAGGCCCGCGCCCTGCACGGAGAGACCATCCCTGATGAGCTCCGGGATGAGGAACGCGGTGCAGTTCACAGCGGCGGTGGTGGTGATCGCGGCGGTCATCGAGACCGCCAGGATCCACCACCGGCGGGCGGCGGACATCTCCATCACGACTCCCAACTAGTGAGACGACTGGCTTACTATCTGAGACGAAGCCTAGTGGATCGAAGTATCGGCGTCGAGCGGTAGGCTCGCCGCATGCGCCTTGCACGAATCGCCAGCAGTGACGGGGTCGCGTTCGCGGCCGTCGAGGGTGACCCGGAGGACGGTGCTCGCGCCCGCGAGATCGCCGAGCATCCCTTCGGCACACCGGAGTTCACCGGCCGGAGCTGGGCACTCGACGACGTGCGGCTGCTCGCTCCGATCCTCGCCAGCAAGGTCGTCTGCATCGGCAAGAACTACGCGGCGCACGCCGCGGAGATGGGCGGCGAGGCGCCCAAGGATCCCGTGATCTTCATCAAGCCCAATACCTCGATCATCGGGCCGCTGGCGCCGATCAAGCTGCCCCGCAGCTCGGAGCAGGTGGACTACGAGGGCGAGTTAGCGGTCGTCATCGGCCAGCCCTGCCGGGATGTCCCCGCCGCGCGGGCGAAGGACGTCATCCTCGGCTACACGGTGGCGAACGACGTGACGGCGCGCGATCAGCAGCGCCACGACGGCCAGTGGACCCGAGGGAAGGGCTATGACACCTTCTGCCCGCTCGGCCCGTGGATCGAGACGGACTTCGACCCGTCCGATGCGCGGATCTACACCGAGCTGGACGGCCAGATCAAGCAGGACTCCCGGACCTCGCTGATGATCCACTCGATCGGCGACATCGTCGAGTGGATCTCGTCGGTCATGACCCTGCTGCCCGGCGATGTCATCCTCACCGGTACCCCGGAGGGCGTCGGCCCGATCACCGCCGGCCAGCACGTGGCCGTCACCGTCGAAGGCATCGGCACCCTGACCAGCCTCGCCGAGGACCGCTGAGGGCGGCTCGCGCGCTCGTCACGCGCGGGTCAGTCGAGCTTGACGGCGAGAACCGGGACGGGTGAGGCGAGCAGCAGACGTTGGCTGACGCTGCCGAGAAGCGCCTTCCCGACGCGCGAACGGCGGCGCACGCCGATCACCAGACGCTCGCCCGAGTACTCCTCGA
Source organism: Tsukamurella paurometabola (assembly GCF_900631615.1). Lineage (NCBI taxonomy): Bacteria > Bacillati > Actinomycetota > Actinomycetes > Mycobacteriales > Tsukamurellaceae > Tsukamurella > Tsukamurella paurometabola. Next base: position 2,982,693 of record NZ_LR131273.1, read on the forward strand.
TCGCCGCGAGAACGGCGTCGGCCGGATCGCGGTCCTCCCGGCCGTGCCGGTCCACCACGGTGAGCCGGCCGTCGAACCCGATATCCGAGACGTCCAGCGGAGTGAGCCCGAGGTTCACGGCCACCAGGTCGGCGTGCAACCGAGAGGCCTCGTCGACCGCCGCGCGCAGCGCGGCCCGCCCCTCGGCGCTCTCGGGGATCGCGGCGATGATCGTCATGCGGCGATGGTAGCCATCGCAGCCCGGCATCGCTGTCGGCTCCGTCGGGTCAATCGGCCTTGACCGCGAGGACGGGGATCGGCGAATTGAGGATCAGGCGCTGGCTGATACTGCCGAGGACGGCCTTGCTCACGACAGAACGGCGACGGACGGCGATCACGAGGCGCGTCGCGTCGCGCTCCTCGATCTCGTCCAGCACGGCGTCCACGGGGTCGCGATCGCCACGCCCCGTCCGCTCGACGACGGTGATCGGGACCTCCGCGTCGAGGCCGGAGACGTCGAGCGCGGCGATGCCGAGGTTCACGGCCACGAGATCCGTGCCCAGTGATTTCGCCTCCGCCATGCCCGCGCGCAGGGCGACGGGACCCTCGGTGGTCCCGGGGACCGCGACGATGATGGTCATGATGCTCCTCGTGTCTGATGGACCGGTCAGCGGAAGTCGCCGTGCGAGAAGGACTCCTCCAAGTCCTCCAGCGATCGGCCGCTGGTGTTGGGCAGGGTCTTGTAGATCAGGAAGCCGAACAGGGCGCACACCACGAAGAAGGTGCCGTAGGTGCCGACTATGCCGCCGACCTTGATGAGGGTCGGAAAGAGCTGGCCGACGAGCGCGTTCGTGAGCCACAGCACCAGAACGGACAGCCCCATGCCGAAGCCGCGCAGCCGCAGCGGGAAGAGCTCGGACAGGCACACCCACACCGGTACGTTGAGCGCGGTCTGCATCGCGAGGACGAACAGAGCGACGAAGATCAGTACGCCGTAGGCCTGGACCTTGCCCTCGGGCAGTACGAGCGCCGACAGTACGGTGAGGCCGTGGAACACCGTGACACCGGCCATGCCGAGGAGGATGAGCCTACGCCGGGGTACCCGGTCGATGAGCACGAAGAGGCAGATGGCACTGCCGACCACGGCGGACACGCCCATGAAGATGTTGGCGATGGGTGCTGCGCTGTCGCTGAATCCGGCGGTCTTGAGCATCTCGGTGCCGTAGTACATGACCGAGTTGATGCCGGTCAGCTGTTGGGCGATGGCGAGGATCACGGCGGCGAGCATGATACGCCGCACCCACGGAATGGCGAGGTCGGCCCACCCTCCGGTCTGGGCGGCCTCCTCCTCCTGCGCGAGCTGTTCGACCTCCGCCATCTCGGCGCGCGCCCGATCCTCGGTGCGGACCTGCATGAGCACCGCGAGCGCCTCGTCGTGGCGTCCCTTCGAGATGTACCACCGCGGCGACTCGGGCATGCGCAGCATGCCGAGGAACAGGCACACGGCGGGAACGGCGCAGACCGCCAGCATGATCCGCCAGACGCCCGGGTGGCCGTCGGGGTTGGAGTCCGTCAGCGGCGGCCAGACCGCCGCGATGATCGCGTTGATGACGAAGGCGAGGAGCTGCCCCACCACGATCGCCAGTTCGTTCCGGCCACTGAGTGCACCGCGGCGTTCCGTGGGCGCGAGTTCGGAGAGGTACACCGGAACGACCACCGATGCGCCGCCGACCGCGAGTCCGAGCACGAAACGGGCCGGCAGCATCACCGCGAGGTCGTTGGCGACGACGGCGCCGAGGGTGCCGACGAAGAAGATCACCGCGAGGATGATCATCGTCTTCCGGCGACCGATGGCATCCGCCAGCCGGCCGCACGCCAGCGCACCCACCGCGGCGCCGATGAGCAACGTGCTCACCACCAGGCCCTCGGTGGTCGTGGTCAGCCCCAGATCGTGCTTCATCGGCTCCAGCGCGCCGTTGAGCACACCGGTGTCGTAGCCGAAGAGCAGGCCACCGAAGGTCGCGACCACCGCGACGAGGTCCATCCGCCGCTGGTGGGGCCCCGGTCTGAGGGCGGGTAGTGCTGTTCCGCCCTCCGGCGTGCTGGTGCTTCCGTACGTCATCCTGGAGTCCTTCCCGCTGTCGCGTGAGGTACATCACAGCAGACCCGCCACTGGTTTGGCAAGTAGTTTCACAAGATTGAAATAATGTCAGGACATTAATGTTCTTCTCTGGCATTGTTGAGAGTGTTGGCTCGGAACGACGACGACGGAGGTGGCGCATGGTGCGCGACGAGACGCAGCAGGACCCGGCCCGCGTGCGGGTGGCGGTGATCGGCATGGGCTGGATGGGCCGAGTGCACGCGCAGGCGTACGCCCGTGTGCCGCACCATTACCCGGACGGTCCCGCAGTGCCCGTGCTGGCCGCGGTGGCCGACGACGTCCCGGGGCGTGCCGAGGACTTCGCCGCACGCTTCGGGGCGGCGGCCTCGTACACCGATTGGCGCGCGGTTCTCGACGACCCGGCGATCGACGCGGTCTCCGTCACGGTGCCGAACTTCCTCCATCGCGAGATCGGCGTCGCGGTACTCGACGCCGGGAAGCACCTGTGGATCGAGAAGCCCGTCGGCCTCACCGCGGCCGATGCCACCGCCGTCGCCGAGGCCGCGGCGCGCAACGACCGCCGCACCACCGTCGGCTTCAACTATCGCAACGCCCCCGCCGTCCAGGCGGCCCGGGCGATGCTCGCCGACGGGCGGCTCGGCGCCGTCACCCACGCGAGGTTCCGCCTGTTCAGCGACTACGCCGCGCACCCCGACGGTGCGCTGACCTGGCGGTACCACCGCGATCGCGGCGGCAACGGTGTGCTGGGCGACCTGGGGTCGCACGGCGTGGACCTGATCACCTACCTCCTCGGCGGCATCGACGCGGTGGTCGCGGACACCGCGATCTTCATCCCGGAGCGGTCGGAGCCCACGGGCGCCACGTCGGGCCACCAGCTCGCCACCTCCGGGGTGCGCGGCCCCGTCGAGAACGAGGACTACCTGTCGGCGCAGCTGCGCCTCACGTCCGGTGCGCGTTGCGTGCTGGAGGCGAGCCGAGTGGCGGTGGGGGAGCAGAACTCCTACGGCTTCGAGATCCACGGCACAGCCGGAATGGTGCGCTGGGACTACCGTCGCATGGGCGAGCTCGAGGCGTCGTTCGGCACCGAGTTCCAGGATCAGCCGGTCGCGACGGTGCACGTCGGCCCCGGCAGCGGCGACTACGCCGCGTTCCAGCCCGGGGCGGCGAATCCGATGGGCTACGACGACCTCAAGGTGATCGAGGCCCAGCACTTCCTGCGTTCCATCGTCACTGGCGTCCCCGAGGGCGCCACCGTGGAGGACGCGGTGCGCAGCGCCCGTGCGCTCGACGCCATGACCCGCTCGGTCGACGAGGGGCGTTGGATCGCGCTCGGGTAGTCCCGCACGGGTCGCGGTGCCGACGGTCCGCGGGCCGTCGGCACCGTCGTCCGTCACGCGCCGAGCGAGGCGGTCAGTGCCGCGTCGGCGGCGAGGAGGACATCGGCGGCGACCGCCACGCCCTCCTCCCGGCCCAGCTCGGTGTCCTCGTGCTCGATGTTGACGAGCATGTCCGGGTCCACCTCGTGCAGGGCGCGCAGGAATTCGGTCCAGTACGCGACCTCGTGGCCCTTGCCGAGCGCGACGAAGTCCCACGCCGACCGCTTCGGCCACTCGTTGGCCCACTCGTCGCCGCCGAGGTTGGTGCGGGCCTCGTCGGGCCCGAGCCGGCGGAAGGAGTTGTCCAACACGCCGTTCAGCGCCGCGTGCTCCGGGTTGATGCGCACGTCCTTCGCGGCGGCGTGCACCACGAGCTCGCCGAGGTGGCGCACCACGGCGACGGGGTCCATCTGCTGCCAGAACAGATGTGAGGCGTCGAGCTCGACGCCGAGATTCGTCGAGCCCGTCCGCTCGACCAGCTCGTGCACGGACGCGCTGTTGAAGACGAGATTCTGCGGGTGCAGCTCGAGGGCGATCTTCACGTCGTGGTCACGGGCGATCCGATCCGTCTCACGCCAGAAAGCGGTGGCGATCTCCCATTGGTGATCGAGCACGTCGAGCGCCGCCGAGTTCCACGCGTTGACCACCCAGTTCGGGTGCATCGCACCCGGATCGCCTCCCGGTAGGCCCGACATGGTGACCACCCGGTGCTGGCCGAGCCGCGCGGCGAGCCGGATGGAACGGTGGATGTCGTCGGCGTGCCGCGCGCCGATCGCAGGGTTCGGGTGCAGGGGGTTGCCGTTGCAGTTGAGCCCTGCGATCGCGACGCCGGTGCCCTCGAAGATCCCGAGGTACTCGTCGCGAGCGGTGTCGCTGGCGAGGATGTCGGCGATGTTCGGCACGTGCACCGGCGGTAGGAATCCGCCGGTGTTGATCTCGATGCCGGTGAGGCCGACGCCGGCGATCGCGCGGAGCGCGTCGGGCAGCGGGCGGTCGTGGTAGATCGCGTTGTACAGGCCGAGTCTCATGGTGGTGTCTCCGTCGAGGGGGTCAGGGGTGGGGGAGGAGGGCGGGCACGTCCACGGGTGCCCCGCCGGCCAGCGCGGACCGCGCGACGGCGTCGATCAGGGCCATGTTGTGCAGGCCGTCGGCGAAGTCCGCGTTGCGCGGCAGCGATTCGTCCGCGGGGAGGCCTGCGACCTCCTCGAGGAAGGCGCGGGCCTGGAAGACGAAGCCGTCGTTCTGGCCGATCCCCACGCCGGGCGCGTCCATCGCGAGCCCGTCCCGCCAGTACGGGTGGTCGGGGCCGAGGGTCACGGTGCGCGGGCCGCCCAGCGCGGCGTCGTCATCGGCGAAGGCGACGTGCACCTGGCCGGGGGTGCGGAAGTCGAACGAGGCCGAGCCGCGCTCGCAGAACACCTCGAACGTGAGCGTGTTGGGATGTCCGGCCGCGACGCGCGAGACCTGGAGGGCGCCCGTCCCGCCTTCCGCGAAATCGACGAAGAATCCGGCCACGTCGTCGTTCTCGACCACGTCGCGCTCGTCGCCGACCTCGGCGTGCTCGTGACCGATCACCCGGCCCAGCGGTTTCGGCCGGGTCGGGTAGGCGGTGTGCAGAGTCGCGCCGCGCACGGTGGCGACGGGGCCGCCGAACAGTTCGGCGATGTAGGTGAGGTGGCTGCCGACGTCGGCCAGGGCCCCGGATCCCGCGGGCCCCTTGAACCGCCACGAGATGGGGCCGTCGGGGTTGCAGGCGTAGTCGGTCCAGTACGCACCGTCGAAGTTGATGAGCCGTCCGAGACGGCCGCTGCGTACCAGCTCGCCGAGCAGGGCGATACCCGGCGACCGGAGGTAGGTCAGTCCGATCCTGCCCAGCACGCCGCGACCGGCCGCCGTGTCCGCGGCCGCGACCATGGCGTGGGCGTCGTCGAGCGTGTCGGACAGCGGTTTCTCGCACAGCACGTGCTTACCCGCGGCGAGGAGGGCCTCGACGATCTCGCGGTGCAGGGAATTGGCCACGACGACACTCACCACGTCGATGTCGTCCGCAGCGGCGATCGCCTGCCATGACGTGTCGTGGCGTTCGAATCCGTACCGTCGCGCGGTCTCCCGGGCCAGTGGCTCGTAGGCGTCGGCGATCGACACCAGGCGTACATCCGGGAGCCCGGGGCCGTAGACGGCCGTGGCCGATCGGTAGCCGGCGGCGTGGGCCTTGCCCGCCATTCCTGCGCCGATCACGGCGACGCCGATGCCGGTACTGCTCATGTTCCCTCCTTCACGGGTTGATGCGAGCTCCGTCACGACCTAGTGTCGATGCGAGTTGGAGCGCTCCAACAACAATGATGACTAATGTTCATATGTCCTGTCAATCGGGAGGTGGCATGGCGGAGAAGCGGCCGACGATCTACGACGTCGCGACGCGAGCCGGAGTATCGAAGTCCCTGGTCTCGCTCGTGCTGCAGGGATCGCCGCGGGTCGGGGACGATTCGCGGCGTGCGGTGGAGCAGGCGATCGCGGAGCTCGGCTACCGGCCCAGCCGAGCGGCGGCGAACCTTGCGGCCCGGCGCACGCGAACCGTGGGAGTCCTGATCGACGACTACACGAACCTGTGGTTCGTCGACCTCGTGCGCGGGCTGCACGCCGCGCTCGGGCCGGCCGGGTACCGGCTCGCGGTCGTCGACGTCGCCACCGCGGATCAGGCAGAGGACCCCGTCGAATCGATGCTGGCGATGCGCGTCGACGGGCTCGTCCTCGGTATGGATCCGCCCCGGTCACTGCTCGGCCGCGGTGATCTCGCGCTGCCGCCGGTCGTGGTCGCGGGCACGCGAGCGGTGCGGGATGCACGCTTCGACGCCGTGGCCAACGACGATGCGGAGGGGGCGCGGCTGGTGGCGCGGCACCTCGTGGAACTGGGGCATCGCACCATCGGGCAGGTGTGTGCCGGCGGTGGCGCGGGGGAGGTGCGGCGCGCGGCGTTCGCGGCCGAGGCGTCCCGCCTCGGTGTGACCGTGATCGACGCCGCGTGGCACGGAGAGGCATCGGACCGGGCCGGTTTCCGTGCCGCGTCCGATCTGCTCGGCAGAGACGCGGGGATCACCGCCGTCTTCGCTGCGAACGACGTGATGGCCGTCGGCGTCCTCGGCGCCGCGCGCGAGCGCGGCCTTCGCGTCCCGGAGGATCTCTCCGTGGTCGGTTACGACGACACCTCGCTGGCATCGACGCGGCTGATCGGCCTGACGACCGTCGACGACCGCAGCTTCGACGTGGGTCGGCACGCGGGGACGCTTCTCCACGGCCGCATGGCGCCGGGTGACGCCGCCGTGGCCTCGTCGTCGCGCGCTCGCGAGAGTCGCGTTCTCGCACCGAGACTGGTTGTGCGCAGCACGACCGCTCCCACTCGCTGAGTCGCGGAATCGCCTCAATGTGCGTATGTCTGAACAAATACTAGGCAAGCGATGTGATCTGTACTACATTCAGCTCAGCGAGTGGGTCGTCTCACTCGGTGAGGTCGAAGGGACACAGCAATGAAGAAGACCACGCAGCGGCCGCGAAGGCTCCGCACCCTGCTCGCCGCGACCGCGGCCGGCACGGCCGCGCTCATCACGGTGGTGGGTTGCTCCAGCACGGGCGGTGCGCCGCGCGACACCGGCGACGGCGGTGCCGGCGTCGGCTCGGCGGGTACCAAGCGACTGACCATCGCCATGGTCACGCACCAGCAGCCCGGTGACACCTTCTGGGATCTCATCCGCAAGGGCGCGGAGATGGCCGCGAAGAAGGACAACGTCACCCTCCGCTACTCCAACGACCCGCAGGCGCCCAACCAGGCGAATCTGGTCCAGGCCGCGATCGACAGCAAGGTCGACGGCATCGCGCTCACGTTGTCCACGCCGAACGCCTTCCAGGCCGTCGTGCAGAACGCGCAGAAGGCGGGCATCCCGGTCTCCGCGTTCAACGCCGGCTACAACGACTACGCACGGATGGGCATCCAGCAGTACTTCGGCCAGGACGAGACCACCGCCGGCGTCGCGGTCGGGGAACGACTGTCCAAGGAGGGCGCGAAGAAGGCGATCTGCATCATTCAGCAGCAGGGCCAGGTGCAGCTCGAATCCCGCTGTGCGGGCGTGCGGACCGGCCTCACCGGCGGCACCGTCGAGAACCTCAACGTCAACGGCGAGGACATGACCGACGTGCAGTCGAAGGTCAACGCCAAGCTGCAGCAGGACCCGAGCATCGACACCGTGGTGGCCCTCGGCGCGCCTTTCGCGCTCACCGCCTCGAAGGCGGTCGAGGGTGCGGCGTCGAAGGCCCGGATCGTCACCTTCGACACGAACGCCGCGCTCGTGGGCGCGATCCAGAACGACAAGGTCGCGTGGGCCGTCGACCAGCAGCCCTATCTGCAGGGCTACCTCGCCATCGATTCGCTCTGGCTGCAGATCATCAACGGCAACACCATCGGCGGCGGCCAGGCCGTGTTCACCGGCCCCGCCTTCATCGACAAGACCAACGTCGACAAGGTCGCCGAGCTCGCCAAGGGCGGTACCCGCTGATGACCACCGACGAGGCCCTCGACCTCAGCACGCACACGCCCGTCACGGACGAACGGGTCAAGAAGCAGAAGCCGCTCCAGCGGTTGATCCTCCGACCGGAGGTCGGAGCGCTGATCGGCGCCGTCGCCATCTTCGTCTTCTTCCTCATCGTGGCACCACCCTTCCGCAGCCCGGAGGCCTTCGCCACGGTGCTCTACGCCAGCTCGACGATCGGCATCATGGCCTGCGGCGTCGCCGTGCTCATGATCGGCGGCGAGTTCGACCTCTCGACGGGGGTCGCGGTGACCTTCTCCTCGCTCGCGGCGTCGATGCTCGCCTACAACCTGCACCTGAACACCTGGGTGGGCTCGCTCCTCGCGCTCTGCCTGTCACTCGCGGTGGGTGCCTTCAACGGCTACATGGTGATGCGCACCAAGATCCCCAGCTTCCTCATCACCCTGGCGACGTTCCTCATGCTCACCGGCATCAACCTGGCGGTCACCAAGATGGTCACCGGGCAGGTCGCCACCCCGACCATCGCGGACATGGAGGGTTTCCCCTCGGCCCAGGCCGTCTTCTCGTCGACGATCCACGTCTTCGGCGTGGGGCTCAAGGTGACGGTGCTCTGGTGGATCCTGTTCACCGCCGTCGCCACCTACGTCCTGATGCGCACTCGCGTCGGGAACTGGATCTTCGCCGTCGGCGGCAACCAGGACTCCGCACGAGCCGTGGGTGTCCCGGTGACCAAGGTCAAGATCGGTCTGTTCATGTTCGTGGCCTTCTGCGCCTGGTTCGTCGGCCAGCACCTGTTGTACGCCTACGACACCGTCCAGTCCGGGCAGGGCGTGGGCAACGAGTTCCTCTACATCATCGGTGCGGTCATCGGCGGCTGCCTCCTCACCGGCGGCTACGGGACGGCGGTCGGGGCGATGATCGGCGCCTTCATCTTCGGCATGGTCAATCAATGCATCGTGTACGCCGGCTGGAATCCCGACTGGTTCAAGTTCTTCCTCGGCATCATGCTGCTGTTCGCCGTGATCGCCAACAACGCATTCCGCAACTTCGCCGCGAAGAGGTGACCCGATGACCACGGACGACATTCAGGCCGAGCGCCCCGAGACCGGCGACGACAAGGTAGCTCTGATCGAGTTCAAGGACGTCGGCAAGCAGTACGGCAACATCATCGCGCTCCAGGGGATCAACCTCCGGGTGTACCCCGGTGAGGTCACCTGCGTGCTCGGCGATAACGGCGCCGGTAAGTCGACGCTGATCAAGACGATGGCGGGCCTGCACAAGCCGAGCGAGGGCGACGTGCTCATCGACGGGGAGGTCACCACGCTCGACTCGCCGAAGGACGCGCTCGCGAAGGGCGTGGCGACGGTCTACCAGGACCTGGCCGTGGTGGGGCTGATGCCCGTGTGGCGCAACTTCTTCCTCGGACAGGAGCTGCGCTCGGGATTCCTCAAGAGCCTCGACGTGCAGACCATGCGCGCGACGACGAAGGAGGAGCTGTTCAAGATGGGCATCGACCTGCCCGACGTGGACGCCCCCATCAGCTCGCTGTCGGGTGGCCAGCGGCAGTGCGTCGCCATCGCGCGCGCGATCTACTTCGGCGCGCGGGTGCTGATCCTCGACGAGCCGACGGCCGCGCTGGGCGTCAAGCAGTCCGGCATGGTCCTGCGGTACATCACCGCGGCGAAGGAGCAGGGTTTCGGCGTCGTCTTCATCACGCACAACCCGCACCACGCGTACATGGTGGGAGACCATTTCGTGCTGCTCAACCGCGGCCGGCAGAAGCTCGACTGCACCTACGACGAGATCAGTCTCGAGGAGCTGACCTCGCAGATGGCGGGCGGTGACGAGCTCGAGACCCTCAGCCACGAACTGCGCAGGTGATCCGGTGGCGGAGACGCTCCTGGAACGCTTCGGGCGACGCCTTCGCGTCGCGATGATCGGCGGCGGGATCGGCAGCTACATCGGTGAGACCCACGCGATCGCGCTCCGCGCCGACGGGCTGTGGGACCTGGTCGCGGGTGCCTTCTCCCGCCGCCCGGAGACCAACGCGGCCACCGCGCGGTCGTGGCTCGTGCCGCCGGACCGCACCTACGCCGACCACCGCGCCCTGATCGCGGGGGAGTCCACGCGGGCGGACCGCGTCGACGCGGTGATCGTCGCGACCCGGCCGTCGAGCCACGCCGAGATCGCCTGCGACCTCCTCGCGGCCGGTTTCCACGTGATGTGCGAGAAGCCGCTCACCGAGACCGTGGCGGACGGCCGCCGGGTCGCGGCGCTGGTCGCGGACTCGGGGCGTCGGCTCCTACTCACGCACTGTTATAGCGGCTATCCGATGGTGCGCCAGGCGAGGGAGATGGTCGCGCGGGGCGACCTCGGCCGGATCACCCTGGTCGAGAGCAGGTTCGCGAGCGGGATGTACTCGGCGGCCACCCCGCCCGGCTCCTGGCGGGTGGACGGGACCGAGGGCGGGGTGACGGCGCTGATCGCCGATCTCGGCACGCACGCACTGCACCTCGCGGAGTTCGTCGCCGGCCGGCGCATCACGACGGTCGCTGCGGAACTCGCGCGGGTCGACCCCCGCCACGTCGCGTTCGACAACGCCTATCTCACCCTCCGCTTCGAGGACGGTGCCCGCGGGCGGTGTTGGAGCACCTCCCAGGCCGCCGGGGCGACCCACGGCCTCGCGGTCACCGTGTACGGCGACCGCGGCAGCCTCGCCTGGGACCACGACGCCCCGGAGATCCTGTGGTGGCGCGCGGACGGCGAGCCCGATCGTCTGCTCACCAAGGCCGGTCCCGGGGCGAGCCCCGCCGCTCTCGCTGCGGCCCGGTTCACCGCCGGGCACCCGGACGGGTACGCCCTCGCCTTCGCGAACCTGTACCGCGACTTCGCCTTCGCTCTGATGGCAGAGGGGCTCGGCGAGGACCCCGCCCCCCACCTCGCCGATCTCCCGGACGTCGACGACGGCGTCCGCACACTCGCCGTCGTCGAGGCCGCCATCCGGTCCGACGGGGCCGGGCGCCCCGTCGCCGTCGACACCTGACCACCCCCCCATCCGAATCGAGAGAATATGACCGAGCCGATCCGCGTGGCCCTCGTGGGCTGCGGCAACATCGCCCTGGGCTTCCACATCCCCGCCTATCTCGCCGCCGACAACCGGTTCCGCATCGTCGGCATCGCCGATCCGACACCGGAGCGACTCGAACTCGGCCGCGTCGCCGCGGGGCTCACGCCCGAACAGGTGCACGCGGACGTCGCCGACCTGCTGGCCCGCGACGACGTCGACGCGCTCGACCTGTGCACCCCGCAGCACCTGCACCGCGAGGTCGCGATCGCCGCGGCGCGCGCCGGCAAACACGTACTGTGCGAGAAGCCGATCGCCGCCGTCCCCGCGGACGCCGAGGCCATGCGCGCCGCCGCCGAGGAGGCGGGCACGGTGCTCGCGGTGGTCGCGAACTATCTGTTCTTCCCGGAGGTCGTTGCGCTGCAGGCCATCATCGATTCCGGTGAGCTGGGTGAGATCCGGACGACGCGGGTCGACATGATGGGCGTCCTGGACCTGCCGGGCGCCGCGGGTTACCGGCCCGCGTGGCGACACGATCCCGCACAGGCGGGAGGCGGGGTGCTGGTCGACATGCTGCACGGCGTGTACCTCGCCGAGTCGCTGCTCGGCGCCCGCGCGGAACGCGTGTCCGCTTTCGTGGACAGCGTCGCCGACGGCGACGCCGTCGACGGCATCGCGCTCTGCCGCCTCGAGGCCGGACGCCGCGTCGCGATGGTGAACATCGCCTGGGGCGTGGGCCAGGGCGGCATCGCGGTCGAGGGGGACCGGGGCCGGGCGGTCGCGCACTACCGCGCGGACGGGACGATGCCGTGGGCGCCGTTCGAATCCCTCACCGTCACCACGGAGTCCGGGACGCGGACCGTCGACCTTCCGGCGGGCGCCGAGCTGGAGCCCCTCATCGCCGCGTCGATGCGCGACACGGTGCTCGACTTCGCCGACGCGATCGCCGGCCACCGCGCGCCCGTCGTCGACGCCGCGGTCGCCCGCCACATCCTCGAGATCACGGTGGCCGCGTACGCGTCCGGCGCGCTCGGCGCGACCGTCCCCCTTCCGCTCGACGGCGCCCTGTTCACCTCCGGGGTCGCCGGACTCGCGGAGATCGGTGTCCCCGACGACTCCTTCGTCCGCCGCCGTGGCCTGTTCGGCCTGTCGGCGCCGGCGACGTCCGGGATCGGGGGCTGACGTGCAGATCGGACTCCTCACCGACAGCCTTTCCGACCTGACCCGCGCCGACGCTCTCGACACCGCCGCCGAGCTGGGCGTGGAGACCGTCGAGATCGGCCTGGGCGGCGCGCACGGCGGGTGGTCGCCCGCCCCGCACGCCGACCTCGCGGAGCTTCTCGGAGACGGTGCCGCCCGCGCGGCCCTCGCCCGCGACATCGCCTCCCGCGGCCTGCGGCTCGAGGCCTTCAACGCCGCGGGCAACCCGTTGCACCCGCGCCACGGCGAGCGCGACGCCGCCGTGCTGCGCGGCGCGCTGCAGCTGGCGCAGGAGTTCGAGATCGACACGGTGGTCACGATGTCGGGACTCCCCGGCTACCCGGGCGACACCGTGCCGCCGTGGATCACCACCGTGTGGCCGCCCGAGAACCTGGAACTCCTGGACTACCAGTGGGAGCGGGCGGTCGAGTGGTGGGGACCGATCGCGGAGGACGCCCGGTCCCGCGGCGTCCGTATCGCGGTCGAGATGCACGCCAACCAGCTGGTCTACAGCGCGCCGGGGCTGCTGCGAATGCGGGAGGCCGTCGGCGACGCCGTGGGCGCGAACCTCGATCCCAGCCACCTGATCTGGATGGGCGCCGACCCGATGTCCGTGATCCATGCCCTGGACGGTGCGATCCATCACGTGCACGCCAAGGACACCCGGATCGAGGACCGCGCCTCCGTGGCCTCCCGCTTGGAGACCGTCCCGAACCCGCGTACGGACGAGCGGGCCTGGAACTACGTGGCCGTCGGCACCGGCCACCCCGACGGGGTCGACTTCTGGGTGCGGTTCATCGCCGCACTCCGGCACGCGGGCTACGACGGACCGCTGTCCATCGAGAACGAGGACTACACCCTGGGCCAGCGTGAATCGGTCGCGCTGGCCGTCGAGACCCTGCGCGCCGCGCAGAACCTGGAGGAGGTGCGATGAACCGGACCCGGATCGCGGTACTGGGCTGCGGGCGGATCGGGCGGGTGCACGCCGATTCCGTCGCGGCGAGCGACCGTGCCGAGCTGACGTGGGTCTTCGACCCGATCGAGGCGGCTGCGAAGGAGGTCGGCGAGCGCTGCGGCGCGGCCTGGACGACCGACGTCGAGGAGGTCCTGGCGGCCACCGACGTGGACGGCGTCGTCGTCGCCTCGCCGACGCCCACGCACGTCGACCTGCTCACGCGCGCCGTACGGACGGGGCGGACCGTGCTGTGCGAGAAGCCCATCGACCTCGACATCGCCCGGGTGGACGCGTGCCGCGCGGACCTGGGCGAGCTCACGGCGAGGGTGATGCTCGGGTTCAACCGGCGGTTCGACTCCTCGTTCGCCGAGGTCCGCCGCCGCGTCGATGCCGGAGAGATCGGCCCGCTGGAGCAGCTCACCATCGTCAGCCGCGACCCCGCGCCGCCGCCGGCGGACTACGTGGCCTCGTCGGGCGGGCTGTTCCGCGACATGATGATCCACGACCTCGACCTGGCCCGGTTCTTCCTCGGCGAGGTGGTGGCCGTGTCGGCCCTGGGGTCGAACCTGATCTCCGCGGAGATCCGCGCGGCCGGCGATGTCGACGGTGCCATGGTGGTGCTCCGCGGTGCCGGAGGTCAGCTGGCGACGATCACCAACTCCCGGCGCTGCGCGTACGGCTACGACCAGCGGTTGGAGGCCTTCGGTGCGCGGGGCGCTCTCAGCGCGGCCAACCAGCACGAGACCTCCGTGACCTTCTCCGGTGCAACGCACACCGATGCCGCGGGACCGGTCCTGAACTTCTTCCTGGACCGCTACACCCCGGCCTACCGAGCCGAGCTCGACGCGTTCATCACGATGACCGAGACCGGCGGCACGGCGTCCCCCGGCTTCGACGACGGCCGGGCGGCACTGCTTCTCGCGGATGCCGCCGCGGAGTCGCTCCGCACCGGCGCGGTGGTGGAGGTCCGGGCGTGACGGTGCGCTGGGGCCTGCTGTCGACGTCCGGGATCGGCCGGGTCGCCGCCCGCGCTATCGCCGCGGCCGACGGGGCGGAGCTCGCCGCCGTCGCGGGCCGTGACGCCGACCGCGCCGCCGCCTACGCGGCGGAGGTGGGTTCGCCCGTCGCCTACGGGAATTACGAGGAGCTGCTCGCCGACGGCGGGATCGACGCAGTGTACGTGCCGCTGCCGATCACGCTCCACGGCGAGTGGACGATTCGGGCGCTCGAGGCCGGTAAGCACGTGCTGTGCGAGAAGCCGCTCACCCTGGACCCGGATGAGGCGACGGCCGTCTTCGACGCCGCGGAGCGCGCGGGGCGGCTCGCGATCGAGGGCTTCATGTGGCGGCTGCACCCGCAGACGCGGCCGGTCCGCCGGCTACTCGCGGCGGGCTCGATCGGTGAGCTCGCGCTCGTCCGCGCCGCACTCAGCGTGAGTGCCCCCGCGGGTGACATACGGCGCACGACCGACCTCGGCGGCGGCGCGTTGGCGGACCTCGGCGGCTACTGCGTCAGCGCGGTGCGGCTGTTCGGCGGCGAACCGTCGACGGTGCGCGCTGTTCGGGTCGCCGATCCGGCCGGCACTGGTGCGGGCCACGACCTGCGGGCCTCCGCGGTCCTCGAACTGCAGGACGGCGTCGTCGGGCTGATCGACGTCGGGCTGGATCTCGAGCGGCGCGACCAGCTCGAGCTCGTCGGCACGGAAGGACGGATCGTCGTCGACGATCCGTGGCTGTGCCGGTCCGGCACCGTCGACCTGATCCGCGCGGAGCGGTCGGAACGACTGCCCGTGGACCCGGACGGCGCCTACCGGCTCACGCCGCCGAGGCCCGACAACGAGGACGCGTACCGGCTCGAGTTCGAGGCTGCGAGCGCGGCGTTCGGTGGGCGAGCGGCCCCGGCGTTCGGCCGCGACGATGCGATCGCGCAGGCCCGCGCCCTCGAGGCCGCACGGCGTTCCGCCGCGACCGGCGTCACGGTCGTCCTCTGATCCGTTCCATCTCGCGGCCCGACGGTGCCCGTCACCGTCGGGCCCTGGCGTGCTCGCCAGCCGCCGCCGGGAGGCGGAGTGCCCCGGCGAGGGGGAGCAGCAGGAGGGCGGCGAAGGGGACGAAGGCGAGTCGGTAGCCGAGCTCGCCGGCGTCCGGCCCCGCGAGGCCGGTACCGAGCCGGACCGCCGCCGCGGCCGCCGCGACGCCGAGGGCGGTGCCCACCTGCTGCAGCGTGGACGACAGGCCGTTCGCGGCGGGCAGCAGGGGCGCGGGCACGTCGGCGAACATGACGGTGTTGTACGCGCTGAAGCCGATCGACCGGACAGCCCCGGAGAACACGAGCAGCACGGCGATGACCGGCGTCGGCGTCGCCGCGTGGACCCAGGCGAAGGCGAGCAGCGTCGCCGCGCCCGCGATGATCGACCACACCAGGGTACGCCGGAATCCCAGCAGCCGGATGATCGGCGAGGTGAGCGGTTTGACTCCCAGGTTGCCGACGAAGACCGCGGTCACCATGGCGCCGGCCGCCGTCGCGCTCCAGCCGAAGCCGGCCTGGAAGAGCAGGACGAACAGGAACGGAGCCCCGGTGATCACGAGGCGGTACACCGAGCCGCTCACGTTGCCCGCGCGGAAGGTCTTGATGCCCATGACGGCCGGGTCGAACAGCGGATGCTCGCGCCGGATCATGCCCCGCGCCGCAGTGGCGCCGAGGAGCACGGCCGCCCCGAGCAGCCCCGTGACGGCCCACGGCCGGCCGCCCTGGAGGAGCTCGACGCCGCCGGTCAGGCACACGACCGCGCCTGCCGTGCACAGGTAGCCCCAGCGGTCGAGCGCGGTCCGGATCCGTACCTCGTTCCGGGGGATCAGCCACGCGCCGCCCACCGCCAGCGCGACCCCGATCGGCACGTTGACCAGGAAGATCCACCGCCAGCCCAGGGCGTCGGTGATGGCGCCACCGACGGACGGCGCGATCACCGGTGCGATCAGCGAAGGCCACGTCAGATAGGCCATCGCCGCGAGCAGGTCGACCGGTCGCACCGACCGCAGGACCGCGATCCGGCCCACCGGGATCATCAGCGCTCCCGCGACGCCCTGGGCGATGCGGAAAAGGCACAGCCACAGCAGGTCCGGAGCGAGGGCGCACGCCACCGAGGCGACTGTGAACCCGGCGACCGACCACAGGAAGACGCGCCGCGTGCCGTACCGCTCCGCGATCCATCCCGCGGCGGGGATGGCCACCGCAACGGCCAGCAGATAGCCGACGATCGCGGGGCTCACTCCCGCCGGCACGACCCCGAACTCGTCGGCGACGGCGGGCGCAGCGGTTTGTAGCACCGTCCCGTCGAGGTTCTCGAGGAACAGCGCGCCCGCGACGAGGAGAGCGAGCGGGCGGCTGAAACTCGTGGCTCCCCTCCTCCCGAGCCGAGCTGAGCGGCGCGACATGTCAGTATGTTCGGTCCCGTACCGGCGCGGTGCACCCCTCAGTCGTAGGCGCCGCACACCTGCTGGTCCCAGTCGATCACCGAGCCGGTCACCACGCCGCTGCGGTCCGAGAGCAGGAAGATCACGGCCGCGGCCGCGTCCTGCGCGGAGGCGAGCCGCCCGGCCGGGAGGGAACGACCGGCGACGTCGGCCCAGTCGTCCGGAGCGTCGTGGAATCGCTTCTGCACGAGGGCTTCCCCTTCCGTCTCGGTCCAGCCGATGTTCAGGCCGTTGATCCGGATCCGGTCGAAGCGGTGCGCGTGCGCCGCGTTCTTCGTGAGCCCGATCAGCCCGGCCTTCGCGGCGACGTACGGCGCCAGGTAGGGCTGCCCGCCGTGCGCCGACATCGAGATGATGTTGACGACGGTGCCCGGGGCGTTCCGCGATCGCATGTCTCGCACCGCCGCGGCCATGGTGAAGAAGGGCGCGCGGAGATTGATCGCGATGTGCTCGTCGAAGAGCTCGGGAGTGGTCTCGGTCAGGGTGCCGCGCGAGGTGAGTCCCGCAGCGTTGCACAGACAGTCGACCCGTCCGAAGGCCGCCACGACCGCATCGACCGATCCCGTCGCCTGCGTCGGATCAGCGACGTCGGCGCGCACGAACAACGCCTCGGCGCCGTTGCCGGCCAACTCGGAGCGCAGCGCCTCCCCGGTGGCGGCGTCCCTCCCGGTGAAGGCGACGCGAGCTCCCGCAGCGGCGGCCTCCCGGACGACCGCGGCGCCCACGCCGCGGCTGCCGCCCGACACCAGGACCACCTTGTCCGCCAACTCGGCGGGCCGCGCGATCACGGGCGGTGCCGCTCGTCGAGCGCCGCGAGTTCGGCCGCGAACGCCGCCGGTGCGAGGCAGGCGTCGAGTGCCCGGCGGGTCAGCTCGGCCTGCGTCTCGCCGTGCATGCCGCCCAGCGGCTGATCCCGGTCCAGGTTCGACGGGAACGCGTACCCCTCCGCGGAAGCGGCCACGAGATTCTCCACGGCGCGTGCCTCCCCGGCGGCGGCGAGTGCCTGCAACTCGGGGTAGACCGCGCGCAGGATCGCCGACCGGTCCACGGCGTCCATGGCACGCCCGAAGGCCGAACTGATCTGCAGCAAGTTCGCCATCCGGCGGATGCCCGTCGATCGGTTGGAGCCCGCGGCGTGGAACAGCGCGGGGTTGAAGAACACCGCGTCGCCGGCCCGCAGCGGGAGCTGGACGTGATTCGCCGCGAAGTAGTCCCGGAACTCCGGGAGGTTGAAGGCCAGGTAGCCGGGTTCGTAGCGCTGGGAGTACGGCAGGTACAGCGTGGGACCCGACGAGACGGGCATGTCCACCTGTGCGACGGCGCCCTGCAGCGTCAGCGCGGGGGAGAGCAGATGCGTGTGGCGCGGGAAGCGTTTCGCGGTCTCGGGCTCCATGAAACCGAGGTGGTAGTCCCGGTGCGGCGATTGCGCCGTCCCACCGGGGTTGACCACGTTGATCGCCGAGGTCACCTGGTACATCGGGCCGAGCCACGCGGTCGCGACGAGCGCGAGAACGTCGTTGGCGTAGTAGCGCGCGAAGGACGCCGGGTCGCGCAGTGCGTGCTTCTGCAGGGCGTTCCAGATCCGGTCGTTGGCGCCCGGCGCGGCGAAGTGGTCGCCGCCGCCGACACCGGCCGCGCGCTGCTCGGCGATCATGGCGGTGAACAGCTCCGTCGATGCGCGCAGGCCGTGCCGGTCGTCGAAGGCACCGTCGAAGACGACGATGCCGGGGCCGGTCAGCAGGGCCCGCGCCAGCTCGTCGGACAGTTCCTCGCGCGCGTCCGGATCCGCAGCGGCCTCGGCGGCTTCGGCGCCGTAGCAGAGGACACCGCGTACGGCGCGGTCCGCGTAGGGGTAGAGCGACAGGTCGGTCTCGGCCTCGAGCAGCGCGGTGAACGCGTCGAGATCGCAGTCGGTCTCGGCGATCCGGCCCGCTCGGTCCGCCGCTCCGGTGCGCGGTGGTGAGGTGGTGGACATATCGGTGTTCCTGACGTCGATGTGAAGCGGGAGTGGGGGAATCGGTGTCCGCCACGGATTCATCGTGGCAAGCTGTCGAGGCCGGGGATACCCCGGAAATCCCTCAAGAATCCCTCAGCGCGAGGAGGTCCCGCGGTGGCGCACTCCCACCCGATCCGCGAGATCGCGCGGCAGGCGGGCGTCAGCGAAGCCACCGTCGACCGCGTGTTGCACGGCCGCGCCGGTGTGCGCGAGGGGACGGCCGCGCAGGTCCGCCAGGCGATCGCGGACCTCGATCGGCAACGCTCCCAGCTGCGGTTGTCGGGGCGGCGGTTCATGCTCGATCTCGTCATGCAGACCCCGCGCCGATTCTCGGACCTGACCAGGGACGCGTTGGAGGCCGAGCTCCCCACCCTGCGCCCCGCGGTCTTCCGCGCCCGCTACCACGTGCGGGAGGAATGGGAACCGGGGGCGCTGATCGCGGAGCTCGACGACATCGCGCGGCGCGGCAGTCACGGCGTCGTGCTCAAGGCGCCCGACACCCCCGGCGTCGCGGCGGCGATCGGGCGGCTCACCGCGCGTCGCATCCCCGTGGTCACCGTGGTCACCGATGTCCCGCAGAGCACGCGGATCGCGTACGTGGGTATGGACAACCACGCGGCGGGCGCCACCGCCGCGCACCTCGTCACCCGGTGGGTGGGGGAGTCGCCGGGAGCCCTGCTCGTCGTGACCAGCGGGCGGCTCTTCCGCGGCGAGGAGGAACGGGAGACGGGCTTTCGCAGCGAGATCCGCCGGACCGATCCGCGGCGGCGCGTCGTGGGCATCGACGACACGGGAGGCCTCGACGCGGTGTGCCGGCGGGAGGTGGCGGCGGTGCTCGCCCGAGAGCCCGTGATCGCCGCCGTCTACTCCCCGGGCGGCGGGAACCGCGGCATCGTCGCCGCCTTCGACGAGGCCGAGCGGACGTACCGCGGCTACATCGGTCACGACCTGGCCGAATCGAACCGGGAACTACTGCTGGCGGGCCGGATCTCGGCCGTGCTGCACCACGACCTGCGCGCGGACCTGCGCGGCGCGGCTCACGCGATCATGGCCTTCCACGGCGCGATCGACGGCCCGCAGCGGCCACGGCCCACCGCGATCCAGATCGTCGTGCCGCCGAACCTCGCGGCGGTGGACGGCTAGCGGCTGAACACCGAGACGTCGAAGAAGTAGCGCGACGCGCGGTAGACGTGGCGGCCCAGTTCGATCGCGGTGCCGGACTCGTTGAAGGCGACGCGCTGCATCGTCAGCACGGCGCCGCCTGCGGGCTCGTCGAGCAGGCGCGACTCGTCGTCGTCGGAGATGCGGGCGCCGATCCGCTGCTGCGCCTGGGCGATCGTGATGCCGCGCCCACGCAGGCACTGGTACAGGCCCTTGCTCTGCAGCTCGTCGGGGGCAGGGGCGAGTTCGGCGGGGATGTAGTTGGTGAGGATCGCGAGGGGGACGTCGTCCGCGCTGCGGAGCCGACGGATCGACACGACCTGTGCGTCGTGCTCGATGCCGAGCTCGTCCGCGATCTCCTCGTCGGGCCTGCCGAGGCGGTAGTCGAGGAGTTCCGTCGACGGCGTCTGGCCGGCGGCGATCAGGTCCTCGTAGAGGCTGGTGAGTTCGACCGCGCGGTGCACCTCGTTGCGCACCACCTGGGTGCCGACTCCGCGCTTGCGGACCAGCAGCCCCTTGTCCACCAGCGCCTGGATCGCCTGTCGCGCCGTCGGGCGGGACAGGGTGAGTCGCTTGGCCAGGTCGATCTCGTTCTCGATGCGGTCGCCGGGCACGAGCTCGCCGTTGAGGATCGATCGCTCGAGGGCCTGTGCCAGTTGGTAGTACAGCGGCACGGGGCTGGTGCGGTCCAGTTCGACCGAGACCGGGGCGGGGGACATGGGATGCAGTCTAGTGCACCGATCGCGAAAATGCGGGGCGCTGTTGAGGGTTTGTTCGTACAATCGCCACTTGCGTGACCGAGCGATCTATGTCCGCACATATCGGAGCTTTGTCAGTCGGTGGGTGTCGAGGACTTCGCCGAGCATCGAGAGTCGGACGCCGTATACGACCTGCTCGAAGGCTATTGAAGAATGTCGGCCGCTTCTGTTAGATTGACAGGACAAACGAGCGGGAGTGATCCACGTCTCGTCCGGGACCAGGGCTAAGGAGGGCCTCCCACATGACTGACACCGGCACCCACGGTGCGCCGTTCGACGTGATCACCATTGGGCGGGTGGGGGTCGACATCTACCCCCTCCAGGACGGTGTGGGGCTCGATCGGGTCGAGACCTTCGGCAAGTACCTCGGTGGCAGCGCGACCAACGTGGCCGTCGCCGCCGCCCGCCACGGTCGCCGGTCCGCCGTCGTCACGGCGACCGGCGCCGATCCGTTCGGGCGCTTCGTGCATCAGGAGTTGGTGCGGCTCGGCGTCGATGACCGGTACGTCGGCGAGGTCCGCGGCCTCAACACGCCGGTCACCTTCTGCGAGATCTTCCCGCCCGACGACTTCCCGCTGTACTTCTACCGCGACCCGATCGCGCCGGACCTCATGCTCGACGACGACGCGCTCGACCTCGACGCGATCCGGTCGGCTCGGATCTTCTGGGCGACCGTCACGGGCCTGTCCCGTGAGCCGAGCCGCTCCGCGCACCACACCGCGTGGGGTGCCCGGGGCCGCGCGCCGCTCACCGTGCTCGACCTCGACTACCGGCCGATGTTCTGGGAGTCCGCCGAGGTCGCGAGCGTGGAGGTCGGCAAAGCCCTCGAGCACGTCACCGTCGCCATCGGCAACCGCGAGGAGTGCGAGGTCGCCGTCGGCGAGACCGAACCCGACCGCGCCGCCGACGCCCTGCTCGAGCGCGGCGTCGAACTTGCCGTGGTCAAGCAGGGGCCCAAGGGCGTCCTGGCGAAGACCCGCGACGAGCGCGTCGAGGTCGCCCCGCACTTCGTCGACGTGATCAACGGACTCGGGGCGGGCGACGGCTTCGGCGGTGCCGTGTGTCACGGACTGCTCGCCGGCTGGCCGCTCGAGCGCGTGCTCCGGTTCGCCAACGTCGCGGGCGCCATCGTCGCCTCGCGCCGCGAATGCTCGACCGCCATGCCCACCACCGCCGAGGTGGAGACCGTCATCGAGGAACGAGGCGCCGACCATGTCTGATCCCACGTCGACCACGGCGGGCCCGCTCGGCGCCGCCGATTTCGAGCGACTCCGCGCCGCCCGGCACGAGAACCCCGATGCCATCGCCGACGTGCTGGCCGCGCGGATCCGCCGCCCGCTCGTGCGCGGCGACCGCAGGCTGCTCATCGTGGCTGCGGACCACCCCGCCCGCGGCGCACTCGGCGTCGGCTCCGACGCGATGGCGATGGCGGACCGGTACGAGCTGCTCCAACGGATGGCCCTCGCGCTGTCCCGACCGGGGGTCGACGGCGTGCTCGGCACGCCCGACGTGATCGAGGACCTCGCCCTGCTGGGGCTGCTGGACGACAAGATCGTGGTCGGCTCCATGAACCGCGGCGGCCTGCGCGGCGCGGCGTTCGAGATGGACGACCGCTACACCGCCTACGACGTGCCGTCGATGCGGCGCGACGGCCTCGACTTCGGCAAGCTGCTCGTGCGCGTCGACCTGGACGACCCCAGTACCGTCGTCACGCTCGAGGCCACGGCCCGCGCCGTGGACGCCGCCGCGGCCGCGAAGCTGCCGATCATGCTGGAGCCCTTCATGAGCCGGCGGATCGACGGCAAGGTCGGCAACGACCTGTCCCCGGAGGCCGTGATCAATTCGGTCGCCATCGCCTCCGGCCTGGGCAACACGTCGGCCTACAGCTGGCTCAAGCTCCCGGTGGTCGACGACATGGAGCGGGTGATGGCGGCGACCACGCTGCCCACCCTGCTCCTCGGCGGCGACCCGGGCGGCGACCCCGCCGCCGTCTACGCGTCGTGGGCCAAGGCCCTCGCCCTTCCCGGCGTCCACGGCCTCGTCGTGGGCCGCACCCTGCTCTACCCCCGCGACGGCGACGTCACCGCCGCCGTCGACACCGCCGCCGGCCTCGTGCACGGCGCCTGACGCCCGCCACTCCCACTCCGCAGAAGGAGCCGCTCCATGACCACCACCGAGAACCTCACCGTCGTCCCGCACTGGATCGACGGTGCCGAGTACCCGTCGAGCAGCGGCCGCACCGCCGACGTCTACGACCCCGCCCTCGGCGTCGTGACGAAGCGTGTCGCGCTCGCCGATCGCGCAGAGATCGATGCCGCCGTCGCCTCCGCCAAGCGCGCCTCGGAGAGCTGGGGGGACCTCTCCCTCGCCAAGCGCCAATCGGTGTTGTTCGCCTTCCGTGAGCTGCTCAACGCGCGCAAGGGCGAGCTCGCCGAGATCATCACGAGCGAGCACGGCAAGGTGCTCTCCGATGCGCTCGGCGAGATCAGCCGCGGCCAGGAGGTCGTCGAGTTCGCCTGCGGCATGGCGCATCACCTCAAGGGTGAGTATAGCGAGCAGGTCTCCTCCGGTGTGGACGTGTACTCCACCCGCCAGCCCCTCGGCGTCGTCGCGGTGATCAGCCCGTTCAACTTCCCGGCCATGGTGCCGGCGTGGTTCTTCCCGATCGCGATCGCCGCCGGCAACGCGGTCGTGCTCAAGCCCAGCGAGAAGGACCCGTCGGCCGCGATCTGGATCGCCGAGCTGTGGCGCGAGGCGGGCCTGCCCGAGGGCGTGTTCACGGTGCTCAACGGTGACAAGGAGGCCGTCGACGGCCTGCTGACCCATCCGGACGTCGCCGCCGTCTCGTTCGTCGGCTCGACGCCCATCGCCCGGTACGTGTACGAGACCGCCACCGCGCACGGCAAGCGGGTGCAGGCCCTGGGCGGCGCCAAGAACCACATGCTCGTGCTGCCCGATGCCGACCTCGCGCTGACCGCCGACGCCGCGATCAACGCCGGCTTCGGTTCGGCCGGCGAGCGCTGCATGGCCATCTCGGTCGTCGTCGCGGTGGAGCCCGTCGCGGACGCCCTCATCGAGGAGATCGGGTCCCGGATGGCGGGGCTGCGGATCGGTGACGGCCGCCGCGGTTGCGACATGGGGCCGCTGGTCACCGAGGCGCACCGCGACAAGGTCGCGTCCTACATCGACATCGCCGTCGAGGACGGAGCCGACGTGGTGGTGGACGGGCGCGGCGTGAACCCGGATGGCGACGCCAACGGGTTCTGGCTCGGTCCC
The DNA here is from genome assembly GCF_900631615.1 of Tsukamurella paurometabola. Lineage (NCBI taxonomy): Bacteria > Bacillati > Actinomycetota > Actinomycetes > Mycobacteriales > Tsukamurellaceae > Tsukamurella > Tsukamurella paurometabola. The sequence continues at coordinate 3,006,594 of NZ_LR131273.1, forward strand.
ACGCTGATCGACCGGGTCCCCACCACGTCCCGGGTCTACACCGAGGAGATCTTCGGCCCCGTGCTGGCGGTCGTGCGCGTCGCGTCCTACGAGGAGGGCGTGGACCTCATCAACTCCGGCGCCTTCGGCAACGGCACCGCGATCTTCACCAACGACGGCGGCGCCGCGCGGCGGTTCCAGAAGGACATCCGCGTCGGGATGGTCGGCATCAACGTGCCGATCCCGGTTCCGGTGGCCACCTTCAGCTTCGGCGGCTGGAAGGACTCGATGTTCGGCGACACCAAGGCGCACGGCGCCGAGGGCGTGAAGTTCTTCACACAGCTCAAGGCGGTCACCACCCGCTGGCTCGACCCGAGTCACGGCGGCGTCGACCTCGGATTCCCGCAGAACGACTGACGCGGACGGATCCCGGCAGCAACATCGTCCGCGAGGACGTGAGAGACGAGAGGACGGCGATGGCGACGACGCCCAACGAATGGTTCCACCCCCGCGGTGACCTGGCACGCGACGGGTGGGAGTCCGTGGTCGACGGATCCCTGCCCGGCTGGGCGCACACGGGGATCCGCGTCGCGGAGCTGGGGGACGCGCCGGTCGTGCTCCCCGGGGGCGATATCGAGCGCATCGTGGTGCCGCTCTCCGGCGGAGTCGCCGTCGAGCTCGACGCGGCCGCGGCCGCCGGATTCGACGGGGGCACCGTCGTCACGCTCACCGGCCGCGCGTCGGTCTTCGACGGTCCGACCGACGTCCTGTACGTCGGCGCCGGCGGAGGTTTCACCCTCCGCGGGCGGGCGCGGGTCGCGATCGCGGAGGCTCCGACCCCGCAGCGCCGACCCACGCGGTACATCGCCGCCGCGGAGGTGCCCGTCGAGGTGCGCGGTGCCGGCCGGGATACGCGGCAGGTACACAACTTCGGCACTCCCGGGGCTCTCGACGCGGCCGCGCTCATCGTGTGCGAGGTGATCACCCCGGGTGGGAACTGGAGCAGCCATCCCGCCCACAAGCACGACGAGCACGTCGCCGGGCACGAGTCGCGGCTCGAGGAGATCTACTACTTCGAAGCGGCCCCCGCCCGGGGGCTGCCCGCCGGGGTGGTGCCCGCGGACGCCGACGCCTTCGGGAGCTTCGTCACGTACTCGTCGGCGGCGGGGGAGATCGACACCAACGCCCTGGTGCGCACCGGGGACATCGCCCTCGTGCCGTACGGCTATCACGGGCCCGCGATGGCGGCACCCGAGTACGACCTCTACTACCTCAACGTCATGGCCGGCCCCGACCCCGAGCGGGTGTGGCTGATCAGCGACGACCCGCGGCAGGCGTGGCTGCGGGACACCTGGCCCGCGCAGGGCCCCGACCCCCGGCTGCCCTACGCGGCCGCACCGACCGAAGGAGACGAGCGATGAGCACCCGGCGGATGACCGTGGGCCAGGCCCTCATCGAGTTCCTGGCACACCAGTGGACCGTGGACGAGACGGTGCGCGCCGACGGCGGGGTGACCACCGTGCGGGAGCGCACCGTCCCCGCGACCTTCGGCATCTTCGGCCACGGCAACGTGGCCGGCGTGGGCCAGGCGCTACTGCAGTACGCGGCGACCGACGCCGGGCTCATGCCCTACCACCAGGCCCGCAACGAGCAGGCGATGGTGCACCAGGCCGTCGGATACGCCCGGATGCACCGTCGGCGCGGCACCTACGCGTGCACGGCCTCCGTGGGGCCCGGCGCGGCCAACATGCTGACCGGTGCCGCGCTCGCGACCGCGAACCGGCTCCCCGCGCTCCTCCTGGTCTCCGACACCTTCGCCACCCGGGTGGCCGACCCGGTGCTGCAGCAGCTCGAGCACCCGCACGACATCGGGCTGCAGGTCTCCGACGCCTTCCGGCCCCTGTCGAGGTTCTTCGACCGGGTCCAGCGGCCCGAGCAGCTGTTCTCCATCGCGCTCGCCGCGATGCGGGTGCTGACCGACCCGGCGGAGACCGGCGCCGTGACGATCGCCCTGCCCGAGGACGTCCAGGCCGAGGCCATCGACGTCCCCGAGGAGTTCCTGGCCGACCGTGAGTGGCACGTCCGCCGCCCCCTGCCGGAGCGCGGCCCGCTGGCCCGCGCCGCCGCCGCGATCCGCGAGGCCCGGCGCCCCCTCATCGTGGCGGGCGGCGGCGTCCTGTACTCGGGTGCGGAGGACGAGCTGCGGCTGTTCGCGGAGGCGACCGGGATCCCCGTCGCCACCACCCAGGCGGGCGGCGGATCGCTGGTGTGGGACCACCCGCTCAACCTGGGCGGCGTCGGCGCCACGGGCACCGCGGCGGCCAACGCGATCGCCGCGCGGGCCGACGTCGTCATCGGGATCGGCACGCGCTACAGCGATTTCACCACGGCGAGCCGGACCGCGTTCCAGGACACGGGCGTGCGGTTCGTCAACGTCAACGTCGCCTCGTTCGACGCCTACAAGCACGGATCGCAGCTGCCGGTGATCGCCGACGCGCGGGAGACCCTCGCTACGCTGCGGGGCGAACTCGCCGGCCACCGGGTGCCCGCGGACCACACCGCCGCGGCCGCTTCCGCGAAGGCGGAATGGGACGCGGTCGTCGACGCGGCACTCGCGCCGACCGGCGCGGACCTGCCCGGCCAGCCCGAGGTGATCGGCGCGGTACACGCGGCCATGGACTCCGAAGACGTGATCATCCAGGCTGCGGGGTCGCTTCCCGGTGACCTGCAGAAGCTCTGGCGGGTGCGGGATCCGCTCGGCTACCACGTCGAATACGCCTTCTCCTGCATGGGATACGAGATCGCCGGCGGTCTCGGCGCCAAGCGCGGGCTCCTCGCCCTGGGCGACGACCGGGACGTCGTCGTGATGGTCGGCGACGGCTCGTACCTCATGCTCAACAGCGAGCTGGTGACCGCCGTCGCCGAGGGGATCAAGCTGATCGTCGTCATCGTCGAGAACCAGGGGTACGCCTCGATCGGCCACCTCTCGGAGACGGTCGGCTCGCAGCGCTACGGCACCCGCTACCGCACCGCGGACGAATCCGGCGGCGTCCCCGCGCCCGACCTCGAGCGGGGGGAGTTCCTCCCCGTCGACCTGGCCGCGAACGCCCGGAGCTACGGCGCGAGGGTGATCGACATCGCGCCCGGACCCGAATCGATCGCGCAGCTCACCGAGGCCGTCCGCGCCGCCAAGGCGGCGACCGGCCCGACCGTGATCCAGATCCACAACGACCCGTTCGTGTACGCGCCCGACGGCGACGGCTGGTGGGACGTCCCGGTCGCCGAAGTCTCCACGATCGACAGCACCATCACCGCCCGCGCCGAATACCTCGACCAACAGAAGGCACAGCGGCCCCTGCTCGGCTGAGCCGCGCCCGCCCCTCCCACGACCAGACCGTAAGGACCACCCTCATGACCGACACCCTGGGCACGACCACCTCCGCCGCCGCGCACACCGAGGGCCTGCGCATCGGCACCGCCCCCGACTCGTGGGGCGTGTGGTTCCCCGAGCATCCCCGCCAGACGCCGTGGGAGCGCTTCCTCGACGAGGTCGCCGAAGCCGGTTACCACTACATCGAACTCGGCCCCTACGGCTACCTGCCGACCGATCCCGAGCGGCTCAAGGACGAGCTCGACAAGCGCGACCTCGAGCTCTCCGGCGGCACGATCTTCACCGGCTTCCACAAGGGTGCCGACCAGTGGGAGCGCGCCTGGAAGCAGGTGAGCGACGTCGCGACGCTCGTGGGCGCCCTCGGCGCCGAGCACATCGTCGTCATCCCGGACCTGTGGCGCTCCGACCTCACCGGGGAGGCCCTCGAATCCCGCACGCTGGACGACGAGCAGTGGAAGGCGCTCGCCGCGGGACACGACCGGCTCGGCAAGGCCCTGGCCGAGGAGTACGGCATCACGCAGCAGTTCCATTCCCACGCGGACAGCCACGTGGGAACGACCCGCGAGGTGGAGCGCCTGCTCGCCGAGACCGACCCGCGGTATCTGAGCCTGTGCCTGGACACCGGGCACTTCGCCTATTACGGCGGCGACAACGTGGCTCTCATGCAGCGTCACCCGGAGCGCATCGGGTACCTGCACCTCAAGCAGATCGACCCGGAACTGATCTGGGAGGTGCTCAAGAACGACACCCCGTTCGCCGACGCCGCCTCCGCGATCATGGTCGAGCCGCCGAACGGCGTCCCGGACTTCGCACCCGTCATCGAGGAGGCGCTGCGGATCAACCCGGACCTGTTCGCGATCGTCGAGCAGGACATGCCGGGCTGCGACATCGACCTCCCCGCGGGCATCGCCACCCGGACACGGCAGCACATCTTCGGTTGCCACCCGCTCACCCGCACCCGCTGATCCCGCCCGGAACTCGAAGACCTACAAGGAGACAGAGCATGACCAACGACCTCCGCGTCGCCGTGGTGGGCGCCGGCATGATGGGTGCCGACCACGTGAAGCGCATCGCCACCACGATCGCCGGGGCGACCGTGTCCGCGGTCGTCGAGCCCGATGGGGCGCGCCGTGCCGCCGCCCTCGAGCTCGCCCCCGGTGCCGCCGGCTTCGCCGACCTCGACGAGGCCCTCGCGTCGGGGGTCGTCGACGCCGTGCTGGTGGCGACCCCCGGACAGTTCCACGAGGACGCGCTGCTCACGGTCCTCGCCGCGGGCCTGCCCGTGTTGTGCGAGAAACCCCTCACCCAGGACCCCGAATCCTCGTGGCGGGTCGTCGAGGCCGAGATGGCCGGCGGCCGGCAGCTGATCCAGGTCGGGTTCATGCGGCGCTTCGACCGCGAGTACGAGGAGCTGCGGAAGGTGGTGTCCGCCAAACCCGCCGGCGACCTGGTCATGCTGCACGCCCGCCACCGCAATGCGTCGGTGCCCGACAGCTACGTGCAGACGATGCTCATCAACGATTCCGTCGTGCACGAGTTCGACGTGGTGCCCTGGCTCGCCGGTGGGGTCGTGACCTCCGTCGAGGTCAAGTACCCGCGCCGCAACTCACGCAGCCCGGAGCACCTGCGCGAGCCGATCCTCGTGCTCATGGAGCTCGACAACGGCGTCCTCGTCGACGTGGAGATGAACGTCTCCATCGAGTTCGGGTACCAGGTCGAGACCGAGGCCGTCTTCGAGCAGGGCGTCGCCCGGATCGGCGAGCCCGCGGGCCTGCAGCTGTGGCAGCGCGGCCGCTTCTCCGTCGCCGATCACGCCGACTTCACCACGAGGTTCCGCGAGGCCTACGACCGGCAGGTGCAGGCCTGGGTCGATGCGGCGAAGGCCGGCACGATCGCCGGTCCGTCTGCCTTCGACGGGTACAAGGTGGCCGTGTGCTGCGCCGCCGGGGTGAAGGCACTGGAGACCACCGGACCCGTGCCGGTCGAACTCCCCGAGATGCCGGCGTTCTACGCCGAGCGCGCCTAGGGGGCATCGTGGTCCGCATCGCCCTCGACCCGACGCCCTACCACTCCACCCACGACTTCGAGGACTTCTTCGACGTCGCCGCGAAGGCCGGCTACGAGTGGATCCAACTGACCCCGCATCCGGACTTCATCCCGTTCTTCGCGCACCCGCGCGTGGACCGGGCTCAGCTCGCCCGGGTGCGCGAGCGCGCCGCCGCCGCGGGCGTGGGGATCTCCTCGCTGCTGCCCGTGCAGCGCATCTCGTGGCCGGACGAGCCGCAGCGAGAGACCGCCGTGCGGAACTTCCGGCGCATCATCGCGATCGCCGCCGAACTCGAGGTGCCCGTGATCAACACCGAGTTCAGCGGCCGCCCCGAGCGCGCCGAGGAATCCGAGGCGGGCTTCTACCGGAGCATGGAGGAGCTCGTCCCGGTCCTCGAGCGGGAGGGCGTCACGCTGAACATCGACCCGCACCCCGACGACTTCGTCGAGGACGGACTCGAGGCGTGGCGGATCATCCGCGGCCTGGACTCGCCCGCCGTCGGCTTCGTCTACGTGGGTAGCCACACCTTCCACTACGGCGACCGCGCCGCTTCGCTGATCCCGCAGCTGGGGGAGCGTCTGGGGGCGGTCTACGCCGCCGACACCTTCGATCACCGCCGCTCGCACGGACTGCGGTACATCACCAACCCGCCGGGCAATGCGGTCCGCGTGCACCAGCACCTGACCATCGGCGACGGCGACGTGGATTGGGACGAGCTGTTCGGCCGCCTCGGCGCTTCCGGGTTCCTCGCGCGCGCGGACGCGATCATCTGCTCCAACGTCTTCGCCGAGGACGAACGTGCCGACGAGGTCTCCGCGCTCCAGCTGGAGAGGATCCGGTCGCTGGTCGCGGCGCACTCGTGAACGGGTGCGCCGCGCGCGGCGACTACCCTGGACGCCGTGACTGAGTCTTCCGCCGCACCGTCGAACACCGCCGCACCCGGGTCCGTCCGGGTGCGCTTCTGCCCGTCGCCCACCGGCACGCCGCACGTCGGCATGGTGCGCACCGCGCTGTTCAACTTCGCCCACGCGCGACACACCGGCGGTACTTTCGTCTTCCGCATCGAGGACACTGACGCCGCCCGCGACAGCGAGGAGAGCTACGCCGCGATCCTCGAATCGCTGCGCTGGCTCGGCCTCGACTGGGACGAGGGCCCCGAGGTCGGCGGGCCGTACGGCCCCTACCGCCAGTCCGAGCGCAAGGACCTGCACCTGGACGTCGTGCGGCGCCTCGTCGAGGGCGGCTACGCCTACGAGGCCTTCTCGACGCCGGAGGAGGTGGAGGCGCGGCACGTCGCCGCCGGCCGGAACCCGAAGCTGGGCTACGACAACTTCGACCGTGACCTCACCGAGGATCAGAAGGCCGCCTACCGCGCCGAGGGGCGCAGCCCCGTCGTGCGCCTGCGCATGCCCGATCACGACTTCACGTGGAACGACATGGTGCGCGGCGAGACCACCTTCGCCGCGGGCAGCGTGCCGGACTTCGCGCTGACCCGCGCGAACGGCGATCCGCTGTACACCCTCGTCAACCCCGTCGACGACGCGATGATGAGGATCACGCACGTGCTCCGCGGCGAGGACCTGCTCAGCTCCACGCCGCGCCAGCTCGCGCTGTACGAGGCGCTGGAGAAGATCGGCGTCGCCGAGCGCACCCCCGAGTTCGGGCACCTGCCGTTCGTGATGGGGGAGGGCAACAAGAAGCTCTCCAAGCGCGACCCCGAGTCCAACCTCTTCCACCACCGCGACCGCGGCTTCCTCCCCGAGGGCCTGCTCAACTATCTGGCGCTGCTCGGCTGGGGCATCTCGCCGGACAACGACGTGTTCAGCCTCGACGAGATGATCGCAGCGTTCGACGTGCACCGGGTGAACTCCAACCCGGCGCGCTTCGACCAGAAGAAGGCCGACGCGATCAACGCCGAACACATCCGCCTGCTCGCGCCGGACGACTTCGCGGCCCGGCTGCGGGCCTTCCTCGTCGAGCGGGGCTTCGTCGACGGTGCGCGCCTGGGGGACGAGTTCGCGACCGCGGCGGAGCTCGTGCAGACCCGCATCGTGGTGCTGTCGGACGCCTGGGACCTGCTGAAGTTCCTCTACGTCGATGAGGCCGACTTCTCCGTGGACCCGGCGGCCGCGGCGAAGAACATCAAGGCCGACGCCGGCCAGGTGCTCGACGAGAGCATTGCCGCGCTCGAGGGGCTCACGGACTGGACCACCGAGGCCATCGAGGGTGCGCTGAAGGGCCGGCTCATCGACGAGCTGGAGCTCAAGCCGCGCAAGGCCTACGCTCCGATCCGCGTCGGCGTCACGGGCTCACCCATCAGCCCGCCGCTGTTCGAGTCGCTGGAGTTGCTCGGCCGCGAGCGCACCCTGGGCCGCCTCGCCGCCGCTCGTACGCTTGTCCCCGCCGACGGCGCGGCGCCGCAATAGGGATGACCTGGCGATTTGGCGTTCCCAGCGCGGCTGGGTAAGCTGGATCGCGGCTCAAAACGAGGTCGGAAACGATCTCGGGGAGAGCCATTGGCCTATGGTGTAATTGGCAACACAGCTGATTCTGGTTCAGCCATTCTAGGTTCGAGTCCTGGTAGGCCAGCGTGACAGCGCCCTCCGCATGCGGAGGGCGCAGTCCTAGCCCCCGTCGTCTAGCGGCCTAGGACGCCGCCCTCTCACGGCGGTAGCGTGGGTTCGAATCCCATCGGGGGTACGTTCGGTGCAGGTGTGCTACCTTCATCGACATCGTCGAGGCGCCTCGCGCGCGCGTCGGCGCCAGTTCTAGCCCCCGTCGTCTAGCGGCCTAGGACGCCGCCCTCTCACGGCGGTAGCGTGGGTTCGAATCCCATCGGGGGTACAACGGAAGGCCCGGATCTGACGATCCGGGCCTTCGTCGTCTGCGTGGACCAGTCATTCATGAACCGGCGAGCGATGATCGCGGACCCGTAGCGGGCGGGCGGCCACTTTTCGGCACACGATATTCTCGGTACGTGATGTCGAATCGATGTTTGCTCGTCGGGCCGGGTGGAGGTGTTCGGAGGTTCGAGGTTCCGGCATGGTGATCGAGACGCCCTGGGTCGAGCTGGCGGATGTCGCGGCGTCCTCCGTCAGCGGGTGGCGGGCCGTCTGGGTGGTCGTGGGCATCGCGGTGGCCTTTCTACCGATCGTCGTGTGGAAAGCACGGTGGGCGGAGCGGTGGCAGTGGTGGAAGTCGGTGCTGTTCTTCGTCGCCTGGTTCTGTGTGGGCGTGCCGATCGCCGCGGTCATCGCCGGCGACACGCACTCCTCCGCGCACGCCGACGATGTTCTGACGCGTGCCTTGACGGCCCAGCCCGCCGTGCTGCAGCCGGGCTCGGTCGTCGTCGAGCAGTCCGATCACTCGGCGGGAACGTCGATGCATGCGCCGTACCAGGGCGAGGAGACGGATTACACTGTCGCGTTCTCGGTGATCGCCGCCGATCGGCTGTCGCGCTGCGAGGGCACGGTGACGCTCAAGCGGAACAACGCCCCGCGGGGGCGGAACGCGCCCGTCTTCGCCCGACTCCGGGCGAACTGCGCGTCGGCTCCGGTGTCGCCGGCGCCGGCTGCGCCCTGAGCCGGTCGAACCCGTGCGTCATCAGAGTTGACCGATCACGTCGAAATCGCAGCCCTCCGCGCGGGCGAGGTACATCCGCTGATGCGCGTGGCCGTCGCGGAGCGCCATGTTGCCGCGGGCACCCTCGTAGTGCACGCCGCCCACCCCGGCCATGATGTCGCGGACGTCCGTGCTGCGCACCGTCGACAACAGGGACTCGAGCAGGAGCATGCCCTCGAAACAGGACTCACCCATCGACGTGGGCGTGCAGGCGTCGGGACCGAACCGGCCGAAGTACCGGGAGCCGAACTCCATGGATTCGGAGGTCACCACGGAGTCGAAGTAGCCCGCCGACGCGAACAGGTCGCGCGTGGCGTCGGGGCCCGAGGCCATGAGCATGTGCTCGTCCATGAGCGGCGAGTAGCGCACGAAGGCCTCGTCCAGGCCCGCCGCGGCGAAGGCGCGATTGAACTCGACCGCGTCCTGCCCGAGCAGGAGCATCAGTACGCCATCGGCGTCGGATCGGGCGATGTCGGCGACCACCGACGAGAAGTCCTCGGTGCCGACGGGGACGAAGCGCGCGCCGACCAGGGCGTCGCCGAGACGGCGCGCGAAGCGGACGCAGGCCTTGGCACTGTCGCGAGCCCACAGGTAGTCGCTGCCCACGATCCACCAGCGGCGCAGGCCGCGCTCGCGGCGGAGCCACTCGAGGGCGGGGAGGATCTGCTCCTCGGGCGTCTCGCCCGTGAGGAAGACCCCCGCCGTGGATTCGCCTCCCTCGTAGAGCGCCGTGTAGACGTAGGGCACGCGCAGGTCGAGCCGTGCCGAGAGCGCTCGGCGCACGTCGGAGGTGTGCCAGCCGACGATCGCATCGATCTCGCCCGTCGCCAGTAGGGATTCGACCTCGCGGGTCACGTTCGCGACGCCGGTCGCGGCGTCGATGGGGCGCACGGCCAACTCGCGACCCAGGATGCCGCCCCTGCTGTTGATGTCGTCGGCCGCCAGCGTCGTGCAACTGAGGCACGACGGACCGAACAGCCCCGCGGGGCCACGTCGGGGATACAGCAACCCAACGGTGTACTCGCTCATGGACGTCCGCTCGTCTGAAGTCCTGCACTACGGACCGGTGTGCCACCGAGCCTACGCGGAGTGCGCCCGCGCCCGCGGCCGAACGCGATACAGTAGGCGCGGATTGCGATGACACAGTCGAGGATCGAGGCCGGTATGGACGCGAGTGCGGACCTGCGGGAGGCGCCGGGGCGCACCGCGTTCGCAGCCGTGTGCGAGGCCGACGACCTCGTCCTGAACGTCCTGATCCCGGCCCTCGCGGAGCACGACCTCACCATCGAGCACTTCCGCGCCCTGCGCCTGCTGGCGTCGGTCGAGGGCGCCACCGTCGGTGAGCTCGCGGCCCGGACGGGCACCACACCGTCGTCGACGACCCGTCTCGTCGACCGGCTCGTCGAGCGCAACCTGGCCTACCGGCGCCCGGCGCCGGGTGATCGTCGCAGCGTCCTGTTGACGATCTCCGACACCGGCCGCGAGGTCTGGGACTCGCTCGTGCTCCGGCTCTCCTGAGCGCTCTCACCTGCTTTTTCATCGATTCCGCTGCGCGCAGCGCGCTCCCCGCCAATACTACCGATCAGAGATAGTGCCGAATCGGTAATAAATCGGGAGTCGCGATGACCACACTCGGATTGCTCTTCGTCGGGGCCGTTCTGTTCGTCAACGGGGCCTGGTTCCTCGGGGCGATCTCCGCCCGTGAGGCCGGCGTCTTCAACCTCTTCGTCGGGGCGATGCAGGTCATCCTGCCGACCCTGGCGGTGGTCGCCGCCGACGGCGACCTCGGCGGGGTGTTCGGGGCGGGCTCCAGCTACCTGTTCGGGTTCACCTACCTGTTCGTGGGCGTCAACAACCTCATGGGCAACGACGGCCGCGGCCTCGGCTGGTACTCGATCTTCGTCACCGCCATGGCGATCGTCTTCGGCGGCTACTCGCTCGCCACCGATCCGGTCTTCGGCGTCATCTGGTTCGTGTGGGCCGTGATGTGGCTGATGTTCTTCCTCATCCTGGCCTGCGGGAGGACCGCCCTCATGCCGTTCACCGGGTGGCTCATCCTGATCGGCTCGCACCTGACCTGCACGATCCCCGCGCTCATGGCGTGGCGCGGGAGCTGGCCCACCAGTGCGTCGGCGGCACTGTGGGCGGCGGTGATCGCCGTCGCCCTCCTGGCGGTCAGCGCCGTGGCCGCCAGGACCGCGCCGACGCTGCCCCTACCCGCGCGCGACTCCGTCGCCACACCCGAATCCGCGTAATCCCCGCCCGACAAGGAAATCCAACGAAAGGTTCCACCATGCGTCACGGAGACATCTCCTCCAGCCCGGACACCGTCGGCGTCGCCGTCGTCAACTACAAGATGCCGCGCCTGCACGACCGCGCCGGCGTCATCGAGAACTGCCACAAGATCGCCGAGATGATCGTCGGCATGAAGGCGGGCCTGCCCGGCATGGACCTCGTCGTCTTCCCCGAGTACTCCACGCAGGGCATCATGTACGACCCCGACGAGATGTACGCCACCGCCGCCGCCATCCCCGGCGAGGAGACGAAGATCTTCTCGGACGCCTGCCGCAAGGCCGGTACCTGGGGCGTCTTCTCGATCACCGGCGAGCAGCACGAGGACCACCCGAACAAGCCGCCCTACAACACCCTGATCCTCATCAACGACCAGGGGGAGATCGTCCAGAAGTACCGCAAGATCATCCCGTGGGCCCCCATCGAGGGCTGGTACCCCGGCGACTCGACGTACGTGGTCGAAGGCCCCAAGGGGCTGAAGATCTCGCTCATCGTCTGCGACGACGGCAACTACCCCGAGATCTGGCGCGACTGCGCCATGAAGGGCGCCGAACTCGTCGTGCGCTGCCAGGGCTACATGTACCCGTCGAAGGATCAGCAGGTGCTCATGGCGAAGGCCATGGCCTGGGCGAACAACGTCTACGTCGCCGTCGCCAACGCCGCGGGCTTCGACGGCGTCTACTCCTACTTCGGCCACTCGTCGATCATCGGCTTCGACGGCCGCACCCTCGGCGAAACCGGCGAGGAGGAGTACGGCATCCAGTACGCGCAGCTCTCGGTCTCGACGATCCGCGACGCGCGTAAGCACGACCAGTCGCAGAACCACCTGTTCAAGATCCTTCACCGCGGTTACACCGGCATCCACGCCGCGGGCGAGGGCGACAAGGGCGTCGCCGAGTGCCCCTTCGACTTCTACAAGCTGTGGGTCACCGATGCCGAGGCCGCGCGCGAGCAGGTCGAGTCCTTCACGCGCGACACGATCGGCGTGGCCGAGTGCCCCGTCGGAACCATTCCCACCGAGAAGACCCGCGAGGCGTAGACCGTGCCCTTCATCACCGATCGCCTGGCCGCCGAAGGAGTCGACGTCGGCGGCCGGGCGCCCGGCTCCTCCGAGTCCCGCCCCACCGACGCCGAGTTCGCCAAGGCGGCGATCGGTCGGGTCGACGCGGCGCGGATCCTGGCCCAGCTGCGCGCCAACGTCTTCGGACAGGACCACGCCATCGAGTCGATCTTCAAGACCCTCTCGGTGGTGCAGGCCGGGCTGACCGACAAGACCCGCCCGCTCGCCAGCCACCTGCTCGTGGGACCCACGGGGACCGGCAAGACGGAGATCGTCCGCCAGCTCGCGGCGGCGTTGCGCACCGGGCCGGACGACTTCTGCCAGGTGGACATGTCGGCAATGGCGCAGGAGCACTACGCCGCATCGTTCGCCGGCGCGCCGCCCGGCTACTCCGGTTCCAAGGAAGGGCTCAGCGTCTTCGACCGCGACCGCATCGAGGGCACCGTCACCATGCCGGGGATCGTGCTCTTCGACGAGGTGGAGAAGGCGCACACCACGGTCCTGCGGGCCCTGCTGCACGTGCTCGACCGGGGGCAGCTGACCCTCGCGAACGGCCAGCAGCGCTACGACTTCCGCAACTGCCTGGTGTTCATGACCTCCAACCTCGGCAGCCGCGAGTTGCGCGCCGAGCAGGAGCGCCCGTGGCATCGGGCGGGTCGGTCGGTCTCGCGGCTGCTGCCGGCCCCGGCGGGGGAGCGGGTGGACCGGATCCTGGAGGGCCGCCTCGACCGGATCTCCGAGCAGTCGATCGCCCGCTTCTTCGACCCCGAGTTCCTCAACCGCATCGACGAGGTGACGCTCTTCGAGGAGCTCTCCGCCGGCACCGCGATCGAGGTCGCGCGACATGAGCTGGACATGTTCGCCGACCGCGCTCGCAAGCGCGGCGTGGACCTGACGATCGACGACGGCGTCGCAACTCACCTGGTGGAGACCGGCTTCGACCCCGTCTACGGGGCTCGCTCGGTGCGCCGGGCGATCCGCCACGACGTCTGGCCGATGGTGGCCGAGGCGGTGATCGCGCACCGAGCGGCGCGCGCGAGCGACACCGCGAGCCGGGTCGGCGCGAGTCTCACGGTCGACGGTGCCGCGGTGCGCTGCCGCGTGGTCGGGTCGGCCTAGGCTCTCAGAGTCGCCGCTGCAGCGCCTCGGCGGCCTGCAGCAGGTCGGCCGCCCAGCGCGCACCGGGGCGGCGGCCCATGCGATCGATCGGGCCGGAGACGGAGATCGCCGCGATCACCTCGCCGCGCGGATTGCGGACCGGCGCGGAGACGCTGGCGACGCCGGACTCGCGCTCGCCGGCGCTCTGCGCCCATCCGCGCTTGCGCACCTCCGCGAGGACGCGGTCGCTGAACGGGGACTCCGCCCGCGGGTCCGCCCAGGCCGCCAGGACCTTCGCGCCCGAGCCGGCGGTCATCGGCAACCGCGACCCCACCGGTACCGTGTCGCGCAGGCCGGAGGGCGGCTCCGCGGCGGCCACGCACACGCGGTGATCGCCCTCGCGGCGGTACAACTGCACCGATTCGCCGGTGATCTCCCGCAGCCGGGGCAGCACCATCGCCGCCGTCTCGACGAGGGCGTCGGCGGTGCTCGCCGCGAGTTCGCGCAGCGCGGAACCGGGGCGCCACAGGCCGTCGCCGTCCCGGGTGAGCAGGCCGTGCAGTTCCAAGCCCACGGCCAGGCGATGCGCGGTCGCCCGCGGCAGGCCCGTGCGGCCGCACAGATCGGCCAGGCTCGCCGGTTCCTCCGCCGCCGCGCGGAGGACGGCGACGGACTTGTCGAGCACGCCGATGCCGCTCACCGGGGTGAGACTTTCGGGGGCGTCCGGCGGTGCGGTATCCTTTCCCATAGTTCGATACTAGGCTCTCGTATGGTGGGATTCAACGCGCAGCCCGCGTCCACCGTCGGGGCCCGACATGGAGCAGGTGGGAATCATGCAGCCGCGCACAATGGCCGAGAAGGTCTGGCACCAGCACGTCGTCGTCAAGGGGGAGGGCGAGGGCGCCTCGCGTGAGCCCGACCTCATCTACATCGACCTGCACCTGGTCCACGAGGTGACAAGCCCGCAGGCCTTCGACGGGCTCCGCCTCAACGGCCGCCGGGTGCGCCGCCCCGACCTCACCATCGCCACCGAGGACCACAACGTGCCCACCGACACGCTGGTCCAGCCGATCGCGGACGAGGTCTCCCGCACGCAGGTGGAGACGCTGCGCCGCAACTGCGCCGAGTTCGGCGTCCGCCTCCACTCCATGGGCGACGGAGAGCAGGGCATCGTGCACGTGATGGGACCGCAGCTCGGGCTCACCCAGCCGGGCATGACGGTCGTCTGCGGCGACAGTCACACGTCCACCCACGGCGCCTTCGGCGCCATCGCCATGGGGATCGGGACGTCCGAGGTTGAGCACGTCCTGGCCACTCAGACACTGCCGCTCAAGCCGTTCAAGACCATGGCCATCAACGTTTCCGGTGAGCTGCAGCCCGGCGTGACGTCCAAGGACCTGATCCTGGCGATCATCGCCAAGATCGGCACCGGCGGCGGCCAGGGCTACGTCCTCGAGTACCGGGGCAGCGCGATCGAGAAGCTCTCGATGGAGGCCCGGATGACCATCTGCAACATGTCGATCGAGGCCGGCGCCCGGGCCGGCATGATCGCGCCCGACCAGACCACCTACGACTACATCAAGGGTCGCGAGCACGCGCCGAAGGGTGCGGACTGGGACGCGGCGGTCGAGGCCTGGGACGCCCTCCGCACCGACGAGGGTGCGACCTTCGACGCCGAGGTGGACATCGACGGTAGTGCCCTGACGCCCTTCGTCACCTGGGGCACCAACCCCGGCCAGGGAGCGCCCCTCAGTTCCTCGGTGCCCGATCCGGAGTCGTTCGGTTCCGACGGCGAGAAGGAGACCGCCGCGAAGGCGCTGCAGTACATGGGGCTCGAGCCCGGAACTCCGCTGCGTGACATCGCCGTGGACGCCGTGTTCGTCGGCTCCTGCACCAACGGGCGGATCGAGGATCTGCGTGCCGTCGCCGAGATCCTCCGCGGCCGCAAGGTGGCCGACGGCGTCCGCATGCTCGTGGTGCCCGGCTCGATGCGGGTGCGCGCCCAGGCCGAGGAGGAGGGACTGGGGCAGGTCTTCGTCGACGCCGGCGCGGAGTGGCGCCAGGCCGGGTGCTCGATGTGCCTGGGCATGAACCCCGATCAGCTCGCGGCCGGGGAACGCTCGGCCTCCACGTCGAACCGCAACTTCGAGGGGCGGCAGGGCAAGGGCAGCCGCACGCACCTGGTCTCGCCGGCGGTCGCCGCCGCCACCGCGGTGCGCGGCACGCTCTCCGCCCCGGCCGATCTGGCCCCCGTCTCCGGCGCCTGAGCGCCACCCGACCGCAGCTCAAGGAGAACGACCATGGAAGCCATCGTCACCCACACCGGCATCGGCGTGCCGCTGCGCCGCACCAACGTCGACACCGACCAGATCATCCCCGCCGTGTACCTCAAGCGCGTGACCCGCACCGGGTTCGAGGACGGTCTCTTCTCGGCCTGGCGCGCCGATCCGAACTTCATCCTCAACGTCCCGCCCTACGACCGCGGCTCGGTCCTCGTCGCCGGACCCGACTTCGGCACCGGCAGTTCCCGTGAGCACGCCGTGTGGGCGCTCATGGACTACGGCTTCCGGGTGGTCATCTCGTCGCGGTTCGCGGACATCTTCCGCGGCAACTCGGGCAAGGCGGGCCTCGTGGCCGCACTGGTCGAGCAGGAGAACGTCGAACTGCTGTGGAAGGCCCTCGAGAACGACCCGGGGCTCGAGGTCACCGTCGACCTCGAGGACCGGACGGTGACCGCCGGGGACTTGGTAGTCCCGTTCACGATCGACGACCCGGTCCGGCATCGCCTGATGGCGGGGCTGGACGACATCGGCATCACCCTGCAGCAGGACGCCGCCATCTCTGATTTTGAAAGTCATAGGCCCGCATACAAACCCGTGACTCTGTAGCGCGTGAACCCGCCAGTGGCGGCACCGGATCGAACCGGTGCCGCCACTTGTCATTCCGACACACCTTCGATCAAATCTGGCGTGGCTCTTGGATTGAATGCAATTCTGCGTTTACGGTGTCCCTAGTTGGCTCAGCGGTGAGCCTCCGACCACAGAGGAAGATCGTCAATGAACAAGGCAGAACTGATCGAGGCGCTCACCGAGAAGCTGGGCACCGACCGCCGGACCGCCGGCGCCGCCGTCGAGGCGATCGTGGACACGATCGTCCGTGCCGTCCACGCCGGTGAGTCCGTCACCATCACGGGCTTCGGTGTCTTCGAGCAGCGCAAGCGCGCCGCCCGCGTCGCCCGCAATCCCCGCACCGGCGAGACCGTCAAGGTCAAGCCCACGTCCGTCCCGGCGTTCCGTCCCGGCGCGCAGTTCAAGGCCGTGATCTCCGGCTCGGCGAAGCTGCCGGCCTCGGGCCCCGCCGTCCGCCGCAGCTCGGCCACCACGGCCGCGCCCGCCAAGAAGACGGCCGCGAAGAAGGCACCGGCGAAGGCCGCGAAGGCGACCGCCACGAAGGCGGCCGCGAAGAAGGCGCCGGCGAAGGCGACCAAGGCCGCCCCCGCGAAGAAGGCCGCGACCAAGGCGCCCGCCAAGAAGGCCGCGACCAAGGCCACCCCGGCGAAGAAGGCCGCGACCAAGGCGCCCGCCAAGAAGGCCGCGACCAAGGCCACCCCGGCGAAGAAGGCCGCGACCAAGGCGCCCGCCAAGAAGGCCGCCACCAAGGCCACCCCGGCGAAGAAGGCGGCGACCAAGGCGCCCGCGAAGAAGGCCGCGACCAAGGCGCCCGCGAAGAAGGCTCCGGCCAAGAAGGCCCCCGCCAAGAAGGCCGCCAAGAAGTAACCGACCGTCGTCGGGCCGCTGCCCCTGGACGCCTCAGTGCTCCAGGGGCAGCGGGCTGTCGATGTGGTCCATCGTCAGCAGCCGCCCGCCGTCGGTGGTGAGCACCCACACGCTTGCCTTGCGGTTCCGGGCGGCGGGCAGGCGCACGTCGTCCGCGCCGGCCCACCAGGCGGTGAGATCGGGGATCACGCCGCCCTGGCTGCACACTACGGGCACCGTTCCCGATTCCTCGCCCTGCCGAGCGATCTCGCGGATCCGCCGATGCGCGGCCGCCGGGTCGCGTGCGTAGGCCGCCTCCGACATCGTCGGCTCCTCCACCAGGGGCAGGCCCGTCTCGGCCGCCAGCGGCTCCAGGGTCTGCGTGCATCGCACCGGCGGCGCCGAGAGCAGGCGACCGGGCCCGAAGGCGCTCAGGAGGTCCACCAGGGCCTCCGCCTGCGCCCGCCCGTTCCGGTCCAGCGGTCGCGCGAGATCGTCGCCCTGGTACCCCTGCTTCCGGCCCGCCTTCGCGTGCCGCACGATGAGCATCGTCGACGTCGACCGCGGCTGCTTGCCGAACGACCGCAGGATCCGCCGGTCGATCGGATAGCTCAGCAGCGCCGTCGCCTCCTTCACCGGGAGCCACCGCAGTTCGTCGGTCTCCTCGTTCGGCACGAACACCCCGGACCCGGCCAGCGCGGACCAGTAGCCGACGCGCTTGCGCACGGTCGCGCCGCCCGGACCGTGCCGCTTGCGCCGCGGCACGTCGTAGGACACCTGGCCGACCGCGCGCACGAAGCGGGCGGAGAAGCCCGTCTCCTCGACCACCTCCCGCAGCCCGGCCACGACGGGGTTCTCGTCCGCCTCCACGTGCCCCTTGGGCAGCGACCAATCGTCGTAGCGGGGGCGGTGCACCACAGCCACTTCCGGGCCGCCCGGGGCGGGGCGCCAGAGCACGCCGCCGGAGGCGCGGACGACCGCGCCCTCGCCTCCGCCGCTCACCGCTGGCTCGCGCGGTGCGGGCGCATCAGTTCCCGCTGGTGATCCCGCACGGTCTCGCCCGGGATGGGGGAGGCGTTCCAGTTGCCGTCACCGTCGAGCACCCAGCAGCGCGTCGCGGGATCGAGGGCGGAGTCGAACATCTCGCCCAACTGCCGCGTGAGTCGCGGATCCTTCACCTGCGCCATCACCTCGACTCGGCGGTCGAGGTTGCGGTGCATCATGTCCGCGCTGCCGATCCAGAACTCGTCCGCGCCGCGGAAGTGCAGGATGCGCGAGTGCTCGAGGAACTGCCCGAGAATCGAGCGGACCGTGATGTTCTCACTCACGCCCGGGACGCCGGGACGCAGCGCACAGATTCCGCGGACCACGACCTCCACGGGCACCCCCGCCTGGCTCGCCCGGTAGAGCGCATCGATGATCTGCTCGTCCACCACGGCGTTCGCCTTGAGCTGGACGCCGGCGGGCTTCCCCGCGAGACGCAGCTCGATCTCGCGGTCGATCCGCTCGACGATGCCCGAGCGGATCCCGTGCGGCGCGACCATGAGGTTGCGGTACTCCTCCTTGCGGGAGTAACCCGTGAGCCGGTTGAACAGGTCCGTCAGGTCCGCGCCCAGATCGGGGTCCGCCGTGAACAGGCCGACGTCCTCGTACAGGCGCGCGGTCTTCGGGTTGTAGTTCCCCGTGCCGATATGGCAGTAGCGGCGGATCGTCGAGCCCTCGCGCCGGACCACCAGGCAGGTCTTGCAATGGGTCTTGAGGCCGACGAGGCCGTACACGACGTGCACGCCCGCCTGCTCCAGCTTGCGCGCCCACTTGATGTTCGCCTGCTCGTCGAAGCGCGCCTTGATCTCGACCAGCGCCACGACCTGCTTGCCGGCCTCCGCCGCGTCGATCAGGGCGTCGACGATCGGCGAATCGCCCGAGGTGCGGTACAGCGTCTGCTTGATCGCGAGGACGTGGGGGTCTGCGGCCGCCTGCTCGATGAACCGCTGCACGCTGGTCGAGAAGGAGTCGTACGGGTGGTGCACGAGCACGTCGCCCTCGCGGAGCGTGGAGAAGACGCTCTTCGGGGTCTCCCGCTCACCGAACGCGGGGTGGGTCACCGGGACGAAGGGCTTCTCCTTCAGGTCCGGACGGTCCACGCCGTACAACTCGAACATGCAGTTCAGGTCCAGCAGGCCGGGCACGGTGATGACATCGGCCGGGTCGACATCCATCTCGCGCAGCAGCAGATCGAGCATGTGCTCGGACATGTCCTCCGCCACCTCAAGGCGGACCGGCGAACCGAAGCGGCGCCGCGCGAGCTCGCGTTCGAGCGCCTGCAGCAGGTCCTCGTCGCGGTCCTCCTCGACCTCGAAATCGGCGTTGCGCGTGATCCGGAAGACGTGATGCTCGGACACCGTCATCCCCGGGAACAGGACGTCGAGGTGCGCGGAGATCAGGTCCTCGAGGGGGAGAACCGCGTGATCCATCCGCTCGCTGCGCACCGAGACCATCCGTGCGACGTTGTCCGGCACCTTGACGCGGGCGAAATGCTCGCCGCCCGTGGTCGTGTCGACCACCGCCACCGCCAGGTTGAGC
Source organism: Tsukamurella paurometabola (assembly GCF_900631615.1). Lineage (NCBI taxonomy): Bacteria > Bacillati > Actinomycetota > Actinomycetes > Mycobacteriales > Tsukamurellaceae > Tsukamurella > Tsukamurella paurometabola. Next base: position 3,026,420 of record NZ_LR131273.1, read on the forward strand.
GAGAGACCCGAGATGTACGGGAACGGGTGCGCCGGGTCGACGGCCAGCGGCGTGAGCACCGGGAAGACCTGCGTGTGGAAGTACGCGGTGAGGTCCTCGCGCTCGGCCGGCGTCAGGTCCGCCCAGCTGACCACCGAGATGCCCTGCGCCGCCAGCTCCGGGCGCACCGCGTCGCTGAACACGAGGGCGTGCTTGTGCGAGAGCTCCTGGGTGCGCTGGGCGATCAGGCGCAGCTGCTCCCGGGGCGAGAGGCCATCGGCCGAGCGGACGGACAGTCCCATCTGGTCGCGACGCTTGAGGCCCGCCACCCGGACCATGAAGAACTCGTCCAGGTTCGACGCGAAGATCGCGAGGAACTTGGCCCGCTCCAGCAGTGGCAGCGAGGCGTCCTCCGCCATCGCCAGCACGCGCGCGTTGAAGTCGAGCCAGCTCAGTTCCCGGTTCAGGTAGCGGTCCGCCGGCAGGTCGCTGGTCACCTCGGCCGGCGCCGCGGGCGGCGCCGTCGGGATCGCCGTCGGCCTGCCGGAGGGCGGGAGGGCCGGCTCGGCCACCGCGGTGCTCGGGGCTTGCGTCGGTTCGGCGGAGGGGGCGGGAGGCTCGGTCGTCACCGTTCCATTCTGGCGTATCGGACGCGTGCATTCGACGCGAAGCCCCGATCGGCCGCGGCGAGCGCCTCGGTGGTGCGTTCTCCCAGGGGCCGCGCACCGGCGAGGTCCTGCGGGGTGTCGACGTCGGTGCGCAGACCGGGCCAGGGACCGGCGTGCCGGGCGGCACCCCCGGCCTCGTGCGCCGCCGCGGAGTCCGGCCCGAAGGCGGCGCCCAGGTCCGTCCCCGGAGGCGCGTAGAGCGCGGCGGTCCCCGTCCCCGCGTGGTCCGGCACGAATCCCCGGCGGCCCTCCGTCGCGGCGAGGAAGGCCCCGAGTTCGGTGGGCGTGACCCCCGGCAGGTCCGCCTGGAGCGCCAGGACCGCGACCGCGGGGCCGTGCTCGGCGCGCGCGGCCCGCGCCCCCGCCTCCAGAGCGGCGTTCAGGCCACCGGGCCGGGGCTCGTCGACGGTCCGTGCGCCGGCGGCCTCCGCCGCCGCGCGCACGGCGGGATCCGGGGAGACCACGTGCACGCCGATGACCCCGGCAGTCGCGGCGGCCGCGGCCAGTGTGTCCCGCAGCATCGCCAGCACCAGCCCGGGAACGGCGTCCCGCAGGCCGTCCCCGGGCGCGGCGAACCGCGACTTGGCGGCGTCGAGCGACTTCACAGCGGTCACCACCACGACGGCGGGGCGGGCGGAGGCCCCGTGCGGTGAGCTCATGAGCACCAATGTAGGCGCGCCGAACCGAACCCGCCGTCTCCGGGCGGGCGATAGGCTCGGCCCGGGTGCCCACGGATCGGGTGGGACCGGTGCGCTGCGAGGAGGGGTCTCGGATGGTCGACGTTGCGGTGATGGGGGCGGGGTCGTTCGGAACCGCGATGGCGAAGGTCTTCGCGGAGGCCACCCGTCCGGAGCCGCACCGCGTCCGGATGTGGTGCCGGCGGCAGGAGGTCGCCGATCAGATCAACGACACCAGGATCAACGCCCAGTACCTCCCGGAGGGGGTGCTCCCCGAGAACCTCACCGCGACACACGATCCGGAGGAGGCGATGCGCGGGGCGGGGCTCGTGGTGCTCGCCGTCCCATCGCAGTCGCTGCGCGCGAACCTGCGCGACTGGGGCCACCTCATCCCGCCGGACATCACCGTCGTCAACCTGGCCAAGGGCATCGAGATCGGGACGCTGGACCGGATGAGTGAGGTCGTCGTCGACGCCGCTGGCATCGACCGGGACCGCCTCGCCGTGCTCACCGGTCCGAACTTCGCCAAGGAGATCGCGAAGGGACAGCCCACCCTCGCCGTCGTCGCCTCCGACAACGCCGACCGGGCCTCCAGTACCCAGTACCTCGTCCGGACCGACTACTTCCGTCCCTACACGAGCGACGACGTCGTCGGCTGCGAGATCGGCGGCGCCACCAAGAACGTCATCGCCCTCGTCTGCGGTATCGCCTCCGGCATCGACCTGGGCGAGAACTCGCGCGCGGCGATCATCACCCGCGGCCTCGCCGAGACGCTGCGCCTCGGCACGGCGCTCGGGGCCCAGCCGCTGACCCTGGCTGGGCTCGCCGGCGTGGGCGATCTGGTCGCGACGTGCAGCTCGCCCCAGTCCCGCAACTTCAGCTTCGGCGCGCGCCTCGGACAGGGCATGACGGTGGAACAGGCGCAGGCCGCCGCGCACGGCCAGGTCGCCGAGGGCGCCAAGTCGTGCATCTCCATCGCGGACCTGGCACGCCGCGTCGGGGTCGAGATGCCGCTCACCGAGGCCGTGCGCGCCGTCTGCTACGACGGGGTGCCCGTCTCCCGGGCCATGGACGACCTGCTCAACCGCGACGTCGGCGGCGAATGGCGGCCCAACGACGCCGAGTAGCCGACGCGGTAACCACGTGGCCCTCCGATCCGGCGACACGTAAGGTGGGCGACCGTGACGGAGCGAATCAGGGTGGCAGTGGTCTTCGGCGGGCGCAGCAGCGAGCACGCGGTCTCGTGCGTTTCGGCGGGCAGCATCCTCGCCCACCTCGACCCCGAGCGCTACCAGGTGGTCCCCGTCGGCATCACCCAGGCGGGCTCGTGGGTGCTCTCCGACGGTGACGCCGACGCGCTGCGCTTTACGGACCGCAGCCTGCCCAGCGTGCCCGAGGGCCCCACGGACCTCGCCCTGCTCCCCGGCGCCGAACTGGTATCCGTGGACGCCGACGCGGCGGGGTCCGTGCTCGGGAGCGTCGACGTCGTCTTCCCCGTGCTGCACGGCCCGTACGGCGAGGACGGCACGCTGCAGGGCCTGCTGGAGATGGTGGGCGTGCCCTACGTCGGCGCGGGCGTCCTCGCCTCGGCCGCGGGAATGGACAAGGAGTTCGCGAAGAAGCTGCTCGCCGCCGACGGCCTGCCCGTCGGCGACTTCCACGTACTCCGCCAGCGCGACACCGAGGTCCCGCCGGACGTCCTGCACCGCCTGGGCCTGCCGCTCTTCGTCAAGCCCGCCCGCGGCGGCTCGTCGATCGGCATCACCCGGGTGACCGACCTGACCGAGCTCCCCGCCGCGATCGCCGAGGCCCGGAAGTGGGACCCGAAGGTGATCATCGAGGCGGCCGTGATCGGCCGCGAGGTCGAGATCGGCGTCCTCGAACGGCCCGACGGCGACGTCGCCGCATCGGCGATCGCCGAGATCGAGATGGCGGCCGACGCCGAGCACTCCTTCTACGACTTCGAGACCAAGTACCTCGACGACCGCGCCCGGTACACCGTGCCCGCGAACCTCACCGAGGAGCAGGCGGCGGCGATCCGCGACCTCGCGGTGCGCGCCTTCCACGCCTTCGACGGCCAGGGCCTCGCCCGCGTCGACTTCTTCCAGACCCCCGACGGCCCGGTGATCAACGAGGTCAACACCATGCCGGGCTTCACGTCGACGTCGATGTACCCGCGGATGTGGGCCGAGTCCGGCGTCGGCTACGCCGAACTGCTCACCGTGCTCATCGAGACCGCCCTCGCCCGGGGCACCGGCCTCCGCTGACGGCGGAGCGGGAGCGGGCTACCTACCCAGGTCGAGCGAGGCGGCCTGCAGGTGCTCGCGGATCGCGTCCGACGTCGCCTGCACGGCCGAGGTACCGGCACCGTCGGGCACCCACAGGGTGACGTACGGGCGATGATCCACGGCGGTCCAGTAGCTGCCGCCGTCGGGAGCGGGGGCGCCCGCGGGAGTCGCCTGCAGCCACTGCACTCCGTTGATGATCTGCAGCTTCGACGTCGCGGACAGGTCGGCGGGACGGTCGGTGCCGCATCGCACCTCGACGGCCCCGGCCTTCTCGCCGCTCCAGCGGGCGAAGCCCCCGGGCTCGTCGTCGCCGGTGCGGCGGAAGCCGTCGAGGTCGGCGGGGATCGCGCCGAGCAGCTTCGCGCACGCCCCGTCGCCGGACGACGGCGCCGCGATCGACTTCAGGTGGCCGGCCTCCGCCGCGTCGCGGGCCTCGCCCTGCTTCTGCTGCGCGAGCACCAGGAAGACGACGAAGCACGCGACCACCGCGAGCGGCAGCGCCACCGCCGTCGCGAGGAAGGCGGGGCTGCGGCGCTCCGTCGTGCCCGGCGCCGCGGTGGTCTGGTCGTCTGCATCGCTCACGTCCGATACGGTAGCCGCGATGACATCAGAGGAGCCGGACAGCCCTGCGCACACCCGCGTGCGCACCGTGGCCGAACTGGGGGAGGACGGCGTGATCGCGCTGGCCACCGGCGGTGTGCGCCCCGATCCGCGGGTACCGGTCGGCCCGGGCGACGACGCTGCGGTCGTCGTCGCCCCCGACGGCCGGACGGTGGTCTCCTCGGACGCGCTCGTCGAGGGCCGGCACTTCCGGTTCGAGCTGACCACGCCCGAGCACGTGGGCCGGCGCGCGATCGCGCAGAACGCCGCCGATATCGCGGCGATGGGCGCCGTGTGCACCGCCTTCACCGTGACGCTGGGCTGTCCGTCGGAGACGGGCGAGGACGTGATCGCGGGTATCGCTCGGGGCACCACGCTCGGCGCCGCGGAGGCGGGCGGCGCGATCGCCGGGGGAGACGTGGTGCGCACCGACCAGGTGCTGCTCGCGGTCACCGTCCTCGGCGACCTCCAGGGCAGGGAACCGGTGCTGCTCTCGGGCGCGCGGCCGGGCGACGTGGTCGCCGTCCGCGGCACGCTCGGACACTCCGCCGCGGGCCTGGACGTCCTCCTCGCGGGGTACGACGGTTTCGACGGGCTCGTCGAGACCTACCGCTGCCCGGCCCCTCCGCTCGCCGCCGGGCCGCAGGCCGCCGACGCCGGCGCGACCGCCCTCACCGACGTCTCCGACGGACTGCTCCGGGACGCCCGCGCCCTCGCCCGGGCCTCGGGCGTGACGATCGCGCTCGACGGTGCGCTCCTCGCGCCCGACGCCGAGCTGACCGCCTGCGCCGCCGCGCTCGGCGCCGACGCCGACCGGTGGGTCCGCACGGGCGGCGAGGATCACGCACTGCTCGCGACGTTCCCCGCGGGGAGCCCTCTCCCGGGCGGATGGCGCGCCATCGGCACGGCCGCCGAGCCCGGCGAACGGCCCGCGGGCACCGTCACCGTCGACGGCGACGCCGGGCCGGCCGGCGGCGGCTGGAACACCTTCACCGAGGCAGAGGAGGACGCGCGATGACGGCGAGACCACTGGCGGACAGCGTCGAGGCGGGATGGGCGGAGGCGCTCGCGCCCGTCGCCGACGAGATCGCCGCGCTCGGCGACTTCCTGCGCGCCGAGAACGCCTCCGGGCGGGGGTACCTGCCCGCCGGCGCCAACGTGCTGCGCGCCTTCCGGCAGCCGTTCGCCGACGTGCGCGTGCTCATCGTCGGCCAGGACCCGTATCCGACGCCCGGGCACGCCGTGGGACTGTCCTTCTCGGTCGACCCGGCGGTGCGACCGGTCCCGCGCAGCCTGCAGAACATCTACCGCGAGTACTGCGACGATCTCGGCCTGCCGATGCCCGCCAACGGCGACCTCTCGCCGTGGACCGAGCAGGGCGTGCTGCTGCTCAACCGCGTCCTCACCGTGCGTCCGGGGACGCCCGCCTCACACCGTGGGAAGGGCTGGGAGAAGGTGACCGAGTGCGCCATCGACGCGCTGGTCGCGCGCGACGCTCCACTGGTGGCGATCCTGTGGGGCCGCGACGCGGCGTCGCTCGGGCCGCGCCTCGGGGACGCTCCGCGGATCGAGTCGGTGCACCCGTCGCCGTTGTCCGCGTCGCGGGGCTTCTTCGGATCCCGCCCCTTCTCGAAGGCCAACGAGGCGTTGGTCGCCCTGGGCGCCGATCCCGTGGACTGGCGGCTGCCGCACCTCGCGCAGGTTCCCTGAGAGGTTCGGCGCCGGAATCAGCGATGCATCGTCGCGGGAGTGCTCAGGGCGTCCTCGACGAGACCGAGGATCGTCGCACGGGGCACGCCCAGGGACCGCATCTCGGCGACGAAGGCATGCGCGCGTGCCGCGGGGGCCGCCGACGCATCGGCCACGACGGTTCCGCCCCGACCGCGCGTGACGACGACGCCGGACTGCTCCAGCTCGCGGTAGGCGCGGGCCACGGTGTTGGGGGCGATGTCGAGGTCCGCGGCGAGGCGCCGCACCGACGGGAGCCGGGTGCCCGGCGCGAGCGCGCCGCTCGCCGCGGCGGCCGCGATCTGCGAACGGATCTGTTCGAAGGCCGGGGTGGGGGAGTCCGGGTCGTAGACGATCATCGCGAGAGGGCACCGCGCGGGCCGTGCGTACCGTCCTTCTCGGCGCGTGCGGAGACCACCAGTCCCACGGCGAGCGCGGATGCCGCGGCCCCGCACAGGACGAGGATGGCGTACCCGGCGAGTTGCGCGTCAGCCGGATACGGCGCGGAATTGGCCTTGAGCAGAGCGTCCGCCGCGTAGGCGAGCCACAGCACGACCGCGACGACGGCGTAGGCGGGGACCAGGTTGGTGAACCGGACCAGGTACCGCGCTCGGGCGCGGTTCGCCGCCCGGAGGTCCTCCGGCGTGTCCGCGCGCAGCGGGTGCCCGACGACGGCGCGGACGCCGAGTTCGGCACAGATCCATCCGATGACCGCGACGGCGGAGGCGCCGATCGCGACCGGCAGTGCGACGCTGAGTCCCGAGTCGGTGTGATGGGCCGGCCAGCGCACGAGCAGGACCGTGCCGACCCCGACCGCCACCACGACGGCGGGGGCCGCGCGCATGGTGGTGAGGTTCATCCGCGGCAGGTAGTCGTGCGCGGTGACTCCGACCCCGAGGGCGACCCGCCGCCCGGGGGCAGCCTTCGTCCTTCGCAGCACGGAGATCAATTCGCCGATCACCGTCCCGCCGGCGAAGGCGATCAGGGCTCCCGCCCACCACAGCTCCGTGTTCCCCCAGGACGCCGCGGCCAGAACCACGAACGGTGCAGCGATGACGAGCCCGGTGTACAGCGTCGGCTCCGGCGCGCGCCGGCCCGTCGTGCCGTAGACGGCGTTCGCCTGCCGCCCGACCATGCCGAGGAGAAGGATGATCCACACCAGCGTCATGACTGCCTCCGTCCGGGTGCGCTCCGGCTTCCGCATGTGTGTCGATACACCACCGAATGTATCAATACATAAATGGTCCGGCAAGCGCCTCGCGGCGCGGTGGTGGGCGCTCGGCGACGGCCGAGTGCGGATCACGAGGACGGCGGACGCCACAAGGCCCGCGACCGAAACGGTCGCGGGCCTTGTGGCGTGGGTGTCGCGTACTAGCCGCGGACGACCTTGCCGGCCTTGATGCACGAGGTGCACACGTTCAGCCGGCGGGTCTGGCCGGGCGCGACCTGGGCGCGCACGGTCTGGATGTTCGGGTTCCACCGGCGGTTGGTACGCCGGTGCGAGTGCGAGACCGACTTACCGAAGCCGGGGCCCTTGTCGCAGACGTCGCAGACGGCAGCCATAGTCGTGTACTCCTCGTATCGTTGAAAACCTGTGCTTCGCCCCGGCGGTCGCAGACGTGAAGGACACGCACGGACGCGAGGCAACCCTGCAAGCATAGCCGAGCCCGGCGACGGAGCCAAACCGCTCCGGAGCCCGTACCGCGCGGGCGCGCCCACTAGGCTGGCACCCGTGACGGGACCGAATGCGGAGGACGGCCGCGTGGTGGTGGCCTGGCTGCGGCGCGCCGTCCTCGGACTCGAGCGCGCCGTCGACGAGATCAACACGCTCAACGTGTTCCCGGTCGCGGACGCGGATACCGGCACGAACATGCTGGTCACTCTCCGCGCCGCCGCCCGCTCCGCCGAGGAGGCCGACCGCGCCGAGGGGCCGCACGCCGTGGCCCGCGCCACGGTCGCCGGCGCGGTGGCGGGGGCGCGGGGCAATTCGGGGGTCATCGTCTCGCAGATCATGCGGGGCCTGGCCGCGCAGCTCGGTCCCGACGCCGACCTCACCGCCGAGGGCCTGGCGACCGGCCTGAGGAACGCGACCGAGTTGGTCACCACCGCGGTCGCCGATCCGATCGAGGGCACCATCCTCTCCGTCCTGCGGGCCGCCGGCGACGGGGCCGGGGCGGCCCTCTCCGGCGGGGGCGACCTCGCCGCCTGCGCGCGCGGTTCCGCGGACGCCGCCTTCGACGCCCTGCTGCGCACGCGCGACCAGCTCGCCGACAACGCCGCGGCCGGAGTGGTCGACGCCGGCGGGCGCGGCCTGCTCGTCCTGCTCGACGCTCTCGTCGAGGTGACGTCCGGCACCGTGCCCGAGCGCCCCCGGTTCGGCCGCCAGGTGGCACCGCACGTGCAGGTGCACGTCGAGGAGGGGCACGGTCACGCGCACGATCACGGTGCGCACGCCGACCCGCCCCGCGGTCCGCACGCCGACTACGAGGTCATGTACCTCCTCCCCGCCGCGACCGAGGCCACCGCGAACCGGCTGCGGGCGGAGCTGCAGGCCTTCGGCGACTCGGTCGTCGTGGTCGCCGCGGCCGACCCGGACCCCGTCGCGACCTGGTCGGTGCACACGCACACGACAGAGCCCGGTGCCGCGATCCAGGCCGGGCTGCGGCACGGCAAACTCCGCAGCATCGCCGTCAACGTGCTGCAGGAGGCGGGCCACGCGGAGACGCCCCTGCAGGCACTGCTGGACGCGCCGCGCGCGATCGTCGCGCTCGTCTCCGGCGACGGTGCCGCGGAGCTGTTCACGAGCGCGGGGGCGGAGGTGATCCGCTGCGACGGCGGCATGACCCACGCGGAGTTGCTGGCCGCACTGCACCGGTTCGAGGGCCGCGAGGTGCTGCTCATGCCGAACGGCGCGCTCCCCACCCCGGAACTGCTGGCGGTCGCGGCGCGGTCCCGCGAATCGGGGGTGCTCGTGACCCTGCTGCCGACCTCGTCGATGGTGCAGGCGATCGCCGCGCTCGCGGTGCACGAGCCGAACGGCCACGCCGCCGACGACACCTACTCGATGGCGGAGGCCGCCGCCGGTGCGCGGTGCGGCTCGGTCGTCGCCGTCACCGAGGATGCGCTGACGATCCTCGGCCCCTGCGGCCCCGGCGACTACCTGGGCATGGTCGGAGGCGAGGTGGTGGTTCTCGAGGAGGACCAGTACTCCGCGGGCGAGGCGCTCGCCGAACTGCTGCTGGCCACGGGCGGCGACATGGTGACGGTCCTCCTGGGCGAGGCCGGCGACGGCGACTTCCCCGACCGGGTCAGCGCCGCCCTGCGGCCGGACCGCCCCGAGGTCGAGGTGATCGGCTACCGGGGCGGACAGACCGCGAGCGTGATGGAGATCGGCGTCGAATGAGCTCTGCGCGCACCCTCACGCTGCAGACGCCGCTGGCGGAGGCCGTCGACCCCGAGATCGCCGACGTGGCGACCGCCGAACTCGGGTTGGCCACCGTCGGTGACCTGCTGCGGCACTTCCCGTTCCGGTACGAGGGCGGCGCCGTCGAGGACGACGGCACGCGGCGCTCCGAACCCCGCATCGGCGACGACATCGTCGTGATCGGCACCGTCACCGCGATCACGCCCCCGAAGCCGCATCATCGCGGCAAGAAGATGTTCCGGGTCCAGGTGGTGAACAAGGTCCGGGCCTACGAGGTGACCTTTTTCAACTACCTGCCCAAGCCGATCCAGCCCGACCGGCAACTGCTGCTGATCGGCCGGCTCGGCGAGTTCAACGGCAAGCTGCAACTCACCCATCCCGAGTGGCTGGTCCTGCCGGACACCACGATCACCTCGGCCGAGGCGCTCGCCGCCAACGAGGCGGGATCGACCAAGGCCGGTTCCAAACGACTCAAGTTCGCCGACCTGAGCCTGTTGATGCAGCCCACCGTGCCGATCTACCACGGCACCAAGAACATGCCGACGTGGCTGATCCTCTCGCTGGTGGACAGCGTCCTGAAAAGGCTCGCGCCGGTGCCGGAATCACTGCCGCCCGCGTTCCTCGCGCTGCACGGGCTCATGAGCCTCGACGACGCGGTGCGCGCCGCGCACAAGCCGGACGGTCGCGCGCAGGCCGACCGGGCGCGCCGCCGCCTCGCCTTCGACGAGGCCGTCGCGATCGAGACCGCCCTCGCCCGGCGGGCGCACGACGTCGGCATCGTCGGCGCGCCGCCGTTGCACGCGCCCGACGGTCCGCTGCAGGCCGGGCTGCGCGAGCGGCTCCCGTTCGCGCTCACCGCGGGGCAGGAGGGCGTGCTGGCCGAGATCCTCGGCGACATGGCCCGCGACCACCCGATGACCCGGCTGCTGCAGGGCGAGGTCGGCTCCGGCAAGACCCTCGTAGCGCTGCTGGCGATGCTCGCCGCGGTGGATGCAGGGCACCAGGCCGTGCTCCTGGCGCCGACGGAAGTCCTGGCGACGCAGCACCTCCTGTCCATCACGGCGATGCTCGGCGACCTGGCCGAGGCGGGCCAGCTGGGCGCGGCGGACGCGGCGACGACGGTGACCCTGCTGACGGGGTCGATGACCGTCAAGCAGCGCCGGGCGGCGCTGCTGCGCATCGTGACCGGCGAGGCCGGCATCGTGATCGGCACGCACGCACTGCTGGAGGACACCGTCGAGTTCTTCCGGCTGGGGCTCGTGGTGGTCGACGAACAGCACCGGTTCGGCGTGGAGCAGCGTGACCGCCTGCGGCGCAAGGGCACCGGGGAGAGCACCGACGACGAGTCGATGCCGCACCTGCTGGTGATGACGGCGACGCCGATTCCGCGCACCGTCGCCCTCGCGCAGTTCGGCGACATGGCGACATCCGTGTTGCGGGAGCTGCCGCGCGGCCGGCAGCCGATCCAGACCTCCGTCGTCCCCGAGGACCGCGAGGCGTGGGTCGCCCGGGCCTGGGCGCGCGTCGACGAGGAGGTCCGCGCCGGCCGCCAGGTGTACGTCGTGTGCCCGCGGATCGGCGACGATGCGACCGGTGAGCAGGCCAAAGCCGGGTTCACCGACGAGGACTACGACTTCGAGGCACCCGCGGCGGAACCGAAGGCGTCCGGGAGGAGCGCATCCCGCGGAGCGCCGAACGCGGACGAGGCGGAGAAGCCGAAGACCGTCTCCGCGATCGAGATGTACGACCAGCTCGCCGCCGGCCCGCTCGGCCGGCACCGGATCGCCCTGCTGCACGGCCGGCTCCCCGCCGAGGAGAAGTCGGAGATCATGGCGTCGTTCGCCGCCGGGGAGATCGACATCCTGGTGGCGACGACCGTGATCGAGGTCGGCGTGGATGTCGCGAACGCGACCACGATGGTGGTGCGCGACGCCGACCGGTTCGGCATCAGTCAGCTGCATCAGCTCCGTGGCCGCGTCGGCCGCGGCGGGCTGCCGGGGCTGTGCCTGCTCCTCACCGCCACCGGGTCCGAGCGCACGCTGGAGCGGCTGCACCGTGTCGCCGAGACCGTCGACGGCTTCGCGCTGGCGCAGCTCGACCTCGAGTACCGCGGCTTCGGCGACATCCTGGGCGTGGACCAGTCCGGCCTCGCACGGCGCCTGAGCTTCCTCGACCTCGCGCAGGACGGCGACGTGCTCCAGGCCGCGCGGGATCTCGCCTACGAGATCGTCGGCGAGGATCCCGAACTCGAGCGCCACGAGGCCCTGCGCAGCATGAACGAGGTCATCCTCGGCGGCGACCGCGGCGACTACCTCGACAAGGCCTAGCGAGCACGGCGACGCGCTCAGCGGGCGACGAAGATCGCCGCCAGCTGCCGGCCCCAGAAGTCGACGACCTGCTCGCGGCGGGCGGCATCGTCGGAGAGCAGGTCGGCGAGGCCGAGGCCGCGGGCGAGGTCCAGCGTGGCCTGCACGGCCCGGCGGGCCTCCTCGTCGTCCCGGTCCACGCCGAGCAGGCGCATGGCGAGGGCGAAGACCTCACGGGAATGCTTGTTCTCGAAGGGCAGCATCCGCTCGCGGAGTGCGTCGTCGCTCGCGGCCGCCGTCCACACGTGCAGCGCGGCCTTGAACAGGTCGTCCGTGTAGTACTCGACGATGAGCCGCGCCACCGCGTACGGACGGTCGGGCCCCTCGGGCACCGCCGCACCCGCCTGCGCCACCTGCGCGAGCCGCTGCTCGCCCATGTACTCGAGCGCGGCGCTGATCAGATCCTCCCGAGTGGGGAAGTGATGCTGGGCGGCGCCCCGCGAGACCCCCGCCTGCCGTGCCACGCTGCCCACCGTGGTGGCCGTCCACCCGCGTGCGGCGAGCGACGCGATGGTGGTCTCCAGCAAACGCTGCCGGGTCTCCCGGCTGCGGGACTGCTGGGGTGCGCGGATGGGCGGGCGGAGGGGAGTCATCAGCAGCAGCCTATTCCGCCGGTGCCGGTTCGGCCCAGCTCGGCGCGCGCTTCTGCAGGAACGCCGTGATCCCCTCGACGGATTCCGGGGAACCGAACAGTCGCGCCGACTGCTCGCCCAGGGCGTCCGCCCGCTCGTCGAAGGAGCGCAGCACGTCGTGCCACAGGATCTGCTTGGTCTCCCGCAAGCCCTGCGGGCTGCACAGCTGCAGCTCGCGGAGCTGCTCCGCGACCGCGGACGCCGGATCGGCGACCGCCGCGGTGATCAGGCCGTAGCCGGCGGCCTCGGCACCGTCGAACTTCCGGCCGGTGAGCAGCAGCGTGGAGGCGACCCGCGAGGGCAGGTGCGGCAGCAGCACCAGCGAGACCATCGCCGGCGCGACGCCGATCCGCGTCTCCGTGACCGCGAACGACGCGCCGGGACCCGCGAACACGAAGTCGCACGAGCCGATCAGGCCGAAGCCGCCGGCTCGGACGTGCCCGTCGACCTGGGCGATCACCGGCTTCGGGCACTCGATGATCCCGCGCATGGCGCCGATCATCGCCAGCGTGCGCGACTTCGGATCGCTCCCTGCCCCGTTGGCCGCGGCCTCCTTGAGATCGGCGCCCGCGCAGAACGTCGTGCCGGTGTGGGTGAGCACCACCGCCCGGGCGGCGTCGTCCGCGGCGGCACGCTCCAGACCCGCGCTCAGGTCGGCGAGCAGCCGCTGCGAGATCGCGTTCCGGTTGTGCGGGCTGTCGATCGTGAGGTACGCGGCGCCGCCGCGCGTCTCGTACCGGACCAGGGAATCGTCGGTCATCGGCTGCCTCCTAGTAGCTCTTGGGCAGGCCGAGCGAGTGCTCGGAGATGAAGTTGAGCACCATCTCGCGGCTGACCGGGGCGATGCGGAACAGGCGCGACGCCACCAGCATCTGCGCGAGGCCGTACTCGGTGGTGAGGCCGTTGCCACCGAGCGAGTGGATCGCCCGGTCGACGGCCTTCGCGCCCGCCTCGCCGCCGGCGAACTTCGCCATGTTCGCGGCCTCGGCGGCGGCGAACTCCTGGCCGGCGTCGTACAGGGTCGCGGCCTTCTGCAACATCAGCTTCGCCAGTTCGGTCTCGACCTTGAGCTCGGCGAGGGGGTGTGCGATGGCCTGGTGCGCGCCGATCGGGACCTTGAAGACGGTGCGCTCCTTGGCGTACGCCACGGCGCGGTCGATCGCGTAGCGGGCCGAGCCCACGGCGCCCGCCGCGGCCATGATCCGCTCGGGATTGAGCCCCGCGAACAGCTGCGCGATGGCGGCGTCGGGCTCGCCGACGAGTGCCTCGGCCGGGAGCCGGACGTCGTCGAAGAACAGCGTCCACTGCGATTCCGGAAGCCCCACCTCCATGGGGATCCTCGTCTTCTGCAGGCCGGGCGAGTCGGTGGGCATGAGGAACAGCGCGGGGCGCAGCTTGCCCGTCTTCGCGTCCTCGGTGCGCGAGACGACGAGGACCACGTCGGCGAGCTCGATCCCCGAGATGAAGGTCTTCTGGCCGGAGATGATCCAGTCGGAGCCGTCGCGGCGGGCGGTGGTGGTGATCCGGTGGCTGTTGCTGCCCGCATCGGGCTCGGTGATCGCGAAGGCGGCGATGGTCTCGCCGGAGGCGATGCCCGGCAGCCAGCGCTGCTTCTGCTCCTCGGTGCCGAACTTGGAGATGATGGTGCCGTTGATGGCGGGGGAGACCACCAGCATCAGCAGCGACGAGCCGGCCGCGGCGAGCTCCTCGCCGACGATGCCCAGCTCGTACATCCCGGCGCCGCCGCCGCCGTACTGCTCGGCGATGTTCACGCCGATGAGGCCGAGATCGCCCGCGGCCTTCCAGAGCTCGGTCGGGCCCTCGCCGGCCGCGATCTTCTCGCGCATGTACTCGGGGCCGAACTTCTTCCCCAGGTCCGAGACCGTCTGCCGGAGCGCCTGGCGCTCCTCGGACTCGATGACATCCATAGCGATGCTGGTGGTGCTCATTCCTCGTTGTCTCCTGAATCTTCCAGCACGGCGACGACGGCGCCGGCATCGATGTTCTGGCCCACCTCGACCGCGATCGCGGTGATGACGCCGTCGGCGGGGGCGGAGATGGCGTGCTCCATCTTCATCGCCTCCATCCACAGCACGGGCTGCCCGGTGGTGACGGAATCGCCCACCTGGGAGCCGATCCGGGTGATCACGCCGGGCATTGGCGCGAGCAGGGATCCCGCGGCCGCGGCGGCGTCCGCCGAGGGCAGCGGGTCGACGAGCGTCAGCGTCGCGGCGCCGCGCGCCGTCTCCACCTCCACGACGGTGCGGTCCCCGGAGTAGGTGGTGACGGCGACGGTGCGCCGGATCCCGTCGCGCTCGACGGCGACGCGCGCGCTCACGCCGTCGTCGGTGACGGTCGCGACCTGCCCGCTGTCGGCGCGGAACTCGCGCTCATCGGCCGTGCGGAACTCGGGCACCAGGGTGCGCGAGCCGAGGTTGCGCCAGCCGGGCGCGACGTGCGGCAGCGGGCTCGCGGCGGCGCCCCGGCGGTCCAGCACCGCGCCGGCGGCCGACGCGGCCTCGGCGAGCTCGGCCTCGTCGAGCAGGGGCGCGGCGAGGCGGTCCAACCGGTCGCCGGTGAGGAAGTCGGTCGCGAAGTCGCCGGCCTTGAAGTCGGCGTCCGCGAGGACCCGTACCAGCAGGTCGCGGTTGGTGGTGATGCCGTGGATGACGGCCTTGCGCAGCGCGGCCTCGGTGATCGCGAGGGCCTGCGCGCGGGTTGGCGCGAAGCCGATCACCTTGGCCAGCATCGGATCGTAGAAGACCTCCACGACGCTGTCGCGCGGCGCGAGGGCGCTGTCGAGCCGGATGCCGGGGCGGTCCGGGCCGGTGAACTCGCTCACGACGCCGGGCACCTCGAAGCGATGGACCGTGCCGGCCGCGGGCCGCCAATCGTTGGCGGGGTCCTCGGCGTAGAGGCGGGCCTCGATGGCCCAGCCGCGCGTGGCGGGAGGCTCGGGCGAGGGCAGCGGCAGGCCGGCGGCCACGTCGAACTGCAGTCCGACGAGGTCGAGCCCGGTGGTGGCCTCGGTGACCGGGTGTTCCACCTGCAGGCGCGTGTTGACCTCGAGGAAGAAGAACTCGCCCGCGTCGGTGGCGAGGAACTCGACGGTGCCCGCCCCGGTGTAGCCGATGGCCTTGGCGGCGTTGGCCGCCGCCTCGTACAGGGCGGCCCGCATCGCCGGATGCCGCTCGACCAGCGGCGACGGGGCCTCCTCGAGGACCTTCTGGTGGCGGCGTTGGATCGAGCACTCGCGCTCGCCCACCGCCCAGACGGTGCCCTGGGCGTCGGCCATCACCTGGACCTCGATGTGGCGGCCGCGCTCGAGGTAGCGCTCGCAGAACACGGTGCCGTCCCCGAACGCCGACTTCGCCTCGCGCTCTGCGGCGTCGAGGTTGTCCTGCAATTCGGCGCGGGTACGGACCACGCGCATGCCGCGGCCGCCGCCGCCGGCGGAGGCCTTGACCAGGACGGGGAAGTCGCCGTCGGACACCTGATCCGGGGTCAGGTTGGTGAGCATGGGGACGCCGGCCTCGGCGAGGCGGGCCTTCGCCGCCACCTTGGAACCCATCGCGGTGATGGCCTCGGGGGACGGCCCGATCCAGACGATGCCCGCTGCCTGGACCGCGGCGGCGAACTCGGCGTTCTCGGAGAGGAAGCCGTACCCGGGGTGGATGGCCCGGGCGCCGGTGGCCTTCGCCGCGGCGATGATCTTCTCGCCCTGCAGGTAGGTATCGGCCGGGGATTCGCCGGGCAGGCGCACGGCCTCGTCGGCCTCCGCGACGTGCGGCGCGTTCGCATCCGGGTCGGAGTAGACGGCGACGGCGCGCAGGCCACGGGCATGGGCCGCGGCGATGACGCGGCGGGCGATCTCGCCGCGGTTGGCGACGAGGACGGAATCGAAGGTGGTGTCAGTCATGTCTTCTCTCACATCCGGAAGACGCCGAAGGCGTCGGTGCCGTGGACGGGGCCGTTGTTGATGGCGGAGAGCGCCATACCGAGCACCGTGCGGGTGTCGCGGGGGTCGATGATGCCGTCGTCGTAGAGCATCCCGGACATGAAGGCCGGCAGGGACTCCTTGTCGATCTGGGTCTCGATCGCGGTACGCATGCCGTCGACGAAGGCGGGGTCCATGGCCTGGCCGCGGGACGCGGCGGAGGCCGCGGCCACCTCGGTCACCACGTCCGCGAGCTGCTTGGCGCCCATGACCGCCGAGCGTGCACTGGGCCAGGAGAACAGGAACCGCGGGTTGAAGGCGCGGCCCGCCATGCCGTAGTGGCCGGCGCCGTAGGAGGCGCCCGCGATCAGCGAGAGATGGGGGACCTCGGAGTTGGAGACGGCGTTGATCATCATCGAGCCGTGCTTGATCATGCCGCCGCGCTCGTACTCCGCGCCCACCATGTAGCCGGTGGTGTTGTGGATGAACAGGAGCGGCGTGTCGTAGCGGTTGGCCAACTGGATGAACTGCGTGGCCTTCTGCGCCTCCTCGGAGAACAGGACACCGCGGGCGTTGGCGAGGATGCCGATGGGGTAGCCGTGCAGGTTCGCCCAGCCGGTGGTGAGCGAACCGCCGTACAGCGGCTTGAACTCGTCGTAGTCGGAGTCGTCGACGATGTGGGCGATGATCTCCCGCGGGTCGAAGGGGATCTTCAGATCGTCCGGGACGATGTCGAGCAGGCCCTCGGCGTCGTAGCGCGGGGGCTTGACCAGGCTCGACGGTGCCGTGCCCTGCTTGCGCCAGTTGAGTCGCTTGACGATCGAGCGGGCGATCCGCGCCGCGTCGAGCTCGTCGGTGGCGAGGTAGTCGCCGAGGCCCGAGGTCCGCGAGTGCATCTCGGCGCCGCCGAGCGTCTCGTCGTCGGAGATCTCGCCCGTCGCGGCCTTCACCAGGGGAGGTCCGGCGAGGAAGACCTTGGAGCGCTCCTTGATCATCACCACGTGATCGCTCATGCCGGGGATGTACGCGCCGCCCGCGGTGGAGTTGCCGTAGACCACGGAGATCGTGGGGATGCCCGCCTTCGACAGCTGCGTGAGGTTGCGGAACATCGCACCGCCGGGGACGAACACCTCCTTCTGCGTCGGCAGATCGGCACCGCCGGACTCGACCAGCGAGAGCACCGGCAGGCGGTTCTCCTTCGCGATGTCGTTGAGACGCAGCGACTTGCGCAGCGTCCACGGGTTGGAGGTGCCGCCCTTGACGGTCGGGTCGTTGGCGACGACCATCACCTCGACTCCCTCGACGACGCCGATGCCGCCGACGAGGGAGGCGCCGACCTGGAAGTCACTGCCCCAGGCGGCGAGCGGCATCAGCTCGAGGAACGGGGAGGCGGGATCGAGCACGCTGTCGATGCGCTCCCGGGCCGTCAGCTTGCCGCGCCCCCGGTGCCGCTCCACGTACTTCTCGCCGCCGCCCGCGAGGGCCTTGTCGAATTCGGCGGTGAGATCGGCCAGCTTGTCGAGCATCGTCTTGCGGTACGCGGCCGCGTCGGGGGCGGGGGTGCTGCGGAGCACCGTCATGAGTGGAGTCCTTTGCCGTTGTGGGTACCGGAGTGGGTGCCTGGGAGGGGGATCACTTGTAGCCGAGTCGGTTGGCCGCGAGCGTGGTGAGGATCTGGGTGGTGCCGCCGCCGATGCCGAGGATGCGGACGTCGCGGTAATGGCGCGAGACCTCGTACTCGGACATGTAGCCGTGGCCGCCGAAGAGCTGCACCGCCTCGTTCGCGACCCACTCGCCGCACTCGACGGCGGTGTTCTTCGCGAAGCACGCCTGCGGCACGAGCTCCGCGGCGGCGGCGGGACCGCCGGATTCGAGGGCCTCGGCGTACAGATCGGCGACGTGCCGGCTGTACACGCGGGCGACCTCGATCTTCCGTCGCATCTCGGTGACCGTGTTCTGCACGGCCTGCCGGGTGATGAGCGGGGCGCCGAAGGTCTCGCGCTCGCGGACCCAGTCGAGGGTGAGGTCGAGACAGCGCTGCGCGTGCGAGTAGGCCTGCACCGCGAGGGCGAGCCGTTCGGTGACGAAGGCGGCGCCGATGAGGAGGAAACCGCTGCCCTCGGGGCCGATGAGGTTCTCGGCGGGGACGCGGACGTCCGTGAAGGAGAGCTCGGCGGTGTCCGAGGCGTGCCAGCCCATCTTCTTCAGTGGGGCGCTCACCTCGAATCCGTCCAGGCCCTTGGGGATCACCAGCAGGCTGATCCCGCCGGCGCCCTCGCCGCCCGTGCGGACCGCTGTGACCACCCAGTCCGCGCGGATGCCGGAGGTGATGAACGTCTTGGCGCCGTTGACGATGTAGTGGTCGCCGTCCTTGCGGGCGGTGGTCGTGAGGTGTCCCACGTCGGAGCCGCCGCCGGGCTCGGTGATACCGAGTGAGCTGATCCTGTCGCCGGCGAGGACCGGGGCCACCCACTTCTGCTTCTGCTCGTCGGTGCCGGCGAGGATGATGTGCGGCACCGAGATCCCGCAGGTGAACAGCGACGCGAACAGGCCACCGGAGCCGCCCGCCTCGTGCATCGCCTCGCACACGATGAGCGCGTCGCGGGGGTCGCCGTCGCCGCCGCCCACCGACTCGGGGAAGGAGACGCCGAGGAGGCCGAGGTCGCCCGCCTTCTTGTGGAGTTCGCGGGGGAGCAACCCGCCGGCCTCCCACTCGTCCAGGTTCGGCAGGATCTCACGTTCGGTGAACGCGGTCACCGTCTTCCGCAGCGCGAGCCGCTCGTCGGACTCCCACAGGCTGGTCATGCGATCTCCTTCGTGGTGTGGCCGGCGGGGAGCAGGCCGGTGGGCAGGTCGACGTAGCGGCCCCGCAGCCACTCGCCGACGCCCTTGGCCTGCGGGTCGAACCGGTAGCCGTGGGCGACGCCCTTGCCGAGCAGATCCTCGATGACGAAGTTGAGGGCCTTGAGGTTGGGCAGTTCGTAGCGGCGGACGGGAAGGTCCGCGGCCTCCGGAAGGAGTTCGCGCAGAGCCTGTTCGGTCAGGTTACTGCGGAGCCATTCGTACCCCGCATCGGACTCCGCCCAGACGCCGACGTTCGCGCTGCCGCCCTTGTCGCCGCTGCGCGCGCCGAAGACCGTGCCGAGCGGGACGCGGACCGTCGGGCCGACGGGGCGCACCGTGTCCTCGCCCGGCTGGGACGGATCCGTGACGAGCTCCTGGACGACCTCGGGCGGCGCGATGTCGACGACGGTGCCGTCGGGCCGGTGGGCGCGGTGGGGGACGTCACCGTTCGGTACGTAGACCGCGCGGTACACACCGTAGGGGCCGCCGCTCGACGGCGGGGCCATCGGGGAGGCACCGGGGTACGTGGCGAGCGCGAGTTCCACGGCGGCGGAGCTGAAGGCGCGGCCGACACGGTTCGGATCGGCGTCCCACGCGACCACCGTCAGCGTGGCCGACGCCGCGGCCTCGGTGGGGGCGTCGGGATGATCGGTGCGCGCCAGGCGGAACTGCAGGTCCGACGGTGCGCCGCCGGTCCGGTCGAGCGCGTCGCGGAGCTGTGCCTCCAGCAGTGCGGCCTTGCGCTCGACGTCGATCCCGGTGAGCAGGAAGGCGATCTCGTTGCGGAAGCCGCCGAGCGTGGTGGTCGCGACCTTGGTCGTGGTCGACGGCGCCTCGCCGCGCACGCCCGTGACGGTCACCCGGTCCGGGCCGTCCTGGGCGAGGGACATGGAGTCGAGCCGCAGCG
Source organism: Tsukamurella paurometabola (assembly GCF_900631615.1). Classification (NCBI taxonomy): domain Bacteria; kingdom Bacillati; phylum Actinomycetota; class Actinomycetes; order Mycobacteriales; family Tsukamurellaceae; genus Tsukamurella; species Tsukamurella paurometabola. The sequence continues at coordinate 3,046,470 of NZ_LR131273.1, forward strand.
TCACGTCGGGGTTCGCGTACCGCTGGCCCGTGACCTCGTAGAGCAGTTGCGCCGTGACGGTGCCCACCTCCACCACGCCGCCCGTGCCGGGCTGCTTGGTGATGGCGAAGGAGCCGTCGGCGGCGATCTCGGCGATGGGGAAGCCGGGGTGCAGCAGCTGCTCGATCGGGTGACGGTCGAAGAAGGCGTAGTTGCCTCCCGTGGCCTGCGTGCCGCACTCGATGATGTGGCCCGCGGCGACGGCGCCGGCGAGAGCGTCGAAGTCGGTGCGCTGCCAGCCGAATTCGGCGATGGCCGGGCCGAGGATGACGGAGGCGTCGGTGACCCGGCCGGTGATCACGATGTCGGCGCCCGCGGCGAGGCAATCGGCGATGCCGAACGCACCGAGGTAGGCGTTGGCGGTCACGGCGTTCGGCACGCCGAGGTCGGCGGACCGGGCGACGAGGTCGTCACCGTCGACCCACCCCACGGCGAGGTCGACGCCGGCCTCCGCGACGGCCTTCTCGACCGCGGCCGCGAGGCCGCCCGGGTTGAGGCCGCCGGCATTGACGACGACCTTGGTGCCGCGCTCGGCGAGCAGGCCGAGGTGGGGGGTGAGGTGCCGCAGGAAGGTCTTGGCGTAGCCGAGGTCCGCGTCCTTGAGCCGGTCGCGGCCGAGGATGAGCATGGTGAGCTCGGCGAGGTAGTCGCCGGTGATGTAGTCGACGCGCGGGCCGGCGAGCATCTCGCCGATCGCCGCGGCGCGGTCGCCGTAGAAGCCGGAGACGTTGGCGATGCTGATGGTGCGGGTCATGGACGTCCCTCCTGCGGGGCGCGGCCGGTGCCGGGGGCGCCGGCGAAGCACTGCGCGATGGTGAGCCAGTGGGCGGCGTCCGCACCCGTGGCGACGAGATCGGTGTCGGCGACGTTGATGCGCTGCGTCGCGAGGCGGCAGAAGTCCTCGAGTGAGCCGGTGACGCGCTGTGCGGCATCGCCGGGGCCGAAGGTGATCTCCGCGCCGTCGGCGGCGACGAGGAAGACGTCGAAGGGCTCGGCCGGCGGCGTCTCGCCGTTCACCGTGTACGCGAAGTCGCGGGTCTTGTAGGCGATCTTCGCGACGTGGGGGAGCGCCTCGGGTGCGTCCAGTTCGGTGCCGGCCGCGTCGGCGATGTCGAGGCCGTGCGCCCAGGTCTCCATGAGGCGGGCGTTCGCCATGGTGGCGGGCCGCATGGGCGGGCCGAACCAGGGGAGCGGCGTGCCGGGGTCCGCCTCGCGGAGCGCGACGGCGAGGGCGGCGCGACCGCGGTCCCAGCGCGCGCGGAGGTCCGGGTCCGTGGCCAGCTCGGCGGCGCCGGCGTCGACGAAACCCATCGGGTCCGCCATCGCGTCCTTCAGGATCGCGGCGAAGCCGTCGGGGTCGGTGGCGGCGACGAGCGAGACCTCGTCGGTCCAGGTCAGGTGGGCGACCTGGTGGGCGACGGTCCAGCCCTCGGCGGGCGTGGCGATCGACCAGTCGGGAAGCGAATCCGCGATGGCGGCGACGGCGGCCGAGGTGGACTCGAGCGCGTCGAACACGGGGGCTGAAGTGGGCACGCCCACACTCTGTCAGCTGGAGGCGAAAAAAACAAGCAGCACTGCTTGTTTGCATCCGATAGCTACGGTCAGTAAGTCGCGCTATGGTTGCAAAAGACAAGTATTGGGAACTTAGGATGCGTTTATATAGAAGGTGGGGATCGGTTGAGCGGCACTGCGGGGGCATCGGGTTATCGATACCAGTATCTCTACACGGTCGAACGAATGCTGGTTCTGCTTGAACGAGGAATTGATGTGCGGTCGTCAATTTCGGTTGACGGTGACGCCGCAGAAGATCTTCGAGATTCACATGTTGTGGACTTTGCCGTCCGCGACAAGGAGGGATCTCTCCTGGAGATTCATCAAGTCAAGTCGACAATAAAGAGTGACGAGAGTGCGTACTCGCCCGCGGATGCGATTCGAGTTCTCACGCGAATGATTCGTAACGAATCCGCGCGCCTATACGTATTGACGACCAACGCGCGCCCGAGTTTGGGGCTGGCGGAATTGGTAGAAGCGCTGAAGAGTTTCCGAACGGGCGAAATCGGTGGGGACGACCTTGTCGTCCGACTCAGGGAGATTTGTTGGAGATCGCCGGCCGCATTGCAACATATCGATCGCGTTGAGGCTGACGACCTTGTCCAGCGGTTCTCGCTTTGCGAGATTGAGGCCCGATCCGAATCGGAGACAGACGTATCAGCACGGATTCTGGACCGTGTCTCATCGTGGAGAAGATCTATACAACTCCCATTGGGGCAACGCGCAGGAGGGGTTCTTTGCGGATACCTCGAGAATGCTGTGTTCAAACGCGGCGCGTCCCACGGTTCGGGGCTGGATTCGAGTTCGATGACATTCGAGGAATTTTGTCGAGAGCTCGCAATGGCGAGCGAGATTATCGCAGATGTAGTCTCGCTCAGGGAATATGGAGACGGAATTTTTGCTGTACCTCCGGCGAGTGGGGTTTTGCGGACGCGAGAGATGACGTTGCTTGAAGATCGTCTACTTGCGGGCGGAAAATCTAGCATAGGCCCCAAGCGGTGTGCGTTGGTCGGGAAGTCTGGAATCGGCAAGACACGCCTGGCGGCGATGTACTGTCATCGAAACCGTGCCCTCTATGACAGGATCGTTTGGATAGACGCTGAATCGGATTCCTCGATCGTTAGCTCGCTGGCACGATCGAAAATCTTCTCCGATCTGGTTTCAACCGAATCGTCGAGTAGAGAATCAGCGCCGCACGTTTCAGAAAGATTCCGGTCCCGCATTGATGACACACCGGGGCGTTGGCTGTTGGTACTTGATAACGCTGTATCGTTCGGGGCTATTGAAAAATGGATACCGCGGCATAGCGATATTCATGTCGTGTTCACGTCTATCAATGCCAGAGATTGGGGCTCGACACAGCCGATTGAGGTGCGCCGATTCGAGCGGCATGAGTCCGTCCAACTGCTTCTCGCCAGCGTTGTTGATGATGGGTGTGAGATCGAAAGCGGCCAGATTGAATCTGCCGCGGATGCTGTATGCGATCTATTAGGTGATTGGCCGCTGGCGATTAGAGTTGCGGCCGCAAGCCTCGGCACACGGGGGCGTTTGATAACACACTGTGACCTCTATCGCGATGAGATCGACAGATATCGCTTGTTGGCGGACGATGAGCTGGAACGCGACGGATATGATAAGCCTCTACTTGCTGCGCTACATATCGCTGTTGACGGCGTTCTAAGCAGATCCTACGAGCGTGCCATCAGTGACTCCGGCGAGGTTGCCTCCGAGTTTGCAGCTGTCTGTTCCGTTCTAGCTCCGACAGCGATTCCTGCTAAGATGGTGTATGAGGCCGCCACGACCGATCTGAGTGTGCTTATTGATACTTCGCGGAGTCCGGCGACCGATGTCGATGAGTACAGTCTACTGCGCACGATCAATTCGCTGCGGACCGCGTCACTAATCAACGATTCAGTTGAGGTCGATGCTCGTAGCAATGTGGGCGCGCTTTCTGATCGATACGACATGAATGAGATTGTGCAGCATGTTATTCGACAGAAGTTCGACCTCTATGTCGTCGTCGAACAAGTCGGAGGATTTGTTTCCCATTGGATTGCGCATTACATGGATCACGACTCGATAAGGTTCGCGCTGGAAGTGGAGCCGCACGCTGAGGCGCTATTGACTAGGCTTCATCAATTGTCCGATCCCCCGAATCTCTGCGCGCTGTTGGCCGGGAACCTTGCGCATTTGTACCATAAGCAAGGGCGCTATGACGACGCTGAGCGACTTCTGAATGATGAATTAAACTGGCTTGAAGCGAAGGAGCGACCTCATCTGGTGTCGCTGTGCAAGACCCATCAACAGCTTGCTACGGTTCTTCTGAACCGCGGCGACGATCGGTCAGCGGTAGTTGAACATCTCATCCAGTCGCTGGAGGCTATGAACGGCGAAGTGGCCAGGTCGGGATGGGATTGGGATGGCGGTGGTGTAGCGGCAAGTATCGTCGATATCGTTGGAATGCTTGAAAGGCGCATCTCTGCGGAACGGCCAGGAGGTCGGGGCTCGGAGCGGGAAATTATCCTCTCGATCCGCGCCGAGGCAATTGCGGCAATGAAGAGATTTGGATTTGCTAGCCCGTTTCTGATCGAGTACAGCTCGATTCAACGCGATCTAGAGGTTGGCGATTATCCGGCGGTCCTTGACAAGTGTCGTCAGGTTCGACAGTCGCTAAAACTAACCAGTGAACAAAGAGTTGAAGTTGATCTGTGTGAGATTGAGGCTTTGGCGTACACCTCGAACTATTCCAAGCTGGAGGAATGTGTAGGTGACCTGAAGGTACGCCTAGATCTGGAACCCAACGTTCACGCCGAGGCTGCAGCAAGCATTCTCGACTGCGTTCAAGCTCTGATTGTGCCCGGCATTCTTGGAGGGGTGTCGTCGAAATTGGCCTGCCGGACTCTGTTGGGTCTCGCGAACGGGATGCGCTTGAATGACTTTGATCGCTATTGCTCAAAGATCTTCACATGCTGTTTGGAACGTTGGCTGGGGAATCGCGACGCATTCCGTGAACAGAGGAACGAGGTTGCGCTGCTGGATCCCGTGGCCCCTGGTCAGCGTCGTCGTGTCGGGCCTGGCATCCCCGACATGCCTAAGATGCTCCGAGATTACGCGATGACGGATCCCGAGCCAGTGGCAAGGCGGCAGTTTCAGCTGACAATGCTCGACTGGATGCTCAAACTTGAACAGAACCGGAACTAGGTCTCCTACGGTTGACATAGATTGTCGGCTTGCACGATGACGGCGGCGGAGGAGCGGTCGACGGACAGGCCGTACTCGCGGGCGACGAACGCGAACTGCTGCGCGTACTGGCAGTGGAAGCGCTCGTTGGACGGCATCCAGCGGCCCGGGGGAGAGTCGCGCTTGTTCTCGTTCGCCGGCCCGTCCACCGCGACGAGATTCCTCGGATCGTTGGCGAACGCGGCGCGTCTGGTGTCGTCCCACGACCAGGCGCCCATGTCCCAGGCGTAGGCCAGCGCGATGACGTGGTCGATCTGCACCTTGGCCGAGGTCTTCGCGCCGCGCTCGAACCGGATCGTCGCGCCGCCGTACGGGTCGACCAGCACTCCCGTGGCGACTGCGCGGGGGCACGTCGAGGTGCGGACGTAGGTCTTGTCCGTCAGGTCGCGGTCCAGCACGTCGTTGCGGGTGTCGCAGCCGTTGTGCCCGAGCGGCGCCGACTGGTCGTCCGTCCACGCCTTCCCGAAGGCCGCGCGACGGTAGGGCTGCGGGGCGCGCTCCCGGGTGGCGACGATCCGGACGCCGGCGAGCGGCGCACCGTCGGGCACCGTGGCCGAGGGGGCCACCGGGCCGGTGCCGGGCTCCGCGCCGGACCGGTCCCGGTACGCCCCGATCGCGACGAAGACGGCCGTGGCCGTGACCAGTACGAGCGCCAGCCACGACCGCCGGGACAGGCTGCGGGTGGATCTCCGACGGGACACGAGCGCAACGTAACACCGCGCACCGACGATTCCGGCCGCCCCGTATTCTCGGACCATGAGCACGCCCACCGCCCAGGACGCCGAACTGCAGACCGCGACCGCCGCGGTCGAGGAGGCGGCCCGCGCCGCCCGCGCCGCGTCGAAGCAGCTGATCACGCTGACCACCGAGCAGAAGAACGCCGCGCTGCACGCCGCCGCCGACGCGCTGCTGGCGAGCAAGGACCGCATCCTCGCCGCGAACGCCGAGGACGTCGAACGGGCCCGCGCCGCCGGCACCGAGGAGTCGCTCATCGACCGGCTCGCCCTCAACGCGGCTCGCGTGGACGGCATCGCGTCGGGCCTGCGGCAGGTCGCCGGCCTGCCGGACCCGATCGGGAACGTGCTACGCGGCTCCACGCTGCCCAACGGCCTCGAGCTGCGACAGGTGGCCGTGCCGCTCGGCGTCGTGGGCATCGTCTACGAGGCCCGGCCCAACGTCACCGTCGACGCCTTCGGGCTCACGCTCAAGTCCGGCAATGCCGTGCTGCTGCGCGGCTCGAGTTCGGCGGCCTCGTCGAACGCCGCCCTCGTGGCGATCCTGCGCGAGTCCCTCACGGCGAGCGGCATCACGCCCGACGCGGTCTCGCTGCTCTCCGCCGACTCCCGGGCCAGCGTGACCGCGCTGATCCGAGCCCGCGGCCTGGTCGACGTGGTCATCCCTCGCGGCGGCGCCGGACTCATCGCGGCCGTGGTGCGCGACGCGACCGTGCCGACCATCGAGACGGGCGTCGGCAACTGCCACATCTACGTCCACCCCGCGGCCGACCTCGACATGGCCGAGGAGATCGTGCTCAACGCCAAGACGCGCCGGCCCAGCGTCTGCAACACCGTCGAGACCGTGCTGGTCGATCGCGCGCTCGCCGACACCTTCCTGCCCCGCCTCCTGAGCACCTTCCAGGCCGAGGGCGTGATCGTGCACGGCGACGAGAACGGCATGGTGCCCGCCACCGAGACCGACTGGGCCGACGAATACCTCAGCCTGGACGTCGCGGTGAAGCTGGTCGACGGGCTGGACGCCGCGATCGCGCACATCGACCACTACGGCACCGGGCACACCGAAGCCATCGTCACCGGCGACCTCGCGGCGGCCCGCGCCTTCACCACCCGCGTCGACGCCGCCGCCGTGATGGTCAACGCGTCCACCGCGTTCACCGACGGCGAGCAGTTCGGGTTCGGTGCGGAGATCGGGATCTCCACGCAGAAGCTCCACGCCCGCGGCCCGATGGGGCTCCCGGAACTGACCTCCACCAAGTGGATCGCGTGGGGCGACGGGCACGTCCGGCCCCGGTAATTCCGACCCGCCCGGAACCGGGTGCCCTCGGGGGTAGGTTGTCGGGCATGGCAATCAACGAGTCCCTCGAATTCGACATCGACGCGCCGGTTTCGCTGGTGCTGGACACCCTCGCGGACGTCGAGGCGCTGCCGGACTGGTCGTCGGCGCACAGCAACGTCAAGGTCGTCGAGCGCGACGCGAACGGCCGCCCGAGCGTGGTCGACGCCTCCGTCGGCCTCATGATGTTCAGCGACAACCTCACCTTCGACTACGTCTTCACCGACGTCAGCTGCAAGTGGGACACCCGCAACGAGGGCACCGCCGTGCGCAGCCAGGGCGGCATCTACGAGCTCGCACCCAAGGGCGACGATCAGACCCACGTCAAGGTCACCATGTACCTCGATCCCAAGGTCAAGGCGCCCGGATTCGTGGTGAAGAAGGGCATCAAGCTGGCGATGGACATCATCAAGAACGGCCTCACCAAGGAGGTCCTCAAGCGCAAGGCCGCGGCCTGACGCTCCGCCGCCGGGCTCGCCGTCCGAGGGCCCGGCGGCCTCGCTAGATTGTTGCAATGGCAATCAAGGAGAAGGTCGAGTTCGAGATCGATGCGCCCGCCGCGCTCGCCTACGCGACGCTGCTGGACGTCGAATCGCTTCCCGAGTGGTCGTCGTCGCACAAGCGGGTGACGGTCGTCGAGCGCGATGCGGAGGGGGACCCGCGGGTCGTCGAGGTCGAGGCCGGCATGGTCGGCATCAGCGACTCGATGCGGTTCCGCTACGAGTTCACACCCGTGACCAGGGTCGCCTGGCAGTCGGAGAGCGAGGGCGTCGCCGTGCGCTCCCAGGGCGGGTACTACCAGCTCACGCCGGTCGGTGACGACAAAGTGCACGTCCTGTGCGAGATGAACATCGCCCTCAAGATCAAGCTGCCCGGCTTCGTCGTGCGCAAGGGTGTGAAGATGAGTGCAGAGATCGCGTCGAAGGGCTTCTCGAAGGAGGTCCTCAAACGGAAGGCTGCACGCTGAGCACCGACATCACGACCCCCGCGCCCACCGCGTTGTTCACCAGCGTCGACGACGTCGCCGCGGCACTGCGCGAGACCGGCTACATCCCGTCGGTCGCCACCGCCACGGCCGTCTTCCTCGCCGACAGACTGGGCAAGCCGCTCCTCGTGGAGGGCCCCGCCGGCGTCGGAAAGACCGAGCTGGCCCGCGCCTGCGCCCAGGCCAGCGCCGCCCGCTTCGTCCGCCTGCAGTGCTACGAGGGCATCGACGAGGCCCGCGCCCTGTACGAGTGGAACCACGCCAAGCAGATCCTGCGCATCCAGTCCTCCGGCGGCGACGGCGACTGGGACGACACCAAGCAGGACGTCTTCTCCGAGGAGTTCCTCCTCCCGCGCCCGCTCCTGCAGGCGGTGCGGGAGGGCGGACCGTCGGTCCTGCTCATCGACGAGGCCGACAAGGCCGATCTCGAGTTCGAGGGGCTGCTGCTGGAGGTCCTCTCGGACTACGCGGTGACGGTGCCCGAACTGGGCACCATCGTCGCCGAGCGCAAGCCGCTGGTCTTCCTCACCTCGAACGCCACCCGTGAGCTGTCGGAGGCGCTCAAGCGCCGCTGCCTGTACCTGCACATCGACTTCCCGGACGCCGAGCTGGAACTGTCGATCATCCGCAGCCGCGTTCCCGACCTGCCGACCGAGGTCGCGCAGCAGTTGCTGCGCGTCATCTCGACGCTGCGCGGTCTCGATCTGAAGAAGAAGCCGTCCGTCTCGGAGACGCTCGACTGGTGCCGCACCCTGCTCGCGCTCGGCGTGACCGGCAGCGCCAGCGGGTCCATCGACAAGGCGGCCCTCCGCTCGACGCTCGGCGTGGTGCTCAAGCACCAGGTCGACATCGAGACCGCCGCGGCGGCGCTGGGCCTGTCATGACCAGCGTGCGGGATCCGGGCGCCGGCACGCCTCTGGATACGCACCTGCACGCCTTCGTGCGGACCCTGCGTGAGCGCGGCATGGCCATCGGCCCGGGCGAGGCGATCACCGCCGCCGAGGTGCTGACGGTGCTCGACCTCACCGACCGCGGCCAGCTCCGCGAGGGCCTCGCCGCGGTGCTGCTGCGCGAGCAGATGCACCGCAAGACCTTCGACGTCATCTTCGATCTGTACTTCCCCGTCCGCGGCGGCTTCGGCGCGGCGGGGAGCGGGCCCGACGGTGCCACCGGGTCCGGCGGGGAGGGCTGCTCGGGGGCGCCAGGCGAGGCGCCCGACCAGGTCGACCCGTTGAAGATGCCCGCTCCCGACACGCCGCCCGATCCGGACGCCGTCCGCGAGGCGCTGCGGCAGGAGGCCGTCGCCGCGCTCGTCGCCGGCGGCGACCACGACGGCATCGCCAGCCAGATCGTCGAGCAGCTCGGCGAGTACCAGTCGGCGACCGGCACGGCCTTCTCCTCGTACCAGGCGCTTAAGGCGTTGAACCCGCAGACGCTCATCGCCGCCATCGCCAACGGCCTGCTCGCCGCCGCCGGGGAGGACGGCGCCGCGCCCGGCAGCTTCGAGTACGAGTCCGCGCGCCGCGTCGCGCGCTCGCGCGTCGCCGGGCTCACGGAGCGGGTGCAGGAGCTCACCTCCGTCGCCATGGCCGCTCGACGGGGCCCCGAGGCCGTCGCGCAGTACGCCGCTCCGCAGCTGCCCGAGAACGTCGCCTTCTTCGCCGCCACCCGCACCGAGCTGCACCGCATGGAGCAGACCGTCCGGCCGCTGGCCCGCCAGCTGTCCACACGCCTGCTGGTGCGGCGGCGCCGCGCCCGCCGCGGCCCCATCGACCTGCGCCGCACGCTGCGCAAGTCGATGTCGACCGGCGGCGTGCCGATCGATCTGGCGCACCGTCGACCCCGGCCCACCAAGCCCGAGCTCGTGCTCCTGTGCGACCTCTCCGGCTCCGTCGCGGGCTTCTCCAACTTCACGCTGCTGCTCACGCACGCGCTCAGCGCCGAGTTCTCCAAGATCCGCGTGTTCGGCTTCGTCGACTCCGTGGACGAGATCACCGACTACATCGACCCGTCGCGCACGCTCACCGTCGACACCGTGGTGGACATGTTCGACCGGGTGATCCGGGAGACCAAGGTCGCCCGGTTCGGCGGCTCCGACTACGGCAACGTGCTGCGCACGTTCGTCCGCGACTTCCCCGACGCGGTCACGCACCGCGGGACCCTGCTGATCCTCGGCGACGCCCGGTCCAACCACACCGATCCCGCGCTGGCGGAGCTCGACGAGCTCGTCGAGCGGGCGCGCCACGCGTTCTGGCTCAACCCGGAGCGGAAGGCCTCGTGGGGCACGGGAGACTCGGTCGCGGACAAGTACGGGCGGCTCATCGACATGTACGAATGCCGCACCGCGGGGCAGCTGGCCGAGGTCATCGGGCGCCTGCTGCCCGTCTGACCCGCGGGCGGGATGCATAGGATGGACCGTTATGCGTGAGTCCAGCACCGCCGGGCGCCGTCGCGGCAGCGATCACGGTCGCCGCCGCGTGGGCGTCATGGGTGGGACCTTCGACCCGATCCACCACGGTCACCTCGTGGCCGCCAGCGAGGTGGCGGACCGATTCGATCTCGACGAGGTGATCTTCGTCCCCACCGGCCGACCGTGGCAGAAGAGCGAGGTCACGCCCGCCGAGGACCGCTACCTGATGACGGTGATCGCGACCGCGTCGAACCCGCGTTTCTCCGTGAGCCGAGTGGACATCGACCGCGGCGGCGACACCTACACCGTGGACACGCTGCGCGACCTGCACCGGCAGAACCCCGACACCGACCTGTTCTTCATCACCGGCGCCGATGCCCTCGCCTCCATCCTCAGCTGGCAGGACTGGGAGGAGCTGTTCGGGCTCGCCACCTTCATCGGCGTCTCCCGGCCCGGCTACCACCTGGCGGCGGATCACCTGTCGGACGTGCCGAAGGATAGATTGTTCCTCGTGGAGGTGCCCGCGCTGGCCATCTCGTCGACCGACTGTCGCGCACGCGCCGACGCCGGACGGCCCGTCTGGTACCTCGTGCCCGACGGCGTGGTGCAGTACATCGCCAAGCGAGCTCTCTATCAGAGCCGCCCGGCACCGGACCAGACCGTGAACCCAGGAGGATCATGACCGCATCCGATCAGGCCCGTACCCTCGCCGCCGTCGCGGCCCGCGCGGCCGACGACAAGCTCGCGAGCGACGTCGTCGTGCTCGACGTCTCGGAGCAGCTCGTACTGACCGAGGCCTTCGTCATCGCGTCGGCGAGCAACGAGCGTCAGGTGAACGCCATCGTCGAGGAGGTCGAGGACAAGCTCCGCGAGGCCGGCGTCAAGCCCACCCGCCGCGAGGGCGCGCGCGAGGGCCGCTGGGCCCTGCTGGACTTCCTCGACATCGTCGTGCACGTCTTCCACGAGGAGGAGCGCGAGTACTACGCCCTCGAGAAGCTGTGGAAGGACTGCCCGCACATCGAGGTCGAGGGCCTCGGTGAGCACGACCGCGCCGACGGCGCCGCGGACTCCGGCGGGGACCGCGAGGGCGCCTGATGCACGTGGAGGACGGGCTCGACTCGTCGGTCGAGCGCCTGACCCCGACGGTGCGCCGTCTCATCCTGCTCCGGCACGGCCAGACGGCGTCGAACGCCGAAGGCCGCATGCAGGGCCAGCTCGACACGGACCTCACCGACCTGGGACGCCGGCAGGCCGCCGCGGCCGCCGACGCGCTCGGCGACCGCGATCCGATCGCGATCGTCAGCTCCGACCTGCGCCGCGCCCGCGACACCGCGGACGCGCTCGCCGCGGTGACCGGCGGCACCGTCGAGACCGACGTCCGGCTGCGGGAGACCATGCTGGGGGACTGGCAGGGCATGACCCACCGCGAGGTCGACGCGTACATGCCCGGCGCGCGGCTGCGCTGGCGCGACGCCCCCGAATGGGCGCCGCCCGGTGGCGAGGCCCGCGTCGACGTCGCGGCCCGCTCGTACCCGCTGGTGGAGGAACTGATCGAGCGGCTGCCCGCCTGGGGCGACTCCGAGCGCCCCGTCGTGCTCGTGGCGCACGGCGGCCTCGTCGCCGCGCTCACCGCCCGCCTGCTGGACCTGCCGGTGACCTCCTGGCCGATCCTCGGTGGCCTCGGCAACTGCAGTTGGGTGCAGCTCTCCGGCCACGGCGACGTACCGCGGTGGCGGCTCGACGTGTGGAACGCCTCGTCGGACGTGGCGCCCGAGGTCCAGTGAGCGCATCGGCGACCGGCACCCTCCTGGTGCTCAGCGACTCCCTGGGCTTCTACGGACCCGAGGGTGCGCTGCCCACCTCGGACCCGCGGATCTGGCCCAATCTCGTGGCCGCCGAACTGGGGCTGCGGTGCGAGCTCTTCGCCCGCGTCGGCTGGACCACCCGCGACGGCTGGTGGTGCGTGACCCAGGACCCGCGGGTGTGGGCGGCCGTGCCGACCGTCGAGGCGGCGGTCCTCGCGCTCGGCGGCATGGATTCGCTGCCCTCGCCGCTGCCGACCGCGCTGCGCGAACAGATCCGGTACCTGCGGCCCGCCTCCGTGCGCGCCCGCGCCCGCGACGGCTACGCGACGATCCAGAGGGTCTTCGCGCCGGTGGGCTGGCCCATGGCGCTGCCGCCGAAGGTCACCGTCGACTACCTCGCCAAGACCTACGACTCGATCCACTCCCTGCGCCCGCAGGCCCCGGTCGCGGTGCTCGAGCCGCCGACGCACCGCGCGCTGGCCTACTCGTTCGCGCACCCCGGGTGGGCCCGCACGCAGCGGGCGATGCGCTCCTGGTCCGACGGTGCGGGCGTGCCGACCGTTCCCGTGCGTGACCTGTGCGACTGGTCGTTCGACCTGGGGATCAATAACATCGACGGGATCCACTGGTCGTTCGAGATGCACGAGCAGGTGGCGCAGCGGGTGCTGCGCGCGCTGCGCGGTGCGGGAGGGGGTGCGCCATGAGTGTCGTCGTCGTGACCGACGCCTCGGCCGCGATCGCCCCGGAGCGGGTCGCCGAGCTCGGCATCCACATCCTCCCGTTGCACGTCCTCTCGGGCGACGCCGAGTACATCGACCGCGGCACGGGTTACCAGGCCGAGCGGTTCGTCAAGGAGGGCGTGACCACGTCCGGCCCGTCGGTCGGCGAGGTCCGCGAGGTGCTCGCCGCCGCGGTCGCCGAGGCCGGCGGTGACGGCGTCGTGGTGATCACCATGAGCTCCCACCTGAGCTCCACCTACTCGACGTCGGTCGCGCAGGCCGCGCTCATGGACGCCGACATCACCGTGGTCGACTCGCGGAGCATCGACATGGCGATGGGATTCGGCGTGCTGGAGGCGGCGCGGCTGGCCCGCGCCGGCGCGCCCGCCGACGAGGTCGCGGAGGCCGCGCGGCAGGTGCTCGACGGCGCCGAGGGCTTCTTCTGTGTCGCCACGCTCGATCACCTGCGGGCGGGCGGCCGCGTGAGCGCCCTCGCGAAGCTGCTCGGCGGGGCGCTGCAGATCGTGCCGGTGCTGCGGCTGCAGGACGGCCGGATCGTCTCCGAGCGCAAGACCCGCACGGTCTCCCGCGCGCGGGACCAGCTCGCCGCCCTGGCCTCCCAGCACCTCGGGAACCGGCCCGCGCGGGTCGCGGTGCACCACGTCGAGGCGCCCGAGGCCGCCGAGCACGTCGCCGCTCTGGTCAAGGAGGAGTTCCCGCAGCTCCAGGAACTGGTGACCGGGCCGTTCGGCGGCACCATCGCCGCGCACCTCGGACCGGGCGCGGTGGGCGTCGCGGTGGCGCCCGCGCTGGTCGACGGCGCGGATCCGGCCTAGCACAACGCTGCGACGGATCGCGCTCCGGCGAGCGGGTTCTCCACAGGTTCGGGGTTATCCACAGGCGGCCCCGGTTCGCGCTCTCGTCGAGCGTTCCGGCGGTGCCGGCGCCCTACGGTCGTCGCATGAACGGCGAACGAGAGGCGGCGGCCGGAAGCGGCGTCGCGGACGAGCAGATCTTCGCGCGGCCCGCGTGGCTCGACGACTTCGCGCCGGCCCGCCGGGAGTACGCCGAGCCGGTCGACCCCGGGCGGGACGGTGACGGGCGCGGCACCGGGGTCACGCCGTCGCGCCGGGTGCGCATGGAGGACGACGACTTCTGGGACGAGCAGGAACCCGTCGGGTGGCGCGCCACCGTCGAGCGGGTGCGGACGACGCCCCGGGCCGCGATCGCACTCGTCGTGGTGGGCGTGATCGCCGCCGTGGTGGCGGCGGTGACGGTCCTCGGACCGTCGCGCGAGGGCGGCGGGCAGTACCCGGTCGTGGATTTCGCGGGCGCGTCCTCGTCGGCGGAGCCGTCCGCGCCGTCGGGGGCGGCCGCGTCCGCCGGGGCCGGCGCTGCGACCGGATCGGGGTCGGCGCCGTCGGATCTGGTCGTGGCGGTCGTCGGTCTGGTGCGGGCCCCCGGGTTGCACCGGCTGCGGCCCGGTGCCCGGGTGGCCGACGCCCTGACCGCCGCCCGCGGCACGCTCGGCGGTGCCGACACCGCGAGCCTGAACCTGGCGCAGCCGCTGCGCGACGGCGATCAGGTGGTCGTCGGCGTTGTGGATCCGAAGGCCGGAGTGACGCTGCGCAGTTCCGTGCGGTCCGGCTCGGTGGCGGGCGCGGCGGGCGCGTCGTCGGGGGCACCGGGAGGGGCGGTGGGCGGTGCGGGCGGCGCCGACGCGGCGGGTGCGGTCAACATCAACACGGCGAGCGCCGCCGAGCTCGACCGGTTGCCCGGCGTGGGCGCGGCGACCGCCGCCGCGATCATCGCCTACCGCGACAAGAACGGGCCGTTCCGCACCGTCGACGACCTCGCGAAGGTCAGCGGCATCGGCGAGGCGAAGCTCGCCAAGATCAAGCCGATGGCCACGGTGTGACGTGCGCGAGCGGCTGGATCTGCGCCTTCTCCCGGCGGCGATCGTCTGTTGGGCGGCGGCCGCGGTCGCACTGATCTCCGCCGTCGCGGCGTGGTGGACGGCCGGAATACTCGCGGCGGTGGCAGTGGCGGCGGCGGTGCTCCGCCGCAGGCGGCCGGGGCCGGTGATCCAGGCGGTGAGCCTGGTCGTCGTCGCGGCCGCGGGACTCGGCGCCGGCGTGGCCGCATCGGTCGCGGTGCGGGTGCACGACCGGGAGCGGGCCCCGATCGTGGCGTACGACGGGGCAGGACCGGTCGAGGTGCTGCTCGAGGTTGACGAGTGGCCGCGGCAGCGCTCCGGATCCCCGGGCGGGCACCTCGACGCGTCGCGCGTACTGGTCGCAGCGACGGTGCAGGGGGTGCGGACCGATGCGACGACTCCGGCTCGGGGAGGAGTGCTCCTCCTGGGTGCGACGCAGGATCTCGGCGGCCTGGTACCGGGCGAGCGGGTCGCGATCCGCGCGACGGTGCTCCGGAGCACGCGGCCGGGCCTCGTCGCGGTTGTGCTCGTCGGGGCGGGGGAGCCGACGGTACTCGGCCGTGCGCCGCCGTACTTCCGTGCCGCCGCTGCGGTCCGTCGCGCGCTTGCCGCGGTCGCTGCGGAGGCGCTCCCCGCCGACGCCGCCGGGCTCCTGCCCGCGCTCGTGCTGGGCGACGAGTCCGCCACGCTGCCGACCGTGCGCGGCGACTTCCAGGACTCCGGCCTCACCCACCTCACGGCGGTGAGCGGCGCCAACTTCGCGATCATCGCCCTCTGCGTGCTGGGGCTGTGCGCGGCGGCGGGCGTGCCGCTCACCGCGCGGGCCGCGGTGACGACGGTGGCGATCGTCGCCTTCGTCGGGCTGGTGGGGCCCACGGGCTCCGTGGTGCGGGCCGCGGTGATGGGACTGGTCGGGGTGGCGGCGCTGGCGCTGCGGCGCGGGCGGCAACCGTTGGTCGCGCTGTTCGTCGCGGTGGTCGTGCTGATGCTGGTGCGCCCGGCGCTCGCCCGCGACATCGGTTTCGCGCTATCGGTGGCGGCCACCGCCGGGCTGGTGCTGTGGTCGCCGGTGGTGCGCGATCGCCTGGTCCTCGCGCGGGTGCCGGACACGCTCGCCGGCCTGCTCGCGGTGACGATCGTGGCGCAGGTCGTGACGTTGCCGCTCGTGATCGCCTTCTCGGGCCGCGTGCCGCTGGGCGGGGTCGTGGCGAACCTCCTCGCCGGGCCGGTGATCCCGATCATCACGGTGGTCGGAACGCTCGCCGCGGTGGCGGCCCCGGTCGCCGGGCCCGTCGCCGCGCTCGCGGTGTCGGCGACGGGGCCGGAGCTGTGGTGGGTCATCACGGTCGCGCGGTGGTGTGCGCGGATCGGCGTCCTCCCCGTGCCGGGCGGTGCGGGCACGGGCGTCGCGCTGGTCGTGGCGTGCGTGGTCGTCGGTGGGGTCTGGAAGTATGGGAGCCGTGGTGGACAGCGCGCGCGTACACGTGGTGGTGGGGACCGAGGGCCTCCTGGTGGAGCGGGCGGTCTCGTCGATCGTCGAGTCGGCGCGCGCGGCGGCGGGCGACGGAGGTATGGGCCTGCCGGGCGGCGCGGGTGACGCCGTGCCGGTCACCCGGATCCGCGCCGGCGATGTCGACCAGTCCGAGCTGGTGGAGCTGCTGAGCCCCTCGCTGTTCGCCGAGGAGCGCATCGTCGTGCTCGAGTCCGCCGGCGAGGCGGGCAAGGCGCCCGTGGATCTCATCGTCGAGGCGGCGAAGAACCCGCCCGACGGGATCACCCTGGTGATCGAGCACAGCGGCGGTGGCCGCGCGAAGTCGATGGTCGCCGCGCTCAAGAAGGCGGGCGCCGCAATGGTGGAGGTGCCCACGATCACCTCCGCGCGCGACCGGGCGGACTTCGCGAAGTCGGAGTTCCGGGCGCAGAAGGTCCGTGTCTCCGACGAGCTCGTCGATCTGCTGGTCGATTCCGTCGGAAAGGACCTGCGGGAGCTCGCCGCGGCGATCGCGCAACTCGTCGCCGACACGGGCGGCCGCGTGGACCTCGCCGCGGTGCACCGCTACTACGCGGGCCGCGCCGAGGTCACCGGCTTCGAGATCGCCGACAAGGCCGTCGCCGGGCAGGTGGCGGCCGCGCTGGAGGCGCTGCGCTGGGCCCAGCACCGCGGCACGCCGCACGTGCTCATCGCCGACGCACTCGCCGACGCGGTGCACTCCGTCGCACGGATCCGCGGCCTGGGCCGCACCCCCGACCAGTACCGGGACGCGGGGGAGCTGGGCATGGCGCCGTGGAAGGTGAAGAAGATGACGCAGGTCGCGCGACGGTGGCGCGCCGAGAACGTCGCCGGTGCGTTGCAGGCGGTCGCCGCCGCCAACGCCGATGTGAAGGGCCAGGCGGCGGACCCGGACTACGCGCTGGAGATCGCGGTCCGCAGGGTCGCCACACTCGCGGGCTGAGGGAGCGGACGCGCGGACCGCGCGTCCGGTCACGGCAGGGGCGCGGGGTGCGAGGAGCGGACCGTCGACCCGGCGCGCCCGTCGTGGATACGCGAAAACCGCGCCGCACCAGTCCCGGCCCGCGTGGTGCCGGTGGGTGGTGCGGCGCGGTGATACGCGCGTCTAGCGGACGATCAGAGCTTGTTCAGCGCGAGCGCCAGCGCCGACTTCTTGTTGGCGGCCTGGTTGGCGTGGATCACGCCCTTGCTGGCGGCCTTGTCGAGCTGGCGGCTGGTGCTCACGAGGAGCTCGCCGGCCTTGGTCTTGTCCCCGGCCTCGACGGCCTCACGGAAGTGGCGGATGGCGGTACGCAGCGACGACTTCGCCGACTGGTTGCGCAGGCGGTTGCGCTCGTTGGTCTTGATCCGCTTGATCTGGGACTTGATGTTGGCCACGCGTTCAAACTCTCTTGTCTCGAAAGGGACAGCCGGTACTGACTGCCGACGTACCAGGTTACCAGCGGTCCGGACACAACCCAAATCGCGGCACCGCCTGCGGGAACGGCGCCCGACACCCACATTGCCACGCCGTGAACGAGAGCGCTGCCGAAACCGCGCGGGTGCGGCACGATGTGCGAGTGACCCCGCAGAAACAGGCCAAGTCCGGCAGTTCGGGACGCACGGCGTCCGCGCCCCGGAAGCAGGCCGCCGCCCCCCGACTGTCCGACGAGGCGCCCCTCTTCGCGGGCTACGACGATGCTCCGTCGTTCGGGCGGGCGTTCGATGAGATGTTCGCCGACGACGGCACCGTCCGCGCCCCGTACAAGCGGATCTTCGGCGCCCTCTCCTCGGCGGACGAATCGGATCTGGCGGCCCGCGTCGACGCCCTCGGCGCCGCGTTCATCGACCAGGGCATCACCTTCTCGCTGGAGGGCCGCGAGCGGCCGTTCCCGCTGGATCTCGTGCCCCGCGTGATCGCCGCCGCGGAGTGGAACCGCCTGGAGAAGGGCATCAAGCAGCGGGTCCAGGCGTTGGAGATGTTCCTCGACGACATCTACTCCGAGCAGGAGATCCTGCGCGACGGCGTGGTCCCCAAGCGGTTGGTCACCTCGTGTGCGCACTTCCATCGTCAGGCCGCGGGCATCCGCCCACCCAACGGCGTCCGCATCCACGTCGCCGGAATCGATCTCATCCGCGACGCGGAAGGCACCTTCCGCGTGCTCGAGGACAACCTGCGGTCACCGTCCGGCGTGAGCTACGTGATGGAGAACCGCCGGACGATGGCGCAGGTCTTCCCGGACCTGTTCCAGCGGCACCGCGTGCGCGCCGTCGCCGACTACAGCTCGCACCTCCTGCGCGCCCTGCGGCGCAGCGCCGCGTCGAACGAGGCCGACCCGACGGTGGTGGTGCTCACGCCTGGCATGGCGAACTCCGCCTACTTCGAGCACTCGCTGCTGGCGCGCCAGATGGGCGTCGAGCTGGTCGAGGGCCGCGACCTCTTCTGTCGCGACAACGTGGTCTACATGCGCACCACGAGCGGTGAGCAGCAGGTCGACGTGATCTACCGTCGCATCGACGACGAGTTCCTCGACCCGATGCAGTTCCTCCCGAACTCGGTACTCGGCGTCGCGGGCCTGCTCAACGCGGCGCGCGCCGGCAACGTCGTGATCAGCTCCGCGGTCGGTAACGGCGTCGCCGACGACAAGCTGACCTACACCTACGTGCCGGACATCATCGACTACTACCTCGGTGAGAAGCCGATGCTGCAGAACGTCGACACCCTGCGCTGCTGGCTCGACGACGAGCGCGAGGAGGTGCTCGACCGGATCGACGAGCTGGTGATCAAGCCCGTGGAGGGGTCCGGCGGCTACGGCATCGTCTTCGGTCCCGACGCGAGCGAGAAGGAGCTCGCGACGATGCGACGCAAGGTCGCCGCCGACCCCCGCGGTTGGATCGCGCAGCCCGTCATGCAGCTGTCGACGGTGCCGACGAAGATCGGCGAGCAGGCCCGTCCGCGCCATGTGGACCTGCGCCCGTTCGCGGTCAACGACGGCGACGACGTCTGGGTGCTCCCCGGCGGCCTGACCCGCGTCGCCCTGCCGGAGGGCTCGCTCGTCGTGAACTCGAGCCAGGGCGGCGGCTCCAAGGACACCTGGGTGCTCGCGGCCCGCTCGTCGGCCGCCGAGGCCGAACTGGAGGGCGCCGAGGTGGTCCCCAGCCGGGATCTGGCCGAGCAGCAGCAGGTGGAGCTCGGGCCCGAGCTCAGTTCGCAGGACCAACAGCAACAGCAGGCACGAGAGGAGGAGCGCCATGCTCGCCCGTAACGCCGAGGCGCTGTACTGGATCGGCCGGTACGCCGAGCGCGCGGACGACACCGCCCGCATGCTCGACGTGACCGTGCATCAGTTCCTCGAGGACGCTACCGTCGACGAGGACCGCGTCTCCCGCCAGCTGGTCCGCGTCCTCGGCATCCCCGAGCCGCCCGCCGATCAGCCGCTGGACCTGCGTGCCGTCACCGAGGTCGTCGCCTACAACCGGGATCCGGGCAGCGGCTCGATCGCCGCCAGCGTCGCCTCGGCGCGTGAGAACGCCCGCGGCGCCCGCGAGGTGACGAGTTCGGAGATGTGGGAGTGCCTGAACGCCACCTACAACGGTCTCGCCGAACGTGAGCGCGCCGCGCGCCGGCTCGGGCCGCACGAGTTCCTCAACTACATCAAGAATCGTGCGGCGATGTTCTCCGGTCTCACCGATTCGACCCTGTCGCGTGACGAGGGCTACCGGTTCCTGCTCCTCGGGCGCTCGATCGAGCGGATGGACATGGCGGTCCGGCTGCTGCTCTCCCGTGCCGGTGATCGCGCCGGCTCGCCCACCTGGGTGACGGTGCTCCGTGCGACGGGCGCCCACGACACCTACCTGCGGACGTACCGCGGGGTCCTGGACGCGACGCGCGTGGTCGAATTCATCCTGGTCGACCGCCTCTTTCCGCGGTCGGTGATCCACGCGCTGACCACCGCCGAGGACTGCCTCGGCGCCATCGAGGGCGGCCGCGAGGGCCGGCTCGGCACCCGCACCGAGGCGCAGCGCCTGCTGGGCCGCGCGCGCGGCGAGCTCGAGTACCTCGCGCCCGGCGAGCTCCTCGACGATCTGCAGCGCAGGCTCCTCGCGTTGCAGGAGCTCGGGCAGGCCGCGGGCGAGGCGATCACCGCCCGGTACTTCCACGTGACGCCGTACGTCGCCTGGACCGACGCCCGCGCCCGGGGCGAGATCGACACCATCCTGGAGGGGGAGCTGTGAGCTGGCGTCTTCGAGTCGTGCACTCGACCGGTTTCGGCTACAACGCACCGGTCACCTCGTCGTACAACGAGGCCCGCCTGACGCCGCGGAGCGACCAGCGGCAGAACGTCATCCTCAACCGCGTGGAGACGGTGCCCGCCACCCGCGCCTACCGGTACACCGACTACTGGGGCACCGCGGTCACGGCGTTCGACCTGCACGCGCCGCACACCGCGCTCGAGGTGACCGGTGCCTCGGTCGTGGAGACCGAGGCCGCCGACGACACGGGCGACGTCGTCGGCTGGGACGAGCTCGCGACGGACCGCGTGCGGGACCGGTTCGACGAGCTGCTCAGCTACACCGACTACGTACCGAAGCATCGCAAGCTGACGGCGCAGGCGAAGAAGCTGGTCAAGGACCTCGAGCCCGATGAGGCCGTGCTCGCGGTGTGCCGCTGGGTGCACGACGAGCTGGACTACGTGCCGGGCACCACCGGGGTGCACTCGTCCGCGATCGACGCGTGGGACGAACGCAAGGGGGTCTGCCAGGACTACGCGCACCTCACGTTGCTCCTGCTGCGCAGCGTCGGGATCCCGGCCCGGTACGTGTCCGGGTATCTGCACCCGCAGCGCGATGCGGAGGTCGGCTCGACGGTGGCGGGGGAGTCGCACGCCTGGATCGAGGCGTGGACGGGGCAGTGGCGCGGCTACGACCCGACCAACGACGTCCCGATCGGCGAGCGGCACGTCTCCGTGGGCGTGGGGCGCGACTACGCCGACGTTCCCCCGCTGCGCGGGGTGATCGCGGGCGGCGGAGCCTCGGATCTCGATGTGATCGTGGAGATCACCCGCCTCGCGTGATGTCCCGGTCATGGCGCGCCGGCGCACGTCTTCCGCGATGTGTGCATTGCTTACATGAGCGGGAACCGCTAATGTAAGCAGTGTTAACCGCAATCGTCGCCGGGAGCCCGCCATGCCGAAGCGCATTCTCAACGTCGTCACCAATGTCGGTCACTACGACGACCCGTCGCACAGGACGGGGCTGTGGCTCTCCGAGCTCACCCACGCCTGGCACGTCTTCGAGGCGGCCGGTTTCGATCAGGTGATCGTCAGCCCGCAGGGCGGCCCCGTGCCGCTCGAGCCGCGCTCGCTGAAGTTCCCCAACTACGACAGGACCGCGAAGGCGTGGCGGGCCGATCCCGCGCGGATGGCTCTGCTGGAGAACACCGCCGCGCCGGACGACATCGATTCGGCCGATTTCGACGCGATCTACTTCACGGGCGGCCACGCCGTGATGTACGACTTCCCGGACAGCGAGGGGTTGCAGCGGATCAGCCGCGAGCTCTTCGAGCGGGGCGCCATCGTGTCCTCGGTGTGCCACGGCTACTGCGGTCTGCTCAACACCCGGCTCTCGAACGGCGAGTACCTCGTCGCCGGACGGAAGGTGACCGGTTTCGCCTGGCAGGAGGAGGTCCTGGCCCGCGTCGACAAGCTGGTCCCGTACAACGCGGAGGAGGAGATGAAGAAGCGGGGCGCGCGCTACGAGAAGGCCAGGCTCCCGTTCGTCTCGTACGCCGTGGTCGACGGCAACCTGGTCACCGGCCAGAACCCGGGCTCGGCCAAGGAGACCGCACAGAAGGTCGCGGGCCTGCTCTGACCGTGGGGTGTGGCAAGGTCGGGGGATGTCCGATCACGTCCGGTTGATCAGGTCGACGGGGCTCAGCGACGTCGCGCAGTACGCGTACGTCTCGACCGTGCGAGGCGGATCCCGTTTGGTGTTCCCCGCCGGCGCGTGCCCGCTGGATGCGGACGGTCGTACCGTCGGCGTGGGTGACTACGCCGCGCAGGCCGTGCAGTGCGTGGCGAATCTCCGACTCGCCCTGGGCGCCGCAGGCGCTCGGTTCGCGGATGTGGTGTACACCCGGGTACTCGTCGCGTCGACACGACAACGCGACCTCGTGGCCGCGTGGGACGTGGTGCGCGCAGCGTTCGGGGATCATGACGTGCCCAGCACCCTGATGGGCGTCACCGTTCTCGGCTACGACGATCAACTGGTCGAGATCGAAGCCGTAGCCGCCGTGGCGGAATGACTCAGGTCCAGCCGTAGTCGTCGCGCAGGCGCTGCGCGACGGCCTCGAAACGCCGCCGGTCCAGCACGGCGCCCTCACGCCGGATGCCGTCCTCCGGCACGTCGAGGACCCGGTCGAGACGCACCCACGAGGGACGCTGGTCCGCGTCCCACGGACCGGAACCGATGCCGACCCAGTCCGGGTCACCCATGTGCCGCTCCTGGCTGGACAGCATGAGTCCGAGCAGGCTGTTCACCGACCGCCCGACCACGAGCACCGGCCGGTCCTTGCCCTGGCCCGCGTTCGGCCCCGTCGTCTCCTCGAACTCGACCCACGTCCACACGATCTCGCCCGGGTCGGCCTGGCCGTCGAGCTGGGGGGCGTAGAAGACGCCCCGCGCCATCAGCGCGGTCGGGGTGGACGTGCGGGTGACCGGCCGGCCCGGCGTGAACTCCTTGGGCTCGGGCGGTGCCTCCAGCCCGAGCGCCTGATTCACCGTCTGCGTCACCGCCTGGGTGATCGCCTCGCGACCCGCTCGGACCGGAGGACTGTTCACGACCTGCGCGGCGAGCCGGGGCCCGTGCTCGCGCGCGAGCTTGGCCGCCACGGCCGCGAAGCGGGTGAAGTCGTTCGCCATGTCCCCAGGATAGGCCCGCACCCGGGACGCCCGCGCGCGGCGAATCGCGCGACGAATTCCGGCGGCCCCGCTCGTATGCATCTGTGACGACCGTTTCCGAGCACAGGAGAGCACCATGACCATCCGTACCGACACCGACCTGTACGACGCCACCGTCGCCGAGCGCGCCCGGATGGCGGCGATCCTCGAGGACCTCGCCCCCGAGCGGTGGGCCGCCGATTCGCTGTGTGCGGGCTGGCGCATCCGCGAGGTGGTCGCGCACCTGACCATGACCGACACCCAGACCCAGGAGGAGTTCGGGGCCGCGCTCGCCGAGGCGGGCGGGGACGTCGACGTCGCGGTCGACCGCACCGCCCGCGCCGACGTCGCACGATTCTCCGACGCCGAGCTGCTGGCGATCCAGAGGGCCCGGGTCGCGAGCCGCTGGACACCCGGTCCCGGTGCCCTGCAGGGCGCGCTCGCCCACGAGGTCATTCACGGCCTCGACATCACGGTGCCGCTCGGCCTGCCGGGGCCCGCGCCGGAGGTGCTCGCGGCGGCGGTCGCCGGATCGACCCCGGAGGGGCTCGCCTTCTTCGGTGTCGATCTCGCCGGCCTGCGGCTCACGGCCGTCGATTCCGACCTCGTCCTCGGCGACGGTCCGCGGGACGTCCCGCTGCCGACGCTCACCATCGTGCTGATCGCGACGGGGCGAGAGCCGGTCCCGGCCCCCAGCGCCGTGGGATGATCGCGCCGTGGCGGTGATCGATGCGGCGATCGACGAGGACGTCCTCGGCGAGCTGCGTCCCGAGCTGGTCCGGTACTGCTACCGCATGATCGGCGACGGTGCCGGCGCGGAGGACGCCGCGCAGGAGGTGCTGCTGCGGCTGTGGCGCTCCCGGGAGGGCTACGACCCGGCGCGCGCGAGCATCCGGACCTGGGCGTACGCGATCGCGTCGCGGTACTGCATCGACCTGCTGCGGGCCGCGCCCCGCAAAGCCCTCCCGACGGACCTCTCGGAGCGGAACGGGCCCGGCGACCAGGCCCTCGCGCAGCTGCGGCCGGGCGCGTGGGTCACGCCGCTCCCGGACGCCGGCGGAGATCCGGCGGCCGCCGCTGAGCGCCACGAGTCGATCCGGATGGCCTTCGTCGCGGCGCTGCAGCGCCTCACACCCTCGCAGCGCGCCGTGCTGGTGCTGCGCGACGTCTACCGGCACAGTGCCGCCGAGACCGCGGCGATCCTCGGGATCAGTGCGACCGCGGTTCATTCCGCGTTGCAGCGCGCCCGGAAGGCGCTCGCGAGTGCCGGCCCGCCACCGTCGGACCTCCCCGCCGGCGAGGTGGATCCCCGCCTGCTCGACGGCTTCGTGCGAGCCTTCGAGCGGCACGACGTCGCGGGCCTGGCCGCCCTGCTCGCGGAGGACGTCGTCTTCTCCATGCCTCCGGTCGCGTTCTGGCTCCGCGGTGCCGTCGATTACGCGACCCTGTTCGGCTCGGGCGACGCCTGCGTCGGCCACCGGCTCGTCCCGACGACGGCGAACGGCGCCCCCGCGTTCGGGCAGTACGCGCCCGATTCCGGGGGCGCCATGCGTCCGTTCGCGCTCGTCGTCGTCGAGTCCGACGGTGCCCGGATCACGCGGGTGACCACGTGCCTGGACCAGGCGGACCGGTTCGAGGCCTTCGGCCTGCCGGCCCACCTGACCGCGGACTGACCGCCGCCGGAGCGCGGCGCCGGTCAGCGGCCGGCGGCCACCAGCTCCGCGCAGCGTTCGCCGACGAGCATCACGGTGATGTTCGGGTTCACCGTGGTGTGCTCGGGGAACACGGACGCGTCCGCCACCCGGAGGCCCGCGGTGCCCTTGACCCGCAGCTCGGGGTCCAGCGGCGACATCGGGTCGTCGGCCGCGCCCATCCGCACCGTGCCCGCGGGGTGGTAGACGGTGTTGTGGGTGCGCCGGATGTAGTCGGCGAGCTCCGCATCCGTCTGTGCGCCCGGTCCCGGGTACAGCTCGCGCTCGATCCACTCCTTGAGCGGCCCCGCCTCGGCGATCTCGCGCGCCTTCCGGATGCCCGCGATCATCACCTTCATGTCGTGCCCCTCGGGGTCGGTGAAGTACCGCGGGTCCACCTTGGGCTTGTCCCGGAAGTCCCGCGACCGCAGCCGGACGGTGCCGCGCGAGCGCGCGTGCGTGACGTTCGGGGTGAGGCAGAAGGTGTTCTCCGCCGTCGGGTAGCCCTGGCGCAGCGTGTGCATGTCGAACGGGACGCTGCCGTAGTGCATCATCAGGTCGGGCCGGTCGAGGCCGTACTCGGTGGGCGTGAAGATCCCGATCTCCCACCACTGGGTGGACTCGCGGACCATCGGCCGCGTGGTCTCGAAACCGATCACGCCCTCGGGGTGGTCCTGCAGGTGCGCGCCCACGCCGGGGGAGTCGACGAGCACGTCGACGCCCGTCTCGCGCAGGTGATCGGCGGGGCCGATCCCGGACAGCATGAGCAACTTCGGCGAATCGATGGCGCCCGCGCTGACGATCACCTCCCGTCGTGCGGCCACGCGCGTCGTGCGGCCGAACGCGTTGTCGGTGATGTCCACGCCCACGGCGCGCGGCACGTCGCCGGCCGTGTCGAAGACGACCCTCTTGGCCCACGCGCCGGTCCGGATCGTGAGGTTCTCGCGGTCGAGCGCGGGGTGCAGGTAGCTCACCGACGACGACGAACGGGTCCCGTCGGCGCGGCGGTTGATCTGGAAGAAGTTGGCACCGCTGAGCACCGTCTCACCCGAGTTGAACTCGACGCGGGGGATGCCGACCTCCTCGCAGGAGTCGAGCAGCGCGACGCCGCAGGGGTCGTTCGGGGGCACCGTCATGATGTGCACCGGCCCGGAGCGCCCGTGGTGCTCGCCCGGCGCGTCGTTGGTCTCGATCTTCGGGTACAGCCGGTACACCGAGTCGGCTCCCCAGCCCGTCGCGCCGTGGTCGCGCTCCCAGGAGTCGAGGTCCTCCCGCGGTGCCCAGAAGGCGATGCAGCTGTTGTGGGAGCTGCAGCCGCCCAGGACCTTCGCGCGCGCGTGCCGCATGAACGAGTTGCCGTTCTCCTGCGGTTCGATCGGGTAGTCCCAGTCGTACCCCGACTCGAGCAGCTCCATCCACCGGTCCAGCTGGAGGATCGCCTGGTCGCCCACGTCCGACGGGCCCGCCTCCAGCAGGCAGACCGTCACCGTCGGATCCTCGGACAGGCGCGCGGCGACGGCGGCGCCGGCCGATCCGGCGCCCACCACCACGTAGTCGAAGGTGTCGTCGTCCCGTGCGTGCTCAGAGGTCACTTACGCGTCCTTCCGCTCGGCGAACCATCCGGTCACGGACGGCCGCAGGTTCTCGTACACGTGCTTGGCCTCGAGGTACTCGCCGAGGCCGGTGGGACCGAGCTCGCGCCCGATTCCCGAGGCGCCGAAACCGCCCCACTCTGCTTGGGGGAGGTACGGGCCGAAGTCGTTGATCCAGACGGTGCCGTGGCGCAGCCGGCGTGCGACCCGCTTGGCGCGACCCCCGTCGGCGGACCACACCGCGCCGGCGAGGCCGTACTCGGTGTCGTTGGCGATCGCCACGGCCTCGTCCTCCGTCTCGAAGGTCTCGACGGTGACGGTGGGCCCGAAGGCCTCGTCGTGGACGCAGGCCATCGACGGATCGCACCGGTCCAGCACGGTCGGGAGGTAGAAGAAGCCGGCGTCGAGCGAGCCCGAGCCCTGGTCGCCGGTGGCGAAGGCGCCGCCGGTGCGGACCACCGCGCCGTCCTCGCGCGCCTTCTCCACGTAGGCGTGCACCTTGTCGCGGTGCGCGGCCGAGATCAGCGGGCCGGTCTCGGTGCCCTCGGCGTAGGGCAGTCCCTGCCGGATGTCCTCGGCGCGGCGGACCAGCTCGTCGACGAAGACGTCGTGCACGGACTCCTCGACGACGAGGCGCGCGCCGGCCGAACAGACCTGCCCGGAGTGCAGGAAGGCGGCGTTGAGCGCGTTGTCGACCGCGGCGGCGAGCCCCTCGGGAGTGGCGCACGCATCGGCGAAGATCACGTTCGGGTTCTTGCCGCCGAGTTCGAGCGCGACCTTCTTGACGGTGCCTGCGGCGTTCGCGGCGATGAGCCGACCGGTCACGAGGCCGCCGGTGAAGGAGACCAGATCGACGTCGGGGTGGGTCGAGAGCGGCGCGCCCGCCTGCGCGCCCGCGCCGAGCACGAGGTTGGCGACACCGTCGGGCAGACCCACCTCCTGCAGCACCCGCATCAGCAGGATCGAGGTGTGCGGGGTGAGCTCGGACGGCTTGAGTACGAACGTGTCGCCGGCGGCGAGTGCCGGGGCGACCTTCCACGCGGCCTGCAGGAGCGGGTAGTTCCAGGGCGTGATCATGCCGCACACGCCCACGGGCTCGTACACGATCTGCGAGCTGACGTCGGCGGAGCCGGCGTCGACGATGCGCCCGCTGTCCTGCCCGGCGAGCTTGCCGAAGTAGCGGAAGCAGGCGGCGATGTCGGCCATGTCGATCTCGGACTCGTAGAGCCGCTTGCCCGTGTCGAGCGTCTCGGCGCGGGCGAACTCGTCCCGTCGCCGGTCGATCGCGTCGGCGACGCGCAGCAGCAGGTCGCCGCGCTCGGCCGCGGGGGTGTGCGGCCAGGGGCCGGTGTCGAAGGCCCGTCGCGCGGCGGCGATCGCGGCCTCGGTGTCGGCGGCGGTCGCCTCGTCGACGACGCCGACCTCGGTGCCGTCGGCCGGGCACAGGATCGTGCGCGTGCCGCCGTCGGCGCTGCGGCGCCAGGCGCCGTCGATGAACAGGGTGGGTTCGGTCATGCGGGGGTCCCTTCGGGTTCCGTGGACGCTTCGGGGTCGGGATCGGTTCGGGTATCGGCGGATTCGTCGTGTCCGTCGTGGTGGTCGGTGGCGGCGCGCCGCAGGTGCAGGTAGCCGAGGTGGCGTTCGTACTGGTCGAGGATGTCGCCGATGATCTGCTCGCGGGTGTAGCCGTTGAGCGTGTACCCCTGCGAGCCCTCCGCGAGGTAGACCTCGCACCGGAAGTACCGGTCGTCCGAGCGCTGCGCGAGGATCGCGTAGCTGGGCGCCGGAGCGGAGACCGGCCACACGCAGTACTCGAAATGCGGTTCGCCGGCCAGGTCCACCTTGAGCGTCGGCGAGGGTAGGGATTCGCTCCGGCCCGATTCGTCGATCGTCGCCGTGAGCCCCTCGGCGGCGAATTCGGCTGCCACGTCCCGCATCGCGGGCGCGACGGTGCTGGTGAGGAAACGTTGGGTGGCGGCCTTCCCGGGGTAGTGGATGGTGGCGAGAAGGCGCCGCCGCCAGCTCCCGGGATCGCCGCTGCCACGGCCCGCCGCGAGCGACTTCGGCAGCGTCGTGCGGTAGCTGTCGAGCTTGTAGGACTCGCTGTGCAGCGCCCGCAGCAGCGCGATGCCCACGAGGGCCAGCACGAAGGAGAAGGGCAGGCCCATGATGATGGTCGCCTTCTGCAGCGTGACGATCGAGCCCTCGTTCCCCGCGAACAGCATCGCGAGCGTGAGCAATCCGATGGCGAAGGACCAGAAGATGCGCGTACTCCGCGCGCAGTCCGCCATCGGGTCCGCGAGCTTCGACGTGAAGTTGCCCATCACCAGGGAACCGGAATCGGCGCTGGTGACGTAGAACAGCAGGCCGGTGATCGTGGCGATGGCCAGGAGTAGCGGTGCACCGGGGTACTTCTCGAGCAGGGAGTAGAAGCCCACCTCGGGCGTCGCCGCGGTGGCCTCCGCGAAGCTCTTGTCGCCGCGGGCGACCTCGAGGGCGCTGTTGCCGAACACCGAGATCCACACGAGGATGAAGCTGAACGGGACCACCAGCACGCCGAAGACGAACTGCCGCAGGGTGCGTCCGCGCGAGATGCGCGCCAGGAACAGCCCCACGAAGGGGGCCCAGGCCACCCACCAGGCCCAGAAGAACAGGGTCCAGGCGTCGAGCCATCCCGACGGGTCGTTGCCCGGGAACTCGGGATTGACCTGGCCCCACGCGAAGGTGTCCATGGTCCGGTCGAGGAACGTCGAGACGTAGTCGCCGGTGTTCTGCACGAGGGCGTTGAGCAGGAAGTCGGACTTCCCGGCGACCAGGATGTACACCAGCATGAGGATCGCGAGGATCACGTTGAGCTCGCTGAGCCGGCGGATGCCCTTGTCGACGCCGGACGTCGCGGAGATCGTGGCGACGATGACCGACAGCACGATGAGGCCGATCTGCGCGGCCTTGCCCTGGGGGATGCCGAAGAGCGTGTTGAGCCCGTAGTTGAGTTGCACGATCCCGATGCCGAGGGACGTCGCGATGCCGAAGATGGTGCCGAGGACGGCGGCCACGTCGACCGCATCGCCGAGCCGGCCGTGCACCCGCTTGCCGAGGATCGGGTAGAGCGCCGCGCGGATCGTCAGGGGGAGGTTGTGCCGGAACGCGAAGTAGGCCAGCGCCCCGCCCATCAGCGCGTACATCGCCCAGCCGGTGATGCCGTAGTGGAACACGGTCCACGTGACGGCCTCGCGCGCGGCGTGGTTCGTCTCGCCCTGCCCGACCGGTGGATCGATGTAGTGGCTCACGGGCTCGGCGACGGAGAAGAACATCAGGTCGATGCCGATGCCCGCGGCGAACAGCATCGAGGTCCAGGTGAAGAGGCTGTACTCGGGGCGCGACTCCTCGGGTCCGAGGCGGTACCGGCCGTACCGGCTCAGGCCGATGAACACGACCACGCCGACGATGCCCGTCGCGAGAAGGAAGTACCACCACCCGAACCAGGTGGTGATGAAGTCGACCACGCCGCTGATCACGCTCTCCGCGGTTTCGGGAGAGGCGAGCGCCCACAGGGCGAGGGCGAGGACCGAGCCCGCGGCTGCGAGGAAGACTCGGCGGTTCAAGGAGCTCGTCGGTGTCGTCGTGGTCTCTACTGGTTTCGATGTTCGTGAGGATTCAGAATCACTCATGTCGTTCGACGTTACCGTGGTGGGTATGAAACCGGACGAGGTCGGTCATTCCGCGGACACCGCGCGATGACCGTGATCCGTCCCTACCGGGACGCCGATGCGGATTCCCTGCGCGCCCTGTTCGTGCGGGCGGGGGAGGGCTCGCCGTCGGGGGAGTTGTGGCGGCACCCGGCGTCCGAACGGGCCGTCTACCTGGACCCCTACATCGAGCACTGCCCCGCATCGCTCTTCGTCGCCGAGGCCGACGGTGCCCTCGTCGGGTACCTGACGGGGTGCCCTCCGGGGGCGTCGCTGCCGTCGGAGGACGACCGTCTCGTCGCCGCGCTCCGCCGCCCGGCGGTGCTGCTGCGTCCCGCGACCGCACGGTTCCTCGGGCGCGCCGCGTTCGACCTCGCGACGGTGTGCCGCCGCGAACCGTCGGCCTCCGGGGAGCTGCACGACGACCGTTGGCCCGCCCATCTGCACATCGACGTCGCGCCGGAGGCCCGGGGTACGGGCGCGGCGTACGGGCTGATGGAGGCCTGGCTGGACGCGCTCGGCGGCGTCGGCTGCCACCTGCAGACGCTGGTGGAGAACGCCCGCGCGGTGCGGTTCTTCGAGCGCTGCGGGTTCGTCCCGTTCGGCCCCGGTCCGACGGTGCCGGGCGTGCGGTACCGCGGTGAGCGGGTCCACCAGCTCACCATGGTGCGGCCGCATCGGGCGGCATGAGAAACTGAACGGTGACGTGTGCCGGGGACCCGGCCAGCCGCCCGAGGAGTGAGACCGATTCCCAGCTTCGCCGACACCACCTTCACGGATCCCGCCCGGATCCGGAACTTCTGCATCATCGCCCACATCGACCACGGCAAGTCCACCCTGGCCGACCGGATGCTGCAGCTCACGGGTGTGGTCGAGGAGCGCGCGATGCGGGCCCAGTACCTCGACCGCATGGACATCGAGCGCGAGCGCGGCATCACCATCAAGGCGCAGAACGTGCGCCTGCCGTGGAAGGTGGGGGACGAGGAGTACGTCCTGCATCTCATCGACACCCCCGGTCACGTGGACTTCACCTACGAGGTCTCCCGCGCGCTGGAGGCGTGCGAGGGCGCGGTGTTGCTCGTGGACGCCGCGCAGGGCATCGAGGCGCAGACCCTCGCGAACCTGTACCTCGCGATGGACAAGGATCTGGAGATCATCCCGGTCCTCAACAAGATCGACCTGCCGGCGGCCGACCCGGACCGCTACGCCGAGGAGATCGCGCACATCATCGGCTGTGAGCCGGACGACGTGCTGCGGGTCTCCGGCAAGACCGGCGAGGGCGTCGGCGCGCTGCTCGATCGGGTGATCGAGAAGGTCCCGGCGCCGGTCGGAGACGCGGACGCCCCGGCCCGCGCCATGATCTTCGACTCCGTCTACGACACCTACCGCGGCGTCGTGACCTACATCCGCGTCGTGGACGGCAAGATCGTCCCGCGCGAGAAGATCAAGATGATGTCGACGGGCGCGACCCACGAGCTGCTCGAGGTCGGCATCGTCTCGCCCGAGCCCAAGGCGTCCAAGGGGCTCGGCGTCGGCGAGGTCGGGTACCTCATCACGGGCGTGAAGGACGTGCGCCAGTCGAAGGTCGGCGACACCGTGACCACGGCGCGGGGCGGTGCCGAGGAGGCGCTCACCGGCTACCAGGAGCCGCGGCCGATGGTCTACTCGGGGCTCTACCCGGTGGACGGCTCGGACTACCCCGACCTGCGCGAGGCGCTCGACAAGCTGCAGCTCAACGACGCCGCACTGACCTACGAGCCGGAGACCTCGGTGGCGCTGGGATTCGGTTTCCGCTGCGGCTTCCTCGGGCTGCTGCACATGGAGATCACCCGCGAGCGGCTGCAGCGCGAGTTCGGCCTCGACCTCATCTCCACCTCGCCGAACGTCGTGTACCGCGTGATCGGCGAGGACGGCAAGGAGCAGATCGTCACCAACCCGTCGGACTGGCCCGCGGGCAAGCTCCGCGAGACGTACGAGCCGATCACCAAGACCACCATCATCGCGCCGAGCGAGTTCGTGGGCACGATCATGGAGCTGTGCCAGTCGCGCCGCGGCGAGCTGGGCGGCATGGACTACCTGTCCGAGACCCGTGTCGAGCTGCGGTACACGCTCCCGATGGCGGAGATCATCTTCGACTTCTTCGACTCGCTGAAGTCCCGCACCCGCGGCTACGCCTCGCTCGACTACGAGGAGGCGGGCGAGCAGGAATCGGATCTGGTGAAGGTCGACATCCTGCTGCAGGGCGAGGCCGTGGACGCGTTCAGCGCGATCGTGCACCGCGACCAGGCGCAGGCGTACGGCAACAAGATGACCGTCAAGCTCAAGGAGCTCATCCCGCGCCAGCAGTTCGAGGTGCCGGTGCAGGCCGCGATCGGGTCGAAGATCATCGCCCGCGAGAACATCCGCGCCATCCGCAAGGACGTGCTCGCCAAGTGCTACGGCGGCGACATCAGCCGCAAGCGCAAGCTGCTCGAGAAGCAGAAGGAGGGCAAGAAGCGCATGAAGACCATCGGCCGGGTCGACGTGCCGCAGGAGGCCTTCGTCGCGGCGCTCTCGTCCGACGCCTCCGCGGACAAGCCGAAGGGCAAGTAGTGTTCCGGCGGTCGCCGATGGTCCGGGCCGGACGGTGACCGCACCGTCGGATTCGGCGTCCTCCGGGGCCGCGCCGCGGGGGCGGGAGGACCTCTCCCGCTTCGCGCTGCTGTCGATCGCCACCTCGCTGGTGGTGATCGGGCTCAAGATCCTGGCCTGGCGCCTCACCGGCTCCGTGGGCCTGTTGTCGGACGCCGCCGAGTCCTCGGTGAACGTGGTCGCGGCGGTGGCCGCCTACGTCGCGCTCAGGGTGGTGGCCAAGCCCGCGGATGACGACCACAACTTCGGTCACACGAAGGCCGAGTACTTCTCCGCCGTGCTCGAGGGCGTCATGATCGTCGTCGCGGCGGTCGTCATCCTGGTGTCGGCGGTCGATCGGTTGCTCAACCCGCAGGCGCTGGACAACGTCGGCCCGGGCCTCGGGATCTCGGTGCTCGCGACCGTGCTCAACGGGCTCGTCGGGCTCTACCTGGTGCGGGTGGGTCGGCGGCACCGCTCGCTCGCACTGCAGGCCGACGGTAAGCACCTGCTCACGGACGTGTGGACGACGGCGGGCGTGATCGTGGGCGTCCTGCTGGTCGCGCTCACCGGGTGGCTGCCGCTCGATCCGCTCATCGCGATCGCGGTGGCGGTGAACATCCTCGTCGTGGGCGCGCGCCTGGTGTGGCAGTCCGGTGCGGGTCTGATGGACGCCGCGCTACCGGTCGAGGAACGGGCGCGGATCGACGCGGTCCTCGACCACCGCCGGGGCGGCGGGATCGACTTCCACGACGTCCGGACCCGCGAGTCCGGGCACGAGCGGTTCCTCCAGCTGCACATGCTCGTGCCCGGCGACTGGACCGTTCAACACGCCCACGACGTCACCGAGGAGGTCGAGGCGGACCTCGCGGCCCTGTTCGACGACCTGCGGATCACGATCCACATCGAACCCATCGACGACCCTCGGGCGTACGAGGCCTGGCGCCTCGACTGAGCTCTCAGCCGTTGAACGCGGCCGGGTGCGGTCCGGTCCTGCCGTCGGCCTCCAGCGCGTCGATGGCGGCGACCTCGGACTCGTCGAGGGTGAAACCGAACAGGTCGAGGTTCGCGGCGATGCGGCTGGGCGTCACCGACTTCGGGATGACGACGGTGCCGTGCTGCAGGTGCCAGCGGAGCACCACCTGCGCCGGCGTGGCGCCATGCCGCTCCGCGGCCGCGGTGACGGCGGGGGAGTCGAGTGCGGCTCCCTGGGCGAGCGGGCTCCACGCCTCGGTGGCGATGCCGAGGCGGCGGTTCGCCTCCGTGGTCGCGCGGTTCTGGAGCGCGGGGTGCAGCTCGATCTGGTTGACGGCGGGCAGGACTCCACCGAGCGCCGCGACCCGGTCCAGGTGCTCGGGCAGGAAGTTCGAGACGCCGATCGAGCGGGTTCCCGCGCCGCGGAGGCCCTGGAACTCGCGCCAGGTGTCGAGATACGCGTCGGTCGCGGGCGCGGGCCAGTGGATGAGGTACAGGTCCACGTGGTCGAGGCCCAGGCGGTCGAGGCTCGCCTCGAGCGCGGGGCGGGCCCGGCCCGCGCCGAGGTCCGCGACCCACAGTTTCGTCGTGACGAACAGCTCGTCGCGGGGGATGCCGGCGGCGGCGAGGGCCCGGCCCACGCCCGCCTCGTTGTCGTAGATCATGGCGGTGTCGATGCTGCGGTAACCGGCTTCGAGGGCCGTCTCGACGGCGCGTTGCGCCTCGTCGTCGGGCACCTGGAAGACGCCGAAGCCGACCTGCGGCATGAGGACGCCGTCGTTCAGGGTGACGGCCGGGATGGTGGTGGTCATGGGGTTACTCCTCGAGATGGGAAGGGATGGGAGAGCGGTGTGCCGAGGGACGGAGTGCCGCGTCACGCGGCGACGGGAAGGGGGGACGGGGCCGGGGCGGCGGCGTGCTCGCCGCCCGCGACGCGAGTGGCGACGACGTAGGCGAGCAGCCCGGCGAGCGTGATCGCGGCGCCCACCCACAGCGGCGAGACGTAGCCGAGGCCCGCCGCGAGGGTGAGGCCGCCGGCCCACGCGCCGACGGCGTTACCCAGGTTGAACGCGGCGATGTTGGCGCCCGAGGCGAGCGTCGGAGCGTCCGCGGCGTGGTTCATGATGCGCATCTGCAGGCCCGGTACCGTCGCGAAGCCGAAGGCGCCCATGAGGACCAGCGCGACGACGGTGGCCACCTGGGAGGTGGCCGTGAGAGCGAACGCGCCCAGCACGACGGTCAACGAGGCGAGCAGGACGATCAGTGTGAGCGGAAGGTTCCGGTCGGCCGCCCGCCCGCCGAGCAGGTTGCCCACGAAGAGTCCCGCGCCGAACAACACGAGCAGCCATGGCACGGACGACGAAGCGAAACCACCGACCTCGGTCAGCGTGAACGCGATGTAGGTGAAGGCACCGAACATGCCGCCGTAGCCGAGCACGGTCACCAGCATCGAGAGCCACACCTGGCGGCGGCGGAAGATGCGGAACTCGGCGAACGGGTGGGCCTCCGCTGCGGCGGCCGGGGTGGTTCGGACGAGTGCGGCGATGCCGACGAGTGCGATCACGCCGATCACCGTGATGGCCCAGAAGGTCGACCGCCAGCCGGCGGCCTGGCCGAGGAAGGTGCCCAGCGGCACGCCGAGCACGTTCGAGACGGTGAGGCCCGCGAACATGATGGAGATCGCTGCGGCGCGGCGGTTCTCGGGCACGAGATCGGCGGCGACGACCGCGCCGATGCCGAAGAACGCTCCGTGGCACAACGCCGCGACGATGCGGCCGGCGAGCATGACCTCGTAGGTGCCGGCGAGCGCCGACATGAGGTTGCCGACGATGAACAGCACGAGGAGGCCGAGGAGGGCGTGCTTGCGGTTAACCCGGCCGAGCGCCGCGGTGAGGATGATGCCGCCGATGGCCACGGACAGCGCGTAGCCGGAGATCAGGTAGCCGGCGGTGGTCTCGGTGACCGCGAAGTCGGCGGAGATCTCCGGCAGCAGGCCCATGATGACGAACTCGGTCAGTCCGATTCCGAAGCCGCCGAGGGCGAGCGCGAGGAGCGCGAGTGGCATGAGAATTCCTTCACGGATACGAGGAACAGATAGGCGCGTGTGCAATCACCAGCGTCTGCAGTAGTTGCACGCACAACGAATAGATAGTTGCACACGCTGGTAATCGTCGCAAGGTGGTATGGTCGGGGTCACGACGGAAGGGTGCTCATCATGGGGATCGCCGATGACGCGGTGGAGATTCGTGCGCAGGGATGGCGCACCCTCGTCGCATTGCATGCGCTGATCGAGAACGAGCTCGAGCGTTCCTTGCAATCGAGTCACGACCTCTCGGTCGTCGAGTTCACGGTGCTGGACGCGCTGAGCCGGCAGGACGGGTGGCACATGCGGATGCGCCAGCTCGCTCGCGCGGCGGCCCTGTCGAGTAGCGCGACCACGCGGCTGGTGACTCGGCTGGAGGATCGCGGCCTGCTCGCACGGATTCTGTGCGCCGACGATCGTCGCGGGATCTACACCGAGCTGACGCCCGCCGGGTGGGAACTGCTCGCTGCTGCGCGCCCGACCCACGAGCGGGTGTTGCGTGATGTCCTCGAGGAGGCTGCGGAGCAGCCGGAGCTGCGGGTACTGGTCGACGCCGTGTCGGTGAAAGCTCCCGGGGTGGGGGCGTCCCGCTGACCGACTGTGCGAATCACGGGAAACTTCAGTAACTTCCGTCCCTCCCGTCGTCCTTTTCGTTGGCTTTCGTCACGGTTCGCGCGACAATTGTGACCGGCGTCACAGTGGCGTCGGGCCGCGTCGGCGGCCAGTCGTTCGTTCGACGGAGGATTGGGGAGTTCACCATGAACATGCGGACAACCGGAGCTCTCGGGCTCGCGATCGCGGGTGTGGCGACGATGCTCTCGGCGGGTACGGCGGCCGCGGATCCCGCGCCGCCCTATGTCGACCTGCAGGCCTTCGGCTACGTCAGTTGCGGTGGTCCGCTTCCGGACAGGCCGGAATCGAACTCGTTGATCGACCACGGATGGGTCACCAACCACGGTCCCGGCACGGCGTACGACGTTCGGGTCTGGTTCAACGGCGGCGTGTCCAGGTCCGCCGGCATGCTGGCCCCCGGGGAATCGCTGCAGATCGAGCAGGTCGTCCCGAGCTGGGGATGCCCGTTCCGGGCGATCTCGGTCAAGTCGTCGACGAGCACGTACGACATCAACAGCGGCAACAACTGGTGGGTCGCGCGCAATTGAGCGGGCCCGCTGCCCGCACCGGCCCCGGACCGCAGTGCGCTCCGGGGCCGGCCCGTATCGGCGCCCGGAAGGGTCCCGCCGCGACGTTGCGCGGAAGTGACAGTTGGATAACGGGATTCGATGCGATCGTGCCCGGATCGTGATGTGACGGACGTAACGCCGGAGCCCGGCCGACCGACAAGACGGACAGCGCCCCGTTGCGGCGCTCGCGGTCGAAAATGCGCCGCGTCCGAAGAAGTTCGATCGGGGAACAGGGGAATCGAATCATGAGGAAGATTGCATTGGCGGCCGCATCGGCCGCGATCGCCGGAGCCGCATCGCTGGTCTCCGCACCGTCCGCGAGCGCCTTCGTGCCCATCGTGGATCTTCAGGTCACGGGTGGGATCTCGTGCGGCGGGCCGCTGCCGGGACGGGCGGAGCCGAACTCGCAGACCGATCACGGCTACGTCCGCAACAACGGCAACGTGCCCGCGGTGAACGTCTGGCTCGGCTTCGGGGGCGGCGGGGGGCAGGGGCGCGCGTCGCTCGCGCCCGGTCAGGGCTTCGCGGCCACCCGGACGGTGCCCACGTGGGGCTGTCCGTTCCGGTCGACGTGGGTGCACACGGCGACCAGTAGCTTCGACATCAACTACAGCAACAACTACTTCGTCGCGCACAACTGAGAGCCGTCGTCGCGCGGCGTTCGGGGGGCGCCGCGCGACGAGGACTCCTCGACGCACGTACCCGGGTCTCGCGACGGGTCACGCGAGCACGGCCGCAGTGCCGAGGAACCGTCCGTAATCGCGGACGGGGCCCTCCAGGCGGTGCTTCGTCGCCGCGGTGATCCTCGTGAACGGCTCGATGGTCACGGTCACGGTCTTCGCCGTGGCCTTCCTGCTCCAGGTCCCTACGATTTCGCCGTCGACGACCACGATCGGCTTGAAGACGCCGTTGCGTCCCGGAACGATCCGGCTGAGGAAGGTCTCGTCGAGCTGCGGTGCGCGGGAGCCGTACCCGATGATGTACTCGTCGAAGCCCGGGAGCAGGAGGGGGCGCGCGAGTGCCTCGTCGACCTGCGAGTCGGCCACATCGGCGGTGCCGCGTGCGACGAGGAAGCGGTTGCCCGCCAGCGTGATCCGTTCGACGGTATCGCCGGCGGCGTCGATGCCCTCGTCCACCGCGCCCATCGGGAGGTACGCCCACTTGCCGATGTCCTGCCGGGTGACCGGCCCTCGTGCGGCGACGAACCGCGACACGGCTTCGCCCAGAGCGTGTTCCGGATCCCGGCGCTCGCCGATCCAATCGTCGGCCAGTGCGAAGACGTCGGCCTTCTGCCCGGGATCGGCGAAGACGATCGCCATGAGCTCGGTGAGGTCACGCAGGATGTGGCCGGTCTGCGAATTGTCGAGCGGCAAGCCCGCGTCCGCGCACGCCGCGACCAGTTCGGGGCGGGTGCGCGTGCCGCCGCCCGCCAGTTCTGCTCGGACGATCCGCTCCGCGTCCGCCATCATCGCGTCGGTGATCCCGAGCTGTGGCCGGCGCTTGGCCGCCTCCGCCCGGGAGCGGACGGTCAGCGCGGCGCTGAGCCAGTGCAGGTCCTCCGGCGCCGTGATCTGCAGCGTGCCGCGTGCGGGTCGGTTGCGGGTGATCCGGCCCGCTGCGAGGTCGGCGAGCACCGTCGCGTCGTCCGGGTGCTCGGACGCGCGGAGCGACAGCGCGAAGCGGGCGGCCGCACCGTCCTGCGCCTGGATCGCGAGCATGCCGCGCGCGACGTCCGGCGCGGTGCGCCAGTCCCGCGCCCCGGGTACGAGGCCCTGGGCGCGGAGTCGGAGCGCACGGATGCGGCGGATCTCGGGGTCGGCGGCTGCGGTGGGGCCCATGGGCGGAATCCTGCCACGGGCGTAGCCTCATCGGTGTGTGGAACACCTGGCTGACGCGCACCCTGGACATCGATCTGCCGATCCTCGGCGCCCCCATGGGTGGCCGTGCCGGGGGCGAGCTCGCGGGGGAGGTGACGGCCGCGGGCGGGCTGGGGATGATCGGCGCCGCCCGGTACGCCACGCCCGAGTGGATCGCCGAACAACTCCGCGTGATCCGGGCCGCTGCGGGCGAGGACGCGCCGATCGCCTTCGGCCTGCAGACCTGGTCGCTCGCCGACAGCCCCGAGCTGCTGGACGCGGTGCTCGCGGCCCGGCCGAAGCTCGTCTCGTTGTCGTTCGGAGATCCCGCGCCGTTCGTGCAGCGCGTCAAGGACGCGGGGGCGGTGGTGATCTCCCAGATCAACTCGGTGGAGGACCTGCGCGAGGTCGAGGCCGCGGGGGTCGACGCCGTGGTCGCGCAGGGTGGCGAGGCGGGCGGGCACACCGGCCGGATCGCGACCCTGCCGCTCCTGCAGGAGGTCCTGCGGGCGACCGAGCTCCCGGTCCTCGCGGCCGGTGGTATCGCTACCGGCCCCGGCCTGGCGGCCGTTCTCGCCGCCGGCGCGCAGGGCGCGCTGGTCGGCACGGCCCTCCTCGCGTCGCCGGAGACCGTGGGTCCCGATTACGCGATCCCCGCGCTGCTCAAGGCGGGCAGTGCCGACACGGTCTACACCGACGTCTTCGACAAGGCGCGGCACCAGCCGTGGCCCACCCGATGGTTCGGGCGCGCCCTCACCAACGACTTCACCGCGCGCTGGCACGACGGCGACGGGGTCGAGGCCTCGTCCGGTACCGAGGAAGCGGTCAGCGCGGCGTACGACGGTGCGCTGCCGGAGGTCGGGGTCGTGTACGCCGGTCAGGCCGCGGGCCTGGTCGACGAGGTGCGTCCCGCCCGTGAGGTGGTCACGTCCATCGCCGCCGGCGCGGAGGCACGGCTGCGCGCCGTCGCCGGGGTGTTGGGCTGATGGCCGGCGTCGTCGCGCCGAAGGTCGCGCCACTGCGCCTCGGGGACCTCGAGGTGGGGGACACCGACGAGCTGATGCCGGGTGGCACGGAGGACCGCCGCCGGTTCGCCGAGCCCACGGTCAAGGGACGTGATCTCAGCGGAATCACCTTCAGCGAGTGCGAGCTCGCGGGCTGGGAGGTCCGCGATGCCGTGTTCACCGAGGCGGCGTTCCTCGAGACCAGGATCAGCGCGCTGTTCGCCACGGGCTTCCGCGCCACGCGTTCGACGCTCCGCCAGGTCGAGGTCGAGGATGCCCGGATCGGCGCCGTCGAGCTCATGGACGCCACGCTGCGCTCCGTGGTCTTCACCGACGTCCGGCTCGGATTCGTGAACCTGCGCGGCGCCGCGCTCACGGACGTGGTGTTCCGGGGCTGCATGCTCGACGGCATCGACGCCGCCGACGCGACCCTGAACCGGGTGGCGTTCGAGGACTGCACCGCCGGCGAGCTGGACGTGACGCGGGCGACACTGCAGAACGTCGACCTGCGCGGCCTTCAGGTGGAACGGATCCGCGGTGTGGAGGGCATCGCCGGCGCGACGATGTCGCACCTGCAGGTGGTCGGTCTGGCCGAGGTCTTCGCCGCACACCTGGGCATCCACGTCACGGACTGATCGTCACCGGACCGGCGCGGCGAACCGCGCCCCGAGGATCCGGCCGACCGAACAGTGGCTC
The DNA here is from genome assembly GCF_900631615.1 of Tsukamurella paurometabola. Taxonomy (NCBI): domain Bacteria; kingdom Bacillati; phylum Actinomycetota; class Actinomycetes; order Mycobacteriales; family Tsukamurellaceae; genus Tsukamurella; species Tsukamurella paurometabola. The sequence goes on from NZ_LR131273.1 coordinate 3,087,029, forward strand.
CGCCACCGGTCGCGGGGGTGCGCTCACTGCGACATCGCGGCGTTCGCCATGCCGCCGGTGACGACGGTGCAGAGCACGACGAGGCCGATCCCGATGAGCGGCCAGTGGAACGTGTACCGCCGCCGGCGGGCCTGCACGACGGTGATCACCGCGGTGCCGACGACGATCGCGGCGATGCCCACCCACTGCAGGAGAATCGCGGCGCCGGCCGCGTCCGAGGCGGCGCAGGGGCCGGGCGGGCACCCGTCGGCCGCCATCGCGTAGAAGCCGGCGAACATCGCCGCAGCGTACGCGGTGCCGAGCAACAGGACCCACAGCACGACGCCCGCAGCGGTGTCCGCCGCGCCGGATGTCTTCGTGCGTGGCGCGGGCTCGGCGGTGAACAGGGTGGGGAGGGCAATGGGATCGCTCATGGTGACAGCATCGCCGGGCCGCGGCCGCCCGGAATCCGTGCAACTACTCAGGCCGGGTGAGGGCTTGTCCGGGTAGGTTCGTCTGCGTGACCGTCGACGCCGTTCTCGCCCCGAGCACCCTGCCCTTCGCCCTGCCGGACTTCGCCGCGTTCGCGGAGGTGGACTACGAGGCGGCGTTCGCGGAGGGGTTCGCCCGGCACCGTCGGGACATCGCGGCGATCGCCGCGAACCCCGAGCCCGCCACCTTCGCGAACACCGTCGAGGCGATGGAACGCGCCGGTCAGGACCTGGGGCGCGTGGCCGCGGTCTTCTTCTCGCTGACCTCGACCGACCGCACGGATGCGCTGGAGGCCGCGCAGGCGGCGATCTCGCCGCGGTGGTCGGCGCACTTCGACGCGATCCTGATGGATGCCGCGTTGTTCGCCCGCATCGACGAGCTGCACTCCCGGCGTGGTGACCTCGGGCTCGATGCCGAGCAGCACCGCCTCCTCGAGCGGTACCACCTGCGCTTCATCCGTGCGGGCGCCGGGCTCGGCGCCGCAGCGCAGGAACGGCTGCGGGCGATCAACACCGAGCTCGCCGAGCTCACCACCGAGTTCTCCCGCCGCACCCTGGCCGAGACCAACGCCTCGGCAGTCCATTTCGCGACCGAGGCCGAGCTCGACGGCCTGGACGCGGACGCGGTCTCGGCCGCCCGCGCCGCGGCGCAGGAGGCCGGACGCGAGGGGTTCCTCCTCGCCCTGGGGTACCCGCTCAACCAGCCGAACGTCGCGCGGCTGACCGACCGGGAGTCCCGCCGGAAGGTCTTCGAGGCCTCGTCGGAGCGGAACACGCGCGGCGGCGACAACGACACCCGCGAGCTGATCGCGCGCGTCGCGGCGCTGCGTGCCGAGCGGGCCGCGCTCTTCGGCTACCCGCACCACGCGGCGTACCAGATCGCCGACCAGACCGCGGGCACCGCCGAGGCGGCCCTCGGAATGCTGCGGGACCTCGCCGTCCCGGCCGCGCGGAACGCCGCCGCCGAGCGCGCCGAACTGGAGGAGCTCGCGGGACATCCGATCGAGGCGTGGGACTGGCCGTACTACGCCCGCCTCGCCGAGCAGCGCGCGCAGGCGAGCGAGGGTGCCGCGGAAGGGCCGCAGCTCAGCGACTACTTCGCGCTCGACACCGTCATCGAGAAGGGCGTGTTCGAAGCCGCCTCCCGCATGTACGGGCTCACGTTCACCGAGCGCACCGACCTCGCGCTCCACCACCCGGACGCGCGGGCGTGGCAGGTCATGGGGCCCGACGGTGCGCCGCTCGGCCTGTTCATCGGTGACTACTTCGCGAGGCCGAGCAAGCGCGGCGGGGCGTGGATGACCAGCTTCGTCGACCAGGCCGCGCTGCTCGACGCGCGACCGGTGATCATCAACGTGTGCAACTTCGTTCGGCCGCCCGCGGGCCGGCCCGCGCTGCTCACGCGGGACGAGGTGACCACCGTCTTCCACGAGTTCGGGCACGCGCTGCACGGCCTGCTCTCCGACGTCACGTATCCGTACTTCTCGGGCACGAGCGTCCCGCGCGACTTCGTGGAGTTCCCTTCGCAGTTCAACGAGATGTTCGCGGCCTGGCCGTCGATCCTGGACAACTACGCCCGGCATCACGCGACGGGCGAGCCGCTGCCCGAGGGGCTTCGGCGATCCGTGCTCGAGCCCGGCACCCGCGGTGAGGGGTTCGGCACCGTCGAGTACCTGGCGGCGGCCGTGATCGACCTGGCCTGGCACACGATCGAGCCGGGCACCGTCGTCGCCGACGTGGAGGCCTTCGAGGCGGCGGCGCTCGCCGACGCGGGCCTGGATGTGGCGGGCGTGCCGCCGCGCTACCGCGGGCCGTTCTTCAATCACATCTTCTCGGGCGGGTACAGCGCGGGGTACTACAGCTACATCTGGTCGGAGGTGCTGGACGCCGACGCGTCCGCCTGGTTCGCCGCGCACGACGGGCCGACACGGGAGAACGGTGAGAAACTGCGTGCCGCCGTGCTGTCGCGCGGCGGTAGCGTCGACGCCTTGCAGGCCTACCGCGACTTCCGGGGTGCGGACCCGGACATCAGCCCGCTGCTCGAGCGCCGCGGGCTGACCGCGTAGCGAACGCTCTGGTCGGAACCTCCGCTCTACGGAGAGGGGGCGAACACCGATCGCAGCGGCGCCGGGTCACCCTCGAGTTCGCCCAGCTCGATCGCCTCCTCGGCGGAGACCGTGCCGGTGGCGAGGCAGACGAGGACGTCCGGCGAGGCCGTCAGCACCGTGCGCGGTCGCTCCGCCGGAACGAAGGCGGACGGGCCGGTCTCGTCGATGCGGACCGTCATGAGGAATCCCTCCACCTCGACACCGGCTTCGACCGCGGGGGAGGCGGTGCGGCCGCGGAGCAGGGCCGGGACGGCCAGCGTGAGCCAGCGCGGCTGGAAGGCGTCGTCGCCCCGGCCCGAGGCGAGGAGGGGGACTCCCCACCGGCCCAGCGCCTCCATCGGCTCGCGCAGTGCCGCGCCCCGCGGAGTCAGCCGGTAGACGACCCCGGCGTCGCCGATGTGCCGCTCGACGATCCCGTCCGCCTCCAGGCCGCGCAGCCGGTCCGCCAGCAGATTCGTCGCGATACCCGCGAGCGAGGTCCTCAGCTCGCCGTACCGCATCGCACCCGGCAGGAGCTCGCGGACGATCAGCAGCGTCCAGCGGTCGCCGATCACGTCCAGTGCGCGGGCGAGGGCGCAGAACTGACCGTACGAGCGCTTCGGGGGATTGACTTTTTCAACCATACTTGATTGTATCAAGTTCCTACCGCGATGGTGCTACCGGAGGAGCGATTCACATGGACGTGACCATCAACTGGCTCGCGGTGCTCGCGGCCAGCGTCGTCGGCTTCGTGATCGCCTTCGTGTGGTACAGCGACTGGGGGCTCGTGGGTGGTACGTGGCGGAGGCTGACGGGCGTGACCAAGGCCGACTCGGACGGTGCGGGCGCGACGCCGATGGTGGTGCTCGTCGTCTCGCTGGTCCTGACGGCGATCGGTCTGGCGGCGGCCTACGCGCTCGCCGCGGCCTACTTCGGCCGCGAAGCCCCGTGGCTCGCCGCCGCGATCGGGGGTGCGGCGTGGCTGGGTTTCTCCGTCACGACCCTGGCGCAGCACAACTTCTTCGAGATGAAGCCCGCACGGCTCACCGTCATCAACAGCGTGTACCAACTGATTCTGTTCGTCGGGATGGGGCTCACCGTGGGCCTGATCCAGTAGTGGCCGGGCGACGGCATCGTCAGTCCGCCAGCCGCCGCAGGACGTCGAATTCGCAGCCGGGTGCGGACGGGTCGTAACCGTGCTGGATGAGCCAGCGTGATGCCAGGAGGCACCGCATCGACCACCACCCGCGCACGACACCGCGATCGACGTCGCGGCCGTATCCGGTGAGGACGTCCTCGAGGCGATCGGGATGGCCGAGGGTGAGGGTCGCGATGTCGTACAGCGGATCGCCGCGCCCCGCCTCGGACCAGTCGATGACGCCGGTCACGGCACCGTCGGCGACGAAGACGTGCTCCACCTGGAGATCGCCGTGGATGAAGGACGGCGTCCACGGGCGGAGCGCGGACTGCGCGGTGGCCCTCGCGGTCGCGATGATGCGGCCGGGGAGAGCCGAGTGCGCGCGCAGCCACGCGCATTCGATGCCGAGGTCCCGGCCGAGCCCGGCAGCGGACCGGCCCTGCCACGGCGGCAGCGGTGCATCGTGGAGAGTCCGGATCGCCGCGCCCGCCGCGATCCACGCCGACGCGGGTGCGGCATCCGGCCCGTCGAGCGTGCCGAGTGCGGCGCCGCGCACGGCCGCCAGGGCCAGCACGGGCGGCCGGTGCCAGAGCACGTCCGGCGTGGGCACAGGGGCGAGCCGCATCGCCCGGACCTCCCGGCGTGCCTGCGCCGGATCCCCGTCGATCTTCAGGTAGACGTCACCGACGCGCACCGTCGCGCGTGCGCGATGAGCGGCCACCACGTCGACGGAGTCCACCCGGCGAGCATCCCGCACGCGGGTGCCGCTGCGCCAGGCGTTTTCGGGTGCGCCGGACGACGGCCCCCGCGACCCGCGGGCGTCGCGTCAGGAGACGATCACGCCCCGCGGATCCGTGCGGCTGTCCCGGTCGGCGACGGCGCGGTGGATGTCGCGGGCGCGGAAGTCCAAGCCGTCGTGGTCGCTCGTCAGCCAGACGAGGAAGGCGATGAACGTGATCAGTGCCAGCACGCTGAGCATCTCGACCTCCTGGGTGTGCGGAATCTCTGTCTGATAGTGAAGAACCATCAAACTATCACCGAGATTCCGGGGCATCGAGGTGATGCTCACCACGTCAACGACGGAAGCGCAGCGTGACGATCTGGAAGGGGCGCAGCGTGAGTCGGAGATCACGTCCGGTCTCGGCATCGGCGAGAGGACGCTCCAGCAGGTCGGTCCGCACGACGGACGCATGCTCGAAGCCGGCGCGCAGCGTCGTGCTCAGCCGGGTGCCGCGCGACTCGTAGAGGCGCACCACGACGTCGCCGCTGCCGTCCTCCGCGAGTTTGACCGCCTCCACCATCACGCCCGGGTGATCGACGGAGACGAGCGGAGCGACCGCCGCGGCGCCGGGCGCAGTGCGGGGCGGGAGGTTCCGCCGGTAACCCTCTTCGACCGCATCTCCGATCGTGGCGCCGGGCCGCACCGAGACCCCGAGCCGGTGCGCACCCTGATCCGTCTCGGGATCGGGGTAGCGGGGCGCGCGCAGCAGCGAGAGCCGCACGACGGTGCCGGGGACCGCGTCGTCCGAATCCGCCGGGCCTCTCGTGATGTCGTGTCCGTACGTGGAGTCGTTCGCCACGGCGACGCCGTAGTCCGGCTCGCCGACGTGCACCCAGCGGTGGGCGCAGATCTCGAACTTCGCGGCGTCCCACGACGTGTTGGCGTGCGTCGGGCGGAAGACGTGGCCGAACTGCGTCTCCGAGGCGCTCCGATCCGCCTGCACGTCGAACGGGAACGCCAGCTTGAGCAGCTTCTGCCGCTCGTGCCAGTCGATCTCGTTGGCGATGTCCAGCGCGGGGGAGTCGGGGCGCAGGGAGATCCGTTGGGTGATCGCCGAGTCCCCGAAGGTACGGCGCACCACCACGGCGCCGCCGTCGATCGCCACCGACTCCGCGTCGACGAGATCGGTGACGTCCCGACGGTAGAACGAGTCGATGTCCCACGCCTCCCAGTGGTTCGGGATGTCGCGGTGCAGCTGCAGCAGGTTCCCCGGCGCGGCCATCGCCTCCCGGCCCGTCGTCGCATCGACGAGCGAGACGAGGAGGCCGCTCTCGTCGATCAGCGCGGAGACCACGCCGTTGTCGAGACGGAAGCCCGCGCCCTCGGCGACCGGCGCGACCGTGGGCGCGGCGTCGACGACGGCGGCGCCGAGCGCGGGCACACCGTCGCGCGGGTGGGGCGCCGCGTTGAACACCAACCGCCGCTCGCCCGCATCCGCGACGCCCTGATGGCGGGAGTCGACGCCCGTCAACGCCGTGAGCGCACCGTCGATGATCCGCTCGAGCCGCCGCGCCACCGCGGCGTAGTTCCGCTCCGCGTCCCTGTGCACCCACGCGATGGAACTGCCCGGCAGGATGTCGTGGAACTGCTGCAGCAGCACGATGTGCCAGATCTCCTCGAGTTCCTCCGCGGGATAGTCGAATCCGGCGCGCACGGCGGCCGTGGCCGCCCACAGCTCGGCCTCGCGGAGCAGGTGCTCGCTGCGGCGGTTGCCCTGCTTGGTGTTCGCCTGCGACGTATAGGTGCCGCGGTGGAATTCCAGGTACAGCTCACCCACCCACCGCGCCGGGCGGGACATTTCCGCCGCGGCGGCGTCGAAGAACTCGGCGGGCGAGCCGATCTCGACGGCCGGGGAGCCCTCCAGCGAGGCGGTACGGTCCGCCGCCGCGAGCATCTCGCGGGTGGGCCCGCCGCCACCGTCGCCCCACCCGAACGGGACGAGTGAGCGCGTGCCGGCGCCCTGCTCGCGGTAGTTCTTCTGCGCCCGTGCGAGATCCGCACCCGACAGGTCGGAGTTGTACTTGTCGACGGGCGGGAAGTGCGTGAACAGGGCCGTGCCGTCGATGCCCTCCCACAGGAACGTCGAGTGCGGCATGCGGTTCGTCTGGTTCCACGACAGCTTCTGCGTGAGGAAGTAGCGCGAACCCGCCGCGGCGACGATCTGCGGCATCGCCGCGGAGTAGCCGAAGGAGTCGGGGAGCCACGCCTCCGGGGTGTCGATCCCGAACTCGTCCAGGAAGAACCGTTTGCCCGCCACGAACTGCCTGGCCATCGCCTCGCCGCCCGGCATGTTCGTGTCGGCCTCGACCCACATCCCGCCCACCGGCACGAACCGGCCCGCCGCGACCTTGTCCTTGATCCGCCCGAACAGGTCGGGATATCGGTCGCGCACCCACGCGAACTGCTGCGCGGAGGAGCAGGCGAAGCGGAACGACGGATCGCGGTCCATGAGGTCGACGACGTTCGCGAAGGTCCGCGCGCACTTGCGGGCGGTCTCGCGGACGGGCCACAGCCACGCGGAGTCGATGTGCGCATGGCCGACGGCGGTGATCCGGTGCGCCGACGCGTACGCGGGGGAGGCCAGCGCGGGTGCGAGCGCCGCGCGCCCCGCCGCCGCCGTGCCGGCGACGTCGTGCGGGTCCACCGCGTCCAGCATGCGCTCCAGCGCGCGGAGCAGCTCGTGCCGCCGCGGCAGGTCGAAGGGCAGCTCGTGCATCAGGCCGTTGAGCGTCCACACGTCCTGCTGCAGTTCCCACACTGTGCGGTCGCGGAGTGCGAGGTCGATCGTGCCCAGCCGGTACAGCGGACCGTCGCCCGCGGTCTCCCGGTCGCCCAGGTGCGTGGGGGAGACGAAGTCGCCGCCCAGGTCCGGATTGGCGGCGGCCTCGATGTACAGGTCGATCGGCTCGCCGGGCTCGAGCGGCACGTACGCGTTGAAGGGGGAGATCCCCTTCACGACGGTGCCGTCCGCCCGGTACACGAGGCCCTCGGCGTTGAAGCCGGGGCCGCCGGTGAAGCCGAGCTCCACGCGCAGCTCCAGGGCATGCCCGGCGCCCTCGGACCCGGCGAGCCGGGACCACCCCGCCGGAGCGTCACCCGTGACGTGCAACCAGAGGGTGGACCACGGCGCGCCCCAGGGGGTGCCGGCCGCGATGGGCGTGAAGTCCTGCGCCACCGCTTCGGCGAACGGGACCGGCTCGCCCGGAGCCGCCCAGGCGGTCACCGAGACCGGGGCGGAGTGCGAGTACACCGCCGCGTTCAGGAACTCCCGCGTGAACCTGTCGAGCCGCTCTTCGGTCAGCCGCCGGTCGTCGTGCATGCCTGCACGCTACTTGCGTCAGGGCGTGTGATGTGCGGGAAGGAACGCGGAGGCGTCGTGCCCCGCCTCCTCGGCCCGGATCACGTGCACGACCGCGTTGATCAGGGCCAGGTGCGTGAAGGCCTGCGGGAAGTTCCCGAGGTGCTTGCCCGACTTCGGGTCGATCTCCTCCGCGTACAGCTTGAGCGGTGACGAGTACGCGAGGAGCCGCTCGCACAGCGCGCGGGCCCGCGCCGTCTCGCCGATCTCGACCAGCGCCGACACCAGCCAGAACGAGCAGATCGTGAACGTGCCCTCCTCGCCGTGCAGGCCGTCGTCGGTCTCCTCCACGCGGTACCGCAGCACGAGGCCGTCCTCGGTGAGCTCGTCGGCGATGGCGAGCACCGTCGCCCGCACCCGCGGGTCGTCGGACGGCAGGAACCGCAGCAGGGGCACCAGCAGGAGGGAGGCGTCGAGCGCCGGAGAGCCGTACCGCTGGGTGAAGACGCCGCGGTCGTCCACGCCGTGCTCGAGGATGTCGGCCTTGATGACCTCGGCCTTCTCCGCCCACTCGCGGGCGTAGTCGTCCTCGCCGTGCATCGCCGCGAGCTTGGCCCCACGATCGAGGGCCACCCAGCACATGACCTTCGAACTGGTGAAGTGCTGCGGCTCCCCGCGCACCTCCCAGATGCCGCGGTCGGGCTCGCGCCAGTGCTTGAGCGCCTCCTCGACCTGCTCCTTGAGCACCGGCCACAGCGTCTCCGGGATCCGCTCCGAGGACTTCGTGTTCAGGTACACCGAGTCCAGCATGGTGCCCCAGATGTCGTGCTGTCGCTGGTCGTAGGCCCCGTTGCCGACCCGGACGGGCCGCGCACCGTCGTACCCCGAGAGGTGGCCGAGCTCCTCCTCGACCAGAGTGCGCTCCCCGCCGACCCCGTACATGACCTGTAGTGGGTGCCGCTCGCCGTTGTTGGCGCCGGAGACGTCGGCGATGAAGGAGAAGAAGTCCTCGGCCTCCCGGTCCAGGCCCAGCGTGTACAGGCCCCAGAGAGCGAACGTCGAGTCGCGCACCCACGCGTACCGGTAGTCCCAATTGCGGACGCCGCCCGGCGTCTCCGGGAGCGAGGTCGTCGACGCGGCGAGCAGCGCGCCCGTCGGGGAGTACGTCAGGCCCTTGAGGGTGAGCGCCGAGCGCTGCAGGTACGTGCGCCACGGGTGGTCCGGGAACTGGCCGCGGTTGATCCACTGGCGCCAGGACTCCGCGGTGGCCCACATCTTCTGGGTCGCCTCCGGGAAGGTCTGCGGCACCGGATGCTTGCTCCACGACAGCGCGACGAAGACCTCGTCGCCCTCCTTGAGGCGGGTGTGCGCGCGGGCCTCGCGCCCCTCGAGGCCCAGGCGCATATTGGTCGTGAGCTTGAGCTCCGGGTTCAGCCCGAAGTCGGTGCGGGCGCGCGCCACCGCCTCGCCGTAGCCGTCGCCCGAATAGGTCCACTCGGCGCCCGCGCGGTGGTAGTCGAACGCCGGCTCGCAGTTGAGCTGCAGCTCGACGGTGCCGGAGACGCAGCGCGCGGTCCGGAGCAGGATGTGCTCGGCGTCCCAGTCCGTGGGGGTCCGACGGTGCGTGCGCGACCGGGTGTGGGTGTCGTGCCAGGGCCCCATCACCAGGGCGTCGCGCACGATCAGCCAGCCCGTGGAGGTCTGCCACGTGGTCTCGAGCATGAGGCTGCCGGGCAGGTACCGGCGGTCGACGGGGACGCGCACGCCGTACGGGGCCAGCCGGAACGAGCCGGCGCCGCGGTCGAGGATCGCGCCGAACACACTGGGGGAATCGGGGCGCGGGATGCACATCCACTCGACACTGCCGTCACGCGCGATCAGGCACGTGTTCTCGCAGTCGGAGAGGAAGGCGTAATCGTGGATGGGCGGGAAAACGGCATCGCCGATCGACGGGGTGTCGGTGACGAGCGCATCGGTGCCCGGCGCGTCGGAGGTCGGTCCGTCGTTCTTCGATGACATGCACACCATGATGAGGCACGGCGGCGGGTTCGCGCACGGCGGTCGCTAGGCTGGTCGGGTGCATGCGATCGCGCAGTGGTGGGACTCGGTGGAGCTGTGGCTCACGGGTCTGCCGTACGTACTGCAGGTCAGCCTGGTGATGGTTGTACTCGCAGTGATCGCAATGCTGGTGGTGCGCGTCCTCAGCGCCCTCATCGACCGCGTCGCCGACGCACTGGACGCCCGCCTCGAGCGGTCCGGTCGCGCCGATGTCGCAGGTCAGCGTGCCGGAGAAGGGAATGACGAGAGTGTCTGAGACAGGCGGCGGATGGCGGGCACTCGTGCCCAAGTCGAAGGTGACGCTCGCGCTGATCGCGCTGCTGGTGCTCCTCGTGGTCGCGTGGGCCGTGCTCCGCTGACCGGGCTTCGTAGGATTCTCGCCTGACCGAAGTCCCGAGGAGAACGGCGAGACGTGATCCGACCCAGCCTCCGTGGCCGTGCTGTGAGCATCGTCGCGGTCGCCCTGACCGTGCTGCTCACGGCATGTGGGGGCGGCTCCACCGACGACCCGCACGGCGTCGACATCTCCAGCGGTGACGAACGCGTGAACCTGGTCGCCTTCGCGGCGCCCAAGCCGGCGTTCGACATCGCCATCCCCCTGTTCCGCGAGAACAACCCCGACGTGGGCTTCTCGCAGTCCTACGGCGCATCGGGCGACCAGTCGCGCAAGGTCGCGCGGCACGTTCCGGCCGACGTGGTGAACATGTCCGTGGCCCCCGACGTCACCCGCATCGTCAAGGCCGGCCTCATCGACAAGGACTGGGAGAAGGCGTACCCGCGGCGCTCGGTCCCCTTCACGTCCCTCGTCGCCGTGGTCGTCCGCCCCGGCAATCCCAAGGGCATCCGCGACTGGGCGGACCTGCTCAAGCCCGGTGTCGAGGTGGTGACGCCGAACCCGGCGAGTTCCGGATCCGCGAAGTGGAACCTGCTCGCGCCCTACGCGGCGCTGTCCAACGGGGGCCAGGAGCCCGAGAAGGGCCTCGCCTTCGTCAAGGAGCTCATCCGCGATCACACGACGGTGAGCCCCGGCTCCGGGCGCGACGCGACCTCGGCGTTCGAGTCCGGGCAGGGCGACGTCCTGCTCAGCTACGAGAGCGAGGCCGTGCTGCTGCAGCGGCAGAGCGAGAAGGAGGGCAAGCCCAAGCCCGAGTACTTCATCCCGCCGCAGTCGTTCCGGATCGACCTCCCGGTGGCCGTGGTGAACACCGCGCAGTCGCCCGAGGCGGCGCAACGCTTCGTCGGTTTCCTGTTCTCCCCCGAGGCGCAGCGGGCCATCCCGCGATCGGGCTTCCGGGCCGGCGACCCCGCGATCGCCGCGGAGACCGCGCACCTGTTCCCGGCGCAGCCGCAGCGGCTGTGGACCGTCGACGAGCTCGGCGCGGTGCTCGGCAAGGGCACCGCCGCGAAGAACGGCGGCAAGGACCTCACCGGCTGGCCCGCGGTCGACGCCGCGCTGTTCGGCGACAAGGGCGCCATCGCCGCCGCCTACAAGAACGGCGGGAAGTGATGCGGAGCCTCGTCAACCCGCTGCGCATCGGCGTGGCCTGGCTGTGGATCTCGCTGATCGTCCTACTGCCGATCGCCGCGATCACCACCAAGGCCTTCGACCACGGCTGGTCGGGCTTCTGGGACGCGCTCACCGCGAAGAACGCCGTCTCCACACTGGTCATCACCGTCTGGGTCTCACTGCTGGTGACGCTCATCAACGTGGTCATGGGCACCGTCATCGCCTGGGTGCTGGTGCGCGACGACTTCCCCGGGAAGGGCGTCGTCAACGCGCTCATCGACCTGCCGTTCGCACTGCCCACCATCGTCGCGTCGATCGTGCTGCTCTCGCTGTACGGGCCGGACAGCCCGATCGGGTTGACGCTCAACGCGACGCAGCCGGCGATCGTCATCGCCCTCGCGTTCGTGACCCTGCCCTTCGTGGTGCGGCAGGTGCAGCCGGTGCTCATCGAACTCGACCGCGAGGTGGAGGAGGCCGCGGCGTCGCTCGGCGCGCCGAACCGGGTGATCGCGGCGAAGATCGTGATCCCCACGCTGCTGCCCGCCATCCTGTCCGGCGCGGGCCTCGCCTTCACCCGCGCGATCGGCGAGTTCGGGTCGGTCGTGCTGGTGGGCGGCAACGTCCCGGGGCAGACGCAGGTCGCCTCGCAGTACATCCAGCAGCAGCTGGAGGTCGACAACCAGGTGGCCGCCTCCGCGGTCTCGGTGGCCCTGCTCGCCATCGCCTTCGTCCTGCTGGCGGTGATGCGGTTCGTCGGATCGAGGACTGCCAAGCGGGAGGAGAACAGCGAATGAACCTCTCCAGGAAGACGGTGCTGAGCCTCCGGTCGGTCGCACTGCTGTACCTGCTGGTGCTGCTCGTGCTGCCCATCGGCGTGATCCTGTACCGCTCGTTCGAGCGCGGCTTCGGCGAGTTCTGGGCCTGGATCACCACCCCGGCCGCGATTTCGGCGCTGCAGCTCTCGCTGCTCATCGTCGCGATCGTGGTGCCGCTCAACGTGATCTTCGGCGTGCTCGTGGCGCTGGCCCTCGCCCGCGGGAAGTTCCGCGGCAAGGCCGCACTCCAGGCGGCGGTCGACCTGCCCTTCGCCGTCTCGCCCGTCGTCGTGGGCGTCGCGCTGATCATGCTGTGGGGCGTCGGCGGCTGGTTCGGCGGCATCGAATCACTCGGCTTCCGGATCATCTTCGGGCTGCCCGGCATGGTGCTCGCGACGACGTTCGTGACGCTGCCCTTCGTGGTGCGCGAGGTGGAGCCGGTGCTGCACGAGATCGGACAGGATCAGGAGCAGGCCGCCGCGACCCTCGGCGCCAGTGCCTGGCAGACGTTCTGGCGGATCACTCTGCCGGCGATCCGCTGGGGCCTGACCTACGGCGTGGTCCTGACGATCGCCCGCGCACTGGGCGAGTACGGGGCCGTGCTCATGGTCTCGTCCAACTTCCCCGGCATCTCGCAGACGCTCACCCTGCTCGTGAGCTCGCGCAACCACGACGACTACAACACCTTCGGGGCGTACGCCGCCGCGACACTGCTCATGCTGCTGGCGCTCGTCGCGCTAGTGGTGATGTCCCTGCTCGAAGCGACCCGCAGGAGGAACCGCGATGACGATTAACGTGGTGGGAGCCAACAAGCGCTACGGCGATTTCGCGGCCCTCGACGACGTCTCCCTGGAGATCCCCGACGGGTCGTTGACCGCGCTCCTCGGGCCCTCCGGCTCCGGTAAGTCGACGCTGCTGCGCTCGATCGCCGGCCTCGACCGACTCGACTCCGGGCTCGTCGAGATCAACGGCGTCGACGTCACGCACGCGACGCCGCAGCAGCGCGACATCGGTTTCGTCTTCCAGCACTACGCCGCGTTCAAGCACATGACCGTGCGCGAGAACGTCGCCTTCGGGCTCAAGATCCGCAAGCTGCCGGCGGCCAAGGTGAAGGCCAAGGTCGACGACCTGCTCGACGTCGTGGGGCTCACGGGGTTCCAGTCGCGATACCCCGCGCAGCTGTCGGGCGGCCAGCGTCAGCGCATGGCGCTCGCCCGCGCTCTGGCGGTGGACCCGCAGGTGCTGCTGCTCGACGAGCCCTTCGGCGCGCTCGATGCGAAGGTGCGCGACGAGCTGCGGTCGTGGCTGCGTCGTCTGCACGACGAGGTGCACGTGACCACCGTGATCGTGACGCACGACCAGCAGGAGGCGCTCGACATCGCCGACCGGATCGCGGTGCTCAACAAGGGCCGGATCGAGCAGGTCGGGACTCCGGCGGACGTCTACGACCGGCCCGAGACCGAGTTCGTCATGTCCTTCCTCGGGTCGGTCGCGCGGCTGAACGGTGTGCTGGTGCGCCCGCACGACATCCGCGTGGGCCGCACCCCCGAGCTCGCGCGCGCCGGTGGCCTGACCTCCGAGGAGGCGGGCGTGCTGCGCGCCGAGGTCGAGCGCGTGGTCTACCTCGGCTTCGAGGTCCGGGTGGAGCTGAAGAACGCCGCGACGGGGGAGCGCTTCCACGCGCAGATCACCCGTGGCGACGCCACCGCGCTGGATCTGTCGGAGGGCGACGCGGTGTACGTGCGCGCCACCCACGTGCCGGAGATCGCCGCGTCGAAATAGGGTTGTGCGCATCGGTAATGTTGCCGGTATGACCGATTCGAGCGCGATCGACTTCCAGCGCGTCACCACCCGGGAGCAGCTCCTCGGCTTCCAGCAGTGCGCCTCCATCGGTTTCCAGAGCAGGCTGCCCGACGCCGATCAGTGGGTCGAAGCGGTGTCGTCGCAGCTCGATTCCCTCGACCACCGGATCGCGGTCGACGGCGCGCGGACCGTCGGGACCTTCCTCTCCTTCGACCAGGAGCTCACGGCCGTCGGCGGTGCGCGGGTCCCGGTCCGCGCCGTCTCGGCCGTGACCGTCCTGCCGACGCACCGCCGCCGCGGCATCCTCGGTACGCACATGCGCGAGTGCCTCGGGACCGCGCTCGCCGGCGGCGCGGCCGCGGCCACCCTCATCGCCGCCGAGCACGCGATCTACGGCCGGTACGGCTTCGGGCAGAGCACCGAGTCCGTCGACCTCCGGATCGCGGTGGACCGCGGCCGGCTACCGCAACCTCCCGTCGGCGAGGTGCGGTACGCGGGCGGCGAGGAGTACCTGGAGGCGTCGACCCGCATCCGCGAGCTGCTCGACTTCCCCGGGCGGGTGTCGAAGCTCGACATCAATCTGCGCCGCACGGCGGGCGTGCTGGCGGGCGGCGGGCCCGATGAGACCCTGCGGGTGGTGCTGCGCCGCGACGGCGAGGTCGCGGGCGTGCTCGCGTACACCGTCGCGCCGAAGTGGACCGACAGCCGCCCCGACTCCACGCTCAAGGTCACCGAGCTCCTCGGCGTCGACGCCGCCGCGGAGCGGGACCTGTGGTCGTTCGCCATGAGCATCGACTGGGTGCTGTGGGTCGAGGCGACACAGCGTCCCCTCGACGACATCGCCACGACCGTCCCCGTCGACCCGCGCACCGTGCAGCTGTCCAACCGCACCGATTTCCTGTGGATCCGGCCCTTCGACGTGCCCGCGCTGTTCTCGGCGAGGACGTACGCCGCGCCGGGCCGGCTCGTGCTGGAGGTGACCGATCCGGGGTTCGACGGTGCCGGTCCCGGCCCGGCGCACGGGCGGTTCCTGATCTCCACGGACGGGGGAGCCGGCACCTGTACGCCGACCGACGAGCCCGCCGACCTCGCGCTCGACGTCACCGACCTCGGCAGGCTGTGGCTCTCCGACGAGCCGGTCGCGCGCCGCGTCGCCGTCGGGTCGATCCGGGAACTGTCCGACGGCGCCGCCGCCCGCGCCGACCTGATGCTGTTCAGCCCCCGTCGGGCCTGGGCCGTCGAGATGTTCTGATGCGCGACCACTCGGCCTCGCTCGCGTTCCTCCGGGTGGAGCGGGACATGCACGTCAGCGGGCTGAAATACGCGTTCACGTGGACAGGTCCGTACGCGCCGGTCCTTTCGTTCCCCGGTCGCGTGTACGCGGTCGGCATCCGGTTCGACGATGACGCGGACGAGGAGTTGGAGACCCACCTTCTTGCAGATCAGATCCAGGAAGCAGTGCTGGATTCGGCGCAGGTCGGGCCGTCGCGAACCTGGCCGCTCGCCGCTCGAGGAACGTCACCGTTGTGGGCGCGCGTTCGTGACGGGATCGCGGTATGGGAGAGCGCCGACCGTTCGGAGCGGTACCGGATCGGGGAACTCCCCGCGGGCAAGTAGCGGCATCGGCGGACTCTCCCTCACCAGGCTGAAGCGGCGCCGGCCGCACCCCGAAACGCGGGTGCGGCCGGCGGACCGTCGAACTGCTCAGACCAGGTGGGCCAGGGCATCCCCGACCAGACCGGCGGCGAGGGTGTTGCCGCCCGCGGGGTCGATGAGCAGGAACGAGCCCATCTCCCGGTTCTTGTCGTAGTCGTCCGCGACGATCGGCTCGGCGGTCTGGATCGCGATCCGGCCGATCTGGTTCAGCTCGAGCGTCGTGCCCTCACCGACGGTGAGGTTCTGCTCGTCGAAGACGGCGTCCAGCCCGCCGACGATGGCCTGCGTGGTCTTGGTGCCGTGCTTGAGCAGCAGCCGCGCGCCGATGCGGAGCGGCTTCTCGGCCAGCCAGCACACCGTCGCCTCGAACTGCTGCCGCGGTTCGGGGGCGTCGGCGGCGGAGACGATCACGTCGCCGCGCGAGACGTCCACGTCGTCGGCGAGGATCACCGTGACCGAGCGGCCGGTGTGCGCGGAGTCGAGCGGGCCGTCGGCGGTGTCGATGCGCTCGACGCGGCTCCGCGTCCCGGCGGGGAGCACGAGGACCTCGTCGCCCACGTCGACGGTGCCGGCGGCCACCTGACCGGCGTACCCGCGGTAGTCGGGGTACTCGGGGGTGCGGGGCCGGATCACGTACTGCACCGGGAAGCGGAAACCGATGGGCTTGGTGTCCGGGTCGGTCGGGATGGACTCGAGGTGCTCGATGAGCGAAGGGCCGTCGTAGTACGGGGTGTTCTCCGACCGGGAAGCCACGTTGTCACCGTGCAGCGCCGAGACGGGGATCGCGTGGACGGCCTCGTCGGACCACCCCAGCGAGCCGGTGAGCGCCCGGAACTCGGCCGAGATCTCCTGGAACACGGTCGCCGGATCCTCGACGAGGTCGATCTTGTTCACCGCGAGCACCAGGCGCGGCACGCCCAGCAGCGACAACACCGCGGCGTGCCGCCGGGTCTGCTCGATGACGCCCTTGCGCGCGTCGGTCAGCAGGATCACGACCTGGGCGGTGGAGGCGCCCGACACCGTGTTGCGGGTGTACTGAACGTGGCCGGGGGTGTCGGCGAGGATGAAGGACCGGTTGGGCGTCGCGAAGTAGCGGTAGGCCACGTCGATGGTGATGCCCTGCTCGCGCTCGGCGCGCAGGCCGTCGACCAGCAGCGACAGGTCGGGAGTCTCGAGGCCCTTGTCGACCGACGCGCGGGTGACGGCGTCGATCTGATCGGCGAGCACCGACTTCGTGTCGTAGAGCAGGCGGCCGACGAGGGTGGACTTGCCGTCGTCCACGGAGCCGGCCGTGGCCAGGCGCAGCAGCGCGGGGGCGGTGCTCATCAGAAGTAGCCCTCCTTCTTGCGGTCCTCCATGGCGGCCTCCGAGACACGGTCGTCGCCACGGGTGGCGCCGCGCTCGGTGAGCCGCGACGCGGCGACCTCGGCCATGATCTGCTCGTTGGTGGCGGCCTCGGAGAGGATCGCGCCGGTGGTGGAGCCGTCGCCCACGGTGCGGTACCGCACCGAGAGGGTCTGCACCTGTTCGCCCTCGCGCGGGCCTCCCCACACGCCGGCGGTCATCCACATGCCGTCGCGGTCGTAGACCTCGCGCTGGTGGGCGTAGTAGATCGAGGCCAGCTCGATGTCCTCGCGGGCGATGTAGCGCCAGATGTCGAGCTCGGTGAAGTTGCTGATGGGGAACACGCGCACGTGCTCGCCCGGCGCGTGCCGGCCGTTGTACAGGTTCCACAGCTCGGGACGCTGCCGCTTCGGGTCCCACTGGCCGAACGCGTTGCGCAGGGAGAAGATGCGCTCCTTGGCGCGGGCCCGCTCCTCGTCGCGGCGGCCGCCGCCGAAGACGGCGTCGAACCGGTTCTCGGAGATCGCATCCAGCAGCGGCACCGTCTGCAGCGGGTTGCGGATACCGTCGGCCCGCTCCTCGAGCCGGCCGTCGGCGAGGTAGTCCTCGACCTTCGCCACGTGCAGCCGCAGGTTGTACTTCTCGACCATGCGGTCGCGGAAGTCCAGCACCTCGGGCAGGTTGTGGCCGGTGTCCACGTGCAGGAGCGCGAACGGCAGCGGCGCCGGCCAGAAGGCCTTGACCGCGAGGTGCAGCAGCACCGTCGAGTCCTTGCCGCCGGAGAACAGGATGACGGGCCGCTCGAACTCGCCGGCGACCTCGCGGAAGATGTGGATGGCCTCGGACTCCAGCGCGTCGAGCGTGCTGAACTCCGTGGGGTCGCCAGTGGACACGATCGGCTCCGTGGGCTCTGTGATGGTCATGAGGCGTGCAGTCCGCATTCTGTCTTGGTCGAACCGGCCCAGCGGCCGCTTCGAGGATCGGAACCCGGGGCGGGCTTGTTGGTGCAGGGCTGGCAGCCGATCGACGGGTAGCCCTCGTCGACCAGCGGGTTGACCAGGATGCCGTTCTCCTCGATGAACCGCTGCATCTGCTCGTCGGACCAGTCGACGATGGGATTCACCTTGAGCAGCCCGAAGCCCTCATCGAACGAGATGAACGGGGCGTTCGCGCGAGTGGGCGACTCGACCCGGCGGATGCCGGTCACCCAGGCCCGGTAGCCCTTGAGGGTCTCGCGCAGCGGCACCACCTTGCGCAGGTTGCAGCACTGCGCGGCGTCGCGGGCGAACAGATCCTTGCCGAGGGCCGCGTCCTGCTCGCCGACGCTCTGCGCGGGCGTCACGTTGAGCAGTTCCACCTCGTAGATCGACTCGACCGCGTCGCGCATGCCGATCGTCTCGGGGAAGTGGTAGCCGGTGTCGAGGAACAGCACCTTGGGCCGGTCCTGCACCTGCTTGGCGAGGTGCACCAGCACCCCGTCCTGCATGTTCGACGCGACCACGAAGTCCTCGCCGAAGGTGTCCAGCGTCCACCGCAGCAGGGTCAGCGCATCGGCGCCCTCCAGCTCCTTCGACGCACGGTCCGCGAGGGCACGGAGCTCGTCCGCGTCGCGTCCGGTCAGGGGGTTCGACGGTGACTCCGTCGCCGAGTCCGCTCGTGCCGTCATCGCAGATCCTCCTCCGCGGCGCGGAGCGTCCACTGCGCGAAGCGTTCACCCTCTTCGCGCTGGGAGACGAAGTTCCGCACCACACGCTCGATGTAGTCCCCGAGCTCCGTCGACAGCACCTTGTGCTGGCGCAGCTTGCGGCCGAACCCGCTGTCGAGCCCGAGGCTTCCACCAAGGTGAACCTGGAATCCCTCGACTTGATTCCCCTCGTGGTCGTCGACGAGCTGACCCTTGAAGCCGATGTCGGCGATCTGCGACCGGCCGCACGAGTTGGGGCAGCCGTTGATGTTCACCGTGATCGGCACGTCCAACTGCGCGTTGATGTCGGCGAGCCGCTGCTCCAGCTCCGGCACCAGCACCTGCGACCGCTTGCGGGTCTCGACGAACGAGAGCTTGCAGAACTCGATGCCGCTGCACGCGATGAGGTTGCGGCGCCAGCTCGACGGGCGGCCCTGGAGGCCGACCGGGGCCAGTTCGTCGATCAGCGAGTCGACCTGCTCGTCCGGGACGTCGAGGATGATGAGCTTCTGGTACGGCGTGAACGCGGCGCGGTCGGAGCCGACCCGGTCCATCGCGTCGGCCACCGCGCTCAGGACGGTGCCCGAGACGCGGCCGGCGATGGGCGAGAAGCCGACGGCGTTGAGGCCGTTGCGCAGCTTCTGCACGCCGATGTGGTCGATCGGACGCGCGGGCTGCTCGGGCGCGGGGCCGTCGATCAGCTTGCGGCCCAGGTATTCGTCCTCGAGCACCTGGCGGAACTTCTCGATGCCCCAGTCCTTGACCAGGAACTTCAGCCGCGCCTTCGAACGCAGCCGGCGGTAGCCGTAGTCGCGGAAGATCGCGACCACGCCCTCCCACACGTCGGGCACCTCATCGAGCGGGATCCACGCGCCCACCCGCTGCGCCAGCATCGGGTTGGTCGACAGTCCGCCCCCGACCCAGAGGTCGAGGCCGGGGCCGTGCTCGGGGTGCACGACGCCGACGAAGGCGACGTCGTTGATCTCGTGGACCACGTCCTGCTGGCCCGAGATGGCGGTCTTGAACTTGCGCGGCAGGTTCGAGTACTGCGGGTCGCCGATGTAGCGGCGCACGATCTCGTCGATCGCGGGCGACGGGTCCAGGACCTCGCCGAAGGACTCGCCGGCCAGCGGGGAACCGAGCACGACGCGGGGGCAGTCGCCGCAGGCCTCGGTGGTCTTGAGGCCCACCGCCTCGAGTCGCTTCCAGATCTCGGGGACGTTCTCGATCTCGATCCAGTGGAACTGCACGTTCTCGCGGTCCGAGATGTCGGCGGTGTCGCGGCCGAACTCGGTGGAGAGCTCGCCGAGCGTCCGCACCTGCGCCGCATCGAGCTTCCCCCCGTCGCAGCGCACGCGCATCATGAAGTACGGCGCTTCCAGCAGGTCGATGTTCTCGTCGCCGGTGTACGTGCCGTCGTAGCCCTGCTCGCGCTGCGTGTAGAGGCCCCACCAGCGCATCCGGCCGCGAAGGTCGGCCTTGTCGATCGAGTCGAAGCCCTGCTTCGAGTAGATGTTCTCGATCCGGGCGCGCACGTTGAGCGGGTTGTCGTCGCGCTTGGTCTGCTCGTTCGCATTGAGCGGCGTGCGGTACCCCAGCTTCCACTGGCCCTCCGACTTGCGCTTGGCCGGGCGCGTGCGCGCCGGCCGCGTCGGGGCGGCGTCAGCGGCGGAGGGGACAGGGGCGTCGGCGATCGACGTCATGGAGACTCCTGGGATTCATGGGATGGCGCGCCGGGCTGGTGGCGCTTCCGGGGGCTCGACGCGGAAAGAGGCGTCGGGAATCAGGCCCGACAGCCGCTGCTGCAGACCCGCAGGTAATCGATGTGCCGACGCGACGCCAGCAGCTCACCCTGTCCATCCATCGAGATCATTGTGCCACCGGATGGGCGGAGAAGTGGAATCGGGTTCCGCTCACCGGTGAGCGAAATCCGGAGGTGGCGGACCTGACAGACTGGACGGGTGCCCGCGCCCTCGACACCTGAGATCAGCCGGCTCGACGGTGCCTCGACCCCGTTCGGGCTCTACCTGCACGTCCCGTTCTGCGCCACGCGGTGCGGGTACTGCGATTTCAACACCTACACGGCCGGCGAGCTGGGCGCATCGACGTCGCCGCAGGCGTGGGCCGAGGCGATCGACGGGGAGCTGGGCCTGGCCCGCGGTGCGCTCGGTGACGTCCCGGTGTCGACGGTGTTCGTGGGCGGCGGCACCCCGTCGCTCCTGGGCGGAGACGGCCTCGCCGCGCTGCTCGATACGGCCCGCCGGCACTTCACCTTCGCCGACGACGCCGAGGTGACCACCGAGTCGAACCCCGAGTCCACCTCGCCGGAGTTCTTCGCGCGGCTGCGCGAGGCGGGCTTCACCCGGATTTCGCTCGGCATGCAGTCCGCCGCGGAGCACGTCCTCAAGGTCCTCGACCGCACCCACACGCCCGGCCGGGCGGTCGCCGCCGCGAAGGAGGCGCGGGCGGCCGGCTTCGAGCACGTCAACCTCGACCTCATCTACGGCACACCGGGCGAGTCCGACGACGACCTGCGAGCCTCGCTGGACGCCGTGCTCGACGCGGGCGTCGACCACGTCTCCGCCTACGCCCTCATCGTCGAGGACGGAACCGCGCTGGCGCGGCGGATCCGCCGCGGCGAGCTCCCGGACACCGACGACGACGTGCTGGCGCACCGCTACGAGATGCTCGACCGCGCTCTCCGCGACGCCGGGTTCGACTGGTACGAGGTGTCGAACTGGGCGCGCTCCGAGGCCGGGCGATGCCGGCACAACGAGCTCTACTGGGAGGGCGCGAACTGGTGGGGCGCCGGCCCGGGCGCGCACGGCCATGTCGACGGGACGCGGGTCTGGAACGTCAAGCATCCCGCCCGCTACGCGGAGGCGGTCGCCGACGGCGCGCTGCCCCTCGCCGGCCACGAGGTGCTCACCGACGAGGATCGCCACGTCGAGGACGTGATGCTCCGCGTCCGCATGCGATCCGGCATCCCCCTCGCCGTTCTGCGGGCCGATGAGGCCGCGCGGGCCGACGAGGAGGTCGCCGTCGGGAACCTGGAGCGGCACGGTGACGCGTACGTGCTCACCGACGCCGGTCGCCTGCTCGCCGACGGCGTGGTGCGACGGATCCTGGACTGATCAGGACAGGGCGAACACCACCGTGACGGTCACGGTGAGCGACTGCTCGCCGGACTCGATCGGGACGGGCGAGGCCGCGGCACCGGGTGCCGGGACGGGAGCGGAGTACTGCCGCGTCGGGTTGGGGCGGGCGGCCGCGCCCTCGGTGACCGTGCGGACCTCGCCGAGCTTCCCGCCGGAGAGCTTGGCGTACTGCTCGGCGCGGCTCTTGGCCTCGGCGAACGCCTTGTCACGGGCCGTGGCCTTGAGTGCGGAGTCGTTCTCGATGTCGAAGCCCACGGAGTTGATCCGGGTCGCATCGCCGCCCGCGGTCGCGATGTCCCCGAGCAGCTTCGAGGCGGTGTCGAGCTTGCGGACCTTCACCGTGAGCGACTGCGTCGCCTCGTACGACATGATCCGCCGGTCGGTGCCGTACCGGGGATCGACCCGAACGTTGGCGGTGGCGACGTCCTTCTTGTCGACGCCATTGGCGCCGGCGGCGTCGATCACCTTCTGGGCGCTCGCCGAGGCGTCGTTGAGTGCGGTCGTGACGTCGCCCGCCTGGTGCTGGACCGCCAGCTCCACGGTGAGCACGTCGGGTGCGCCGGAGGCGTCGCCGGTGCCGACGGCCGTGATCTCCCGCGGGGAGTCGTTGGAGGTGCTCGACGAACCGCACGCCGTGACCGATCCGCCGACGGCGACCGCCGCGAGGAGCGCGAGGCCGGCGGCGCGCAGTTTCCGTGCTGTGCTGGATGTGGAGTTCGCCATAGTCTCAGGGTGGCACCGGGCACGCGCCGCCGCAGCGGATCGCCGGTTACGGCAACGGAGAAGGCGGTTACACCAACTCCCATTCGACGGTGACCCGGGCCGTCACCGCGCGCTCGCCGGCTTCCATCGCGGGTCCCGCCGGTGCGGCGGCCATCGACTTCGCAGCGAAGTGCACCTCGGCGCGCGGGCCCGGCGCGGGGTCGTCGGTGATCGCGAGCACCGCGCCGAGGGCGTCGCCGGACAGGGCCGCGTACTGCTCGGCCCGGGTCCTCGCGTCGGTGAAGGCGGCCTCGCGCGCCGCGGCGGCGGGGCCGGCACCGTCGGACAGTGCGAACGTGACGGACTGGATCCGGGCGGCGTCGCCCGCGGCCGTGGCCGCGGCCTGTAGCACTGCGGCGGCGTCGCCCACGGAACGAACGGTCACCGTGAGCGACTCGCTCGCGGCGTAACCCTCGAGGCGACGGTCCTCCCACGGCCCCGTCTCGACGGCCTGCAGCCCCACGTCCGACGTGGCGACGTCCCCGCTCGACACCCCGGCCGCGTGGGCGGCGGCGACCACCGCGCGTGCCGCTTCGCCGGCGCCCGAGAAGGCCGTCGCCACGTCGCCCGCGCGGAACTCCACGCCGATGCGGGCGATGACGACGTCGGGGGTCGCGGTGGCGGTGCCGGACCCGGTCAGGCGGATGGTGCGCGACATGGGGAGTCCTCTCAGTCCTGGCGGGCGTGTTTGCCGTGCCTCCCCGAGGATGCCGGACGCGGCGGGGTGCCGGGTGGGAGCGCGTGCACGCGGCAGTGCAGGACCTCGCGCCCCCGGAGCGCGGACCGCACCGCCCGGTGCAGGCCGTCCTCGAGATACAGGTCGCCGTTCCACTCGACCGCGTGCGGGAACAGGTCGCCGTAGAAGGTGGAGTCCTCGGAGAGCAGCCGATCGAGGGCCAGGACCGTGGTGGTGGTGATGATCGCGCTCAGCCGCACCTGCTGCGGCGGGATCTGTGACCAGTCGCGGGGGCTGAGCCCGTGATCGGGGTACGGCTTCCCGTCGAGTACGCCCTTGAAGATCACGGCTCGACTCTAGCCCGCGTAAGCTGGACATTCGAAGTTCGCACTCGAAAGGACGGCACGATGTCGACGACGGAGGACCGGCGCTTCGAGGTGCTTCGGGCGATCGTGGCCGACTACGTCGAGACCCACGAGCCCGTCGGCTCGAAGGCCCTGGTGGACCGGCATCAGCTGGGCGTGTCCAGCGCGACGGTCCGCAATGACATGGCGGTGCTCGAGGCCGAGGGTTACATCACCCAGCAGCACACCAGTTCCGGGCGGATCCCCACCGAGAAGGGGTACCGCCAGTTCGTCGACCGGATCGCGCAGGTCAAGCCGCTGTCGGCGGCCGAGCGCCGCGCCATCCTCCAGTTCCTGGAGACCGGTGTCGACCTCGACGACGTGCTGCAGCGCTCCGTGCGGCTGCTGGCGCAGCTCACCCGCCAGGTCGCGGTGATCCAGTATCCCGTGCTCAGCTCCGCGCGGGTCCGGCACCTCGAGGTGGTCGCACTCGCCCCCACCCGGCTGCTGCTCGTGGTGATCCTGGACTCGGGCCGCGTGGAACAGCGGCTCGTCGAGCTGGGGGAGCCGGCCTCCGACGAGGACCTCTCCCGCCTGCGCGAGCTGTTCGGCGCCGCCGTGCACGGCAAGCTGATCCCCGACGCCTCCATGGCGGTCGCGGACCTCGCTCCGCTCGCGCCCCGAGACCTGCGCGACGCCGTGATCCGGGTGTCGACGGTGCTGGTCGAGACGCTGGTCGAGCGCGCCGACGACCGGTTGGTACTGGGCGGCACCGCGAACCTCACCCGCAACGCGGCCGACTTCGACGCCGTCTCCGGTTCCCTGCGCAGCGTGCTCGAGACGCTGGAGGAGCAGGTGGTCGTGCTCAAGCTGCTCACCGCACGGCAGCAACCCGGCACCGTGTCGGTGGCGATCGGCTCGGAGACGCAGGACGAGAACCTGCGCGGCGCCTCGGTGGTGTCCACCGGATACGGCGCACCGGGCGCGGTGTTCGGCGGCGTCGGCGTGCTCGGCCCGACCCGTATGGACTACCCGGGCACGATCGCCTCCGTGGCGGCCGTCGCGAGGTACGTCGGCGAGGTGCTCGGCGAGCGCTGACTGCGCCGGGCGGGCGTCCCGGTCGTCCTCCGACCTGCGCGAATGGTTCGATTCGCCGGTGTGGTGGAATCATGGGTTGAGCGCGGTCCGATCAGGTCCGCTGACTGTCGCCGATTTCGTTAGAGGGTTTCACAGAAGTGGCACGTGACTACTACCGCATCCTCGGGGTCGATTCGAAGGCCTCCGACCAGGAGATCAAGCGCGCCTACCGCAAGCTCGCCCGCGAGCTGCACCCCGACGTGAACCCCGACGAGGCCGCTCAGGAGAAGTTCCGCGACGTCTCCGACGCCTACGAGGTGCTGAGCGACCCCGAGAAGCGGCGCGTCGTGGACATGGGCGGCGATCCGCTGGACAGTTCGCCCGGCGGCGGCTTCGGTGGCGGCGGGTTCGGCGGCGGCTTCTCCGGCGGCCTGGGCGACGTCTTCGAGGCCTTCTTCGGCGGCGGCATGGGCGGCGGTGGCCGCGGCCCGCGCGGTCGTGTCCGGGAGGGCAACGACGCGCTGATCCGCATGGAGCTGGATCTCGACGAGTGCGCGAACGGCGTGAGCCGCGAGCTGACCGTCGACACCGCGATCCTGTGCGACAAGTGCCACGGCGCGGGCACCGAGGGCGACAGCAAGCCGTCGACGTGCCCCACCTGCCACGGCGCGGGCGAGGTGCAGTCCGTCCAGCGGTCCTTCCTCGGGCAGGTCATGACCTCGCGGCCGTGCCCCACCTGTGCGGGCGTCGGCGAGATCATCGAGAACCCCTGCAGCAAGTGCAGCGGCGACGGCCGTGTCCGCACGCGCCGTAACCTCACCGTGAAGATCCCCGCGGGCGTCGGCGACGGGATGCGCGTCCGCCTCGCCGGCCAGGGCGAGGTCGGACCCGGCGGCGGTCCCGCCGGCGACCTCTACGTCGAGGTCTCCGAGCGCGAGCACGAGTACCTCACCCGCGACGGCAGCACGTTGCACGTGACGGCGCGGGTGCCGATGTTCGATGCGGCGCTGGGCGCCGAGGTCGTGGTGCCCACCGTCATCGACGGAGAGCTCACCGTCGAGGTGGCTCCGGGCACCCAGACCGGCGATACCACGGTGCTGCGGGGCCACGGCATGCCGCAGGTCAATTCGCAGGCTCGGGGCAACCTCGTCGTGCACTTCGACGTCGCCGTCCCGGCGCGCCTGGACAAGAAGCAGACCGAGAAGCTGCGCGAGCTCAAGGCGCTGTTCCCGGGCGAGGGCCCGCACGCCGCCCGGCGCGGCGGCCAGGACCAGGGCGGCGGCATCTTCTCCCGCCTGCGCGACACGTTCGCCGGACGGTAGCCGCCGGTGGCGGCCACCGTCTTCCTCGCGGAATCGCTGCCCGCGCCGGGGGAGGAGTACCTCCTGGCCGGCGACGAGGGCCGGCACGCCGCCGCCGTGCGCCGGGTCCGGGTGGGCGAGGAGCTCGTCCTCTCCGACGGTGCCGGCGGATTCGCCCGGTGCACCGCGACCGCGGTGGGCAGGGCGGAGGTGACGGTGCGCTGCGCCGAGACCTGGACGGTACCGCCCGCCTCACCGCGCGTGGTGCTGGTGCAGGCCCTGCCGAAGTCCGACCGTTCCGAGCTGGCGGTGGAACTCGCCACCGAGGCGGGGATCGACGCGATCGTTCCGTGGCAGGCGTCGCGGTGCGTCTCCCGGTGGGACGGCGGCGGGTCCGGCGGCAAGGGTACCGGCAAGGCGGAGAAGGGTGTGGCCCGGTGGCGCGCCGTGGCGCGCTCGGCCGCGAAACAGGCTCGGCGAGCGTATGTTCCGGAGATCCACGACCTGGTGACGACGCGGGAACTGGTTCCGTTACTCACCAGTATGGATGCGAATGTAGTTGTCTTGCACGAGGGTTCGGCGGTGCATCTCGGCGAGGTTGACTTCTCAGTAACCGAAACCGTCGTTATCGTGGTGGGGCCGGAGGGCGGAATCAGCCCCGAGGAACTGGATGCCCTGGTCGGGATGGGTGCGCAGCCCGCGCTCCTCGGCCCGACGGTGCTGCGGACCTCCACCGCTGCCGCCGTCGCCCTGGGGGCGCTGGGAGTGATGACAGACAGATGGTCCGGCAGGCCGCCGGACTGAACGACCGGATCGGCGGGGTGCCGGCCGGCGGCTGGGACGAAGGAGTGCTCGGACACGATGGCGCGTCGCATCTTCTACGGCAGCGAGGAATCGCAGCACGGGCACTTCTACCCCGGTGACGCCGATAAGCCGCTGATCACCCTGGTGCACGGCGGCTACTGGCGAAACCTGTACTCGATGACGATGGAGTCCAAGGTCGCCAAGGACCTCAACGACCGCGGCTACCCCGTGTGGAACGTCGAGTACCGCCGGGTCGGTGAGCCGGGCGTGGTGTGGCCGATCCTGGGCGAGGACGTGCTGGCGGCCATCGACTACGGCACGGCCAAGCTCGCCAAGGACGCCGGGCACATCGTCGCGGCGCACAGCGCCGGCGCTACGCTCGCGGTCTGGGCCGCCGCGCAGCGCCCCGACCTCTTGGGCGTGATCTCCCGGGGCGGCGTCCTCGACCTCATCGAGCGGGGCGACGGTGATCAGTCGATGCGCCTGCTCTTCGATCTCGCCCCGAACGCCAATCAGCGCCTCATCAAGCGGACCTTCGCGCAGGCGAGCCCCGTCGCGGCGATGCCCTTCACCACCCGCGTGCGCGCGCTGCACGGGCGGCTCGACGAGCAGGTGCCCTATCAGCTCTCCGAGTGGTTCCTCTCGCAGGCGCAGGAGAACGGTATGGACGCGACGCTCACGATGATCGAGGGCGAGGGGCACGACGACTTCCTCGAGCCCGGCTCGAAGGGCCACGCCGCCACAGTCGCCGCGATCGAGGAACTTTCCGTGCGCTGAGTAACTGATCCGGCGGCGCTCACGATAGGGATCGTGAAACGCCACTGCAACGGATCGGAGAGCTCGATGATCACCAGCACTCGCACCCTCCTCGGTACCGCCGCCGCGGCCGTACTCGGTCTGGGCGCCCTCGCGACCGGGGCGGGCACCGCCACGGCCGCGCCGGATGAATCCGGGGCCACGTGCCGGGTCGGCACGCGCATGTTCACCATGGCCATGCAGGAGATGACGTCCTCCACTCCTGGTCAGGGGCCGGACACCGTGGTTCCCGGGCAGGCCAGGATCCTCGTGAACGTCCCCGAGTGGTACGGCGCGCGGTGGTCGGCGAGCATCTCCTGGCGCGACGCCGCGACCGGTGTCGGTGGGGCCCTCGGGCCGCAGCCGTCGGACCCGATGGCTCCGAACCTCACGTCGTTCGCCCGTGTCCGTACCGGCGCCGGTGAGAAGGTGGTGACCGCCCGGGCGGTGAAGGAGAGCGGCGAGACGCTCACGTGTTCGGGCACGTTCACCGTCCGCTGAACGAACAGGGCGAATCTCGGAGGCGGGGCCACGTCGTGGGGGACTAAACTGGAGATATCCACCCCGACGGGGTGGTGCCCCGCCTCACCGACGAAGGATTACGCACCGCGTGCCAGACCCCACCAGTTCCGACAGCCCCGCCCAGGCCGTGACGCCGGCGCGGTCCACCGTCGAGATCCCCATCGAGCTGATCTTCGGTCTCCTCGGACCCGCGGACGCGAACCTCCGTGCGCTCGAGGGCGCGCTCGCCGCGGACATCCACGCACGGGGCAACGTGATCACACTGTCCGGCCGCCCCGCCGACGTGGCGCTGGCCGAGCGCGTCCTCGCCGAGCTGCTGGCGGCCGTTCGCAGTGGCGTGGCCGTGAGCCCCGAGGAGGTGCGCCGGTCCATCGGCATGATGACCGACGGTTCGGGCGAGTCGCCCGCCGAGGTGCTCACCCTGGACATCATCTCCCGCCGCGGGAAGACGGTGCGCCCCAAGACGGTGAACCAGAAGAAGTACGTCGACGCGATCGACGAGCACACCATCGTCTTCGGCATCGGCCCCGCGGGTACGGGCAAGACCTACCTCGCGATGGCCAAGGCCGTGCAGGCCCTGCAGTCCAAGCAGGTCAGCCGCATCATCCTCACCCGGCCCGCCGTGGAGGCGGGGGAGCGGCTCGGCTTCCTGCCGGGCACCCTCAACGAGAAGATCGACCCGTACCTGCGCCCGCTCTACGACGCGCTGCACGACATGATGGATCCCGAGGCCATCCCGAAGCTCATGGCGGCCGGTGTCATCGAGGTGGCGCCGCTGGCGTACATGCGCGGCCGCACCCTCAACGACGCCTTCATCATCCTCGACGAGGCGCAGAACACCACCGCCGAGCAGATGAAGATGTTCCTCACCCGGCTCGGCTTCGGCTCCAAGATCGTGGTCACGGGCGACGCGACGCAGGTCGACCTGCCGGGCGGCGCGACCAGCGGGCTCCGGGCGGCCGTCGGCATCCTGCGCGGCATCGACGACATCCACATCGCCGAGCTGTCCAGCGCCGACGTCGTGCGGCACCGCCTGGTCGCCGAGATCGTCGACGCGTACTCCCAGTTCGAGGAGCAGCTCGAAGCCACCAAGCGCCCGCAGCTGGGCGCGCGACGCATCCCGGGGCGCCGATGAGCATCGAATTCGCCAACGAGTCGGGTTTCGACGTGGACGAGGCGGAGGTCGTGGCGGTGGCCGCGTTCGCCATCGCCGCGATGGACGTGCATCCGGGTGCCGAGCTGAACATGCTCGCCGTCGACCTCGACACCATGGCCGACCTGCATGTGAAGTGGATGGACCTGCCCGGGCCCACCGATGTGATGAGCTTCCCGATGGACGAGCTGACTCCGGGGGGCCGCCCCGACATGGTGGACGCCGGGCCCGCGACGCTGGGCGACATCGTGCTGTGCCCGCAGTTCGCGGCGGAGCAGGCGGCCGCGGCCGGACACTCGACCGGCCATGAGCTCAACGTGCTCACGGTGCACGGTGTGCTGCACCTGCTGGGCTTCGACCACGCCGAGCCGGACGAGGAGCGCGAGATGTTCGCGCTCCAGGACAGCATCCTCGCCGAGTACTACGCGCAGCAGCGCGACAAGGAGCGGCGCGCCCGGCAGTCCGCCCGCGACGAGAAGCTGCTCGGCCGTACCGGGTTCCTGGGGCGGCGGGACTGAGCCGTGTCCTCGTCGATCCTGCTGATCGTCGGCGTCGTCGCCCTGGTACTGCTGGGCGGACTGTTCGCTGCCGTCGACTCCGCCCTGCTGACGGTCTCCCCGGCCCGCGTCGAGGACCTCGTCGAGGACGGCCGCCCGGGCGCCAAGCGCCTGCAACGCGTCCTGGTCAACCGGCCCCTGTACGTCAACCTCGTGGTGCTGTTGCGCACCGCGTGCGAGGTCCTGTCCACGGTCCTGGTGTTCCTGGTCCTCGACCGCTACCTGTCCACCGTGTGGACGGCCGTGGTGACCGCCGCGGTCATGACGGTGGTCAGTTACGTCCTGATCGGCGTGGGGCCCCGCACCCTCGGCCGCCAGCACGCCTACACACTCGGCTGCGCGACCGCCGTGATCCTCCAGGTCATCGCGGTTCTCATGGGGCCGATCACCCGCCTGCTCATCCTCCTCGGTAACGCCATCACGCCGGGTCGCGGTTACCGCAACGGCCCGTTCGCGACCGAGGTGGAGCTGCGCGAGCTCGTCGATCTGGCGCAGCAGCGCGGCGTCGTGGACGAGGACGAGGGCAAGATGATCCAGTCCGTCTTCGAGCTCGGCGACACCGCCGCTCGCGAGGTCATGGTGCCGCGCCCCGAGATCGTGTGGATCGAGGCGGACAAGTCCGTCTCGCAGGCCACCCGGCTCGCGGTCCGTTCCGGTCATTCCCGCATCCCCGTCATCGGGGAGAACGTCGACGACGTGCGGGGCGTCGTCTACCTCAAGGACCTCGTCGCCCTTCCCGACGGTGCCGACCGGCACGCCATCGAGGTGGGCCGGATGGCGCGCCCCGCGGTCTTCGTGCCCGACTCGAAGCCGGTCGACGCGCTGCTGCGCGAGATGCAGCACACCAACAACCACATGGCCGTCCTGGTTAACGAGTACGGTTCCATCGCCGGCCTGGTGACCATCGAGGACGTGCTGGAGGAGATCGTCGGCGAGATCACCGACGAGTACGACGCCGGCGAGATCGCCCCCGTCGAGGAACTCGGCGACGGGGTGTACCGGGTGTCCGCCCGGCTCGACCTCGAGACGCTCGGCGACCTGTTCGACGAGGAGATCGAGGAGGACGAGGTCGACACGGTCGGCGGGCTCCTCGGCCTGGTGCTGGGCCGCGTGCCGCTGCCCGGCTCGCAGGTGCGGGCGCACGGACTGCTGTTGGAGGCGGAGGGCGCGACCGACCGACGCGGCCGGATGCGGATCTCGACGGTCCTGGTGCGGCGCGCCGAGACCGACGGGGAGGCATCGTCGGACGAGGTGACCGCGAACGAGGAGAAGGAGACCGCGTGACCGAGACGTCCGATGAGGACCGGAAGCTGGTGACCCTCGCGCGCGGCGCGATGGGCCGGGCGGGTACCGGACACGGCGCGGCGGTCCGGGACGTGGACGGCCGTACGTACGCGGGTGCTCCGGTGGCCCTCGCCTCACTGGCGCTGACGGGGCTGCAGGTGGCCGTCGCCACCGCCCTGAGCTCCGGGGCCGAGGGCTTCGAGGCCGCGGTGATCGTCGGTGCGACCGACGGCACCGACCCCGGCGCCGCGGCGCTGCACGAGGTGTCCCCTGCGGCGCCGATCCTGTTGTTCGACGCTCGTGGAGAGGCCCTGACGTGACCGAAGAGATCCAGCCGCACGGCGACGGGGACGAGGACTTCCGGTCCGGTTTCGTCTGCTTCGTGGGGCGGCCCAACACGGGCAAGTCGACGCTGACCAATGCGCTGGTCGGGGCGAAGGTGGCGATCACCAGTTCGCGTCCGCAGACCACGCGCTCGACGATCCGCGGCATCGTCAACCGGCCGGACTGCCAGCTGGTCCTCGTGGACACCCCCGGGCTGCACCGGCCGCGCACCCTGCTGGGGCAGCGCCTCAACGACCTGGTGCGCGACACCTACTCCGAGGTCGACGCGATCTGCCTGACCATCCCCGCGGACGAGAAGATCGGGCCCGGAGACCGGTACATCCTGGATCAGGTGCGGCACATGGCGCCGAGGACCACGCTCATCGGCGTGGTCACCAAGATCGACAAGGTGGGCCGCGTCCGGGTCGCGGAGCAGTTGGTGGCGGTGTCCGCGTTCCTCGGCGGCGACTGCGATGTGATCCCCGTGTCGGCGACCTCCGGCCAGCAGGTCGAGGACCTGGTGGACCTGCTCGCCTCGAAGATGGAGCCGGGTCCCGCCTTCTACCCGGACGACGAGGTCACCGACACCGACGACGACACGATGATGGCCGAGCTCATCCGCGAGGCCGCACTGGAGGGTGTGCGCGACGAGCTGCCGCATTCGCTGGCCGTCGTCATCGAGGAGGTGCTCGAACGGGAGAAGACGGAGGCGCAGGAGAAGTCGGGCAAGCCCGCGATGTTGGAGGTGCACGCGCTGCTCTACGTGGAGCGTCCCTCGCAGAAGGCGATCATCATCGGCAAGGGCGGTTCCCGGCTGAAGTCCGTGGGAACCGCGGCGCGTGAGGAGATCGAGAAGCTTCTGGGCCGGAAGGTCTACCTCTCCCTGCACGTCAAGGTCGCCAAGGACTGGCAGCGCGACCCGAAGCAGCTGGGGCGCCTGGGCTTCTAGCGGCCGAGCATCCGCTGCCACCAGGTGCGACGCCTGTTCCGGTACTTCTCCGGGTCCGGCAGTGGACCCGGATCGTCGGCCCGGCCCTCGACGAAGTCGATCATCTGCTGCGGGACGGGTTCCTTGAAGTTCCGAAGACCGGTGATGACCACGCGGGTAATTGCGCGCTGGATCTCGGGGCTCTGTGGTCGTTGCCCCTGATCGAGGTGCTCGGTGTCAGTCATCGCTCGCCCTTCTTCACAGCGCGCTCACGTCCAGTATCGCCTCGGTACCGGGTCAACGCCAAGTGCGTGGCGATGTCCTTTTCAGTAGGTGTCGCCAGGGTTGAATCGATCAAGTCGTCGATCACGGCCCAGCCGTCGCGGCCCGCTCGATGTCCGCCACGTACGTGGCTCCCAACGCCCACTCGCATCGGGTCCACCACTCCTTCCTATTGTCTGCGAGCCGCTTCTGGCCGATCGTCACGATAGCGATGATGGCGGCTGCACTGCCGACGATGATCGTGGCCCACCCCGGTGTCATGGCCTCTCCCCCCCCGAAGAAATCCGATGCTGCTGACATCGTGCACCGGACCGCTGACAGGTTCAGGAGTTCTGGTCCAGGAGCGCGGCGAGCGGGATCTCCTCGAGCTCCGAGTAGCCCACGCCGCGCCACCGGTACAAGCCCGCACCGGTTGCGACGAGGAACTCGTCGCCGTGGCACGCGACGGAGACCTGCGTGGTGTGGATCGGCGCGACCGCGACGGGTTCGAGGGTGTCTCCGTCGAGGCGTACGAGCAGCCAGAACTGCTCCTCGCTCCGGTACTCGCACGGTCCATCGAGCGGCCACCAGCCGTCGGCGCCGGTGCCGTCGGGGCGGTGACAGACGACGTACAGGTCGTTCCCGATCGTCCGCACGCTGCCGAAGCGCGGCGCGGTACGCGCGCTGCGGGTGACGGTGAGGTTGGGGCGCACGTCGAGGGCGATCGGGTCGCCGAACATGCCCCCGGTGAAGACGCGCGGCGGCGCACCGCCGAAGCCGTCGGGGTTGGGGCCGACGTCGTCGAGCACAGGCCCGACGGTGATCTCGCCCGCCTCGCCTACGCGTACCAGGCGGTGGGTGCGGTCCTCGGGCGCCATTTCGCCGTTGCACGTGAGAAGGAGGAAGCCGGACTCGGTGGCGATGCCCCACTCCGGGGCGTCGCCCGAGTAGAGGGACTCACCCACTTCGGCATCGCCGATGCCGATCCGATACAGCTGCACGATGTTCCGATCTTCGCGCAGGGCGATCAGCGCGGTGTCACCGCCGTCGATGACGGAGTCGACCGGCGAGGTCGACACGTGAGTGACGGCCCCGTCGGCGATCCGGAACACCCCGTCCGACCTGAACGCCCAACAGGCGCCCTCGCAGGCCCACACGGTCGGGATCTCGTAGGCGTCCTTCGTCGTCACCGCGCCGGGCAGGAGGTGCTCCGTCGGTGCGTTCTCGTCGGCCAGGTCGAGCGCCACCACGATCGGCAGCGTGCTGTCGATGACCCAGGACCGATCACCGTCGACGGCTACGGAATCCGGGCTGATGCGCGGCTGTGGTGCCGTGAGCGGTGCATCTGCGAGGTCCAGGTCGACGACGGCCGCGAACTCGTACCGGTGCTCGTGGTCGTCAGTGACGGATGAATCGAGCCATTGAGGGCAGGCGGTGACATCGCGGTATTCGTACGTGCCGGGGACATGGACGAAGGGCTCGGTGTCGGTGGTCCGTCGAGCCAGCACGGACGCGACCCGAACCCGCAGAATCCGACCCCGTACTCGGATCGGATTCGGGTGGTAGACGTAGTCGGCGTAGACGGTGCCCCGCACGCGGACTGGCCCGATAACCGGGCGAGGGGCGCCCCATGACACCTCCCACCCCATGCCCCGCAGCGTGGTCGGCCACCGCATGCGCCGGTCATCGTCACGGCCGGTGACAGACGGTGCACCGCGGGGAATCGCCTCGGCGGAGAGCTCTGTGACCCCCGCGTCGCTGGGGTCCGGAACGCCCTCCTCGCGGAAACCGATCACGTACTCGCCGATCTCGCCGACCACGGGAGGCGGCGGTGATCCGTCGCTCAACATCCAGCTCGCAAGGCTGACGCGCAGCGGCACCGAGGCGGTGGGCTCCGTCATGACGCCGATCCGGATTCGCCGGGGTCGGTGAGATCGAGGTCCACGATGACGGCCCAGTCGAAGCGACTGCCCCCAGGAGTGGGTGTCTCGTCGTCGTACCTCCTCGGCGCGGCCCCGACGTCGCGGTGGCGGATCGTCCCCGGAATCGGGCGCCAGGCCTGCCTGCCTCCAGGATCTCCCGGCCAGGGTTCGAGGCGCATCTCGACCGACTCGATGCGGACCCGGATCACACGTCCCCGCACGTCGGGCGTGCCCATGTGATTGGCGTGGAATGTGCCGTGCAGCCGAACCGGGCCGTTCACTGGAGCTGTTCCGTGCGCCTCGTACCTCCAACCGGGGCCGGAGTACACCGTCGGCCAGCGGCGCAGCCCGTCGACGGCGATGTAGGAGCTGCCGGTGACCGTTGCCGTCGCTTCGATGTCGACGACGGCGGTGTCGTCCGAGTGGGCGACGTCCTCAACGGCGAAGAAAATGAGCGGGTACTCGCCGATGTCGCCGACGACGGGAGGGTCGATGCTGTCGTCCTCGATGTCCCAGGTGTTGATCACCACTTGGAAGACGCGGCGCGTTTGGCATGTCACATGACAAGTACAACATGGCATTGAGGTGTGGGAGCGTCGATCGCGCCGGATGTCCGGCGGGGGTGGGATGATGTTCTGCATGAGGTCGTACCGGGACAGCGCTGTGGTGCTGCGGCAGCACAAGCTGGGGGAGGCCGACTACATCCTCACCCTGCTGACCCGGGACAACGGCCTGGTCCGCGCCGTCGCGAAGGGGGTGCGCCGGCCGCGGTCGCGGTTCGGCGCCCGGCTGGAGCTGTTCGCGCACGTCGACCTGCAGCTGCACCCCGGCCGCAACCTGGACATGGTGACGCAGGTGCACTCCATCGCCGCCTACTCGGGTGACCTGGCCGGCGACTACGGCCGCTACACCACGGCCTGCGCGGTGATCGAGACGGCGGAACGGCTCGCGGGCGAGGAGCGGGCACCGGCGCTGGAGTTGCACCGGCTCACCGTCGGCGCGCTGCGCGCCATCGCGGCCGGCGTGCGCGACCGCGACCTGGTGCTGATCTCGTTCCTGCTGCGTGCCATGGAGTCGGCGGGCTGGGCGCCCGCCCTCACGATCTGCGCCCGCTGCGGCGACGAAGGACCCCACCGTGCCTTTCACGTGGCTGCGGGCGGCGCCGTCTGCGTGCACTGCCGTCCGTCGGGATCGGCGGTGCCCGGGCAGGGGGTGCTGGACCTGATGGCGGCGCTGGCCCGGGCCGATTTCGACTTCGCCGAGACCACGGGCGAGCGGGTGCGCAGGCAGGCCAACGGGCTCGCCGCCGCGCACCTACAGTGGCACGTGGGGCGGCAGCTGCGGTCGCTGCCCATGATCGAGCGGCACGCGCCGCACAGTCCGGCCCTCGCGGCCGGTGAGAGGGAGGTCGACGGTGCCGGGACTGCGGCGGGGTAGGTCCAAGACTGCGGGAACCGGCGCGGGGGCTCCGGTCACCGTCCGCCCCCCGGACCCGCACCCCTCGGGGGCGACGCCGCCGGAGATCCCCGCGGAACTGGTGCCGAACCACGTCGCCCTGGTCATGGATGGCAACGGCCGCTGGGCCAAGGAGCGAGGCATGGCCCGCACCGAGGGCCACAAGCGCGGCGAGGCCGTGCTCATGGACACGGTCTGCGGGTGCATCGAGATCGGTGTGAAACAGCTGTCGGCGTACGCCTTCTCCACGGAGAACTGGTCGCGCAGCCCCGAGGAGGTGCGCTTCCTCATGGGCTTCAACCGCGACGTGATCCGCCGCCGTCGCGACGAGATGCATGAGATGGGTGTCCGTGTGAAGTGGGCGGGACGCCGGCCGCGCCTGTGGCGCAGCGTGATCAAGGAGCTCGAGGTCGCCGAGGAGCTCACCAGGGACAACACCGTCATGACGCTCACGATGTGCGTCAACTACGGCGGTCGGGCCGAGATCGTCGATGCCACAAGGGAGATCGCTCGCCGCGCGGCGGCGGGGGAGATCAGTCCCGATCACATCACCGAGCAGTCCTTCCAGCACTACCTGTACCAGCCCGACATGCCCGATGTGGACTTGTTCCTGCGGCCGTCCGGCGAGAAGCGCAGCTCGAACTTCCTGCTGTGGGAGAGCGCCTACGCCGAGTACGTCTACCAGGACACCCTGTTCCCGGACTTCGACCGGCGGAATCTCTGGGAAGCGTGCCTCGAGTACGCGAAGCGCGACCGCCGGTTCGGCGGCGCGCAGTGACGGCGCAGGATCCCCGGCTCGACGCGCTGCGCTCGCGACTGGAATCCGCACTGGCCGACGGGGTGGTGCTGCGCCGTGACGAGAATCAGGCCGTGCTGGTCGATTTCGGTGAGACGCCCGCGTCGGTGCAGGTCTTCGAACTCGCTCGCGACGTGGACGTCTACTCGCTGACCCAGGTGGTGGCCTGGGACCTCGCGCTGACCGATGAGCTCCGCGACGACGTCCGGACGGTGGCGGAGGGGGTTCAGTTCGGTTCGCTGCGGCTGATGGAGCGGGAGGTCTCCGCCGATCTGGTCCTGCACTACAGCTTCCCGGCGGGCACCCTCGCCGGGGAGGCGCTGCGCGAGTTCGTGCTGTTCGTGCTCGCCCAGGGCGTCGACGCGCGCCGCCGCCTCGTCGGCTGACGGCGCGCGCCGCACTCCTCGTCGGGGACGGTCAGGGGCGCAGCAGCACCTTGCCGACGCGGCCCGGGCGACCGCTCGCCGCTGCGGCCGAGGAGATCTCGTCGAGCGGGTACACCCCGTCGACCGGAAGTGCGAGGGTGCCGGCGGCGACGCCGCGCACGACCTCACTCATGAGCTCTGCCCGCTTGCCGGGATCCATCTCCTGGCTCACGGTGCGACCCCAGAAGCCCTTGACCACGATCTCCTTGAAGATCGCGACGTTGACCGGGATCTCCAGCATCGCGCCCTCGCCCGGGTTCGTCGCGCTCATCGCACCGAACGACACGAGGGTGCCGCGCTGGCCGAGCAGGAGAGCGAGCTGCGTGCTCGCCGCGCCGCCGATCGAATCGACGGCGGCGGCGTAGCCGGCCTCCCCCGCCAGCTCCTTGGCACGGTCGCGCCAGCCCTCGGTATCGGTGGCGATCACGTTCGTCACGCCGAAGGTCGCGAGCTCGTCGATGGCGGCGGACCGTCGGACCAGGCCCGTGACGTTGACGCCCCGGGCGGTCGCCAGCTGCGCCAGCAGGCGCCCGACCATGCCGTTCGCGGTGTTCTGCACGATCCACTGACCGGGCTGGACGTTGAGGTAGTCGAGGAGGCTGATCGCGCTGAACGGCATCGAGAACAGCTGTGCTGCGGCCTCGTCGGAGATCTCCCCGGGCACGGGGAGGAGGCCCGCGGCGCCGGCGACGAAGTACTCGGCCCAGGTGCCGAACGCGGAACCGGTGGCGACGCGCTGGCCGACGGTGAACCCCTCGACGCCCTCGCCGAGGGCGTCGATGACGCCGACGGCCTCGGAGCCGGAGGCGGCGGGGAGGGCGGGCTTGTAGCCGTAGTCGCCCTTCACGGTCCACAGGTCGTGATTGTGGATCGGGGCGAGCAGGGTGCGGATCCGCACCTGCCCGGGCCGCGGCTCGGGCAGCGGGACCTCACGGACGGTCAGGACGCTCGCGGGGTCGCCGAACTCGTCCTGGATCAGTGCACGCATGGGTGTCTCCTTGATGGGGTGGTGGGGAAGGTCAGTCGTCGGCGACGGTGACGGTCACGTCGATGTTGCCGCGCACGGCGTTCGAGTACGGGCACACCTGGTGCGCCGCGTCCGCGAGGGCCTGGGCGGCGTCGTGCTCGACATCGGGAATGACCACTTCGAGCGCAACGGTCAGGCCGAAACCGCCGGAGCCGTTGGGGCCGATGCCCACCCGGGCGCCGACGCTGGAGTCGCCGAGTGCGACCTTCTGCGTGCGCGCGACCATCTGCAGGGCGGAGTGGAAGCACGCGGCGTAACCCGCGGCGAAGAGCTGCTCGGGATTGGCGCCGTCACCGGACCCGCCCATCTCCTTCGGGATCGCGAGCTGGAGGTCGACGCGGCCGTCGTCGGTGCGGGTGCGGCCGTCGCGGCCGGCGCCGGTGGCGATGGCCTCGGCGGTGTACACGGTGTTCATTCGGTGGTTCCTCCTGGAACGGTTCGGTGGATCAGGCGTGTGCTGCGCAGAAGCGGTTCGCCAGGTCGCGGAGCGCGATCGCGTCCTCCACGGGCAGGTTGAAGCCCTCGTAGACCCGGCGGCGCGCCGCGTCGACGCGCGGCCGCAGTGCACGGCCCGCGTCGGTGACGTGGACGGTGACCAGGCGCTCGTCGGCCTGGTCGCGGCGGCGTTCGAGGAGGTCCGCGGCCTCGAGCCGGCGGATCAGCGGCGACAGGGTGCCACTGTCGAGGCGCAGGCGTTCGCCGAGTGCCGAGACGGTGACGCCGTCGTGCTCCCACAGTGCGAGCAGCGTGACGTACTGGGTGTACGTGAGCCCGAGAGCCGACAACTCCTCGCGGTAGGCGCCCGATGCCACGCGTGCGGCCGAGTAGAGCGCGAAGCACAGCTGCTCGTCCAGGGTCTGATTCGCTTCCACCTCTTTATAATTGCACGCAATTAAGTTGTGAACAACTTAGATCGGGCCGATTGTACGAACGCGGCGCCCGTGTCTACCTGGGCGTTTACATATCAGGCAAAAATGTCCATCGTTTGCTTGACAGATGCTCCACATGTGTCAAATACTGGGCACAGAGCGTATGACCTCAGTCACAGCCCCTGGCGGGGCGAACGGATCAAGGAGGGCACTGTGAAGGGCCTGGCTTACATCGACGCGGACGGCAAGGAAGCCGTCTGGACCGACCACAAGAAGCGACTCTGGCTGTGGGGCCTGTTCGTTCCCACGGCGTTGTTCTTCGCGGTGGGGCTCATGATGCTGCTCGGCATCGGCCACACGCCGCTGATGTATCTGGCGCCGGTGCTGTGGTGGATCGGTCCGCTGCTCCTCTACGTCATCCTCCCGATCGTCGACATCAAGGCCGGCGACGACGGCGAGAACCCGCCGGAGGAGGTGATGGAGGCGCTCGAGGAGTCCAAGTACTACCGCTGGTTGACGTACATCTTCCTGCCGTGTCACCTCGCCTCGCTCATCGCGATGTGCTACTTCATCACGGCCGACGACCTGTCCTGGCTGGGCGGCGTGTACTCGGACGGCGGCGGCCTCGGCCTGATCAGCCAGATCGGCGTCACGCTGAGCCTCGGTGTCGTCACCGGCATCGGCATCAACACCGGCCACGAGCTGGGGCACAAGAAGCCGGAGAACGAGCGTTGGATCGCCAAGCTCACCCTCGCACCCGCCATGTACGGCCACTTCTTCATCGAGCACAACCGCGGCCATCACGTGCGCGTCGCCACCCCGGAGGACCCCGCGAGCGGCCGCTTCGGCGAGACCTTCTGGGAGTTCCTGCCGCGCAGCGTGTGGGGCAGCTTGAAGTCCTCGTGGAACCTGGAGAAGACGCGTCTCGAGCGCCTCGGCAAGAGCCCGTGGACCCTCACGAACGACGTGCTCAACGCGTGGCTGATGACCGTCGTGCTGTACGGAGTGCT
Source organism: Tsukamurella paurometabola (assembly GCF_900631615.1). Taxonomy (NCBI): domain Bacteria; kingdom Bacillati; phylum Actinomycetota; class Actinomycetes; order Mycobacteriales; family Tsukamurellaceae; genus Tsukamurella; species Tsukamurella paurometabola. The sequence goes on from NZ_LR131273.1 coordinate 3,127,120, forward strand.
GACCGCGGTGTTCGGCTGGTACGTGCTGCCCTTCCTGATCGTCCAGGGGATCTACGGGTTCAGCCTGCTGGAGTCGGTGAACTACCTCGAGCACTACGGTCTGCTGCGCCAGAAGACCGCCTCCGGCCGCTACGAGCGCTGCGCGCCGCGGCACTCGTGGAACTCGGACCGCATCATCACCAACGTCTTCCTCTACCACCTGCAGCGGCACAGCGACCATCACGCGAACCCCACGCGCCGCTACCAGACCCTCCGCTCCTTCGAGGAGGCCCCGTCGCTGCCCCAGGGCTACGCCACCCTGATCGGCGTGACCTACTTCCCGCCGCTGTGGCGCAAGATCATGGACCACCGCGTCCTGGACCACTACGACGGTGACATCACCAAGGTGAACATCCACCCCCGCGTCCGCGACAAGGTGCTCGCGAAGTACGGCGCGCCGAGCACCGGAGAGCAGGCCGCCGCATGAGCGCCTTCAAGTGCCCCGTCTGCGACTACGTGTACGACGAGACCTCCGGCGCCCCGCGAGAAGGCTGGCCCGCCGGCACCGCCTGGGCCGATATCCCCGACGACTGGAACTGCCCCGACTGCGGGGTTCGCGACAAGATCGACTTCGAGCCCGTCTGAGACGGATCAGAAAGACCGAGAAAGGAATCCATCATGAGCGACGCGCCCTTCAAACTGTTCCGCTGCCTGCAGTGCGGCTTCGAGTACGACGAGGCCGAGGGCTGGCCCGAGGACGGTATCGAGCCCGGCACCCGCTGGGACGACATCCCGGACGACTGGTCCTGCCCCGACTGCGGCGCCGCCAAGGCCGACTTCGAGATGGTCGAGGTGTCGCGGGCATGAGCACCGACGGCGTGGTCATCGTCGGCACGGGCGTCGCGGGCGCCACCGCGGCCCTGGCGCTGCGGACCGGCGGGTTCGAGGGAGCGGTGACCCTCGTCGGCCGTGACGCGCACCTCCCGTACCGACGGCCCACGCTGTCGAAGGACGTGCTCCTGGCGGGGATGCCGGTCGAGAAGGCGCTCCTGAAGCCGGCGACGCACTGGGACGACATCGGGGTCGTGGTCCGCACCGGGGTCACCGTGACGGGAGGCGACACCGCGGCCCGCACTCTGGAGCTGTCCGACGATTCCGTCCTTCCGTACGGCTCCCTGGTCCTGGCCACCGGTGGTGCGGCGCGGGAGCTGCCCGGCCTGCCGCCCGCGCCCCGTGTGAAGTACCTGCGGGACTTCGCGGACGCGATCGCGCTCCGCGACGAACTCGGCCGGGCGGGCAGCGTGATCGTTCTCGGGGCCGGTCTCATCGGCTCGGAGGTGGCCTCGGCCGCGGCGAAACTGGGTGCGACCGTCACCGTGATCGAGCCGGCCCCCTTGCCGCTCGCCCGCGTCGTGCCGCCGTCGATCGGCGAGCGCCTCGCCGGCCTGCAGCGCGACGCCGGTGTCGACCTGCTGCTCGGCGTCCGGCCGGGGGAGATCGCCGTCGAGCCCGACCAGGTCTCCGTCGCCCTCCCCGGCGGCGTGGCGCTCGTCGCCGACCTGCTGGTCGTCGCGGTGGGGTCGAGCCCCGACACCGGGCTGGCCGAGCGCCTGGCCCTGCGGGTCGACGACGGTATCCTGGTGGACGAGCAGTACCGCACGTCCGCCGAGGGCGTCTACGCCGTCGGTGACTGCGCACGCGTGCCGCATCCGCTGGAAGGCGGTACCTACCGCGCCGAGAACTGGTCGGCGGCGCAGGACCAGGGCACGGCCGTCGCGCAGGTGCTCCTCGGCGGCGCGCCGGCGCCCACGGTTCCGTGGGGCTGGTCGAACCAGTTCGGGGCGGTGCTGCAGTTCGCGGGATGGCCCGCGGCGGACGACGAGCTGGAGGTGGACGGCGCCATGGACGCGGCGAGCAGTGAGCCCTTCTTCGCGCGGTGCCGCCGCGGCGGATCCCTCGCGGGCGCCGTCGCGATGGGCCGGCCCAAGGAACTGCGGGCGGCCCGCGGCGAGCTGTCCGAGCAGATCGCGGCGGCGGTCGCGCGATGACCGTCCTCGTCGGGCGCGACGCCGCTGACGCCGCACCCAAGCAGACGGTGCGGGACCAAGCGCTCGACGCGGTGAGCACGGTCCTCCACGGGCGGGAGTGGTCCGCGGTCACGATGGCCGCGGTCGCCCGCGAGGCGGGGGTGAGCCGGCAGACGCTCTACAACGAGTTCGGTTCCCGTAAGGGCATGGCGGTCGCCTACGTGACCCGGTTCGTCGACGGGCTCCTCGCGTACGTGCAGGAGCGGATCGACGCCCACCCCGGCGAGATCGACGCCGCCGTCGAGGACGCGATGTGCGGCGTCTTCGAGATCGGTATGGGTGACCCCGTCGTCATCAACATCGTGGGTCCGAACCCGCATCGCGACCTCATGGGGATCGTGACGATCGACGGTACGCCGATCATGCAGCGCGCGGCCGAAGGGCTCGCGGAGATCCTCGCCATGAGCTGGGCCCAGGTCCGGCGGGCCGACGCGCAGGTCGCTGCGGGCGTCCTCGTCCGCCTCGCCTTCAGTCACCTGACGATGCCCATCGAGGGGCCGGAGGCGGCGGCGCGCGAGGTGTCCGCCGTGCTCTCGCCGTTCCTCACCCGCGCCGTTCGCGCCTGAGCCGCACGTCGGCGTGCCGGGTCAGGCCGAGCAGTCGGCGCACCGCCCGAAGATCTCCAGCGTGTGCGTCACATCCGTGAATCCGTGTGCCGCGGCGGTCCGTGCCGACCATGCCTCGACCGCCCGATCGGTCACCTCGACGGTGCGTCCGCACTCGCGGCAGACCAGGTGATGATGGTGCTCGTCCGAGCACAACCGGAACAGCGCCTCGCCGCTGTCGGTCCGCAGGGTGTCCACTGCGCCCGCGTCCGCCATCGCCTGCAGGTTGCGGTAGACGGTGGTCAGGCCGATCGACTCGCCGTCGGCGCGGAGTTGCTCGTGCAGCTCCTGCGCGGATTTGAACTCCGAGACCGACTGCAGGGCCTGTGTGATGGCCCCGCGCTGCTTCGTCGCACGGACACCCGTGCCTTTGGCCGCGTGCACGGTCACCGTCAGGCCCCCGGCCGTTCCGTGGCGTGCGCGACGGCGTCGACCACGATGTGCGCGAGGTGGTCGTCGACGAGGCGGTAGACGATCTCGCGGCCGTTGCGTTCGCCGCGCACGACGCCGGCGGACTTGAGGACCCGGAGGTGCTGGCTCACCAGTGGCTGCGTCACGCCCAGCGCGTCGACGAGCTGGTGCACGCACAGCTCGGAGTGCATGAGCTCGAGCACGATGGAGATCCGGACGGGGGCGGCCAGCGCACGGAGCAGGTCGCCCGTGGCGGTGAGCACCTCGGGATCGGGCTGCGCGCGCGGCAGGTCCTCGGGGTCGACGGGGCAGTCGGCGACGACGTCGGTGGGAATGGGAGCCTCCTCTTATCAACAATCATTTTCATATGCGGGAACGGCCACGTCAAGCGAGCGGGAGGTAGGCGTCCCATCGCGCCGCGGGGGAGAGCGCGAACGGTAGAGTCGGTGCGTACGTTTTTCCTTCTCACAACCCGTCGGAGATGAAGCGCGCCGTGGCCAAAGCAACCAAAGTCGATACCGTCGCCAACCTGTGCAAGCGCAGGGGCCTGGTCTTCCAGTCGGGTGAGATCTACGGCGGTACCAAGTCGGCCTGGGACTACGGGCCGCTGGGCGTGGAACTCAAGGAGAACATCAAGAAGCAGTGGTGGCGCAACATGGTCACCTCCCGCGATGACGTCGTGGGGCTGGACAGCGCGATCATCCTGCCCCGCGAGGTGTGGGTCGCATCGGGGCACGTCTCCGTGTTCAACGATCCGCTGGTCGAGTGCCTGAACTGCCACAAGCGCCACCGTCAGGACCACCTGCAGGAGGCGTACGCCGAGAAGCGGGCGGCCAAGGGCGAGGAGGTCGACCCGGACGACGTGCCGATGACGGAGATCGTCTGCCCCGACTGCGGCACCAAGGGGCAGTGGACCGAGCCGCGCGACTTCAACATGATGCTCAAGACCTACCTGGGGCCCATCGAGTCGGAGGAGGGCCTGCACTACCTGCGGCCCGAGACCGCGCAGGGCATCTTCGTGAACTTCAAGAACGTCATGACCACGGCGCGGAAGAAGCCGCCGTTCGGCATCGGCCAGATCGGCAAGAGCTTCCGCAACGAGATCACCCCCGGCAACTTCATCTTCCGGACCCGCGAGTTCGAGCAGATGGAGATGGAGTTCTTCGTCAAGCCGGGCGACGACGACACGTGGCACCAGTACTGGATCGACTATCGGCTCAAGTGGTACACCGATCTCGGCATCGACCCGGAGAACCTGCGCCTGTACACGCATCCGCAGGAGAAGCTGAGCCACTACTCCAAGGGCACCGTCGACATCGAGTACCGCTTCGAGTTCGCCGGTAGCGAGTGGGGTGAGCTCGAGGGCATCGCCAACCGCACCGACTTCGACCTCGGCACCCACACCAAGCACTCGGGGGAGTCGCTGGAGTTCTTCGACCAGCAGTCGGGCGAGCGGTACACGCCCTACGTCATCGAGCCGGCCGCCGGCCTCACGCGCTCGTTGATGGCCTTCCTCGTGGATGCGTACACGGAGGAGGAGGTGCCGAAGGCGAACGGCGGCACCGATACCCGCGTCGTCCTCAAGCTGGATCGGCGCCTCGCCCCCGTCAAGGTCGCGGTGCTGCCGCTGTCGCGTGACGAGAAGCTCTCGCCGAAGGCGCGCGAGCTGGCCGCCCAGCTGCGGCAGTTCTGGAACGTCGACTTCGACGACGCCCAGGGCATCGGTAAGCGCTACCGTCGCCAGGACGAGATCGGGACGCCGTTCTGCGTCACCGTCGACTTCGACACGCTCGACGACGATTCCGTGACCGTCCGCGAGCGCGACACGATGGAGCAGGAGCGGGTGCCGCTCGCGGAGATCCAGCAGTACCTCGCCGCGCGCCTCGCCGGCTGCTGACGCGGCGCCGGTCCGCTGAGCGACGAGGACCGCCCATCCCTCGCGGGGTGGGCGGTCCTTCTCGTCGGGCCGCTGCTCCTACCCGCAGGTGACCTCGACGCGGAACTTCTTGGTACTCAGGTCCGCCGCGCGCGCCTCACCCGTGATCGTGTAGCGGTTGCCGGCCTTCGAGGCCTTGGCCGAGCCGACCTTCCCCACGGGCGTGTTCAGCACCGTCATCACGTTCCCGCCGGTGGCGATGAACAGGCTGTTCACCGTGGGCGGATTGCCCTCGGTGAGCATGGCCCCGATGCCGCGGGCGGTCTGGACGCTGCCGGAGCCCACCGTGATCGTCTCGCCGTTCCGCGAGCAACCCGCGTTGACGTACTCGGCCGCGCTCTCGGCCCTGCCGTCGACCTCGACCACGGTGCTGGAGTCGATGTTGGGAGAGGTGCACGCCGCGAGGGCGACCAGAACGCAGCCCGCGAGGGCGACTGGCGCGATTTTCATAGACACACCGTACCGGCCCGATCGTGCTGGGCCGTGGGATACTCGACGGCATGACGAACGGCAAGGTTGTCCACTTCGACACGCAACGCGGCTTCGGCTTCCTGGCGCCGGACGCGGGAGGTGAGGACGTCTTCCTCCACGTGAACGACATCGACTTCGACGAGTCGGCGCTGCGGCCCGGCACCGAGGTGACGTTCGACGTGGAGAAGGGGGACAAGGGGTTCAAGGCCGTCAACGTCGCCGTGGTCGGGGGTGCTCCCGCGCCGTCGGCGCCCCGTCGTGACCACCGCGATCAGCGCGACCAGCGGGGTGACCGGCGCGAGCAGGCGCCCCGCCGGGACGCGGCGGCGCGGCCGGCCGCCGGCGCGCTGGACATGCAGTCCTTCGTCGACGAGCTCACCGAGCTGCTCCTCGACTCCTCGGACGATCTGACCGCCGGGCAGATCATCGCGATCCGCCAGCGGATCGCGGATTTCGCCTTCGCACGCGGTTGGGTCACCGAGTAGGTGCCGCCGCGCCTGCCCGGTCCGGCCGCGTATCAGCCGGCCGACGTCGAACGCCTCGTCGCCGAACCGCCCAAAACCGCGGGCCTCGAAGCGGATACCGAGCCCACACTGTTCTCGGGCCCGCAGTGGGAGGCCCTGCGCTGGGAAGGGCACAGCTCGGCCTTCGCGCGCGACCGCGCTCGGGTGCTGCACAGCGCCGCCCTTCGCCGCCTCGCCGATAAGACGCAGGTCGTGGGCCCGCGCGAGGGTGACACGCCCCGTACCCGGCTCACCCACTCGCTGGAAGTCAGCCAGATCGGCCGCGGTATCGCCCTCGGGATCGGCTGCGACCCGGACCTGGTGGACCTCGCCGGCCTCGCCCACGACATCGGCCACCCGCCCTACGGCCACAACGGCGAACGCGCGCTCGACGAGGTGGCCCGGGACATCGGCGGCTTCGAGGGCAACGCGCAGAACCTGCGCATCCTCACCCGGCTCGAACCCAAGGTGCTCGATGCCGCGGGGGAGTCGGTGGGACTCAACCTCACCCGCGCCGCACTCGATGCGGCGACCAAGTATCCGTGGTTGCGCCGCGAGCCCGGCGGCAAGTTCGGCGTGTACGACGACGACGCGCACGTCCTGGAGTGGATGCGGGGCGGTGAGGACGGGCCGTACGGCACCCGCCAGTGCCTCGAGTCGCAGGTCATGGACTGGTCCGACGACGTGGCCTACTCCGTGCACGATGTCGAGGACGGAGTGCTCTCGGGCCGCCTCGACCTGCGCGCGCTCTCGTCGCCCGCGGAGGTGCGCAGCCTCTCCGGCTTCGGCGCGAGCAGCTTCCGCGGCGCCGAGGCCGCGGAGCTGGAGGAGGCCGGTGCTCGGCTCGCCTCGTTCGACGTGGTCGCCGCGGCCGCGAAGTACGACGGCGGCCTCGCCTCCTCGGTGGCGCTCAAGCGCATGACCAGTGAGCTGGTGGGCCGCTTCGCCTCGGCCGCGATCGACGCGACCCGCGCCGCCACGGCCAACGAGCCGGTGTGCCGGTACGAGGCGGACGTCGAGGTGCCGCCGTCCGTCCGTGCCGAGGTGATCCTGCTGAAAACGATGGCGCTGCAGTACATCTACTCCAACCAGATGCACCTGGCCATACAGCAGGGGCAGCGTGATCGGATACTGCGCGTGGCGGACTACCTGATGGGCGCGTCACCGTCGAACATCGATCCGCTGTACTCCCCGGCGTACCTGGCCGCGGACTCCGACGCCGCCCGGCTGCGCGTGGTCGTCGACCAGATCGCGTCGATGACCGAGACCCGCCTGGAGCGGCTGGACCAGAAGGTCCTCGAGGGCTGACCGGCAGTACACTCGAACTCGTGGTCGGCAGAATCCCGGAGCGTGACATCGCGGCGATCCGCGACCGTGCGCGCATCGAGGACGTCGTCGGCGAGTACGTGGCACTGCGTCCCGCCGGTGTGGGCTCGATGAAGGGCCTGTGCCCGTTCCACGACGAGAAGACACCCAGCTTCCACGTGCGCCCTTCGCAGGGCTTCTTCCACTGCTTCGGCTGCGGCGAGGGCGGCGACGTCATCTCCTTCCTGCAGAAGATCGAGCACGTGCCCTTCGTCGAGGCCGTCGAGCAGCTCGCCGACAAGGTGGGCATCCAGATCACCTACGAGGGCGGCGGCCCCGGTCCGAAGCAGGACCGCGGTACCCGCATGCGGCTGGTGGCGGCCAACGCGGCCGCGCAGAAGTTCTACGCCGAGCAGCTGCGCACGCCCGAGGCGGAGATCGCGCGCAAGTACCTCACCGACCGTGACTTCACCGAGGAGGACGCGGCGTTCTACGGCTGCGGCTACGCCCCGTCGGGCTGGGACACGATGACCAAAGCGCTGCTGCGCCAGGGCTTCGACGTCAAGGAGCTCGAGGCGGCCGGGCTGTCGAAGCCGGGGCAGCGCGGTCCCATCGACCGCTTCCATCGCCGCCTGCTGTGGCCCATCAAGAATCTGGGCGGCGACGTGATCGGCTTCGGCGCGCGCAAGCTGTTCGACGACGACAACCTCGGCAAGTACATGAACACGCCCGAGACCATGCTCTACAAGAAGTCGCAGGTCCTGTTCGGTCTCGACCACGCGAAGAAGCACATCGCCAAGGGACATCAGGTGGTGGTCGTCGAGGGCTACACCGACGTCATGGCCATGCACGCCGCCGGCGTCGAGACCGCGGTCGCGTCCTGTGGTACGGCGTTCGGCGAGGAGCACGTCTCGCTGGTGCGCCGGCTCATGATGGACGACAGTTACTTCCGCGGCGAGGTGATCTACACCTTCGACGGAGACGAGGCGGGCCGCGCCGCCGCGATGAAGGCCTTCGACGGCGACCAGAAGATCGCCGGCCAGACGTTCGTCGCCGTCGCGCCCGACGGCATGGATCCGTGCGAGCTGCGCCAGCGCCGCGGCGACGAGGCGGTGCGCGACCTCATCGCGCAGCGCGTCCCGATGTTCGAGTTCGCGGTGAAGACGCTGATCACCGAATTCGACCTCGACACCGCCGAGGGTCGCGTGCACGCACTGCGCCGCTCGGTGCCCGTGGTCGCCCGGATCAAGGACATGGCGCTCCGGGACGAGTACGCGCGGCAGCTCGCCGGTTGGGTCGGCTGGGAGGACGTCACGCAGGTCCTGCGCCGCGTCCGCGAGGAGTCCGCGCGGATCCGCCGCGGCGAGGGCAGGCCCGGGCCGGGCGCGCCCGCCCCGTCGAACAACCGGTTCCGCGCCCCGGCACCCGCCGCGCCGGTGCCCGAGGTCCGGCCGGCAGGACCACAGCGGCCCAACCCGTCCGACCCGGTGCTGTGGGTGCAGCGCGAGGTGCTCAAGGCGGCGCTCCAGGTGCCGTCGCTCGCGGGCATGGTCTTCGACGCGCTCTCCGACGACATGTTCACCGACCCCGCGTACCGCGCGGTGCGGCTGGCGATCGAGGCCGCGGGCGGCATCGCCGCGGGCCTCGGCGGTCCGGAGTGGGTGGACACGGTGGTGCGCCACGTCGACGGCCCCGTGCTGGAGCCGCTGGTCACCGAACTCGCGGTCGAACCCATGCAGGTCGCCGGCGATCCGACCCCACGGTACGTCGAGTCCGTGATGGCACGACTACAGGAAGTATGGGTCGGCGCGCAGGTGGCGGACCTGAAGTCGAAGCTGCGCCGCATGTCGCCCAACTCCGACGCCGACTACAACCGCCTCTTCGGCGACCTCGTGGCGCTCGAGAGCTACCGGCAGAGCCTGCTCAAGATGGCCGTGGGTGACAGCGCCTTCTAGTCCAGGTCGGTCTTGGGGGAGTAGATCACCGTCTGCGCATCGATCTCGCGCATGGTGCGCATCTTCGGATCGGGGTTGAGCTGCTCGGCGAGCTTGCGGCGCCCGATCTCCACGGCCTTCTTCGTCGCCGGGCTGGTGGCGATGGCCTTCGCGGTGCGATTGATCTGCTCGTACCGGCGGCGTCCGGCCTTGGTGCCCAGCACGTAGCCCGCACCAGCGGCGATAACCAGTCGGATCATGCCGCCACTGTACCGGCCGCGGGCCCGCTCCGACGGGCGGTCCCCGGCCGATAGGCTCGGACCATGAGCTCGTACCCGCCCGCGCAGACGATCGCAGAGTTCGAGGCCAACATCGCCGAGGTGATGCGCCGCATCGACGCCGCCGCGGCCCGGGCGGGGCGGTCACCGTCGGACGTGCGACTCCTGCCCGTCAGCAAGACGGTGCCCCAGGAACGGCTGCGGCTCGCCGTCGCCGCGGGCTGCCGCGAACTGGGCGAGAACAAGGTGCAGGAGGCCAAGCGCAAGAGCGCCGAGATGGCCGACCTGGACGTCTCGTGGGCCGTGATCGGGCATCTGCAGACCAACAAGGCCAAGGACGTCGCGGCCGTGGCGGCGGAGTTCCAGGCCCTCGACAGCGTGCGCGTCACGGAGGCGCTCGATCGTCGGTTGCAGGCCCTGGGGCGCGGGCTCGACGTCTACGTGCAGGTGAACACCTCGGCCGAGGAGCAGAAGTACGGGCTGCCGCCCGCCGAGGTGCCCGCGTTCCTGGATGCGCTGCCCGCCTACACGTCGCTGCGGGTGCGCGGCTTCATGACCCTCGCCGAGTTCTCGTCCGACGAGGAGCGGGTGCGCGCCTGCTTCCGGCGGCTCCGCGAGGTCCGGGACCGGGCGGTGCAGGACGGGTCCGAGGCGGTGGAGCTCTCGATGGGCATGTCCGGTGACTACGAGATCGCGGTCGAGGAGGGCTCGACCTGCGTGCGGGTGGGCCAGGCGATCTTCGGCTCGCGCGCCACGCCGGACAGCGCGTACTGGCCCGCGGGGCAGTAGTCTTCCGCTCGTGCTGACCGACGACGAGGACCGCCAGTTCACCGCCGCCGACATCGCCGAGCTCCTGGCGGTCGTCGTGGCGCTGGGGCTGCTGTTCTGGCTACTCGAACCGCTCAATCCATGGGTGAAGTACCCGGCGATCCTGTTCGGTTCCGTCACCGTGCTCGCGGTGTGGCGAGGCCTGCGCGGGGTGATCGAGAAGCGCTCGGGCGGACGCGCGGGGACGATGGCGCCCCTGCAGATCGTCGAGACCGCGCCCGGGGTCCGCTCGCTGATCCTCGTGGCCGGCGGTACGCCGTCCGACGATGCCGCTCGCGCGCTCGGGCACGAACCCACGGGCTACTTCTGGCAAGGGGTCGCCGAGCGAATCCTGTTGGAGCCGATGCTCGAGGTGCTCGACTTCGACAGTGAGGCAGGGGTGTTCAGTGCGCGTAGCGCAGATCTCGAGACCTTGGCGATCGCCGGCCGGGCGATGGCCGGGATCGTGAACGATCCCGCGCGGCTGCGCGAGGTGGTGGCGGCCGCGGAGGCCGACGGCTTCGTCTTCGACGACTGATCTCGGGCGGGAGGGATCGTGCTCGGTCTCGTGCGATCGTGTTCCGCGCACCTCGAACCCGAGGTGCGGCAACGGTGGCGCGCACACCTGTGCGGGCTGTGCCTGACACTGCGCGGCACCGCCGGCCAGTCGGCGCGGGCGTGCACCAACACCGACGCCGCGCTGCTCTCGGCGCTCGTCGAGGCGCAACAGCCGTGGCCCGCAGCCACGCGCACCGCCGGCCCGTGCGCGCTGCGTGGGATGCGGCGCGCCGAGGTGATCGCCCCGGCGGAACTCGGAGTCCGGCTGGGTGCCACGGCGGCGCTGACGCTCGCGGCCGCGAAGATCGGCGATCACGCGGCCGAGCGGGAGGCGGGCCTGCGCGGTTCCGCAGTCACGGCCCGCGGCACCGTCGGGCTGCTGCGCGCGACCGAACGGCGGCTGCGGCGGAGAGCCGAGGCCGACGGTCCCGTCGCCGCTGCGGCCCGGGTGCCCGAGGCGCTCACCGGGCTCGCCGAGCAGGCGCGGATCGAATCGCGCGCCACGCGGCTGGATGAGGTCACGGCACCCACGGCGGCGGCGGTCGGCGGCATGTTCGCCGCTACGGCCGTGCTCGCGGGGTGTCCGGAGAACGCGGAGCCGCTGGGTGAGCTCGGACGCGCATACGGGGAGTTCGCGCACCTCGCGGACGCGCTCGAGGACCTGGCCCGCGACCGCGAGCACGGCGCGTACAACGCCCTCGACGCAACCGGGACCACCGTGGACGCGGCCGTGGCGCGGCTGCAGGCCTTGCGGGACGTCGTGATCGAGCGGCTGGAGAGCGTCGAGCTGCGCGACGACCGGCTGGTCCGTCCGCTCCTGTCGACCGCGATGGCGACGGTGCTCGCGGCGCGGAGGACGCCGATGGACAAGCGCGTGAAGAGGATGGACGAGAAGGCGAAGAAGAAGCTCGGGCGGCGGTCCGTCGACGCGGGCGAGTCCGCCGGGGACTGTTGCTGCGACGGAGACTGCTGTTGCGACGGCGGCTGTTGCGACTGCTCCTGATACGACGCGGCCCGGTGGAAGCGGGCGCTTCCACCGGGGCGGCGACGAGTTGGAAGGTCAGGCCTCGACGCGGACGTCGGCGCGGGCCGGGATCACCACGGGGTGCACGCCCGACATGCGCTCGAGCACGCGGACCACCTGGCAGGAGTAGCCGTACTCGTTGTCGTACCAGACGTAGAGCACCAGGTCCTTGCCGTCGGCGATGGTGGCGAGACCGTCGACGATGCCGGCGCGGTGCGAGCCCACGAAGTCGGTGGACACGACCTCGGGCGACTCGATGTAGTCGATCTGCTGGCGCAGCTTCGAGTGCAGCGACACCCGGCGGAGGTAGTCGTTGACCTCGTCCTTGGTCGTCGGCTTCTCGAGGGTGATGTTGAGGATCGCCAGCGAGACGTCCGGGGTGGGTACCCGGATGGACGAACCGGTGAGCTTGCCCTCGAGCTGCGGCAGCGCCTTCGAGACGGCCTTCGCGGCGCCCGTCTCGGTGATCACCATGTTCAGCACCGCCGAGCGGCCGCGGCGGTCGCCCTTGTGGAGGTTGTCGATCAGGTTCTGATCGTTGGTGAACGAGTGCACGGTCTCGACGTGGCCGCGCTGGATGCCGTACGCCTCGTCGAGTGCGGCGAGCACCGGCGTGATCGCGTTCGTGGTGCACGACGCGGCCGAGAGGATGGTGTCGGCGTCCTCGATCGTGCTGTCGTTGATGCCGTGCACGATGTTCTTCAGCGGCGCCTTGCCGGGCGCGGTGAGCAGCACGCGCGCGGCGCCCTTGCTCTTGAGGTGCTGGCCGAGGCCCTCCTCGTCGCGCCACTTGCCGGTGTTGTCGACGATCAGCGCGTCCTTGATGCCGTACGCGGTGTAGTCGATGGTCGACGGGTCGTCCGAGTAGATGACCTGGATGCGGGTGCCGTTGGCGATGATGACGTCGTTCTCCGCGTCGATCGAGACCGAACCGGCGAACGGACCGTGCACGGAGTCACGGGCCAGGAGGCTCGCGCGCTTCTCGAGGTCGTTCTTCACGCTGCGGCGCACCACGATGGCGCGCAGGCGCAGGCCGTGTCCGTTGCCGGCGTGGCTGATCAGGATGCGTGCGAGCAGGCGGCCGATACGGCCGAAGCCGTACAGCACCACGTCGGCGCCGTCACCGTCGGAGACCGGGACGTTGCGCTTGGCGATCTCGGCGCGGAGCAGCTCCTGCACGGCCTCGTCCGACTCGAGGTCGGCGGCGAGGATCGCGAGACGCGCGATGTCGATCGACGCGGGCTCGGGCTCGATGGCGAGCAGGCCGCGCAGCACCTTCTCCGTCTGCGACAGGGTGAGCGCCTGGTGGCCCAGCTCCTCGGCGCGTTCGTGCGCCGAGATCACCGCGGAGGTGGAGAGGTTGATCAGGCGGTGCCCGTGGATCGACGACACCACGCCGTGCTGGCGGTACAGGCGGCCGATCATGGGGATCAGGCGCTCGGCCTGCTCCTCACGGGCGACCCAGGCGTCGCGGTGGCTGTCGTACGCGCCGCGATGCCCACCGGCAGTCGCGGAGTTCGACGGGGACTCGGGCTCCAGCTGTTGCGTCACGCCGATCATTATGCAATGCGCCGACGGGACGGTCGCCCACCGGGGCGATGGGGGAGAACGTCCAGGAGCAGCCTCCGGAACGCCTGGTCACGGCGGTCGGTCCGGCGGAGGGCTGTTCAGTCGGATCCGAGCGGACCGTCGATCGCGTGCTCGATCCGGTCGACCACCGCCGACGGTTCGCTGTGCGTCGTGTCGATCGTGAGACGGCAACCGTCGCGGTGGCGGCGCAGGTGTGCCGCCGCCCGGTGGGCTCCCGCAGCGATGGCGCGTTGTCGCGCCGGGTCGGCGCCGAGCAGGTCGTCTCCGGGGAGACGCCCCGTGTTGTCATGCGAGCGCCGCGCTACGCGGGCCGACAGGGCGCGGTCGGAGGCGTCGAGGAGCACGCGGGTCAACGCCTCATCCTCGTGCGCATCGGTGTCCAGCTCCGGGTCCCGCGCGACGACGACCAAGTCTTCCGCTCCCGCGCGCTCGTAACCCGCGGTCAGTGCGGCGTAGCCGGCCGCATGGACACCGGGTTCGTAGTCCGGCCCGACGAAGCCGAGCTGCCCGACGTCGATGTAGCCGGTCGCGCGGCCGGCCGCCCACCGTCGCCGGACCAGCTCCCAGCCCACAGAGGACTTCCCGACGGCCGGGGCGCCGTACACCAGTGTCGTCGGTAGGGGAGCGGCCCGCGCCGACGGTGCCGGCGTCCACGGGCCGGGGCGCATCGACGTGTGCCGGACGAGGAGTTCCTGCGCGACGTCCTCGACATCACGCGAGGTCGTGTCGACGGTGTCGGCCGACGTCCGGTCGAGGCGGCGGGCGAGTTGTTCCAGGTCGGCGAGCACGTCAGCGGTCGAACCGCGGGCGAGGTAGCGACGTCGCAGCTCGGCCCAGTCGCAGCGGAGTCTGACGTGCTCGAGCTCGATGTCGGCGCCGGTACCGGCGCCGAGTCGCGGCGCGCCGAGGTTCGGATCGACGACGCCGGACACCACCATCTGGCGGAGGCCCCGTGCGCTCCAGGCCCGGATCAGGCGGCGTGCGTTCTCGGCCTTCACGGCGTGCGGCGCACTCCCCGCGAGCCGGTCGTACGGGCCGAGGAGGCCGAGTTGGTCGATGTCGACGTAGGCTGCGTTCCCGCCACCAGCAGTGAGGAGTTCGAACACCCGCCATCCGGTGGTGGTCTTCCCTGTGCCGGGTGCGCCGCTGATCCACAACGTCGTGGTCGTCACCGTTCCCACGGTAGGCAGTGGTGCAAGCCGATTTCGATGCTGAGCCGCAGCGGGGCGGTTGACAGGTGGGGCAGGTGGGGCTCGAACCCACGACCAGCGGATTATGAGTCCGCGGCTCTAACCGACTGAGCTACTGCCCCTCGCCGGTCGCTCGGTGTCGCGCGAGGTCGACCCTCGCCGCTCATCAGTCCTGACCAGCGCGAACACACTAGCACTGGTGCGAACAGATGGGCGTGAAGGGCTACGTCTTTGCGGTCGCACTCGACGGAAGTGATCTCTGTTACATTTGTTGCAAATGTGGTTGAATGGCACTTGATGGGCGGAAGTTGCTGCAAGCTCTGAGCGGCCTCCGACGATGCTTCAAGACAGCGAGCACCCCGAGGAGTCCCCCATGACCACGAGAAGCTGGTCCTTCCGCATCACGATCGCCGCCGTCGCTGCGGCGCTGACCGTGTCCGTTCTCGGCGGCACTGCGAGCGCTGACACCACTGTCGGGCCCGCGGGCATGACCGTCACACCGTCGAGTGCCGGCGGCGCGGTCTCCGACTGGCGCGCAGGCACCGTCGTCAAGCTCTGGAGCAACGGAGCAGTGACGATCCCGGCGGTCACCGCGAATCCCGGCGGGAAGCTGGAGGTCCGCGCCCGGGGTGATCACTGCTGGGGCGCGCCGCAGATGGCGGTGAAGCGCGGCGGCGTCACGCTCGGCACCGTGGCGGCCGGACTCGGGTGGAGCACCCACACGGTGGACCTCGGTGCACTGACCGGGGCGAGCCCGGTGACGATCGAGTTCAGCAACGACTACCGCGGCTGGTTCTGCGACCGGAACCTGTATGTCGCGAGCGTGACGGTTCGCGATGGCGCGGGCCCCCCGACCACCCCTGTCCCGACGACACCGGTGCCGACGACGGCCCCGCCCACGACGACAGCACCGACGACGGTGCCCGGAACCACGGTGCCGCCCACCACCGCACCTCCGACCACCACGGCGCTGCCGACCACCACCGTGCCACCCACGACCACCACGGTGCCCACGACGATCGCACCGACCACGACCACGCCGGTCCCGACGACCGGTTGCCCGGTGAACCAGTACCAGGCGAGATACTTCAACAACACGACCGCGACCGGCAATCCGGTGGTGGTGCAGTGCGAGAACGCTCCAGGCGGGTCGTTCACGGGCCAACCGCTCGCAGGAGTCAACGCGGACAACTTCTCCGTCGAGTACGACGGCGTCCTCCAGTTTCCCCAGACCTCGACGTACGCGTTCTCCACGGCCGTCGGGAACGTCGGCGCCCGCGTGTGGTTCGACGACGCCCTCGTGTTCGACAAGCCGGCACCGCATTGGAGCACGACCAGCACCCTGCGGACCGTCTCGGCGGGGCAGCATCGCGTGCGCGCGACGTTCTTCAACACGTCGGGGATCGCTCATTTCGGAATCTCGTTCCCGCGCGCGACGCCGGGAGCGCCGTCGAACAACGGGAACTACTTCGCCGCTGACTCGTTCTGGAATCAGCCGATTCCCGTGGGTGCAAGAGTTGATCCCCGCAGCGCTGGATGGATCTCGGCGCTGGATGCGCGAAGCAACGGGGTGTGGGTGAACACCAGTGAGTGGACGACGACCGTCTACAACGCGCCACCCGGTACGCCCACCATCGACGTGCGCGTGACCAACACGAACCGACTACTGACCATCCCGTACCTGCCGACCTATCGACCGACGAATGACGCCGATCACCACCTGGCGGTGATCGATGATGCATCGGGGTGCTTGTACGAGTTCCAAGGTTTCAATCCCGTGTTGCGCTCGGCAGCCGCGTCGGCGTCGTACCGGGCCTACACGGGTTCGGGAGGTCATGACCCCGGACCGGGGCACGCGGGCGGCGAGTTCTCGTACCTTGCGGGGTTGATCACGCCGCAGGACGTCGAATCCGGCGTGATCGATCATGCCCTTCGGTACGCCATGCCCGGCAACTCTCCCAACTACGTGTACCCAGGCACCAGGTCCGATGGCACCACGCTCGGTGGCGTTCCTGAGGGGACTCGGCTCCAGCTCGACCCGAACCTGGATCTCTCGCGGTTCGGTCTCTCGCCATTCCAACTGATGCTGGCACGAGCCTTACAGGTCTACGGCGGATTCAACGCAGACCACGCGGACGTCTTCGTGTTCTACGCCCGCAGCACCCTCGACGGTACGACGTACGCGCAGCCGATCCAGCAGCTGCCTGACTCGCTGGTGCAGCACCTGAGGTTCCTCGCGCCCACGATCGCGTCGCAGGACATCTACCTCGACCGGTCCGACGACACGGGGTGCAACCAACAGCGATGAATCCCGGCGCGATACGGCGCGTCGTGCGCCGATTCCTCCCGCGCATCGCGAACGAGGCCTACCGTGTGGCTCAGGTCACTCGAATCGGATGATGGGGGATCGGACGTGCTCGATCACTACGACGTGCGTAGCGGTGAGTTCAACCTGGGGATCCGTCCGCCCGCGGGCCGGCGGACCGCCCGCGGTGTGTGGCGCGTGATCAAGGCGGTGCTCAACTCCGCCGCCGAGTTGGACGTCTACGTGTGCGCGGCGCGACACGGCGCGCGGGGCGAGCGCTGGGCATCGTCGTAGCCCCGGGGGTACCGGGCTAGTCTCGGTCGCATGGCCGACGATGCACGCCAGCTGCCCGACGACGACGGTGCCGCGGCAGAGCCCGGCAGGGGGCGGAAACTACTGGCCAGAGGCGCGGAGGCCGCGCACCGGGCCAATCGCAGCGCGGCGATGACGGGCCTCGTGCGGGCCGCGCGCGAGAACCTTCCCGGAGGGCCGAAGAAGGATCTGTTCCAGCCGGACGCGGCATCCACCGAGCGGCTCGCGAGCCTCCTCGACCGGATCGTCGGCGACGAGCCGACGGTGACCCGCGAACTCGGCAATCTGGCGACGGCGACGTGGCAGGCGATGATCAGCCGCCGGGACCGCGACTACCTGCCGCCGAAGCCCATCACGATCCTCTTCACCGACCTCGTCGCGTTCTCGACCTGGGCGCTGGATCGTACCGACGACGAGATCGTGCGCCTCCTGCATGCCGTCAACCGGACCACCGCGGAGATCGTCGCGCGGCACGGCGGCGTCGTGGTCAAGACCATGGGCGACGGTGCCCTCGTCGCCTTCGACGGCGACACCGCGATCGAGGCGGCGATCGAGGCCATCGAGGCGGTCGGGGCGATCGACGTGGCCGACGGATACCGCCCGACGCTGCGCGCCGGCCTGCACACGGGTACGCCGCGGCGGGTCAAGGGCGACCTCATCGGCGTCGACGTGAACATCGCGGCGCGAGTGGCGGAGGCGGCGAACGGGGGCGAGGTGCTGGCTTCGGAGACGGTCTTCACGATCGCCGATAGGGGTCGCTACCAGGTGCGACCGCGCCGATTCAAGGCGAAGGGCGCCCCGCAGAAGCTACAGGTCTTCTCTGTGCGTCCCCTGTACTGAACCTCAGGGATTTCCCTGAACTTCTCGAAATACCCGGCTCGGGATGTAACGAACCGTGCCATGGTCCCTATAGAGCGTGTGACTTGAGTCCTACAGTCCAGCGGCGGCCCTGTGCCCCCGTCGTCAACACCCAAGGATGGGAACACATGAACACGAAGAAGATCGGAGCCGCGTCCTTCGCCGTCGTGGCAGCCGCCGGCCTCCTCGCCGGGTGTGGTAAGTCGACCGAGGGCGACAGCCCCGTCGCGTTCTCGCCCGTCACCGGCGACCAGTTCACCGCGAACCCGGGCGCCTTCCAGACCGACGGCATCGCCGTGCCGCCGAAGGGCGTGACGATGGTGGGTAACACCGTCGCCGCCCAGGCCGTGGCCAACTCCGGTCTGCCGCAGGGCACCATCACCTCGACGATGAACAACACCACGGTCTACTACCCGCCGGCCCCGCCCATTCCGGGCCTGCGTGTGGCGCCGCAGCCTGCGCCGCCCGCGCCGATGGTGCGCCCGGCGAACTACAAGCCGTGGAACTACACCCCGCAGGAGATCGCGGTCTACCAGCAGATCTGCGAGACCGGCACGTGGAACAACTACCGCGCCGGTATCGAGGTCCAGACCCAGACCTGCTACACGCTCTACGGCCGCCAGCTCGGCGTGAAGCCGTGGCACCCCGGCCAGCCGCGCCCGTGGCAGCGCCCCGACTACCCGAAGCCCTGGTTCTCGGCGGACTTCAAGGTCGACGTGCCGGTGTTCTGGGTGTACCCGAAGGACTGGAACCGGCCGAAGCCGCAGCCGATCGTCTCGGTGTCGATCAGCCTGAACCTGGGCAACAACCCGTACCGCCGCGTCAACCCGGCGTGGGATCAGCCGTACTACCCGGTGTGGGCCGTCACGCCCGGCCGCGTGGTCGATGTGCGTGACCAGGCTCGCGTCGTGGCGCCGATCTACACCACGACCACGACGACGACCACCACGACCACCACCACGACGGCGCCCGTCTTCCCCGGTACGGTGCTCGCTCCGCTGCCGACCTCGGCGAAAGTGACCCCCGTGACCGCGGTGCCCGGTGCGAAGGTGACCGGCAACGTCAACCTCGACGCCAACGTGACCGTTCCGACCGCCGCCGCGCTCAAGGGCGCGACGATCCAGGCCGGCACCACCGCGTCGCTGAACGAGGCCATCGGTACCTCGGTCGAGGCGACCGTCGCGAAGCCCAGCTCCGACAACGGCAACCGGGTCACCGTCCAGGGCGACGCCGGTGCGACCGTCTCGGGTGGCGCGGGTGCGACCGTGACCGGCGGCGCAGGTGCGGGCAACGGCACCGTCACCGGCGGTGCGGGTGCCGGCGCAGGTGCCACGGTGACCGGCGGCGGCGCGACGGTGTCCGGTGGCGCGGGTGCGACCGTGACCGGCGGTGCCGGTGCGGCCACCACGACCACCACCAAGCCGGCGGAGCGCCCGACGCAGACGCAGACGCAGCAGCCGACGCAGACCAAGACGGAGGAGCCGACGCAGACGCAGACGCAGACTCAGCAGCCGACGCAGACGCAGCCGACCACCACGACCCCGGCCGCGACCCCGCAGGCCGCGACCCGGACGCAGACCCAGGCGCCGACGGCCACCAAGCCGGCGACGACCTGCACCCCGGCTCAGGTCGAGGCTGGTACCTGCACCACCGGTAACTGATCGCCGACGCTCTCGGGGAGACCTCCGGTAGGCCTCTGACCTGCCGATTGGTCTCCCCGAGTGCGTATGCGCTAGAGTCTCTTCTCGGTCAAAGTTCAATCCCCCATAGCTCAATTGGCAGAGCATTCGACTGTTAATCGAAGGGTTACTGGTTCGAGTCCAGTTGGGGGAGCAGAGTTATCGCAGGTCAGATGGTGCAAGCGCTCCGCGTGCCAGAACGACATGCCAGATGAGCCCCGGTCTTCGGACCGGGGCTCAGTTCGTTAGCGGAGGCTTCAACCTCAGGTCGAGTCTCGGGACGGGAAACGCCCCCACCCGCTGAGGGTGGGGGCGCAGGGCACGCCATGAAAGGAACGAATGCGTGCCCTTGCCGGCTGCAGGGGAAAGTAGGAAACCCGTCCGGCCCGTCTAGGTGAGCTTTGCGCTCATGACTTCGTAGTGGTGCAAGCGTCCGCCGAGCATGTGTCGTTCAGCTGGTCCTGCGGCGTCGAGGGTGATGCCCTTCCACTCGTACTGCACGGGTGTCGACGACAGCGGCAGGTTGAGCGTCGGGGCCAGCATCATCTGATAGCGGGTCTCGTCGTACACATGCCCCAGCTCGGTGCGGGTGCCGCCGGTGACCGGCACCACCTGTCCGGGCACCACCTTGTCGACCTCGTCGTAGATCTCGTTGCCGTCCTCGTTGTATTGCGGCGGATCGAACGGTATCGAGTAGGTGACGCGGATTCGGTGCGGCCACAGCATTACAGGGCTCGCTTCCGGTAGCGGTTCAGGACGAACAGCTCGGCGAGGGTCCAGCCGGTGAAGCCGCCGCGCACGGACACGGATCCGACGTCGGTTGCTAGCTGCTCGGGGTGGACGGCGAGGCGGGCGGCTGCGGTGGTGATGACAGCGGCGATCTGGTCGTTCGGCTCGGTGCCGGTGAATCCCTGGTCGCGGGTGTAGGCCATCGCCATTGCGGTGATGACGGTGGCGGCCTGCCCGGCCAGGGCGACGAGCTGTGTGTCGTCGCCCTGGCCTAGGAAGTCGGCCACGTCCTGGCCGGTGACCGCCATGATTACGGCGCGTCGGTGAGGACGGCGACGGCCTCGGGGTGCAGCAGGCCGAGGTCGTAGCGGCAGGTGACGCGCAGGCCCACCTGGTCGTACTCGGCGTACCGCTCGTTGAGGACCGTCACGGACGGGGCGACGTCGCGGGCCACTGCGATGGTGCTGGTGTCCGCGAGGATCGCCTTGCCGGCCGCGAGCTTGTTGGTGACGGTCGCGGGGATGCCGAACAGGGTGGTGCCGCCGGCCTTGCTCGGGTCGGGCTCGAGCAGGTATCGGTTCGACGCGGTGCCCTCCTTGAGCTTGCGGAGTGCGGCGAAGTCGGCGCCGGACAGGAACCAGCGGTTCGGGGTGACCTCCTGCGCGTTGAGGGAGGCGATCGCGTCGAGCAGGGAGTCGGGGTCGGTGACGTCCAGCTCGCCCGTGGTGACACCGGTCTGATTGATGACGCCCTTGATCGAGTTCGACGCCCCGGCACCGGCTAGGAGAGCGTCGTCGAGCAGGTCCGAGACATCCTTGACTAGGCGTGCCTTGAGGGTCGCGTCGATGCCGATGACGGACTGGCGGACCAGCTCGTTGGTGAACCGCATGATCGTCTTGATGCTGGTGCGGGCGTTCGGCATGAGCTTGATCTCGTCGAACGCGATGTCAGCGGTGTCCGGGATCAGGCCACCCTCGGGGACGAACGTGGGGGTGGATCCGGAGACGAGGCGCGGGATGCGCAGTTCCGAGCTGGTGTCGAAGACGCGGACACCGGAGCTGAGGACCACCGACGCGGCCTCGAGCGGCTGGACGAGCAGGCTCGCGACCTCGTCCTGCAGAAGAGTGGGATTGGATGCCGTGGTTTCGGCCATGATTTGCCTCCTGGGGCAGCAGTGGGATGTCGGGATTCCACGCGCCACCAGGACGACTGAAGGGGACCAGCACCAGGCCGGCCCCCTTCAGTGTATCTCACAATGTGAGAATTAGTCGTCGGTTTGCTCAGGCACATCGAGTCGGTTGGTTATTGCAATGCGCTTGCCCACCAATCCGCGAAGTCGCATACGGATGTCCAACTGATGGGTGATGGCGCGCAACACCTCGTACGGATCGACATCGTGAACGAAAATGTCTACTGCTTCAAACTCAGCGATCTCGCTGATGCGGCGCCCTTGAATCCAGTCGCGGTCGAGTGCAATGACATGTAAGTCGTGCTTGAACTCGCGTTCGCCACCGCCCAGATCAATCCCGATGATCTGCCATTTCCCTTTGTCGACACCGGTGAGCGAATAGAGTGAATCTTCGCCGGTGATTCGTTCGTCGAGCGCGAGCGTGCCACGCCAGTCAGGATGGGTGAGTTCAGCTTCACCCCAAACGTAGTGCTCCGTCACTTTCACTGCCTCCTGCTAGTTGGTGCCTCGCAGCATGCCAAGAAGGTTCACTTCTGCGGACCGGTTTCGAGATCCCTGCCCGACGTCGCCGGCAACCTTGCGCGCGGCGAGATGCGGCTTGCGGGCGAGAAGGTCGTCGATGGCCTGTGCCAGGGACGCCCCATCGTCCTCCAGGTGGGTGGCGTCGAACGGCAGATCGGTGGGATCGGCCAGCTTTCCGGTAGCGGTGACCAGCGCGGTGTGTAGGCGCTGAGCCAGTTCATCGCGGTCCTTCGCCCTCGTGCGGTACTTCGCGGCCTCGTCGCGCAGTCCCTTCACGTAGTCCTCGTCGTACGTCTTCGGCTCGACGGCGGGCGTGTCCTGCTCGGTAACAGACTCCTCCTGCGGCTGCTCGTCGGTGACCTGCTCGGTCGTGGTCTCGGTGGTGGTCTGGTCGTCGGTCATGCTGCTGTCCTTTCGATTCGGGTTGCGGGGACGGGTGTGCACCGGCACCCGGTGTGCCGATGCATCGGCTTGTCGGTCGGGTATATGTAGCCGATGCCCTCGGGGTCGAGGTGCTTCTTCTGCAGCCACACGCACAGCTCGCACGCGCCCGCGTTGAGCCGGCGGCGGTAGCCGGGCACCTCATGGGTGTTGTAGGTGTGGACCAGTTGTTGCTGAGCGGCCTCGGTGGGCTCGTTGCGGCCGATCCGGTCGAGCTGGGTCTTCAGGTCGTCGGCGGTGTCGAGCAGCGCGACGAGGGTGGCCGCGGCGTCGGCGAGGCGGGCGGTCTCACCTGCGACGGTGACCAGCGTCGTGCCTTTCGGCGTGGACGCCAGGTAGATGCTGCCGAGCCAGTCCGCGCCGGTGCGGGCGTAGGCGTTCATGGTGCCGACCACCTGGATGAACACGGCCTCGAACTCGGCGGTGGTGAGCGTGCCGGCCTGCCACTGCTCGTACGCGGCGATGAGGGCGGCGGAGAGCTTGTCGCCGAGTTGGTCGACGTACAGCTCGAACTGCTCCGCCAGCTCGTCCGGGGTCATGCTGCGCCGCCGAACAACTTGGAGACGTCCGCGTTGGCGATGTTGTCGCGGGCCCGGGCGGCGTGAATTTCCTCGATCTCCGCGTCGTTGTAGCCCAGCTTCTTGAGGGCGTAGCTCGCCGGCAGTAGGCCCACGCTGAACAGCTTGGTGACGGCGTCGGCTTCCTGCGCCTCGGAGCGGGTGGCGGGGTCGGCCCACTGCACCCGCACGTCGACCGACCGCGGATCAGCACCGTCACGGACGCCCACGATCAGACGCGCCACCTGCTCCCAGCTCTGCCCGAACAGTGCCTGCTTGCTCTCTGCGCGCGCCGTGAGGGCCGCCTCGGATGCGCGGATCGCGTCGGCCGAGGTGGGGTTATCGCCGCCGATACCGAGGGCGTGCTCAGGCAACCCCGACACCGCGCTGATCTGCCGCATGATCACGTCGATGCCGTTGCGGTAGCCACCGAGGTCCGCACCGGGGAGCTGCCCGAACGCGCCCTGCGGATCCTCGTTGACCATCAGGCGATCGCTCTCGGCGATCGGCGACACCGCCTCCATCACCGGCTGCCCGCCGTCGTCGAGAACCGGTTCACCGTCGGCGTCGACCTTCGGCCGCTCGTCCAACTCCAGGCCGGTCGCCCACCGCCGCGGACGTGCACCCGTCTCGCTGGCAACCATGAGGTCCGTCAGCAGCTTCGTCAGCGCGTCGGAGAGGTCCAGCACGTCGTCCATCTCCGATCGGCCCTCGTCGTCGAGGACTCGGTCGGAGTTGAGCAGCCGCACCACCGGGACAACGCCCAGCGGGTTGTCGTACTCGTCGATCTTCTGGAAGCCGGCGGTTGTGGCGCCGGTCGAGTTGGCGACGTACTTCTCGATGCGGTCCTCGAGGTACAGGACCGCGTGCGTGCGCTTGCCGTCCTCCCACCGCTTCACCGCGGCGACGATCTCGCGGGTCACCGGGTCGGTGGTGACGGCGATCTGCCGCGCCGATTCGATGCTCACCTGAGGGCGGCCAATCACATCGGCCCACACGATCGCGTACCCAGCGCCGAGCACCAGGGCCTCGCGGTGCGCGATCGGGCTGCGCTGGTCCAAGTTGTTGCGCAGCCACTCACCCCACACATCAGCGCCGGTGAAGCCGATGACCCGCAGCCGCTCGGTCAGGTTGTTCACCAACAGCTTCGGAATATTGCTGTTGAGCCGCTGGAGACGGTCGCCGAGGACCGCCCGCGATTCCGGCGAGATGAACGCCAACGGACCGTTGCCGGCGTAGTACCGGTCGTAGCGGTCGAACCGAGCCAGCGGGTTGTCAATGCGCTGCAGCAAGGTAGTCAGGTCGGTCATGCGTGAGCCTCCTAGCTCGAAAACCCGGCCACACGGCGGCCGGAACGTTGGGTGTGATGCGCCGCCCGGTCCAGCGCGACGATGCTCGCCACAGCGGCGTCGATCTTCCGGGGAGAGTTCTTCTTGTCCTTGCTCACCAAGTCGCCCATCGGAGTGCGCTTGGCGACGCAGTGCGCGATGTGTGCGGCAAGCCGCGTGTCACCGTCGTGCGTCACAGCCTTGGTGACCACGGCCTGATAGAGGCGATCGGTGGCCGGCGCCATACGGGCCGCCGCCGCGGTGTTCCACTCGATCACCCGCTTGTCACCGTGCCGCTTCGCCCACGACTCGATCTCGGTGCGCCAGCCCCACGGATCCGCCGCCAGCTCGATCACGTTGTACTTCTGGAAGGCCACGGCGACGGCGTTATCCACGTCCTCCCGAGGTACCCGCCAGCCCCGCTCGTTCTGGTTCTCCCACAACCCCTCCACCCACAAGTGCGGGACCGGGCCGACCGTGCAGCCGACCAACGCCGTGGAGTCACCGGACGCTGAACCGTCGAACGCCAGCACCACCTTCGTGCTCCGGTCGACGCGCGGACCCTCTGACTTACACAAGTCCCATGCGCCGAACGGCAACCACGACTCCGAGCCCGTGACCCACTGGCCCAAACGGAGCTGCCGGAACACCGGCTCGCGCAGTGTCCGACGCGCCGCCGCCATGCCGTCCTCCGCGAGGAACGGACGCTCACAGGACATCGCCGGGTTGCCGATCCGCCAGGCCTCGCGGTCGTCGATGTTGCAGCCCTCCGGTGCGGCGAACTCACGAAGGTAGAACGCCGGGTCATCACCAGCGCGGCCGTGCTCGATCAGCCGCCACATCACCGAATCCGCCGACGAGGCCGGGGTGCTGATAGCCAACGTGAGAGACCGAGGTCGCTTGCCGACCATCGACGTCACGGCCTCCCAGACCGCCTCGGTGACCACGTGCAGCTCATCCACAATCAGGACCGTGGGATCCCAGCCGTGCAGCGCGGACGGATCCGCCGGCAGTGGCAACAGCAACCCGTTGTTCAACGGCGTGGTGACCTTGTCGGCGAACAGATGTGCGCGCTCCAACAGCTCCGGCGCCAGCTCGATCATGCGCTTCGCGGCCCTCAGCGTGATGTTCGACTGCCGCTGATCGCTCGCGACGACCAGCACCTCGGGCGAGTCCTCCACCAGGAACAGCACCGCCACCGAGATCATGGCTGCCAAACCGGTCTTACCGTTGGCGCGAGCGATGGACACCAGCGCCTGCCGAATCCCCTCCGCGAACGCGCCCCGAATGATCTCTTTCTGAAACTCCGCGAGCCGTACCAACTCACCCGCGCCGGCACCCTTCGGCACCACTAGGTAGGTCTCGATGAACAGGATGATCCGCTCCGCCAAATCGTCCGGCCAACCGCTGAAATCGAGCGGTTCAACGGCGATCTGCCCCTTGGGCCCGGCCTTCACCGATACCCCCCAGGGGTGTGTGTCGCAAACTCTGCCTTGCCCCCGGGGTGTTCGTGCTGCTCAGGGGGTCTACTCCCCACCTGTACGGCACGCTGAGCCACTGGGATGAGCTTGCGCAGTCGGGGGCTAGGGCGACGATCCTGAGCGCCTAGAAGGGTGT
This sequence comes from Tsukamurella paurometabola, assembly GCF_900631615.1. Lineage (NCBI taxonomy): Bacteria > Bacillati > Actinomycetota > Actinomycetes > Mycobacteriales > Tsukamurellaceae > Tsukamurella > Tsukamurella paurometabola. The sequence continues at coordinate 3,153,335 of NZ_LR131273.1, forward strand.
TCAGGACCTCCTCTGCTTCGACTCGGGTGTAGCGGTTGCCGCGTGCGCTGTTGTGGGTGCGGCACCGAACGGTGATGTTCTCCATCGCGTAGGCCAGCTCCGGTGCGACGTCCACGGGGATGATGTGGTCGGCGGTGAGGTCGCGGTCGGTGTGGCAGTCGATGCAGAAGGGCTGCATGCGGCGGGCTCGGACGCTGAGCCTGCGCCACTGGCTGTCGGTGCCTGCGTGGGCGATCTTGCGGGGCTTCTTGGTGTCGGCCGGGGTGCAGCTCGCACATCGTGTGCCCGAGGTGATGAGGTCACCGCAGTGGAGGCAGGGGCGTGCGGTCATAGGGCCTCCAGGTCTGCGTGCCCGAGGAACAGACCGAGCATCTTGTACAGCTCGATGGCGTCGCCCTCGCAGAGCGAGTAGGGGCCTAGTTCGAACTCGCATCCGCGGCCGTTGAACACGATGCGTGCGGGTGCGGTGACCCACTGGTCGAGGGCGTCGATGTGGAAGTCGATGCCGCGTTCGGCGTGGACGTAGCGGTCTTGGTTGTCTTCGTCGGTGCGTGCGGTGTCGAAGGTGGGGAAGGTCATGGTGTCTCCTGTTCGAGGGCGTCGATGATCTTGTTGGTGAGGTCGCGGGCTTCGTCGGCGGACATGACCCAGACGTCCCCGCCGAGTCGGACCATGACCTGGCCGCTGTTGATGGGGGTGACGGTGGCTTCACCGCGGCGCTGCATGCGCTTCACGCTGGATCCCCGTCCGTGAGGTCCAGGTGCTCGCCGCTACCGAGCCAGCGATTCGCCGCACGTTCGGATGCAGGAACTGTTGAATCTGTTGAAAGTGTGGAATTGGTTTCAACACTTTCCACACTTTCAACACATGAGTACATTCCCCGTCCCTGTCGAATCAGTCGTCCCGCACTGACCAGACGGCCGAGATACGTTCCTGCCGTCTTGTTGTCCATACCGAGTTTGTCGGCAACGAACGATGGAGATACCGGCTCTGGTGACGCCTTGACCAGCGCCAATACATCTGCCGACTGGTCGCCCAACTTGCCCGCATCCTTGCGCGCGGCGAGAGCGGCAGACGCCTCGGTCATCGTCGATCCAGCGAGCGCCCACCGGCCACCACTGGTGACCATGGCGATCTCGGTCTCGGTGACGTCGCGACCGGTGATCGCGAGTGCGCCCTCGTCGGACTGTCGCTTGCGGGTGAGTACGAGGATGTAGTCCGCGGATCCGGCGAGTCCCTGTGTGCCGCTGACGGCGTCGAGGAAGTCGTCGGACTCGGCCTTGCGGCTGTGGTGGACGGCGAGGAGGCTCGCGCCGGGGAACGCGTCGATCATGTCCTTGAGTGCGGTGCCGGCCTGGTAGTCCGCGAGGTAGGGGTTGTCGCCGCGTTTCGGTTGCGGTCGGCCCTTTCCGAACGTGTCGAGGATGACGAGGGGCTTGTCGTTTCGGTGGCGCAATAGCCATTCGGAGACGGTGGCGATGAGCTGCCCTGGTTCTATCTTCACCAGCAGGTCGAGCCTGGTGGGGATCGGCTGCCCCTCGGTGAGTGTGCGGAACCGGTCCTGGAGCCGGCGGTGTCCGTCCTCGAGTGCGAGGTACAGGACAGGGCGTGGTTCGACCTTGATTTGCCCGAGGGCTCGACCGCCGGATGCGCAGGCGAGGGCGAGGTTTCCGACGAACCAGGACTTGCCAGCTTTCGGCGGGCCGACGATGAATCCGAATCCTTCGGTGACGATGCCGGGCACGATCTGTTCCAGTGGCGGGAACACTTGGGCGTCGAGCCATGCGCCGTTCACCAGGCCCTTGAGTAGCGAGTCGATCGGGTGCCCATCCGTGTCGTACTCGTTAGGTGCCGTCACGCGGCGTCATCCCGGTGGGGCGGGTACGGGATTGGGGCGCCTACGAGACCAAGACGATGCTCGGCCTCCTTGGTGTCGACGCGCCAGTGGTTCGTGAGGGGCAGCTCGTTGTACGGGCCGCCGGGGCGGAGGGTGCAGTTCAGGCTGCGGTGTAGTCCGTCGCGGCAGCCGCATTCGAGCGGCTCGGATCGAGCGGCGGCATCACGGGCGCGACGGGTGGCGGCGTAGTCGGAATGTCCCGACGCGCGCGAGGGTCCGGGCATGGGTATGGTCCCTTTCGGTCCTGCTGCTTGCTGGTGGTTCGGACTACGGCGTTCCGGGGATTCTTTGGCGAGAGGTCCGGGGCGCCGTTCTTGCGTTGGCGGTCGACGTTCCGTGCTGCGGTGTTGCCGGTGGGGTCGCGGTACGAGATCGCGCGCACTAGGCGACCCACCCGCGTGGGCGGCGAGGGACTGCATCGAGTGAGTGGGTGCCAGTCGCGGCTACGTCACGGGCAACTGGTTGCATGAGCGCGTCGAGGTCGTTCTCGTCGACGTACAGCGGACCCTTGCCCGCGAACTGAAACAGGGTGATTTTGCCGTCCTGGGCGGCGCGAACAATGGTGTTGTAGTGCGGGGTGTTCTCGCGTTTGCACGCCTCGCGAAGGCGGATCTTCGCCATGGTCGGTGTCCTTGTCTGCCAGAGGATTCGGGGAGAGCGTGTTTGGTGCTCTGGAATTAGGTAAGCACACTGTTCCGACTCGTTCAGCTTGGTCTAACGGCCGCAATCCTGAGAAAATGCGCAGTCGTTCTACACATTTCAGGAAATGGTCCTGATTGAGAGGTCAGCGGCGGACTGGAGCCCTAGTCCAGTTCCGGTGTTGAACTAGCGGATTTGACCCAGTGGTGACGGGTGAGCGGAAACGCACAGCGCCAGATAGGGTCACAAAGCCTTACCGGCGCTCAGCGGTTGGACGTGTTGAACAAACCTGGACGCTCGTACCTAATGTGATATCAGTCACAATCCATCGAAGCGATAGAAAAGCCCCCGTCCCGGGTGATTGGACGGGGGCTTTGAGCGTGAGGCTAGACAAGCCGCAGACGGCGGTGAGGCGGCTCCGGTGGTTGTTCCGGCTCGAGCTTGCCGCAGAGCAGGGTGACCACCATGGCCGCATCACGACCGGTGAGTCCGCCCCGCCGGCCACACAGGCGGATAGAGTCGAGGAGCACGTCGGTCATCGCGGGGCAGTCCTCGAGGTGGCAGGCGAGACAGGCGGCTCCGACCGGCTTTCCGCACAGAGACAGCGCGGTGTTGGCGTCAGTCATGACTTCTCTCCTTCGATGAGTGCGGACAGTCGGCGGGCAATCTCGGCGTCGCGGCCCGCGGCGACGGATTGGTACCTGAGGGCGGCTGCTGGGGTTGAGTGCCCGAGTCGTCCCATCAGCTCAGCCAATGTCGCGCCGCTCTGTGCTGCCAGGACCGCTCCACTGTGACGCAAGTCGTGAAATCGCAGGTCAGGCCGCCCGGCGGCGTCACGGGCAGGGTGGAATGACTTGTACAGCGTCGTCGGGGTCAGGTACTCGGTGGCGTCACGGGCAGCGGGGAACAACAGCCCGTCCTTGTCGGGCGCAACGTGATCCTCAAGGTGTGCGCGGACCACGGGAACCAGCCCGGGCGGGATCGCTACGTCACGCCGTGATCCGGCTTTGGGATCGCCGACGATGTGCCGCTTATCCACGTAGACGACGCCGCGGCGGATGCGGAGGACACCCGAATGCACGTCGTTCCCGTCCTCATCCTTGGTCGTGTGCAGTTCCACGTCCCGGCGGCGCAGTTCGGCCAGCTCGCCGAACCGGAGGGCGCACCAGGATGCGAGCAGCACGATGAGGCGTAGCCGATCGGGCATCGCGGCGGCGATCGCGGACAGCTCCGGGATCGAGGCGGGCTTGATCGTGATCCGTCGTTTGGTGCTGCCGGCGGCCGTGATGCGGCACGGGCTCTTGTCGATTACGTCATCCTTGACCGCGGTGAGCATGATCGTGCGCAGCAGCGAGTAGGAGTGCGCGCGAGTGGTGGCCTTCCCGGGTGCGAGGGTCGCGTGCCACGCCCGCACCGCGTCGGGGGTGATCGCCTTGAGCGGCCTGTCGCCGAATGTCGGGTTGATGTGCAGCCGCAGCAGTTGTTCGTAGTGCTCGCGCGTCTTCGGCTTGAGCGTGCGGTGCTTGAGCCACGACTCGCTGTACGCCCGGAACGCCACGCTGTCGGCCGACGCGCGCGGCACCCACTCGGTCGTGAGCACCTTGGCGCGCTGGATCACTAGCCAGTCGTCGGCGGCAGCCTCGGTGGGAAACGTGTCATCAGCCTTGTACTCCTCCCCGTCGGGGGCGGTGTAACGGGCCTGGAATCGACCCGAGGGCAGCTTGCGGATGCTGCCGAACTTGCGCTTGCTCACGGGCGGTAGTCCTCGATTCGTGCCAGATCCGTGCCAGATGGGGCGGGTTCAGACGAGGTTATTTGGTGCTCCATGAGTAGGTCAATGTTTCGGGAATCTCCGTGTCAGAACGAGATTCGTGCAGGTCTACCCATTGACTCAATCGTATCGAAAAACTGGTTCGAGTCCAGTTGGGGGAGCAAGCAAGCCGCCTCTTCGGAGGCGGCTTTCTGCGTTCCGGGGCGGCACCGGGCTTCAGCTGTCCGCTCGGCAGGTCGCGAGGACCGGCAGAGCGGGCAGGTGGGTGTAGACCTCGTGGACGGAGCGTCCGGCGACCATCACGGTGCCGTCGGGCCGGACCAGCGCGGCCGCGGCGTGGTGATCGGTCAACCAGTCCGCCAGGGCTCCCGCGGCCTCGACGACGATCGTCGCCCCACGACGGGTGATCTCGTACCGCTGCTCGGCGGTCGGCTCGTTCAGGCTCACGAGGACGAAGCCGGGAGGCCTGCGGTCGAGCCTGCGCCCGTTCGTGCCCACCATCGCGTTGGGTGCGAGTGTTCCCGCGAGCGTGTTGATCCCCAGTGCGGCGCGGAGCGCCCGGCGCCCGCCGCCGCGGACGTAGTACGAGGTCGACAGGGCCGGGGTGGCGCTGTCGGTCAGTCTCGCGGTGAGGGAGGGGGCGCGGGAGAGGGCCGGAGCCGCGAGGCCGCGCAGGAGATCGCCCGCCCGGCCGCCGCCGGTCATCAGTGCACCGATCATGATCGCCTGCCGGATCAGCCCCACGGCGTGCGGCCTCCGCTCCGCCTCATAACTGTCCAGGCTCGCCGGTGGGACGCACCCCGAGAGGACGGCGGCGAGTTTCCAACTGAGATTCATCGCGTCCCGGATACCGGCGCCCATGCCCTGACCGATGAACGGCGGAGTGAGGTGCGCGGCATCGCCGAGCAGGAAGACGCGGCGGTCGCGCCATCGCTGCGCGACCCGGGCGTTGAACGTGTACTCCGCGCAGCGGATGAGCCGGAGATCGGGGTCCGTGAGGTGAGCAAGCCAGGGATGCAGCAATGGGAGCGCCGTCGCGAGGTCGGCGAAGTCCGCGCCGGTCTCGCCGTCGAGCAACTCGAACTCCCAGCGGTACCGCGTGGGCCCGACGCGCATGTACGTCGCCGCGCGCCGGGTGTCGCACACCTGCTGCACTCCTTCCCACTGCCGCAGGTCGGCGGTGGTGTCGATATCGATCACCAGCCACCGCTGGCTGAACCCGAGGTCGCGCCACCGCGCTCCGATGGCCGCCCTGGTCGTGCTGCCGGCACCGTCGCAGCCCAGGAGGTAGGTGCCCTCGACGGTGAACCGGGCACCGGTCGCCCGGTCGGTGGCGTGGACGGTCACCGACGTGTCGCCCTGCGTGACGGCCAGGACTTCCGCGCCGCCGCGCAGGGTGACGAGGTCGGCGCGCCGGGCAACGGCGTCCCGGAGGAGTCGCTCGAGCTCGGGTTGGTCGAACATCGACGCGGCGGGGAAGCCGTGCACCCCGGATTCGGTCCGCCGCGGGAACTCGGCGATGAGGTCGAGGGATTCGGTGACGAGTCGTAGTCCCCGCGCCGGGCGCGAGATCGCCGCGAACTCGTCGGCGAGCCCGAGGCGGGCCAGGATGCGGAAGACTTCGTCGTCGAGGTGGACGGCGCGGGGCTGGGGGAACACGTCGTCCCAGCGCTCCAGGACCACCGACGGTACGCCGTGGTCGGCGAGGAGCGCCGCGGCCGTCAGGCCGGTGGGGCCCGCGCCGATGATGACGACGGGGTTCATGCGTGCCGCACCGTGGTGCGTTGCGTGCCCAGGTGCAGGGAGCCGTCGCCGGATCGGATGGTCGCCTCCACCACGTCGCCGTCGCGTAGGTACTTCGGGTTGCGAGCCTGGCGCCGGAAGAACGCCTTCCACTTGAGGTGGGCCGGCAGCAGCGATCCGAGGATCTCCACGGGCTTGGGCGGTGCGGTCAACGCCGTACCACCGGGTGTCCCGGTGAGCAGGAGGTCGCCGGGATCGACCCGTTGGAATCGGGTGAGGGCCTGCAGCGCCTCGACGGGACCGTAGATCATGTCGGCGACGGTGCTGTTCTGTCGCGTCACGCCGTTCACCCGCAGCTCGAGTGTGAGGGTCGCGAACTTCGCCCACTCGTCGGGGTCGAGCAGCACCAGGACCGGACCGACGGGGGTGAAGCTCGGGTACGACTTCGCCTCGTAGAACTGTGTTTTCGGCAGCTGGACATCGCGCGCCGAGACGTCGTTGGTGACGACGATGCCGGCCGCGGCCCGGGCCAGGCCCGCGGCGTCGATCGACGATCCTACGGGGATGCTCCGCCCGAAGACGATGCCGATCTCCACCTCGTAGTCGAGCAGGGAGACGTGGGCGGGCTTGACGACGTCGTCGAAGGGCCCGGAGATCGAGCCCGACGACTTCCGGAAGAACGTCAGGGGGACCGTCTCCGGGTTCATCCCCGAGTCCTTCACGTGGGAGACGTAGTTCGTCATCTGTGCGATCACCCGGCAGGGCGCCGTCACCGGCGAGACGAGGATCAGGGTCGACGGGTCCACCGGCGTGCTGTCGCCTGCGGCCGCGGCCGTGACCGCAGGGATGTCCGCGAGCAGTTCAGCGGTGGTGGCGGCGGTGGTGTCGATGCGGCGGGCTCCGCCGGGGATGGAGACCCACCACGCATCGGCGGTGCGGAGAACGGAGTAGCTCATGAGCGTGCAACTTTCAGTAGGCCGAGGAGGCGTTGGACATCGAATTCGTTGTCGGAGTCCCGTAACGAGGACAGGATCGAGGTGAACTCCCGGAGTGCTGGACGTCCGGGGCTGACGCCCAGGAAGTCCGCGGTGGCGGGCGGCCCCCACTGGTTGAGCCCCGATGCGGTCATCGGTGCCCAGCCGGCGGGAACGGTGTGGTCGAACCGGTCGCCGTCGGTGAAGTGCTCGACGAGCAGACCGTCGGGGTCGCGCCAGTAGTCGAAGATCTGGCTGCCCTGGATGTGGCGGCCGATTCCCCACGATCTGCGGTGCCCCCGCTCGGCGAGGAACTGGCCGCCGGCGGCGAGCGCGTCCAGGTCGCACACCTGGTAGGCCGAGTGGACGTACCGATTCGCGGGGCCGAGCGCCATCGCCAGGGTGTGGTGATCCGACGGCACCGTGCCGCGATCGCACCGGACGAAACTCATGACCGGGCCGCGATCGCGCTGCCCGGGGAAGTACTGGAAGTCGCTGACGATGAGTCCCAGGTGGCGCAGGTACCAGTTCAGTGATTCCACGTAGCGGTTCGACTGCAGCACCACGTGGCCGAGCCGTTCGACGACCGCCGGTGCCCGGGGAGGCCGCTGCGTCGCGTTCGCCCGGTGGGTGGACCCCGCGAAATTGAACGGGGCCCGCACCGACTGCATCGGTAGCGCGGGCCAGTCGGTCACGTCTGCGACCACACGGACCCTGCATCCGCTCGGGTCGCGGGTCGTGACCGCGTGCCCGCCGAGTGCCGCGTCGAGGGGGCGGACCGGCCGGCCCCACGCGTCCGCCAGCGTTCTGAGGTCCGATCTGTCGTGGGCCCGAAAAGCCATGCCGGTGAACGCCGTCCGCGGGGCGCGGCGCACGATCACGCAGGGTGGCCCAGCGAGTGCGCCGCGTAGGTGCAGTTCATCGGGCGTCTGCAGGACCGGGAGGAGCCCGAAGTCGACGGCGAACGCCGCGGTCCGTGCCAGGTCCGGCTTGTCGAACTCGAGCCACGCGAGGTCGTCCACCTTGATCACGGGGTTCGGGTGCCGTCCGGAGTGCTCGCCGGGAAGGGCGCCTTCGTCGGCGTGCAGGCCGTCGTGCACGTCGTGGGTGAGGGACATCGTGACTCCGATCCGATCGACTATCTGATAATATCGTCACTCACGACGATACCGTCAGTCAAGAGGTTCTGATGATTTCGTCATCAATCGGAGTCTGCTCGGGAACGCCGCCGGTGCACGTATTGAACGCCCGTGACGGCGCAGTTCACCCGTTCGAATCAGGTCTGACCGGGTCAATTCCTCCGGAAGGCGAGCACCGGGTAGACGGGGTCCGGGCGTCCGGGCGCCGCCTGTCCGACGCCGACGAACGAGGCGGCACCCACTAGATCCAGGCCCACGGCGGCGCAGTCCCGGACGAGCAGTGCCGCGCGGTCCGCGTCGGTCCCGTCGTCCGCAACTGCGCCCCACGACAGTCGGCTCGCGGCGCGCTTGTCCGCCGTCGTCACGAAGAGTCCGCCCGGCGCCAGGACCCGGGTCACCTCGCGGACCGTGGGCGCCGCGGCGTCGAGCAAATGGAGCAGCCAGATCGCCACTACCGCATCGATGCTCCCATCGCGGAGAGGCATCGCCTCCGCGGCGGCCCGGGCGACGGACCCCGGAAGTCGTCCCGCGGCGTTCCGCAGCATGCCGTCCGAGACATCGATGCCGACGGTGTGGAAGCCGCGGCGGCGGAGCTCCACCGCCACGATCCCCGTGCCTGTCGCGAGGTCGAGCACCGTCGAGCCGGGCACCAGGAGCCGACCCACCACGTCCGCCGCGGCGGACGCCCTCGGCACACCCCCGCGGGTGGCGTCGTAGTCGGCGGCGTGCCGGTCGTAGGTGGACATGCGGCGACGATAGTCCGACCGCCCGCGCGGCGGAGTGCACGACCGGTGGTGATCGGCCCGAAAACCGCTGGGGACGTGAGGGCGGGCTGGGCGATACTGGGTCGCATGGCGACGCAGTACGAGCAGATCACCGAGCGGCTGCAGCGGTTCATCGAGGAGCAGCAGATGTTCTTCGTGGGCACAGCCGCACCCGACGGACGGGTCAACGTGTCCCCGAAGGGGCTCGACTCCCTGCGCGTCCTGGGGGCGAACCGCGTGGTCTGGCTCAACGGCACGGGCAGTGGTAATGAAACCGCCGCGCACCTACTGCGGAATCCGCGGATCACGGTGATGTTCTGCGCCTTCGAGGGCAAGCCGCTCATCCTGCGCCTGTACGGCACGGCCCGGGCCGTTCACGACGGTGACGCGGACTGGGACGGCCTGATCGGCCTGTTCCCGCCGATGCGCGGTGCCCGCAACGTTTTCGACGTGACCGTCGATCTCGTGCAGACCTCGTGCGGCTTCGGCGTGCCGCTCTACGAGTACGAGGGGCAGCGCACTCTCATGGACTCGTGGGCCGGGAACAAGGGCGACGACGGCATCGAGCGATACCACCGCGAGCGCAACACCCACAGCATCGACGGCTTCCCGACGGGGATCCCCGTCCGGTAGAGCGGTCACCGGCCCGGAGGGGCGGCCGGGCCGGTGACCTGTTCCGCGGGGTTACGCGGCTTGATCCGCGCCGGCGTCGGAGCCGCCGGCGTCAGCGGTGGAGTCCGTGGTCGCCGACGAGTCAGAGGTCGACGGTGCGGTCTCCGCCGGGGCCGTCGGTTCCGCAGCCTCGGGGGCGGTCGTGGGCTCCTCGGCCGGTGCCTCCGCCGCAGGGGTTTCGACGGTCGGCGTCTCCGCGGTCGGTGTCTCGGCCGGAGGTGTGGGATCCGGTGTTTGCGTGGGCGTGTCGATCACGGGCGCGGGTGCGGGTGTCACCGGCGGCGCGGTCGTGCCGGAACCCGCATCCGGGGCGTCGGTGGCTGCCGGCCGGCCCGCGTCCGCGGTCGACTGCACCTCCTCGACACCGGTGTCTCGAGCGAGGAGCGTCGACACCGGCGTGCCGCCGTTCTCCGCTCGGTGGGCACCGGTGGTCTGCTTCGCCGCCGCGTTCGTGTCCGCGGCGGACTGCGCCGGGGCACCGGGCAGGTTCGCGCTCTGCTCGGACAGCGTCCTCGACAGGTCGAGCAGCCGCGACGCCGAGCCGTTGATGAACGGGCCGTACTGGCTGGTGGCGAAGTCCGACAGCGGCTTCAGCGTGACTGCGGAGATCGCCTGGTAGACCGGACCGAACGCGGTCATGACGGGCTTGATGAAGGCGTCGATGCCGAGCAGCTGCGTCAGCGAGCTGACGCCCAGCGGCGAGGTGACGCCGGTGATGATCTGGCTCAGCGGGTCGGTGGGAAGGATGTTCGGCGGGATCAGGCCCGCGCTGGAGTTGGGGCCGGTCTGGCTCCCGACCTGGAGCAGGTTGTCCGTGAACAGCTTGATGCCGAACAGTGACGGCGACGTCAGGCCCGCGCCCTCCACGCCGAAGTTGAAGCCGCCCAGGCCGTAGAGGATCGGCAGCGGGACGCCCAGGGGGTTCTGCAGCAACAGCAGGTTCTGGCCGTTGTTGACGTTGATCCCGTTGGTGCCGACGTAGTTCCCGGTGGTCACATTGATGTTGGTGAAACCGACCGGCAGGATCGTGTTGACGTTCGTCATCGTCAGGCCGATGGGGGAGTAGACGCCGTTCTGCGTCGGCAGCAGCACGTTCGCGCCGAGCACACCCGCCTTCGCGAGGCCGAGCGGGAGTTCCACGCCGGCCGCTCCGATCGGCACCGACACCACGGTCTCCGAGCCACCGAGCCATCCAGGGATCTTCAGCGCCGCAGTGGGCGCAGCACCCCAGAAGCCCGCCTTGGCGCCGAGCGGGAACGTGTAGGTGCCGTCGGCCTGCGGCAGCCACATGGTCCCCGAGGGGAGGCTGCCCTCGGGGAGGATCTCCAGCGGCCCGAGGGGGATGTCGGGCAGGCCCGGAATGGGGTTGGGGAGGATGAACTTCTTGATCGCCAGCCCACTCGGGGTCTGGACGAAGGTGTTGAGGACGTTGGTCGTCCCGCTCAGTTGCAGCAGCTTCCAGGCGTAGGAGCTGGTGTACTTGCTCTGCGTCGCGGTGAGACCGTCGACGATTTGGCTGAGCGCGGGCAGGTCTTTGATGTACGGGCCGATCACGGGCAGACCGAGCGCACCGTCGAGCACCGTCGCGGCGCCGTTGAGGAGCGTGCCGCCCGGCATCGACGTGGGCAGGATCTTCGACAGGTCGAGCTGCGAGCCGCCCGGGAGCACGACGTTCGGCACGACACCGGGCACCCCGGTCGGCAGGTTCAGCCCCGCGATGTTGCGCAGGACGGCCGGCAGGCTCGAGATCTTGGTGACGTCGACCTTGGTGTACGACGAGCCGAAGGTGGGGAGGATGCCGCCGGCCGGCGACGCGATCGGATTCCACACGGAGCCGACGCTGTTGGTGACGTTGTTCGAGGCGTTGAGGAAGTTGTCGAGTGCGTGCGAGTAGTCGCTGAACGCTTTGCTGTAGTCGGGCGCGGCTGCCTGCGCCGGGGCGCTCATCAGGCCGACGGCCGCGGTGGCGCCGACGGCCGTCGCGGCGACTGCCGTGCGCTTGGCGGCCAGCTTGGAGGCCTTACGATGCTTCGCACTCATGGTGGGAGGTTCCTCTCGGACGAAATGCAGATGCTGCAATCGCGCATCCGCGCTGAGAATAAGACTGTTGAAGACGTGAATATCGCCCTTTGTGCCACAGCAAAATCGGGGAGCAATGCGTCAGTCGTTGGCGTCCGCAGTGCTGACCGAACCTCATTTTTCTTTTGCGGCCACGATAGGGTCATCGCAACGATCGAAAGGAAACCCGATGAGTCTCGCGGAACTGTCCGAGTGGCCCGTCGACAACGCCGCCGGCGCGGTCGTGCGGACCGGCGCCGCGGGCACCGTCGAGGTGCACGGCGATGTCGACCGCGTGTACGAGTTGGCCTCCGTCACCAAGCTTCTCGTGGCCTACGGCATCCTCGTGGCGATCGAGGAGGAGGCCATCGCGCTCCGACAGCCCGCCGGGCCCGAGGGGAGCACCGTCGAGCACCTCCTGGCGCACGCCTCGGGGTTGGCTTTCGATTCACCCGCCGTGCAGGCGCAGCCGGGTAGCCAACGTGTATACAGCTCGTACGGTTACGAGCTCCTCGCGCGGATCGTGGAGGAGGAGACCGGCATCGCCTTTCCCGACTATCTCCGCGAGGCGGTCTTCGAGCCCCTGGGAATGCGGGCCTCCGAACTCGCGGGTCCCGCCGGGCACGGCGCCCGGTCCACGGTGTCGGATCTGGTGCGCTTCGCCGCCGAGGTCGCGGCGCCCACGTTGCTCGATCCCGGCACCGTCAACGGGGCGCGCACGGTCCACTTCCCAGGCCTCCCTGGCTTCGTGCCCGGCTACGGCAAGTTTGCGAATAACACGTGGGGTCTCGGCTTCGAGATCAAGGCCGAGAAGCGGGCTCACTGGACCGGCACTCGGAACTCGCCGCGCACCGTCGGGCACTTCGGCCAAGCGGGCACGTACCTGTGGCTCGACCCTGATCTGCAGCTCGCGGCAGTGATCCTCACCGACCGGCCGTTTGGCGCGTGGGCGAAGCCGCTGTGGTCCGAGTTCAACGACCGGCTGATTTCTCAGGAACTTCAAGGCGTGTAACTGGCGCAACACGCGCATCATGGTGCACAATGGCTCCATAACTACATCCGTGTGATAAAGCAGCGGCCGGTAGCCACCCGGTTCGACAGACGGCTTGGGGAAGACGTTCTCGTCGAAACGAAGAAGGTGGCAACCATGCAGCAGCTGAGTCAGTTTGCAGAGGTGACGACGGGAGTCGTCTGGATTCACGCCGCACCTGCTGCACTGTGCCCGCACGTGGAGTGGGCACTGTCGAGGACCCTCGATGCGCGAGCCACGCTGAAGTGGACCGCGCAGGAGGCTGTTCCCGGCATGCAGCGCGCCGTCGTCGACTGGGTTGGCCCGGTCGGTAGCGGTGCGCGGATGGCGAACACCCTGAGGGAGTGGAACTCCCTGAGGTTCGAGGTCACCGAGGACCCCTCCGAGGGGGTCGACGGTGAGCGGTTCTGCTACGCCCCGGGACTGGGGCTGTGGCGCGGCACCATGAGCGCCTCCGGCGACACCCTGCTGGGCGAGGCACAGCTGCGCTCGATGATGCTCGAACAGGGCCCTGAGGGCCTGCAGACCGCTCTCGACTCGCTCCTCGGAACGGCCTGGGACGAGGCGCTCGAGCCGTTCCGGATGGGCGGTCAGGGCGCCGAGGTCACCTGGCTGTCGCAGGCCGTCAGCTGACGGCGTCGTACCTGCCTGAGACCCGGCCCTGGCGGGCGAGCGCGGCGCCGCGGCGACGGCGCCCCGCCGGGACCGGGACATCAGGACTCTTCGCGCGCTGAAAGCTGTCGGCCCGATCTGCCACCATCGGGACATGGCACTCTCACCGTCCGAGAAACAGGAATTCCTCGCGCAACCGCACGTCGCGGCGTTCTCCGTCGCCGAGCCCGGCCGCGGCCCGCTCACCGTCCCCGTCTGGTACGCGTACGAACCGGGCGGCCGGCCCTGGATCACGATCGCGCCGGACTCGCGCAAGGCGACGGCGCTGGCGGCCGTGGGCAGGTTCTCGCTCATGGTCGACACCGTCGAGCCCCGCACGATGTACGTCAGCGTGGAGGGGCCCGTAGCCGAGTCGCGGCGATCGACCGATGACGAGATCCGCGCGATGGCCGCCCGCTACCTCTCCGGCGCCGCGCTCGATGCCTACCTCGAGTTCGCGTTCGGACAGCTGGGGGAGCACCTGACCGTCGTCCTGGAACCCGAGCACTGGCTCGGCGCCGACCTGACGATGTAGCAACGACTGCGCTACGGAGAATTCCGCGCGCGGTTCCCCCGACGCTGCGGGGTCCCGGCCGGAGAATCGAGCAGCGCCCGGTGATACCCGTCGCGCCCGATTCGACGGTGCCGGCTCACCCGGCTCGACGGTGCCGCGCCGGCTCGCCCGACCGCGGACCGTCGGAAAACGCGAAACCGGCCGCCGGGGGAATCCCCGACGACCGGCTTCTGGAGTAGAGCTCAGTACTTGCCGAACGCCAGCGCCACGTTGTGGCCGCCGAACCCGAAGGAGTTGTTCAGCGCGTAGGTGATGTCGCCCTTGCGGGCGGCACCGTGGACCACGTCCAGCTCGATCTCCGGATCCTGGTTCTCCAGGTTCAGGGTGGGCGGGATGACCCCGTCCCGGATCGAGAGCACCGTCAGCGCGGCTTCGAGGGCGCCCACGGCACCGATCGAGTGGCCCAGCGCGCCCTTGGGTGCGTAGATCGCGGCATCCGTGCCGACGACGGCGTTGATGGCCTTCGCCTCCGCGATGTCGCCGATCGGGGTGGCCGTGGCGTGCGCGTTGATGAAGTCGATGTCGGCGCGGGACAGGCCCGCGGTCTCCATCGCCCGCTTCATCGCGCGGGCGGCGCCGCCGCCCTCGACGTCCGGCGAGACCATGTGGTAGCCGTCCGACGTGATGCCGGCGCCGAGCAGCCGGGCGATCGGCTTCGCGCCGCGCGCCAGAGCGTGCTCCTCGGTCTCGATGATCATGAGGGCCTGCGCCTCGCCGAAGACGAAGCCGTCGCGGTCCTTGTCGAACGGGCGGGACGCGGCGGCAGGATCGTCGTTGCGGGTCGACAGCGCGCGCATCATCGCGAACGAGGCGATGGGCGGCGAGTCGATCCGGCCCTCCACTCCGCCGCAGACCGCGATATCGGCATCGCCGAGCACGATCTGCCGCCACGCGTGCGCGATGGCCTCGTTACCCGTCGAGCAGGCCGAGACCGGCGCGATCGCGCCCGCCCGGGCACCGATCTCCAGGGCCGAGACGGCGCACGCACCGTTCGGCATGGACATCTGCACGGCGAACGGCGAGACCTTGCGCACGCCGGAATCGCGAAGCGCGTCCACGGCCTGCACCATCGTCTCGCCGCCGCCGAGCCCGGTGCCGACGACCGCCGCGAGGCGGTTCGGGTCGACATCCGGACGGCCGGCACCGTCCCACAGCCGCTTGGTCATCACGTGGGAGACCTGCTCGACGTAGGACATGCGCCGCTTCGACACGTGCTGCTTGCTGATGTCCCCGGCGTACTGGCGATCGGGCCGCTCGGGCACGTCGTCCGACGGGTCCGACAGCAGCTGGCCGCCGAACCGCACGGGCAGATCGGGGATCTGCACGCCGATGAAATCGCCCTCGAGCGGGCGGATGCCGCTCTTGCCCTCGAGCAGTCCCTGCCAGGTGGAGTCGGTATCGACACCGATCGACGTGGTCAGCTCGATGGCTGTGACGACGACGCTGGGGAACTGTCCGCCGAGCGTCGAGAAATTCCTCAGCGACGGCAAGGGCTTACTTGCCCTTCTCGGCCTCGTACTTGCCCTTGAGCTCGGCGGCGAGCTCGCTGTTCTCGGCCTCGAGCTTCTGGATGTACGCGACGGCGTCACCAACGGTCTTCAGGCCCGCGAGGTCCTCGTCCGGCACCTTCACGCCGTACTTGTCCTCGAGCTGCACGGCGATCTCGACCATCGACAGCGAGTCGATGTCCAGGTCATCGATGAACGCCTTGTCCAGGGTGACCTCGGAAGGCTCGATGCCGGTGACCTCTTCGATGATCTCGGCGATGGCGGCGACGATTTCGTCCTGGCTGGTGGCCACAGTGGGTCCCTTTCCTTGTGTGACCCGACCCGCGATTTCGCGGAGACGGGAGTCTATCGGCGCGACGACGGACGTCGCGGTCGCCGACGGTGCCGGTCGGCACCGTCGGGTGGTCTGATCGCTACTGCGCGGTGGCGAGCAGCTCGGTCAGGTCGGCCGGGGTCTTGACGGCGACCTGCGGCACACCCTTGAGCTCGCGCTTGGCGATACCCACGAGGGCGCCGGCCGGGGGCAGCTCCACGACCATCGAGACCTCGGCCTCGCGCATCGTGGCGGTGCACAGGTCCCAGCGGACGGGGCGGGTGACCTGCGCGACGATCTGCGACAGGGCGGCCTCGCCGGAGGTGACGGGCTTGCCGTCGCGGTTCGACAGCAGCGTCAGCTGCGGGTCCCGCGGGGTGATGGTCCGCGCGGCGGCCGCGACGGCCTCCTGCGCGGGAGCCATGAACTCGGTGTGGAAGGCGCCGGCCACGGCGAGCGGGCGCAGGCGCGCCTTCTCGGGGGCGTTGTCGGCCAGCTTCTGCAGGTTCTCGACGGTGCCCGCGGCCACGATCTGCCCGGAGGCGTTCATGTTGGCCGGGATCAGGTCGAACGACTCGAGAGTGGCGAGCACGTCCTCCTCGACGCCGCCGAGAACGGCGGTCATCGACGTGGGGACCAGCGCGCAGGCCTCGGCCATCGCACGGCCGCGGATGGCGGCGAGGCGCACGGCGTCGTCGGCGGTGATGACACCGGCGACGGCCGCAGCGGCCAGCTCACCGACGGAGTGCCCGGCCACGACGGTGTCCGCCGGCTGGGCGCCCATCTGCTCGAAGGCGAGCAGAGCGGCGGCCACCACGAGGGGCTGAGTCACGGCGGTGTCCGTGATCTCGTCGGCCTCGGCGATGGTGCCGAGGCGGACCAGGTCGAGTTCGGCGATCTCGGACCAAGCGCGGAGACGCTCCACGGCAGAAGGCTGATCGAGCCATGCGGTCAGCATGCCGGGCTTCTGGGAACCCTGTCCGGGTGCGAGCAGTGCAATCACGTGTTCCAGGAAACACCCCGGGAACCTGAAAAGAAGGTGTTGGAGCCTGAGAACCTGGCTCATCGAATTTGTGGGGTTTCCACAAAAGTGCTGCTCAGCGAGTCCTGGCTGTTACCAGAGTGTTATGTGTGACTGGATTAGTTCAGCGTGATGTCTGTGATTCGCGTCATAGCGGCGGGAGTGAAGCGGTCCGGATTGGCCGCCGCGAGGCGTCCGATGGTGGCGGCGACACGCAGGACGAACGCGTCGCGCGGGTCCTGCGGATCGCGCCCCGTGATCTCGGCGATCTTCTTCAGGCGGTAGCGCACGGTGTTGGGGTGGACGAACAGCTCGCGGGCGCAGGACTCGACGGCACCGCCCGAGTCCAGGTAGGCGTCCAACGTGTCCGAGAGCGCCGATCCCGCCTCCTCGAGCGGCTTCACGAGGAGCTCGTAGAGCGTCCGGCCCGCGTGCGTGTCCCCGATCAGCGCGCGCTCGGGCAGTAGCTCCCAGCTGTGCACCGGCCGCGGCGCGCCGGGCCAGCCGGCCACGGCGTTGACGCCCGCGATGGCCTCGACGGCCGAGGCGTGCGCATCCTCCAGCGTCGCGGTGGTGTGCCCGATCACGACGGGCCCGTCGGCGAAGTGCAGCATGAGCGCGTCGGCGAACGGGTCGCCGGAGGTGACCGCACCGCTCACGATGACCACCAATTTGGTGCCCTGCACAACAGCCAGCGCCGACCGGCCGTGCGACCGGGCGGTGTCGTGGACCGATCCCGCCACCGAGACGTTCTGGTCGGGCGGGGGATTGCCGACGATCACCGTCGCCGACGCCACCGGGTCCCAGTTCAACGCCGCGGCGCGGGAGAGCAGGTTGGCGCCGGTGTCGCCGCGGACCACCGCGTCGACCACCAGCGCTTCCATCCGCGAGTCCCACGCGCCTCGCGCTTCGGCCGCCGAGGCGTAGATCGACGCGGCGCCGAAGCCGATCTCCCGGCCGTACCGCAGGACCGCCTCCGTCAGTGCGATGAGCTGGTCCTCGTTGCGGGCCAGCAGCGGCAGCCAGCGTTCGAAGAACTCCATCGCCACGCGGACCATCTCCACGGTCTGCAGGAGCGACACCTTGCGGGCCAGATCCTGCGGCACCGTCTGGAACGAGGCGACCGTGTACTCGACGTTGCTCGGGTTCTCGATCCACTCCGCGAAGTTGACCACCGCGGTCTGGACGACGAGCTGGATCGACGCGCGCTGGTTGGCCTCCAGGTCCGCGAAGTACGGGAGCTGCTCCTCCATGGAGCGCACCGCCGCCGTAGCGACGTGGCCCGAGTGCTGGCGGATCCTGGCGAGGATCGCCTCGGGCAGCACGTCGCGAGGCTCGGGGCGCTTCCGGTTGAAGCCCCCCTTCCCCGGCTTCCCGGGGAGGGGGAACGAGCCCGTATCAGCGGTCATGGAGTCCTAGGCTACGCCGGGGTCCGACGTCTGCTTCGGGGCGGCGAGCACGTCGTCGATCCGGTACCGCTTCGCGGCCTCCGCGGCGACCGAGAAATCCACTGCGCCGTCGCGCGCCAGACCCAGCAGAACGGCCACGACGATCGACTCGGCGTCCACGTTGAAGAACCGCCGGGCCGCCGGCCGCGTGTCCGAGAAGCCGAAGCCGTCGGTGCCCAGGGTGACGTAGGTGCCGGGTACCCACTGCCGGATGAGGTCCTGCGTGCCGCGCATGTAATCGGACGCCGCGATCGTCGGGCCCTCCGTGTCGCCGAGGATCCTGGTCACGTGCGGCGTGCGGTATTCGGCGCCCGGGTCGCGCAGCGCGGCCTTCTCCGACTCGATGCCGTCGCGCGACAGCTCGACCCAGCTGGTCACCGAGAACACGGACGCGGAGACGCCCCACTCCTCGGCGAGCATCTGCTGCGCCTTGAGCGCGTCGGGCATCGTGACGCCGGAGGCGAGGATGTTCGCCTTGAGCGCGTGCGTGGTGTCGGCTGGCTTGAACAGGTACAGGCCCTTGAGCAGGCCGTCGACGTCCAGGTTCTCCGGCTCCGCGGGCTGGTGGATCGGCTCGTTGTAGACGGTGATGTAGTAGTAGATGTTCTCCGGGTTCTCCCCGTACATGCGCCGCAGGCCGTCGATCACGATGTGCGCCAGCTCGTACGCGAAGGCGGGGTCGTACGAGACGACCGCGGGGTTCGTCGACGCGAGCACGTGGCTGTGGCCGTCGGCGTGCTGCAGGCCCTCGCCCGTCAGCGTGGTGCGGCCGGCGGTGGCGCCGAGCACGAAGCCGCGGGCCATCTGGTCCGCCGCCGCCCACAGCCCGTCGCCGGTGCGCTGGAAGCCGAACATCGAGTAGAAGATGTACAGCGGGATCATCGGCACGTCGTGCGTGGCGTACGAGGTGCCCACCGCGGTGAACGACGCGGTCGAGCCGGCCTCGTTGATGCCCTCGTGCAGGATCACGCCCTGCGGGTTCTCCTTGTAGGCGAGCATCAGTTGCGCGTCGACCGCGGTGTACGTCTGGCCGAGACGGTTGTAGATCTTCAGCGTCGGGAACCAGCTGTCCATGCCGAAGGTGCGCGCCTCGTCCGGGATGATCGGCACGATGCGGGGGCCGACCTCCGGGTCGCGCAGCAGCTCCTTGAAGATGCGCACCACGGCCTGCGTGGTCGCCACCTCCTGCTTGCCCGAGCCCTTGAGCATCACCTTCACCGCGTCGATCCCCGGCGTCTTGAGCACTTTGGCCCGGGTGCGGCGCGTCGGCACGAAGCCGCCGAGCTGCTTGCGGCGATCCAGCATGTACTGGATCTCCTTCGACTCCGGTCCCGGGTTGTAGTAGGGCGGGAGGTACGGGTCCTTCTCGAGCTCGGCGTCCGAGATCGGGATCCGCAGGTGGTCGCGGAAGCCCTTGAGGTCGTCGAGGGTGAGCTTCTTCATCTGATGCGTGGCGTTGCGGCCCTCGAAGTTGTGGCCCAGGCCGAAGCCCTTGACGGTGTGCGCGAGGATCACCGTCGGCTGGCCCTTGTGCTCCATCGCCGACTTGTAGGCCGCGTACAGCTTGCGGTAGTCGTGGCCGCCGCGGCGCAGGCCCCAGATCTGCTCGTCCGTCATGTCCTGGACCAGCTCCTTGGTCCGCGGGTCGCGGCCGAAGAAGTGCTCCCGGACGAAGGCGCCGTCGTTCGCCTTGAAGGTCTGATAGTCACCGTCCGGCGTGTTGTTCATGATGTTGACGAGGGCGCCGTCGCGGTCCTTGTGCAGCAGCTCGTCCCACTCGCGGCCCCAGATCACCTTGATGACGTTCCAGCCGGCCCCGCGGAAGAAGGACTCGAGCTCCTGAATGATCTTGCCGTTGCCGCGCACGGGACCGTCGAGGCGCTGCAGGTTGCAGTTGACCACGAAGGTCAGGTTGTCGAGACCCTCGGTGGCGGCGATCTGGATCTGGCCGCGCGATTCGGGCTCGTCCATCTCGCCGTCGCCCAGGAACGCCCAGACGTGCTGGTCGGAGGTGTCCTTGATGCCGCGGTCGTGCAGGTAGTGGTTGAACCGGGCCTGCTGGATGGCGTTCATCGGGCCGAGGCCCATCGACACCGTCGGGAACTCCCAGAAGTTCGACAGCAGCCGGGGGTGCGGGTACGACGGGAGGCCCTTGCCCTTGTCCTCGTGCGACTTCTCCTGCCGGAAGCCGTCGAGCCGCTCCGCGGGGATGCGGCCCTCGAGGAAGGCTCGGGCGTAGATGCCGGGGGAGGCGTGGCCCTGGATGAAGACCTGGTCGCCGCCGCCCGGATGCTCCTTGCCGCGGAAGAAGTGATTGAAGCCCACCTCGTACAGGGAGGCCGCGCCCGCGTAGGTGGAGATGTGGCCGCCGACGCCCACGCCCGGCCGCTGCGCCCGGTGCACCATGATCGCCGCGTTCCAGCGGATGTAGGCGCGGTAGCGGCGCTCGATCTCCTCGTCGCCCGGGAACCAGGGCTCGAGGTCGGTGGGGATCGTGTTGACGTAGTCGGTCGAGGTGAGCGAGGGGATGGAGACGCGTTGCTCGCTGGCGCGCTCGAGCAGGCGCAGCATCAGATAGCGCGCACGGGCGGGGCCGTGGGTCGCGATGAGGTCGTCGAAGGACTCGATCCACTCGCCGGTCTCGTCCGGGTCGATGTCCGGCAGGTACGACGCCACCCCTTCGCGGATCACGCGGACGGGGCGACCGTCGTTCGACGGTGCGGGGCCCTGTCCTGGGGCGGGTGCCGGGGTGGTGGCGATCGAGTCTGTCACTGGTGCTCCTCACGGGTCGCGAAGGCGGTGCTGGGTACAAGCCGGGGGTGTGCGGTGTGTCGCAGATCCCATCCTGCCGCATTCGAAAGCTACTCGACAGTCGTATTCCGCGTGGTGGAATTCGGCAGGTCTGCCGTGCGAGTTCCGCGTACCCGGCTTGCGCGCGGGCACAGGTGCCGTAAGTTGGCACCGAACAGTGCTATGCGGGCGACATCGGGTCGTCCGCGCGAACGCGAGGAGGCTCCCACCGGTGTCCACGAATGGGTCATTCGCCCAGAAGATGGGCCTGCAGCCCGGCAACATCGTGCAGGAGATCGGCTGGGACGAGGACACCGACGACGACCTGCGCCTGGCCATCGAGGAACTGATCGGTGGCGAGATGCTCGACGAGGACACCGATGAGGTGATCGACGTGGTCGTGCTGTGGTGGCGCGACGACGACGGTGACCTGGTGGACACCCTCATGGACGTCATCACACCGCTCTCCGACGACGGCTACGTCTGGGTCCTCAGCCCCAAGACCGGGCAGCCCGGCCACGTGCAGCCCAGCGAGATCGCCGAAGCGGCGCCGACCGCCGGTCTCACGCAGACCTCCTCGACCAATCTCGGCTCGTGGATCGGCTCGCGCCTGGTCCAGCCGAAGTCCGGCCGCGTGGCCAAGAGGTGACCTCTCCCCAGCTCGACGGTCCGCTGCCCGTCGGGGCCGAGGCCCCCGCGTTCACGCTGCGCGACCAGAACAACCGCCCCGTCTCCCTCGAGTCGTACCGTGGCCGCAAGAACGTGCTGCTCGTGTTCTTCCCGCTGGCCTTCACCGGTACCTGCGAGAGCGAGCTGGGCGGGATCCGCGACTCCCTCCCGTCGTTCGAGAACGACGATGCCGCCGTCCTCGCCGTCTCCGTCGGGCCACCGCCCACGCACAAGGTGTGGTCGGGCTCGCAGGGCTACCTGTTCCCGATCCTCTCGGACTTCTGGCCGCACGGCGACGTCGCGCGCGCGTACGGCGTGCTCAACGGCAGGAACGGCTACCCCAACCGCGGCACCTTCGTGATCGACCGCGAGGGCGTGATCCGGTTCTCCGAGATGAACGAGCCCGGGGTCCCGCGCGATCAGTCGCTTTGGGAAGACGCCCTCGCTGCGCTATCTTCGACCGGCAAGCGCGTGTAGCTCAGTTGGTTAGAGTTCCGGTCTTACACACCGGCTGTCGGGGGTTCGAGTCCCTCCGCGCGCACCACGGCGGGCTCACCGGTCCCGGTAGGCCTCCAGGAGCCGCAGCCACACCTCGCTGATCGTGGGATACGCGGGTACGGCGTGCCACAGCCGGTCGATCGGCACCTCTCCGACCACGGCGATCGTCGCCGCGTGCAGCAGTTCCGCGACCGCGGGTCCCACCAGCGTCATGCCGATCACCACGCCGCGGCTCTCGTCGACGACCATGCGCGCGCGGCCGGTGTAGTCGTCGGCGTACAGGCTCGCGCCGGCCACCCAGCCCAGGTCGTAATCGACCACCGTGACGTTCGTGCCGGCCTTCCGCGCCCGCGCCTCGGTGACGCCGATCGCCGCGACCTCCGGCTCGGTGAAGATCACCTGCGGCACCGCCGCGTGATCCGCCGTCGCCACGTGCGCGCCCCACGCCGCGTCGTCCACGGCCGCCCCGCGCGCCCGGGCGACGATGGCGTCGCCGGCGGCCCGCGCCTGATACTTGCCCTGATGCGTCAGCAGCGCCCGGTGATTCACATCGCCGGCGGCGTACAGCCAGTCGTAGCCCTCGACCCGCAGCGTGTCGTCCACGGCGAGCCACGAACCGGGCTCCAGCCCGACGGTCTCCAGCCCCAGGTCGACGGTGCGCGGCGCCCGCCCGGTCGCCGCCAGCACCTCGTCGGCCACGACGGTACGGCCGCCGGAGGTCTCGATCGTGACCTCGCCGCCCGCGCGACTCACCCGCGTCGGGGCCTCGCCGGTGACCACGTCCACGCCGAGCGCGCGGAGGCCGTCGCCGACCGCGGCTCCCGCGAAGGATTCGAGGCCGGTGAGCAGCCCGCTCCGGGCGATCAGCGTGACCCGCGAGCCGAGCCCTGCGTACGCCGTCGCCATCTCGGTCGCGACCACGCCGCCGCCGATCACCGCGAGCCGGCGCGGCGCGGCCTTCGCGCTGGTTGCCTCGCGGCTGGTCCACGGTGCCGCTGCGCGAAGGCCGGGGATGTCCGGGACGGCCGCGTCGGTGCCGGTCGCGACCACGACCGCGTGCCGCGCGGTCAGGACGGTCTCGGCACCGTCGGGCCCGGTGACGGTGACCCGCCGCGGCCCGGCGAGTCGTCCCTGACCGCGGATCGTGGTGATGCCCGCGCCCTGTGCCCACTGCACTTGGCCGGCGTCGTCCCAGTTCCGGACCACGGCGTCCCGTCGGGCGAAGACCTCGGACGGGTCGAGCGCAGCCTCACCAGTGAGCGCGCCGCGCACGTGCTGCGCCTCGCGCAGCGCCTGCCCAGGCCGGAGCAGCGCCTTCGACGGCATGCACGCCCAGTAGGAGCACTCGCCGCCGAACTTCTCGCTCTCCACGAGCGCGGCGGTGAGCCCGCCCCGCACGGCGCGATCGGCCACGTTCTCGCCGACCGGCCCACCGCCGATCACGACCACGTCGAATTCGTCCATGCCGCACCTCCTTCGACCACCGTACTGGCGGCGGTGGGAGGGGACCGGAAAAGGAGATGCGGCCCGGGGAGGGCGGGGGATACGCTGCCCGTAACCGTGACCGGCCGAAGGAGGTGAGACCCGTGAACGTTTCACGCATGTGGGTGCTCTCTCCGTTCTCACGGTCGACCTAGGTGTCACCACCAGGAGCGCCGCACGCAGGCATTCCTGGAAGGCATCACCATGAACGATTCCCCTCTGACCCTTGTGCGCGCCGAGGACGGCGACTGGCTCGCCGTCGACGCCGACGCCCGCATCATCGGCCGCGGCGGTCCGTCGCGGCGTCCCGGCTTCATCAGCGTCGACGCCTGGACCGCAGCTGCTTTCGACCTGATCGCCGCGACACTGCTCGCCGAGCTCCCGGCGCCGCTGTTCACCCTCGTCGCAGACGGGGACGACGAACTGCTCGCCGCGTGGCGCCGGCACGGCTTCGCCGAGCACCGTCGGGAGACGCTGTACCGCATCCCCGTCGACCCGCCACCCGCCGTCACCCCGCCCGGGGCGTGGCTGGTCCGACCCAGGCCCGGAGTCGAGCCCTTCCTCGCGGCGCAGGCCGACCCCGCCGACGCGGCCGCCGTCGCCGTGATCGAGCAGGCCTGCGGCGTCGCGGTCGAGACCGTCGTCGAGCTGGTGCGGCCATGACGAAGACAGCGCGCGGCATCGAGGCCGCCGGCACCGTGATCGAGGGGTTGCGCGACGCGACCTTCCGGGTCGAGCTCGACAACGGACACGTCGTCCTCGCGCACATCAGCGGGAAGATCCGGAAGAACTACATCAAGATCGTGCCCCTGGACCGCGTGCTCGTGGAGATCAGTCCGTACGACCTCAGTCGAGGGCGCATCGTCTTCCGCTACCGGCACTGACGGACGCGGCCGGATCGATCAGGAATCGAGAAGCATGCCGAAGGCGCAGTTCCTAGCGTTATCGGCATGACAACCTCGCTCACCACCCCGGTCCGGTCCCTCACCCTGGAGGCGGAGGATCCGACCGCCGCCCAGGCCTTCTACGACGCGGCGTTCGGCCCCGACCCGCGGCTCCGATCCGTGCCCGCCGCGGGCCCGTCCGACGGCTTCCGCGGCTTCGTGGTCTCGCTCGTCGTCGCCGAGCCGGCCGTCGTCGACTCCTTCGTCGCGCCCGCCCTCGCGGCGGGCGCGACGGAGATCAAGTCCGCGCGGAAGTCCTTCTGGGGCTACGGCGCCGTCTTCCGTGCGCCCGACGGCACCCTGTGGAAGATCGCCTCCTCGTCGAAGAAGAACACCGGAGCGCCGCTGCGCACCATCGACGACGTGGTGCTGTTGCTCGGAGTCGACGACGTCGCAGCGACGAAGGCCTTCTACGTCGAGCGGGGCCTCACCGTCGCGAAGAGCTTCGGCCGCAAGTACGTCGAGTTCGAGGCCGCGCCGGGCGCGGTCACGCTCGCGCTGTCGGGTCGGAGGTTCGCGGCGAAGGACGCGGGGGTCGCGCCGGAGGGGAGCGGCTCGCACCGCCTCCGGATCGACGGTGCCCTCGGCGCGATCACCGATCCCGACGGCTTCGTCTGGCACGAGTAGGCTCGCTGCATGGACGCGGCCCTCGCGTGGCTCGACCGCCACGGCGCCGGTGACGTGGCGCACCCCGGTGGGACGCTACGAGGCCATCTCGTGCGCGTCGCCGACCGGCTCGCGGCGTGGGGCCTGTCCGATGTCGTCCGGCTCGCCGGGCTGACCCACGCCGCCTACGGCACCGCGGGATTCGATGACCACCTCATCACGCCCGCGCAGCGCGACGACCTGCGTGCCGCGATCGGCGCGGAGGCCGAGGCCCTCGTCTACACCTACGGCGCGTGCGACCGCTCCACCTCCGCACACCGGCTCCCCGCGACCGCACTGCGGGACCTCGATCTCCTGGCGGGCGGGACGCCCACCGGGTGCGGCTGACCGCGCGGACTGACGCAGCGGACGGTGCCGTGGCGGTGCCTATGCGACGCGCGCGGGCGCGTTCGGGCGGACCGGTGGCACGTACGGCCCCTCGGCCTTCACCACGAAGAAGCGGTTGTTCGCGTCGACGGTGACGCGATAGATCAGGGCGGGACGCCGGTCGTCGACGCCGACGGTCGCGTTTCCTCGCTGCATCACGCGCACCTCGCACTCCACCAGGTACAGCCCGCCGCGCTGACTGATCAGCTTCTCCGACCGGCTGTTGCCCACGCCGTTCTCGGCGTGCTGGGCCACCGATGCGGCGTAGGCGCAGGCCACGGACTTCGCCAGGTCGGCGTCGGTCTTCGGGGCAGCGCCCGCGGCGGCGGGGAGGGCGAGGGCTGCCGCGGCGGTGACGGCCGCAGCACCGAGGACAATCTTCTTAGTCATACCGCATGCTAACATGCGAATAGCGAATAGTGTGCATATCGCGAAGGTCGGTGCACTGCCGCGAACCGGTAGCGTCGACATCCGTGAACCGCATCACCGAGCTGGCCCTGGGCGTCCTCGCCGACGAGGTCTTCGGCGACCCGCGCCGGTACCACCCGGTCGCGGGCTTCGGCACCGTCGCGCAGGCGCTGGAGGCGCGGATGTACGCGCCGTCGAAGCTGCGGGGCGCCGCCTACACCGCGATCCTCGTCGGCGGCGCGGCGGCGCTCGGCTACGCGGCGCGGAACGTACCCGGTGCCACCGCCGTCGGCACCTGGGCGGTGGTCGGGGGAGCCGGCCTGCGCACGGTCGGGTCCACGGTGGGCGCCGACTTGGAGAGCGGCGACATCGACGGTGCACGCACCCTGCTGCCCAGTCTGTGCGGCCGCGACCCGTCCGTCCTGGACACCGCGGGTCTCGCGCGCGCCGCCACCGAGTCCGTCGCGGAGAACACGTCCGACGCGGCCGTCGCCCCGCTGTTCTGGGGTGCCGTCGCGGGCCTCCCCGGCCTGTTCGCCTACCGCGCGGCCAACACCCTCGACGCGATGGTCGGCTACCGCAACGACCGCTACGGCGACTTCGGCTGGGCGTCAGCGCGCCTCGACGACGCCCTGAACTACGTCCCTGCCCGGCTCGCGGGCGCCGTCACCGTCGCCCTCGCGCCCGCGGTGGGCGGGGCACCGTCGGACGCCGCGCGGGCGTGGCGGCGGGACGCGGCGAAGCACCCCAGCCCCAACGCCGGGGTGGCCGAAGCGACGGCCGCGGGCGCGCTGGGCCTGCGGCTGGGCGGGCGCACGCAGTACGCGCACGGCGTGGAACTGCGCCCGACGCTGGGCGACGGTCGCGCGCCTGAACCGCGCGACCTGGCGCGGGCGGCGCGCCTGTCGCTGGCGGTCGAGCTGGGAGCCCTCGCCGCTACTGCCCTTTGCGTCCGTACCGGTCGGCGAGTCGCGCGGCGCGCGCGGCCTCGGGCGTGACCTCCTGCGGCGTCTCGTCCTCCTGCGCCTCCGTGGAGTCCGCCGTGCCCGCGTCGAAGACCGCCTTGTCCTCGCGGCGACGCCGGACCTCCGACCACACGAAGTACGCGATCGCCAGCGGTGCCATGATGCCGAAGGCCAGCCACTGGAGGCCGTACGAGAGATAGGGGCCCGCGTCGAGCATCGGCAGCGGAATCGGATCGAGGCCCCCGGGCTGGCCCTCGTCGAGGTTGAGGTAGCCGGGCGCGAAGGCGATGCCCTGCGCCGGCCCGATCGCCGCCGGGTCGATGGCGAAGACCTGGAGGTACCCCGCCTCGGTGCGCGGCCCGCGGGCGGGATCGGTCTGCTCCGGCGCGCGGATCCGTGCCTGGACCGTGACCGTGCCCGACGGTGGCGGCGCGAACTCCGGCACGACGCCGCCGGTCGGCGTCTGCACGAATCCCCGGTCCACCAGGTAGGTCGCGCCGTCGTTCGCGGCGAAGGGCACGAGCACCTCGTAGGCGGGCTTGCCGTTCTGGTTCCGCAGGCGGGCGAGGGACTGCTTGTCGGCGAGGTACTGCCCGGTGAGCACGACGCGCCGCCACTCGGCGTCCTTCGGCACGTCGGCGCGACCGCCGAGGAGCTGCGCGGCGGGCACGGGGTCGGCGTTCACGGAATCGGCGATCTGCTGATTGCGGTGACTCGTGGACGAGTTCTTGCCCAGCTGCCACGGCGCGAGGACCGACCAGCACAGCGCTGTGAAGGCGACGGCCGCGATCGCCAGCGCGATCCACCGCGGCTGGAAGACCACCTTGACCCAACTAGGCAAGATTCGCTCGCGTCCACTCGACCATGCCCGGCATCGCCCCCTCGACCTGCGACAGCGTCGCGCGGAAGTCGTCGTGGTCCCCGTAATACGGGTCGGGCACGCTCTCGTGCTCGGCATCCGGATCGAAGCTGCGCAGCAGCCGGATCCGGTCCGCGGGAACGCCGCGCCGGCGGAGCGGGCCGACGTGGGAACGATGCAGCGCCACCACGAGGTCGGCAGCGAGGTGATCGTCCGTCAGTTCGGCAGCGGTGTGCTCCGTGGAGTATCCGGCTTCCGCGAGCACGTCCCGCGCTCGACGGTCCGCGGGACCGCCCTCGTGCCAGCCGTCGGTGCCGGCGCTGGTGACCCGCACCGCCTCGGCCAGCCCGGCATCGGCGACGGCCCGCTCGTAGACGATCCGGGCGATCGGGGAGCGGCAGATGTTGCCGGTGCACACGAACGTGACATGCAGCGGAGTACTCACCCCTCCATCTTGCCCGACCGTCCCGAGCGGCGAATCCGGCGCGGGCGCGGGTCGGCCGCCTACGCTGGCGGGCATGTTGTTGGCAGAGGTCATCGAGGTGCTCGATCAGGCGTATCCGCCGCGGCTCGCGGAAGGATGGGACAGCGTCGGGCTGGTGTGCGGCGACCCGGAATCCGAGGTGACGCACGCCCTGGTCTGCGTGGACGTCACCGCCGAGGTCGTCGACGCCGCCCTCGCGCGCGGTGCGCAGCTCGTCATCGCGCACCACCCGCTCCTGCTCCGGGGCGTCGACACCGTCGCCGCGAGCACGCCGAAGGGCGCCCTCGTCCACTGCCTCATCCGGGGCGGCTGTGCGCTGTTCACCGCGCACACGAACGCCGACCGTGCGCGGGGCGGCGTCAACGACGCTCTCGCCGCGACGCTCGGACTCGAGGTGACCGGGCCCGTCGAGCACCTCGACGCGCCGTCGGCACTGGACCGCTGGGGCGTCATGGTGCCGCCCGCGCAGGCCGACGAGGTGCTCTCCGCGATGTTCGAGGCCGGGGCCGGGGAGGTCGGGGAGTACTCCGAGTGCGCGTGGCGGGTCGACGGCGTCGGGCAGTTCCGGCCCGGCACGGCGGCGAACCCCGCGATCGGCGCGAGCGGCGAGCTGACGACGCTCACCGAGACCCGGGTCGAACTGGTGGCGGCGCGCGATCGCCGCGCCGCGGTGCTGGCAGCCCTGCGCGGCGCCCATCCCTACGAGGAGCCGGCCTTCGACGTCGTCGAGATCGCCGGCGCGGAGCGGGAGTGGGGCCTCGGCCGTATCGGGGTGCTGCCCGAGCCGATGACGCTGGAAGCGTTCACCGCCCACGTCGCGACCGCGCTCGGCGCGCCGGCCCGTGCCGCCGGCGACCCCCGCGGGCTCATCCGCACCGTCGCGGTCTGCGGGGGAGCGGGTGACTCTCTGCTCGGCGCGGTGACCCGTCTCGGCGTGGACGCCTACGTGACGGGCGACCTGCGGCACCATCCCGTCGACGAGCACCTGCGCGCCGGCGGCCCCGCCGTCGTCGATGCCGGGCACTGGGGCACCGAGTTCCCCTGGTGCGCCACCGTCGCCGAGCTGCTGTGGCCGTACCTCGACGTCGCCGTGCACGACGTCCCCACGGATCCGTTCACGGTGCGGGCCGCTCCCGCGGGGGATGCGTAGAGTGGCGCAGATGAACGCTGATCCGGCCGCCCAACGCATCCTGCTGGACCTCGCCGAGGTCGACGCGGAGATCTCCCGCCTGGCCCACCGCGCCACCCATCTGCCCGAGGACGCGGAGATCGCCGAGCTCGAGAAGCGCGCGACCACCGAGCGCGACGAGTCGGTGCGGGTGTCGATCCTCGTCGAGGACCTCGACCGCGACATCAGCAAGCTCGAGAAGGAGGTCGAGCAGACCCGCCTCCGCGAGCAGAAGGACCGGGAGCTCCTGGCGTCGGGGGCCGTGCCCGCCAAGCAACTCACCGAGATCGAGCACGAGCTGCGCGGCCTCGAGCGGCGCCAGTCCGTGCTCGAGGACGAGGAACTCGAGCTGATGGAGAAGCGCGAGGCCGTCGAACTCGAGCAGCAGCGCGCCGAGGCCACCGTCAACGCGACGAACGACGAGATCGCCGCGGCGGCGCGCCGCCGCGAGGAGGCGCTCAAGGACATCGAGGTGGCGCGCAATCGCACGGCCACCGCTCGGGAGGAGACCGTCGGGCGGCTCCCGGAGGACCTGTACGCGGAGTACGAACGGTGCCGGAAGAACTCGGGCGCCGGCGCCGGGCTCCTCCGGGCCCGACGGTGCGGCGCCTGCCGCCTCGAGCTCGACCGGGGCTTCCTCGACGCCGTGACCCGCAAGCCCGCCGACGCGGTGGTGCACTGCGATGAGTGCGGCGCCATCCTGGTGCGGACCAACGAGTCCGGCCTGCCCCAGCCGAAGCCCGAGGAGTGACGACGGCGCAACGCGGGGGCTGGACCACCTCCGCGCACGAGCCCACGCGCCTGATCCTGTTGCGGCACGGCCAGACGCCCGCTTCCGTGGGGCGGCTGTACTCGGGACGCGGCAACCCCTCGCTCACCGAACTCGGCCGGGAACAGGCGGCCCGCGCGGCGGAGCTGCTGCGCGACACCGCGATCGATGCGGTCCTCTCCTCGCCGCTCGATCGTGCGCTGCAGACCGCCGACGCGGTGGCGGGGGAGCGGGGGCTCGCCGTCGAGGTGGAGGACGACCTGATCGAGACGGACTTCGGCGCGTGGGAGGGGCTGTCCTTCGGTGAGGCCCGTGAGCGGGATCCGGAGCTGCACGGGCGCTGGCTCGGCGATACGTCGGTGGCCGCGCCCGGTGGCGAGAGCTTCGACGAGGTGCACGTCCGCGTGGCCGCGCTCCTCGATCGTGTGACCTCCGAGTACACCGGCCGCACCGTGCTGCTGGTCTCGCACGTGACCCCGATCAAGACCGCGCTGCGGATCGCGCTCGACGTCGGGCCGCAGTTGCTCTACCGGCTGCACCTCGATCTGGCCTCGATCTCGATCGCGGACTTCTACCCCGACGGCGGCGCATCCGTGCGCCAGGTCAATCGCACGGCCGGGCTGTAGGGCTCGGGTACGCTGTACCGCGCGGACGAGCTGACCGGGCGGCCGCGGCGTCGGGAACGGCTGGGTGACCAGTACGCCCGCGCCGAGGAAAGTCCGGACTCCACAGGGCAGGGTGGTTGCTAACGGCAACCCGGGGTGACCCGCGGGACAGTGCCACAGAGAACAGACCGCCCGGGCTTCGGCCCGGGTAAGGGTGAAACGGTGCGGTAAGAGCGCACCAGCGCGGCGGGTGACCGTCGCGGCTCGGTAAACCCCACCCGGAGCAAGGTCGAAGGCGCCACCGGACGGTGGCGCTGCGCGCGTGTACGAGGGCTGCCCGCCCGAGCGCGCGGGTGGACCGCTCGAGGCACCCGGCGACGGTGTGTCCAGATGGATGGTCGCCACCCCGGCGCAGTGATGCGGCGGGGGACAGGATCCGGCTTACACGTCAGCTCGTCCGCCCCGACGTTGCGGCTGCACCGGGGCTAGCCTGGTCCGATGGACCTCTCCGTGCTCTCGTGCGGTCTCCGCGGCCACGTCACGTACGCGCCCGACGAGGCGGACCTTCGTGCCCGGGTGCGGACGGACACCCCGGAGGGCGAGGCGTGGCGTTGTCTCCGGTGCGATGACTTCGTCGTGGGCCCGGCGGAGGGATCCGGCCCGGCGACCGAGGCGCCGGCGGTGCCCCGCGGGCGGGCGTTGCGGGACGAACTGATCCTGCGCTTCCTCGCGGTCGAGCGTGTGCTGCGCGGCGTCGTCTTCGCCGTTGCGGGAGTCGTGGTCTGGGAGGTGCGGGGCTCGCGGACGCACCTGCGCGAGGTCTTCCAGGAGAAGCTGCCGATCCTGAGTCAACTCGGATTCAACGTGGGCGAGTCGCGAATCGTGCGGGCAGTCGATCGCGCCCTCGGGCTGTCGGACACGGCGCTGATGTGGGTGGCGCTGGGTCTGTTCGCCTACGCCGCGGTCGAGGTGATCGAGGCGGTCGGCCTGTGGCTCGGGAAACGGTGGGGCGAGTACTTCGCGGTCGTCGCCACGTCCGCCTTCCTCCCGCTGGAGGTCTACGAGATCACCGAGAAGGTGACCGCCCTCCGCGCCGGGGCGCTGGTGGTCAACATCGCCGCCGTCGTGTGGCTGGTGTGGACCAAGCGGCTGTTCGGTGTCAACGGCGGCGCGGCGGCGTACCGCGCCGAGCGGGAGTCGGACAGTGTCCTGACGGTGCGCCGCGCCGGCGAGTAGGCCGCGGCGCCGGCGAAGAGTATGCGACCGCCGGGCGCAAAAGCGATGGAAACCTGTCGGCGGTCCGCATTACCGTGTGTTCCATGACACACGGTGAGAGCGGTGACTGGGCGATCGAAGCCATCTGCCTGGTGAAACGGTTCGGTGACTTCACTGCGGTGGACGGGGTCAGTTTCCAGGTGCCCCGCGGCTCGGTGCTCGGCCTGCTCGGGCCGAACGGCGCGGGCAAGACCACCACGGTGCGCATGATGACCACACTGTCGCCGCCCACGGAGGGCACGGCGCGCATCGCGGGGTACGACGTGCGGGCGAACCCGATCGAGGTGCGCCGCAACATGGGGCTCACGGGTCAGGCGGCCACGGTGGACGAGATCCTCACCGGGCGCGAGAACCTGTCGATGATCGGGGGCCTGTACGGCATCCCGCGTGCGGCGCTCAAGCGGCGCAGCGCGGAGCTGTTGGAGCAGTTCTCGTTGACGGCGGCGGCCGATAAGCAGGTCAAGGCCTATTCCGGTGGCATGCGCCGTCGTCTGGACCTGGCCGTGAGCCTGCTGACCGCGCCGCCGGTCCTCTTCCTGGACGAGCCGACCACCGGCCTCGATCCGCGCGCCCGCTCGGAGCTGTGGGACGTCCTGCGCACACTGGTGGCGAACGGCACCACACTGCTGCTCACCACGCAGTACCTCGAGGAGGCGGATCAGCTGGCGGACGAGATCATCGTCATCGACAAGGGGCGGATCATCGCCCAGGGCACCCCGCTGCAGCTGAAGGAGCGCGCCGGCGCCGCGAGCCTGGTGCTGACGGTGTCCGACGCGGCCGATCTGCCCCGCGCCCGGGACATCCTGGCGCAACTGGGCAGCGAGGTGTTCGTCGACGAGGGCGCGCGCCAGGTGAGCAGCCCCGCCAACGGACTCGACGACCTGAACCGGGCCGGCGCGCTGCTCGGGGAGAGTGGCATCAAGGTCGACGATCTCGGCCTCTCCCGGCCCAGTCTCGACGACGTCTTCCTCTCCCTCACCGGTCACCGCACCGAATCCGACGCGACGGACGCCGAGGAGGCCACCGCATGACCAGCACCGCCACCACCACCGAGCCCGCCGGCGTGGGCGGCATCGAGACGCACCAGACCAGCCTGTGGCAGCAGTCGTGGATCATGGTTCGCCGCAGCATGATCCACACCAAGCGGATGCCAGAGATGCTCTCCGACGTGACCATCCAGCCGATCATGTTCACGGTGCTGTTCGCGTTCGTCTTCGGCTCCGCCATCCCCACCGAGGGCGTCTCCTATCGCGAGTACCTGCTGCCCGGCATCCTGGGGCAGACGATGGTCTTCACGTGTTTCGTGGTGGCGGGCGGCCTCACCACGGACCTCGAGAAGGGGGTCATCGACCGGTTCCGGTCCCTGCCGATCAGCCGCGCCTCGGTGCTCATCGGGCGCAGCATCGCGAGCCTCCTGCACTCGTCGATCGGCATCGTGGTCATGTGCCTCACGGGCCTCGCCATCGGCTGGCGGATCCGCACGAACCCGGTGGACGCGGTACTCGGATTCCTCGTGCTCCTGGTCTTCGGCTTCGCGATGATCTGGTTCGGCATCCTCGTGGGCTGCATGATGCAGTCGATCGAGGCGGTGAACGGTTTCATGTTCGCCACCATGTTCCCGATCACGTTCCTCTCCAACGCCTTCGTCCCGACCGCGGGAATGGCGCCGTGGTTGCGGGCGATCGCGGAGTGGAACCCGGTCTCCTCGCTGGTCCAGGCCATGCGTGAACTGTGGGGTAACGATCTGCCGCTGCGTGAGGGCGCTCCGTGGTCCTTGCAGCACCCCGTTCTCGCCACCGTGATCTGGTCGATCGTCCTGACCGCGGTGTTCGCGCCGCTGGCCGTGCGGGCGTTCAACAAGCGCACCGTCGACTAGGCTCGGGCTGGTGATCGGAGACCCACTGCCCCCGCGCATCACCGAGCCCGAGCGCCGCCGCGAGTTGCTGGACAGCGGCGCCATCTACACGGCACAACGGTCGGTGCGCGGCGACGCCGTCAGCCCGGACCGTCGCCTCAAGTTCGACGGGGTCGCCCGGTACCTGCAGGACACGGGGCAGGACCACCTGCGTCACGTCGACTACGAGGACGTGCACCCGTACTGGGTGGTGCGGCGCACCGTCATCGAGATCCTCGAGGGCGGCGAACAGCCGGACATCCTGACCGTCGAGCGGTGGGGCTCCAAGATGGGCTCGCGCTGGTGCAACGTGCGCATCGGTATCGACGGGCAGAAGGGCACCCGGATCGAGACCGAGGCCTTCTGGATCAACTTCAACATCGACACGCTCACGCCGTCGGCGCTCAGTGAGACCTTCCTCAGCACCTTCGGCGCGGCCGCCGAGCCGGGCGTCCTGCGGTGGAAGCAGTGGCTCGACCCGAAGCCGCACCCCGACGCGGTCGAGGTGCCCTTCCTGCTACGCGCCGCCGACCTCGACATCATCCAGCACGTCAACAACGCCGTGTACTGGACCGCGCTGGAGGAGGTCCTCGCGACCCATCCCGACCTGCGGGAGCGGCTGCCGCTGCGCGGCATCGTCGAGCACAACTCGGCGCTGCAGATCGAGGACGCGCCGCGGCTGCTCGCGCATCGCGAGGGCGACGTGGTCTACGCCTGGTTGGTGGCGGGGGACCGCACGGCCGCGGCCATGAGCGTCGAGGCGCTGGCGGGGTAGCGTGACCGGCATCCCGATGCGCGGCCCCGTCCCGTCGAGCGCGGTCGACTTCGGTGCCGTCCGCGCCGAGTTCGAGCTCGTCGAGGACTTCCCGGCGGACGTGCTCGCCGAGGCGCAGGCGAGTGCGGACAGGTTCGCCGGCGAGCGGGAGGACCGCCGCGACATCGAATTCGTCACCATCGACCCGCCCGGAGCGAAGGATCTCGATCAGGCGGTGCACATCGCCGCCGAGGGCGACGGCTACCTCGTGCGCTACGCGATCGCCGATGTCGGCGCACTGGTCGCGCCGGGTGGCCCGCTCGAGGCGGAGACTCGCCGCCGCGGACAGACGATGTACCTGCCCGACGGCTCCGTGCCGCTGCATCCGCGGTCGCTGTCCGAGGGCGTCGGCTCGCTGCTGCCGGATCAGGACCGCGCCGCCGCCCTGTGGGAGATCCACCTCGACGATGCCGGTGAGGTCGTCACCGCCACCGTGCGCCGCGCACTGGTGCGCTCCCGGGCGCAGCTCGACTACGAGGGCGTCCAGGCAGACTTCGACGCCGGCCGGGTGCACCCCAGCATCGCGCTCCTGCCCGCGGTGGGCGGGTTGCGGGCCGCGTGGGGCCGCGCCCACGGCGCCATCGACCTGCGTCTGCCCGCGCAGGAGGCCGTCGAGGGCCCCGGCGGGTGGACCGTACGGATCGAGCCGCGCACCGACTTCGACGCCCACAACGCGCAGATATCGCTGCTCACCGGCGTGTGTGCCGCCGAGATCATGCTGCGGGCGGGCGTGGGCCTGCTCCGTACCCTTCCCGCGGCCCCCGACGACGCCGTCGCCGATCTGCGACGCACCGCCGCCGCGCTCGGCAGGGACTGGCCGCGCGAGGTCACCGTCGGCGACTTCCTCGCGGCCCTCGACGTCACGACCCCACAGGGGCTGGCGATCATGACCGATGCCGCCCGGCTGCTGCGCGGCTCCGGGTACGCCGCTTTCGGCACCGCCGCCGCGGCGGAACCACCGGCCGACCGCGGTCACGCGGGTGTCGGGGCACCGTACGCCCACGTCACGGCGCCGCTGCGCCGCCTTGCCGACCGCTACGCCACCGAGGTGTGCCTCGCCGCGTGCGCGGGCAGCGCGATCCCGGACTGGGCCCGCGGCGCGCTCGACGACGTCGCCGAGACGATGCGCCGCACCAACACCCTCGCGAACAAGGTGGACCGCGCGTGCATCGACGTCACCGAGGCCGTCGTCCTCGCGGACCGGGTGGGGGAGGAGTTCGCCGCGATCACGATGCGCACGGACCAGGTGCTCCTCGACGAGCCGGCCGTGATCGCGCCCTGCACGGGCGGACCACCCGAGGGCAGTCGCGTCACGGTGCGGCTCGAGACCGCCGATCCGACGTCCAGAAAGGTGTCCTTCGCGTACGAGAAGACGCTAGCGTGAGGGCCATGAGCCGTCGACTCGTCCTCATTCCCGCCCTCTCCGCCCTGCTCGTGCCCCTCGCCCCGGCGTTCGCCGCACCCGTCGCCGCGGCACCCGAGTGCGCCGACTACACCTTCATCGGGGCCGCGGGTTCCGGCGAGGGACACTCCGCCGGCGGCCTCGGCGCCACCGTGAACTCCGCCGCGCAGGCCTTCGCGGGCCGGGCCCGGGCCGCGGGGAGGTCCGTGGCGATCCGCCCGATCTACTATCCGGCTGCGGCGGTACCGAGTCGGCTCGACCAGTTCGGTGGGTTCCTCGCCAGCATGAACGCCGGCGCGGCGAACACCCAGGGCGACGTCGAGATCGTGCTCAAGGCCTGTCCGTCGACGAAGATCGTGCTGGCGGGGTACTCGCAGGGCGCCTCCGCGGTGCATCGAGCCCTGCAGCGGCTCGGCGACCGCAAGCAGATCACCGCCGCGGCGCTCATCGCCGACCCCGACCGCATCCCGAACGACACCACTCGGTACCTCGGCTCCGCCCCGCGGTCGCAGGGCATGGCGCAGGCCGCGGCGGTGATCAGCGGGGCCAACCCGGCACCGCTGGCCCCGCGCGTCGGCGGGCGCACGCTCAGCATCTGCACGTCGGGGGATCCGGTGTGCCACTGGACCGGTGACCTCGCGACGACGGTCCCGAACTCGCACGACTCGTACTCGGGGGCCGACATCGGCGCTCGCCTGGCGGGGATCGCCGGGCTCTGACCGACCGCCGGCCCGGGGCTCAGCGCAGGCCGCGGAGCAACCCGGGCAGGCTGGCACGGGCCTTCGCGGCGCGGAGTTCCTCGACGGCGTCGAGTCGTCCCAGGCGGAAGGCGACCGCCGGGTCGGTGGTCTCCGCCGCCAGGTCCGCCACAGCGTCCCGGGCGATGGTCGCGTCCTGGAACTCGCCGAGCCGCGTCTGGACCTTCGACAGCGCCTTCACCTCGGACCGCAGGTCGCCCCGCACCACGGGGTCGATGACGGCGGAGGCGTAGCGCAGCCGCTTCGCGTGCTTGCGGATGGCGTGCACGTCGTGATCGGTGCACGCGGGGTCGGCGAGCAGTACCGTCGACTGCCGGGCGAAGGAGCGGATCCGCTTGTCCAGCAGGGGAGCCAGGCTCTTGAGTGCCGTGCGGTCCGCGCGCTCCCGCAGCGGTGGATCGGCGATGAAGGCGTCGATCGCGTCCAGCAGGACGTAGTACCGGTCCGAAGTCAGCGCGAGATCCACCCGCGACCAGCCCCGTGCTTCGGCGGCGTGCTGCCGCTGTGCCAGGGCGGCACCGGCGCCGCCGAGCTCGCCGTCCGCGTCGAACTCCGCGAATCGCTGCGCGAGGACCTCGGCGTCGCGCACGGCCCCGAGGATCGACGCGAGCAGTTTGAGCTCCGAGCTCAGCGCCGCGCGGGCCGGGCCCTCGAAGAACCCCGAGAACTCGGTCAGCACGCTGCGCAGTTGCCGGGTGGCGACCCGCATCTGGTGCACGGAGTCGTCGGCGCGGGCGCGCACCCGCGGGTCCTCACGGAGCAACTTGTCGCGGTACGAGGCGAGTGCCGCGGTCAGCAACTGTCCCGCCGTGGCGTGCGCGATCTTCTTCGGCAGGTCGACGGACCCGCGCGCCACGTCCGCGTCGATCGCGCGCGCCAGCTTCGACGCGGCGTCGGGCGCGGTGCCGCCGGCGGCCCGCAGCGCCTTGTCGACCGCGATCGCCGTCTTGCGGCCCAGAGGGGTGTCGGGCACCTCGAACTCCCACTCGCGCCACTGCTTCTCGGGGCCGTCGGGGAGCAGTGAGACCGAATGCACGTGGTCGTCGACGAACTCGCCGAGGAGCTCGCCGTCGACGGCGTGGCAGTACGTGGTGTGCCGCTCGTTCTCGACGATCGCGATGGGGGCGAGGGCGCGCCCGCGCACGACGGCGCGGACGCGCTCCACCAATTCGTCGGGCACCTCGGCCGACGCGCCCTCCGGCGCGTCCGTCTCGTCGCCCAGCGGCACCGTCACTTCGCGGCGGTCGGCACCGTCCGGCAGCTTCAGGTGCCACCCGTCGTCCTTGCCGCCGGTGCGGCGGCGCAGCGTGATCCGGTTCGCGGCGAGGTCCAGGGCATCGGTGTCGTAGTACACCGCCACCAGATGGAAGACCTCGTCGGTCGAGACGTGGTCGACGCCGGGGACGACGGCCAGCGAGGGGGCCGTGGTCTCCGGTCCGACCTCGTACTTCGTCTCGATCTCACGCTGCTCGGCCATGCTCAGTCCTTCGCGAATCGGTCGGTGGCCTCGATGAGGGCCGATCGGATGCCCGGTTCGAAGGCCGAGTGGCCCGCGTCGGGCACCATCACGAGGTCCGCGGCGGGCCACGCGCGGTGCAGGTCCCATGCGCTGCGAGCGGGGCACACCACGT
The DNA here is from genome assembly GCF_900631615.1 of Tsukamurella paurometabola. Lineage (NCBI taxonomy): Bacteria > Bacillati > Actinomycetota > Actinomycetes > Mycobacteriales > Tsukamurellaceae > Tsukamurella > Tsukamurella paurometabola. The sequence goes on from NZ_LR131273.1 coordinate 3,191,984, forward strand.
CGTAGCGACCCTGCACGATCACGCCGGGGATGCCGGCGATCCGCTCGATGTCCCGCAGCAACTGCCCCTCGTCGAGGAAACCGCCGTTCACGAAGTAGTGGTTCTCGATCTGCGCGAAGGGGATCGCGAACCGCGGATCGTCGGCGTCGGCCGAGCTCTCCGGCGTGTTGATGAGATGGCTGGTACTGCGCTCCCACTTCGACCACGCCTTGGCCGCGGTCAGCGCCACCGCCTGGTCGTCGGAATGCAGGAGCCGGTGGTAGGCCGCGATCTTGTCGGCCGACGGTGCCCGGTCCGCCTCGGCGAGGGGGGCGAGGTAGTCCTCCCAGTTGTCCGGGTAGACGTGCGAGGCGCCCTCGTTGTAGTACCAGTCCAACTCGCTGCGGCGCAGAAGGAAGATGCCGCGCAGGACCAGCTCCGTCACGCGCTCGGGATGGGTCTGCGCGTACGCCAGTCCCAGGGTCGAGCCCCAGGAACCGCCGAAGACCTGCCACCGGACGATGCCGAGGTGCTCCCGGATCTTCTCGATGTCGGCGATCAGGTGGTCCGTGGTGTTCACGGCCAGGCGGTCGGCGAGCGAATCGCCCTCACCGGCGGGCGGATCGGCGATGTGCGGCTTCGACTGCCCGCACCCGCGCTGGTCGAAGACGACGATGCGATAGACCGCCGGGTCGAAGAACCGGCGGCACTCGGGCGAGGTGCCGCCGCCGGGCCCGCCGTGGATGAACACGACGGGCTTGCCCGCGGGGGCACCGCTCTGCTCGACGTACAGCAACTGACCGTCGCCGACGTCGAGCAACTCGGTGCTGTAGGGCTCGATCTCCGGGTAGAACTCGCGCATCAGAATCCGTGCTCCGGTCCGGGGAACTCGCCCGAGGCGACCTCCGCCACGTACTCCTGGGCGCCGCGCAGCAGCTCGTCGCCGATGTTCGCGTACTTCTTGACGAAGCGCGCGGTGCGGCCGCGGTTGAGGCCGGAGAAGTCCTGCCACACCAGCACCTGGCCGTCGCACTCCTTGCCCGCACCGATCCCGATGGTCGGGATCGCGATCTCCTTGGTGACCTGTGCGGCCACGTCGGCGGGCACCATCTCCAGAACCACCGAGAAGGCGCCGGCCGCGTCCACGGCCTTCGCGTCCAGACGGATCTTGTCGGCCGCTTCATCGCCCCGGCCCTGAACCCGGTTGCCGCCCAGCGAGTTCACCGACTGCGGCGTGAATCCGATGTGTGCCATCACCGGGATGCCGCGGCGCTGCAGGAACTCGATGGTGGGCGCCATGTGCACGCCGCCTTCGAGCTTGACCGCCTCGGCGCCGGCCTTCATCAGCTTCGCGGCGCTGCGGTAGGCCTGCTCGGGCGATTCCTCGTAGCTCGCGAACGGCATGTCAGCCACCACGAGTGCGTACTTCGTGCCACGGCGCACCGCTGCGACCATCGCCACCATCACGTCCAAGTCCATCGGCAGCGTGGAGTCGAACCCGTACACGGTGTTCGCTGCGCTGTCGCCGATCAGCAGGGCGGTGACGCCGGCCTCATCGAAGATCGAGGCGGTCATGTAGTCGTAGCTGGTGAGCATCGCCCACTTCTCGCCGCGCTCCTTGAGCTCGGCGAGGTGGTGGATGCGTACCTTCTTGCGCGGGGGTTTCGCGGCGGTCTCGCCGTCCGCGGCGGATCCGCTTCCGTACAACGGGGTCTCGCTCATCTCGTACTCCATTTCAACAGTCCCAGCCGGAATCTCCGGTCCGGGCAGTCTCTAGGCCGGGTCGTGCCAGCGGTTCGTGATCGGCATCCTCCGGTCGCGCCCGAAGGCCTTGGGCGTGATCTTCGGTCCCAGCGGGTACTGGCGGCGCTTGTACTCGGCGCGGTCGACGAGGCGCGCGACCCTGCGGATCAGGTCGGGGTCGTAGCCGGCACCGTTGTTCCCCTCCGCCGCGATCTCGGCGACACCCTGGTCCTGCTCGACGTAGCGGCGCAGGATGTCGTCGAGGATGTCGTAGTCGGGCAGCGAATCGCTGTCCTTCTGCCCGGGCCGCAGCTCCGCCGACGGCTCCTTGGTGATCGAGTTCTCCGGGATCGGCGGCGTCTCGCCCTGCTCGACGGCGACCTTGTTGCACCACCGGGCCAGCTCCCAGACGAGCGACTTCTCCACGTCGCGGATGGGGGCGTAGGCGCCTACCGCGTCGCCGTAGATCGTGGAGTAGCCCACGGCCAGTTCGCTCTTGTTGCCCGTGGCCAGCACCAGATGGCCGTCGAGGTTCGACAGCGACATCAGCGTCATCCCGCGGCAGCGGGCCTGGATGTTCTCCTCCGCCAGACCGGAGAGATGGAGCTGACCGACGAACGCCTCGACCATGTGCTCGATCGGCTCGAACCGGAAGTGGATACCCATACGCTGCGCCTGGTCCGCGGCGTCGTCCTTGGAATGGTCCGAGCTGTACTTCGAGGGCATGCCCACGCCGTAGACGTTGTCGGCGCCGACCGCGTCGGCGGCGATCACCGCGACGAGAGCCGAGTCGATGCCGCCGGACATGCCGAGCGCGACGGTGCGGCCGCCCACCTTGTGCACGTAGTCCCTGGTCCCGGTAACGAGGGCGGCCCAGATCTGTGCGAGTTCGTCGAGCTCCGTCCAACCGGTGACGATCGGCACAAGGTCGGTCGGCCGGGCGGGGAGGGCCACCTCCTCGACCTGCCACCCGTCGACGGCACCGGCCCGGGCGCGGCCCAGCGGGGCGATATCGGCGAACTGCGTGAACTCGATGAACTGCGGCCCCGGCGTCAGCGCTCCGGTATCGGGCTGGAAGACGAACGTGTCGCCGTCGAAGACGAGCTCGTCCTGCCCGCCGACGAGGTTCACGTAGATGATCGGCGCCCCGCCCTCGGCGACGCGGGCGGCGACCACCTCGCGGCGCTGCGCGGGCTTGCCCGCCTCGAAGGGGCTGGCGTTGAGGCACAGGACCGCGTCGACGCCGAGCTCGCCCAGCCCCGCGACGGGACCGTCGGGCCACCAGACGTCCTCGCAGATCGCGAGGCCGAGCCGGACGCCGTCGATGTCGAGCACCACCAGGCGGTCGCCGGGCGTGAACCAGCGCTTCTCGTCGAAGACGCCGTAGTTGGGCAGGAAATGCTTGTCGTACCGCGCGACGAGCTCGCCCCCGTGCAGCACGCCCGCCGCGTTGCGCGCGCCGCCGGTGGGGTTCGTACTGGTCTCGGGAGCGTCCGGATCGCGGTCGAGGAACCCGACCACCACGATGATGTCGCCGCAACCCGCCGCGTCCAGGGAGCGGGCCAACTCGTGCACCGCCTCGCGCGAGTCGACCGCGAACGACCGGCGCAGCAGCAGGTCCTCCACCGGATAGCCCGTGAGGGCCATCTCGCCGAAGACCGCGACCTGCGCGCCGCGCTGCGCGGCGTCCCGGGCTGCGGCGGTGATCCGAGCGACATTCGCGTCCAGGTCACCCACGACGGGGTTGATCTGGCACGCCGCGACACGAAGGGGCGTCATGGCTCAACCCTAGCGTCCCCGGAACCGGGAGCGGCGCGTGGCAGGATCGGGAGGATGAAGGCAGGTAAGCCCGTCCTGACCGCGGTGGCGGTCGTCTCCGCGGCCGTGCTCGCGGGATGTTCCGTCCAGATCGCGGGGACCGCGGAGCCGTCGGGCGGATCCGCCGCACCCGGCAGCGCCACGCCCACGTCGACGAGGGCGGCGGGCGTCCCCGCGGCCCTGCAGAAGTACTACGGCCAGAAGATCACCTGGGGTTCGTGCGCGGCGATGGCGCGTGCCGACGACATCGCCGAATACGACAAGAACCGACTGGAATGCGGGAACCTGACGGTCCCGATCGACTACGACGACCCGTCCGCGGGGGAGACGAAGCTGGCCGTCGCCCGGGTTCCGGCGTCGGGGCAGCGGCGCGGCTCCCTCCTGATGAATCCCGGCGGCCCTGGGGGCTCCGGCGTGCAGCAGGTCGCGGGCAAGTCGATGGAGGCCGACAAGTACGAGATCTCGAGCAGCTTCGACCTGGTCGGCTGGGACCCGCGCGGCGTCGGCGCGAGCTCGCCGGCCGTGAAGTGCTTCAGCGACAAGCAGCGCGACGAGAACCGCCTGTCCACCCTGGCCTTCGACAACTCGCCCGCGGGCATCGCGAAGCAGGAGGCGTTCAACAAGTCCCAGGCGGATCTGTGCGCCGAGAAGATGGGCAAGACCTTCCTCGCCAACGTCGGCACCGCCGACACCGTCCGCGACCTGGACGTGCTCCGCGCGGTGCTCGGCGACGAGAAGCTCACCTACCTGGGGTACAGCTACGGCACGTTCATCGGTGCCATCTACGCGGAGACCTTCCCGGAGCGGGTGCGGGCGATGGTGCTCGACGGTGCGGTCGATCCCGCCCAGGACCAGATCACCTCGAACGTGCAGCAGATGGCCGGATTCCAGACCGTCTTCGACGACTGGGCGAAGGACTGCGCCAGATACCCCGACTGCCCGGTCGGGACCGATCCGGGGCAGGCGACGGCCCGCTACCAGCAGCTGGTGCGCCCGCTGATCGACAAGACCGTCCGCGGCCAGGGCGGCCGGCAGCTCAGCTACAGCGACGCCACCACCGCGACCATCCAGGCCATGTACGCGCAGCAGCTGTGGGAGCCCCTGCGGCGCGGGCTCACCGGCCTGCGGCGCGGCGACGGCTCGCTGCTGCAGCGCATCGCCGATCTCTACCTCAACCGCGACGAGCTCGGGCGGTACTCGCCGATGATGGACGCGAACACGGCGATCAACTGCGTCGACGGTCCCGCCGTCACCGATCCCGCCGACCTCGCCCGCCTGGACACCGAGATCCGTAAGGCCGCGCCGTTCCTCGACGACGGCCGCGGCACCGGGCGCGGCGCCAAGAGCACCTGCGCGTTCTGGGCGGCCGCGCCGACGCTCAAGCCGCACGAGGTGAACGCCGTGGGCGCCCCCAGGGCGGTCGTCGTCTCGACCACGCACGACCCGGCGACGCCGTACGAGAACGGCGTCAACCTGGCGCGGCAGATGGGGGCGTCCCTGATCAGCTTCGAGGGCAGCCAGCACACCGTCTCGCTCGAGGGCAACGCCTGCGTCGACGACGCGGTCACGGCCTACCTGCGCGACCTCACGCTCCCGGCCGAGGGTCTGCGCTGCACGGCGTGATCAGTTCGCGGCGAGGACCCGGATCGCGAAGACGAGGGTGTCGCCCGGATCGGCGCCCGCGCGGGGCTCGCCCTTGGGGTAGCCGTCGGCGGAGGTGACCGCGGTGACCACCGTCGCCCCGGAGCGTTGCCCGACGAGCGCCGCCCGGAAGCCGGGGACCACGTCGGGCAGCGCGACCTCCGCCGAGGTCGCGCGCGCGAAGGCGTCGTCGAAGACCGCGCCGGTCCGGCCGTTCACCCCCTGATAGCAGACGGTGACCACCGATTTCTCGGTGAGCGTCGCGCCGGACCCCGGCTCGGCGACCACGGATCGGGATCGGTCCACCCGGAACGGCGCCTCGACGGTGACGCGCGGGGCCGTCCGATCGGTGGGTGGCACGACGGTGGCCCGGCCGGTGACCCCGTCGAGCGTGATCGCCCTGGCCGAGGCGGCGGGCGGGGCCGCCGGGCAGGTGTCGATGGTGCCGGTGGCGGGGCTCGGCGGGGGCGCCTCGGTGGACGCCCCGCACCCGGCGAGCGCGAGGGAGCCGGCCGCGGCGACGGCGAGGCGGGCGAGCTGTGCATCCACGCCCGGCACGCTACTCGGAATCCGCGTCTCCGGTGGGCGACGGACGGAACCCGGGACGGGCGTACGGCGGTCACGACCTTCGCGGGTTGTAACACGCCGTTAACACCTCCTCGCTTAGGGTCGAGCCATGGACCGGCAGCAGGAGTTCGTGCTTCGCACCATCGAGGAACGGGACATCCGCTTCGTGCGGCTGTGGTTCACCGACGTGCTCGGTTTCCTCAAGTCCGTGGCGATCGCGCCCGCGGAGTTGGAGGGCGCGTTCACCGAGGGCATCGGCTTCGACGGGAGCTCGATCGAGGGCTTCTCCCGCGTCTCGGAAGCGGATACCGTCGCCAAGCCCGACCCGTCGACCTTCCAGGTGCTGCCCTGGACCAGCGGCGACGGCGAGATGCACTCGGTCCGGATGTTCTGCGACATCGCGATGCCCGACGGGACACCCTCCTGGGGCGACAGCCGGCACGTGCTGCGGCGCCAGCTGAACCGCGCTGCCGACCTCGGCTTCTCCTGCTACGTGCACCCGGAGATCGAGTTCTACCTCCTGAAGAAGGAGACCGGGCCGCACGGCATGCCGATCCCCGCCGACAACGGCGGCTACTTCGACCAGGCGGTGCACGAGTCGGCGCCGAACTTCCGGCGCAAGGCGATCGAGGCCCTGGAGGCGATGGGGATCTCGGTCGAGTTCAGCCACCACGAGGCGGGCCCCGGCCAGCAGGAGATCGACCTCCGGTACGCGGACGCGCTCTCCATGGCGGACAACGTGATGACCTTCCGCTACCTGGTCAAGGAAGTCGCGATGACCGAGGGGGTGAAGGCGTCCTTCATGCCGAAGCCCTTCTCGGCCCACCCCGGCTCGGGTATGCACACCCACATGAGCCTGTTCGAGGGCGACTCCAACGCCTTCCACGACCCGGACGACGAGCTGCAGCTCTCGGCGACCGGCAAGGCCTTCATCGCCGGCATCCTGCACCACGCGCCCGAGATCTCGGCCGTCACGAACCAGTGGGTCAACTCCTACAAGCGCCTGGTGACCGGCGACGAGGCGCCCACCGCCGCCACGTGGGGCGCCGCGAACCGCTCCGCGATGGTCCGGGTGCCCCTGTACACGCCGAACAAGGCGAGCAGCCGCCGCATCGAGGTGCGCTCGCCGGATTCGGCGTGCAACCCGTACCTGGCGTTCGCGGTGCTCTGCGCCGCCGGGCTCGAGGGCATCAAGGGCGGTTACGAGCTGCCCGAGGCGGCGGAGGACGACGTGCGGCAGATGACCGCCCGTGAGCGCCGCTCGATGGGCTTCAAGGACCTGCCCGCCAGCCTCGATGATGCGCTCGTCCTGATGGAGAAGAGCGAACTCGTCGCGGAGACGCTGGGGGAGCACGTCTTCGAGTACTTCCTGCGCAACAAGTGGTCCGAGTGGAACGACTACCGCGCGGTGGTCACCCCGTTCGAGCTCGACCGCTTCCTCTCGCTGTAGAACGGGGTCGACGGTGCCGCCGACGAACCGCGAGGTCCGCCGCCCGAGTGCGGGCAGATTGGGCCTGCTGGACCCGAACGCCGAGCCGAACCTCGCATCGCTGGGGTGGGCGGACGCCGAGAGCGCTGACGTCCTGTGGGCGCTCTCGCGGGCCGCGGACCCGGACTGGACGCTGCGGGCCCTCGTGCGGCTGCGGGAGTCGGCGGGCGCGGACTGGGCCGAGATCGACGGCCTGATCCGCGGCGACCGGACCTTCCGCGGCAGGCTGTTCGGGCTCCTCGGCGCCTCGGACGCGCTGGGCGACCATCTCATCAGCCACCCCGCGTCCTGGCGTCTGTTGCGCGACACCGCGCCCCTGAAATCCCGCGACGACCTGATCGCCGCGATGCTCGCCACCGTCGGCGCCGTGAAGGTGCCCGGCCGGCGTGACGACGACCTCCTCTACCGCGCGGCGGTCACCGGCGGCGCCGCGATCGCCGCACTGCGGGACGGCTACCGCGACCTGCTCATGGTGCTCGCCGCCCGCGATCTCGCCGAGCTCGTGGAGAACGAGCCCACGCTGCCGTTCGCGATCGTGGGCGCGCACCTCGCCGACCTCGCCGACGCGGCGCTCACCGCGGCCCTCGCCGTCGCCGTCGCCACCGTGCATCCCGACAGCGACCCGCAGGGCCGCCTCGCCGTGGTGGCCATGGGGAAGTGCGGTGCGCGGGAACTCAACTACGTCTCCGACGTGGACGTGATCTTCGTGGCGGAACCGGCCGACGGGGCGTCGGCCCGGCTCGCGGGGGAGATGATGCGGATCGGCTCCGCCGCGTTCTTCGACGTGGACGCCGCACTGCGCCCGGAGGGTAAGGCGGGCAGCCTCACGCGCACGCTGGAATCGCATGTGGCGTACTACAAGCGGTGGGCGAAGACCTGGGAGTTCCAGGCGCTGCTCAAGGCCCGGCCGCAGACCGGCGACATGGAGTTGGGCTACGACTACCTGGCCGCGGTGAGCCCGATGGTGTGGGAGGCCGCCGAGCGCGAGGACTTCGTGCAGGACGTGCAGGAGATGCGCCGTCGCGTGGAGGAGAACATCGCGCCGGAACTCCGCGAACGCGAGCTCAAACTGGGGCGCGGCGGCCTGCGCGACGTCGAGTTCGCCGTCCAGCTCCTGCAGCTGGTGCACGGCCGCACCGACGAGACGCTGCGCGAACGGAGCACGGTCGACGCCCTCGCCGCGCTCACGGTGGGCGGCTACGTCGGCCGCGACGACGGAGCGAACTTCACCGCGTCGTACGAGTTCCTGCGCGGCCTCGAGCACCGTCTGCAACTGCGCCGCATGGAACGCACGCACCTGTTGCCGCCGCCCGACCACGAGGAGGCGTGGCGCTGGCTGGCCCGCGCCGCCCACATCCGCCCCGACGGCGACCGCGATGCCGCGGGCGTGCTGCGCGCGGAGCTCAAGCGGCAGTCGGCGCGGGTCCGGCGCCTGCACACCAAGCTGTTCTACCGCCCGCTGCTCGACTCGATCGCGAACCTCGACGCGGACGCCGTGAGCCTGAGCGACGACGCGATCGTCGCGCGCCTGGCAGCGCTCGGCTTCCTCCAGCCGCAGAACGCCCTCGCGCACCTCAAGGCGATGGCCGACTCGTCGCGGCGCGGCCGGATCCAGACGATCCTCCTGCCCACGCTGCTCGAGTGGCTCAGCGAGACGCCGAACCCCGACGCCGGGCTCCTGAACTACCGCAAGCTCTCCGAGGAACTCCGTGACGTCGAGTGGTACCTGCGGGTGCTCCGGGACGAGTCGGTGGTCGCGCAGCGCCTCATGACCGTGCTGGGCTCGTCGAACTTCGTGGCCGAGCTGCTGGGCCGCTCGCCCGAGGTGATCCGCCTGTACTCCGACGGCGCCACGGGCCCGAAGCTCGTCGAACCGTCGCCGCGCGAGGTGTACAACGGGATGCTCGCCGCGGTCAGCCGGGCGCACCACCGGGATCGGGCGATCGCGGTGGCGCGGGCCATGCGGCGCAGCGAGATCGCCCGCGTCGCCTCCGCCGACATCCTCGGGATGATGACGGTGCCCGAGGTGTGCGCGGCGCTGTCCTCGGTGTGGGGCGCGGCGCTGGACGCCGCGCTGGTCTCCGAGATCGCGACCTCCGTGGTCGAGCGCGAGTCCAGCCGCAGTGCCTACCCGCCCGGCGCGCCCGCCCGGATCGCGGTCATCGGTATGGGGCGCCTCGGCGGGCACGAGATCGGCTACGGCTCCGATGCCGACGTGCTGTTCGTCTGCGTCCCCAACGAGGGGTACGAGGATTCCGACGCGGTGCGCTGGGCCAATCAGGTCGCGGACGCCGTGCGCACCCGGCTCGGAGCACCGTCGGTGGATCCGGGCCTGGAGGTGGACACCGGCCTGCGACCCGAGGGGCGCAACGGTCCCGTCGTGCGGACCCTGGCCGCGTACCGCGCGTACTACCGGCAATGGGCGCAGCCCTGGGAGGTGCAGGCGCTGCTGCGGGCCACACACGTGGCCGGCGACGAGGAGATCGCCCGCGAGTTCCTGCACATGGTGGACGAGACGCGGTACCCGGACGGGGGCGTCTCGCCCGCCACGGTCAACGAACTCCGGCGCATCAAGGCCCGCGTCGACTCCGAGCGACTACCCCGCGGCGCGGATCCGGCGACGCACACCAAGCTCGGCCGCGGCGGTCTCTCCGATGTGGAGTGGACGGTCCAGCTCGAGCAGCTGCGACACGCCAGCGCGGTTCCCGCGCTCCGCAACACCTCGACCCTCGAGTCGCTCGACGCGATCGAGCAGAACGAACTCCTGCCGGCGGCCGACGTCGAGCTGCTGCGCGCGGCGTGGCTCACCGCCACCCGCGCCCGCAATGCTCTGTTCCTGGTGCGCGGCAAGCCCGTCGACCAGTTGCCGGGACCCGGGGCGGTGTTGTCCAACGTCGCCTACGTCGCGGGATGGCGGGGGAGTTCGCTGGACTACCTCGACGACTATCTGCGCACCACCCGGCGCGGGCGCGCCGTGGTCGACCGGGTGTTCTGGGGCGAGTAGCGGCGCACCGGGCAGGATGTCCGCATGGGATTCTTCTGGCGGACGGCGGCGAGCATCGTCGGCACGGCGGCTCTGCTGGGCGCGCTCCTCGCGCTCGCGCTGCACTTCTGGCCCGGCACCGACCGGGTGACGGTGGCCGCGGCCGCGGTCTCACCGGTCCTGTGGGCGGCGTGCGCGGCCCTCGCGCTGGTGTGCCTGCTGTACGTCCGCGCGCTGCTGCGGCTGGTGCTCGTCGCGGCGGTGATCGCGGCGGGTGTCTGGGTGCAGGCGCCGCTGTGGCGCGGCGAACCGGCGCCCTCCGGTACCGCGCTGACGGTGCTCACGGCGAACATCCAAGTCGGAGCAGGCGACGCGGACGCGCTGGCGAAGCTGGTGCGCGAAGACCGCGTCGACGTGCTCGCCGTGCTCGAGCTGACGGAGGACGCCGCGCAGCGGATCGCCGCGTCGACTATCGCGACCGACCTGCCGTATTCGCTGGTGCGGCCCGCGGGCCTCGCCAACGGCACCGCGCTCTACAGCCGGTATCCGTTGACGAGCACCGGCACGGTGCCCGGTTTCGTCATGACCGCGCTGACCGCCGTCGCCGCGGTTCCCGGTCGGGGAGACGTCCAGCTCTTCGCGCTGCACCCGATGCCGCCGCTCGACCCCGGCACGTGGGACTCCGAGCTGCGCCGCATCGGGACGCTGCTGCAGGGCGTGCCCGAGGGACGACCCGTCGTGGCGCTCGGGGACTACAACGCCACGTACGACCACGTGCGGTTCCGGAGCCTCCTCACGGGCGGGTACCGCGACGCCGGGCAACTCGCCGGCGCCGGATGGCTGCCCACCTACCCGACGGACAAGACCTACCCGCCGGTCGTCGGCATCGACCACGTCCTGCTGCGCGGGCTCGGCGCCGCCGAGGTCAGCCGCCACGAGGTGCCCGGCGCCGACCACCGCGCGCTGCTCGCGCGGGTGGGCTGAACGACGCCGTCTCCCACGGCGGCCACCGCGCGGCGGGCAGGAGGACGTACCGGGGGGATCAGGACGCGGACAGGATCTTGATCGTGAAGATCAGGGTGTCACCGGCCCGGATACCCGCCGAGGGCTCACCCATGACGTACCCGTCCATCGGCGCGACGGCCACACCGATCGACGAACCGACCTTCTGCCCGGCGATGGCCTTCTTGAAGCCCGGGATCACGCCGGCCAGAGGGAAGGACGCCGGCTTCCCATCGTCGTACGTGCTGTCGAAGCGCTGCCCGGTGCGGCCGTTGACCCCCAGATAGCAGACCGAGACCCTCGCGGTCTCCGCGACGACGGCACCGTCGCCGGGCGGATCGAACGCCTCGACGGTGGTCTCGTCCACCGAGAAGGGTTGCTCCACGGTGATCTGCGGGGCAGCGGTATCGGTGGGGCCGGTCACCACGATCGAGCCGCTCCGTCCCCGGAGGTTCCAGTCCGGTGCGTTCGCCGTATCGGGTGCGCCCGACGGGCACGTGGCGTCGGGAGTGCCGCACGCGGTGAGCGCGCCCGCCGCGAGGACGGCGGCGGTGACGGCGAGGGTCGGGCGGGAGACGCGCATGACACACGAACCTACCGCCACGTGTCTGCGGACGTGACCGCCACACGCCGCCGGCCCAGCCGGGCCGGCCGCGCCCGTCGCCGGGGAGCCGGGCGTACGGTCGGGGAGTGAGCAGCCTGATCCTCGTCAACGGCGCGCCCGGCTCGGGGAAGTCGACGATCGCGTCGGCCCTGGCGGCCGAGGTGCCGATGATGCTGGCGCTCGACATCGACGGGTTGAAACACGCTCTGGGGCAGTGGGACACCGATCCGATCGCGGCGGGCCTCCGGGCGCGCAGCATCGCGCTCGCCGCGCTGGGGGAGCACCTCGCCGCCGGCTTCGACGTGGTCCTCGGTCAGTTCCTCGCCCGCGAGGGCTTCATCGAGGAGTTGGCGCAGGTCGCGGAACGCCGCAGTGCCCGCTTCCACGAGTTCGTCCTCGACCTCGACGCGGAGACGCTCGCGGACCGTCTGGCGGCACGCGCGGCCGCACCCGACCGGCCGGAACACGCGATCAACAACCGGCTCGTGGGACCCGACGACGCGCCGGACCTGCGGGACGCGATGGTCACGGTCATGCGGAGGCGCCCCAGGGCCGTCCGGATCGACGCGACGCGTCCCGTCGCCGACACCGTCGCCGCCGTTCTGGCCCGCCTCGCCCGCCCCTGATACCTCCCCTCCGTCCGGCTCGCGGAGCGGTCCCGGTGTCGCCCGGCGATGCTTCTGCAACAATCGCGATATGGGGAGACGCCACGGTTGGGCCGTGAGTGCCGCGCTCGTCGCGGCGCTCACCGGCTGCACCACCACCGTCGACGGTGTAGCGACGGCCGGGGACCCGCAGCTCGACACCGGCGGCTACCGGGTGGGGCCGCGCGAGGTGCCGGAGCGGAAGGGCGACGACGCGATCGTGCAGATGAACATCCTCCTGTCCGACTACGTGATCGCCCCGCCCGACCTCGACGCGAAATTCGATTGGTACGCGTCCCGGCCCTATCCCAGCCTCGCGGGGTACACCTCGCAGTACAACGTTCTCGGCGCGCAGCTCGCCGATGCCGTCTCGCCCGGGCAGAAGGCCGGCGTGATCGGCGCGTTCACGGAGTCCCGCGCCGCGGACGCCCCGACGATGGCGGTGTTCGTCATGCGCTACTCGTCGGAGGAGCGTGCCGTGAGTGCCTTCGAGGCGGCGCGAGCACTCGTGCCGGGCGGCCGCCGGCTCGGCCCCGGTGTCGTCGAGGGACCCACACCGACGTCGTTCGCGCCCGGCGTCGCATTCTGGTCCCGCACCGCCGACTACGTGCTGTCCGCGGTGTTCCGGGGCGTCGACCGCCCGCGTGCCGAGGCCTTGGCCGCGGCGTGGTTCGAACGCCAACCCGCCCGCCTGAGAGAGGTGCCGTTCGCGGCGTCGCCGATGCCGCCCGCCGACAAGGACGGCATCATGCGGTACACCCGCCTCGACGAGGTCGGCGAGTCCGTGACGAGTTTCGTATCCGGTTACTTCTCCAACCGGGCGCTGGGCCTGGTCGCCGACGGCAGGTGGTCGGTGGGCCTGCGCACGCGGACGACGTTCCAGATCGAGCTGATCGGCGTCCAGGGTCGCAATCAGGTGATGCGCGCCGCCAGCGCGAACTTCGCCGCCGACTGGGTGGCGAACCAGGCGAGGATGTACGGGGCGCCCGGCGCGGACGACGGAGGCCGCGTCGAGGAGCGGATCCGCGGCCTGCCGCAGTCCGTGTGCGTGTCGCGCATCGCCCTGCTCCTGCAGCAGACGAACCGGGTGTTCGCGTGCCAGGTCGCACGAGGGCGGTACATCGCCGCCGCGCACGCATCCACCCTGGCGCAGGCCCAGCAGTCCACCTCCGCCGGATACCTCACGCTGCCGCAGCCCTGATTCCCGGGGCGCCGGCTCGCCCGCCCCGGGACAGACGAATCGGCCCGCGCCGTGATCGTCGTGATCAGGGCGCGGGCCGATGCGGTGGACACTCCGGACCCGGGATTCAGGATCCGCGGGTCAGTGGGCCACGAGGCTCACACGTCGTAGTAGAGCTCGGACCCGTACCTGCGGCTTTGGTGAAGCGAGCATCGGTGGGGAGTCGGAATACCGCGAGGTCAGAGCGTGACTAACGATGGGTGGTGACTGGCAGTGCTGAATCTACTGCGGGCCATCTGCGGGCGATCTGGTGTGACACCGCAGCTTGCGCTCGTTCCACCCGAACGAGTCGGTGCTTCGCAGTACCGTGCTCGGCATGAAGAGCACGGAGTGGGCGCCCCTGCGCCGCACAGCAGAACCGAAGGTCGACCCGACGAAGAATGACGGCCTGTACCAGGCCATCATGCCGCTCAGCGGCGTGGCCCCCGACGAGTGGGTATCGAACTTCAACGAGGGGATGAAGGCGAACGGACTGCGTGCGAACTTGAGCCACAGCGGGCGGCGGCACAACATCTCCCTCACGACCACTGAAGACGCGATCGAGCGTGATGTCGACGCGATCGACAAGGCCATCGAGAGCGCGAACCGCAACTACGAGACCAACCACCTCGAGGTGCTGCGCGCGAGGGAGGAGCGCAAGGCGCGCGAGGCCCAGGAACGCGAGGATGCCCTCGAGCGTGTCCGTGGCATCGCGGCCCGTCTCACCCCTCCGGCCGGGCCCGGTGCTGCACCGGAAGACCCTACCGGCGGCCAGTGGTAGTTCGGAGGGGCGGAACGTAGGCGCGGGGCGCACGGTTACGAGGTCGATGGTGCCGTGTCGATGTTCACCGATCGGACCTCGCGGATCCCGTGGTGCACCTTCTCCGACCACACGCATCGATCCTCCGCCGTGTCCCACACCTCGTACAGGCCGAGCCCGCTCTCGCGGACCTCGTAGCTGTTGCCGATGTAGACCTGCTGGTGGCCGTCGAGCTGCAGGGTGATTCGTCGTCTCTCAGTCATGCCCGGAGAGTAGCCCCGAGCCCCGACTCGTTCAGGTTCATCAGGCGGTTTCTACGACCTGCTGCTTCGGCGCCGGGCGCGGCTGCAGCCCTTCATGCCAGGCAACGCGCGTCGCGTGTCCGATTCGAGCGCACGACACACGGGCCGCGTGCACGCGACAGCACCACGCCCGGTTGGATCGCGTCCCAGCACGACGAAACCGGGGCCTGGATCAGCTCTCGGAGCCGCCATCGTGCCAGTTCAAGGCCAGAAACGGCCCCCGCTCGCGCCGCCCGTAAAAAAAGGGACCTGACTACCGGCCAGTCAGGCTGTGGGGTGGTCGGATTTTTCGGGCCGGGGGGTGAGGATGGTGTCTCCGGGGACGCGCTTGTCGGTGAACAGGTCGGGGATGCCGGCGGGGGTGATGGGGTGGAGGTTCCGGTCGAGTAGGTCGGCGCCGCCGAGCAGTAGGAGCCCGTTCGGGGTGAGGCTGTCGGCGATGGTGTGTGCGGCGCGCTGCTGGGCGTCGGGCGTGAGGTGGCGCCATACGTTGCGGGCGAGGACGACGTCGTACCGGCCGGGTGCGGGGTCGTCGGTGCCGAGTGCGCTCACGGCGAACGTGACGCGGTCGCGGATCGCGGTCCGCGGGTGCCAGCGGTTCTTGTGGCCGATGAGCCAGCGGTGGAGGTCTGGGTCTTCGGTGTCGTTGATGCTGCGGCTGGTGTAGGCGGCCTGGGTCGCGGCCCTGATGTGCTGCCGGTTGATGTCGGTGCCGTGGACTGTGCCGGGGATGCCGGCGCGCTCGAGGACGATCGCCATGGAGTAGGCCTCCTCGCCGGTTCCGCAGGCCGCGCACCACACGGATGCTGGCCGGTCGAGTGTGGCGAGCGTGTGGGCGGCGTATTCGAGGTCGCGGTGTAGTCGGAACCATCCGGTGACGATGGTCATTGGGTGACCGCCAGGACACCGCGGAAGCCGAGGCGTCGATGCACCTCGTGAGTCTCGAAGCCTGCCTCGTTGAGTGCGGCGTCGCTGTCGCGGTCGGTCATGCAGTGCATCACTCCGCGGAGGCTGGTGGACTTGCCGAGGATCTGCTCTGCGGTGAGTCCTTGGCTCGTCTTGAAGTCGTGGTAGAGCTGGGTCTCGATGTCCTGGGCGAACGCTGTGGCGGCCCGTACCTTCTCGTAGACGATCAGGGCGCCGCCGCGGCGTAGCTTGGCGGCGATCGCGCGGTACAGGGTGCGGCGTTCGTCGGCGGTGAGGAACTGCACCACGTGGTAGGCGATCACCAGGTCGAGGGGGCCGGGCGGTAGGTCGGTGGTGGCGTCTCCGACTGCGAACGTGGCGGCTGTGGTTCGGCGTCGGGCTTCGGCGATCATGTCGGGTTCGATGTCGAGGCCGTGCACGGGCGTTCGTGGGTGCCGGGCGGCGAGCTGGCCGGTGAGGGTGCCGGTGGAGCATCCGGCGTCGACGATGCCGGCGCCGGTCGCGAACCAGTCCGACAGGGCGAGGACGAGGTGGTGTCCGTGGTGGTAGTCCGGGATGCTGCGTGCGGCGTGGTCGTCGAAGGTCTCGGGCGTCGGGGAGGCGAAGCTCCAGCGGCGCTGTGAGGTGGGTGTCGTCATCGGGGGTCCTCGGCTTGGTGGTGGGAAGCCCCCGACTGCTGGCCTGGGAGGGGTTCAGCGGTCGGGGGCTTCGGTCACGGGCGCTGGTGAGCTGCCTGGCGAACTCCGGGGAGACCCGTGTCTCGCTCTACCATCGGTCCGCGGTGTCCTGCTGGCGACCAGGGGACCTGTGCAGGTGCGGTGGCGTTGACGCCCGTGAGGTTCAGGGGGGCAGGGCTATCGGACCCACCCGGGGGCGCCGGTGTCGTCGTCGGTGTCGACGCTGTGCCCGATCTCGCTCATGGGTACCGCGGTCTCGCGGGGGATGGACGCGAGGACCTGCTTCATGGCGGGGTCGGCGGCGCAGAGGGTGATCCAGTGCTGTCGGCGGCCGCGGGTGATCTTGCCCTGCCGTACGGCGTCGTCGACGGCTGCCTCGATGTCGGCCTTGGCGGCTGCCGCCTTGATCTGTGCGCCTTCGGCGGCCTGGGCCTTGAGGGCGTTGAGGCTGTCGCGGTCGATGACCTGCATGCCGATGCGGCCGGCGGCCGCGGCGATCGCGGACGGCTTGCCGACGGTCGCGGCTTCGCTGGTCGCGAGGTCGGAGACGGCGGCGATGACCTCGTCGGCGCTGGCTTCGTGAGCGAGGCCGAGGGCGGCGAGGAGTGCGCCCCACTGCTCGGGGGTGATCTCCGGGGGCTCGATGGGCTCCGGCGTGGCGGCCGGGTCGAGGGTGGGGTCCGCGGGTGCGGTGTCCTTGGTGGGCATGGCGGGTTCCTTACGCGAGGCCGTTGATGAGCTTGACGGCGGCGGGCTTGTTGACGGCGAACGCGGGCACGGCGTAGCTCTGCACCCACGTGGAGCGGGTGGCCTCGTCGCGCCAGGTGGTGACGGTGACGGGCTTCTCGAAGGCGATGACACCCGCCTCGCCGGCCTGGGCGACGAACGCGGACCCGACGGGCACGAGGGTGTTGGAGACGAGCTTGAGGCCGGCGCCTTCGAGCATCTTCCCAATGTCCTCGGCGTAGGCGGTGCGCAGAGCCGCGGCCTGGGTCGGGTGCACGACGAGCGTGTCGTGGACGACGCCGAGCTCCTCGAGGTCGGCGGCGAGCTGCGCGGCCGCGAAGTCCGCAGTCGGTCGGGACGCCGACGGCGTGATCTGGTCGAGAGGCCCGTCGAGGACGAGGCTGCCCCAGCTGTGACCGCTGACGGTCGACGCGGGGTCGTCGTCGAGGGCGTCGAGGAGCACCGACAGCGCGCGGGTGTCGAGCTTGCGGGCGATCCGGTTCGCGAGCTGCGTGGTCTGCATGTCCAGGTAGGACACATCGTTGCGCTCGATCTGCTCGTCGGTGATCTTGAACTTGCCGCCCCAGTCCTCGACGCGGGCGAGGCGCTGCTCGGGGTCGACGCCCTCGACGACCTTGTACTCCTGGCCGGGGGTCCGCTGCTCGACGTCGGAGCTGTACTGGTCGGAGGCCCGCAGGACCTGGTACAGGACGCCGCCGCCTTCGACGGGGTTGCCGAGCGAGTGGAAGAAGTTCGGGGCGACGAGCTGGGTGTCGGCGATCTTCGCGATCTGGTCGCGGATGGCGGTCGGGTGCTTGAGCGCGGCGTCGACGGTGAGCGTGCGGCCGGTCAGCGTGGGGAGCAGGGTAGGCATGTCGTGGGTTCCGTTCAGTAGAGGGAGATTTCGGCGACGCCGTTGCTGCTGGCGGCGGTGACGGCGTATCCGATGGCGACACCGGTGGTCTTGGTGACGACACGGCCGGCGGTGCCGACCTCGACCTCGGCGCCGGGGTCGATCGCACCTCCCGCGGTGACCCGGAGGACACCATCACGGGCGACGCCGACGAGGTCCCCGACTGCGGCGTCGTCGACGGCGACTCCGAAGACGCGGCCGCCGGCGGTGGCGTGGGCGACGGACAGGTTGCCGCCGGAGGCGCGGGCGGCGGAGATGAACACGAGGCGGCGGGCGGTGACCGCGGCGGTGGCCTGGGCGGTGACGTCGGCGCCGGGTGCGTAGACGCGAGGCTGCGGGATGGGAGTGGACACGGTTGGACCTTTCAGTCGTTCCAGCGGTTGAGCCGGGCCCGGCGGGCGGCGGCGAGTCGTACCCGGTCGCGGGTGACGTTCTGCGGGGAGCGGGAGGCGGCGACGAAGTCGCGGAGCTCGGCGAGGTTCCCGATCGCCGGGGCGGTGGCGCCGAGCAGCGCTAGGCCGGTGAGCACGAACGGCCAGACGGTGCCGTCGGCGTCCTCGTAGTCGAAGGTGGCTTCGAGGCTGCGGTTCGGGAAGTGCGATGGCGCGCTGTCGGCGACCCACTGCGGGACCCCGGCGAGGTCGCCGATGAGGACCTGCCCGCCTTCAGCGACGCGGAGGTTGTCCACCCACCCGATCGACGGGGAGCCGTCGAACCGGGGGTCGTAGTGGCCGACCTTGAGGACGGGCTTCGGGTGCACGCCGGCCTTGAACGCTCGGACCGCCTCGGCGAAGTCGTCGCTCGTGAGTGTCGTGCGGCCGGTGCTGGCCTCGAAGGTGCCGGCGCGGCCGATCTCGACGCCGCGGATGGTGACCCGCTTAGGCGGCGCGGCGCTCCGCTCGGGCGACGACGTCCGCGGAGAAGACGAGCCAGCGGCCGCCAGCGCGGAACGCGGGTAGGGTGCCTCGTCGGACGAGCGCGCGGACACCGTCCGGGGTGATCCCGAGGATCCGGGCCGCGTCCGCGGTGTCGAGGAGGTCATACGGTCGAGGATCGTCGTTCTGTGCTCCCGGTGCTGGATCTGTCGCGCCTACCGAATGTCCCTGTCGCGTAACGGGCGTCGAAACGCGACGGAGGCGGTCGATGAACGCTTCGGCGCGCGGTGAGCGGCGGATCCCGTGGCGCGTCAGCGCGGTCTGCGTCTCGGTGAGGACGTCGAGCAGGTAGCGGATCTCGCTGTCGGTCAGGATGATCGCGTCGAGACGTTCAGGCATCGCCGGTCTCCTCGTCGGGCACCGAGTAGAGCGTGGTGAGGCGGTCACGGAGTTCGGTGGGCTCGCCGACGCCTCGCGGGAGGCGCTGCAGCGCCCACAGCAGCAGCGGGAACACCTCTAGCATCGTCGGTTCCGCCGCGGCGAGGTCGGCGAACGCGTCCCCGGCGCCGTAGGAGTCGCGGGCGTAGCCGTGCACCACGATGCCGAGAACAGCGCGCTCGATCCGCAGCTCGCGCCGCACGGCAGACAGCGGACGTTCGGGGTGGTCGCTCATGCTGCGGGACTTCCTTTCGCGGGGCGGCCCGGTGCGGCCGGGAGGTTGGGGCGGCGGCCGGCGACGACACCGGCGGGCCGCTGTGTGGGGGTGAGCTGGGCCGCCCAGGCGGTGCACTCGGCCAGCGCGGGGCAGGTGTGCCGGCAGATACGGGCGGCGGCTTCGTGGCGGCGGCGGATGACGTGGGGCGGCTCGGTCTGCCCTGCGGGGGCGAACAGGTCGGTCTGCCCGATGCAGGCGGCGCCGGCCAGCGGTGCGGAGCCGGTGAGGATCCGCGTGAGGAGCCGGATCGCGCCCTCCTGGTCGTAGCTCACCGCAGACCCGCCAAGACGATCAACGGCAGCGAGATCAGCGCGAGGGTGCGCCGGTCGTGGGGCAGCCAGTGAGCCGCGGTGGGTGGCTGCCGGACTCCGTTTACCCACTCACCGCATCCACACTCGCCGGTGAACGCGTGACCGCAGTCGAAGTAGAAGCCGTAGGAGCGAACCAGTGCACCCGAGTACGTGTCCAGGCCGACCAACTCGACCCTGCTGGCCCGAACCGCTGGCCCCGTGCGCGCATACGCCCAATCCGGAACCCTTGGGCCGTTGCCGGGCCGCACGCGTCCGAACGCGTGGAACTCCTCATCAGGCATCGCGGTGTCGAGTTGGAGGTACACCGACTTGGTGATCTGGCGGTTGCCGACCTGGAGGACGCGGACCTCAGCGGTCAGCGTCTCCACGTTTGCGGTCGTGGTCATGCGGATCTCTCCTTCAGGTACTTCGCGGCCGCGTGGCCGTCGGTGGTGAGGGCATCGACCCACGTGTGCCACTCGTCGGGGAGTGGCCCATAGGTGGCCTCGATGAGGGCGTAGAGCGCGTGCAGGCTGTGATCCGTGCTCAGGTCCGGGGCGTCGACGGTCGGACCGCCGATCAGCTGATCGAGGCTCCGGAGCACCACGCTCACGACTGGCGCCCAGTCCGTGCGTCTTTCCGCGGTGGTCGCAGACCACCGCCGCATCAGCGCGTTGACGACGTCGAGCCGCAGATGGAGATCCGCAGCCTGCTTCGTCAGCGAGGCCGTCGTCAGCCCGTCGGGCGGGAACAGCCGCTTGCCGTCGGCGCCGACCGAAGCGCGCGCGCTCGCGCTGGATACTTCACTGGGTACTTCTATGGATACTTCGGGGGACATGGGTGTCCCTACCGAGGTGACACCGGCGTCCCTAGGTAGGGACACGGGTGTCCCTAGGGTCGCTGGTGTCCCTAGGGACGTGGGTGTCCCTACCTCGGGGATGACAAGTTCGTACCGCGTCGACCGGTTCGGGCCGCCCGCGACGCGCACGATCCACCCGGCCGTCTCGATGTCGGTCAGGTGCCGTTGCACGTGCCGACGGCTCAGGCCCGAGTCGTCCGCGAGGGTGGTCAGGGACGGCCAGCAGATGAACCGGCCGTCCTTCAGCTCCGCCCGGTCAGCCAGCGCCCACGCGACAGCGTGCAGCCGATGCGGGAGCTTCGCGCCCTCCGATCGGTGGATCGCGTTCGACCACTCGTAGCCCGTGGTCGGGTGTCGGTGGGCGCTGGCGGCCGTCACTCGCCGGCCTCCCGTAGTCGCTCAGCGCATGGCGTCTCCCTCGTGCAGGCCCACACCCGCTGGGGGCGGCCGGGCCGACGACGGGAGTCCGTCCACCCGACGTGCGCGATCCGGCGCTGATCCGACACCCGATGGAACAGGGCGCCCAGCACCGAGGGGTGATCGTCGAGCCACTCGCTCGTCTCGGTGCCCACGTGGTCGTGGAGGTCGTCGGCGGTGAACGTGCGCCCCGTGCCGCTGAGCGTGTCCAGGGCCTCCCTGGCGGCGTTCAGGTACCCGATGCCCAGGACTGTGGTGGCGGCGGCCTCAGCGGCGCTCTCGCCGTCCCCGCGGTCGCGCTTGGTCACGTTGCCTCCCGCAGCTTCTCGGGCCCGTCGATCGCGTCGCACTCGTCGGCGAGGATCCGCATCGATTCCGCCAGCGCGCGGGCGTCCTTCGCGAGCAGGGACCAAGGTCCGAACTCGATCCGCGTTCCGAGCCCCGACTGGTACACCGCCGTCCCTGCGATCCACTGGAACTCGTCCTGTCCGTCGTGGCACAGCTGGTGCCAGTGCCGCTCAAGGAACCGCCGCTCGCAGCCGTCAATCGTCGGGTGCGCGGGGTCCTCGGGGAGCTCGTCCCACTTCGCGGGGATCGGGGCGTGCGGCGGCCGCGGGGCCTCCCAGAATCGGTTCGTCACGGCTACACCTCCTCTCGGGCGGCGTCGACGAGGAGCAGCAGCGCGCGGGCAGTGGCCGCGGCCTCATCGAGCGACAGCACGAACCGTGCACGATCGTG
This sequence comes from Tsukamurella paurometabola, assembly GCF_900631615.1. NCBI lineage: Bacteria > Bacillati > Actinomycetota > Actinomycetes > Mycobacteriales > Tsukamurellaceae > Tsukamurella > Tsukamurella paurometabola. The sequence goes on from NZ_LR131273.1 coordinate 3,213,872, forward strand.
GTGCGGCACCGGCTCCCCGTCTCGGTAGAAGCCCAGGCGGGCCAGCCGAATTCCGGGCTCCCGATTGCCCCCCGCCATCTGAACCAGGCTGGCCGACACGTACGCCGCCTTGAAACCGCCCTCGTCGGTCTTCTGCCCATACGACCGGCTGAGCGGGATCTTCAGCGGCGTGCTGGTCCACTGCACGTCGAACTTCGAGATCGCCTTGCTGCCGCGCTCACCGAGGTGATCCCGCGACGGATCGGACCAGTGCGGGCGGTTCTCCTCCAGCCACGGATGCTGCGCCCCAGGTTCGACCTCGATCTGTGGGTCGTACTCGGCGCGGAACCGATCGAGGGCCTTGAGTGCCGGGCTGTCGTCGGCTGGCGGGTGCGCGGCCGCCTCCCGGGCGGCGGCGTCGAGGATCGCGACGAGCTGCGTGCGGCGGTCAGGGTGCTTCTCCCGCGCCACGGCGGCGATCCGGGCCAGCTGGGCGGGAGTGAACTCCGACTCGGGCAGCATCTCGAGGAGCTGGTCCTCGACGGCCGCGACGGTGCGGAACTGGATCGGCTCGTCGAGCTGGACGAGGGCGGTAGACTCGGTCATGATCGGTTCTCCTTCTGGGTGTTCTGGTCGTTGCCCTCGGTGGTCTTCTTGGTGGGAGAGGCCGAGGGCTTCGTGCTGAGTAGGGGCGTGTTGTCGTCCTCGATCAGGCCGAGGTCGCAGTGGTGTTCCTGGGGGCGGTTGAAGTCCGTCTCAGGCGGTCTCCTGCTCGCTCCGAGCGGAGATCCAGCGCTCGACGACGTCGACGTCGTACAGGATCTTCCGCTTGCCGAGTACGACGGCCGCGGGTCCCGTGCCGCACTGGCGCCAGTAGCGCCACGTGTTCACGGAGATTCCGTAGCGCTCCTCGAGTTGCTTCGCAGACAGCAGGGTCCGTGTGGTGGTGGGGTACGTCATGAGGGAGGTCCTTACGGGAGTGGACACGTAACGTGTTCGAGCGCGAACACGTGTTATGTCTAGCACGGAGTGTGTTTCGTGGCAAGCACGTGATGTGTGCACACGTGGCGTGTTGTAGGCGGGTGGCTGAGTGTGTCATCGTTGGGCATGGCGACTAGCGACGAACGGTTTGGAGCTGCGGTGCGGCGGCGCCGCGACGAGCTGGGGCTCTCACGCAATCAGCTCGCGGTGATTGCACAGGACTCCGGTCTGACCAACTTTCATCCGACGACGATTGCTCGCGTCGAATCGGGTGAACGCGCAGTGAAGCTCCACGAGGCGATGGCGCTTGCGTCGATACTGAACACGACGCTCGAGCGTCTCACCGTCGACAACGAGAGCCATGCGACCGAGGTTGCGGACATCGAAGACCAGCAGGGCGTAGTAGAAGGTCTCGCTCCCGAAATCGCCGACGTTGTAGGGCGATTCGAAGCCGAGCAGCGGAAGCTCTCCGCCATGCTGTCGGGGCTTTCTCCAAGCGCGCGGGTGCTGCTCACGCCAGAGCGCCTCGAGGACATCGACTACTGGGCCAATCACGCAGATCCAACCGACGCGCTCGACTACGGGAATTCGATCCGTACGGCGGCACAGTGGAGACGAGACCATGAGCCAGCAGAGGAGGAATAGGCGCGCTGGCGTCGAGGACCGCTGGCGCAGGGCCGACGGCACGCCCAGCGCGAAGGCCGGTAAGGGCTCGCGCTGGCGCGCCCGCTACGTCGACGCAGGCGGTGGTGAGCACGAGAAGCTATTCGCCCGGAAGGTCGACGCGCAGAAGTGGCTCGACGGCCAGACCGCGGCAATCGTCGGCGGCACCCACATCGCGCCCCGCGACGCCGCCCTGACGTTCCACGAGTGGGCCGAGCAGTGGCTCGCCGGCTACGCCGTGAACCGGAAGTCGACCCTGCGGCAGGCCAAGAGCCACGTGAAGCGGATCGAGGAGACGTTCGGCGACACGCCGATCCGCGACATCCGGCCGTCGTCGGTCAAGACCTGGGTCGCGGCCCTGCAGCGCGAGGGCATGGCGGCCTCGACGGTGCACGCCTACCACTCGCGGCTACGCCGGATCCTCGACGACGCCGTCCACGACGGCTACCTGCCGCGCAACCCGTGCTCGAAGCGCACCGCCCCGCCGATGGGAAAGACCAAGGTGTACGTCGCGACCACCGAGCAGGTGTGGGCGGTCGCCGACGCGGTGCCGGCGCACTACCGGGCCGCGGTGCTGCTCGGCGCGTTCGCCGGATTGCGCGTCTCCGAGGCCGTCGCGGTACGGACCCACGAGGACGTCGACTTCATCCGCGGGATCGTGCACCCGCGCGAGCAGTGGACCGCCGACGACCCGCGGTCACCGCTCAAGACCGAGGGCAGCGAGGCGGCCGTGCCGATCCCGAACGAGCTCACGCTCGAGCTGGCCGCATCGGTGAAGCGCTGGCCGGGGGAGACGCTCGTGACCGACGGCGCGACGGGCGCGCGGGTCGGGCCGTGGCGCATCGAGGCGGCGATCCGCGACGCTCGCAGCACCGTCGAGGGGCTGCCTGAGACGTTCGTCTTCCACGACCTGCGGCACTACTTCGCGAGCGCGCTGATTGCCGGGGGAGCGGACATCAAGACCGTGCAGGCCCGGCTGCGGCACGCGAAGGCCAGCACCACGCTCGACGTGTACGGGCACCTGTTCCCCGATGCAGACGAGTCGACCCGCGCCGTGATCGCTGGGATCTTCAAGGCGCGGGCCGACTCGTTGCGGACTGCTGCGGGCCAACTGCGGGCCACCGACCAGGAATGACCTGGTCAGCGGCCCGGAGAGGTCACACGTCGTAGTAGAGCTCGAACTCGTACGGGTGCGGGCGGAGGTTCACGGGGGCGATCTCCACGTCGCGCTTGTACTGGATCCAGGTCTCGATGAGGTCCTCGGTGAACACGCCGCCGGCGGTGAGGTACTCGTGGTCCCCCTCGAGGCGGTCGATCACGGCCGGGAGCGAGGTCGGGGCCTGCGGGATGCCCTTGGCCTCCTCGGGCGGCAGCTCGTAGAGGTCCTTGTCGACCGGGGCGTGCGGCTCGATCTTGTTCTTGATGCCGTCCAGGCCGGCCATCATCATGGCGGCGAAGGCCAGGTACGGGTTGCCCGAGGAGTCGGGGCAACGGAACTCGATGCGCTTGGCCTTCGGGTTGTTGCCCGTGATCGGGATACGCACACAGGCCGAGCGGTTGCGCTGGCTGTACACCAGGTTGATCGGGGCCTCGTAGCCCGGAACCAGGCGCTTGTACGAGTTGATCGTCGGGTTGGTGAACGCGAGCAGCGACGGGGCGTGGTGCAGGATGCCGCCGATGTAGTAGCGCGCGATGTCCGACAGGCCGCCGTAGCCGGCCTCGTCGTAGAACAGCGGCTTGCCGTCCTTCCACAGCGACTGGTGGGCGTGCATGCCCGAGCCGTTGTCGCCGAACAGCGGCTTCGGCATGAACGTGACGGTCTTGCCCTCCTGCCACGCCGTGTTCTTCACGATGTACTTGAACAGCTGGACGTCGTCGGCGGCGTGCAGCAGCGTGTCGAACTTGTAGTTGATCTCGGCCTGGCCGCCGGTGCCGACCTCGTGGTGGCCGCGCTCGAGCGTGAAGCCGGCGTTCTGCAGGTTCGTGGAGATCTTGTCGCGCAGGTCGACGTAGTGGTCGTACGGGGCGACGGGGAAGTAACCGCCCTTGTTGCGGACCTTGTAGCCGCGGTTCGGGGAGCCGTCCTCCTCGATCGCCCGGCCGGTGTTCCAGGAGCCGGAGATCGAGTCGACCTCGTAGAAGGAACCGTTGATGTTCGAGTCGTAGGAGACCGAGTCGAAGATGTAGAACTCGGCCTCGGCGCCGAAGAAGCAGGTGTCGGCGATACCCGTGCTGAGCAGGTACTCCTCCGCCTTGCGCGCGATGTTGCGCGGGTCGCGGGTGTAGGCCTCGCGGGTGAACGGGTCGTGGACGAAGAACGAGACGTTCATGGTCTTCGCGGCGCGGAAGGGATCGATGCGCGCCGTCGTGACGTCGGGCAGCAGCATCATGTCCGACTCGTCGATCGACTGGAAGCCGCGGATCGACGATCCGTCGAACGCCAGGCCGTCCTCGAAGACGCTCTCGTCGAACGCCGCGGCGGGGATGCTGAAGTGCTGCATCGTGCCGGGCAGATCGCAGAAGCGGATGTCGACGTACTCGACGTTCTCCTTCTTCAGGTAGTCGAGAAGTTCCTCTTTGGTAGTGAACACCTGTTACTTGCTCCTTCGTCGTCCGGCGGTGACGTTCACGGTCGTACCGTTTTGCACCACCACCGAGGTTACGAGAATGAACGGTATGGACGGGGTGTTGCCCGAGAACTAACGCAATGTTTCAACGGTGTTACACATCGCGGGCCGTCCGCGGGACGGTGGAATCGGACTCCCACGTACCCTGGGACCATGCGTCGAGAAACGGGATCATGGCTGTCCGGTGCGTCCGCGGCACTGCCGGAGGGCTCCCACGGTGAGTACCGCGGGCAGGCGCTGGGATTGCCCCGGGACGGTGCCGGGGCGGCCGCCGGATCGGGACGCCGCGTCCTGGGACTGTTCCTGGACTGGGTGCCGTCCGCACTCATCGCGGTCGCGATCGTCGGCCCCGGTCGGGTCTTCGCGGGGGAGCCCACGGCGTTCGACACGCTCGCGCTGGGGATCTGGTTCGCCGTCGGCGTGCTCTCGGTGACCCTCTTCGGCTTCACTCCCGGTCAGTATTTCGCGGGCCTGCGGGTCGCCCGGATCGAGGACCCGCGGATGCGCGTGGGCATCGTCCGCGCGCTCGCTCGCAACCTGCTCATCGTCTTCATCGTGCCGCCGCTCATCCAGGACGTGGACGGCCGCGGCATGCAGGACCGGGCCACCGGCACCGTCGTCGTCAAGGCCCGCTGACGGCCCGGCGATAGCACTCGGGGCCCGCCGTGGCGGGCCCCGAGATCGGTATCAGTTGGATCCGGTCTTACGCCGGACCGTGCGCTGCACGCTGCGCATCTTGGCGCCCTGCGGCAGAGGGCCGCGCGGCATCTGCGCGCCGCCGGTGCGCGTGGACAGCGCCGCGAGGCGGCCCTCCAACTCGTCGATCTTCTTGCCGCTGATGTTCGACGGGAGCTTGTTCAGGGAGCGCTGCAGCTTCCGCAGCGGGACCTGGCCCTCCTCGTTGCCCACGGTGAACTCGTAGATCGGCGTCTGGCCCACGACGCGCGCGGTCTTCTTCTTCTCCTGCGCGAGCAGGCCCTTGATCCGCCCCTCGTTGCCCTCGGCCACGAGGATCACGCCCGGCTTGCCGATCACGCGGTGCACGGCGTCGGCGTGGGTCGTGCGGGCGACGGCCTGCGTCACGCGCCACGAGCCGCGCATGTTGTCGAGCGCCCAGCCGGCCGCACCGACCTGACCCTCGTTCTTCGTGTACACACTGCGCTCGAGGCGGCGGGTGAACACGATGAACGCGCCGAGCGCGCCGAGCAGCACGCCGAGGATGAGGAACATCCACCACGAGCCGGCGAAGTAGCCGACCACCAGTGAGAGCGCCACGGCGAAGATGAAGACGCCGACCATGATCGGAATCAGCGCCTTGTCTTCCTTGCGCTGCATCTGGAACGCCTGCCACATCTGCTTGCGGCGTTCCTTCGACGCGGCCTTCCGTGCCCGCTTCGCCTCGGCCTTCTGCGCCTTGAGCTTGTCGGCCGCTGACTTGTCCTGTGCCATGTCTCCCAGCTTAATGTGCGATTACTACGCGCTGAACCGCTACTTGGCCGCGGCGGCCATGCGGCTCAGCACCGAGGTGGCCTCCTGTGCCGCGTCGCCCTCGGCGGTCAGGTGCGCCATGTTCGCCGGGATCGGCCGGCCGTGGTGCGCCATCGCCTTCGCGTAGAGCTTGCCCGCGCGGTACGACGAGCGGACCAGCGGTCCGGCCATGACGCCGGCGAAGCCCATCTCCTCGGCGGCCTGCGTGTGCTCGACGAACTCCTCGGGCTTGACCCACCGCTCGACGGGGTGATGCCGCGGCGACGGGCGCAGGTACTGGGTGATGGTGATGATGTCGCAGCCCGCGTCGTGCAGGTCGCGCATCGCCGCGGTCACCTCCTCGGGCGTCTCGCCCATGCCGAGGATGAGGTTGGACTTGGTGACCAGACCGAAGTCGCGCGCCTGCCGGATCACGTCGAGCGAGCGCTCGTAGCGGAACGCGGGGCGGATGCGCTTGAAGATGCGCGGCACCGTCTCCAGGTTGTGGGCCAGCACCTCGGGACGCGACTCGAACACCTCGGCCAGCAGCTCGGGCTTGCCGTGGAAGTCCGGGATCAGGTTCTCGACGCCCGTGTTCGGGTTGAGCTTGTGAATCTGCCGGACCGTCTCGGCGTACAGCCACACGCCCTCGTCGGGCAGGTCGTCGCGCGCGACGCCCGTGATGGTGGAGTACCGCAGACCCATCGCCTGCACCGACTCGGCGACGCGGCGCGGTTCGTCCCGGTCCAGCTCCGCCGGCTTGCCCGTGTCGATCTGGCAGAAGTCGCAGCGGCGGGTGCACTGCTCGCCACCGATCAGGAAGGTGGCCTCGCGGTCCTCCCAGCACTCGTAGATGTTGGGGCAGCCCGCCTCCTCGCACACCGTGTGGAGGCCCTCGCGCTTGACGAGGCCCTTGAGCTCGGTGAATTCAGGGCCCATCTTCGCGCGCGTGCGGATCCAGTTCGGCTTGCGCTCGATCGGGGTCTGCGCGTTGCGGACCTCGAGGCGGAGTAGCTTGCGGGGGTTCTCCGGGGTACTCACCCCGTCCATGCTACGCCCGGTCCCGCAGGTCGACGGTGGCGCGGGTCACGCCCGATCGCCCCTGATTGTTCGATCATCTAATGTGGCTCCGGCAGGAGGTGCGGCGATGGCGCAGGGGAGGACCCCGTGGGGCACGTTCGGCGTGCTCTACCTGGTGTTCTTCCTCATGGGCGCCGAGATGAACCTCGTCGCCCCGCTGCTGCCGGACATCGCCCGGTCGTTCGGCGCGTCGACCGGGGCCGCGGGCAACGTCGTCACAGCCTACGTGCTCTGCTACGCCGTCACCGGGCCGCTGTTCGGGCGCCTCTCGGACCGGCTCGCGCGCAGGCACGCCATCGCCGTGGGCATGGCGGTCTTCGCCGTGGCCGACGTCCTGAGCTACATCGCGCCGTCGCTGCCGCTGCTCGTCGCGGCCCGCGCGCTCTCGGGGCTCGGAGCCGCCCTCGGTGCACCGTCGATCTGGGCCTACCTCGCCGAGTACGCCGCGCCCGCCCAGCGCGGCCGGGCGGTCTCCCTGGGCGCCGCCGCGTATGCGGGCGGACAGGTGCTCGGCGTCCCGCTCGGCGCATTCCTCGCGCACGGCCTCGGGTGGCGGGCGCCGTACCTGTTGATCGGTGTGCCGATGCTCGTGGTCGCCGCGGTGACGGCGCTGCGCCTGCCGTCCGCGGGCCCGAGCGACCCGCGGCCGGACCGGGGCGGCTTGTTCGCGCCGTGGCGCGACCGCCGGATCGCGCTGGCCTTCACGTCGTCCCTTCTGCTCCAGGCCGGAAGGCTCGGCGCGTACACCTACGTGGGCGTACTCCTCTCGCAGCGGTTCGGTTACGGCCTCACCGCGCTGGGCATGATCGGCCTCGTCGTCGGCATCGGCTCGATGACGGGCTCCGTGGCGACGGGCGCACTCGTCGACCGCCTCGCCCGGCGCGGCGTGCACCCCGCGTGGGTGCCCGCGGGCGCCGCGCTCGTCGTCGCCGCGGGCGTTGCCACGGCCACCACGGCGACCGCCCCGGCGGTGGTGATCGCGGCGATCGCCGTGTGGTGCGCGGGCGGCGGCGCCTTCTTCTCGGCGCAGCAGACGTACCTGTCGTCCGTCGACCCCGACAACCGCGCCGCCGTGCTCGGCTGGAACAACGCGTGCACCAACGCCGGGATCGCGGCGGGCACCTCGGTGCTGGGCGCCGTGGCCGTGGGCGGCCCCTGGTTCGCCGCGGCGGCCACGGGTTTCGCCGTGGCCGCGGCGGTCCTCTGCTTCGCCTCGGTCCGCCTCGGCGCCGCACCCGGTCGCGGCCGCACCGCGGGCGGCGATCCCGTCACGGCTTCGAGGGCCACCACACCCGGTCCCCGAGCGCGGTGATCGCCGCCGGTACGAAGACGGTGCGCACCACCACGATGTCGATCAGCAGGCCGATGCCGATGGTCGAGCCGATCTGCAGCAGGTTGATCACGCTGCCGCTCATGAGCGCGAACATCGTGATGGCGAAGACCAGCCCGGCGGTGGTGATGACGCTGCCCGTCGTGCCGAACGCGCGGAGCACGCCGCGCACCGTCGAATCCCCGGCGGCCTCCTCGCGGATGCGGTCGGCGAACAGCATGCTGTAGTCCGCGCCCACCGCGACCAGCGCCATGAAGGCGATGGGCAGCACCGACCAGTCGACGGGGATGCCCAGGCCGTGCTGCCAGAGCAGGACCGACGCGCCCGCGGCCGCCGCGAACGACAGCACGACGGTGGCGACCATGAGCGCCGCCGCGATCACCGCGCGGAGCAGCACCAACAGCACCAGGAAGACGCCGGCCACCGCGACCAACCCGAAGAGCAGGAAATCGCGCAGCACCTGCTCGCGCATCTGCGCCGAGATCGAGGCCAGGCCGAAACCGTCCATCGTCGCGGACTCGAGCACGGTGCCGTGCGCCGCCGCCCGCGCGGCGTCGGGGATCGACGCCGCCGTGTTGAGGGCCTCGTCCGAGTACGGGTTGATGCCCCACACCACGAGCATGCGGGCGGACCTGCCGTCGGGCGACAGGAGCACCCGCGAGCCGTCGACGAAGCGGTCGGACTGCAGGCCCTGGGCGGGCAGGTAGAAGCCGCGGCCCGGTCCCTCCGTGGTGCCGGCGCTGAGCCCGGTCAGGTAGTCCGTCGCCGTGCCGAGGCCCTCCTGGAGGCGGCCCGTCATCTCGACCACCTGGTCGGTGCCCGTCTTGACCTGCCCGAGGCCCGTGCTGAGCTGTGCGAGGCCGGTCGACAACTGGGTCACGCCCGCGTTGAGCTCGGCGAGCTGTGCCTTCATCTGCTCGGGACTGAGCCCTCCGAGCCCCGCGAGCAGCCCCTGCAGGCGGGCGAGTGCATCGTCGGCCTGGGCGAGGGCCGTCGCGGCGCGGTCCGTCGTGCCGGCGGGCAGTACGACGGTCGCCGCGCGCACCGCCGCCGACGCCCGTCCGGACGTGGCGCGGTCGAGTTCCGTGAACGCACGACGCGCGGCGGTGCAGTTCGCGTCGGCGGCGCACGACGGGGAGGCGGGGCCGATCAGCGGTCCGAAGACCTCGCCGATCCCGGCCGCGGACTGCTGCCGTTGCGCGGTCCGCACCGCGTCGGCGGCGGTGGTCAGGGTGGCGACCGCGCTGCGCAGGAGTGCGGTCGCACCGTTCACGTCGACGGTGCCGCCGCTCGCGGTCGCGAGCGCCTGCTGCGCGGAGGTCAGCGCGTCCAGCACACCCGACGCGAGCCCGGTCACCCGCTGGGTTCCGGCGACGAGCTCCGGGACCCGCCGCGACGCCTCGCTCGCGCCCGCATTGAGCTGATCCACGCCGGAAGCGAGGGCCTTGAGCTGCGGCGAGGCCTCCTTGAGCTGACGGTTCGCGTCGCCCAGGCCGTTCGCCACCTGCTGCGTCTGGTAGCCGACGGCCGACTCGGGGATCGGCTCACCGTCGGGGCGGGTGATCGATCGGACGTACGCGACCTGCGGCAGGTTCGACACCCCGATCGCGATGGACTCGAGCGCCGCCAGGTCGTGCGTGTTCCGCATGTCGTGATCGGCGCGGATCAGCAGGAACTCGGGGACCGCCTCGTTGACGCCCCAGTGCTCCATGACCGTCTCGTAGCCGTTGCGGGAGTCGGTGGCCCGCAGTTGCATCCGGTTCTCGTCGAAGCCGATGACCATGCTCGGGAGCACCGCCGCGGCGGCGATCAGCACCACGAGTGCGGCGGCGGACAGCGGCACCGCGCGGCGCATGACCCGGGCACCCGTGCGACGCCAGCGCTTCTCCGTGCCGGGCCGGGGTTCGACCCAGCCGCGCGCGCCGAGGTACCGCAGGAGAGCGGGCGGCAGAGTGAGGGCGATGAGGCAGGTGACGGCGATCGAGATCGTCGTCGGGAGGCCCGCGGTGACGAAGATGCCGACCTTGCAGAAGATCATCGCGCCGCTCGCCACGGCGATGGTGAGGGCCGACGCCACGATGATGCGTCCCACCCGGGTCGAGGCGGCGACCGCGGACTCATCGGACGGGAGCCCGGCCCGGCGCGCCTCGTGGTAGCCCGCGACGGCGAAGATCGCGTAGTCGGTGGCGGCGCCCAGCACCATCGCGGTCATGATCGCGATGGAGAAGTTGGACACGGGGATCACCTCGTGCTCGCCGAGCAGCGAGACGATGGGCCGCGCGACCGCGAGCGAGAGCCCGATGGTGAGCAGCGGGACCAGAGCCGCGCCGATCGAGCGGTAGGTGATCAGCAGCAGCGCCATGATGAGCACCACCGAGACCGCGGTGATGATGAGCAGCGAGGCGTCGATCGCCGTGAACAGGTCCGAGAGCGTGGGCGCGGTGCCGGTGAACTCGACGGTGGTGCCCGCCGGTGCCGGGATCGAGCGGATGGTCTCCCGGATGGCCTCGGTACTCGACTGCGCCCGGGTCGAGCCGATGTCGCCGACCTCGGCGACGAGCAGGTTGATGGCCTTGCCGTCGGGGCTCAGGCCCACCTCGCGGGCGGCCGGCCTGCCGAAGGTGTCGATGACGTAGGCGACGTGCTCCTTGTCGGCCTGCAGCGCGGCCGTGAGGGCGCGGTAGTACTGCTCCTGCTCGGGGCCGATCCTCCCCTCGGCCGCGACGATGACGTTGCCCTGCGCGGTGGACGACGGGGTGCCGAACTCCTCCGCCATCGCGCGCAGTCCGTCGACGCCGGGCAGATCCCCGGGGATGAACGGCGCGGAGTGCTTGTGGACCGTGACCTCCAGCTGCGGCACCGCGACGTTGAGGACGCCGGCCAGGCCGACCCAGAACAGCAGGATCCAGGCCGCGTTGCGCACGCAGAGCCGTCCGAGTCGCGCGAAGAAGGGCGGCTTCGCTGTGCAATTACGATGGGCGTCGATCACGGTCACCTTCCGGTCCGCCGGAGCACGTCCGGCCGTGGTCCAAAAATCGAACTGGACTGATAGGTGTGAACCGTATCTCTATCGGCGAGGCGCGCCTAGTGCCTTCCGGTGTGGGTTCCGACGCAGAGCGGTAGGTGGAGTGACGTGGGTCACAACGAGGGTGAGGTGGAGCGCCCGCTGCCCGGGCGGCCCGTCCGCGGATCGGACACCGGGCGGCCGATGATGGCCGCGCTCGATCTCTTCGGCAGGCGGTGGGCCCTGCGGATCGTGTGGGAACTGCGATTCGGGAAGTCCCGGTTCTCCGACCTGCGCAATGACATCGAGGGCATCTCGTCCAGCACGCTCTCGCAGCGCCTGTCCGAGCTCACCGCGGCGCACATCGTGACGCAGACGTCCGACGGCGCCTACCGTCTCAGCTACCAGGGCAAGGCGCTGCTGCTCGCCCTGGGGCCGCTCGAACTGTGGGCCAAGGCGTGGGCCAAGGCCGTCCGGGAGGACGCCGAGGAGGACCCTGCCGATCAGGCGTGATCGGCCGCGTGCAGCGTCGCGTCGGTGACGGGGAGGTCGCCGTCGAGCGCGCGCTGCACGGCGTCCACGACGGCGTCCCGCACCTCGCCGACGGTGACGTCGCGGCCCAGTTCGGAGCTCAGCGTCGTCACCCCCGCGTCGGGGATGCCGCACGGGATGATCGCGTCGAAGCCGCCGAGCGTGTTGTCGCAGTTGAGCGCGAAGCCGTGCAGGGTGACACCGCGCGCCACCCGGATGCCGATCGCGGCCACCTTGCGCTCGGGGCGCGCACCGTCGGCGGGGAACCAGACGCCCGAGCGGCCCTCGACCCTCCCCACCGAGAGCCCGAGGCCCTGACAGACCTCGATGAGGGCCTGCTCGATCCGGCGCACGTAGTCGACGACATCCATCGCGGAGCCGAGCTTGATGATCGGGTAGCCGACGAGCTGGCCCGGTCCGTGCCAGGTGATCTTGCCGCCCCGGTCGACGTCGATGACGGTGCTGCCGTCCCGCGGCAGATCCTGCGGCTCGGTCCGCTTGCCCGCGGTGAAGGTGGGCGGGTGCTCGAGGAGGAGGAGGCGGTCGCCGATGGCTCCGTCGGCGCGCTGGTTCGCGAGATCGTGCTGGAGGTCGAACGCCTCCTGGTAACCGATGGTGCCGAGGTCCTCGACCACGATCGGGGAGGAATCGGCGCGGGCGGAGCGTGCGGGCATGACCTCGACGCTACGCCTCGTCCGCCAGCGCCGCGGCGAGTGCCGCGGGAAGCGTGGTGTGCGCGAACCGGAACCCGCTGTCGTGCAGGACCCGGGGGACCGCGCGCTGGGACGTGAGGAGGCTCTCGTCGGCGACCTCGCCGACGGCGGCGCGCAGCGCGAACCGCGGCACCACCCACCGCGCCGGGCGACTCACCGCCCGGCCGAGTGCCTCGCTGAAGGCCTGCTGCCGCACCGGCGCGGGCGCGACGATGTTGACGGGGCCGGTGACGGCACCGTCGAGCACGTGGAGGACCGCGCGGGCGGCGTCGTCGCGCGAGATCCACGACATCCACTGGTGGCCGCTGCCGAGCCTGCCGCCCAGGCCCAGGCGGTAGATCCGGCGCAGCACCGGCACCAGGCCGCCGGCCGCGGAGAGGACGTGCCCGAAACGCAGGTGCGCGACCCGCACGCCGGCGGCCCGCGCCGGGTCGGCGGCCGCCTCCCACTCGACGCACAGGCTCGCGAGGAAGCCGGAGCCGGGCGGTGTGCCGTTCGGCCCGTCGACGCACTCGATCTCCCCGGCATCGCCGTAGACGCCGATCGCGCTCGCGCTCAGGAACACCGGCACGCCGGCGCGTGCGGCCGCCTCGGCCAGGGCCGCGACCGGTTCGATGCGGGAGTCGCGCAGGTCCTGCTTCACCGCGCCGGTCCAGCGCCGGCCCGCGATGGGGGATCCGTTGAGGACGATCACCGCGTCGAAGCCGGCGAGATCGGGAGCCTCGCCGCGCGCCGGATCCCACGGGATCCCGCGTGCGGAATCGTCCCGAACGAGCGGAACGACGGTGTCGCCCCGCCGCGTCAGCGCTCTCGACACCGCAGTGCCGATGAGCCCCGACGATCCGGCGAGGGCGACCCGTCGTTCCATGAGATCGGGCGGTTCCTTCGGTTACAGGCCCAGATCCGCCTCGAACGCGCCCTCCTCGAGACGGTGCTTGACCGTCGTGAGGAAGCGGCCCGCGTCGGCACCGTCGATGAGGCGGTGGTCGTAGGTCAGCGGGAGGAAGGCCATCGGGTGGATGCCGATGGACTCGGTGCCCGCCGCGTCCTTGACCACGACCGGGCGCTTGACGATCGCGCCGGTGCCCAGCATCGCCGCCTGCGGCGGGACGAGGATCGGGGTGTCGAACAGCGCGCCCTCACTACCGATGTTGGTGATGGTGAACGTGCCGCCGGACAGCTCGTCGGGCTTGAGGCCGCTGCCCCGGGTGCGCTCGGCCAGGTCCGCGATGGCGCGGGCCAGACCGGCCAGCGACAGGTCGTCGGCGTTCTTGATCACCGGCGACAGCAGCCCCTGCGGCGTGTCCACGGCGATGCCCAGGTTCACCCCACCGTGGTAGGTGATCTCCTTGAAGTCGTCGCTGATCGACGCGTTGATGTTCGGATGCACCTTGAGCGCCTCGATGACCGCCTTCGCGATGAAGGGCAGGTACGTGAGGTTGACGCCCTCGTTCGCCTTGAACGCGGCCTTGGCCTGCGCTCGCAGCGCCACGATCCGGCTGAAGTCCACCTCGAACACCTGGGTGAGCTGCGCGGAACCCTGCAGCGACTCGCGCGTGACCTTCGCGGTGATCTGGCGGATGCGGTTGGTCTTCTGCGAGGTGCCGCGGAGGGCGGCCAGCTCCGGGCGGGCGCCCTTCGGAGCCGACGGTGCCGCCGGGGCGGCGGCCGCGGGAGCGGCCGGCGCAGCCGGGGCGGGTGCCTTGGCCGCCTCGGCTGCGGCGAGCACGTCCTGCTTGCGGATGCGGCCGCCGACGCCGGTGCCCTTCACCGAGTTCAGGTCGACGTTGTTCTCCGCGGCCAGCTTGCGCACCAGCGGGGTGACGTAGGGCGTCGAATCCGACGACGATGCGGCCGGAGTAGCGGGAGCGGCAGAGGCGGCCGGTGCGGCGGGGGCCGCCGGCGTCGCCGGAGCCGGCGCGGGGGTGGGCTCGGGAGCCGGCGCGGGCGCTGCCGGAGCCGGCGCGGGGGTGGGCTCGGGAGCCGGCGCGGGCGCTGCCGGAGCCGGCGCGGGGGTGGGCTCGGGGGCAGGTGCGGGTGCGGCGGGCGCGGACGGGGCGGCCGGAGCACCGGAGCCGACGATGGCGAGCACGCCGCCGACGGCGATCACGTCGTCCTCGTTGGCCTTGATCTCCAGGAGCGTGCCGGCGACGGGCGACGGGATCTCGGTGTCGACCTTGTCGGTCGAGACCTCGAGCAGCGGCTCGTCGACGGCGATCTCGTCGCCGACGGCCTTGAGCCAGCGGGTGACGGTGCCCTCGGTGACGGACTCGCCCAGCTCGGGCATCTTCACCTCGGTGCCGGACGTCGGTGCGGCGGGGGCGGGTTCAGCGGGAGCGGCCGGAGCCGCGGGAGCGGCCGGCTCGGCCGGAGCCGCGGCCTCGGGAGCCGGCGCGGGTTCGGCGGCGGGCGCGGGAGTGGATTCGGCGGGCGCGGACTCGCCGGCCTCGCCGATGGTGGCGAGGTCGCCGCCGACCTCCACGACGTCGTCCTCCTGCGCCAGGATCTTCAGCAGCACACCCGATGCCGGTGCGGGGATCTCGGTGTCGACCTTGTCGGTGGAGACCTCGAGCAGGGGCTCATCGACGGTGACGGTGTCGCCCTCCTGCTTGAGCCACCGGGTGACGGTGCCTTCGGTGACGCTCTCGCCGAGTGCCGGCATCTGGACGGAGAAGGCCATTTCCTCTGACTCCTCAGGTTCGGTTATCTGCTGTGATACGAGCTGAACGCGGGTTTCGGCTGGTGGCCTCCACCGACACCTGACCCTACCCTCAGGGGCCCGGTCCGCGCGGCGGTTGGGGGCTTACTCGCCGGTAACTCCCAGGGTGCGGGACGTCATCCCCGCTGCGCGATGTCGCGGAGCACCGCGAGCATCGTGCGGACCGGGACGCCCGTACCACCCTTGGTGATGTAGCCGAACGGGCCGCCCGTGTTGAACGCCGGGCCCGCGACGTCGATGTGCGCCCACTGCACCCCGTCGGCGACGAACTCCTTGAGGTAGACGCCGGCGGTGAGCATGCCGCCCCAGCGGTTCGGGCTCACGTTCGCCAGATCGGCGACGCGCGAGTTGATATCGGCGCGCAGCTCCTCCGGGAAGGGCATCGCCCAGCCGTTCTCGCCGACCGAGCGGGAGAGCTCCGCGACGCGGTCCCGGAAGGCGTCGGTCCCCATCACGCCGGGGGTACGGGTGCCGAGGGCGACCATCTGCGCGCCCGTGAGGGTCGCCGTGTCGATGAGGTAGTCGGGCTCGTCCTCGCAGGCGCGGACGATGGCGTCGGCGAGGATGAGACGGCCCTCGGCGTCGGTGTTGATGACCTCGACGGTGATGCCGCCCTTGCCGGCGCCCGGGTACTGGGTGAGCACGTCGCCGGGGCGCTGCGCGGTGTGCGACGGCATGTTCTCGGCCATCGGCACGGTCGCGGTCACGTCGACCGGCAGGCCCAGCTGCGCGGCCAGGATCACGGTCGCGATGACCGCCGCGGCGCCGCCCATGTCCGAGGTCATCTGCTCCATGCCCGCAGCCGGCTTGATGGAGATGCCGCCGGTGTCGAACGTGATGCCCTTGCCGACCAGCGCGACGTGCTTGGCGCCGTCGGCCCCGGAGACGTGGCGCAGCCGTACGAGCCGCGGCGGGCGGGAACTGCCCTGGCCGACCCCGACGATGCCGCCGTAGCCGTTCGCGGCGAGGTACTGCTCGTCGAAGACCTCGACCTGAAGGCCGGCCTCGGCGCCGAGGCGCTGCGCGCGGTCGGCGAACTCGCCGGGGGAGAGGACGTTCGGCGGGGTATTGACGAAATCGCGGGCCAGCGCCACCGCGCCGGCCGTGAGGCGCGCCTGCTCGACGGTGCCGCGGGCCTCGTCCGCGAGGGCCTCCGACGCGGGCGCCGAGAGCAGCGCGAGCGAACCGAGCACCTCCTTCTTCGGTGCGGACGTGGTGCGGAACTCGGCGAACCGGTACGAACCGAGGATCGCGCCCTCGACGGTGGCCGCCAGGTCGATCGTGGAGAGCGTGGTGGCCGCTGCGGCGACGCCCTCGAGCGCGCGGGCCGCGACGCCGGCGGCGCGGCGGACGGCCTCCGGGGTCACCGCCGCCTCGGTGCCGAGACCGACACCGAGCACCGTCGCCGCGCCGAGACCGGTCCCGGCCGGAACCGGGACGCGCACGGCCTCGCCGGCCTTGCCCTCGGCGCCGAGCAGCGCGAGCGCCTCGGCGATCGGTGTACGCGCCGCCTCCGGCACGCCCGCATCGACCGTGATCGCCGCCCCGTCGCCCTCCGCGGAGAACACGCCCACGATCAGCGCGTCGGTCGCCGCCGCGAGATCGTCGGTCAGCGTGATGGCGGGTCCGGTGAACGGCGTGCTCAAGGGGTTTCCTCTCGTCAGGGCGGCGGGTGTGCTTGCCTGTACGGATGTTACGCCTGGGACTCCGGGGCGCGCCGCCGCCCGGGGCTGCGGACTATGCGGCCGCGATGCCCGCGCCCGTCGTCGCGCACCTGATGGAGGCGCTCGCACGCGAGGGGCACCCGGTGGAGCTGTGGGCGGCGCGTGCCGGGATCCGCCGCGGGGAACCGGAGGCCGATCTCGAACTCGCCTTCCCGCAGGTGGTGCGCTTCCTCACCGAGGCGGTCCGCGCGCTCCCCGGCCGACCGCTCGGATTCGAGGCGGGCGTCCGGCCCCTCCTGCAGTCCTTCGGGATGCTGGGTGTGGCGGTGCAGACCGCCGACGACGTGGCGGGAGCCGTCGCCGCGGGACTGGAGTACCACCAGGCGGCGGGCAGCCTCGTCGACTTCGCCGTGGACGCGGACGCCGACCTCGTGGCCCTCACCGTGGTGCCGCGCTCGGCGGAACCGGAACTCCTGCCGTTCCTGTGCGAGGAGACGCTGCTCAGCGTGACGACTCTGCTGCGCTCGGCGCTCGGCGACGAACACTGGTCGCCGGCGGCGGTCGAACTGCCGTACCCGGCACCCGGCTACGCCGCCGAATACGGCGCCCGGTTCGGCTGCGCCGTGCGGTTCGACGCCCCCGCCGGCCGGATGACGGTGCCGCGGCGCCTGCTCGGCACACCGCTGCCCCGGCGCGAGCCGGCCGTGCACGCCGCCGCGCTGGCGGCCTGCCGTGCCATCACCGGGTCCACCGCGGAGGCGCGCGACCTCGATCACCTGTGGGCCGTCGAACAGTTACTCCGGGCGGACCTGCGCCGCCCGGTCACCATGGCCGGGGTCGCCCGACAGCTGAACACCACTGAGCGCACCCTGCGCCGGCACCTCGCGGACGCGGGGGAGTCGTTCCGGGCGATCCACGCCCGGGTCCGGCGCGAACGGGCCGAAGTGCTGCTGCGCACCACCGACCTGCCGGTGCGGGCCGTGGCCGAAGCGGTCGGTTTCGCCGACGCCCGCGACTTCCGGCGCGCCTTCACCCACTGGACGGGGAGCACTCCCGCCCAGGTCCGGGCCTCCGGGGAGAACCGGACGGACGAGGGGGGATCTGCGGTCACGCCGCGCTGAAGCACCCCCTCCGCACGTACGATCGGTGCTCATGACGGGGAACGGCACGGGCGAGACCACGACCGGAGCGGGCGCACTGGACCTGGCGGCGGCACCGTCGTCGCTCGACCGGGACTGGGAGATCGACCCCGCGTCCTACTGGGCCACGATCGACGCCGCGACCCACGGGCTCGACGCGCCGATCCTCGCCGCCGACCTCGATGCCCTGCGCTACAACGTCGCCGACATGCTGCGCCGCGCGGCGGGCAAGCCGATCCGCGTGGCCTCGAAGTCGATCCGCTCGCGGCCGGTGCTCGACGCGCTGCTGCGGGTGCCGGGGTACGCGGGCGTGCTCGCGTACGACGTCGCCGAGGCCCACTGGCTCGCGGCCGACGGCGTGGATCACGCCGGCGCCGCCCGCCCCGGCTGCACGGATGTGCTCGTGGCGTACCCCAGCGCCGACCTCGCGGCGATCGCCGCGCTGGCCGCCGACCCGGCCGCGACGATGCGGGTGACGCTGATGATCGACGACGCCGAGCAACTCGACCTCATCGACGCGGCCGTGCCGCCGAGTCGCCGTCCCGAACTGCGGGTCTGCATCGACGTCGACGCCTCGTACCACGCCCCCGCGCTGGGCGCGATCGGCGCGCGCCGATCGCCGGTCCGGACCCGCGCCCAGGCCTCGGTCCTCGCGGCGACGGTGGCGGGACGCAAGGGTTTCCGGCTCGTGGGCGTCATGACCTACGACGCCCAGATCGCGGGCGTCGGTGACCTGAGCATCCGCCGGCCCGGAGCCGGGGCGCTGCTGCGCACCATGCAGCGCGCCTCGTGGGACGAGCTGGTGGCGCGCCGCCGCGAGATCCTCACCGACCTGCGTCGCATCGCCGACCTCGAGTTCGTCAACGGCGGCGGCACCGGCTCGCTGGAGCGCAACGCCGAGGACCCGAACATCACCGACATCGCCGCGGGCAGCGGCCTGTACGGGCCGCACCTGTTCGACGGCTACTCCCACTTCCGGCCGGCGCCCGCGATGGGCTTCGGACTCGCCGTCGTCCGGCGTCCCGCACGGGACACCGTCACCTGCCACGGTGGTGGCTGGATCGCTTCCGGCGCGCCGGGCTCCGACCGGCTGCCGCGCCCCGTCTGGCCCGAGGGGTTGTCACTGACCGGCCGGGAGGGAGCGGGGGAGGTGCAGACACCGCTCACCGGGGACCGGGCCGACCGGATCTCGCTCGGCGACCGGGTGTGGTTCCGGCACACCAAGGCCGGGGAGCCGGCCGAACACGCTGACGACATCGTGATCGTCTCCGACGGTGCCGTGCACACCACGGTCCCGACCTACCGCGGCGAGGGGAAGTGCTTCCTGTGAACAAGTGGATTCCGGGCCTGGGCCAACTGACCGGCAAGGTCGGCGAGTGGCGCAACTGGGGACGCACCGCGTCGGCGTTCCCGTCCTACGTCTCGCGGCCGGCGAAGATCGAGGACGTGGTGCGCACCGTCGAGCGGGCGCGCGAGCGCGGCGGCACCGTCAAGGCCCTCGGCGCCGGGCATTCCTTCACCGCGATCTCCGCACCGCGCGACGTGGCGCTCGCGCCCGACCACCAGGGCGGTCTCGTCACCGTCGACGTGGACGCCAAGCGCGTGACCCTGCGCGCCGGCACGCGCCTCTACGACGTGCCCGCGCTGCTCGAGCCGTACGGTCTCGCGATGGCGAATCTCGGTGACATCGACCGGCAGACCATCGCCGGCGCGATCTCGACGGGCACGCACGGTACCGGTCTCGCCTTCGGCGGGATCGCCACCCAGGTGGTCGGGGCGACCCTGGTCTCGGGGACGGGGGAGGTGGTCACCCTCGGCGAGAACGATCCGCGGCTGAAGGCCGTGGCTCTCGGGCTCGGCGCGCTGGGGATCCTCGTCGAGGTCACGCTGCAGTGCGTGGACCGGTTCGTGCTCGAGGCCACTGAGGCGCCGATGGCGTTGGCGGAGACGGTCGACGGCTTCGTCGAGCGCGTGCGCGGAGTGGATCACTTCGAGTTCTTCTGGTTCCCGGGGACCGACGGCACGCTGACCAAGTCGCAGATCCGCCGGCCGGGCGACCACAAGCGCAAGCCGATCGGCGCGGTGCGGCGGTTCGTCGACGACAAGGTGGTCGGGACCGGCGCCCTGCTGGCCGTGTGCGAGGCGGGACGCGCGGTCCCGTCGCTGACGCCCCGGCTGGTCTCGCTCGCCACGTCGATGCTCTCCGAGCACACCGAGATCGACTACTCGACCAACGTGCTCACGACCGACCGTTCTGTGCGCTTCCGGGAGACGGAATGGGCGGTGCCCCTGGAGAACACGATGCCGGCGTTCGCCGCGCTCAAGGCCGCGACCGAGACGCACGACTGGAACCTGACCTTCCCGATCGAGGTGCGCGTCGCCGCCGCCGACGACCTCATGCTGTCGACGGCCTCGGGGCGGCAGTCCGGGTACATCGCCGCGCACCGGTACGTCCGCGACAGGCCCGGCGACTACTTCGCCGAGGTCGAGCGGATCATGATCGAGCACGGTGGGCGCCCGCACTGGGGCAAGATGCACACGCGCACCGCCGACTTCTTCCGCGAGGCCTATCCCCGGTTCGACGACTTCCTGGCCGTGCGGGACGAGCTCGACCCGGACCGCGTGTTCGCCAACGACCACCTGGACGCGGTGCTCGGCCGCTGACTCGTGCATGATTTCCGGCCATGAAGACTTTCGGCTGGACGCCGACCACTGACGGTGCGGGCGTGGTGGGGCCCGGAGAGCGGCTGAGCTGGCCCAAGACGTTCGGCATCGGCGTGCAGCACGTGGTGGCGATGTTCGGCTCCACGTTCCTGGTGCCGGTCCTGACCGGCTTCCCGCCGGCGACGACACTGCTGTTCTCCGGCGTCGGCACCCTGCTGTTCCTGGTGATCACCGGCAACCGGCTGCCCAGCTACCTCGGGTCGAGTTTCGCGGTGATCTCGCCGATCACCGCGGCGACCGCCTCGCAGGGCACGGGCAGCGCGCTGGGCGGCATCGTCGCCGTGGGGGCGCTGCTGATCCTGGTGGGCGGCGTGGTGCATCTCGTCGGCACCGCGTGGATCGAGAAGCTGATGCCGCCCGTCGTGACGGGCGCGATCGTCGCGCTGATCGGCCTCAACCTGGCCCCGGCGGCGAAGGCGAATTACGAGAAGGCCGCCGTGACGGCCACGATCACGCTGGTGTGCCTCATCCTGTCCCTCGCGCTGTTCAAGGGCATGCTCGGCCGGCTCGCGATCTTCACCTCGGTGCTGATCGGGTACGTGGTCGCCTGGATCCGGGGCGAGGTCGATTTCTCGAAGGTCGCGGCGGCGTCGTGGGTCGGCTTCCCGGAGTTCCACGCCCCGTCGTTCTCGTGGGCCGTTCTGCCCATGTTCCTGCCCGTGGTGCTCGTGCTCGTGGCGGAGAACGTCGGGCACGTGCGGTCCGTCGCGCAGATGACCGGGGAGGACTACGACCCGGTGATGGGGCGTGCGCTCGCCTCCGACGGGCTCGCGACGGTGCTCGCCGGCGCCGGCGGCGGATCGGCCACCACGACCTACGCGGAGAACATCGGCGTCATGGCCGCGACCCGCGTGTACTCGACGGCCGCGTACTGGGTGGCGGGCGTCGCCGCGATCCTGCTCGGCATGTCGCCGAAGGTCGGCGCCGTGATCGCGTCGATCCCGCCCGGCGTGCTCGGCGGCATCACGACCGCGCTCTACGGCCTCGTCGGCATCCTCGGCGTGCGGATCTGGGTGGAGGCGCGCGTGGACTTCTCGCAGCCGATCAACCAGCTGACCGCGGCCGTGCCCCTCATCATCGGCATCGCCGACTTCACCTGGTCCGTCGGCGACGTGACCTTCACCGGTATCGCGCTCGGTTCCGTCGCCGCGATCGTGATCTACCAGGGGATGCGGCTGTTGGGCCGATCCGGCAGCGCGGCCCTGGACTAGAGTGCCGGGCATGAGTGAGACGCTGATCGAAGGCCCCCTGAACGCCGTGCACACCGAGCTGGGGGCGGCGTTCGCGCCGTTCGGCGGCTGGTCGATGCCCGTCAAGTACGCGGGGACCGTCGGCGAGCACACCGCCGTCCGCGAGGCCGTGGGGATCTTCGACGTCAGCCATCTCGGCAAGGCCACCGTCGCCGGGCCGGGCGCCAAGGACTTCGTCAACCGCGTGCTCACCGCCGACCTCGGCAAGATCCATCCCGGCAAGGCCCAGTACACCCTGTGCACCAACGAATCCGGCGGCGTGATCGACGACCTCATCGTGTACTACGTCTCCGACGACGAGCTGTTCCTCGTGCCCAACGCCGCGAACACCGCCGCGGTCGTCGCGCACCTGCGCGAGCGCGCACCCGAGGGCATCACCGTCACCGACCAGCACCGCGACTACGCGGTGCTGGCCGTGCAGGGCCCGAAGTCCGCCGAGGTGCTGCAGGCCGTCGGGCTGCCCACCGACATGGAGTACATGGCCTACCAGGACGCCTCCCTGAACGGGACGCCCGTGCGCGTCTGCCGCACCGGCTACACCGGCGAGCACGGTTACGAGCTGATCCCCGCGTGGGGCGACGCCGAGACGGTCTTCCGGGCGCTGCTGCCCGAGATCACGGCGCGCGACGGCCAGCCCGCCGGCCTCGGCGCCCGCGACACCCTGCGCACCGAGATGGGCTACCCGCTGCACGGGCACGAGCTCACCGTCGACATCACGCCCGTCCAGGCGCGCGCGGGCTGGGCCGTCGGCTGGAAGAAGCCCGAGTTCGTCGGCCGCGAGGCCCTGCTGGCCGAGAAGGAGGCCGGCCCCGCGCGTCGACTGTGGGGGCTCCGTGCCACCGGCAAGGGCGTGCTGCGCGCCGACCTGACGGTCCTCGGTGCCGATGGCGAGCCGATCGGCACCACCACGTCGGGCACCTTCAGTCCCACGCTCAAGACCGGAATCGCCTTGGCGCTCATCGATTCCACGGCGGGCGTGGAGAAGGGCACCGTCGTCAGCGTGGACGTGCGCGGCCGTGCGATCGAGTGCGAAGTGACCCTGCCGCCGTTCGTCGAGGCGAACACCAAGTAGCTCCGCAGAGGCCCCGGAAAAATACTCGGGGTTCCTACTGATTGGTACGGCCCGCGCCCGCGCGCGCGGGTCGTAGAATCAGATCCCATGACAACTGGCACGGCCTTCGCCCTCACCCGCAACGACCACCCCCGCTCTGCGGCTGAGCGCTCCGAGATCCTGGCGAACCCGGGATTCGGCAGGTACTTCACCGACCACATGATCTCGCTCCGCTGGAACGAGCAGCAGGGCTGGCACGCGCCCGAGGTGCTGCCCTACGGCCCGATCCCCATGGAGCCGTCGGCGTCGGTGCTGCACTACGCGCAGGAGATCTTCGAGGGCCTCAAGGCCTACCGCCAGCCCGACGGTTCCGTCGCCACGTTCCGGCCCGAGGCCAACGCCGCACGCTTCCAGCGCTCCGCTGAGCGGCTCGCGATCCCGCCGCTGCCCGAGGACGTCTTCGTCGAGTCGCTCAAGCAGCTCGTCGCGATCGACGGCGAGTGGGTGCCCGCCGCGGGCGGCGAGGAGGCCCTGTACTTCCGGCCGTTCATCTTCGCCGACGAGGAGACCCTCGGCGTCAAGCCGTCGAACAGCTACCGGTTCCTGGTGATCGCCTCGCCCGCGGGCGCCTACTTCCCGGGCGGCGTGAAGCCCGTCTCCGTGTGGCTCTCCCGCGAGTACGTGCGCGCCGCTCCCGGCGGCACCGGTTTCGCGAAGTGCGGCGGCAACTACGCCGCCTCCCTCGTCGCGCAGGCCCAGGCCGCGCAGCAGGGCTGCGACCAGGTCGTGTGGCTCGACGCCATCGAGCACGAGGCGATCGAGGAGATGGGCGGCATGAACCTGTTCTTCGTCCTCGGCTCCGGCTCGTCGGCCCGGATCGTCACCCCGGAGCTGTCCGGTTCACTGCTGCCCGGTGTCACCCGTAGCTCGCTCCTCCAGCTCGCGCGCGACGCGGGCTTCGAGACCGAAGAGCGCCGCATCACCGTCGACGAGCTCAAGGAGGGCGTCGCCTCCGGTGCCATCACCGAGGTCTTCGCCTGCGGTACCGCCGCCGTCATCACGCCCGTCGGCCGGGTCAAGGGCGCCCAGGAGGACTTCACCATCGGTGACGGCCAGCCGGGCGAGATCACCATGGCCCTGCGCGAGACCCTCACCGGTATCCAGCGCGGCACCGTGCCCGACACGCACGGCTGGATGCACACGCTCGGCTGATTCGCCCGCCTGACGCCCGCGGCCCGCACCGATTCGGTGCGGGTCGTTCGCGTCAGTACGCGGCACTCGCGACGAACTCCCCCGAGTTCCATGCCGCCCTCGGCGGCTACGCAGTGACGTGATGCGCCGAATGGCCGACGGCCGCCTCTTCGTTCAGGGCGCGCATGAATTTGGCCTGGCTCGCGTCGCCACGGCGGGCTGCGCGCTCGCGGCCGCCCGGCAGCTGGTTGAGGGCGGATTCGACGAGGTGGAGCGGGATACGCAGGGCGGGATACCAGGGGAGGGTCGGCGGGACGCCGAGCTCCTTCATCGCCGCCGCGCCCAGGTAGGCGGTCGCGATCGACAGGTGCTGCGAACGGGCGATCCTGCGCCTGAGCCCGGTGAGCGGCCCGAACTCCCACCGCATCGGGTCATCCGCCATCGGCTGCGCGAGCGCCCGGCTCGTCTCGTCCGGCGTGGACAGCGCCCGGGAGGTCTGGAACAGGATCCGTAGGCTGTCGCGGAAGCTGTGCGGCAGGAAGTCGTCGTGCACGCCCATGAGCCTTCCGACGTATCTCGTCAGGTGCGCGGCGGCCTCGTACTCCCTCGGGTGCGCGAGCATTCCGATCCCGATGCCCGTGGCGACGGGCGCGATGAGCGCGCCCACCAGTGTGGCCGCCATATCGGTCTGGTTGATCGGCAGGCCGTAGGTCTCGTAATCCCAATCGGGGAGTGCCATGACGTGCCGTCGCACCACCGAATGGATGAATCGCACGTGCAGTGTGGACCGGTAGCCCGGTCCGCCCGGCCGCAACCCGTCGGGCACGATCACGTCGAGCGCCCACTGGGAGGTCTCCGCGAATCGCTTGTTCGACCCCTTCTCGAGCGCACCGGTGCGGAGCAGGGTCTGATTGAAGCCGGAGAACAGGTATCCGCCCATGAGCGCAACGTCGCGGGCGATCGAGAAGCCGTCCGCGCCGCCGCTCCGCATGAGCTGGCCGCCGAGGAGGATCTTGTCCCAATCGACCCAGTCCGGCGCGGTCTCCATCTCCTCGAAGAACTCCCGCAGCATGTCGGGCGCCTCCGGGACGGACGCGATGCCCTCGTTCAGGGCCCGGTCGAACATCGGCTTGCGTGTCTCGCGATCCTGGTAGATCCAGTCGACGAGCTCATCCATCGGTGCGTCGCCGACCGTGAGGAGCTCGCCGAACCGGCGGAACTCCGCCTCGGTGGGCTCCGGGAGGCGCAGCGCCAGGCTCACCATGCGGATGCCCGGTGGCACTCGCCGGGGACGGTCGGGATGACGCACGGGTACGTGCACGGGTGCTGGTGCGGACATGTCCACCTCGTCGTTCGAGCGATCGGGCCTCGCATCTAAGTTAGCCGATGTTCTTCCATGGTGGGAGAATGTTCCTGAACTTCCGGGCGCGGTCTCGGTGTCACGGTACGCACAACACGGTGAGCGCCACCACGGTCGCGAGCTCGATACCGAACCCCAGGACGTCGCCGCTGATCCCTCCGAAGCGGCGCACGCAGTGCCGCATCGCGACCGTCGCCAGGAGGAGGCCGACCGCCACGGCGAGGGGGCCCTGCCACGGGCGCTCCGGCGCCGTCGGCACCGCGGCGGCCAGAGCGAGGGCGATCCACAGGACCTGCGCCGCGAGGCCCTGGGTGCCCGCCGTGAGAGCCCCGAAGCCGTCGGGGTTCGACGGTGCCCAGCCCCTCCGGCACCCGAGTACGGCCGCCACCCGGGCGGCGCCCACGGCGACGCCGATCGCGAGCCACGCGCCGCGATCGGCGAGCGCGCCCACCGCGGCGGCTTCCGCCAGCAGGAGGAGCGTCAGCGCGGCGGCGCCGAACGGTCCGACGGTGCCCTGGCGCATGATCTCGCGCGCCCGCTCCGGCGGGCCGTAGCTGCCCAGGCCGTCCACACAGTCGGCGAATCCGTCGAGGTGCATGCCCCGCGTCACGAGCGCCCCGGTCGCGACGGCCAGGGCGCCGGCCAGCACCGTCGGGAGGCCCGCGGCGTGCGCGGCCCACGCGACCGCGACCACGACCGCCCCCACGAGAGCACCCGCGAGCGGGACGCGGGCGATGATGCGGGCACCGTCGGCGCGCGTGACCGGACTCGGCTGCAGCGAGCCGGGCACGGGCAGCACCGTCATCCAAGCGACGGTGGCGGCGAGGTGCCGCACGTCAGTCGGCGGCCTTCCCGGAGACGCCGGCGGCGTCGAACGTGGCCATCTCGCCGAGCACGGCCACGGCGGAGCGGACGAGCGGCAGCGCGAGCGCCGCGCCGCTGCCCTCGCCGAGGCGCAGGCCCAGGTCAAGAAGCGGCTCGAGGTCCAGACGGTGCAGAGCGAGCGCGTGCGCGGGCTCGGGGCTCTTGTGCCCGGCGACCCACCAGCTGACCGCACCGGGCGCGAGATCGTTCGCGACCAGGGCCGCCGCCGTCACCACGACGCCGTCGAGGATCACCGGGGTGCGCCGGACCGCGGCCTGTGCCAGGAACCCGGCCATCGCGGCCAGGTCGGCGCCGGCGACGGTGCGCAGCAACGCCTTCGGGTTGCCCGTGTGCGGCCGCGCGCGGTACATGCCGTCGCGAACGGCGGCGGCCTTGCGCATCCACGCGTTGTCGTCGATGCCGGTGCCGCGGCCCACGACCAGCACGGGCTCGGTGTCGGTGAGCGCGCCCACCAGCACCGCCGCCGGAGTGGTGTTGCCGATGCCCATGTCGCCGGCGATGAGCAGGTCCGCGCCGGCGTCCACCTCCTCGTCGGCGATCCGGCGGCCCGCCGCGATCGCGGCGATCGTCTCCTCGTCCGTCATCGCGTCCGTCACGGCGATGTCGCCCGACGCGCGGCGGATCTTGTTGCGGCTCAAGTCCTCGCGAGTGTCGCCCGCAACGGCGATGTCCTCGATCCGGACCGTCGCCCCGGCCTGCGCGGCCAGCACGTTGATCGCCGCGCCGTCGGCGGCGAAGTTCGCCACCATCTGCGCCGTCACCTCCGGCGGGTACGCGGACACCCCGCCCGCCGCGACGCCGTGATCGCCGGCGAAGACGACGATGCGCGCGCGCTCGAACTGCTTCGGCGGGCACACGCCCTGGCAGGCCGCGATCCACTCGCCGAGCTGCTCCAGGCGGCCCAGTGAGCCCGCCGGCTTGGTCAGCTCCAGCTGGCGGTCGCGGGCCTCGCGGCCGACGAAGGGGTCGGGCGGGGAGAGCTGGGGGAAGGAGAGCGGGTCGGCGCCCGGCTCGAACGGCGGGAGCACGATCGGCGGTGCCGCCGGGACCTCCGGAACCTCTTTGACCAGGTGCGGAGCGGGTGCCGCAGGGGCGATCCCCGTGCCGGGGAGCGGCGCACCGTCGAGCGCGACCGGGATGCCGGCGACGACGAGCTCGGCCCGGTCGGCGATCGCCGCGAGCCTGGCGTTGAGTGCTCCCAGCAGGTCCTGGAAGACCCGGCCGGCGTGGGTCTCGGGGACGATCGACAGGCCCACCTCGGGACTCACGATCACCAATTCGCCGGCATAGGCCGCCGCGGCGGCGACCAGGCCGTCGAGGTCGGCGTTCACGTTCTCGGGCGTCTTCCACCCGGCGGCGTCGAGCCGCGCGGCGAGCCAGCCGCCCACGTCGTCGATGAGTGTGGGCACGGAGCCCTCGGACAGCACGGCGCGCAGGTCCTGCGTCTCCACCGTCGACCACGATGACGGGCGCCGGTCGCGGTGCGCGGCGACGCGCGCGGCCAGGTCGGGGTCGCCGTCGGGCCGCGGCGCCGTGGCGACGTACCGGACGAGACTTCCGGATGCGGCGATCAGCTGCTCGGCGCGGGCGGACTTGCCGGAGCGGACCCCGCCGAGAACGAGGGTGAGCGCCACGGGCTAGACCGCGTCGCCCGGCTTGACCCGCGGCCGCGGGATACGCATGCGCCGCAGCTGGGTGGAGCGCATGAAGGCGTACCAACCGAGGCGGAAGCCCGTCTCCGTGGTGTCCGGCCAGCGCTCGCGGACGCGGTTGTTGACGCGGCGGCCGGTGAGGATGCCCTCGATCGCCATCACCGCGACCATGACCAGCAGGATCAGCATGGGCACGCCCGCCATCTCCGGCCGGTTGGCGGTCACGAACATGAACACCATCACGACGACCGCGAACGGGATGAACATGGTGGAGACGTGGCGCTTCGCGTCGATCAGGTCGCGCACGTACGCCTTCACCGGGCCCTTGTCGCGGACGGGGAGGTACCGCTCATCGCCCTGCATCATGAGTTCGCGGCGCTCGTTGGCCTGCGTGCGGCGCTCCGCCGCGGCCGCCTTCCGCTCCTCCTTGCTCATGGAGTTGCGCAGTTCCTTCTTCCGCGCGCGGGCCTCCGCCCGCGTCATCGGCGCGGGCGCGACGGGGCCGCGCTTGCGCCCCTGCGCCTCGCGGCGGCTGGGCGTGGGGCGGCCCTTGCCCGGCGTCTGCGAGGGCTTGGCGAGGGAATCGGCGGCGGGCTCGGCGGCGCCGTCGGCTGCCGCGGCCTCGGCCGCCTCGGAGGTCGATTCGTCGGCCTTCTGCCAGGGGAGTTTCACGCCGTCCAGGGTATTCGATCGCGCCGGGTGCGCCACGACGCGGGTGATGCTGACTCCCGGGAATGCGCGGCGGGGGAGTACCGTTGAAGCAGACACCGACGTGCGTCTGTGAGGAGAACCTATGACTACTGCTGAGAGCGAAACCACCGGTGTGGTGCTGACCGAGGCCGCTGCCTCGAAGGCGAAGGCGCTGCTGGACCAGGAGGGTCGGGACGACCTGTCGCTGCGCATCGAGGTGCAGCCGGGCGGATGTGCGGGTCTGCGGTACCAGCTGTACTTCGACGATCGCACTCTCGACGGTGACGTGGTGTCCGAGTTCGGCGGCGTGAACCTGTCGGTCGACCGGATGAGCGTTCCGTTCCTGATCGGCGCGAAGATCGACTTCGTCGACACGATCGAGAAGCAGGGCTTCACCATCGACAACCCGAACGCCACGGGCTCGTGCGCCTGCGGCGATTCGTTCAACTGACGCACGACTGACGCCCGCGAGGCGTCCGGAACCCTCTCGCGGTTAGGCTGACGGGATTCGTCCGTCGCCGACCACGGGAGGGTTTCGTCGTGTCGATCGCCGTTTCCGGTTCCATCGCCACCGATCATCTGATGCGCTTCGAGGGGAAGTTCTCCGAGCAGTTGCTCGCTGAACATCTCGCCCACGTCTCGCTGAGCTTCCTCGTGGAGGAGCTGGTCCTGCAGCGCGGCGGCGTCGGCGCGAACATCAGCTTCGGTATGGCCCGGCTCGGCCGGAGGCCCGTGCTCGTCGGTGCCGTCGGCGCCGACTTCGACGAGGGCTACCGGGCATGGCTCGAGGACGCCGGCGTCGACACCCGCGCCGTGCGCGTCTCGAAGACCGCGCACACCGCGCGCTTCCAGTGCACGACCGACTCCGAGATGGCCCAGATCGCGTCCTTCTACTCGGGTGCCATGGCCGAATCGCGAGAGATCGCCATCGCGGACGTCGCCGCGACCGTCGGTGACCTCGACCTCGTGGTGATCGGCGCCAACGATCCCGCCGCCATGACGCTGCACAGCGCGCAGTGCCGCGAGGCCGGAATCCCGTTCGCGGCGGACCCGTCGCAGCAGCTCGCGCGCCTGAACGGCGCGGAGGCGCGCGACCTCGTCGAGGGTGCGAAATTCCTGTTCACGAACGAGTACGAATGGAACCTGCTGCAGCAGAAGACCGGCGTCAGCGCCGAGCGGCTCACCGAGATGGTCGAGGTCCGGGTGACGACGCTCGCCGAGAAGGGCGCCGACATCGTGGTCAACGGTGCGGACGGCGTGCAGCGGATCCACGTCGACGTGGTGCCCGACCGCGGTCGCGTCGACCCGACCGGCGTGGGCGACGCGTTCCGTGCGGGGTTCCTCGTGGGCCTCGACGCCGGCCTGTCCTACGAACGGTCCGGTCAGCTGGGCTCGTACGTCGCGGTCAAGGTGCTCGAGACGGTCGGTCCGCAGGCCTGGGAGTACGACGTCGAGGACGCCGCCGAGCGGCTCGCCGAGGCCTACGGGACCGACGTCGCCGCAGAGATCCTCGCTGCGCTGTAGGTCACAAACCTGATTACCGGCGAGTAACCTACGGTATCGTAGGTTCATGACGATCGCCGGTGCCCCCGAGGCCAAGCCGCGCCTGCGGGGCGTGATCCACCAGTTCGGTGCGCTCGGCGCCGCCGTGCTAGGGGTGCCGCTCGTCGTCGCGGGCTTCCGCGAGAGCGCCGCCGCCGGCCTCAGCCTGCTCGTGTACGCGATCACCGTGATCGGCGTCTTCGGGGTGAGCGCCGCCTACCACCGGGGGAAGTGGACCGACGCGCAGCGCATCTGGATGAAGCGCGCCGACCACTGCATGATCTTCGTCTTCATCGCGGGCAGCTACACGCCCATCGCGGTGCTCGCGCTGCCGTCGTCCGTCGCGCGCTGGGTGCTCGCCGTCGTCTGGGGCGGCGCCCTGGCCGGTGTCGCGCTGAAGGTGCTCTGGCCGCACGCGCCGCGGTGGGTCGGAGTGCCGCTCTACATCGCCCTCGGCTGGGTCGTCGTCGCCGTTGCCGGCGACCTCGTGCGCGGCGCCGGCTGGACCGCGGCGGTCCTGCTGGCCGTCGGCGGTGTGCTCTACAGCGGGGGAGCGGTGCTGTATGCGACCCGCTGGCCGAATCCCTGGCCCGCCGTCTTCGGGCACCACGAGTTCTTCCACGCCGCGACCGTCGTCGCCGCGCTGTGCCACTACATCGCCATGTGGATCACGCTGCTGCGCTGATCGTCCGTGCAACCGCGGCCGTGGGAACTCGGGGCGGCGCACGGCCGAGATCGAATCGAGCGAAGGCCGCGCCTCGTCCGACCTTGACCTTGACGCGGCGCCAACGTGTGTACTGCTTCCATCGGCACAGGAGGCAGAGATGAGAATCGGCGACATCGCCCGCATCGTCGGGGTCTCGACCCGCACGATCAGGCACTACCACCGGATCGGGCTGGTCGCGGAGCCCGCGCGCGAGTCGAACGGGTACCGGACCTATGCACTGGCCGATGTGGTTCTCCTCCTCCGGATCCGGCGGCTCGCCGAGGCCGGCATGTCGCTCGATGAGATCGCCGACGTGCTCGACGGCGACGAACGGCACCGCGACCTCGACGAGGTGCTCGCGGAACTGGATGCGGATCTCGCACGCCAGGAGCAGTTGATCCGGGAACGCCGGCGCAGTCTGGCGCAGTTGCGCGTCACCGCAGCGGGCGCAGTGGTATCCGGACGGGTCGACGCGATCGCGCGGCGGATCGCTGCAGTATACGACCCCGATGGTGCAGCCGGGCGCATGGAACTGGCCGTCATGGAAGTGCTGACCAGCGTCGTCCCCGGGGCGATAGAGCTGTACGAGGCCGCGCTCGACGATCCGGCGATCGGTGCGGCGTCCGGCGACATCGCTGCTGAGTTCGACGCGCTCACCACCGTGGAGCCCGACGCGCCGCAGGTCCGCGCGCTCGCGGAACGGCTCGTCGCGGCCGCGGGCGGACTCGCCGTTCAGGCCGGCGCCGTTACGGATGTCGTGCGGATCGCGCCGGACGACGTGACCGCATGGTTCGACTCCGCGGAGTGGATGTCCGCCGCGCAGCGGCGCTGCATCGAACTCGTGATGCGCGGATTGGAGGCGCGGCGATGAGTTTCTGGCGCGTTGAGGCCGCGCTCCGCAAGGTGCTGCCCGCGCGGGTCGTGACGATGCTGCTCGCCGAACCGCGGGGTGCGGTGGCCGTGTACCGCTGGATCCTCCGCAGGCGGCCGGCGGGGGAGGCGTTCTCGCACCACGGAGACGTCGTGATCCTGCTGTGGGTCATCGTCGCGATGACCGTCCTCGAAGGAGTCGTCGTCGAGGTACTGCTCCGGGTGATCCTCGGCCCGTCGCCGTGGGTGTGGATCGCATTGGGCCTCCACGCGTACGCGGTCTACATGATCGTCGCGGTGTACGCCGGGATGGTGACCCGCCCGCATTCGCTCGACGACGGTGCTCTGCACCTGCGGACCGGACTGGGCGCTGAGGTCGCCGTCGGACTGGAGGCGATCGACGTGGTGCACGCCGGGCGGTTCCCGGATTTCGACCGATCCGGCTGGAGGGTAGACGGCGACGGGAATGCGACGCTCGCGCGCGGTGACGCGAACCTGCGGCTCGAGTTGGTGCCGGGTGCCCTCGTCGTCGTGAACGGCGTCGCGCGGAACGGAATCCGGGCGGTGCACGGCACCGTCGATGAGCCGCAGCGCCTGGCCGCGGCGGTGATGCGGGCGCGCGAGGCGGCTGCCGCGGTGCCGGAGCGCTGAGGTCGGCGTCGCGGCCGACGCGGCACGCCGGGCAGCGCGAGCGCGACGGCTAGAGGCGGACGGGGTAGACCGGCTCCTCGATGGCGGGGTGGATGCGGTCCTCGACGAAGATGCCGTGCCACACCATGAACACCAGGACGGTCCAGATCCGTCGGGAGTGGTCTGTGCCGCCGGGCCAGCCCTCGGGGGCC
The DNA here is from genome assembly GCF_900631615.1 of Tsukamurella paurometabola. Classification (NCBI taxonomy): domain Bacteria; kingdom Bacillati; phylum Actinomycetota; class Actinomycetes; order Mycobacteriales; family Tsukamurellaceae; genus Tsukamurella; species Tsukamurella paurometabola. The sequence continues at coordinate 3,246,532 of NZ_LR131273.1, forward strand.
TTGGCCTTGTGCTCGTCGAGCATCGCCAGCACGGCGCGACGGTCGATCCACTCGTCGGTCTGCGACTCCTCGATGACGTTCCGCGCCCAGTCGTACAGCTCCGGACCGGCCAACCAGTGCCGCAGCGGCACGGGGAAGCCGAGCTTCTTCCGGTGCAGCACGTGCGGCGGGATGATCTCCTCCAGCGCACGGCGCAGCGCGTACTTCGACGTGCCGCCGGCCAGCTTGAGGTCGGCGGGCAGGGTCTCCGCGACGCGGAAGACCTCCTTGTCCAGGAACGGGACGCGCAGCTCGAGCGAGTTGGCCATCGTCATCTTGTCGGCCTTGACCAGGATGTCGCCGCGCAGCCAGGTGAACTGGTCCAGGTGCTGCATCCGCTCGACGGGACCCCACCCGCGGGTCTTGGCGTAGATCGGCGCGGTCACGTCGGTGTGCGTCCACTCGGGCCGGAAGTCGCGCAGCACGTAGTCGAGCTGCGCGTCGTTGAACGACCGGGCGTTGCCGTAGTACCGCTCCTCGAGCGGCAGCGAGCCCCGCTGCAGCAGCGACTTGCCGCGCTTGCCCTCGGGCATCCGGTCGCCGATGCGGCCCGCGGTGCGCCGGGCCCAGGCCGGCAGCTTGTCGAACGGGGCGAGGGAGAGCGGTTCCTTGTAGATGGTGTAGCCGCCGAACAGCTCGTCGGCGCCCTCGCCCGACAGCACGACCTTGACGTGCTTGCGGGCCTCCTTGGCCAGGTAGTACAGCGGCACGAGTGAAGGGTCGGCCACCGGATCGTCGAGGTACCAGACGATGGCCGGGATCGCGTCGCGGAACTCCTCGGGGGAGACGGTCTTCACCACGTGCCGGGCGCCGATCGCCTCGGCGGACTCGGCGGCCACGTCGACCTCGCTGTAGCCCTCGCGCTGGAAACCGGTGGTGATGGTGATCAGATCGGGGTTGTGCTGGATCGCCAGCGCCGCGACCGCCGTCGAATCGATGCCACCCGAGAGGAACGACCCGACGGTCACGTCGGCGCGCATGTGCATCTTCACCGAGTCGCGCAGCGCGTCCGCGATATCGCGGTACACGGCCTTCGCCTCGGCGGACTCCAGCCCGCCCGCGAGGGGCTTCACCGGGAAGCGGGGCTCGAAGTAGCGCTGCCCGACGACCTCTCCGCCGGGGACCACGGTGGCGTAGCAGCCCGACTCGAGCCGGCGGATGCCCAGGTGCAGCGATTCGGGCTCGGGAACGTACTGCAGCACGGTGTAGTGCTGCACGGCGCGGGCATCGAGGCCCGGCTTCAGCCCCGCCTCGTCGGCCAGCGCGAGCACCGACTTCTTCTCCGACGAGAAGACGGTGCCCTTCGAGCCCGTCGCGACGTACAGGGGTTTGATGCCGAACGGGTCCCGCGCGAGGGTCAGCTCCCGCTTCTCGGTGTCCCAGATCGCGAAGGCGAACATGCCGCGCAGCTGTCCCAGCACCCCGTCGATGCCCCAGTGGTGGAATCCGGCGACGATCGGCTCGCCGTCTCCCTCGGTGCGGAACTCGGCGCCGAACTCGTCCGCGAGCCGCTGCCGCAACTCGAGGTAGTTGTAGATCTCGCCGTTGAACGTCAGGGCGTACCGGTCCGGGTTCTCGGGCGGGCCCCAGCGCAGCGGCTGGTGCGCGTGCTCGATGTCGATGAAGGCGAGGCGGTTGAAGCTCAGCGCCAGGTCGTCGTCGTGCCACGACCCACCGAACTCGTCCGGGCCGCGGTGCCGCATGCACCGGCCGGCGGCGGTCACCGCGTCGACGACGTCGCCCGCGTGCTGATCGGCGGACAGGAATCCCAGGAGGCCACACACGGTTGACCAGTATGCCGGAACGGGCGCCTTCCGCCGGAACGCCGCAGGCCCGTCACCCGGGCACGCGAAACGACGCGCCATTTGCCGACCCCGCAACGTGGACCCCGTCCCGTTGGTCTACGCTGCGTAGTACAAGGGGAACGTGCAGCCCCGGCCGTGAGTTCCCGGACGGGGAGACGGTCCGGATCGGGCCCCGTAGCACTGACCGTGTTTCAGCAGGAAGGCGCGACATTGGCACCCGGAAGTAACGCCCACGGTGGGGCCGCGTCCTGGCGTAAGCGCCTGGTTCTGGCCGCCGGGCTCGTCGTCAGCATGTTCGCTCTCGCGGGCTGCGACGTCGACGAGGTGATGCGTTTCGGTTGGCCCGAGGGTGTGACCCCCGAGGCCCGTGACATGACGGAGCTGTGGAGCTGGTCCGTCGTGGCCGCCCTGATCATGGGTGTCCTCGTCTGGGGCCTCACGTTCTGGACCATCACCAAGCACCGGCGCAAGGCGGACTCGCCCGATTTCCCCCGGCAGACCGCGTACAACGTGCCGCTGGAGCTGCTGTACACCGCGATCCCGTTCCTCATCATCGCGGTCCTCTTCTACTTCACCGTGGTCGTGCAGACCAAGGTCGAGAAGATCGAGGACAACCCGGGCGTGACCGTGGACGTCACCGCCTTCCAGTGGAACTGGCGCTTCGCGTACCGCGAGGTCACCCTCGACGGCAACAAGGTCAAGCTCGAGCGGGAGAACCCGTACGGCAAGCAGCCCGACATCGCCAAGCTCAACGAAGAGGCTGCGAAGATGAAGGAGCACGGGCACGTCGAGGCGCAGCCCGAACGCGGCCCGAACCACGGCCGCTTCCAGGAGATCCGCGACTACCTGAAGTTCAGCACCGTCGAGGTGCAGGGCTCGTCCGCCGAGATCCCCGTCCTGGTCCTGCCGACCGACACCCGCATCCAGTTCGACCTGGCCTCCGCCGACGTCGTGCACTCGTTCTACGTCCCGCAGTTCGCCTTCAAGCGCGACGTGATGCCGAACCCGGTGCAGAACCACACCCAGAACAAGTTCCAGGTGTCCAGCATCGACCGGCCCGGCGCCTTCGTCGGCCGCTGCGCCGAGATGTGCGGCGACTACCACTCCATGATGAACTTCGAGATCCGCGCCGTGACGCCGGAGAACTTCAAGAAGTACATCGAGGCGCGCCAGGGCGGTAAGGACAACGTCGCCGCGCTCGAGGCGATCGGCGAGGTCGGTGTCTCCACCAGCACCTTCCCGTTCGACACCCGCCGCACCGGCCGCACCCCGTCGGGCAACAGCACCGCGCCCGTCAACGCAGAAGGAGCGAACTGACCCATGAAGGTCGAAGCGAAACTCTTCGAGTTCCTCACCGCGTTCTTCTTCCTCGCGGGCATCCTGTACACCGTCGCGACGGCGATCTGGGGCCCGGGCTACGGCTACGGCGCCGTGGAGTGGGTCGGCGTCACCGGCATGTTCCTCACCGGTGGCCTGACGCTGATCATCGGCACGTACTTCCGGTTCGTGTCCAACCGCGTCGACACCCGCCCCGAGGACTACGAGGACGCCGAGGTCTCCGACGGTGCCGGCGAGCTGGGCTTCTTCAGCCCGCACTCGTGGTGGCCCATCCTGCTCTCGGCCTCGGTCGCCGTCGTCGGCATCTCCGTCGCCCTGCAGCTGTACTGGCTGTGGTTCTTCGGCGGCCTGCTCGTCGTGGGCGCTGCGTGGGGCCTCGTCTTCGAGTACCACAAGGGTCCCGAGAAGCACTGACGCAGTAGCCGTCGAAACGACGCCCGCCCCGGTTCTGAGAGAGTCAGTTCACCGGGGCGGGCGTCGTTCTTCCGTCCGCGTTCACCGCGGCGCCCTCCGCAGGTCGTCTCCGCCTGATTGCATGCAAGCCATGACGCAGGCCAGAGCCGGGCTGTCCGTACGCAAGCTCACCGCCGACGAGGTGCGCGGCAGGGGCGGCACCGTCGCTCCGCCGAGGACCAAATTCGACTTCGCCGACGCGGAGCCCGAGGCGTACGGGGGCGGAGCGTACGGCACCGTCGGGCACCTCGGCGTCGTCGAGGCACCGCGTCGCTCCTACCTGGCCGTGGATGCGGTGGGCAGCCCCCGCACCTCGGACGACTTCCGCGCGGCCGCGGAGGCGCTCTACGCGGCCGCCTACGGCGTCAAGGTGCGCAACAAGGCGCTCTACCGGCGCGGCACTCCCGGCGCCGACGAGGCCGCACGCACCGACTTCCGGATGCCGCCCCTCGAACGTCTTCGCGGCGACGTGACGCCCCAGGACACCGCTGCCGCCCGCTGGACCCTGCTCCTGCGCAGGCCGGTGTGGATCGACGAGGCCGAGGTGGGGGACGTGCTCGAACAGCTCGAGGCCAGCAAGGGACTCAGCCTGGCCCGGGTGCACTGCCTGGACCTGCCGGCATCGTCGTACCTGCAGACCCGCGTCGACGGGCGGTGGTCCGCCGCGCTGACGCCCACCGCGAAGGCCTTCGCCGTGCAGCTGCGCGAGCGGGGGCTGATCGCCGTCGATGGTGCCTGGCACGAGGTCTGCCTCGGCGAGCCGGGAGCTCCCGTCGGGCAGAAGAGCTACCTGCTGCGGCTGCGCCTGGCATGACTCACCGAGGGGCGTCGCCCCGGGCCCGCGCCCAGGTCACGTCGTCCCGGCTGCGCCGCTCCCGCGCGACTCCGGCGACGGCACCCGCCGCGTGCGCGGCGACCCCGAACGCCGTCATCGACGTCACCTCCCACTCCTGCGGCACCGCGAACTCGGCGGCGACGGCCTCGCGGTCGAAGGCGCGGAACTGGTGCGCGTCGATGCCGATCGACAAGGCCTGCAGCGTCATGTGCGCGACGGCCTGGCCCAGGTCGTAGCGGGAGAACTCCGAGTACTCCCAGTCCGTGTCCGCGACGAGCACCCGGGCGAGGTTCACGACGATCGCGGAGGCGTCGGGCGCCCACCGAGCGGAGCTCCCGGCGAGATGGCGCACGATCCGCGCGTGCACGGCGTCGTCCCGGCGACCGGCGATGAACGCCCACGGCTGCGAATTGCCGGCCGAGGGCGCGAGGCGGCCCGCGTCGAGGATCGTGTCGAGCATGGCGTCGCTGATCTCGACGCCGTGGTCGAAGACCATCGGGCTGTGTCGGCGCAGGACGGCCGGATGGATCTCCGGGACGGCCGGGATCTCGCAGGTGCTCACGGCGTCCATTGTGCGCGATGCACCCGAGCGCGTGTCCTGGTGCGTGACCTCCGCGTGCGGGAGGGTGTCCCGCCGGGAGTCGCGTACGCAGGGGCCGGCGGACCGCTGGGTACTTCCCGCGTGCCGCGCACGCCGACGCGGCGGAGACCGCCGGCCCGGCGCGGCGGAGACCGCCGGCGTCGGACCCGGAAACGACTGCGGCCCCTCCCCGGGGTGGGGGAGGGGCCGCAGTGGCTTCGTCAGGACTACTCGACGTCGATCTTGCCGCCGTTGTCCTGGACCTTCTTCAGCGCCTCGAGCGCCTTGAGCTCGTTCTCGTGATCGCGCTCGGCGTTCTCACGCTGCTCGTCGGCCGGGTCGGCCCGCAGGAACGAGCCCGTACCGGGCTTGCCGGCGGCGCCGAGCTGGTTGGCCTTGGTCGGGACGACCGCGCCCTCGTAGGGGAGCGGCACGGCGTGACCGTGATCGTCGACCGGGCCGAGCGGCTGGTGGAGCTCGATGAACTCGCCGTTCGGGCGGCGCACGATGACGCCGGTCTCGATGCCGTGCTCCAGCACAGCGCGGTCCGCGCGCTGCAGGCCGATGCAGAACCGGTAGGTCAGCCAGTAGGCGACCGGCGGCACGATGACCAGGCCGATGCGGAAGAGCCACGTGGTCGCGTTCAGCGAGATGTGGAACTTCAGCGCGATGATGTCGTTCACGCAGGCCAGCGTCAGCAGGATGTAGAACGACAGGGCCATGGCGCCGATCGCGGTGCGCACCGGCACGTCGCGGGGACGCTGCAGGATGTTGTGGTGCGCATCGTCGCCGGTGAGCTTCTTCTCGACCCAGGGGTACACGAACATCAGGCCGATGATGACGCCGACGATCGCCGCGACGAAGGCCGCACCCGGAACCGTGTGGCCCCAGAAGTACAGCTCCCACGCCGGCCACAGACGGGCCAGGCCGTCCGTCCACATCATGTAGATGTCGGGCTGGGAACCCGCGGAGACCTTCGCCGGATCGTACGGGCCGATCGTCCACACCGGGTTGATCGTGAAGATGCCCGCCATGAGGGCGAGGATGCCGAAGGTGGCCGCGAAGTAGGCGCCGGTCTTGACCGCGAAGACGGGGAGGATGCGGACACCCACCACGTTCTCCTCGGTGCGGCCGGGGCCCGCGAACTGAGTGTGCTTCTGGTACCAGACGAGGGCGAGGTGGCCCGCGATGAGCGCCAGGATGATGCCCGGGAACAGCAGGATGTGCAGCACGTACAGGCGCGGGATGAGCAGCTCGCCGGGGAAGTCACCGCCGAACAGCGCCCAGTGGACCCAGGTGCCGATCACGGGGAGACCCACGACGATGCCCGACATCGCGGCGCGGACGCCGGTGCCCGAGAGCAGGTCGTCCGGGATCGAGTAGCCGAAGAAGCCCTCGAACATCGCGAGCAGGAGCAGCGCGCAGCCGATGACCCAGTTGGCCTCACGCGGGCGGCGGAACGCACCGGTGAAGAAGATGCGGGCCATGTGGATGATGATCGACGCGGCGAACATCAGGGCAGCCCAGTGGTGGATCTGCCGGACGAACAGGCCGCCGCGCACCTCGAACGAGATGTCCAGGGTGGTGGCGTAGGCGCGCGACATCGCGACGCCGTGGAGGGGCTCGTAGGCGCCCTCGTAGTGGACCTCCGACAGCGACGGGTCGAAGAACAGCGTGAGGTACACGCCCGACAGCAGCAGGATCACGAAGCTGTACAGCGCGATCTCACCCAGCATGAACGACCAGTGCGTGGGGAAGACCTTGTTGATCTGGCGACGGATGCCGGGCGCGAAGTGGTACCGCGAATCCAGATCGTTGGCCTGGTGGCCGATCCGATCTCCGAAGGATGTCATCAGTGCGTCGCCTCCCAGAAGGCCGGTCCGACCTGTTCGATGAAGTCGCCGTTGGCGACCATGTAGCCCTGCTCGTTGACCGAGATCGGCAGCTGCGCGAGCGCGCGGGCGGCGGGGCCGAAGACCGGCTTGCCGTACTCGAGCGCGTTGAACTGCGACTGGTGGCAGGGGCAGAGGATGCGGTTGGTCTGCTGCTCGTACAGCGACGTGGGGCAGCCGAAGTGGCTGCAGACCTTGGTGTAGGCCCAGTAGTCGCCGTAGTTGAAGCTCTCCTGGCCCTTCCGCTTGACGGCGCGCACGGCGTCCTCGGGGCGGAGGCGGATCAGCATGACGGGGTTGCGGATGCCCTTGAGGCCGTGGAGCAGCTTGAGCCGCGACTCCTCGGTCTCACCGAAGCCGTCCGACGCACGCCACGGGAAGACCGTCATCATGCCGCCGGCGTCGAGGTCCTCGGCGCGCACGAGCTTGACCTTGTAGGGGTCGCCCACGTCGTTGCGGAGGAACACGGGCTCGTCGTTGAGCTCGCTCGAGAAGTCGTTCTCCAGCGAGTTCCAGTACGGCGACCAGCCGGTGTGCCACAGCGGCGAGGCCTCGCGCTTGGCCCACGGGTTCTTGATCAGGCCGCCGATGAAGCCGGCCGCGGCACCGAGGCCGAGCACGCCGACACCGAAGCCGGCCGAGGCGATGATCATCTTCCGGCGGGGGAGCGTGGAGGTCTCCAGCGCGTCCTTGAACAGCGCCGCCGTGGTGGTCTTGTCCAGCTTGGACGAGCCGCCGGCGTCGTGCCGCTGCTGGACCGCGATCTCCTCGGGGATGAACTTCTTCGTGAACTGCACGGTGCCCGCGAAGACGCAGAGCAGCGACAGGCCGAAGGTGATGCCCAGCATCGGGGTGTACAGCGTGTACCACCAGTAGTGGGCGTCGTCGATGCCCTGGTACTTCCACGGCCAGAACAGGAAGACACCGAGCAGTGCGGCGCCGAAGATGCCGGCGAGCACGAACCAGAGCGCGACGGTGCGCTCGGCGCGCTTCTCGGCGCGGGTGCCGGGCACGGGCCAGCGGGGCTCGCGGTAGACCAGCTCGACACCGTCGAGGTTGGTCCCGAGCTTCACCAGCTCATCGTGGGACAGGTTGTCCAGTTCGTCGTCCGACGGGACGTTGTTCAACGGCTTGGCGGTCAATTCCTGCTCCCAACCCACATCGCGGCTCCGACCACGGCGATCATCCCGGTGGCCCACATCACCATGCCCTCGGCCGCAGGACCGAAGCCGCCGATGGCGTGGCCGCCGGGGGACTGGGTCTCGCCGACGTTCTTGATGAAGCCGATGATGTTCTTCTTCTCTTCAGGCGACAGTGCACGGTCCGAGAACTTCGGCATGTTCTGCGGGCCCGTCAGCATCGCCGCGTAGATCTCCTGCTCGTTGGCGGGATCCAGCGTCGGCGCGAACTTGCCGCCGGACAGGGCGCCGCCCCGGCCGGTGAAGTTGTGGCAGGAGGCGCAGTTGAGGCGGAAGAGCTCGGCGCCGGCGCCGAGGTTCTTGCCGCGCAGTGACTCCTGCGCGATGACGCGGTTGCCGTTCTCGTCGCGCTTGATCGAACCGTCCGGGTTGTACTCCCACACGATCGACGGGCCGCCGCCGATGGACTGGATGTACGCGCCCATGGCGTCGATCTGCTTGGCGTCGAACTTGGCGGGCTTGCGCACGATCTGCGCCGAGTTGACGGTCGCGGGCATGCGGCCCGAGTGCACCTGGAAGTACACGGCCGAATCGCCGACACCGACCAGGCTCGGACCGCGGTCCTTCACGCCCTCGAGGCTGGCGCCGTGGCAGCTGATGCACGAGGTCTCGTACAGGCGCTTGCCGTTCTCGACCTGCGCGGCGTCGAAGTCGTCCGCGATCGCGACCTGCGGAGTGGGGCTGGCGATCGTGGCGACACCGCCCGCGGCGAGGAGGCCGCCGACCAGCAGCGTCGCGCTCGCGAGCTTGCGGCGGAGCTTGCGCTGCTTCCGGGCCTTCTGTGCCGAGGCGTTGGACGCGCGCCCGGCACCGTCGGGCTCGCCTCCCTCGCCGGCGGGCTCAAAGTTGGCTGAACTCATCTGCTATCCCTCTGTGATGGCGACTGAGATAAACGTCTTTAGCGAATGATGTAAATGACGGCGAAGAGGCCGATCCACACCACGTCGACGAAGTGCCAGTAGTAACTGACGACGATCGCCGAGGTCGCCTGGGCGGGCGTGAACTTGGAGGCGCGGCTGCGGGCCAGGATGAAGATGAAGGCCACGAGGCCGCCCATCACGTGCAGGCCGTGGAAGCCGGTGGCCATGTAGAACACCGAGCCGTAGACCGAGGAGCTGAGCGTGAGGCCCTCGCCGATCAGGGTCTTGTACTCGTTCAGCTGGCCCGCGATGAACGCGGCACCCATCAGCAGCGAGACGAAGTACCAGATGCGGAACTTGAAGACGTCGCCCTTCTCCGCGGCGAAGACGCCCAGCTGGCAGGTGACCGACGAGGCGATCAGCACGATGGTGGGCGGCAGGGCCGCCGCCAGGCTGATGTTCGTGTCGACGGGGGGCCATCCGTTCTCCCCAGCTCCGGCTCGTGCCACGAAGTACATGGCGAAGAGCCCGGCGAAGAACATGAGCTCGCTCGACAGCCAGACGATGGTCCCGACGCTGACCATGTTGGGCCGGTTGAGTGAGTGCACGCGCTGGGTGATGGCTGTAGCTGAGGTCGGTGCGGCGCTAGTCACTCCGCAAGTATGACCGGTCGTAGTATCGAATGCCTACCCGGGTCGCAGATTGGGCGCGTCGAATGTCGCGGGCAGGCTCCACGCCCTCCGCTCGTACACTCGAAACACCACGTCAACGGCCCGATCGGCATCGGAAGATAAGGCGGACCTTGCCCTACGACCTCAACGGCAGACCCGAACAGCGGACCCGTCTGGGGCGTCTGCTCGGCCGCCTCTCCGCGCGCACCGTCGAAGAGTTAACGCCCGGGCACCCCGGTTTGGTTCCCGTGGCCGAGTCGGGCGACGACGCGGCCGCCTCGTCCTCCGTCCTCGACGCCGCGGAGGGCTTCGACCCGGAGGCGCAGAGCGTGCTGCGGCACGTCCTCCAACTGCCGCCCGGGGAGGTCGACGAGGTGCTGCGGCTCGTCGCGCAGGACCGGTACGAGCGGGTGGCCCCCGACGGTGCCGGGACGCCCGGCCCGGAGGGACTCGAGACCGTCGCCGTCGCACGGGTGCAGAAGGTGGACGCGCTGCACGTCTCCCAGGAGCGGTCGAGGATGGCCGGTGTGACCGCGCGGCACGGCGGGAGGGCCGTGTTGTGGCAGGTGCTCCAGATTCCCGCTTGACCGTCCCGATTACAGTTGCGGCCATGGATTGGCCGACGGTTCTCACCGAGCTCACCTCGCAGCGCGACCTCAGCGCGGAGCAGGCCCGGTGGGCGATGTCCGAGATCATGAGCGACGGGGCGACCCCGTCGCAGATCTCCGCCTTCGGCGTGGCGATGAAGATGAAGGGACCGTCGCCCGTCGAGGTCCGCGCCCTGGCCGATGTGATGCTCTCGCTGACCACCGCCGTGCCGTTCGCGGGGCGTGCGGTCGACATCGTCGGCACCGGTGGTGACCGCTCGCACTCGGTGAACATCTCCACGATGAGCTCGATCGTCGTGGCCGCGGCCGGGGTGCCCGTGCTTAAGCACGGGAACCGGGCGGCGTCGTCGAAGTCGGGCGGCGCCGATTGCCTCGAGGCGCTCGGGGTCGCGATCGGGCTGAACGCGGACGGGGTGGCCCGCACCACCGCCGAGTTGGGAATCGGCTTCTGCCTCGCCTCCGTCTTCCACTCGGGCCTGCGCTTCGCCGGCGCCACGCGCAAGGAGATCGGCATCCCGACCGTGTTCAACGTGCTCGGCCCGCTGACGAACCCCGGCCGTCCGTCCGCGGGTCTCATCGGCTGCGCGTTCGCCGACCTCGCGCCCGTCGTGGCGCAGGCCTTCGCGGACCGGGGCGGCCAGGATCACGTCATCGTCGTCCGCGGCGACGACGGCCTCGACGAGCTGACGACCACGTCGACGTCCACGGTGTGGCGCGTCCAGGAGGAGGGCGTCGGCGTCGAGTCCGTCGACCCGCGCGAATTGGGCCTGGCCCGCGTGGGGATGGAGGACCTGCGGGGTGGTGACGCCTCGGTGAACGCCGCGATCGCCCGGGCCTTCCTCGCCGGCGAGACCGGTCCGGTCCGGGACGCCGTCCTGCTGAACTCGGCCGGCGCCGTCGCCGCCTACGAGGGGCTCACAGCGGGGGAGTCGGTGCAGGACGCACTGGCGGCGCGTCTGCCGCGCGTCGCCGAGGCGGTCGACTCGGGCGCGGCGGCCGCGTTGCTCGACCGCTGGGTCGCCCTGTCGCAGGAGATCGCGGGATCGTGAGCGAGCCGGGGCTGGACCGGATGCGTGCGGACGCGGCCGCCCGGGGGCTGACGGTGACCGTTCGCGCGCGCCCGGCGGCGCGGAGCCTGGAGGAGGCGGCGGCGCTGATGGACCTGCCGCCGTCGCAGCTGGTGAAGTCGCTCGTGGTGCGGCGCGGCGAGGGTTCGTACCTGTTCGCGCTGGTCCCCGGCGATCGGTCGATCGCGTGGCCCAAGCTGCGCGCCGTCGTCGGCGTGAACCGGCTCGCGATGCCGCCCGCGGACGAGGCGCTCGAGGCCACCGGGTACGAGCGCGGCACGATCACGCCCGTCGGGGCGCGCGGCGACTGGCCGGTCTACGTCGACGAGCGGATCCCCGGGGCGACGGTGGCCCTCGGCGCCGGCGCGCACGGACACAGTGCGATCGTCGACGCGGACGCGCTCATCGCGGCGTACGACGCGACGGTCGCCGACATCTCCGACTAGGCACACAATGAACAGAACGCGCAAAAGATTCCATTTCGTGGAATCAGGCGTTCCACGCGCCTAATCTTGGCGGCGTGAGTAAGCGCACCGTCTCCCCGCAGATCGCCCGTTCCTGGCTGCTCGTTCCGGCCTCCCACCCCGAGTCGTTCGCCGTGGCGCAGGCCAGCGAGGCCGACGCGGTCATCATCGACCTCGAGGACGCCGTCGCCGCGAAGGACAAGGAGCAGGCCCGGGCGGACACCGTCGAATGGCTGTCGACGGGCCACCGCGCCTGGGTACGCATCAACGACGCGGCGAGCGAGTACTGGAGCGCCGACTGCGCCGCGCTCAAGCAGTGTGAGGGCCTCGAGGGGGTCATGCTCGCGAAGTCCGAGGGATCGAGTCATCTCGACGACACCGCCGACCGGCTGCCCGACGGCACCCGGATCCTCGCGCTCGTCGAGACCGCCCGCGGGATGCAGAACGTCGAGCGGATCGCGTCGGCCCCGTCGACGTTCCGGATCGCCTTCGGCACGGGCGACTTCAAGCGCGACACCGCCGTCGGCGAGGATCCGATCGCCCTGGCCTACGCGCGGTCGCAGCTGGTCATCGCATCGCGCGCGGCCCGGCTGCCCGCGCCGATCGACGGCCCGACGCTGAACATCGCGCACCTGCCCACCGGGACGGCGCTGGCGAAGGAGATGGGCATGTCCGGGAAGCTGTGCCTGACGCCGGAGCACGCCGGCGTCATCAACGCCGGCCTCAGCCCGAGCGAGTCGGAGGTGGCCTGGGCGCACGGCTTCATCGACGCCTTCGAGAAGTCGGGCGGCAAGATCACCGACGGCTCCGATCTGCCGCGCCTCGCCCGGGCTCAGAAGATCGTGCAGCAGGCCGTCGACTTCGGCATCGAGGTCGAGGCCGCGGAGGTCAGCCACAGCGGCTACTGAGGCTCAATTGAAGTCGATGTTTGGCGATAGAAGTGGCCGTAATACCCCCGGAGGTGAGGTGTCCTTGGGGAACGCGGCCTGCGACTAATCTCCTCGCGAAGCGCGTGGGATCGCCGAAGATGATTGCGCCTGACTTGCCGTCACAGTCAGACTATTGAGGAAGATCGGAAGATCGATGTTCTTGCTGTCTTGAGCGTTGTAGTCATCGACGTCGATCACCCCTGGACTGTGGAGGTCCGCAAGTAAGCTGAAACCCCGACGCGGGACATTGCGACGGTCGCTGAATAGGGAGTAGGTGACCTCGGTGCCATTAATCACGACAACCACCGATCGGGCATTGTGGTCGCGGAGTGCTCGCGCTGATTCGACGCTGGGCCACGACCTCTCGCGCTTGTTCAGTTCGGGCTGGAAATATGCGATAAGGACGTTTTCCACGACGCGGACCATCGCTGACGTCTGCCGCCGACCGTCGCTCGATGTGAAATCAAGGAGTTTCTCGAGATCTGGAACAGGGGAAGCGAGCTTTCCCTCGTTGGCAGGTCCGAATAGGGCAGAGGTGCTCGCAGAATGCATTGGTATGATTCTGATGTCGTGCCCTAGTGCCCCGAACTTGTCCATCAGGAGCGGTAGCTTGTCGTGCTCCTTTAGCCTGCCTGTGAGCGATCCCTCGCCGGATCCGTATGACATGCCTACGTAGGCGATCTTCCACTTAATGAGCTCGTGTAGCCTATCGAGGCTTGCGATGCCGGGAAGGTTGTCTCGGAGTACTTGAGATAACACTTCGTGTGAATGAAACCATACTTCGTTCTGGATGAGTCGCTGGCCGCCGTTGTCGACGGTAAGCTCAATTGAAGACTTAGGTACTTTGAGTTCGATTTCAGAGAACCCGTCAAATGGTCCACGGGCAAAGAATTCTACCGCATCTCCAAGGTCCTTAGCGCGAATCGCTGGCCTGTGTGCGAGAATGTAGAAGTGCGACTGGCTGACGATCTGTCGAATGCTGGAATTTGTTTGAATTTGCGTCGCTGAAAATATCCCGTTGGGGCGCAACTCAACCACTATTGCGGTCTCTAGTGGGGACACTGAAGATGAGTTCGAGTGGCGCTTCTCATGAGGCTTTCGCATGGCTCATTGTTGCGCACAAGGCTGGGTTTCGCTACCGCAACGTCTTGATCGGCGGGAATGCGGCAAAGGTGGTGCTGACCGGACGTCGACCTTGAATATCTAGTTCCCGATGTCGAACCCCGCGTCGACGTCCGCCGAGGCGTACTCGCGGAAGGCGATGTGGGTGGAGGTGCTCGCGACACCGTCGATCCGGTTGATCCGCTCGGTGACCACGTCGGCGATCTGATCGTGCTCGCGCACGCGCACCTTCGCGATGAGGTCGATGTCGCCGGCGCACGAGTACACCTCGGAGACGCCCTCGATGTTCGCGACGGCCTGCGCGGTCTCGGGGATGCGGTGCACGTCGGCGTGGATGAGGACGATCGCGGTGATCACTGCGGGGCCTTCCGGTCGAGCTGGCGCTGGCGCTCACGCGGCGTGCGTGGCCCCCTCACTGTATTGCCTGGCGGGTCCGCGGGGATGCGCCGCCGCCGACCGGGCCTCCCGTCCCGCCTCGGACGCCCGGCCGGCCCACTCGAGCCAGCGCCCCGCGCCCGCGGTCGGCTCGCCCCACATCCCCTGCACGTCGACGATGCGGGTGCCCGGCCGCAGGGCCCAGCGGCGCAGGAGCGCTGCCTCCTCCGGGCTGGCGCCGTGCAGGGTGTCGGCGGGGAAGAGCGTGTCGGGCACGTCCGGCGCGGCGTCCGCGCCCCCGTCGGCCTCGTACACCGACTCGGCGCCCGCGCGCAGCCGGTCGAACACGGGCATCGGCGGGACACCGCGCGGCGCCACGCCCGCCGCCGCGAGCCGGCCGTGCCGGACGATCGACAGCTCCCAGCCGCCCGCACCGTCCGGGTGGGCGATCGAGAGCTCGGGAACGTCCGCGAACGCGACCAGCGCATGCGAGCGGGCCACCGCGTCGACGAGGCGGGCGGTTCGGTCGCGCAACCGGGCCGCCGATTCGAAGAACTCCCGTTCCGCGAGTGCCGCCAGGCGCGCCTCCAGCGCCGCGAAGACCTCCGATGAGCGACCGGTGAGGGCCGCAGCCGCCCGGTCGGCCCGGGGTCGGTACAGCGCCGCCGGCTCGGGTGCCGCGACGGAGGCCTGGCACCCGCCGAGGGGGCGCGCACCGTCGGGGCCCAGGGCGCACGTGTGGAGCGCCCCGGCCCGCAGACGGGTGGTGCACGTGCGGAGGCCGCACGCCTCGGCGAGCAACTCCGCGAGGTCCGCCGCGTCGGACCGCGAGCGCACCGGCCCGATGCACGCGGCTCCCGCCGGCGCGGAGCGCTTCACGGCGAGCCGGGGGAAGGCCTCGGCCGTGAGGCAGATCCACCAGCCGCGCTTGGGGTACTTCGACCGGCGGTTGTACGGGGGAGTGTGCGCGGCGATGAGGCGCAGCTCCCGCGCCGCCGCCTCGAGGGCGTGCGCGCACTCCACGTGATCCACGCGCTCCGCGAGGCCCACCATCTCCTTGATCCGGCCTCGCGTCTCGCCCGAGGTGAAGTAGCTGCGCACCCGGCGGCGCAGGTTCCCCGACGTGCCCACGTAGAGCACCTCGTTCCCCGGCCCGCGGAACAGGTACACGCCCGGACGTTCCGGCAGCGGGTCTGCGAGGTGGCGCTTGGCCCGCTGCTGCGGCGTCACGGACGGGAGGTGCCCGCGCAGTTCCCCGAGCGTGTGGATGCCCAGGTTGCCGACGCGGCCGATCAGCCCGTGCAGGACCTCGACGGTGGCCCGCGCATCGTCGAGCGCGCGGTGCGTGGGCGTGGTCTCGGTGCGGAACAGGCGCGCGAGCTCGCTCAGCTTGACGGACGGTGCCTCGTCCCGCGTCAGCACGCGCCGGGCGAGCTGGACCGTGCACAGTGACGCGGGCTTCGGCCAGGGGGTGCCGGTCGCGGCGGCCGCCGCCTTGAGGAAGCCGAGATCGAACCGGGCGTTGTGCGCGACGAGGACGGCGCCGTGCGCGAACTCGAGGAAGGACGGGAGGACGGACTCGATCCGGGGCGCTCCCGTGACCATCGCGGTGGTGATGCCGGTGAGGTGGGTGATGTGCGGGGAGATCCCGCAGCCGGGATCGACCAGCGTGGCGAACTCACCCAGGACCTCGCCGCCGCGCACCTTGACCGCGCCGATCTCGGTGATGGCGTCCCCTCCGCGCGGGGACCCGCCGGTGGTCTCCAGATCGACCACCACGAAGGTCACTTCGCGCAGCGGCGGGTCGACGGTGCCCGCCTCGCAATCGTCCAGGCTGAGCTGCATGCGCCGACCGTAGAACACCCCACCGACAGGTTCGCGGGGCCCGAACGCGCGCTCGAAAACTGTCGGTGGGCGGCGTTAGCGTCGCCGGCATCGAGACCCGACACCGAAGGGAAGCCGCCATGACACTGCACGTCGACTGCTCCACCTGCCCCGCCAAGCCCCGCGCGTGTGACGACTGCGCGGTGGGCTTCCTCCTCGGCCCGGTCGTCGTGGCAGCGCCGCCCGTGGGGGATCCGGCGGAGGGGGCCGGGCAGGCCCCGGTCACGACGGAACCCGGTCTGAGTGACGCGATCGCGGCCTTTGTGAGCGAGGGAATGTTGCCGCATCTGCGGGTTGTCCCTGACCAGGCGAAACGTGCCGGCTGAGGGGTGTCTCGGGGTAGCCCCGGGGTGTCTCCCCGGCGCGTCCGGCTAGACAGCTGCGTTTCCGTTTCGTAATCTTTCTGAGACCTTGCGGAGGAGCCCGGGGCGAAAGCCGTCCCGTCTCCCGAGGTCACCGCCTAAGAGGCCGCGGGCCTCGCCGGGGACCCACACGCGTTATCCGGGGTGAATCGCCGGAGGCTTCCGAGCCTCCGGGGTAGGGCATCTTCCTCGCCCGAACCCGTCAGCTAACTCGGTCGGCGGTCGGGAAGAAACTTAGGAGAATCGCTTCGTGGCGAAACACCGACTTCAGCCGCAGCCCAGCCGGGGTGCCACCGCCGCTCGCGGTGCGCTTGCAGCGGGCGCCGTGACCATCGGTACGTTCGCGGCCCCCACGGCCGCATTCGCAGCGCCCGCCCCCGCACCGGCGGCGCCGAACGCGAAGCCCGCCCCTGCGGTGCCGAATGCGAAGCCCGCACCCGTGGCCGGGAAGGCCAAGCCCGCGAAGCCGGGGGTCGCCTCCCGCACCACTGCTGCGCGGCCCACCGTCGTCAGCGACGTCGCCGTGGCGCCCAAGCCCGGCGTCACCACTGTCGCGGGCGCCCAGCCGGGCGGTGCCAAGGCCAAGGTCGTCCAGGCGGCCCTGTCGCGCACCGGCCTGCCGTACTCGTACGGATCCGCCGGCCCCAACTCGTTCGACTGCTCGGGCCTCGTCTACTGGTCCATGAAGCAGGCCGGCATCACCGTGCCGCGCGACAGCTACGGACAGCTCGGCGGCGGTCGTGCCATCGCGATCAAGGACCTGCAGCCCGGCGACATCGTGATCTACAACGGCGGCAGCCACGCCGCCCTGTACATCGGCAACGGCAAGGTCGTGCACTCGGTGAACTACGGCATCCCGGTCAAGGTGAGCCCGCTCAACGAGATGTCGGTCTACTCCGCCCGTCGTTACTGACGTAATCTGGTAGTGATTGCGTTCGCAATCGTGCTCCAGCTTGGAAGGACCTGCTCGGCCGTGTCTTCGACCTCCCCCTCCCGCTCCCTGGTGCTGCGCGGTTCCGCCGCGTCCGCAGCGCTCGCCCTGGTGGCCGGGCTGACCGTTGTCGGTAGTGCGACCGCGGACCCCGACACCGCCGACGCCGCGCTCAAACAGTACGAAGCGCTGTCGGAGCAGGCCTCCGGAACGAACGAGGCCGCCAAGGCCGCGCAGGAGGACGCCGAGAAGGCCACCGCCGCCAAGCGTGCCGCCGATGCCACGCTCGTGGCCGCCAAGCGCGAGGTCGCCGCCGTGCAGGCCCGGAAGGCGGCGCTGCAGCCCCAGATCGACGCGGTCGTCGTGGCCAACTACAAGGGCTCGCGCACGAACCGCACCTACGCGCTCCTCGTCAGCGACTCGCCGCAGCAGATGCTCGACCAGATGTCGACGCTCGACTTCGTCAACCGCGACGTCGTCGCCACCGTCGACGCCTACAAGAAGTCGAAGGCCGCCGCCGACTCCGCGGCCACCCGCGCCGCCGAGGCCGCCAAGTCGGCCGAGGACACCCGTGCCGAGGCCGAGCGCAAGGCCTCCGATCTGCGGCAGAAGAAGGCACGCCTGGCTCAGGAGATCGCGCGGATCAAGGCCATCTACGACCGGCTCACCGGTGCCCAGCGGCAGACCCTCATCGGCCCGCCCACGCCGTTCGATCCCAGCAAGGTGCCGCCGGGGAGCACCGCAGAGCTCGCCGCCGTACGAGCGGCATTGACCCGTGTGGGCATGCCGTACGCGTGGGGCGGCACCGGGCCGGGCCAGTTCGACTGCTCGGGCCTGATGGTCTGGGCCTACCAGCAGTCCGGCAAGTCGCTGCCCCGCACCTCGCAGGCGCAGCTGAACGGCGGGCGTCCGGTCTCCCGCGGCGAGCTGCAGCCCGGCGACATCATCGTCTACTACCCGGGTGCCACGCACGTCGGCATGTACGTCGGCGACGGAAAGGTGGTGCACGCCTCCACCTTCGGTGTTCCGGTGCAGGTCGTCCCCGTCGACGCCGCAGGCCCGTACAACTCGGCGGTGCGCTTCTAGCTAGGCTTGGGCACCATGCCGCGCACGCTGCTGGTCACCAACGACTTCCCGCCCCGCCCCGGAGGCATCCAGACCTACCTCCAGGCGTTCGTGCGGCAGCTTCCCGCCGACGAGCTCGTCGTGTACGCATCGCGGTGGCGCGGCAGCGAGGAGTACGACGCCGCGCAGCCCTTCGAGGTCGTGCGCCATCCGACGACGCTGCTGCTGCCCACGCCCGACGCGCTCTCCCGAGCCCGCGATCTGGTGCGGTCCCACGACATCGAGACCGTCTGGTTCGGCGCCGCCGCGCCGCTGGCGCTGCTGGGCGCACCGCTCAAGGACGCCGGTGCGCTGCGCACGGTCGCCTCCACGCACGGGCACGAGGTGGGCTGGTCGATGCTCCCGCCCTCGCGGGCCTGCCTGCGCCGCATCGGCGACACCACCGACGTCATCACCTACGTCAGCACGTACACCCGGGGCCGGTTCGCCGCGGCCTTCGGCCCGCGCGCAGCTCTGGAGCATCTCCCGCCCGGCGTCGACACCGACGTCTTCCGGCCCGACGATGCCGCCCGCTCCGCCCTGCGTGCCCGCTACGGCCTGGCCGAGGACGAGCCCGTCGTGCTGTGCCTGTCGCGGCTGGTGCCGCGCAAGGGCCAGGACATGCTGATCCGCGCTCTACCGCGGATCCGGGGGCAGGTGCCCGGCGCGAAGCTCGTGATCGTCGGCGGCGGCCCGTATGCGGAGACGCTGCACAAGCTGGTGCGGAAGGTCGGCGTCGAGGAACAGGTGATCTTCACCGGTTCGGTGCCGTTCGACGAACTCGCCGCGCACCACAACCTCGGCGACGTCTTCGCCATGCCCTGCCGCACCCGCGGTGCGGGCCTGGACGTGGAGGGGCTCGGCATCGTCTTCCTCGAGGCGTCCGCGACCGGGAAGCCCGTGGTGGCCGGCGATTCCGGGGGTGCGCCCGAGACCGTCTGGGAGGGGGAGTCGGGCCATGTCGTGCCGGGGCGCGACGTCGAGGCCATCGCCGATGCCGTCGCGGGCCTGCTCGCGGACCCCGACCGCGCCGCGAAGATGGGTGCTCGCGGCCGCGAGCTGGTGGCCGAGCACTTCGACTGGCGCCGCCTCGGCCATCGCCTGCAGACCCTGCTCAACCCGTACTGAGCGCACCGTACTGAGCGCACCGTACTGAGCGCACGCGCGCCAATGTTATCAATCTCGAATATCGAATTCGGTAATATGGGCGTATGCGTCGGATGTTCGCCGTCCCGGCTGCGGTGCTCGCAGTGGTCTCGATCGTCTCCTGCGGAGAAGGGCGCGGGCTGCCGCGGCCCGAGCCGGCCTCCGCCCAGCGCACGAGCGAGTGCGTCATCAAGCCGGGGTGGGCCGCCGCTGATTGGACGAGTGGTCCGGTGCGGGCGACGGGCACGCTCCGCTCGCGCGGCGTGGCCGTGGAATCCCTGCGTCGCGCTCTTGGCGAGCGTTCGGTGCCGGAGGACTTCGTGGTGCCCGAAGGGGACGACTTCGACGATCTGGTGCGCGACGTCGACGAGGTGATCCTTCGCTCCATCCCGGAGCGCGTGATGCAGTACGAGTTCGCCGTGCCCGCGGGCGAGTACCGCGGTGTCTTCGAGCCGCGGTGTCAGTACCGGGTTGGATTTCGTGTGGACGGGCGCTCGTTCGACGTCGACGTGGAGGCCGGCTCCGGCCGGGTGGTGGTCGCCGTCGTGAACTCCAACGGCGGATTCGCTCGGGTGGCCGACGTCCAGTGAAGCGAACTTCGAAGCGCGTGACGGTGGCGTTCGCCGCGATCGTCGTCGTGGGCTGCACGCCCGTCCGGGCGCCGTCGATCGAAGTCGACGCCGTCTCGCGTATCGATGACTCTTGTGCGCTGCCGTCGCCACCGGGCGCGGCCCTCGCGGTCTTCGGTGGCGGAGCGTACGGCGAGGTGCCAGTGTCCTGGACCGGTGGCGTCGTCGAATCCCGACTCCGTGAGTCGCTCGGCCGGTCTGCGGCTTCCGCGGGGCTCACTGATCCGGGTCCTGCCGAGCTGTCTCGGCTCCGCAACGACGTGGACGAGGCCGTCCTCGCGACGTACCCCGAGCGGCGATCGGTGATCACGATGAAAACTGAAGTCGGGCAATCGCTCGCGGCCTATGCGGTGCGGTGCGACTACCACGTTAACCTGCACAGAGGCGGGGATCACTTCGACGTGACGATCAACGGTGGAAGCGGCCGCTGGGATATCCGCCCGGTCGTGATCGACGTCCCATCATCCTGGTCGGCCGCGCCGCGCACCGCCGGATAGGTGAACAGAACCGCCGCACCGGGAGCCGGTGCGGCGGTAGCGGGTTCGTGCGTTACTTCGCGTACAGCTCGGCGATGTCGTCGGCGTACTTCTGCGAGACGACGTTCCGCTTGACCTTCATGGTCGGCGTCATCTCACCGGTCTCCTCGGAGAAGTCCTCGGGCAGGATGCGGACCTTCTTGATGGCCTCGGCCTTGGAGACGGTCTCGTTCGCGGCGGCGACGGCCTTGTTGATCTCGGCCAGCAGGTCGGGGTCGTTGCGCAGGTCGGAGACCGTCGCGGACTCGGGCTTGCCGTTGGCGGCCTTCCACTGCGGGAACGCCTCGGGGTCGATGGTGACCAGCGCGGCGATGTAGGGCTGCGCGTCGCCGACGACCATCGCCTGCGAGATCAGCGGGTTGCTGCGCAGCGCGTCCTCCAGGCCGGCGGGGGAGACGTTCTTACCGCCCGCCGTGACGATGAGCTCCTTCTTGCGCCCGGTGATCGACAGGTAGCCGTCGTCGTCGATCGAGCCCAGGTCGCCGGTGTGGAACCAGCCGTCCTCGATGGCGGCCTTGGTGGCCTCCTCGTTGTGCCAGTACCCGCGGAACACGACGGAGCCCTTGAGCAGGATCTCGCCGTCCTCGGCGATCTTCGCGGCCTGGCCGGCGAGCGGTCGCCCGACCGTGCCGATCTTCTGAGCGCCCGCCACGTTCACGGTGATCGCCGCGGTGGTCTCGGTGAGGCCGTAGCCCTCCATGACCGTGACGCCGACGCCGCGGAAGAAGTGGCCCAGGCGGGCACCGAGGGGAGCGCCGCCGGAGATCGCGACCTTGCAGTTCCCGCCGAGCGCGGCCTTGAGCTTGCCGTAGACCAGCTTGTCGAACAGGGTGTGCTTGGCCTTGAGGATCAGGCCGGCGCCGCCGGTGTCCTGGGCCTGGCTGTACTCGATCGCGGTCTGCACGGCCGCGTCGAAGATCTTGCCCTTACCGCCGTCGACGGCGCTCTGCTGGGCGGAGGCGTACACCTTCTCGAAGACGCGGGGGACCGACAGGATCAGGGTGGGCTTGAACACCGAGAACTGCGGCACCAGGTTCTTGGTGTCGTTGAAATGCCCGACGAGTGCGCCGCCCTTGAAGCAGGCGATGTTCACGGCGCGCGCCAGCACGTGCGCCAGCGGGAGGAACATGACGTTCGAGCCGCCGCGGATGGCCTCGCCGAACGGGGAGGCGAGGATCGCCTCGGCCTCGCTCATGAGGTTGGAGTGCGTCAGCTCGCAGCCCTTGGGGCGGCCGGTGGTGCCGGAGGTGTAGATCAGGGTGGCCAGGTCGTCGGCCGTCACGTCCGCACGCCCGGCGTGCACCTGCTCGTCGGTGACCTCCGCGCCCTCGGCGGTGAGCGTCGCGACGGCACCCGGCGCGTCGTCGGTGGGGTCGATCTGCAGCACGCGCCGCACGGAGTGGAGGTTCGTGAGTTCGGCCACCTCGGCGGCCTGCTTCGGGCCCTCGATGATCATGAGGACGGCGTCCGAATCCTCGAGGATCCAGTCGATCTGCCCGGAGGAGCTCGTCTCGTAGACGGGCACGGTGACGCCGCCGACGGCCCAGATCGCGAAGTCGATGAGCGGCCACTCGTACCGCGTCGAGGAGACGAGCGCGACGCGGTCGCCGGGCTTGACGCCCTGTGCGATGAGCCCCTTCGCGACGCCCAGGATCTCCTGCTCGTACTGCTTGGAGGTGACCGGCTCCCAGGTCCCCGCGACGAGGCGCTTGATCCGGACGCTGTCCGGGTCCGTGCGGGCCACATCGAAGACGACGTCGACCGTGGAGGCCGAGGGGTCGATGGTGTAGTTGGCGGGAACGCTGATCTCGCGCACGAATCCTCCGGGTCGCAAACGGTGGTGTTGTGGTGAACCTTACACCGCTGATCCGGGCGGGTTCCGGGCCCGAACCGACCCGGCACCGTCCGCCCCGCAGCCGGATGTGTGAAGCTTAGGAGGTGAGCACCATCCAAGTGGCCGACGTCGCCTTCGTCGCCGCCCACCCGAGTGCCGTGGCCGCCGCGATGGCGGGCGCGCAGCGGTGGCGCGGCTGGTTCCCCGACCTGCGACTGACCGTCACCGAGGACCGGGGCGACAAGGGGATCCGCTGGAAGGTCGACGGTCCCGTCACCGGGACCTCGGAGTTCTGGATCGAGCCCCACCTCGACGGGAGCCTGCTGCACTACTTCCTGCACGCGGAGCCGACGACGCCCAGGACCCCCGAGCAGATCGTCGCCGAGGTGCGCGAGCGCCGGGTCCGCGGGCACGACGTGATGTTCGACGTGAAGTTCACCGCAGAGGACGGTCGCGTCCTGGGCGGTCCCGCCGCCGGGGAGGTGGAGCGTGTCTGACGCGGAACGCACCCGCGAATCCATCGTCATCGCAGCGCCTCCGGAGCGGATCATGGCGGCGATCTCGGCCTTCGACCGTTACCCCGAGTGGGTCTCGGCGGCGCGCGAGGTCACGGTCCTCGAGACCACCCCGGACGGCCATCCGCGGCGCGTGCGGTTCGTCCTGGAGGAGGGCTTCCTCCGGGATACGTACGAGCTCGAGTACCGCTGGGCGCCCGGCGGCCGATCGGTCGAATGGGACCTCGCGGCGAGCACGCTGCAGAGCACCCAGCACGGCCGGTACGACCTGACGCCGACCGCCGACGGTGCCGGCACCACGGTCACGTACACGCTCGAGGTGACCCTGCAGATCCCGATGCTCGGAATGCTCCGCCGCAAGGCGGAGAAGGCGATCACCGACACCGCCCTCAAGGAGCTCAAGCGCCACGTCGAGGGCGAGTCGGCGGCCGAATCCTGATGTCCGGGGAGGGCACCGCGACCCGGCTGCTGCTGGTGTCCGGAGCCGGGGGAGCGGGCCGCACCACCCTGGCGACGTCGCTGGCGGCCCGTGCCGCGGGGCGCGGGCGGACCCTGCTCGTCACCGTCGGGCGGGCCGTCGACCCGCTCCTGGCCGACGGGACGGGGCCGTTCGACCACGTGCACCTGAACCCGGTGGAGTTGCTCGCGCAGTGGTGGGAGGGCCTGGCGGCCACCGTCCGAGCCGGCCGGGGGCTCGCGGGCGACGGCGCCGACGCCGGTGCCGCGGGGTTCGACCCCTTCGCGCTCGAGCCGCCCGAATTGACGGGCCTCGCGGACGCGGAGCACGTCCTCGTCCTCCGCGCGATCACCGGGCACGTCGATTCGGGTGCGTACCGCACCGTCGTCGTGGACGGTCCCGCGTTCGACGGCCTGGTCTCCCTGCTGAGCGCCCCCGCGTCGCTGGCCGTGTACCTCGAGCGGGTGTGGCCGCGGCACGTCCGGCTCTCCGGCCCGGCGGCCGGGCCCGCCGCCGGCTCGCTCGCCGCGCTGCTGCTCGCCGAGCCCGTTGCGGGGCTCGCGGACCGGCTCGCCGCGTTCGTGGCGGACCGCGCCGCCCTCGAACTGGTGCACGTGGTGACGGGCGACGGGGGCCGGGCGGCGCGAGCGCGCGGCGAGCTGGCCGCGCTCGAGGTGCTGGGGCTGCGCCCCGTGGCGATCGTGCTCAACCGGCTGATCTCCGTCGACGACCGCTTCGCACTGGACCTGCCCCACCCCGCGGTGCAGTCGGTCCGGTCGCGCGTCGCCTCCCAGGACGATGCGCGCGAGGCGCTCGCCGAGGTGGCGACGGTGCTGGACCGTCCCGTCCTCGAGGCGGCCGAGGCGGCCGATCCCGTACTCACCCCCGCCGCCACGGCGGACCTCGCTTGGGACGCGGCCGCGATCCTCGACGCGGAACCCGCCGCGGTACCGGTGCCGGAGGTCCGCCCGACCGGCGGCGCCGGGCTCGACGCGCGTTACGAGTGGGCGGTCGCACTGCCGCTGGTGGACCCCGCCACGATCGGCCTCGGCCGGGTCGACGAGGACGTCGTGGTCGAAGCCCAGGGTGTGCGGCGCCGGATCCGGCTACCGTCTGTGTTGCGCCGCTGCGTCGTTGCGGGCGCGACGTACGAGGAAGGGGAGTTGCGCGTGTCCTTCGTCCCCGACCCGGAGGTGTGGCCCCGTGGCTGATCCCACCCCCGACCCCGCCGACGAGTTCCTCACCTCCGCGGCGCGCCTGTTCGAGACCGCCCGGCCGTGGATCGCCGCGGCGCTCGCCGAGCACTCCGCGCACCCCGAGGGCGACCCCGGCGCCTGCCGGCTGTGCGCGCTGGGCGGCGCCGTCGCCCGGCACATCGAGCCCTTCGCCGCCGAGGCGTCGAAATCCTTCGGCCACTTCGCCGACGAGGTGCTGGCGGATCTGCTGCGCCTCGCCGAGGAACTACTGGGCAGTGCGCGGACCACCGCCGCGGCCGTCGCCGCCGACTACCTCGCGACCGTGGGTGGCGCGGCGCCGGATACCGGGACGCCCGCCGAGCCGGGAGCGGACGAGTCCCCGCGACCGGCCGCACCGCCGTCCCCGGGCGGCTACGAACGCATCGACATCCGACTCTCGGGCCCCGGGGAGGACCAGTCTCAATGACGCTGACGATCGGCATCGACATCGGCGGCACCTCGGTCCGCGCGGGCGTCGTGACGGACGACGGCACCGTCGTCGATACGGCCCGGGCGGAGACGCCCCGCAGTGCCGCGGCGCTCGAGCGCTGCCTCGACCGGGTGGTGCAGGAGCTGTGCGTCGAGCACGACGTGAAGGCCGTGGGGCTCGCCGTGGCGGGCTTCCTCGATCCGGCCAGAGAACGAGTCGCCTTCGCGCCGCACCTGCCGTGGCGCGACACCGCTGTCCCCGCCGAGATGACGCAGCGGATCGGCCTGCCGGTGATCATGGAGCACGACGCGAACTCCGCCGCCTGGGCGGAGTTCGTCCACGGTCCGGCCCGGCAGTCCAAGGTGACGTGCGTCGTCGCGCTCGGCACCGGCATCGGGGCGGGGCTGCTCATCGACGGGGAGCTCTACCGCGGGGCGTACGGCGTGGCGCCGGAGCTGGGCCACCTGCAGGTGGTGCCCGACGGTCGGCCGTGCGACTGCGGGAAGCGGGGGTGCTGGGAGCGTTACTGCAGCGGAACCGCGCTGGTGGAGACCGCGATCGATCTCATGGGGCCGAAGGGCTCGCGCGGGGTGCTGCTCGCGCGCGAGCTGGCCGACGACCCGGGGTCGCTCACGGGCCGCAAGGTCGCCGCCGCGGCCGAGGCCGGTGACCCCGTGGCGCAGGAGGCGGTCGGGGAGCTGGCCCGCTGGCTCGGCGTGGGGCTGGCGATGGTCAGCGACGTCTTCGACCCGGACCTGATCATCCTGTCCGGCGGGGTCGGCGCCTCGTCGCGGCTGTTCCTCGACGACGCCAGGGACCAGTTCGCGCAGCAGCTCACCGGCGGGAAGTACCGTCGCAAGGCCCGGATCCGCGCCACCGAACTCGGCGAACGCGCCGGGATGCTCGGTGCCGCCGCCCTCGCGCGGGACGCCGTGCGGGCCTGATCGCCCGGCGCGGGCCGCGCGCCGTCGGTAGAGTGAGGCGGAGCACGTCGAGTCGGGAATCGAGAGCTGGGCGACATGTGGTGGATGGTCTTCAAATGGGTCCTGATCGGACCGGTCCTACGACTCCTGGGGCGCCCCCGCGTGGTGGGCGTCGAGAACCTGCCGAAGGACGGCCCGGCCATCCTCGCGAGCAATCACCTCGCGGTCATGGACTCGTTCTTCCTGCCGCTCATGGTGCCCCGCCCCATCAAATTCCTCGCCAAGAGCGAGTACTTCACCGGTAAGGGCCTCAAGGGCGCCTTCAAGAAGTGGTTCTTCTCGTCCGTCGGCTGCATCCCGATCGTGCGCGGCAGCGCGAGTGCGGCGCAGGACGCGCTCGACGCGGGGGTCGGTGCGCTCAAGGACGGCCAGCTCCTCGGCCTGTACCCGGAGGGCACCCGCAGCCCCGACGGGCGGTTGTACAAGGGCAAGACCGGCATGGCCCGGATGGCGTTGGAGACGGGCGCCCCGATCATCCCGGTCGCCATGGTCGACACCGAGAAGTTCAACCCGCCCGGCTCCACGCTGCCGCACCCCACCAAGGTGCAGGTGCGGATCGGTAAGCCGCTGGACTTCTCCCGGTTCGAGGGCATGTCGGGGAACCGGTTCATCGAGCGCGCCATCACCGACGAGGTCATGTACGAGCTGATGAAGCTCTCCGGCCAGGCCTACGTCGACGTCTACGCCCAGGACGTCAAGGACGGTGTGGTCGTCCCGGGCGAGGAGCGGGAGGCCGGCGCCGCGTAGCGTCGACCCCCGTGAAGTACTTCTACGACCTGGAATTCATCGAGGACGGAAGGGTCATCGACCTGGTCTCGATCGGCATCGTCGGCGAGGACGGCCGCGAGTTCTACGCCGTCTCCACCGAGTTCGATCCCGAGGCCGCCGGGCCGTGGGTGCGGGCGAACGTGCTGCCGAAGCTGCCGCCGCCGGCCAGCAGGCTCTGGCAATCGCGCGCTGCGATCCGCGACGGGGTCTTCGACTTCCTCAGCGCCGGCCCCGGCGACATCGAACTCTGGGCGTGGGTCGCCGCCTACGACCACGTGGCGCTGTGCCAGCTCTGGGGGCCGATGACGGCGCTGCCCCGGTCCATGCCGCGGTTCACCCGCGAGCTCAAGCAGCTGTGGGACGAGCGGGGTCGCCCGGCGCTGCCCGCTGCGCCGGCGGATGCGCACGACGCACTCGCCGACGCCCGGCACAACCTCGCCAAGTACCGGGCGATCACGGGTGCGTAGCGCCCGCGTGATCGGGTCGCGTCCGCCCTCGTGACCCGGGCGCGTCCGCTCGGCGTAATCTCTCTCACGTGGCAGTGAACTGGACCGTCGACGTCCCCATCGATACTCTCCCCAAGCTCCCGGCTCTCCCGGGTGACCTGCGTGAGCGCCTCGACGACGCGCTCGCCAAGCCGGCCCTGCAGCAGCCGAGCTGGCCGCGGGAGCAGGCGGACGCGATGCGGACGGTGCTGGAGTCGGTGCCGCCGATCACCGTGCCGCCGGAGATCCAGTCCCTGCAGGATCAGCTGGCCGAGGTCGCGCTGGGGCGCGCCTTCCTGCTCCAGGGCGGCGACTGCGCGGAGACCTTCGTCGACAACACGGAGCCGCACATCACGGCGAACATCCGCACCCTGCTGCAGATGGCCGTCGCGCTGACCTACGGCGCGTCGATGCCGGTGGTCAAGGTCGCCCGCATCGCGGGCCAGTACGCGAAGCCGCGCTCGTCCGACACCGACGCGCTGGGACTGACCAGCTACCGCGGCGACATGGTCAACGGCTTCCCGCCGGAGGAGGCGGTGCGCAAGCACGACCCGTCGCGCCTGATCCGTGCGTACGCCAACGCCAGTGCCGCCATGAACCTGGTGCGTGCCGTCACCGGTTCGGGGATGGCGGACCTGCACAAGGTGCACGAGTGGAACCGGGAGTTCGTGGCGAGTTCGCCCGCCGGTGCCCGGTACGAGGCCCTGGCCTCGGAGATCGACGGCGGCCTGCGGTTCATGGCCGCGTGCGGCGTGGAGGACCGGAACCTCAAGTCCGCCACGATCTACTCGAGCCACGAGGCGCTGGTGCTCGACTACGAGCGCGGGCTGCTGCGCCTGGCCGACAACCCGGACGACCCCGAGGCCCAGCAGGTGCTCTACAACCTGTCGGCGCACTTCCTCTGGATCGGCGAGCGCACCCGCCAGCTCGACGGCGCCCACATCGCCTTCATGGAGCTGATCAACAACCCGATCGGCGTGAAGATCGGCCCGACCACCACCCCCGAGCAAGCGGTCGAGTACGTCGAGCGGCTGGACCCGAAGAACAAGCCGGGCCGGCTCACCCTGATCTCCCGCATGGGTAACGGCAACGTGCGCACCGCGCTGCCGCCCATCGTCGAGGCCGTCGAGGCGACGGGTCACAAGGTGATCTGGCAGTGCGACCCGATGCACGGCAACACCCACGAGTCCTCGACGGGCTACAAGACCCGCCACTTCGACCGCATCGTCGACGAGGTGCAGGGCTTCTTCGAGGTGCACCGCGCCATCGGATCGCACCCGGGCGGCGTGCACGTCGAGCTCACGGGCGAGAACGTCACCGAGTGCCTCGGCGGCGCGCAGGACATCTCCGACGCGGACCTCGCGGGCCGGTACGAGACCGCCTGCGATCCGCGCCTGAACACCCAGCAGAGCCTGGAGCTGGCCTTCCTGGTCGCGGAGATGCTCCGGGGCTGATCACACGGTGTAGCGGAGCTCCCGGGCGGCGCCGCCCGCGGGGACCCCGTCGTCACCGCACGGGAGCAGCGTGAGGGCCTCGCCCTGCGCGACGCCCATCCGGATGTCGGACAGGTCGCGCTGCGACCACGGCTCGCGGCGGAAGAACATGTCGTCGAGGCCCTTGACGAACCACGACGCCGAGAACGCCAGGATGCCGACGACCTCGGCCACCCACAGCGGACCGAGGTGGAGCGGCAGCGTCGCACCCGCCCGCGCGGCGAGCAGACACAGCCCGCTCACCACCACGATCGTGAGCGCGCACCCGAAGTGGAACCGCCAACCGGCACGATTGGACAGCTGCGCGAGGAGCCGCCGGAGACCGCCGCTCCCCACGGGCGCGACCGCCGGCCGCAGGAACGGATTCCGCCGGTCGTGGAGCGCGGTCGTGACGCACATGAGCACGAACATCACGAACACCACCAGCGCTGCGATCACGTGCACCGCGGCGGTTCGGTCGATGCCGAACGCGACCTGGAGGGGCGTCGCCGCCGGCGGCGACGCGCCCGCGCCACACTCGCCCGCGGGAACCGGTCCGGGAAGTCCCGTCGGGAAGGCGGCGACGGCGATCGCGGCCACGCCGGCGACCGTGCTCAGCGCGTTCGCCTCGGATCTCCGGTTGAGCTTGTAGGAGAACAGCAGGAACCCGACGATGCCCAGCCCGATGACGAAGATGTCGCGCGCCCCCGAGTGGTAGTAGACGCTGAGCGAGTCCCGTACCCGCACGCAGTACTCGCCCGAGGTGGCGAAGTCCACGGCGATGAGGGCGACGGGGAGCAGCAGCCCCACGGCGCCGCCGTAGAACCGGATGATGAGCAGTGACCGCACCGAGTTCGATTCCTCGATCGCGCGGCGGTCCTCGGCGGGCATGGTGTCCAGGGCGCAGCTCCGGCGCGCGCCGCCGCTCGTCTCCGCCATCGCGACTCCCTTCGCCGTGCGGCCCCGCAGGTGCGGTCGCCCGGAGGCTAACAAGGCGCCGCGCCGGCCGCCCGGCTTCCCGATGAGGCGGGCCACAAATCGCCGGAATCACCCGCCGCTCCACCGGTCCCCTGGGACCATGCACCCATGGGTGCCTACGCCGACGAATACCGCCGCAGCATGACCGATCCGGAGGGCTTCTGGGCCGAGCAGGCCGCCGCGATCGACTGGATCACACCGCCGACGAAAGTACTCGACGGTGCGGGCGCGCCGCTGTACCGCTGGTTCCCGGATGCGGAGCTGAACACGTGTGTGAACGCGGTCGATCGGCACGTGGCGGCCGGGCGGGGCGATCAGCCGGCGGTGATCCACGATTCGGCGATCACGGGCGAGGTGCAGACGCTCACGTACGCACAGCTGCTGGAGCGCGTCGCGAGGTTCGCGGGCGTGCTCTCCGGCCTCGGCGTGACCAAGGGCGACCGGGTGGTGATCTACCTGCCGATGATCACCGAGGCGGTGGTCGCGATGCTGGCGTGCGCGCGGATCGGGGCGGTGCACTCGGTGGTGTTCGGCGGCTTCGCGGCGCCGGAGCTGGCGGCGCGCCTCGACGACGCGCGGCCGAAGGCCATCGTCACCGCGTCGTGCGGCCTCGAGGGCTCGAAGGTGCTGCCGTACCTGCCGATCGTGCACGCGGCGATCGACGCCGCGGAGGCGAAGCCGGATGCGGTGGTGGTGTGGCAGCGGCCGCAGCTGACGGCGGAACTGGGCCCGCGCGATCACGATTGGGCAGCGGCGGAGGCGGCCGCGCAGCCCGCGGATCCGGTCGCGGTCGCGGCGACCGACCCGCTCTACATCCTCTACACCTCCGGCACCACCGGCAAGCCGAAGGGCGTGGTGCGCGACAACGGCGGCCACGCGGTGGCGCTGGCCTACTCGATGCGGGCGATCTACGACGCGCACCCGGGCGAGGTGTGGTGGACCGCGTCTGACGTCGGCTGGGTCGTGGGCCACAGCTACATCGTCTACGCGCCGCTGCTCATCGGCGCCACGACCGTGGTCTACGAGGGCAAGCCCGTCGGCACCCCGGATGCGGGTGCGTTCTGGCGGGTGATCGAGCGGCACGGGGTGAGCAACCTGTTCACCGCGCCGACAGCGCTGCGCGCGATCCGCAAGGAGGACCCGGATGCGGAGTTCCTTGCGAAGTCGGACGTCTCGTCGCTGCGGACGCTGTTCATGGCGGGCGAGCGGCTCGACCCGGACACGTACGAGTGGGCGTCGGCGAAACTGGGCGTGCCGGTGATCGACCACTGGTGGCAGACGGAGACGGGCTGGCCGATCGCGGCCAATCTCCGTGGGGTGGAGCCGATGCCGGTCAAGCCGGGCAGCGCCACCGTCCCGGTGCCGGGGTTCGGCGTGCGGATCGTCGACGACGCCGGGCAGGACGTGCCCGCGGGCGCCGAAGGCGCCGTGGTGATCTCGCTGCCGCTGCCGCCCGGAACGCTGCCCACGCTGTGGGGCGCGGATGCACGGTACATCGAGTCGTACCTGTCCACGTTCCCCGGCAACTACCTCACGGGCGACGGCGGCTATCTCGACGAGGACGGCTACCTGTTCGTCATGGGCCGCACCGACGACGTGATCAACGTGGCCGGGCACCGGCTCTCGACCGGCGCGCTGGAGGCGGCGATCGCCGGGCACCCCGCCGTCGCGGAGTGTGCGGTGATCGGCGTCGCGGATCAGCTCAAGGGACAGCTGCCGCGGGCGCTGGTGGCGCTCAAGGCCGGCGGCGACTGGGACCACGACACGGTGCGCGCCGAGATCGTCCAGCAGGTGCGCGAGACGATCGGCGCCGTCGCCGCGCTCAAGGAGGTCGCGATCGTCGCGGCCCTGCCCAAGACCCGCTCCGGGAAGATCCTGCGGCGCAGCATGCGCGCCATCGCCGAGGGACGCGACGAGGCGGTCCCGTCGACGATCGAGAACCCGGCCGTCCTCGACGACCTGCGGGGCGTGCTCCGCGGCTAGCGCTGCAGCAGCGGCGCGCTGCGGTAGCTCCAGAGGCCGAGGGTGCTCAGCGCGTCGCGGTAGATGCTGCGCAGCTCATCCGTGGACGGCGTCGCCAGCTCGGCGAGCGGCTTGTCCACGGCCGCTACGGAACTCACCGTGAACGTCGCGGGCAGGTTCTCCCGCGCCGCCAGGATCAGGTCGACGGTGCCGCGCCGCACGTGGCTCGCGGAGCTCACGACGATCGCGTGCTCGATCCGCTGTGTCGCGAGCACGTACGAGCTGTACAGCGCGTTCTCGACGGTGGTGCGGGCGAAGTTCTCGTCGGTGATCCGCGCCGCGTCGACGCCCCGCTCCACGAGCCAGTTCTTCATCAGCGCGCCCTCGGTGTTACCGGCCTGCTCCACGCCGCCGGTCACCACGATCGGTGCCGCGGGGAGGGCGCGCGCCACTTCGAGGGTCTTCTCCAGGCGCTGGATCAGCGGCGCGTCCATCGTGCCGTCCTTCTTCAGCGCGTAGCCGAGCACGACGATGCCGGTGGCCGGCGGGGCGATCCGCGGCGGCGAGTCGGTCAGGGTGGCCCCGACGGCCCGATCGATCGCGGTGAACAGCGCCTCGACCTCCGGGACCCGGTCGGGTGCGACCCGGCGCAGCTGCTCGACCTCCGCCGCCGAGCCCGCGGCGTCGCCGAGGAAGCGGTTCCAGACGGCGAGGTAGGTGTGCGCATCGTCGTCGTCCGGCGCGACGTCGAGGACCTTGCGGTACAGCTCCAGGGCGCCGGGGACGTTCTTCTGCGCGATCCGCGCCGACGCCGCGCTGAACAGGAGGTCGGCCCGGTACGGCGCGAGCGCGGACGCGGCCAGCAGTTTCTGCTCGACCACCGCCATGTTGTCCACCGTCTTGTCGGTGTTACCGGCAGTCGATGTGCGGGTGGGGGAGTCGAAGGCCTCCTTCGCCTCCGCGAGCAGCGCGGCCACCTGGCCTGCGACGCCGCGCGTCGCGGCGGACGAGGACGCCGCGGACGGCGCCGGCGCACCGTCGGGGGAGTTCGACGTGCAGCCGGCGAGAACGATCGCGCCGATCGCGGCGAGGGCGACGGTCCGGGGCAGGGCGGAGGTCCGCTTCATGGGGCACAGGCTAGCCCGCGGGCCCGCGCCGCGCCGGGTATCAGTCCGCGCGCTGGGCGAGCTTGAGCAGGCGGCCGAGGAGCTCGTCGCCGGCGAGCTCGGTCTCCGCGGCGTCGCGGTCGCGGTCCGACTCCGTGTCGTGTTCGCCGTGCACCTGCGTGTGCAGCTGTTCCATCCGGCGGTCCAGTTGCTCGGCGACGGCCGCAGCCGCGGAGAGCTCATCCTGGAGGTGGGCGGGGACGGCACCGTCGTACTTGTAGAAGATCTTGTGCTCCAGGCTGGCCCAGAAGTCCATGGCGATCGTCCGGATCTGCAGTTCGACGGGCACGTGCACGGGGCCGGTCGAGAGGAAGACGGGGATCTCGACGATGGCGTGCAGGCTCTTGTAGCCGTTGGGCTTCGGGGATGCGATGTAGTCCTTGACCACCACGACGCGCACGTCGTCCTGTGCGGTGATCGTTTCGAGGATCCGATAGGTATCGGCGATGAAGCTGCACGTGATCCGGATGCCCGCGATGTCGGTGATCGTCTCGCGGATCAGCGGCAGCTCCGGCGCGATGCCGCGGCGGGCCACCTTCTTGACGATGCTCTCGGGCTTCTTGATCCGCGAGGTGACGTGCTCGATCGGGTTGTATCGATGCAGCTGAAGGAACTCCTCGCGGAGGATCGTCACCTTGGTGAGCACCTCCTTCACGGCGAACTGGTACTCCATGAGGAAGCGGGTCAGCTCGTCGCGCATGCGGCGTGCCCGGGCCAGTGTCGCGGCGTCGGGAACGAAGCCGGGATCGAACGGCGCGGGGCTGCTCATCGACGCTCCCGGGTCGTCACGGCAGGGCCGTGACGGTCACCGTCGACCCGGCCTGCACGCGCGAGCCGCCGCCCGGATCCTGCCAGATGACCTGCGACTTGTCGGAGGCGAAGATGCCGTTGACCTTGACCTGCAGGCCTGCGTCGCGGAGCACCGACCGCGCCTGGGCGACGTTCATGCCGGTCACCGACGGCACCGTGACGCGAGAGGCCATCGTGACGGTGACCCGCTTGTTCGCCGGGTCGACGCGGCCACCCGCGGACGGGCTCGTCGACGTGACGACCGACCCCGAGCCGGTCTCCCCGGTGATCTCCGCGACGAGGCCCGCGCGCTGCAGCAACTGCTGCGCCTCGGCCGCGGTCTTACCGGTCACGTCGGGCACGGTCAGGGCGTTCGAGACGAGCAGCGTCACGCTGCCGCCCTTGTTCACCTGACCCGACGGGTCGGTGCCGAACACCTTCCCGGCCTCGGTCCCGGAGTCGAACTGTTGCTTGGTCTCCTTGACCGAGAGACCCGCCGCGCGCAGCAGGGTCGTGGCTTCCTCGGGGGTCCGGCCGCGCACGTCGGGGATGTCGACGGGCTCGTTGCCGGCGGAGGCGACCACTGTCACCGTCGAGCCGACGGCGACGCGCGTGCCGGGCGTGGGCGAGAGGCCGATGACACCGCCCTGCGGGATGTCTCGGCTGAACTGCGCCGGACCCTGCTTGGGGACCAGGCCGTTGTCGCGCAGCTGCTTCTCGACGTTCTCGGGGCTGTCGCCCGGGCGGAACTGGGGGACGGTCGGGCGCCCGCGGGAGTACTCGATGGTGACGGTGCCGAAGCGGCTGATCCGGCTGCCGGCGGACGGGTCGACCCGGGTGATCGTGTCCTCGGTGATGTCGTTGCTGTAGCTGCCGGCGAGCTCGACGTCGAGACCCGCGTCCTTGATCGCCTGCTCCGCCGCGGGGCGATCCATACCCGTGACGTTCGGCACCGTCGTGTACTGCCCGGACGCGAACCACCACCCGCCGAACGCGAGCAGGAGGGAGACGACCGCGATGAGCGCGACGATGATCCACGACTTCGCGCGCCCCTTCCGGGGCGGCACCCACTGCGGTGGGGCGTTCTCGGACGGCAGCGGCTCGTGCATCGTCTCGGCACGGGTGTGCTGGACCGGGGTGGCCGGCGCGGCTGGCTGCGCGAGGGTGGGCGGCGGTACTGCGGGCGGGGCGCCGGGCACGGCCTGGCCGGGGCGAGGCTGCCCCGGCATGAGCGCGCCCGTCGGCTCGGCGGCGGCGGGGATCAGCGGCTCGCCGCGCTGCGCGTACATCGCGGCGGCGGCGCGCTGCTCCGCGCTCGACTGGGGCGCGGGCACGGTGAACGGCGGGAGGTCGAGGTCCTCGGCGATCGCGGTGAGGGCCTCGGCCATGGCGAAGCCGTCCGCGTAGCGGCGCGACGGGTCGCGGTCGGTGGCGCGGGCGACGAACTCGTCGAACTCCGGCGGCACGCCCGCGATCGCGGCGCCCGGCCGCGGCACGTCGTTGTGCAGCCGCTGGTAGGCGAGCGAGATCGCGGTGTCGCCGGTGAAGGGCACCTGGCCGGTGAGCAACTCGTAGACGAGGATGCCGCTCGAGTAGACGTCGGAACGGGCATCGGCGTTGCCGGACTCCACCTGTTCCGGCGAGAGATACGCGGCCGTGCCGAGGATCACCGACGAACTGGTCACGGACGCCGCGGCGATGGCGCGGACCAGACCGAAGTCGGCGACCTTGACCTCGCCGCCGTCGGAGATGAGGACGTTCTCCGGCTTCACGTCGCGGTGCACCAGGCCGGCCCGGTGCGCCGTCCCCAGCGCCGTGAGCACGGGCCCCATGACGGCGGCCACCGCGTGCGGAGGCATGGGGCCGCGCTCGCCGAGCAGCTCGCGCAGCGTGCCGCCCGTGACCAGCTCCATCACGAGGAAGGCCAGGTCTCCGTCGACGCCCTGGTCGTAGACGGCCACGAGACCGGGATCCTTGAGCTTGGCGACCGCACGCGCCTCGAACTCGAAGCGGGAGACGAACTGCGCGTCGGCCGCGTACTTGGGGTCCATCACCTTGATCGCGATGGGGCGGTCGAGCCGCAGGTCGAGGCCCATGTAGACGGTGGACATGCCGCCACGCGCGATCACCGCATCGATGCGGTAGCGGCCCTCGATGCGGGCACCGATCAGCCGGTCGCGCGGGGTGTTCACCTTCTCCGGGTCCTCTCGATGTGTGCGGTGTCGACAGTTCAGCCTAGCGACCCCGGGGGTGGAAGGGCCGAATCCGTGCGCTGGGTACAGTGTGACGGTGAGCTCCGTCCCGTATCTCAGCGACGATCTGCTGCCCGAGGGCACCGCCACCTACAGCGTCTCCACGGTCGCGAAGGGCCTCGGCGTGTCGCAGTCGAAGGTGCTGCAGTTGCTGCGCGACCGGCAGCTGATCGCCGTCCGGCGCGGTGGCGACTTCCACATCCCGCGTTTGTTCTTCGGCGAGGTCGACGGCCGCTTCTCCATCGCCAAGCACTTCACGGGCCTGCTCAGCGTGCTCCGCGACGGCGGCTTCCGCGAGGAGGAGATCCTGCGCTGGCTGTTCGAGCCGCAGGAGGACCTGGGCGACTGCCCCGCCGAGCTGCTGCACACGGACTCCGCGCGCGAGATCATCCGCCGCGCGCAGTCGATGGCGTTCTGACCACTGGCGCGTTCGCCGCGAACCCGGACGGACGCTGAAGTACGCGAGTCCGGGTGATGCTGTTGCACCAAGCTATTCAGAATTTGAATGGCTGCGGGTCACTCCGGCTCTGGTCTCGTCGTCGGGTGGCCGTTCTCTTCGAGCCACGACTCGTATTCGTAGATCATGTTCTCGAGTACGACCCGCTCCACTCCTGTGAGTGCGTCAGACTGTGTGGCGAGTCGCCGGAGCAACCGCAGTCTGTGATGGAGGTTCTCTGGTGGCAAGTGCTCGGTCAACCAGGTCGAGTGTCCCACAGCTTCGACGATCACACCGTCCGAGACGACAGCTCGCACCCTGTCCCGGAGGGTGACCGCGTCGCGTTCGCTCAGCGGGTACGCCTCGACGGTGAACTGCTCGTCCATCACACGACGGAGGGTGCCAGCCCGAGCTTCGGCCGGACCTTCAGCGGGTCCGGGCCCAGCAGCGACCAGCCGGCGAGCGCGCCCAGCGCGACCGCCAACGCCACGTTCCACAGCGAGTACAGGCCGATCGAGCCCGTCGGCATGAAGACCACCATGAGCCACACCGACAGGCCCGCGATGATCGCCAGCGTGCGCCGCGACCAGGTGAACGCGCCCGCCACGGCCAGCGGCCAGGTGTAGTACCAGGGCAGCGATGCGGGGGAGAGCACGCACACGGCGAGCAGCCCCAGCAGGATGCCCATGACGTTGCGCCGCTCGTTCTGCCGGAACCGCCACCACAGCACCACGAGGGTGACCGCCAGCAGGACGATGCCCAGCGCGCGGGTCACCACGAGGATCGGTGCCAGGTGGAGGTCGGTGAACGGGGCGGCCAGGAACGCCGTGATCTGCGCGACCGCCGTCGGCAGGGTGATGTAGTTGATGATCTTGATCGACCCGGCCAGCGCGGTCGTCCAGCCCAGGCCCACGCCGGCGATCAGCGAGAACGCCGCGAACAGCGCGACGAAGGCGCCGAGCGAGGCCGCCAGCACCGTGCCGAAGGCCTTCGCCGTCGATTCCCCGGGGTTCGCCTCGCGCCGGTGATGGAACCAGATCCACACCACGAAGGGCAGCGCGATCGCGGCGGTGCCCTTGACGGCGACCGCCGTCACGATCACCGCGACCCCGAACAGGTGCTGCCGGTCGAGCACCATCGCGATGCCCGCCACCATGAGGCCCACCATGAGGGCCTCGTTGTGCACGCCGCCCACGAGATGCACGATCACCAGGGGGTTGAGCACCGCGAACCACAACGACACGGACGGCTTCGCACCGAAGTGCCGCGCCAGCTTCGCGACGCCCCACACCGAGAGGGCGATGCCGGGGAGCATGACGAGCCGCAGGGCGATGACGCCGGCGAGCACGTCGTCGCCGCACAACTGGGTGATCCACTTCGCGATGAGGATGAACAGCGGGCCGTAGGGCGCGGTGGTCGTGGTCCAGATGCCGCTCACATCGTCGAGGAGGCCGTTCGGGTTCACGACCGGGCCGTCGACGTACGGGTCGAAGCCGTCGCGCAGCAGTGCCCCCTGCGCGAGGTAGGAGTACGCGTCGCGCGAGTACAGGGGAACGGCCACCAGCAGGGGCGCGATCCACAGCGCGACGGTGCCGGCGACCTGCGGGACCTCCAGCCGGCCGGCGAGCGCGCCGCGACCCAGCCGGATCCACGCGATCACGAGCAGGGCGATCCCGGTCCAGAACAGGATCGAGCTCAGCACCAGGCCGTGGCCGAAACGCAGCCACGACAGGTGCGCCGCCTCGAGCGTGGTGTCGTGCACGCGGATCGCCCCCGCACCGAAGCTGCCCAGGGTGGTCAGGACCGCGCCGAGCAGCCCGAGCAGGGCGGGGCGCCCCTCGGGCGAGCGCAGGAAGGTGCTGTAGCCGCGCAGCGCGGACTGAACTGATCCGGACATCCCCGCCAGTCTAGTGAAGGGCGCTGCGGCGGCCCGCGCTTCGGTCGCGGCTCAGCGCGCCCAACAGACGCCAGGTGCGGGCCTGGTCCGTCGCGCCCCCGAGATCGGTCTGGGTGGCGTACAGCTCGGTCGCGCCCGCGTCCACGTAGCGGCGCAGTCCACGCGCGACGTGCTCCTCGTCCCCGATGAGGGCGAGTTCGATCGGGTGCGCGATGCCCTCCGCCGCGAACACCGACCGGTACGAGGGCACCGTCGTGTAGAAGTCGAGCGCGGGTCGCGCGGCCGCCCGGACGCGGTCGGGCTCGTCGGTCACCACGACGACCACGCCGGCCACCACGCGACGCGGCTCCCCGCCTGATCCCCGCAGCAGCCCGGGGACGATGCGGTCCGCGAGGGTGCGCGGCCCGGTCAGGAAGGGGATCGAACCGTCCGCCAGCTCCCCGGCCGCCCGCAGCGACTGGGCGCCGAGTGCCGCGACGAGGAGGCCGAAGCCCTCGCCGCCCGCGATCGCCGACGGCGCCGCGGTGCGCGCGACGACCGCCCCGTCGCCCCGGTCGACCGTTCCCGTCGTGCGGTAGTCGTCGAGCACGGCCAGCGCTTCGCGCAGGTGACCGATCGGCCGCTCGACGCGGACGCCGAAGGTCCGGCGGTCCCGTTCCGGCCCGGCGACCCCGACGCCGAGAGTGAACCGCCCGCCGCTCGCGGCGTTCGCGGTCTGCGCCTGGCCGCCCAGCACCAGCGGATGCCGCGGCCCGAGCGGCACCACCGAGGTGCCGACCCGCAGGCCCGGGACCTGCGCGCCCACCACCGCGGCGACGGTCGTCGCGTCGTGGTCCTGGCGCTGCCCGAACCACACCGCCGGCACGCCGAGGTCGTGCACGGTCCGCGCCTGGTCGACGATGTCGCGGACGTGGTTCTCCGCCCGCGCGCGCTGCCACAGCGCGACGCCGACGTCGACGGGGAGCCGGGAGACCATGCCCCGCAGCCTGCCCCGCGCGGCCGGGCCGCGCCAGGGTTTCGCCCCCGGTGATCGTGGCGGTTACAGGCCCGCGTACACGGCGACGGGTCCGCCCTCGAGGACGTGCACGGCGACGGGGGTCTCGAAGATCTCCGTGAGCAGCTCGGAGGTCATGATCTCCGACGGTGCGCCCGACGCCGCGATCGTGCCGTTCTTCAGCGCCACGATGCGGTCCGAGTAGGCGGCGGCGAAGTTCAGGTCGTGCACCACCAGGATGATGGTCTTGCCCAGCTCGTCGGCCGCACGGCGCAGGCGCCGCATCATGCCCACCTGATGCCGCATGTCGAGGTTGTTGAGCGGCTCGTCCAGCAGGATCACGTCGGTGTCCTGGGCCAGCGTCATCGCCACGAAAGCGCGCTGGCGCTGCCCGCCGGACAACTCGTCGAGGAACCGGTCGGCGAGCTCCGTCAGGCCCAGGAAGCCCAGGGCCTCGTCGACGTGCCGCACGTCGTCCGGGGTCATCCGGCCCTTGGTGTGCGGGAACCGGCCGAAGGCGACGAGATCGCGCACGGTCAGGCGGGCGTTGACGCCGTTCTCCTGCCGGAGGATCGCGAGTTTGCGCGCGATCTCCGTCGGCTTCATGGCGCGGATGTCGGTGCCCTCGAGCAGGGCGGTGCCCGAGTCCGGTGTGAGCAGGCGGCCGAGGATGGTGAGCAGCGTCGACTTGCCGGCGCCGTTCGGGCCGACGAGCGCCGTGACGCCGCCGCGGGTGAACTCCCCGGAGACCGGGCCCAGCACGACGGTCTCGGCGTACTTCTTGGTGAGGTCCGCGAACGCGATCGCGGGCACCGTCTCGGTCAGGTTCGTGGTCACATCGTCCCCCTTCGGCGGAACAGCATGGCGAGGAACAGGATTCCGCCGACGAACTCGATGATCACCGTGAGCATCCCGTTGGCGTAGAAGATGTTGTGCAGGACGAACTGCCCACCCGCGAGCATGATCACGCCGATGAAGAACGCCATCGGCAGCGTCGCGCGGTGCCGCCAGTCGCCGGCCAGCTGGTAGGCCAGCGTGGCGATGATGAAGCCGAAGAAGATCATCGGCCCCACCAGGGCGGTGCTGATCGACACCAGCACCGCGATGAGGACCAGCGCCAGGGTGAGCTCGCGCTGGTGGTTCACGCCGAGGCCCATCGCGGGATCGCGACCCAGCAGCAGGACGTCGAGCACCCGGCGGCGGCGCCAGACGATCACGCCCACCACCAGGCACGCGACGGTGGCGATCGGCAGCAGGTCGGCGTTCACCGCGGTGAGCCGGCCGTAGAGTTTGATCGACAGCGCGTCGAATTCGGTGGGGGACAGCAGGCGCTGCAGGAACTCGGCGAAGGCGCGGAAGGCCAGGCCCAGGACGACGCCCGCGAGCAGGAGCAGGAACAGGCTCGCGAACCGGCCGGAGAACAGCCAGCCGTAGAGCACGGCGGCGAACATCACCATCACGGCGGTCTGGGCGACGAACTGCGGTACCGAGTCGCCGTTGTCGACGAACCGGCCGCCCACCAGGTACACGCCGACGGTCTGGATCAGCACGTACAGCGAGTCCAGGCCGATGATCTGCGGCGTCAGGATCCGGTTGTGCGTCACCGTGTGGAAGAGCACCGTCGACAGGGCGCCGCAGAAGGCGGCGATGAGGATCGCCGTGGCGGTGCGCAGACGCCGCTCGAACGAGAGGCCGAACTGGAAGTCCCAGCGCAGCACGTCGTCCGCGCCGGTGCGCATGAGCAGGTAGACCGCCAGGCACGCCGTCGCGAGCGTGGCGGCGATCGCCATGCGGGCGCGCCAGCTCACTCGGCTGGCGCCACCCGCCATCGCCGGCGCCGAGACGGCTTCAGAGAGCGACACGGTTCCTCCTCGACAGAACGATCACGAGGAACGTGACCGCGCCGATCACGCCCATGATGACGGACACGGGGATCTCCATGGGCCGCACCACGATCCGTCCGATCAGGTCGCAGCCCACGATGAGCACGGTCGCCAGCACGGCCACCCACGGGAGCCCGCTGCGCACGTCGTCGCCGCGCAGGGCGCTGATGATGTTCGGCACCACGAGGCCGAGGAACGGGATGAAGCCGACGACCACGCTGGTGACGCCGGACGCCAGCGCCACCATGGTGACGCCGATGCCCATCGTGAGCCCGTAGCGCAGGCCGAGCGACGTCGCGACGTCCTTGCCCAGCCCCGCGATGGTGAAGTAGTTCGCCAGGAGGAACGTCGCCACGGCGATGATCGCGACGGCCCACAGCGGCTCGTAGAAGCCGCGCACAATGTGTGCGAAACCGCCGGAGCGCCAGCTCACGACGGCCTGCAACAGGTTGGCGCCGATCGCCAGGTACGTGGTGACGGCCTGCACCACGGCGCCCAGCATGAGGCCGACCAGGGGGACGATCGCGGAGCGGCGCGCGCGGATGCGGGAGATGAAGCCGAGGAAGATCAGCGTGCCCAGGAACGCGGTCGCGGTCGCGGCGATCATCCGCACCATCGGCGTCGCCCCGGGGAGGTAGAGCATGCACAGCAGCACGCCGAGGCCCGCCCATTCCGCAGTGCCGGCGGTGGTCGGCTCGACGAACCGGTTCTGGGTGAGCCGCTGCATGATCACGCCGGAGAAGCTCATCGCGAGCCCGGCGAAGACCAGGGCCGCGGTGCGCGGAACGCGGGAGATGAAGAACATCCGCCACATCTCCTCATCGCCGGCCAGGAGCCCCGCGAGGGTGATGTGGTACTCGCCGGTCATCAGCGAGGCGAACAGCAGTGCCACGCAGGCGAACGCGAGGAGGGGGAGCGTGACGCGCGCCAGGCGGGTCCCCTTCCGGGGACCCGCCTGGGGCGGTGCGTCGAGGTCGGTCGCCGTCACTTCTTGGCGGCGATGGCCTCGGCCAGCTTGGCGTAGTTCTCGCCGTAGTCCTGGATGCCCTCGCGGATGTAGAAATCGTTGTCCAGGTAGAAGATCCGGTCCTTCTGCTGGAACTCGACATTGGCGAAGGCCTGCTGCGCCCGGAACGTCTCGGCGGCGGTCTGCGGCTTGCTGCCGTCGGTCGGCGGGACGGCGGCGTCGCGGTCCATCACGATCACCCACTGCGGGTTCGCCTGCGCGATCGCCTCGGGGGTCAGCCCCGAGTTCGTGTGGTGATCGCCGGCCTGGCCCGCGAAGACGTCCTTGAGGTTCAGCGGGGCGATGAAGGGCTGCATGCGCTTGGCGCCGTTGTCGATCTTGCCGCCGTTGACGATCGAGAGGAAGACGGTCTGACCGGTGGCCTGCGCCTTCGCCGCGTCGAGGCGCTGGTCGAACTCGGCGACGATCTGCTTGGCCTGCTCGTCCTTGCCGAAGATCTTGCCCAGGGTGACCGTCGAGTCGCGCATGGTCTCGACGCGGCCCTTGGGCGCACCGTCCTCGGCGGCGATGTCGATGAAGGCGGCGCCGGTCTTCTCGGCGATCTTCTTGATGTCGGCCTCGGCCTTGGCGAAGCGGTAGCCGCCGATGATGAGGTCGGGCTTGACGTCCTCGATCACGTCCAGCTTCGGCTCGGCGTGTGTACCCGTGTCCTTGATGTCCGCGTTGGAGATCCAGTCGCCCAGCACGCTCTTGGCGAACAGGCCCTTGGGGATCGCGACGGGGGTCACGCCCATCGCCTTGACGGTCTCGGCGCTCGTGTTGTCGAGGACCACGACCCGCTTCGGGTTCTTGGGGACCTGCACCTCGCCCTTGTTGGTGCTGACGGTGATCTTCTCGCCGCTGGCGGGCTTCTCCTCGTCGGCGCTGGTGGTCGAGCAGCCGGCGAAGACGAGGCCGGTCGCCATCAGCGCGGCCGCGACGGGCGCGGCCTTGCGGAAGCGGGTGAACATGCGGGGTGACTCCTTCTCGCTCTTGCTTCAAGACGGGCACCGTAAGCCGCTGGTAAAGGGGCTTAGGTAAACGGAACCATACCCAGGGGTGGCTAGGTTTGCCTAACTCGGCAGGTGCGGCGGTGCTCTGACCTCAGGCGGCGCGGTCCACCAGGACCGCCGCGAGCCGGGCCAGGACGGGCCGGGCACCGTCGGCGATGGGGGCCGTCGCCAGCGCGGACGTGGCGCGTGCGGTGAGCTCTTCGACGCGCGCCTGCATCGCCGCCGGCGCCCCCGTCTCCCGCAACGCGGCGCGGGCGCGCTCGACGCCCGCGTCGTCGAGATCCGTGCCGACCAGCCCGCGCAGCTCGGCCCCCGCGTCGCCGCCGGTCGCGAGCGCGTGCGCGAGCATGGGGGTGTGCTTGCCGGAGCGCAGGTCGTCGCCCGACGGCTTGCCCGTGACGGCCGGGTCGCCGAACGCGCCGAGCAGGTCGTCCCGCAGCTGGAAGGCGATGCCCAGGTCGACGCCGATCTCCCGCAGCGCGGCGATCGCCGCCTCGGGCGCGCCGGCCAGCGCCGCACCCACGTGCAGCGGCCGCTCCACGGTGTAGCCGGCGGTCTTGAACCGCACCACGCGCTCCGCGGCCTCCTCGGACTCGTCGCGCGCGGCCTCGCTCACGATGTCGAGCAACTGGCCGCCCAACACCTCGGTGCGCATGGCCGCCCACGCGCGCGCGGCGCGCAGGTAGCGCTCGGGATCCAGGCCGGCGCCGAGGAACATGTCGTCGGCCCAGGCCAGGGCCAGGTCGCCGAGCAGGATCGCCGTCGCCTCGCCGAACTTCTCCGACGAGCCCGACCAACCGCGCTCGGCGTGCAGCTGCGCGAACTCGCGATGGGTGGTCGGGAAGCCGCGGCGGGTCAGCGAGGCGTCGATGATGTCGTCGTGGATGAGGGCGCACGCCTGGACGAACTCGAGCGACGCACAGGCCCGCAGCGCCGCCCGCGCCACGTCCCCGTCGGCTTCGCCGCCGCCCGCCAACCACCCCGCCCAGGCGAACGCGGGACGAATACGCTTACCGCCGCGCAAAACGAAGCGCTCGAGCCCGGCGGTGGCCTCCGTGAACACCGGGCCGACGGGTTCGACC
The DNA here is from genome assembly GCF_900631615.1 of Tsukamurella paurometabola. Lineage (NCBI taxonomy): Bacteria > Bacillati > Actinomycetota > Actinomycetes > Mycobacteriales > Tsukamurellaceae > Tsukamurella > Tsukamurella paurometabola. The sequence continues at coordinate 3,290,998 of NZ_LR131273.1, forward strand.
AGGTCGCGGCGCTCGTCGAGGAAGGATTCGAGGGCCGGCTGCACGGCCGCTGCGATGTCCGTCAGGGAGGTCTGGGGCGGGGCGACGGGCAGCGTCATACCTGGAAATCTATTCTCATAGGTGTGAGTGAACAAAGCCGGACCGTACTCGACCGTCTCGACGCCGTGCGCGCGAGCGGCCGAATGCCGTTCTCGGTCGAGTTCATGCCGCCGCGCGACGAGGAGGGCGAGGCCCGGCTGTGGCGCGCCGTCCGCACCTTCGAGCGGATGGACCCCGCGTTCGTCTCCATGACGTACGGCGCGGGCGGCTCGACGCGCGACCGCACCGTCCGCGTGACCGGCGAGATCGCGGAGACCACCACGCTTCTGCCGGTGGCCCACCTGACCGCCGTGAACCACAGCATCTCGGAGTTGCGCGCGCTCATGGGCTCGTACGCCGACCAGGACGTGCGCAACGTCCTGGTGCTGCGCGGCGACCCGCCGGGCGACCCGATGGGCAAGTGGGTGCGGCACCCCGAGGGCCTCAAGTACGCGAGCGAGGTGGTCGAGCTGGTGCGCGAGCTGGGCGACTTCCACGTGGGCGTGGCCGCCTTCCCGGAGGGGCACCACCGTTCGCCGGACCTGGAGACCGACGTGCGGTACTTCGCGAACAAGCTGCGCGCGGGTGCCGACTACTCGATCACCCAGATGTTCTTCGACGTCGACGACTACCTGCGGCTGCGCGACGCCGTGGTGGCGGCCGACCCCGAGCAGGGGGCGAAGCCGCTGATCCCGGGGATCATGCCGATCACCTCGCTGAAGTCGGTCGTCCGCATGGCCGAGCTGTCGAACGCGAAGATCCCCGAGGCCATGCGCGCCGAGCTGCGCGCCGCCGCGGGCGACGGCCCCGAGGAGGACCGCGCGGCCGTGCGCGCCGTCGGCATCGACATCGCCACCCGCATGGGGGAGCGGCTCATCGCCGAGGGCGCGCCCGCGCTGCACTTCTGCACGCTCAACTTCGCCAAGGCCACGTCCGAGGTGCTCGAGAACCTCGGAATGCTGCCGGTCGGCGTCTAGCGCTTCAGCTTCTCCCGCAGCCACTGCGGCAGCTCGACCAGCGACTCGGGCTCGGCGGTCTCCTGGCCCGGCTTGGGGCTGCGGTCGCGGCGCACGTAGGCGGCGACGGCGACGATCGCGGCCGCGAGGAACGAGGTCAGCGCGGTGATCCACGCCCACTTCGTGAACGACGCGATCGACGGGTCGGCGTACTCGGCCTCCGCGGTCAGCGCCGCCGACGTGCCGGCGTTGAGGGTCCACGTCACCAGGTCGTCGGCCTCCTGCTGCCCGTTGGTGGCGGTCACGGGGCCGGGGAACTGCAGCGAGACCACGATGACCGCGGAGTTGGGGGCCAGCGACGACAGGTCGGCCGTGCCGGAGAGGATCACGGTGCCGCCCGTGCGCTGGACCCGCATCTTGATCGACGCCGACGAGGTGTCGAACGCCTGGGAGACCACGTCGCCGATCTGGTTGAACTGGCCGAAGGTGATGGTCTGGAAGATCATCTGGGTGCCGACTTTGCCGTTCGAGTCGTACGGCTTGACCTCCGCGAGGCCCTTCAGCTCGCCGGGCGCCGCGATCTGCGGGCCCTGCGGGTTGGCGGCCGGGGTCTGGGCGGCCACGATCTTGCCCGACATCCGGTCGCCCGGGCCGGGGCTCGAGCACGCCGCGGGGGCGGCGACCAGCAGCAGGACCGCCAGTGCCGCGAGCATCCTTCGGAGAATCACGGTCGCCATCGTGCCAGGTGTCCCAGGTCGCGGGCGAGCAGCCGCGCCGCGATCCGGCCGCTCGATCCGTTCACGCCGCCCCCGGGATGCATCGACGCGCCCGCCAGGGCGAGCCCCGGTGCGCCCGGCACCCGGCCGCCGGCCAGCTCCGGGACCGGCCGGAACAGCAGCATGTTGTGCAGTGCCATCTCCACGTGCATGACGTTCCCGCCGAGGAGTCCCAGCTCGGTCTCCAGGGTCTTCGGGGTCTGCACGAAGCGGTGTTCGACCGACTCGGCGAAGCCGGGCGCCCAGCGCTGCGTCTCGGCGACGATCCGGTCGGCCTCGGCCTCCGCGACGTCGCTCCAGTCGCCGGGGCCGGTGCGGGCGTACGGATACCACTGCGCCCACAGCGTGGTGTTGTGCCGCCCCGTCGGCGCGATCGACGGATCGAGGCCGGAGAAGGTCATCGCCAGCACCGCGGGCCGACGGGGCGCGTCGCCCGCCAGCATGTCGCCGCGCGCACGGGCCAGGTGGCCGCGGTCGGCGACGAGCAGCCCCAGGCCGGACTGATCGGCGAGGGGCACCCCGGCGAAGGCGGGCGGCGCGGTCGTGCCCAGCCGCAGCACCATCCCCACGCCGGGACCGACCTGGATCGAGCGCCGCCAGCCGGCGATGCGGGCGGCGTCGTAGCCGCCGCGTTCCAGCATGCCCAGGGTGGTGAGCACGTGGCAGCCGGCGAGCACGGTGCGGGCCCGGACGGTCCGCGCACCGTCGGGCCCGCCGACGGCGACCTCCCACGCGCGGCCCGCGCGGCGCAGCGCCGTGACCGGAGATCCGAGGGCGAGGGTGGCCCCGTCGGACGCGAGACGGGAGAGGAGTGCGGCCGTCAGCGCGCCGCTGCCGCCCACCGCCCGGCCCGGCGGAAGGGTGTGCATGAGCGCGGCGAAACCGATCATGGGTGCCGTGCCGGGCTCGCTCATCGCGGGTCCGGACTGCGCGCCGAACCAGGCGAGCGCGGCCTTGAGGCGCTCGTCGTCGAAGTACTCGTCGAGCAACTGGTCGCCGGAGGAGAGATACGTGCGCGACATCGCGGTCAGGCTCGCGCGGCCCTTCGTGGGCCAGAAGGCGCGCCCGAGGCGGGGCGCGCTGGGGGAGGCGCCGAACGCGGCCATGGTGGCGCGCGCCCGCGGAGTCCAGTCCGCGACGAAGCGGCGGTAGGCCGCCGCCTCGCGCGTCCCGCACGCCGCCGCGATCGACGCGGCGGTGGCGTCGAGGTCCTTCCGGAACACGAGGGGCGGCGCCGACGACCCGGGCGGTGCGGGCGCGAAGGCCCACGGGTCGCAGTCCAGGTAGCGCAGCCCGTGCGCCGCGAGGTCGAGCTCCTCCGCGATGCCGGTGTGCCGGAACATCAGGTGCGCCGACGAGCCGCGGTCCACGCGGTAGCCCGGGAACCGTTCGACGGTGCTGACCGCCCCGCCCGGCACGGTGTCCGCCTCGAACACCGCGACCGACCGCCCCTGCGCCGCGAGGTACGCGGCCCCGACCAGTGCGTTGTGGCCGGAACCGACGACGGCGACGTCGACGTCGGTGCTCATCGAGGGCGGCCGCCGGTGGTCCGGGCGATCACGGCGCAGGCGGTCACGATGCGGCCGGTCACGGTGCGGCCGGGTGGAAGGGCAGGTCGTGGCCCAGGACGGCGAACGGTCGCGGGTCGCCCGAGAAGCGGAAGTCGCGCAGCACGTCGTAGAAGCCGGTGCGGCGGTACAGCCGCCACGCTCGGTTCTGTTCGGCGGCGACCTCCGGGGTGGAGAGCAGGACGCGCGGCTCGGGCCGTCCGGCGAGCAGGGCGGTGAGCAGGGCCGAGCCCACGCCGTGCCCCTGCGCGGTGGGGTGGACGTGCAGCTCGGTGAGCTCGAAGTAGTCGGCGGCGACGGCCTCGATCCGGTCCTGCGTCAGTCCGCGCCGGCCCAGCCCGACGCGGAGCTGGCGGTTCCACCACTGGTCGCCGGCGCCGCTGTACCCGTAGGCGATGCCCACCAGGTGATCGACCACGCGGCCGTCGTCGGTGGGAAGCGCCTGGACGGCGCCGAAAGCGGCGTACCCGGGTCGGTTCAGGTGTTCGCGCCACATGGGCAGCCGGTGCGATTCCGTGCCGGCCGGGTAGTCCATCGCGGCCACGTAGATCTGCAGCGCGGCGGGCAGCCACAGGGTGGCGTCCTGCGGGGACAGGGCGTGGATCCGTGGTTGCTGCGTCGGCACTGCGCTCACGGACTTCCTCTCCCTTGACGTCTCGCACACTCACGCTATATTAGAAGTGATCGAATAATTGTTCGATCACGGACCGTCGGATTGGCGCGCATGTTCTGGCGCCGGGGCGTGGTGTCGATCCGGGTCCGCCGGGCGGGGCCGGCGCGGAACGAGGGAAGCGTTACGTGTCAGTCCCGTCCGGTACAACACGCAGTAACAGGGCGGAAGGCCCACGGAGCAGGAGGAAGGTCATGGTCGAATCGAAGGCACGGATCGATCACGTCGGTTCCCGTCGTCGCATGGGCGAGTCGGGTGCTGCGCGCATTCTCGACCGTGCGGATCAGTTCCTCGCCCGCGCCGGCGGCTCGCCCGCACCGGCCGACCAGTACCGCGAGATCTACCACGCCGCGCTGCGCGGCGCGGCCGCCCTCCTGGCCGAGCGGGAGACGGGCGTTCGCCGCCCCACGCGCAACGCCTGGCTGCGGCTCGCCAAGGCGGCGCCGGCGTACGCGGAGTGGGTCGCCTACTTCACGTCGGTCTCCGGCGTGGTCGCGGCGCTCGAGACCACGGCCCGCTCGGTGAGCGCCGAGGAGGTCGCCGTTCTGCACGGCCGCGTGCAGACCTTCCTGAATTCCGTCGAAGCGGACCTCTCTCGCGCTGCATGATTTCTCACAGCGAACGCTCATTCTTCGGCGGATGGTGGTCGTCGGGTCGCAAGCCTCGTATCATGAAGGGAGGAGTTGGACCCCATGAGTGCTGAAGGAGGGGAACGTGCCACTCTCCGAGCACGAGCAGCGCATGCTCGACCAGATCGAGAGCGCGCTCTACGCCGAGGATCCGAAGTTCGCGTCGAACGTGCGGGGCGGACGGTTCGGCGGCGCGTCGGGTAAGCGTCGCGTCATCGCCGCGATCGGCTTCGCGGTGGGATTGATGCTGCTCATCGCCGGTATGTTGCTCCCCAAGGTCGAGTACACCGTGATCGTCGGCCTTGTCGGGTTCCTGCTGATGTTCGGGTCCGTGATCTACGCGCTGTGGTCCGGTCCCGCCGCCAAGGGGCCGCGCGGCACCGTCGAGGAGGACGGTTCGGTGCGCTCCCGCTCGAGCCGTGGGCGCGGCGGAGCCCGCGCCTCCGGACAGTCCTTCGCCTCCCGCATGGAGGAGCGCTTCCGCCGCCGCTTCCCCTGAGCCGCAATCTGATGAAGCCGCCGACCTGATGGTCGGCGGCTTTTTCGTTGCGCCGTGAGCGAAATCGGCGATCTCCCGCCGCGGTGTGCGGCAGCCCTCGGTGTCGCCGCGGTGCCGCAGACCGGTTGCACCGTGGGTGTGCCGTCGTCGCCTCCGTCGCTGCCGGCTCCTCGGCGACGGGTGGCGCGGACGGAAGAGAGGACCGGCGTCTGCGTGGCCGCTCGCGCCGCACTTCCACCTGCACCGCCGGCTCCGTCGCAACGCCGACCCCGCGCTCCCCACTTCTCCCCACCGTGATTCCCCACTTCTCCCCACGATCGACCATCCAGGCGTCTATCACGTCTCAGTAGTCACAACCGTCGCGCGGATCGTGCGTGACCGCGAGGGTGTGACGAAGTCGCCACGCCGGGGTGACGCGCGTCCCCCACTTCACGCCACATCGATGACCTGCATCGATTCTGAGAATCTGCCGCGAAACGCGGCGCGATGTGGTTGAAAGTGGTGGATGGTGGGGTAATGTGGGGCGCACTGGAGAGAGACGCGCTAGTCTGAAGTCTCGATCCAGTGACGAACCCCTCGGGGTAGGCGGGAGGTGGCCGTGATGTTCACGGGTACCTACACGCCGAAGCTCGATGACAAGGGACGGCTCACCCTCCCCGCGAAGTACCGCGAGGAACTGGCAGGTGGGCTCACGATCACGAAAGGACAGGATCGAAGCCTCACGGTGTACCCGAAGGCGGAGTTCGAGCGCATCGCCGAGAAAGCCGATGCCATCGAATGGACCGACCCCGCGGGACGCGCCTTCTACCGCAACTTCTTCGCCAGCTCGGACGACCAGCGCCCCGACTCCCAGGGTCGGATCTCGCTCTCGGCCGATCACCGTCGCTACGCAGGCCTGACCAAGGAATGCGTCGTCGTCGGATCGCGGAGGTTCCTGGAGATCTGGGACGCGGAGGCGTGGGACGCCTACCAGGCACAGCACGAAGACGACTACGCGCAGCCGCAGTCCGAATCGCTCAAGGCGATCTTCTGACAACCGCGCTTCCGCGCGGCCCGGTCGAGGTGGACCGAGGCCTGCGCCCGAACCGGCCCTGACGTACTTCCCCAACGCCAGGTACGGGTCGGGCGGGGACCCCGCTCCACCGCGACGAACCCATCGAACGCCACCGTGTGCCCTGGAGGAGTCATGTCCGACGAGTTCTTCGGTCACGTGCCGGTCCTCGCGACCCGCGTGCGTGAGCTCCTCGCCCCGGCCCTGCAGCACGACGGTGCCGTCTACGTCGACGCGACCCTCGGCGCCGGCGGCCACTCCGAGCTCATCCTCGAGTCCTTCCCGCAGGCCCGCGTCGTCGGCCTCGATCGCGACAGCGACGCCCACGCCATCGCCGGCGAGCGCCTGGCCCGCTTCGGCGACCGCTTCCTCCCCGTCCACACCCGCTACGACGGCATGGCGGACGCCCTCGACGAGCTCGGTCTCTCGCTCGCCGCGGGCGGCCCCGGCGTGGACGCGATCCTGTTCGACCTCGGCGTCTCGTCCATGCAGTTGGACCGGGTGGAGCGCGGCTTCGCCTACTCGGTGGACGCCCCGCTGGACATGCGGATGAACGCGGAGGATCCGCTCACCGCGGCCGACGTGCTCAACACCTACTCCCACGGCGACCTCGCCCGGATCCTGCAGCGCTACGGCGACGAACGGTTCGCCGGCAAGATCGCCTCCGCGGTGCTCAAGGAGCGCGAGAAGGAACCCTTCACCACCAGCGGCCGGCTCGTCGAACTGCTGTACGCAACGATCCCCGCGCCCGCGCGGCGCACCGGCGGACACCCCGCCAAGCGCACGTTCCAGGCCCTCCGCATCGAGGTCAACGGCGAGCTCGCCTCCCTGGAGGCGGCCGTCCCGCAGGCGCTCGACGCCCTGGCCCCCGGCGGCCGGATCGTCTTCCTCAGCTACCAGTCGCTGGAGGACCGCATCGTCAAGGCGGCGCTCGCCGAACGCACGCGGTCGACGACTCCCGCCGGGCTGCCCGTCGATCTGCCCGGCACCGGCGCGACGTTCGAACTGCTCACCCGCGGCGCCGAACGCGCCACCGACGACGAGATCGCCGAGAACCAGCGGGCGGCGCCCGTGCGCATGCGCGCGGCCCGCCGCCTCGACACCCCCACCGACCGGACCCGCAGCACGAGGAGCGCGCGATGACCGCACCGAACGCGACCCAGGCACCGTCGACTCCGGACACCCGGACGCGGCGAGCCCCCGCGCGCCGCGACGACCGCGACACCTCGCGGCCCCGGTCGAGTTCCGCGCAGCGAGCACTCGACCGGCGCCAGAAGCGCCTCGAGCAGCAGCGCGCCGTCCTCGCCGCCGGTGGCACCGTGCGGGAGACGCCCGCCGAGCGCGCCCTGCGGCGGCACCGCGACGGCGCGACCTCCGCCGGTCTCCTCGCGCGGCTGCCCCGGCCCACCGGGATGGTGCGGCGGGTGCCGTTCGTGCTCGCCCTCATCGCCCTGGTCTGCGCCGGGCTGGGCATGACGCTCTGGCTGTCGACGGGGAGTGCCGAGAACTCCTACGAGCTGACCCGCCGTGAGGCCGTGAACAATTCGCTCGCCGAGAAGAAGGCGGCGCTCGAGCGCGACGTGAAGTCGGGCGAGAGCGCGCCGGGCCTCGCCGAGCGCGCCACGGCCCTGGGCATGATCCCGGCCGGAACCGTCCCGGTCCTGGTCGGCAAGGAGGGTGGCAAGGTGGTTGTGGTCGGCAAGCCCGCGCCCGCCACGGGGGCCGCGAAGCCGGCGCTCAACCCGCCCGCGCAGCGCTCCGGCGATCCGAGCGGTGCCACGTCCGACGGGTCCGGCACGCCGGTCGCCGGGAATTCCGGGCCCGCACCGGCGGGCGGGGAACAATTGGTCACCATGAACCCCGGCAGCCCGACCGTCGTGAACGCGCCGACGCCCGCGCCGTCGGCGGCCACCCAGCCCCCGGCGCAGGGCCAGACGCAGACCCCCGCGCAGACGCCCACCCCGAGCCCGGCGCCGCAGGCTCCGGCCCAGGGGACGCCGCGGTGACCCGCGCCCAGCGCCCGCCGACGAAGACGCGGCCCGCCGCGCGCTCCGGAGCCCCGCGCGGCGCCGCGGCGCCCAAGGGCGGCCACCAGTCCGCCCGCGCCCGGGTCAAGGGCGGCCGCGCGCCCGAGGTGTCCACGGCCTTCACCGGTCGCGTCCGGATCGGCGGCTGGGTGATCGTCGCGATCTTCACCGTCATCGCCGTGTGGCTCGGCGTCGTCCAGTTCGTGCAGGCACCGGGCCTGTCCGCGAAGGCCGAGAGTCAGCGCCAGGTCAAGGAGGTGCTGCCGGCCGTCCGCGGCTCGATCACCGACCGCGCGGGCCAGCCGATCGCCTTCACCATGGAGGCCAAGTCGCTGACCCTGCAGCCGGTCGCGGTGCGCAAGCAGATCCAGGAGAAGTACGACAAGGACGTCGAACTGGTCAAGGAGGGCGGCGACGCCGCGAAGGGCGTCACACCCGTCGGAGTCGACGAACGCCTGCAGCAGATCGCCAAGAAGATCGTCTCCGTGCTCGGCGACTCCGTGAACGAGCAGAAGCTGCTCGAGCAGATGCGCAGCAACGACACCTTCGTCTACCTCGCTCGCGGCGTCGACCCGGCCAAGGCCTCGGCGATCACGGACGAGTACTCCGAGGTCGGCGCCGAGCGGCAGTCGATCCGCAACTACCCGGGCGGCTCACTCGCCGCGAACATCGTGGGCACCACCGGCTTCGAGGGGCAGGGCCTCATCGGCCTCGAGTCCTCGCTGGACTCGATCCTCGCCGGCACGGACGGCTCGCGCACCTACGACCGCGGATCCGACGGTGCCGTGATCCCCGGCAGCACCCGCGACATCCACCCCGCCGCGAACGGCGCCCGCGTCGTGCTCACGCTCGACAACGACGTGCAGTTCTTCGTCCAGCAGGCCGTCGCGCAGGCCAAGGCGAAGTCCGGTGCGAAGAGTGTCCAGGGCGTCGTGCTCGACGCCAAGACCGGGCAGGTGCTGGCGATGGGCGTCGACAACACCTTCAACCCGTCGCTCGGCGTGAACAACAACCCGGACTCGGCGCGCACCGGCAACCTCGCGGTGACCACGCCCTTCGAGCCGGGCTCGGTGAACAAGCTGATCACCGCGGTCGCGGCGATCGACGGCGGCAAGACCAAGCCCGACGAGGTGCTGCAGGTCCCCGGCCAGATCCGCATGGCCGGCGTCACGGTCAAGGACGCCTGGGCGCACGGCACCGAGCCGTACACCACGACCGGCGTCTTCGGTAAGTCGTCCAACGTGGGCACGCTGATGCTCGCGCAACGCGTCGGGGAGAACGCCTTCGCCGATTACGTCGACCGGTTCGGCCTCGGCCGCAGCACCGGTGTGGGCCTGCCCGGCGAGTCCGGGGGCGCGGTGCCCGCGCGCAATCAGTGGTCCGGCGGCACCTTCGCCAACCTGCCGATCGGGCAGGGCCTGTCGATGACGGTGCTGCAGATGGCCGGCATGTACCAGGCCCTCGCCAACGACGGCGTCCGGATCCCACCGCGCATCATCAAGGAGGTCGACGGTGCCGCCAACCCCGCGGCCGGCGCCGAGCCGGTCCGGGTCATGAGCCCCGAGACCGCGCGGACCGTCCTCGACATGTTCCGCGCCGCCCTGCAGCGCGACCCGATGGGGTACCAGCAGGGCACCGGCGCGCCGGGCTCCGTGGAGGGCTACCAGATCAGCGGCAAGACCGGCACCGCGCAGCAGGTGGACCCGGTGACCAAGGCCTACTCCAACTCGCTCTACAACATCACCTTCGCGGGCGTGGCGCCCACGAACGACCCGCGCTTCGTCATCGGCCTGATGATGGACGCGCCGACCCGGAGCTCGGACGGCACGGGCGGCCAGTCCGCGGCGCCGCTGTTCCACGACATCGCCTCGTTCCTGCTGCAGAAGTACGGCGTGCCGCTCTCCCCGCCCGCGAAGCCGTTGACGCTGGTGGCCGGGAAGTAGTTAACCGGCGGGAAGCACCTTTCGCCTGTTCGCACGCTGCGGCTCGCATCGTGAGCGGACGTAACGACACTGTGTGTGAAGTCGATCACGTTCCCATGACGAAGGCATGGGGTGACGTTTTGACGAGCTATTCGAGCTACCTGGTCGCGGCGGGGCGGGCGCGCAAGACACGGCGGCTGCGGAAGTACTACGCGCGGTGCTTTGCGGACTTCACCCGGCGATCGCCCACCCGCGTGACGATCGATGACCTGTCCGATTACCTTGCAGCCAATCCTCATTGGGCACCCGCCACCCGCCACGTCGCGCAGGTGAGCTTGCGCGACCTGTTCGGCTGGATGCATCGCACGGGGCGGCGTGGGGACAACCCGGCGGCACTGCTGCCCCGCGTGCGAGTGCCCGCCGGAGTTCCGCGACCGTGCCCGGACGAAGCGATCATCGCAACCATGGCGAACGTGGGCGCGCGCGAACTGCTCATGCTCCGTCTCGGCAGCGAGGCCGGCCTACGCCGCGAGGAGATCGCCACGACGCGAGGCGACAAGGTCTACCAGGCGATCGGCGGCTACGTCCTCAGCGTCACAGGCAAGGGCGGGCGGACGCGTGAGGTGCCGATCGGTGACGGTTTGGCCGAGGCGATCACAGCGCGTGGTGCAGGTTGGACATTCCCAGGGCGCACGGACGGGCACCTGTGCGCGGCTCGAGTTGGGGTGCTCATGTCCGAGCTGCTCCCAGGCCGGTGGACTGCGCACACGCTCCGCCACCGGTTCGGCACCGTGACCTACGCCGCCGACCACGACATTCGGGCCGTGCAGGAGCTGTTGGGCCACGCCTCGGTGGCGACGACACAGATCTACACGGCGGTACCCGACGACGCGAAACGGCGTGCCGCACAAGCTGCTAGCCTCGCCGCATGAGTGACGAACTTCGGGACGCTGCGCGTGCACTAGATGACGCGATAACCCGCGAGGGGGTGGAACCGGCCTATCACCGCGCGCAGGTCGCCCGACTGCGCGCGGAGTGGCCGACGCTATGGGTCGCGATCGAGAGGGTACGCGCGGCGGCGAACTAGGTCGAGGGACCGAGATAGGTCATGGCGAAGCGGGTCTTGATCCGGCCCTGCTGCGTGCCGCCGACGTTGAGCGCCGCGCCGCTGTTCTGGTACACGTAGCAGTTGAGCTTCTGGCCGGCGGTCAGCGGCATCGTCACCGAGAGCTGGTTGATCTGTTCCATGCTGACGCCGGGACGCACGTCTTCGGCGTACGCCTCGCCGCTCGCGTCGTCCACGAGCTTGATCACGCGCTGCCCGGTGGCGTTGTTGGTGCCCCACGGGACGACGATGCTGATCTGGTAGATGCCGGCGCGGGAGGCGATCAGTCCGTTGTTGAAGGTCTGCGCGCCGCCCGCGGTGCGAAGGTCGTATTCGACGGTGCCGGAGTTGTTGAAGGCGAAGAAGATCGAGCCGGACGCCGCGCTGTAGGCGGTGTTCAGGACGATGGACGCGGCGGGGCCGTTCGGTCCGCCGGGAGCTCCGGTGTCGCCCTTGCCACCCTTCAAGGTGCCGTTGTCGATGAGCGCTTCGAGTCGTTCGGCGAGGAGCTTGGTGACGTTGCCGATGGTCCACAGACCCTCGGTGTTGAGCAGGTACGGCAGGCCGTACTTGGCGGTGCCTCCGGGCATGGTGGTCCTCCTACGGGACGGGGTAGACTTTCGGGTTGGACACGTAGTACAGATCGAACGGCGTGATCGAGTGATCGAACCGGAGCGCGTTCGGGTCATCGAGGGTGATCGACTTGTTCACCGTGTCCGGGGTGAGCGGCTTGCGGTTCGGGTCGAGCGGCATGGACGTGGGCGCGAGGTTGATCGTGAAGTGCCAGTAGCCAGCGACGTAGCGGATGATGCCGCCGCAGATGTGCCAGACGGGCGGCTGCCCGGTCGCCGCTGAGAACGGGCTGCCGGTGAGGGCGACCATGCCGATGGTCTGCGCGGGCTGGGTGAGCCGGTTGAAGGTGCACCAGTCGTCCACCAGTCCGGTCTTGCGGGTGTCCCACACGATCTGCGGGTGCATCGGCCGGCGACCGTCACCGAGGACCATGTTCTTGACGTCCTGCATCATCGGGTCGATCGCGGTCCCGTTGTTCATCCACGATTCCCACGACAGCCGCGCGGGCGGACCGCCGTCGCTCTTGACCGTGAGGTTGGTCTTCCAGTCCTTGTTGTTCGGCTTGTCGAACCACGAGCACGACAGGTCGGTGATGGACTGCACGGTGTTCGCGGCGAGCCGGATGTCTCCGGTGACGTTGCACGCGCCGATGCTGCCGGGGTAGTACTTGCGCGTGTCGATCTCGGATTGCGCGCCGGTCGTGTCCTGCCAGTCCGGCGGGAACAGGTGCAGCACGTTCGATGAGGACGGCTTGCCGATCACCAGGTCATAGTTGCCCCACGTCGAGCCGGTGGGAATCCGGTTGATCGTGTTGCGCTCAGGGTTGTAGCACCACTGGTCGGCGAAGCTGGTGTACATCGCGTTCACCATGTCCAGGACCGACTTGTTCTCTGTAGCAACGGGTTTGCACATCGCGACGCCGAACCGGGATTCGAAGTACATCTCGCGGATGCCGGCGGGCGCGCCTTGGTTGCGAATCTTGACCGCCCGGTTGGTCATGTTCTCTTCGGGGAGCACGTTCCCGGCAGCCCAGTTGAGCTGCCCGAGCGTGGCGGAGCGGTCGGCGGCTTGGATCGTCACGAGCCATCCGGCGGTCTTCCCGGCGGCGGTGCGCTGCACGGACCACACCACGTCCACGTTGGTGGTGAAGCCCTGGAAGATCGACTTGTCGCCGGGGTACAGCCCGCCCGCCGAGGCGGGTTCGGTGTAGACGATGTTCACACCGCGCCGCATGGCGGTGTCCTGCACGATCTTCGTCAGCCACGTACCGGGGTACGGCTCCCACAGCTTGAAGGTGACCACCGCCGGGTCGGGCTGCGTCCACTGGTCGTCACGGCCCCACGAGATAGCGAGGTCGTCCACGAGGGTGGGGCGGTCGAGCGCGAACACCTTCTGCCCGGTGTCGTTGGTGACGGCCGGGGCGCACGAGAGGAACGTCCCATCGAGGATGATGCGCGGTTGCGGGTTGACGGGCATCGCCTACGCTCCGAGCTTCATGGCGTAGGTGGTGCCGGTCGTGCGGTCGGTGCGCTTGGTCGCGTACGCCACGGACCCGGCGACGGCGTTCGCGTCCACGATGCCGGAGCCGTCGACCTTGACGTGCGTGCTGTTGTCCTGGTTGATGGTGACGCCGCCGCGCGCCGAGAGCGCGCCGAGGCCAGACAGGGACGGGTAGCCCTGCGCGAGGTGCAGCGCGTTCGGCGAGAGCTGGAGGCCGGCCGAGGGCGGGACCATGAAGCCGGTGAGGCCGGGGCCGATCATCGCCTCCCCGCCGAACAGGGACGTAAGCCACGACGGTGGGGACGGGAACCGGATCGAGGCGATAGCGGAGATGAGCGACTGCACGAAGCCGATGATCGAGGACACGGCGGACCCGAACGCCCGCGCCGCTCCGGCGACCGCGCCGAACACCGCGCCGCCGACCGCCTGCACGCGCTGGAAGATGGACACGACGGTGTTGATGACGTTGGAGACCACGGCGGAGATGCCGTTCATGACCGCCGAGACGACGGCCTGCACGGCGTTCCACACCGCCGACGCGGCGGCTTGCATGCCCTGCCAGGCGGCGGTGATGACGGCGACGACGCCGCTCACGATGCCCTGTATCAGGCTGATCGCGCCCTGCACGACGGCGACGATGCCATTCCACACGGCGGTGGCGACGGCCTGGATCATGTTCCACTGCATGGTGAAGTAGGCGACGATCGCCGCCCATATCGCCTGCAGGACGGCGACGCCGGCCTGCACGCCGGAGACGATCAGGTTCCATGCGGCGACCGCGAAATTGCACATCGCCTGCCAGATGGTCTGAAACCACGTGGTTTTCGTGGCGATCAGGACGATAACGGCGATCAGGGCCACGATCCCGGCGATGATCCACGTGATGGGGTTGGCGAGCAGCGCGAGGGCGAACTGAGCGGAGGCGACGGCGGCGACGCGGAAGCCGGTCGCGAGCGCGACCATGCCGGTCCGGGCGGCTGCGAGGGCGGGGCCGAGCACGCCGACCGCGCCGCCGATCGAGGAGATAGCGGAGGCGACCGACGCGGCGAGCATGAGGCCTTTGAGCGCGGCGGCGAGGCCGATCGCACCGACGACGACCGCCGGGAGCGCGGGGCCGAGCGCGCCGACGAGTGCGGAGACCAGCGAGGCGATCGGCGGGAGTAGCGGGGCGATCGCGGAGACGACCTGAGCGAATGCGCCGCCGAGGGTGCCGAGCGCGGGCGCGAGGTTGGTGAAGGTCTGCGCGAGCGCGGGGCCGGCGACGCGGGCGATTTCCGTCAGGGGCGGGGTCAGTGCGTTGACGGCGGTCCCGAGGCTGGTGAAGATCGCGCCGAGCGACGGTCCCATGGCGGCGGCGAGCTGCCCGAACAGGTTGACCAGGGAGCCGATCAGGTTGCCCAGGCCGGTGAGCGCGCCGGAGAAGGTGGTCATGATCGCGGAGACGGGCAGGTTGTTGAACGCCTGCCCGATGGTGCCGAGCATGCCACCGAACGCCGCGCCGACCTGCTGCGCCGACGCTGCCGCCTTGGCTCCGAAGCCGATCAGGCCGGCGGTGAGCTGATTGAGGCCGGGACCCAGCGCCGCGACGAAGGTCGCCGCGCCTGCGGTGAGCTGTTGCAGGGCGGGGAGGTTGGATCGAATGGTGGCGGCGAGGCCGTTGAAGGTACCGGACACCGCCCGCGCGACGCCCTGCATCTGCGGGGTGATGCCGGTCAGCACCGCGCCGAGGTCGCGGAAGCCGGACACCATGCCCTTGGCGAACTCGGCGGATAGCGCCTGTTTGAGCCGTTGCGCTGGCGCGGCGGCAGCCTGCGCGGCCTGCTTGATCCCGTCCATGCCGACCATGACGGCCGCGAGCGCCGGGGCGGCGAGCGCGCCGACCCCGGCGAGGCCGACGCCGAGCGCGCCGACCGCGCCCCCGGCGACGGCCGCGCCTGCGGTGATAGCCGTCAGGGCGGACCCGAGCTTGGCGATGTTCCGGGTCGCCTTCGCGAACCCGGAGTCATTCGCCTTGCTGATGATGTTGACGAATACTGTTGCCACAGTTACCGGTTCCGTTCTATCTGTTCGGCTTGTTCTTCGAGGAGGTCCACGAGGGTGGCGAGCATCTCCTCGCTCTCATCGAGCAGGGACGCCGGAGGTACGCCCAGCGCGATCGCTAGACCAGCGATCAGGTAGCCGAGGTCTCCGTCGACGTAGGGTCCACGGTCGAGATGTCCTTACCGGAGACGGTCTCGGACTGGTCCACGAACTGCTCGAAGTTGCCATCGAAGTGGCCCAGGCGCTTCATGGCCTGCCACGCGAGGAAGGTCAGGGACCGGTCGGAGTCCTCGGCGAGGTTGCCCCACTTCTGGCGGGCGGCGTGCGCGCCGAGGAACATGCGATCACGGGTGGTGACGATGAGGTCTTCGTACTCGGTGCCGTCGAGCATCGCCACGTCAAGCCGGATGCGCTGAATAGCCATGGGTGTGTCTCCTAGATGTGCCGGACCGCGCGTTCTGCGTGGTCCTCGTAGATGTCGTGAATGTCGGTGCCGTACAACGCTGGTCGCATGAACGGGTGCGCTCGCATGACGCGGGTGCCGTACTCCTGATACCCGGCGTAGCGGACGGTGTTGGAGACGGTGCCGACGCCGCCGCTGGCGCGGGAGCGGGTGCCGGCCGCGAGGCGACCGGTCCGCTTGGGGGCGAGGCGGCGCGCGGTCTGTTCGACGGTGCGCGCCGCCTTGCTGGTCGGTGGCTGTAGGTTCTTGATGTTGCGCGCCGCGCGTCGCAGGGATGCGATCGCGGCGCGGTCCCCGGTGACCCGGACCTCAACCACGGTTGCCTACGGGGTGGGGGCGGGCGGGTACTTGGTGGAGTCGGCGGTGCTGTCCGGCGTGAACGTCGGCAGGCCTACGATGTCCCACTCCGCATCCGAGATGTTGCGCTTCTTGACATCGCCGCCGTACTCGACGGGATCGACGATGACGCGGCCGTTGACGGCGGCGGCTTCGCCCTCCTTGGGGATGAAGGTGAACGGAACCTCCTTGCCGGCGTTCTTCCACGTCCAGTCGATCAGGCCGTCCTTCTCGTTGTCCTGACCGGCGGAGAATTCCAGCTTGCTGGTGTAGAGCTTCTCCCCGGCGATGGTGTCGCCGCACAGGGTGGGCAGGTCGTCCTCCTTGTCGGAGTCGAAGGTGATCTTGGCGGCGGTCACCTGGCACGAGATGTCGAGCAGGGAAGCGCCGGTGCCGGAGCCGAAGATCAGCGATCCGGGTCCGAGGGCGACGATGGGCCGTTTGATAGCCATGACGGTGTTCTCCTAGTCGGTGGTGGTGATGATGCGAACGGCGGGGCGGTCGGTGTCGTTGACGACCACGTAGGTGGGCGGTTCATCGAAGGTGACCAGTTCGGCGACCTGATCGAGCAGCGAGCCGATGAGGTCGAGATGGTTGCGCCCGGAGCCTTTCGGCCCCATGAGGAACAGGGCGGCGCGGACGTGGAGGTTGCCCGCGAGGTCGGCGGTCCAGTCGAAGGGGGTGACCCACACGCCGACGCCGACGCTGGTCAGGTTCTTCAGGTCGACGGAGGCGTGGATCCCGGCGGCGCGGAGCGCGTCCACGAGGCGGTCGAGGTCGGTGAGCAGTTGCGAGGCCATGTCAGCCGACCACCAGACGGCGGTACTGCCCGAGGCGGAGGTACTGGTCCAGGTCGCGGTCGCGGCCCGGGATGTACGTCGCGCCGTCGATTCCCTGACTGACCCCGACCGGGGAGTTGCGCCGTTCGATGTTGCGGGCCGCGAGCATCGTCGCGCCCTGCATCACGTCGGCCGGCCACTCCCCGTTGGCGGGCGTCGCCATGTAGGAGGTGATGAAGGCGTTGACCGCCTCGCACACCTCCGCGATCAGCGTCGCGTCGTCCGCCACGGCGGGGTCGTTGGCGTACAGCCACCGCTTGACGCGTGTCACGTCGGCGGGGCCGGTGCCCTCGGTCGGGGTCGTCATGGCTTAGCCTGCCGCCGGGGCGGCGAACTGGACCTTGACCAGGCCGTCCGGGTTGTCGAGCGTGTGGGCGGTGTAGCCGAACAGGGCGCGGTCGCGGCCACCGTGCGACAAGTGCTCCGCCTCCACCCGGAGCGGGCTACCCGGCAGCTCGTAGAACGTCGCGGCCTGCTTGGCACCCGCGACCAGCGTTCCCGCCGGCACCGCCGAGGTCCAGACGATCGAGGCCGGGTCCGGTGCGGCGAGGCCGAGGAACGCGGGGGTCGTCTGCGCGGTGTAGTCGAGCAGGGCGAACTGGTCGTTCGGGTTGGCGAGGTAGTAGGACGGCGTGACGCCGGTCGCCTGATCGACGGCGGTCCGGGCGACGATCATCGCGCGGAGCAGGTCTGTCGCGGCGGCGTTGGTGATCGTCTTCGCGTTCGCGTTGACCCACACGCCCGTGGCGGTGTCGGTGACGATCGCGTAGGACTCGTTCATCGCGCGCCAGTAGGACTCGAGGATCGTGGCGTCGCCGAAGTCGTAGAACTTGCGGTCGAGGTCGTGGCCTCCGGCCCAGCGCGCGGCCTCCGCCTCGTAGGGAGCGATCGCCACCGGGTTGGTGGGAATCTCCGCCTTGTCGCCCGCGTAGGACGCCACGAGCGGCTTCTGCGTCCAGGTGAAGCCCTGGATGCGGTAGGAGGTGAGGTCGCGGCGACCGAGCAGCGGAATCAGGCGGCGGCTCTTGGCGGGGCCGGACCACAGCTCACCGAGCCACTGCGGCGGCTCCGCGTCGATCATCGCGGAGCCCTTGATGTCCGCGAGCGCCGCGTGCGCCACGTCGCCGCCGCGACCGGCCTGAATCATGCGGATCGTCTCGGCAGCTTCGCCGATCGACAGGTGCACATTCTCGCCGCCTCCGCTGCCCTGGTTCTCGCGACCGGGCACGATCAGCTCGCGCGAGCGGTGGAAGGACGCGGCGGCGCGCTCACCGTCCGGCTGCTCGGTGGCCGCGCTGTCCTGCTCGTCGGCGTCGATGAAGTCGAGGTCGTCGGCGGAGACGGCGTTGACCGCCTCGGTGCCGTAGACCTTGATCGCGGCGGCGCGGGCGTCCGCCTCGGATGCGCCCTTGGCGATCAGGGCGAGGATGAAGTCCTTGACGTTCATGGTGTTTCCGTTCTGTTCGGTGGTGGTGGTCGGGTTGTGGAATGAGGCGTTGACGCTCTGCACGCGGGCGGAGCGGAAGGCGGGCGTGTCCACGAGGGCGACGCCGGTCAGGATCGAGTCGATGACGGTGTTGCCGTTCTTGCGGATCGCGGCGACCTCGCCGGAGAGCGCGTCGCGGACCTTCTCCTTGATCTGGTGAATGGCGCGGTCGCCGTCCGGGGTGTCGGCGACCTTGAAGGACATGTACAGCCCGTCCGGCTTGTACTCGGCGTCCGTGGCGTAGCCGACCACCGCGTGGTCCTTCGTGCCGGTGTGGTCCAGGTGCAGCTTGCATCGGGCGAGGTCACGCGGGATGCGGATGGTGTTGCGCCCGAACTCCAGTGCGCCGAGGTCGGTGTAGCCGGTTTCCTCCCACGGGAGCACGAGACCGGTCACGGTCCGAGCCTTCGCCGCGTGGGCGACGTGCCCGCCCTCGGTGTGCAGTCCGGCGACCATCTCGGCGGAGAACCGGGCGACGCCTCCGAGCGATCCGTCCCCAGGCGGCGGCTGCACGCGGTGCCGTCCGAGCAGCTCGGTGGTGGGCATCGGGATCGCTCCGGTGTCGGGGTTACCGGTGAGCGCGGCAAGCTTTGCGGCGAGTTCCTGATTCTGCTGGGCGAGCTGTTCGTAGTTGCCGTTGACCTTCTTGTTGGTCTCGGCTACTGCGCCGTTGATCTTCTCGACGTCGCCGCCGATCTTCGCGACGCCGAACAGGATCGCCAGATACGGTGTGGCGAATCCGAGCAGGGTCGGTAGCGACTCGACCACGGACTGATCGCGGATCGCGTCGTAGAGGATGGCGACGATGATCAGGAGCACGATCAGCGAGCCGAGCGAGAGGGCGAGCATCTGTAATCGGTTGTTCTTCAACGTCATTCCTTCGCGGACGGTTCGATGTTGTCGGGGAGGTCGCGGGCGGTCCACAGGATATAGGCGACCAGCGCGGCGATCGTGGCGGCGATGCCGGAGACGATGCCGAGCACGAACACGAGGGCGATCAGGGCCACAGGATCACCCGCCTGGTGTCGGGGCCGACAACGCCGTCAGCGGCGATGCCGCCCCGGCGCTGCGCCTCGCGCACGACCGCCTCGGTGGCGGGGCCGAAGTCGCCGTCCACGTCGAGATGGCTGTAGCGGGGGAAGACCCGGTTGAGGTGGGCCTGCAAGGCGCGCACGTCGTCCCCGGTGTCGCCGCGCCGGAGCACGGGACGACCGGGCGCGGGCGCGGGCGAGGTCGGCGTGACGCCGATCTGGAAGCGTCCGGCGCGAATGTCGGCGGCGAGCGCGATCAGGCGCGGGTCTCCGGGGCGCACGCCGATCTGCCAGTGCATCTCGTCCGGGCGGTTCCACCTCCGACCCCAGAACATCACGCCTCGGAACGCGGCTTCGAGGTCGTTGCACTTGGCGACGCGATCGGCGGGCATCACGCGCTGCCCCCACGGGTACTGCGGCGCGTTGATGTCTACGGCTGTGCCGGACATGTGGTTGGAGTCGGCCACGTCGTTGTCGGCGGACCAGCCCCACACCTGCGAGCGGATCGGTTCGACGTTGACGCTGTACGCGGCGAGGAACCGAGACAGGACAGTCGCCACGTCGCCCGCGCGGACGGGGACTTGGCGTCCCGCTCCGGGCGCGGTGATGAGCACGCACCCGGAGCGGTTGATCATGGGCCAGCCGTTCTCGGACGGAACGCCGGGGCGGACGGGGTAGCGGGTCACTGCGATGCCTCCGTGTTGGTGGTCGGGGTCGGGGCGGGGCGCTTCGATGCGCCGCCGTCGTCGGGAGTCCCGGCGATCGCGCCGGGACCAAGCAGCTCTTCGAGGTCGAAGGCGATCCGCGTGCCGCGCGGCGACATGTCGTCCAGACCGAGCCGCGCACTGATCGGGGCCATGTACGCGGTCAGACCGAAGTCGATCAAGTCCTGTTGCTTGGCCTGCGCGTTGACGTAGGTCAGTCCCTCCGCGCTCGCGGCGTCGATGATCGATCCGGGGATGCCAGCGGAGCGCGCCACGTCGAGGGCGGCGGCGTTGCGGCCCTCAACCAGCAAGTGCTGGTTGAAGGTGCCGAGTTCCTTGACGTCGATGCCGGCGGAGGTGACCGCCACGCCGGAGCCTTCGCCGCGCCGCGCTGCAATCCAGGCGTCGCGCGCTTCGAGGAGCTGTTCCTCGGTGGCAGGGAACTCGTTGGTCTGGTGCAGGTGCACGTACGCCGAGGGCGTGGACGCGGCCTTGGTGGCGGCGTTGAGCAGGTCGCGGGCGTGCACGAGCGAGGTCAGTCCGTCCACCAACAGGCCGTCGTCGGTGCCGGGTATGACGATCACCTCATCGAGCGACGCCGGGTACTCGGTGCCGTTGCGTCCGGTGTAGACGAACTGACCGGTGTCGCCGTCGATTCGCCACTGCGCGAACGGGATTCGATCGGCAGACAGGACCGGGCCGAGCGTGTTCGGTGCGGCGGGCGCGCCGCGCTGGACCGCCCACGCGCTCACCCCGTAGAAGAACAGGTCATCGACGGTCCACAGCATCCGGTGATACGGGGACACCGGGCCGTCCGTCCGGTCGAGCCAGTTCGGGCGGTCCGCCTTGCCGAGCAGCGCGTCACCTCGGTAGGCGCGCAGTGGCATCCGGGCGATGCTGTTGCATATGGTGCGGCGGGCGCGGTTGACGGCGGGGATGCGCATGGCCTGCTCGCGCGTCATGCCGCCGGTCGGGAACCAGTCCGGCGCGACGATGGGCCACAGGTGGTTCACGTCGTCATACGGGGAGAGGCGACGGAGGTTCGCCTCACCGTTCGCGACGGCGGGGATCGCGAGGGCGGCGCGCAGTTTCGATACCAGGCTCACACGAACCAGACTGTGAACAACCGTCAGGATTACGAAACGTAGTTCGGCGCTCCCGCGCGGTAGCGAGCGTGCCGTGCCTCCGCTGCGTCGTGGTGGACGAACAGGCAGTGGCCGGCGTACAGACGCCACGCGGAGCGCCGGTCGGTCGCGCCGCACCGCCACAGGCAGCCGGGGCGGTTGCACACGATGACGGCGGAGTAGTTGGTGAAGTCGATCTTGTGGTTACGTGCCATGGGTCATATCCAAATCTTCGGTGCGACTGGTGGTTTCGGCTTTGTGAGCGCGGCGCGGACGGCGAGTACGGCGGCTTCAAGGACGGTGATCGGGGCGGCGGAGCCGCGTCGGGCGAGGACTTGTCGGTCGCCCACGGTGCGCAGCGTGGCGGCGTCGAGCGCTTCGCTGAAGGCGGGGTGAGCGCGGAGCCGGACGGCCGGCGCGGTGCCGGATTCCGTCAGCGGCTTACGGAGGCGGTCGAGCATATCGGCGGTTGCCGACGCGAGTTCGGCGGTGCCCACTTTGGTGACGATCGCGCCCGCCCGGTCTGCCGCCTCGGCGAGCGAGGCGGCGGGGCCGTTGCCGTCGATGACGACGTGCCCGCCGTTGCGGTTGGTGACCGAGGTGAGCTTGCCGACCAGATCGTCCGTGGCGTCGGTGATAAGGACGACCTCCACCCATGGGACGCCGGCCGCGTCGATCACGCACGAGACGATCGCGGCTTCGTCGCGCTCGAAGGACACGGCAGCGCCGAACGCCGGTTGGCCGGCGGGCAGGTCGGCGGTGACGGTCGCCAGCTCCGCCACCTCGGCGGGGATGAGGCGATCGAAGGCGGACGTGGGCCGGTTGCCGTAGGCGCGGGTGAACTCACCGGGGGAGAGCTGGGCGCGCCCCGTGGTCAGCACGTCCATGCCCTGTGTGTGGCCGATCGCCGGGTGGGCGGCGGCGATCGCCTCATCGTCCAGGGGGTCCACGTCGGGGCCGATGCCGTAGTCGATCAGGGCGATACCCGGTTCCCCTGCCCTGCCTCGATCGACCAGGCCGTGGAACCACGTGGACTTGGCGGTGCCCATGGTGGAAACCACGATGATCTGCGGCCCTGGCGGGATGCCGCCCTTGCGGCCACGGGTGGCCTGCGTCGGGCCGATCGCGCCCATGATGCCCTCGGCAAGGTCTTCATCGAAGAACCACGCCTCATCGAGGATCACTAGATCGGACTGGCTTGAATGCAGGCTGTCAGGCGTCGGCGGGAACGCCCGGAACCTCCCGCCCATGCGCGGCAGGTTGATCGAGGTGTCACCCGCGCCGCGCAGGCACTTGAAGCCCGAGCGGAGCGGCGAGAGT
This sequence comes from Tsukamurella paurometabola, assembly GCF_900631615.1. NCBI lineage: Bacteria > Bacillati > Actinomycetota > Actinomycetes > Mycobacteriales > Tsukamurellaceae > Tsukamurella > Tsukamurella paurometabola. The sequence continues at coordinate 3,313,695 of NZ_LR131273.1, forward strand.
TCCACGTCATCGATGAGTTCAGTGAACTGCTCGCGGGCCTTGATGCCGGTCTGCGCGGTGTACCAGATACGGGCCTTGGGGCGGGACATGGTGCGCCGGACCGCTGTGCCCTTGACCAGTTCCGTCTTGCCGGACTGCCGGGGAACGGTGATGACGACCAGCGGGTTGAGCAGCCAGCCGTCCGCGTCGCACTCCTCGATCAGGCCGGACGCCTGGTGCTGCCATGGCATGAACGGACGCCCAAACGCGCGATCGGCAAGGAACGCGACCTTTGGGGCGTAGCTGTACGGGCTACGGCGCGGGGTGATGAACCTCGGTGTCGCCACCGGTCGCCTCCTGCTCGGCGGACATCATCTCGCGGATGAGGCCGGCCATCTCGTCTTCGCCCTCGGTGACGCGGGACTCCGGGGTCATGTGCAGACGGTCGAGCAGATCGACCGCACCGGGCAGCGCCTTGGACACCGCCCACAGGTCGCGCTGCCGCTCCGCCTCATCGAAGTTCGTTCCGATCGCGCGGAGCAGCGTCACCGCCGCCTCGTCCACGTCCTCGATGTACCCCTTGGCGTAGGCGGCATGGATCGAACGGTCGATCGCCTCGCTGTGCCGGCCACGGGTCACCTGGCCGTTGACCTTGGCGGCGGTCGGCTCGTCATCGAATAGCGACTGCTGACCGAGCTTGGGCGCTCGCGGGTCAGGTCGGGGCATTTCGGTCTCCTTTCGTCACGTGTCGTAATGTACCGACCCCCACCCTCTCGGAACTGCTGGAAAAAGAGGAGGCGGAGGTCCGCCCGGCGTTAGCAGCGCGGTGTCAAAAACTGCGCGACAACGCTTTCGATCAGTGCGCGCTGTTCATCGCGCGTGTGCACCGCGTTGGGTTTGAACTCGGTGTGCTCGGTGCCGTCCGCGCCGCGCCACCACTTGATCCACCCGACCTCGGTCACCTTGCGGGGCGGTGGCTGTGTGCCGCCGCGTCCGTACAGCGGGTCGTCATTCATCGGTGTCTCCTAGCCAGTTTCGGGATGGTGCGAGGTTGGTGGTGGGGCGTCCGTGGAGGGTGCGCCACTCGGTGAGGGTCATGTCTCCGCGCTGCCGGTTGCAGGGCTGGCAGGCGGGGCGGAGGTTGTCGAGGGTGTCGGGGCCGTTGCGCGATCGGGGGATGAGGTGATCGGCGGTCGTGGCGGTCCCTCGGCACCGTGGGCCGCGCAGGTGGCAGCGCGTCCCGTACGTGGCGAGGGTCGCCCGCACGAGGCGCGTTGCCGGCCTGCCGCCCCACTTACGCACGGTTGAGCCTCGCGAGCCTGTTCGCCTCGGTCATCGCCGTGAAGTGGTACCGGTGCGGGTACCCGACAGCCTCCCAGTGGTCCCAGTGACGGCGGTAGACCTGCCAGCACAGTGCGGGGAAGCCCTTCAATCGCACGGGCAGCACGCGCCAGTGCGCGCCACCGCCCACGAAGCCGTTCACGGTCGGCCCCACCAGTCGGGGAGCGCGACGCCCTCGCCGGCATCGACCGCCGCGCCGGGGTCAGCGGGTGCGCCGGGTGCGGGCGGGCCGTCCGGTAGGGCGTTGACCGGGACACCGGGGACCGGCGCGGGCTGCACGATCCAGCCGCGTCCGCGCAGGGCGTCGAGCAGGTCGATCAGGTCGGCGTCCACGACGTAGCCGGATTCGAGGGGGGAGTCCTGCCGGTCGATGATGCCGGTCTGTTCCAGCGCTTCGCGGGTGGCGTCGAGCAGCGTGGGGGAGTAGTTCGGTTCGGTCATGGTGTTATCTCCTGTTCGATTGTCTTGCAACGTGATTGGGTTTTCCTATCGGCTCCCGTTCCGGCTGTTGCCGGATGGTGGAAGTAGGTGGGTGGGCTTCCCCTAGTTCTCGCGGTGCGAACAACTAGGGCTTGCCGGACGGAGCCAAGCGGAGCCTGTTTGTTCCGCGCCGGGGATTACTCGGCGCGCAGGACTGGGATATTCCGTTGTGGGCCAACGTTTTCTGTTGGCGCGGCTACGTTCTGCCGCGTGTCGCCCGAGTCTGCCTTTACCGACTCCACAACGTGATCGGGGTGTGCCGCATACGCCGTTCGGCACGAGGGGGTGAAGCCCCTCTGACGGGCGACGAAACAACCGGGGCGAGCGGTCGCGGCGAGCTGGTGGAACGGGTTTTCAGGGGTTTCGTGCCGATCGGCACTTAGAACAGGGCGGGGTCTGGTGGAGGCTCCGGCCCTTGGACGGTCATGTCCTTGCTGCGGCAGTCGCGGCACTTGCCGGTCGAGTGGACGCGACCGTTCGGCCAATCGACGGTGACGCCACAGCCCTTGCACGTCTTGGTGTCGAGGATTTGCGCACGGCGGGCCTCGGTGCGGGATGGGTGCTTCGAGCGCCAGTCCGGCTCGAAGGCGGACGCCTCGCGTAGCTCCTGCTCGGTCAGCGGGCGCTTGGAGCCTGCGGGGTGGCGGGTCTTCGTCTCGGCGCGGGCGGCGCGCTCGGCGTTCTTGCGGCGCTCTGCCGGGGTGCGCCCGAACGGGATGACGTTCATAGCTCACCTCGGCGGCGGAGGACTTGCACGCGGGAGCGGACGCCGCTCGCGGTGCGGTGGAGCTTGGCGGCGAGTTCGCGGACCGGCAGGGTGCCATACAGGCGGATCAACTCCGCCTCGTCGGCGGCGGTCCACTCGGTGCCGTGCAGCTCGGAGGTGAGGATCGTGTCGGCCTGCTCGCGGCGGCGGGCGGCGGCGACGGTCGCCTTGACCTTCTCGCGGTTGGCGGCGTAGTAGGCGCGGTTCTTCGCGCGGACCTGCTCGGCGTTGCGTTCCTTCCACGCGCGGGATGCCGCGCGCCCCTTGTCGGAGCGCTTCCACGCGGCGCGCTGCGCGTCATGGCGGGCCTTCGCGGCAGGATTCCGGCGTTCCCAATCGGCCTGATACGCGGTGTTGGCGGCGCGGCAGTCGTCGCACCGGCAGCCGGTCGTGTACTTCGAGCGGGTGCCGTGGGAGGCGTTGCGGGCGCGGGTCACCACAGCGTGCCCTTATCTTGGGCGACCAGGGCGTGCTTCTCGCGGATCGACCAGCCGCAGTGGGTGCAAGGCCAGTCGCCGGCGGATGTGCCCTTGCCGAGGTGGCGCACGTCCTTGGTGCACCCGCCCGGGAGGCACGGCGGGCGGTTCATCTTCTCGGGGAGGTCGGTCATCGGCGGCGCTCCGCGCGGTCGGCGCGACCGGGGCGCTCGGCAGCCCACCAGGCCACGAGCACGGGCGTGCAGATGATCGGCACCGTCAGGAGCGCCTGCACAGCGGGGCTCATCGGGCACCGCCAGCCCGACCCGACAGGTGCCGCGCACGCGGGAGGAGGAACGCGAGGCGGCGGACCTGTCGGTGGGCTACCCCAGAATGCGATGCATCGACGGGTATCCGGCCCGTCGGTGCCGACGCCCGGACCGACCGGGCGGCACCCTTGAAAGGGGAAGATTTGTGACTGACTACAGCGATCAAGATGAGAACAACGCCAGCGCAGAGGCTCAGCGCGCCGAGACGATCTACAACCTCGGTGATGACGTTCCGATCACGGCAGACTTCCTGCGCAACGTCCCGTTCACCGGACGCTTCGAAGACCTCTACGGGCAGCTCGTCGGCCACACGGCGGTTGCTCTCGCTGCGATCGAGCGCCGCGCGAACATGCGCGGCGGTGACTGACGCCCGAACCGACCGGCTCACCGCGCACGCTCCGCTGCCATCGCCTCAACGGCGGTGCGGTCGAGCACGTAAGCGCCGGTCCCGCCGGTCATCTTCGCCACGACCGGCAGCCGACCAAGGCGAGCCCAACGCTGGGCGGTGGAGAGCGGGAGGCCCAACATCGCCGACGCGTCACTGACGGAGCACACCGAAGTAATTACAGGCATGGAACTCATGGCAGCCATAGTGACGTAAAGACTTCAGTTTTGGCAACCCGACGCGCAATAGTGAGGTAATCGCGTCATTGCCGGTAGAGTGCTGACCATGACGACTGCACATCGGCGCGGGGTGATTCCGGATCAGCCGCGCAACCTCCGGCTAGAGCTGGCAAGGCGGCATATTGGCGCGAGTCAGCGGGATTTCGCTGAGATGCTCGGCGTGTCGAACACGACCGTGCAGCGAGCAGAGCGCGGCGACGACGTTCGCCGTTCGACGTTGCTTGCGTGGGCGATGGTGACCGGCGTTGATTTGGACTGGTTGGAGCACGGGACGGTGCCGACTGACGGTGGTCCTAACCAGGGGGAGGGTTCAACCGGCGGGTAGGATCTACCGGTGCCCGAATCGACTCTCACTCGCCCCGCCCACCCCCGCGGAGCCACGCCGGCCGAGGTCGCGGCGCAGGTCCCGGGCGTCACCCTCGCCGGCGCGGACGCCGCGGCGGTGCGCCTGACCGGAGCCACCGTGCGCGCCCAGGAGGCGCGCCCCGGCGACCTGTTCTGCGCCGTCCCCGGCACCGCGACGCACGGCGCGCGCTTCGCCGCCGGCGCGATCGAGGCGGGGGCGGTCGCCGTCCTCACCGACGCCGACGGTGCCGCGCTCCTCGCGGAGGACGGCCACGACGTCCCGGTGCTGCTGCACGAGGACCCGCGCCGGGTCCTCGGCCCGGTCGCGGCCGTGGTGTACGGCGCACCGTCGGCCCGGATGACGCTCGTCGGCATCACCGGCACCTCCGGCAAGACGACCACCAGCTACCTCGTCGAGGCGGCGCTCGCCGCGGGCGGCAACCCGACGGGCCTCATCGGCACCGTGGGCACGCGCATCGCGGGCGTCGACGTCCCGACCACGCTCACGACCCCCGAGGGTTCCGCCCTGCAGGGGCTGTTCGCATCCATGGTCGAGCGCGGCGTCACCGCCGCCGTGATGGAGGTCAGCTCGCACGCCCTGGCCCAGAACCGGACGGGTGGCACCCGGTTCGCCGTCGGCGCCTTCACCAACCTCAGCCAGGACCACCTCGACTACCACCCCACGATGGAGGACTACTTCGCCGCGAAATCGCTGCTCTTCCTCGGGCCGGAGGCCTGCGAGCGCGCGGTGATCTGCGTCGACGACGAGTGGGGCCTGCGGATGGCCGAGCTGCGGCGCGCCGCCGGGCTGCCGCTGGTCACCGTCGCGACCACCGGGCCCGCCGACTGGACCGCGGGCGAGGTCGCGGCCTACTCCGACGGCACGCAGCGGTTCACCCTCAGCGGCCCGGACGGCCAGACCTTCTCCGCCGTCGTCGGCCTGCCCGGCGCGTACAACGTCGCCAACGCGGCGCTGGCGCTGGTCATCGCGCACGAGGCGGGCGTCCCGCTCGCCGACGCGGCCCGCGGCATCGGCGCCGTCGCCGTGCCCGGCCGGGTGCAGCGGATCGACCGCGGCCAGGACTTCCTCGCGGTCGTGGACTACGCGCACAAGCCCGCCGCGCTGGATGCGGTGATCGCGACGCTGCGCGGTCAGACCGCGGGCCGCATCGCCGTGGTCGTGGGCGCGGGCGGCGACCGCGACCGCGGCAAGCGGCCGCTCATGGGCGAGGCCGCCGCGAGCGCCGCCGAACTGGTCATCGTCACCGATGACAACCCCCGCACGGAGGACCCCGCCGCGATCCGCGCCGCCGTCGTCGCGGGTGCCCGCGCCGTCCCCGCGGGCGGCGAGGTCCGCGAGATCGGCGACCGTCGGGCCGCGATCGCCGAGGCCGTGAACTGGGCGCGCACCGGCGACGTCGTGCTCGTCGCAGGCAAGGGGCATGAGGCGGGGCAGGAGATCAACGGCGTCAAGCATCCCTTCGACGACCGCGACGAGCTCGCGGCCGCGCTGGAGTCGCGGCAGGCCGCGGGGGAGGCGGGCGCATGATCGATCTCACCCTGCGTGAGGTCGCCGCGATCGTCGGCGGCACTCTGCACGACGTGCCCGATCCGGAGGCGAGGGTCACCGGCTCCGTCGAGTTCGACTCCCGGGAGATCGGCCCGGGCGGGCTGTTCCTCGCGCTGCCGGGCGCCCGGGTCGACGGTCACGACTTCGCGGCGACGGCCGTCGCGAAGGGCGCGGTCGCCGTGCTCGGTGCCCGCCCCGTCGGCGTCCCCGCGATCGTCGTGCCCGTCTCCGGTGAGACGGACAACCGGGTGATGGCGCTGGAGAACGACACCGACGGCGCGGGCGCCGCCGTGCTGAAGGCACTGGGCGACCTGGCCGCGCACTGCACGAGGGCCCTCGCCGCCGAGGGGCTGACCGTCGTCGGCGTCACCGGCTCGGCCGGCAAGACCTCCACGAAGGACCTCATCGCCGCGGTGCTGCGGCCGCTCGGCGAGACCGTCGCGCCGCCCGGCTCCTTCAACAACGAGATCGGCCACCCGTGGACGGCGCTGCGCGCGACCGCGTCGACGAAGTTCCTGGTGCTGGAGATGTCCGCCCGCGGCGAGGGCCACATCGCGGCGCTGGCGAAGGTCGCCCCGCCCCGCATCGGCGTCGAGCTCAACGTGGGCACCGCCCACCTCGGCGAGTTCGGCTCCCGCGAGGCGATCGCCCGCGCCAAGGGCGAGCTGGTCGAGGCGCTGCCGGCCGACGGCACCGCCGTGCTCAACGCCGACGACGCCGCGGTCGCCGCGATGGCCTCCCGGACGGTCGCGCGGGTCGTCCGTTACGGGACCGGGGAGGCCGACGTCGCCGCGGAGGACGTCCGCATCGACGCGCAGGCCCGCGCCGCCTTCACGCTGCGCACCCCGGCGGGCACCGCGCCCGTCGCGCTCAAGGTCCACGGCGAACACCAGGTGCACAACGCGCTGGCGGCCGCGGCGGTCGGCCTCGAATGCGGTGCGACGGTCGCGCAGGTCGCCGAGGCGCTCTCGGGCGCGGGCGCCGCATCGCCCCGCCGGATGGACGTCTTCACCACCGACGGCGGCGTCACCGTCGTCAACGACACCTACAACGCGAACCCCGACGCGATGCGGGCGGCGCTCCGCAGCCTCGTGCTCATGTCCGAGCACGACGAGGCGGGGGAGCGGCTCCCCGGCCGTGAGCGGCGGCGCACCTTCGCGGTGCTCGGTGAGATGGGCGAGCTCGGCGACGAGTCGATCGTGGAACACGATCGCCTCGGCCGGTTCCTCGTGCGCCTCGACATCACCGGGACCATCTGCGTCGGCACATCGCGCGCCGTGCACGCCCTGTGGCAGGGCGCCGTGATGGAGGGCTCGTGGGGCAGCGAGGCCGTGCGCGTGGACACCCGCGCGGAGGCCGTGGAGCGCCTGCGCGCGGAGCTCCGCCCGGGCGACCTCGTTTTGGTCAAGGCGTCCAAGTCCGAGAAGATGTGGGAGGTCGCCGAGCACCTGGGCACGGCGAGCACGGTCAACAACGAGAACGGGGAGTCACCGAAGTGATCCAGATCCTGTTCGCGGGCGGCATCTCGCTGGCCGTGGCGATCCTGCTCACACCCGTCCTGATCCGGGTCTTCTCCCGCCAGGGCTTCGGCCAGGAGATCCGCGTCGAAGGACCGCAGAGCCACCAGAAGAAGCGCGGCACCCCGTCGATGGGCGGCGTCGCGATCATCGTCGCCCTGTGGGCCGGCTACCTCGGCGCGCACCTGCTCGGCTGGAACTCCGGTCCGGGCCCCAGCGCGTCGGGCCTGCTGGTGCTCGGGCTCGCCACCTCGCTCGCGCTGGTCGGCTTCCTGGACGACTTCATCAAGGTGCGCAAACAGCGCAACCTGGGCCTGAACAAGACCGCCAAGACGGTGGGCCAGACGGTCGCGGCCCTCATCTTCGGCGTCCTCGTGCTGCAGTTCCCCAACGCCGACGGGGTGCGCCCCGCCAGCGAGTTCCTCAGCTACACGCGCGACATCAACACGATCTCGATGGGCGCGATCCTCTTCGTGATCTTCTGCTGGTTCGTCGTCTCCGCCTGGTCGAACGCCGTGAACTTCACCGACGGCCTCGACGGTCTGGCGGCCGGGTCCATGGCGATGGTGCTGGGCAGCTACGTGCTCATCAGTTTCTGGCAGTTCCGCTACGCGTGCGAGACGAAGCAGGTCGCGGGCTGCTACGACGTGCGCGACCCGCTCGACCTGGCGCTCATCGCGGTCGCGGCGGGCGGCGCCTGCCTCGGCTTCCTGTGGTGGAACGCCGCGCCCGCGAAGATCTTCATGGGCGACACCGGATCGCTCATGCTGGGCGGTCTGCTGGCCGGCCTGTCGATCACCACCCGCACCGAGCTGCTGGCCGTGGTGCTGGGCGCGCTGTTCGTCGCCGAGATGGTCTCGGTGGTCATCCAGATCGCGGTCTTCCGCTCGACGGGCCGACGCGTCTTCCGGATGGCGCCCTTCCACCACCACTTCGAGCTCTCCGGGTGGGCCGAAACCACGGTGATCATCCGGTTCTGGCTGCTCACGGCCATCTCGTGCGGCCTGGGCCTGGTGCTGTTCTACGCCGAGTTCCTCGGCTCCGGAGCGGTCGGCTAGATGGCGACGCTCCCCGGCCCCGGCGCGCACGTCCTCGTCGCGGGCGGGGGCGTCACCGGCCCGGCCGTCGCCCGCGCCCTGCTCCGGCTCGGGGCCACGGTCACCGTCGCCGACGGCAAGCCCGCGGCGCGCGACAAGATCGCCGGCGAGGTGCCGGGCATCACGGTCGCCGACCTGGACGGCCAGGACCCGTCGGGCTACGACCTCGTCGTGGTCGCGCCGGGCTTCCGGCCCACCGCGCCCGTCGTCGTGGCCGCCGAGGCCGCGGGCGTCGAGGTGATCGGCGACGTGGAGCTGGCCTGGCGGATCGACCGCGCGGGTGCCTTCGGTGCGCCCCGCGACTGGCTCGTGGTCACCGGCACCAACGGGAAGACCACCACGACGCAGATGCTCGAGTCGATCCTGCTGCGCGCCGGCGTGCGCGCCGTCGCCTGCGGCAACATCGGCCGCCCGGTCATCGACGCGATCGGCGACGAGGGCGATCCGCGCGTGCTCGCCGTCGAGCTGTCGTCCTTCCAACTGCACTGGGCCCCGTCCGTGCGACCGCGCGCGGGTGTCGTGCTCAACGTCGCCGAGGATCACCTCGACTGGCACGGCTCGATGGCGGCGTACACCGCCGACAAGGCGCGCGCACTGTCCGGGGAACTCGCCGTGATCGGCCTCGACGACCCGGTGGCCTCCGGGTTGCGCGGGGAGATCACCGTCGGCTTCACCACGGGCGAGCCCGGGCCGGGGGAGTACGGCGTGCGCGAGGGCGTCCTGGTCGACGGTGCCGGGGCCCCGGTCGTGCCCGCGGACCGGGTGTCGCCGCCCGGGCCCGCCGGGATCGCGGACGCGCTGGCCGCGACCGCCCTCGCGCAGGCCGTCGGCGTCACTGCCGCCCAGGCGGGGGAGGCCCTCGCGGCGTTCCGGGTGGGCGCACACCGCGCCGAGTCCGTCGCGACGGTGCGCGGCATCACCTACATCGACGATTCCAAGGCCACGAACCCGCATGCGGCGCTGAACTCCATCGAGGCGCACGAGCGGGTGGTGTGGGTCGCGGGCGGTCAGCTCAAGGGCGCCGACATCGGGCCGCTCGTGCAGCGGGTCGCGCCGCGGCTCGTGGGCGCGGTTCTGCTCGGGGTGGATCGGGACGAGATCGCCGGTTCACTCGCGCGACACGCGCCCGATGTCCCCGTGGTTCGGGTGTCCGCGGGCGAACATAGTCGTGTGTCTCCTGTGACAAATGATGCGAACCGTTCTGTAGGGACGAATGGGGCTAGCGATGTGCGAGTGTCCGGCGATGCGGATGCGGTGATGGCCGCAGTCGTCGCCGAGGCCTCCCGGATCGCCGAAGCCGCCGCCCACGACGGTGCCGCGCCCGTCGTCCTGCTCGCGCCCGCGGCCGCGTCGCTCGACATGTTCACGTCGTACGGGCACCGCGGCGACGCCTTCGCGGCGTCGGCCCGCGCGCTCGGAGACGCCTCGTGAGCCGCGCCGGCAAGGCCGCCGCCGGCACCGACACCGATCCCGACCTCGTCCCCGGCGGCGTCAACGCCCCCGAGAGCACCGAGTTCGACGCGCAGCCCCGGGAGACGGCCGCGTCGGCGACGGGCTCGCGCGGGGCGGCCGCCGCGTCCGCGGCGCGCTCGGGAGCCGATGTCGCGCGCACCGGCGCCTCGCTGCTGCGGAGCGCCGCCGTCGGGCTCGCGACCGCCCTGCGCCGGCCGCTCGCGTCGTTCCATCTGGTGCTCGGCCTCACCGCCGTCCTCACCGTGATGGGCCTGATCATGGTGCTCTCCGCGTCGTCCGTCGAGGACATCAGCGCCACGGGCTCGCCGTGGGGCAAGTTCACCAGCCAGCTGATCTACGTGAGCCTCGGCGTGGTCGCCTTCGTCCTCGCCCTCTACCTGCGGCCCGCACTCCTGCGCCGGGTCGCGCTCGGCGGTGTGCTCGTGTCGATCGCGCTGCTCGCGGCCGTACTGGTGCCCGGCGTCGGCTCCATGGTCGGCGGCGCGCGCCGCTGGATCGACGTGGGCGGATTCACCCTGCAGCCGTCGGAGATCGCCAAGGTCGCGCTCATCGTCTGGGGTGCGCACCTACTCGCGGACCGCGGCCGCAAGGGCAACATCAAGGAACTCCTGCTGCCCCTCGGGCCCGTCGTGGTGCTCATGGCGGCGCTGGTCGTGGCGGAGCCGAACCAGTCGACGGCCATGATCATCGTCTCGGTCGGTGCGATGCTGCTGTACTACGCCGGGCTGTCCTCGAAGCTCATCGCCTCGCTGCTCGTGGTCTTCGCCCTGCTCGGCATCTTCTTCGCGCTCGCGGAGGGCTACCGCTCGGCGCGCGTGCAGGCCTGGCTCGGCCGCACCGACGACGCGCTCGGCGCCAACTACCAGTCGAACCAGGCGCGGTACTCCCTCGCCGACGGCGGACTGTTCGGCGTGGGCCTGGGCAACTCGACCGCCAAGTGGAGTTACCTGCCGAACGCGCACAATGACTTCATCTTCGCCATCATCGGCGAGGAGCTCGGCTACCTCGGCGCGGGCGTGGTCATCCTCATGTTCGGCATCCTCACCTGGGTGGGCATGCGGATCGCCCGCCGGGTCGCCGATCCCTTCCTGCGCCTCATGGCCGCCTCGATCACCACGCTCATCGCGCTCCAGGCGATCATCAACATGGGCTACGTCGTGGGCCTGCTGCCGGTGACCGGCATCCAGCTGCCACTCCTCTCCGCCGGCGGCAACTCGGTGATCCTCGTGCTGTTCATGATGGGCCTGCTGGCGAACGCCGCCCGGCACGAGCCGGAGGCGATCGCGGCGCTCGCCGGCGGCCGGGAGGGGCGCGCCGGTCGCCTCCTGCGCCTGCCCAAGCCGCTGCCCTACGTCCCGCCGCGGCCCGAGCGGCCGGCCGGCCGCGGTCCCGCCCCGCGGCCCGGTCGCCCCGCGCCGGCCGGGCGCGGACCGTCGCAGCCCCCGCGGAAGGGGCGCAGCGCACCGTCGGCCCCGTCGCCGTACGATCGACACCCGTACGGTGACGAGAGCCTGACCCGGCGGCAGGCGTCCCGGCGGGACCTCCCGCCGATGCGGCCGCAGGGCCGGGGCGGAGAGCCCTGGCGGGGCGAGCGCGCCGGGCAGCAGCGGAACGCGCCGCGGCAGCAGCAGCGGCGCCGAGGACAGGAAAAGGGCAGACGGGCGTGGTGAGTTCTTCTCGAGCGGTTTCGGTGGTGGTTGCCGGTGGCGGCACCGCAGGTCACATCGAACCCGCGCTGGCGGTGGCCGACGCCGTCCGGGCCCTGCGCCCCGACGCCGAGGTCACCGCCCTCGGCACTCCCAAGGGCCTCGAGGGTCGCCTCGTTCCCGAACGCGGCTACCCGCTCGCCATGATCCCGCCGGTCCCGCTGCCGAGGAAGCCCGGCAAGGACCTCGCGAAGCTGCCCTTCACCCTCGCGGGTGCCGTGCGCCGCACGCGGAAGGTGCTCCGCGAGACGGGCGCCGACGTGGTCATCGGATTCGGCGGCTACGTCGCCCTGCCCGCCTACCTCGCCGCCCGCAGCATGGGCGTGCCCATCGTGATCCACGAGGCCAACGCCAGCGCGGGGGTCGCGAACAAGGTCGGTGCCAAGCTCGCCACCACGGTCTTCGCCGCGGTCCCCGGTTCCGGCGTGCCGGCCGAGGTCGTGGGCATCCCCGTGCGCGCCTCCATCACCGGGCTCGACCGCGCCGCCCTGCGCGCCGAGGCGCGAGCCCACTTCGGGCTGCCCGCGGAGGGCCCCGTGGTGCTCGTCTTCGGCGGCAGCCAGGGCGCGGTCCGCCTCAACGACGGTGTCGTCGGTGCCGCCCGGGACTTCGCCGGCGCCGGCATCGGCGTGCTGCACGCCTACGGCCCCAAGAACTCCGTCGACGTCGACGTCCCCGGCTACGTGGCCGTGCCGTACCTGACCCGGATGGACCTCGCCTACGCCGCCGCCGACCTCGCCGTGTGCCGGTCGGGCGCGATGACGGTGGCCGAGGTCGCGGCTGTCGGGCTGCCGGCGGTCTACGTGCCCCTCGCGCACGGGAACGGTGAGCAGGCGCTCAATGCGCAGCCGGTCGTGGCCGCGGGCGGCGGGCTGCTCGTGGACGACGCCGCCTTCACCCCGGACCTGGTGCGCGAGACCGTGGTCCCGCTCGCGGGCGACGCCGACCGGCTCGCCGCGATGAGTGCCGCCGCCGGCGGCACCGGGCACCGCGACGCGGCCGGCACCGTCGCGGCGGCGGCCCTCGCACTGGCACAGGAGAGGCGGAAGTCGTGACCGAGTCGACAGGAGCGCTGCCCGAACGGCTGCAGCGCGTCCACATGGTGGGCATCGGCGGCGCCGGAATGTCCGGCATCGCGCGGATCCTCCTCGCCCGCGGCGGTCAGGTGTCGGGCTCGGACGCCAAGGAGTCGCGCGGTGTCATCGCGCTGCGGGCCCGCGGCGCCCAGGTCCAGGTGGGGCACAGCCCCGAGGCCCTCGACCTGCTGCCCGGCGGCCCGACGGTGGTCGTCACCACCCACGCGGCCATCCCCAAGGACAACCCGGAGCTGGTCGAGGCGCAGCGCCGCGGCATCCCGGTGATCCTGCGGCCGGAGGTGCTCGCCGACCTCATGGACGGTTACCGCACCCTGTTGGTGAGCGGCACCCACGGCAAGACCTCCACCACGTCGATGGCGGTGGTGGGCCTGCAGCACTGCGGCGCCAACCCGTCCTTCGCGGTCGGCGGCGAGCTCAACGAGTCCGGCACCAACGCCTTCCACGGCACGGGCGACGTCTTCGTCGCCGAGGCCGACGAGTCCGACGGCTCGCTGCTGCAGTACGCGCCCGACGTGGTGGTGGTCACCAACGTCGAGGCCGATCACCTCGACTTCTTCGGCTCCGAGGACAAGTACGTCGCCGTCTTCGACGCCTTCACCGAACGGATCCGCCCCGGCGGCACCCTCGTCGTGTGCCTGGACGATCCCGGCTCGGCGGCACTCGCGCAGCGCACCCACGCCGCGCTGCGGGCGCGCGGGGTCCGCGTGCTCGGTTACGGCGAGGGCACGCACCGCGACCTCGCACCCGACGTGACCCTGATCGCGCAGCTGCTGGACTACAAGCCCCGCGCCGAGGGCGGCCTGCTCAAGGTGCGCTTCTCCGACGAGAACCGGAACGTCGCCGAGCGGGCGATCCTGCTCTCGGTGCCGGGCAAGCACATGGCGCTCAACGCGATCGCCGCGACGATCGCCGTGGTCAGCATGGGCTATCCCACGGCGAAGGTGATCGAGGGCATCGAGGGCTTCGGCGGCGTGCACCGCCGGTTCCAGCTGCGCGGCACCGAGCGGGGCGTGCGGGTGTTCGACGACTACGCCCACCACCCCACCGAGGTGCGGGCCGTGCTCACCGCGGCGGCCGAGATGGTCGCCAAGCAGAGCGAGCCGGGCCGCGTGATCGTCGCGTTCCAGCCGCATCTGTACTCGCGGACCGAGCAGTTCGCCGCCGAGTTCGCCGCGGCGCTGAGCCTCGCCGACGAGGTCGTCGTGCTCGACGTCTACGGCGCGCGGGAGGACCCGATGCCGGGTGTGACGGGGGAGCGGATCGCCGAGAAGGTGACGGCCTCCGCGCACTACGTGCCGCGCCAGTCCGAGGTCGCCGGCGTGGTCGCGGAGCTCGCGCGTCCGGGCGACGTCGTGATCACGATGGGCGCCGGCGACGTGACGATGCAGGGCCCGACGATCCTCAACACGCTGGCGCAGCGCGGCGCCGAGGCGGGCGCGTGAGTGCTCCCGCGACGCGTCGGCGCGTGCCGGGTCTGCGGCGGCTGCTGCTGGTCCTGCTCGCGGTGATCGTGGTGGCGGGTCTCGCCGCGGCGGCGTACTTCTCGCCCGTGCTGTCGGCGCGCGACGTCTCCGTGACGGGCGCGACGAACGCGCCCGCCGATCAGGTCGCGAAGGTGGTGGAGCCGCTCAAGGGGCGTCCGCTGCTGCAGATCACACCGGGCCAGCGCGATGCCTACGCCGCGCAGGTGGTGGCCGTCAGTCCGTGGATCGACCGGGCGACCGTCACCGTGTCCTACCCGTCGACGCTCGTGGTCGAGGTGACCGAGCGCGAGGTCGTCGCCTACGCGCAGCGGCCCGCGGGCACCGTCCTCGTGGACGCCAAGGGGGTGCCGTTCATCAAGGTGGGGGAGCCCCCGATCCTCACGCCCAAGCTCGTCGTCGACGACCCGAAGAGCGACGATCCCGCGACGACGGCGTCGATCGCGGTGCTGAAGTCGCTGCCGCCGGACCTGCACGGGCAGGTCGTCGAGATCGGCGCGGATTCGCCGGCCAACGTGCGCTTCGTCCTGCGCGACAAGCGGGTCGTGTACTGGGGCGACGATCAGCGCGCGGCGGACAAGACCGCTGCGCTGCGCATGGTGCTGACGCGTCCCGGCAAGGAGTTCACCGTGATCAATCCGGACATGCCGACCACCCGCTGACGGGTGTTGTTCCCCTCACCGAGAACGTTTTTCCCGACACGCCCGCGCGCCTGCGGGGCAAGCGGCACACCGCCCTCTACCTTGGTTTCAGACCAGCTACTTGACATAACTTTAAGCCTTCTGTTGAGGTTTAGGGTTCGTCTCAGAAGCACACAGACTTCACATCAGGGGAAAGGCGAAACATGACCGCCGCGCACAACTACCTCGCCGTAATCAAGGTCGTCGGCATCGGCGGCGGCGGCGTCAACGCCGTGAACCGGATGATCGAACAGGGGCTCAAGGGCGTCGAGTTCATCGCGATCAACACCGACGCCCAGGCGCTCATCATGAGCGATGCCGACGTCAAGCTCGACGTGGGCCGCGATTCGACCCGGGGTCTCGGCGCCGGCGCCGATCCGGAGGTGGGCCGCAAGGCCGCCGAGGACGCCAAGGACGAGATCGAGGAGCTCCTCAAGGGCGCCGACATGGTCTTCGTCACCGCGGGCGAGGGTGGCGGCACCGGTACCGGCGGCGCGCCCGTCGTCGCGAGCATCGCCCGTAAGCTCGGCGCGCTCACCGTGGGCGTCGTGACCCGGCCGTTCACGTTCGAGGGCGCCCGCCGCGGCAAGCAGGCCGAGCAGGGCATCACCTCGCTGCGCGAGTCCTGCGACACGCTCATCGTGATCCCGAACGACCGTCTGCTGCAGCTGGGCGACGTCAGCGTCTCGGCGCTCGACGCCTTCAAGAGCGCCGACGAGGTGCTCCTCAACGGTGTCCAGGGCATCACGGACCTGATCACCACGCCGGGCCTGATCAACGTCGACTTCGCGGACGTCAAGAGCGTGATGTCGGGCGCCGGCAGCGCGCTCATGGGCATCGGCTCGGCGCGCGGTGAGGGCCGCGCCCTCAAGGCCGCCGAGGCCGCCGTGAACTCGCCGCTGCTGGAGACCTCGATGGAGGGGGCGCACGGCGTGCTCATGTCCATCGCGGGCGGCAGCGACCTCGGGCTGTTCGAGATCAACGAGGCCGCCTCGCTCGTGCAGGGCGCCTCGCACGAGGACGCGAACATCATCTTCGGCACCGTGATCGACGACAATCTCGGCGACGAGGTCCGGATCACCGTCATCGCGGCGGGCTTCGACGGCGGCGCGCCCGCACGTCGCCCCGTGACCCGCATCGGCGGCCAGCACACGGCGCCCGAACAGGCGCCCGTGGCCGAGCCGGAGGAGTCGCGTCGCGGTAACCCGTTCGGCGCCCGCCCGGCGCGCGCCAACGACCCCTTCGCGGCGGGCCCCGCCACGCGGGAGACGCGCTCGGACGACGATTTCGACCTCGACGTCCCGTCGTTCCTGCAGAACCGCCGCTGAGGATCGCTACGTCGACGGCGCTCCCGGCCCTGCCGGGGGCGCCGTCCGTAGTCTTGTGCCATGACTGAAACCGCGAACGCCCCTGTCGCAGCGCACCGCGTCCGCCGCGTGACCACCACCCGCGCCGGCGGTGCTTCCAAGGCCCCGTACGACACCTTCAACCTGGGCGATCACGTCGGCGACGATCCCGCCGCCGTCGCCGCCAATCGACTCCGCCTCGAGCGGGAGATCGGCGTCGAGCCGGGGCACGTGGTGTGGATGGAACAGATCCACAGCCGGAACGTCACCGTCGTCGACGGTCCGCGCGACGAACCCGTGGAGGCCACCGATGCCCTCGTCACGGCGGTGCCGGGCCTGGCGCTCGCGGTGCTCACCGCGGACTGCGTCCCCATCCTCCTCTCGGACGACGAGGCGGGGGTGCTGGCGGCCGTGCACGCGGGCCGCGTGGGGGCGCGGATCGGCATCGTGCCCGCGGTGATCGACGCGATGCGGGACCTGGGGGCGCGTCCCGAGCGGATCGGCGCATTCCTCGGCCCCGCCGCCAGCGGCGCCAAGTACGAGGTCCCGGCGTCGATGGCGGCCGACGTGGAGCAGCATCTGCCGGGCAGCCGGTGCCGCACGGAGAAGGGCACCGACGGGCTCGACCTGCGCGCGGGCATCCGCCGCCAGCTACAGGGCCTGGGCGTGGCGGCGGTCGCGGAGGATCCGCGGTGCACGATCAGCGACCCCACGTTGTTCTCGCATCGACGGGGCGCGCCGACCGGACGATTGGCCTCGGTGATCTGGATCGACACGGGTGAATGACATCGATGGAATTCCTGCGCGTGTCGGAACCGCCATTCGCCCGCCTTCCCCACTAATCTCACTTCCATAACGACAGTCACAACCGTCACACCAGCCCATGCAGGCGCCGAGGAAGGGCAACGATGAGCACTCTGCACAAGGTCAAGGCGTACTTCGGGATGGTTCCGCTGGATGCCTACGACGACGGATACGTCGACGAGGGCACCCCGCAGCCGCGCGGCCGCCGCAGCCTCGACGACGATTTCGACGACTACCGCGGTGAGCGCGGCTACGCGTACGACGGCCGCCGCGCGGACGAGTACGACGCGTACGAGCCCGCGTACTCCGACGGTTACGACGCCCGTGGCGCCGTCTACGACGACCGCTACGACGCCGGCTACGACCGCGGCTACCGCGAGCCCACCCGGGCTCCGCTGCCGCGCCTGGAGCCGCTGCGGGACGTCTCGCGGTCCGTCGCCCCGTCCACCCGAGGTGCGCTGGCGATGGACACCCGCGCCGACGTGCTGAGCCAGGAGAACCCGATGTCCCGCATCACCACGCTGCGTCCCACCTCCTACGAGGAGGCGCGCACGATCGGTGAGCGCTTCCGCGAGGGCATCCCGGTGATCATGGACCTCACGGCGATGGACAACGCCGACGCCAAGCGCCTGGTCGACTTCGCGGCCGGCCTGACCTTCGCGCTGCACGGTTCCTTCGACCGCATCACGACCAAGGTGTTCATGCTGGCCACCGCCGACGTGGACGTCACTGCCGAGGATCGGGCGCGCATCGCGGAGACCGGTTTCTACAACCGCTGACGCTTTCGGGCAGACTGGTACCCGTGCAAGCGTTCTGGCTGATCGTCATCTACCTGCTGTCGACCTACTCCTTCCTGCTGCTGATCCGGCTCGTCATCGAGGTGGTGAAGTCCTTCGCGAGGGAGTGGTACCCGTCGGGGTTCCTCGCGGTCCTGCTGGAGGCGCTGTTCACCGTCACGGATCCGCCGCTCAAGCTGCTCCGCAAGCTGATCCCGCCCGTGACGTTGGGGCCGGTCCGCCTGGATCTGTCCTACATCGTCCTGTTCCTGCTGCTCTGGGTCGCACGTGAGCTGATCTACGCTTTCGCCTTCTGACCCGGTCAACGGGGTGATCGCGCGCGTGATTTCGGACATTTCATCGCGTGATTGTTGGGTGATGAGGAACAAACGGGTCTGGTGTGACAGGATGTGCACTAGTTACAGTGTTGGTCCGAGTGACGTGAGATCTGTCGAGCAGCCGAATTGAGGGGAAACGACCTATGAAGCTGACACCCGCCGACGTGAGGAACGTGGCGTTCAGCAAGCCGCCGATCGGAAAGCGCGGCTACAACGAGGATGAGGTGGATCAGTTCCTCGATCTGGTCGAGACCGAGCTCGCTCGGCTGATCGACGAGAACAACGATCTGCAGCAGCGCAACGCCGAGCTCGAGCGTGAGCTGGCCGAGGCCCGCGCCGGTGGTGGCGAGCAGCCGTCCGCCGACAGCACCGTCGCCTTCGCGTCGCCCACGCCCAACGCGCCCGCCGTGGCCGCGCAGGCCGCCGCGCCCGCCGCCAGCGACGAGGACGCCCACGTGCGCGCCGCCAAGGTGCTCGGCCTGGCCCAGGAGACGGCCGACCGCCTCACCAACAACTCGCGCGCCGAGGCCGAGAAGCTCGTCTCGGACGCGCGCGCCCAGTCGGAGGCCATGGTCACCGACGCCCGGCAGAAGGCCGAGGCCATGGTCGCCGATGCCCGCCAGCGCTCCGACGCGCTGCTCGCCGACGCGCAGACGCGCTCGGAGAACCAGCTGCGCCAGGCCCAGGAGCGTTCCGACGCCCTGCAGGCCGAGGCCGAGTCGAAGCACACCGAGATCATGACCACCATCAACCAGCAGCGCACGGTGCTGGAGGGTCGGATCGAGCAGCTCAAGACCTACGAGCGCGAGTACCGCACCCGCCTCAAGACCTACCTCGAGGGGCAGCTCGAGGAGCTGCAGTCGCTGCGCAGCGCAGCCCCGGTCGATCACGGCCAGGGTCGCGGTGGCGACTTCAACGACCCCGGCAACGCCGCCGGCGGCAACCAGCAGTACAAGTAGCCGCTGGTACCGAGCCGGTACTAGGGCGGAGTTCTCATGCTGCTAGCCGCACTGGGGGCGACGATCATCGGGTTCATCCTGCTGATCGTCGCCCTGGTCACGGCCAACCTCTGGCTCGCGATCGCCTGCGTGGTGGTGTCGGTGGTGGGGGTGGGCCTGTTGCTCGGCGACGTCCTCACCTACCGTCGCGCCGAGCGCGACAAGGCCGACCCGGCCGCGTCCTGGAGCCCCGGTGATCGTGACGCCGACGAGGACGACGACCCGGCACCGTCGGACCGGCCCGCGCCCGCCGCGGAGACGGACGAGGGAGCCGACGCCGAACCCGAGGACGGGAGCGATCCCGTCGACGACGCGACGCGCGAGGCGAGCACCGTCGGGCACGAGGAATTCGGTCACCACGACGACGAGGCGAACCCGACCACGCAGTTCGCGGTGGGCCCCCTCGGCGGGCCGACGGGGTGGGAACACGAATCGCCGGCGGACACCGACGACGAGGCCACTCGCGGGCTGTTCGCGCCCGGGAAGTACGACCCGGACATGACCGACCAGATCCCGCAGATCCGGATCGATCAGGCCTGGGGCACGGAGTGGACTCCGCCCCAGGAGCCGGACGAGGAACATCCCGACAAGAAATGATGTTGCACGATTCGCTATCCTTGGCGGTAGCACTGCGTTGATCCGGCCATCACCGGGGAGCATCCGGAAGAACGGGCGGATTCCGCCTCAGTAGAACCGGACGGTGGGGCCCGTCACAGCCCGATTCACGAGCGGCGCCGCCCATCCGGGAGACGCAAGCGGGGTGGTACCGCGGTACCCGGCCGAGGGCCGGGAATCGTCCCCGTGCTGGTAGTTGACGGCACGAGGAGACACCGTGAGCGAGAAGCGCCCCTATCCGCTGGTCGACATGACCCGCGACGACGAAGGCCCTGCCCGGACGGGCACCCCGTCGTTCCCCGATCTCGAGGAGCGCGTGCTCGCCTACTGGGCCGAGAACGACACCTTCCGGCGGACGATCGCGAACCGGGCCGATGCGGAGGAGTTCGTCTTCTACGACGGTCCGCCGTTCGCCAACGGCCTGCCGCACTACGGCCACCTGCTGACCGGCTACGTCAAGGACCTGGTGCCGCGCTACCAGACGATGCGGGGCAAGAAGGTCGACCGGCGGTTCGGCTGGGACACCCACGGCCTGCCCGCCGAGCTCGAGGCCGAGCGTCAGCTGGGGATCAAGGACAAGTCCGAGATCGAGACCATGGGCGTGGAGAAGTTCAACGACTACTGCCGCACGTCGGTCCTGCGGTACACCGAGGAGTGGCGCGACTACGTCACCCGTCAGGCCCGCTGGGTGGACTTCGACAACGACTACAAGACGCTCGACCTGGACTTCATGGAGTCGGTCATGTGGGCGTTCAAGACCCTGCACGAGAAGGGCCTGATCTACCAGGGCTACCGCGTGCTGCCGTACTCCTGGTACGAGCAGACGCCGCTGTCGAACCAGGAGAGCAAGCTCGACGACGCCTACAAGATGCGGCAGGACCCGGCGGTCACCGTCGGCATGCCGTTGACGACGAAGGGCACCGCGCTCGAGGCCCTCGACGGTGTCGAGGCGCTGATCTGGACGACCACGCCGTGGACCCTGCCGTCGAACCTCGCGATCGCCGTGCACCCCGACCTGGACTACGTGCACGTCACGGGCAAGGACGGGAAGGACTACCTGCTCGCCGAGGCGCGGCTGGGTCACTACGCCCGCGAGCTGGGCGAGTCGCCGGAGGTGAAGGGGAGCTACAAGGGGCGCGAGTTGGAGTTCGCCGCCTACGAGCCGCCCTTCGACTTCTTCGCCGGGCACCCCAAGTCGCACGTGACGCTGCTCGCCGATTACGTGACCACCGACTCCGGTACCGGCGTGGTGCATCTCGCGCCGGCCTTCGGTGAGGAGGACATGGAGCTGGCCTCCGGCAAGTACGGCATCGAGGTCGTCCAGCCGCTCGATCCGGGTGGCAGGTTCACCTCGGCGGTGCCGCCGTACGAGGGGCTGCAGGTCTTCGACGCGAACCCCGTCATCGCCAAGGATCTCAAGGCGAAGGGCCGGTTGCTGCGGCACGAGACGATCGAACACAGCTACCCGCACTCGTGGCGCTCGGGCCAGCCGCTGATCTACATGGCCGTGCCGTCGTGGTTCGTGGAGGTCACCAAGATCATCCCGCGCATGCTGGAGTTGAACCAGGACATCACCTGGAATCCGGCGCACATCCGCGACGGCCAGTTCGGCAAGTGGGTCGAGGGCGCGCGCGATTGGAACATCAGCCGCAACCGGTACTGGGGCGCGCCGATCCCGGTGTGGGTCTCGGACGATCCCGCGTACCCCCGCGTCGACGTCTACGGCTCGCTCGACGAGCTGGAGCGCGATTTCGGCGTGCGCCCGACGAACCTGCACCGCCCGTACATCGACGAGCTAACCCGGCCGAACCCCGACGATCCGCGGTCGCCGGAGGACGGGCAGTCGACCATGCGGCGCGTGCCCGAGGTGCTGGACTGCTGGTTCGAATCGGGCTCCATGCCCTTCGCGCAGGTCCACTACCCGTTCGAGAACCGGGATTGGTTCGAGACGCACTTCCCGGGCGATTTCATCGTCGAGTACAACGGGCAGACCAAGGGCTGGTTCTACAACCTGCACGTGCTGGCGACGGCCCTGTTCGACAGCGCCGCGTTCCGCACGGTCGCGGCGCACGGCATCGTGCTCGGCCACGACGGGCTGAAGATGTCCAAGTCCAAGCGGAACTACCCGGACGTCAACGAGGTCTTCAACCGCGACGGCTCCGACGCGATGCGGTGGTTCCTCATGGCCTCGCCGATCCTGCGCGGCGGCAACCTCGTGGTCACCGAGCAGGGCATCCGCGACGGCGTGCGGCAGACCCTGCTGCCGCTGTGGAACGCCTACTCCTTCCTGCAGTTGTACGCGGAGAAGCCGGCGACGTGGCGCACCGATTCGCAGGACGTGCTGGACCGGTACATCCTCGCGAAGCTGGCGCAGACCCGCGACGCCATGACCGAGGCGCTCGACACCTGCAACATCGCCGACGCCTGCGAGGAGCTGCGGCTCTTCGTCGACGCACTGACCAACTGGTACGTGCGTCGCTCGCGCGCGCGGTTCTGGGACGGCTCCGACGAGGGCGCGTTCGACACGCTGTACACGGTGCTGGAGACCACGTGCCGGCTCGCGGCGCCGCTGCTTCCAATGGCCACCGAGGCCATGTGGCGCGGCCTCACGGGCGGCGAGTCGGTGCACCTGACCGACTGGCCCTCCGCGTCCGACCTGCCCGCCGACCCCGAGCTGGTCGCGGCCATGGACGAGGTGCGCGACGTCTGCTCCGTGGCCTCCTCGGTGCGCAAGGCGAACAAGCTGCGGGTGCGGCTGCCGCTGCACACGCTGACGGTCGCCGGCCCCGGCGCGGAGAAGCTCGCGCCCTTCGCGTCGATCATCGCCGACGAGGTGAACGTCCGCGACGTGCAGGTCTCGCCCGACGCCGACGCCTACGGCCGGGTCGAGATCGCGGTCAACGCCCGCGCCGCGGGCCCGCGCCTGGGCAAGGACGTGCAGACCGTGATCAAGGCGGTCAAGTCCGGTGACTACACCGTCGCCGACGGGGTGGTGACCGCCGCGGGCATCGCGCTGCAGGACGGCGAGTACACCCGGAGGCTGGTCGCCGCCGCGCCCGACTCCACCGCGGAGCTTCCCGACGGTGCCGGTCTCGTGGTGCTCGACCTCTCGGTCGACGCCGAGCTCGAGGCCGAGGGCTGGGCGAAGGACCGCATCCGCGAGCTGCAGGAGGCGCGCCGCGCGGCGGGGCTCGACGTGAGCGATCGGATCTCCTTGGTGCTCGACGTTCCCGCGGAGCACGCCGCCGCGGCGCGCACCCACCAGGAGCTCATCGCGGGCGAGGTGCTCGCCACGTCGCTGGAGTTCGCCTCGCTCGAGGGAGACGTGGACGCCGTGGACCTGGGCGACGGCGTCCGGGCCCGCCTCACTCGCGCCTGAGCGACGTCGCGCCGTGCCGGGGCAGGGTGAGGCTGAGCGGAGCGCCCGCTGGGTGCTCCACTTCGACATGGACGCCTTCTTCGCGTCCTGCGAGCAGCTGACCCGGCCCACCCTGCGCGGCCGCCCCGTGCTGGTGGGCGGGCTCGGCGGCCGCGGCGTGGTGGCCGGCTGCTCGTACGAGGCGCGCGTCTTCGGCGCGCGCTCCGCCATGCCGATGCACCAGGCGCGCCGGCTCGTCGGCGCCGCCGCAGTGGTGCTGCCGCCGCGCGGCGCGCTGTACGGGACCGTGAGCCGCCGGGTCTTCGCGACCGTTCGCGAGCTCATCCCCGTTGTCGAGACCCTGTCGTTCGACGAGGCCTTCGGCGAGCCGGTCGAGCTCGCCGGGGCGTCCACCGCCGAGGTGACGGCCTTCGCCGAGGAGCTGCGCCGCCGCATCCGCGAGGAGACGGGG
The DNA here is from genome assembly GCF_900631615.1 of Tsukamurella paurometabola. Taxonomy (NCBI): domain Bacteria; kingdom Bacillati; phylum Actinomycetota; class Actinomycetes; order Mycobacteriales; family Tsukamurellaceae; genus Tsukamurella; species Tsukamurella paurometabola. The sequence continues at coordinate 3,337,303 of NZ_LR131273.1, forward strand.
CTCGTCGCCTCGGTCGGCGCGGGGGCGGGGAAACAGGCCGCCAAGATCGCCTCGGGCCTCGCGAAGCCCGACGGGGTGTCCGTCATCCCGCCCGCCGCGCAGGAGTCGATGCTGTACCCGCTGCCGGTGCGCAAGCTCTGGGGCATCGGCCCGGTGGCGGGGGAGCGGCTCTCCCGCTTGGGGATCGACACCATCGGGCAGTTCGCGGCGATGAGCGAGGTCGAGGTGGTCTCGGTGCTCGGCGTGACGTTGGGGCCGGCGCTGCACCGGCTGGCGCGCGGTGAGGACGATCGGCCGGTGGCGGTGAACGGCGAGGCGAAGTCGATCAGCGCGGAACACACGCTCGAGACCGACGTGACCACGATGAACGCGCTGCGGCGGGAGATCGACCGCAGCGCCGAGCACGCGCTGCGGCGGCTGCGCCGGGACGGGCGCGGGGCGCGGACCGTCGTGCTCAAGCTCAAGCGGTCCGACATGTCCCTGCTGACGCGGTCCGCCACGCTGCCGTCGGCGACCACCGACGCGGCCGTGCTCACCGCGACCGCCCAGCGCCTCGCGCTCGACCCGATGGAGATCGGTGGCCTGCGGCTCGTCGGGGTCGGCTTCTCCGGGCTCAGCAGCGTGGAGCAGTTCGCGCTGTTCGGCGACGAGAGCGACGGGAGCGACGAGGCTTCCGGGGAAGCGGACGAGGTCGCAGACGACGACGGCGGTGTGGACGCGGCCGAGGTCCAGGTACCTGTCGTGGGGTGGCGACCCGGCATGGACGTGCGCCACCCCGAGTTCGGCCACGGCTGGGTGCAGGGCGCCGGGCACGGGGTGCTCAGCGTGCGCTTCGAGACGCGCACCTCCGGCGCCGGCCGGATGCGCAGCTTCAAGGCCGACGACCCAGACCTGCGCGAGGCCGACCCCCTCGACTCCCTCGACTGGCCCGCCGAACACCTGCGCATCGACGAGGACGACGAGGGCTAATTCCCGCCGCACCGTCCGGCGGCGCGCGGTCGCGCTGGACGCGGGTGGTGTCCGCGTCACGCAGCGGTGCGCAGGTCGGCGGGCATCTGGCAGTTCCACGGCTCGTCGGCGTCGTGTTCGGCAAGGAGGGCTTCGAGGATCGGCGGGCCGTGCGGACCGTCGAGGATCTCGCCGATGTCGTCGTGGATGGAACCGACGCACTCCCGGTAACGCACCCGCAGTTCCTCGGCGCGCCAGAGGTTCCGGAGCTCCGCGATGCGGGCGTTCCAGCGTTCGAGGGCGTGGCGATAGAGCTCTTCGGTGTGGTGCTTGTGGTTCACCCGGTGCTCGTGGGTCGGGTCGGCCGTGCGGCGCCAGCCGGTGCGGCCGGCGTACTCGCCCTGAGGGACCGTGATCGTCTCCCAGCCCCGAGGGAAGTCACCGGTCGCGGGCGCCACCTTCCCGTGGTGGGCGTCGCAGGCGAGAGTGAGACAGGTGATGTCGGTGGCTCCGCCGTCGGCCCACTCGGTGATGTGGTGCACCTGGCAGCGGGTGGCGGGCGCGTCGCACCCGGGTGCGGTGCAGCCCTTCTCGGAGCCGTACAGCGCGATCCGCTGATCCGCGGAGGCGAGGCGCTTCTCGCGCCCGAGGAACAGCGGCCGCGACGCGAGGTCGAGGACCAGGACGTACTTCGGATTGGTGCCCATCATGCGCAGCGCGTCGGCGACCGGGAGCCTGCCGCCGGTGGCGGTGGTGGCGATGCCGGTCTCCGTCTCGAGCTGGTCGATGCCGAGCGTGATGATCGGGACGCACGGCAGGCCGCGGTGCTGCCCGAGCCCGCCAGACGCGACGGCGAGCCCCAGTGCGGTCACGAGCGCGTCATGGTTGCGCTGCGCCGCCGTCCGCTGATCATGCTTCGCCGCCGCCTTCACCGCGTCCTGATCGGTGAGATCCACGGGATCGTCCGCGTCCGCGGGATTGTTCACTCCGGGCCGCGCGAGCTTCTCCAGGATCGTGTCCAGCAACGCGCGCCCCTCGGGGGACAGGTCGCCGTCGAACGGCGTCATCAGGTCGCCGTCCTGCGTACCCACGTGGAGGCCGCGGGCGCGCTCGATCACATCGGAATCGGGCTCCGCCCCATCGGGGTCGAGGTGCGCGAGAGCGCGGGCCCCGATGACGGAGAGGTCCTCGGGCGTGACGTCCGCAGCGGCGGTGACGAGAACATCCTCGAGGATCGCGGCCTGGTCGGGCCGGATCGTCCTGCGGCACTTCGCGAAGACGTGATCGATCGCGAGGGCGTGCCGATCGGAGATCGTTCCGTCGCGCTGTGCCTTGGCGACGAGCGCATACCGTGGCTCGGGGCACACGCCGTGCCCGTGCTGGGGAGCGCGGTCCCGCGCGCCGTGGATCCGATCCCGCGCTTCGCCTCCCGCGAGGCGGAGCCGCTGCACCAGCAGCTCCTTCATCCCGGTGTAGCCCAGCTGCCCCGGCAGACCTTGCTCCACCGCGACCTGGGTGAGGCGATGTTGGCTGTACGGCACCTTCCGGAAGGCCGCCTCCAGGCGCTCCAGTGCGGAGAGGACGTCTTCGGAGTCCAGCATCACGGGATCGACGTGCGCGAGTTGCTCCGCTGCGTGTTCGAATGATGTGAGCGCGTCGAGATACTCCACTGCTATACAGGTAGAAGTATTCATTGCGCCCCCTCGACTACCTCGATTCTACCGCGGCGTTCGATGACATTGCAACATTAATCGATAGAAAGTTCGAGGAACTGTCGCGGTCGTCAGGGCGCGAGCGTCACCGCGCGCAGGCGCTCGAGGTCGGAGAGGACCGTCGCGCAGTCCCGGTCGAAGTCGGCATCGCTCGCTCCCAGTCGCCGCACCGTGAACAGCACCTCCGCGCCGTCCGGGTGTGCAAGTACGCGCAGGGGATTGTTCACGACGGTGCCGTCGGGCAGCGTCACGTCGTGGTCCAGGACGCCGAACGTATTGTCCGGCGCGAACCGCACGCGCACCTCGCCCATCGGCGAGTCCGCGACCAGGTCGTCACCGTCGGATCGCACGCCGGTCGCGAGGCCGGCGGCCCAGCGGACCAGGTTCTTCGGCTCGCGGGCGAAGGCGTACACCTCCGCGGCGGAGCGGGGGATCACGACGCTGATGTGGCGGGACTCCTCGGTCATCCCGCCACGCTACCGAGGGGCGCGGTCGTACGCTGCGAACACGGCACGCAACGCACCGAGCGCGGCCTCCTCCTCGCCCGGCTCCTCGTAGTAGCCGTTCGCCACCTGCTCGGCGATCAGCGCCTCGGGTGTGAACTCCTCGCCGAATCGGCAGTCGCCCAGGGCGTACTCGAACCCGACATCGTGACTGAAGACGCCGTCCGCGATCAGGGTGATGTCGTGGGTGGCGCAGTACTCGACGAGGCCCTGCGCGATCTGCCATCGTGCACCGTCGAACCAGAAGACGCCGCTCGCGTGCGGAAGTGTCCTGCCCTGGTCGTTCTCCGTGTTGAGGAACTCGTAGCTCTCCGGGCGATCGGCGACCATGGCGACGAGTTCGTCGGGGACGCCGCCGAACACGCTCAGTTGTGAGGCGTAGTCCTCGTAGAAGTTGAGCACGCTCTCGTGCTCGTACGTCAGCAGGAGCACGCGCCCGTCGTCGGCGAAGAACCAGCCGGCGGCCTGTCCACCCCCGTCGTTCCACGCGAACCGCACGCCGCCGGGGACGTCGACGGGTTCGATGTCGTTCCACGTGTCCACGATCGCCGCGCGCCGCCGCACGTCGGCGATCGGTGTGCGCTGCAGGTCCTCCCAGGTGCCCATGACTCCACTATGTCACAAGTCAGGGAACGTGAATCCACTCTGCGATATTGTGCAGCAATGGGGAGTCGCTTCATTCAGCAGAACAGTCAGGTACCCGAATGGTTGCGCGACGGGACGCTCGTGCGGACGTTGCCGGACAACACGCTCCGGGCGGCCTCGATCCTCGTCAACCCGGGCTACTTCACGGCGGCTCGCGTGGCGGAGGTGCTCGAGGCCTCCGGCGCCACCCCGGAGGAGGCTCGGGAGGCCGTCCGTGCCGCGCGGGCGGCGTACCGGGCCCACCTCGACCGATCGGACGGTGAGGGGGACTGGGCGCGGTTCGATGCCGCGTGCGACGCGATCGCCGCGCGCGGGATCCTGGTGCGGCACAACTTCACCTGCTGCCGGACCTGTGCCGACGCCGAGATCGGTGACGATCGCGCGGACGAGTGGGGGTACGTCTACTTCACCCAGCAGGACGCCGAGGCCCTGGCCTATGCGGAGCCCTCCGTCTACCTCGGGTACGGGTCCTTCGGCCCGTCGCCGTCGATCGACCCCGCCGAGCTCGCGAGCGCCCAGGGCGACGACGAGCGGATGTCCGCGCTGTACGAGCGCACCTTCGACGACCTCGCCGCCGCGATCACGTCGGCCCTGGACGCCCAGGGACTCCGCTACGAGTGGGACGGCGACACCGGCACGCGGATCCGGGTCGTCGGGATGGACTGGCGCCGGCCGCTTCCCGAGGACGACGTGGCCCCGCCGGCGGCCCCGGCCCCGGAGTCCCGGAAGCGGAACTTCGGCTTCCGCTTCTGACCGGACCGCCCGGCGTCCGAGGCCGGGGCGCGACGTCGACGACCCGCGGGGCACAATCCGAAGCGAGCACGCTCAGCCGCGACGGACGGGGGGACGACAAGTGGCACCGATACTCGACGGAATCGTGGTGGCGGACTTCAGCCGGGTGCTGGCCGGGCCCCTCGCGACGGTGATGCTCGCGGACCTCGGCGCGGACGTCGTGAAGGTGGAACGCCCCGGCGCCGGCGACGACACCCGGGCCTGGGGACCGCCCTGGACCGATCGCACCAGCGCCTACTTCGAGTCGGCGAACCGCTCCAAGCGCAGCGTCGAACTCGACCTCGACGACCCCGGGGATCGCGCGGTGGCACGCGAACTCGCCAGTCGCGCCGATGTCTTCGTCGAGAACTTCCGCACCGGGTCGCTCGACGCGAAGGGCCTCGGGTACGAGGACCTCGTCGCGGTCAACCCGCGCCTGGTCTACTGCTCGATCACCGGTTTCGGCTCCGGGGCCGGGGCGGAGCTGCCGGGGTACGACTTCCTCGTCCAGGCCCTGGGCGGGCTGATGAGCATCACGGGCGAACCGGACGGCGACCCGATGAAGGTGGGCGTCGCCCTCGTGGACGTCCTCACCGCGAAGGACGCCGTCGCGGGGATCCTCGCCGCACTGTACGAGCGGGAGCGCTCCGGCCTCGGACAACGTGTCGAGGTGAATCTGCTGTCCTCGCTTCTCGGTTCGCTGGCCAATCAGGGCGCGACCTTCCTCGCGACGGGTGCCGCCCCGTCGCGGCGGGGGAACAGCCACCCGTCGATCGCGCCCTACGAAACCCTCCGGTGCCGCGACGGCCTCCTCGCGGTGGCGTGCGGCAACGACGGCCAGTTCGCCCGCCTCGCCGCCACCGTCGGTGCCGCGGAGCTGGCCGACGATCCGCGCTTCGCGAGCAACCCGGACCGCGTGCGCCACCGCGCCGATCTGGTCCGGCTCCTCGAGGCGCGCCTCGAAGCCCAGGACGCGGGGGAGTGGGCCCGCCGGCTCACCGCGGCGGGGGTGCCGGCCGGCACCGTCGGCGACGTCGCCTCGGGATTCGCCCTCGCCGAGAGCCTGGGCCTGCAGCCGCGGATCCACGTGGGCGACGGCGCGATGGACCAGGTGCGCAACCCGATCGGCTTCTCCCGCACCCCCGTCACCGACTACCGTCGCCCACCCGCAGTGGGGGAGCACACCGAGGCGGTCCGCGCCGGGCTACGCAACGGCGGGGGCTCCGGCGGTGGTCGGTGAGCCGTGCCCCGGGGCACGGCCCTCGCCCATCAGTTCACGTCGGCGAACGCCTCGACGGCCTCGTTCCGGCCGGCGACGATCAGGACGTCACCGTCCTGCACGATCGTGTCGTAGTCGGCGTGCGTGAAATCCTCACCCGGATGCTTGATGGCCACCACGGTGATCCCGTACTTGTGTCGCACGCCGGAGTCCTTGAGGGCCTTCCCGACGATGCTGCGCGGCGCGTGCGCCTTGACCATCGCGTAGTCCTCCTCGAACTCCACGTAGTCCAGCATCCTGCCGCCCGTCACGAGATGCGCCACCCGCTCGCCCATCTCGTGCTCCGGGAGCACCACGTGGTGCGCGCCCACCCGTTCGAGGATGCGGCGGTGCTGGTGGCTGGTGGCCTTCGCCCAGATGTTGGGGATCCGGAACTCCGACAGCAGCGAGGTGGCGAGGATGCCGGCCTCCAGGTCGGAGCCGATCGAGACCACCGCATGCGCGAAGTCCGGCACCCCCAGTTGCTTGAGCGCCTCCTCGTCGGTCGAGTCCGCGACCGCGGCATAGGTCAAGTCGTCGGAGATCCGCTGCACGCGACGCTCGTCCACGTCCACCCCGAGCACCTCGGCGCCCTGCGCGATCAGCTCGCGCGCCACCGACGCGCCGAACCGGCCCAGGCCGATGACGACGATGCGCATCCCCGTGCGCTTGCGTGATTTAACCAACGATCGGACGCTCCTCCGGCAACTCGTAGCGGCGCTCGCGCTCGCGCAGGGCGAGGGCGGACGCCACGGTCACGGGACCGAGTCGCCCCGCGAACATCAGGACCACCAGCAGTATCCGCCCGCCGACGGGCGGATCGTCGGTGATCCCGGTACTCAGGCCCACGGTGGAGAACGCCGAGACCACCTCGAACAGCACGGCGTCGAGTTCGAAGTGCGTCATCTGCAGCAGCGTCAGCGTGCCCACCATCACCGTGCCGACGCTGAGCAGCGCGACGGTGATCGCCTGTCGCTGCACGTCGGCGGAGATGCGCCGGCCGAAGGCGTGCACGGTCGGCTCGCCGCGGATCTCCGCCCAGATCACGAACGCCAGGATCGCGAAGGTCGTGACTTTGATCCCACCGGCCACGCCGCCGCTGCCGCCGCCGATGAACATCAACACGTCGGTGGTGAGCAGCGACGTCGGATGCATCGCGCCCACGTCGATCGTGTTGAAACCGGCTGTGCGCGGCGAGACCCCGGCGAACGTCCCCGTGAGGATCTTGCCGGCCACGTCGCGCGGGCCCAGGGTCGCCGGATTCGTCCACTCGAACGCGGTGATGAGGGCGACACCCCCGACCAGCAACGCGAAGTAGGTGATCAGCGTCAGCTTCGTGTGCAGCGACCAACGCGTCAGCGCGGTGTCCCGGTTCAGCCGCCGGCGCAGCGCCCGCGTGACCTCGTAGATCACCGGGAACCCGAGCCCGCCGATGACGATCGCCACCATGATCGGCACGACGATCCCGGGGTCCTCGGCGAACCCCGTCAGGCTGTCCGAGTAAAGCGCGATGCCCGCGTTGTTGTAGGCCGTGACGGCGTGGAACATCGCGAGATACGCGGCGCGGCCCGTCGAGACGTCGTAGCCGAGCGCGAACCGCGCGAACAGGAACAGGGCGGTGACCGCCTCCACGGCGAGGCTCATCCGGACGACGCCGAGCACCACCCGCTTGCTCTCGCCCAGCTCCAGGCTCTTGTTCTCCGCCTGCGCCAGGATCTGCAGCCGCAACCCGATGCGCCGCGCCACGAGCAGTCCGAGGAGCGAGGCCAGCGAGATGATGCCGAGCCCGCCGACCTGTACCAGCAGCATGATGACCACCTCGCCGAAGGTGGACCAGTGCGACTCGGTATCGACCACCACGAGCCCGTTGACGCACACCGCCGACGTGGCGGTGAACAGGGCGGTGCTCAGCGCGGTGCGCTGGCCGTCGGTCGCCGCGATCGGCAGGGACAGGAGCACGTTGCCGATCACCGTCGCCAGGCCGAAGCCGAGAACGATCAGGCGTGCCGGCTGCGTGGGACCGGCCATTCCGCGGGCCATCAGCAGAACCTACCCCGGCGCGGCTACCGCCCGAGGTACGCCGCGATCCATCGCGGGCCCACGCCGGCGGCCAGCAGCGCGAGTAGCACGATCCGCGCCTGCCCGGGCCGCAGCCGTCGCGACAGCAGCGCGCCGGCGGCGACGAGGTCGGCAGCACCGCCGCCCCCGCCGTAGGCGGCGTCGACGGGCCCGGACGCGATCCGCGTCGACACGACGACCACCACGCCCGCGTCCAGCGCGCGGCGCACCGCCTCCGCGAGCGCGACCGTCGTGTTCCCGCTCCCGGTGCCCGCGAGCACGATCCCGCGGGCGCCGGCCGCGACGGCGGCGTCGACGAGGGCACCGTCGGCCCCCGGGTACGAGGCCACGATGTCGACGCGCACGCCCGCGATCGGCGCGGGCTTGGTCAGCAGCCGATTCGGTGCCGTCCCGGCCAGCTCCGCCACCGGTAGGCCACCCTCGAAGGGCTGCGGCGCGACGGTGGACACCTTCGCGAGCCCCCGCACCGTCTGCACCTGCCCGGCGAAGGAGAGCAGCACCCCGAGCCCCCGGTATCCGGGGTCCGCGGCGACCGCGATCGCCTCCGCGAGATTCGCCGGTCCGTCCGCGGCGGGCGAATCCGCGGGGTGCTGCGCACCGGTGAAGACCACCGGCCGCGGGTCGGTGTGCGTCAGGTCTACCAGGAGCGAGGTCTCCTCCATGGTGTCCGTGCCGTGCGTCACGACGACCCCCGCCACCTCCGGGTCGGCGAGAGCGTCCACGACCGCGGCCCGGATCTCGTCGAGCTGCTCCAGCGTCAGCGCGGACGAATCCGCGGCGGTCACGTCGCGGACCGTCACGTCGATTCCCGGCACGGCGCCGGCGGTCTCGACCAGCGCCGCGCCGGCGTCCGTGGGGGCCGCCGCGCCGGATTCGTCGTGACGGCTGGCGATGGTGCCACCGGTGGCGAGCACGATCACTTCAGGCATGCGTGCAGCATCGCATGCCGGCCGTGGGGCGCGGTGGCGCACCGCGTCACGTTTGGCATAGTGGAGGCGGCGAAGCAGCGGCCGGACGGAGGTGACATTCTCGATGCGCGGACGGGTCCTCATGGCCCTCACCGCGGTACTCGTGGGCCTGGCCTGCGGTGCCTGCAGCGGGGAGAGCACCGAATCGCGGTCGAGCACCCCCTCGGCCGTTTCCGTCCAGGTGACGGAGGCACCGTCGAGCACGCCGGACCGTGCACCGTCGACGCAGCAACTCGAGGAGATGCTGAGCCGGGCGGTCGACCCGAACGTGCCGATCGAGGAGAAGGTGCAGCTGGTCCAGGGCGCGACGATCGCCGACGGGCCGCTGTTCGACGAGCTGGTCAAGCTGCGCAGCGACAACCCTCAGGTCAGCTGGCACATCGGCCGCCCCGTACTGGAGCAGCCGGGGCTGGCGAAGGCGCAGTTCTCCGTGCTCATGGGCGGGACGAATCAGCTGGCCTACGCGACCCTCGCCTTCGACGAGGGCCGGTGGAAACTGCAGCGCTCGTACGCCTGCCAGATGATCGTGCAGGTCGGGCGCGACTCGCCGTCCTGCCGCTGACCGCGGTCACGGACCGACGGACGCCGACTACTTCGGGCCGAAGCGGTAGACGCTGCCCGTCTTCTGCGTGAGCTTCTTCGCCGGGTCGTCGCCCACCAGGGTGCGACCGCCCTCCAACTGCACACCGCCCTGTCCGAACGCGCGGGCGGGGTCGATCTCGATGGTGCCGTTGCCCTCCGAGGTGTAGCTCTCGATCAGCAGGGTGCTGTCGCTGCCCGGCACCCGGAAGACGGAATCGTCGGGCGATTCGTCCACCTTGGCCTTCACCTCGGGCCGGTCCGCCGTGCCGCCGAGGGTGACGCGCATCGTCTGGGTCAGGGTGCTGTCGGCGCGGATCGACCGGGTCGCCGTCCACGTCGCACCGGGGGCGACGGGCTCGGCGGGCAGCGGGATCAGCCGCAGGAAGGTCTGCAGCAGGGCCTGCTCGAACGCGGACTGGGCCTCGGAGGAGACGCCGGGCGGTGCGGCCAGGACGAACGAGCGCACCTCGCCGCTGGGTGCGAGCTTCACGCGCGCGACGGATCCCGCCTCGACCTCGAGCGCCTTCGTCGTGGCGGCGTCCGTGGACGTGGGCGCCGAGAAGAAGAGGTAGACGTCGAGCGGATCGGCGCACGACGGCTGCGCGGTCAGCGGCAGCGTCACGTCGCGGTTCCCACCGGACGGCTGCTCGCCCGCCACCTGCGAGACCTGCAGCGAGTTGGTGAACAGCGCGTACTCGGCGACGGCGGTCGGGCGGACCGCCAGGGTACGCGCCGCGCCGGTGCCGGGGGAGTCGAGCACGATCGTCGCCTGCGGCACGTCGACGGTGACCGCGTGCCCGGGGAGCTCGGGCGGGGTCGCGGCGCAGCCCGCGGTCGCGGCCGGGGCCGCGACCGACTGCCGGGCGGGCGCCGACGAGGACGCGCCGGCGCCGGCGGAGTCGCCGTCCCCGCACCCCGCGACGGCGGTGACGAGCACCACCGTCGACGCCGCCACCACCGGGACCAGCCGCAACCGCTTGCCATGCACACCGCCACCGTAGTGGATGATGGAGTCATGGATTCCCCCGCAACCGCGCGGCCGAGCTGGTATCGGAACCCGCGCATCCTCCTGGCGGTGGTCGCGGTCGCGGTCTTCCTCATCGACCTGGCGGCCAAGACCACGGTGGTCCGGCACATGACGTACGGCGAGAAGATCCACGTGGTGGGCCCGTTCAGCCTGTACTTCGTGAAGAACCCGGGCGCGGCCTTCTCGATGGCCACCGGGTACACGTGGGTGCTCACCTTGATCGCCGTCGGCGTGGTGGTGTGGATCGTGCGGATGGGGTCGCGGCTGACGTCCCTGCCCTGGGCGCTCGGCCTCGGTCTGGTGCTCGGCGGCGCGCTGGGCAACCTCGCCGACCGGATCTTCCGCGCCCCAGGGGTCTTCCGCGGGCACGTCATCGACTTCTTCTCCGTCGGTGACTGGTTCCCCGTGTTCAACACCGCGGACTGCGCGATCAGCGTCGCCGCGGTGTTGCTGGTGGCGCTCACCCTGTTCGGGCGCGACCCGTACGAGGGCTTCGGGGAGAAGCGCACGCGCACGCCGGAGAAGACCACGGCCGAGGAGACCCGCACCACGGGAACGGAGGCGACCGATGCGTGAATCGCGCACCATGCCCGTCCCCGACGGGCTCGACGGCCTGCGGGTCGACGCGGGCGTCGCCCGCCTGCTCGGCCTGTCCCGCACGGTCGTCTCCGAGCTGGCGGCCGAGGGCTCCGTCACGCTCGACGGGGTCCCGGTCGGCAAGTCCGACAAGCTGCACGCGGGCGCCCTGCTCGACGTCACGCTGCCCGAACCCGCCCGGCCGCTGGAGATCGTCGCCGAGCCCGTGCCGGGCATGAACATCCTCTACTCCGACGCCGACATCGTGGTCGTCGACAAGCCCGTGGGCGTCGCAGCGCACGCGTCGGTCGGCTGGACCGGCCCGACGGTCATCGGCGGCCTCGCCGCCGCGGGCTTCCGGATCTCCACCTCGGGGGCGCCCGAGCGGCAGGGCATCGTGCACCGCCTCGACGTCGGGACCTCCGGTGTGATGGCCGTCGCCGTCTCCGAGCGCGCCTACACCGTGCTCAAGCGGGCGTTCAAGCAGCGCACCGTCGACAAGCGGTACCACGCGCTGGTGCAGGGACACCCGGACCCGATGTCCGGCACCATCGACGCACCGATCGGCCGGCATCGCAGTTCCGACTGGAAGTTCGCCGTCACCAAGGACGGCAAGCCGTCGATCACGCACTACGACACGATCGAGGCATTCCAGGCCGCGACGCTGCTCGACGTGCACCTGGAGACCGGCCGCACGCACCAGATCCGCGTGCACTTCGCGGCGCTGCACCATCCGTGCTGCGGCGACCAGACGTACGGCTCGGACCCGTCGCTGGCGAAGAAGCTGGGCCTGGAGCGGCAGTGGCTGCACGCCCGGACCCTGGGTTTCACGCACCCCACGCAGGGCGAGTACGTCGAGTTCACCTCGCCCTACCCCGGCGATCTGCAGCACGCCCTGGACGTCCTGCGCGACGCGTGAGCCGGACCATCGCGGGCTGGGCCGCGCTGCTCGCCGTCGCTCTCGGGCTGTCCTTCTGGCTCGGTTCGCAGACCCCGGTGCGCGTCCTGCGGCCCGACGGTGACCGGCTCGGCCCGCAGTCCGGCCAGGCGGTCGCGGAGTACCTCGACCAGGCCCGCGCATCGCTGGCGGCGGCGCCCCCGGCGGAGCGGCGCTGGGCCCTGATCTCCCCGGCCGCGGAGTGGACGCCCGACGAGGTGTGGACCCGCGCCGCGGGACTCGACCGCGTGGGCCGGGTGCTGGTGCGAGTGCGCATCCCCGGCGTGCAGACCCCCACGGCGATCATCCCGACGGGCCAGAGCGGCGCGGGCGTGCGCGCCGCGAACGAGCTGGCCGCCCTGGCGATGCCGGCGCTCGTCGCACCCGGTGACCGCGGCGAAGCGATCGCGCGCGTCACCGTGTCCCGACTGCGCGCGGGCAGGCCCGCCGTGGTCGGGGTCGTGGTGTGGGGCACGGGCGACGCCCTCCGTGCGGTCGCCGGCCGGCCCGGGGTGCGGTCCGTCCAGGTCCTCCCGCGCGAGGGCGCCCGCTTCGGCGTCTCCGCCCTGCTCCCGTCGTCGACGGTGACCGCCGCCCCCGGCCCCGACGACCGTCCGGTGCCGCCGCGATGAATTGCTGCTCTGCATCGGTATTGTGTTGGAATGAATCGATCGTGGGCGAGGCTGCCCGGATGCGCTGTCTCCGTCGCCGCCGCCGCGGCCGTGCTGGCCGTCTTCGTCTTCCTGGTCGCCTCGTGTGCGACCTTCGGTGACACGACGCGCCAGCTCGATGCCGACGGGGTCCGGGCGGTCGTGAAGAGGTGGACGGGTGCCGCGCTTCCGGAGTCGATCACCGTCGTCACGGCGCAGGAGTACGTGTCACGGGATTCGTCGATGTACGCCGTCTTCGACACCGTGACCGGTGGGCTCAACGGCTTCCTCGCGCAACTCGGTGAGCGCACTGTCCGTGAGCTCGCCGCGGATTGCCGCGACCCCACGCGGCCGGTCGGGTTCAGGGAGGTTCCCGGCTCCGTGCGCATCATCGATGCGGCGCCGGGATCGCGCTTCGAGCGGGACGGGAGCAGTGGGGAGTTCCTCGTGACGCAGGCGGTGGAGCAGGGCCGGCTCGACGGGTGTCGCGCCGTTGTCGCGGTGTCCGCGAGGCCGACAGATCCTTACGTGTACGTCCTCATTCAGGCCGGCGGCGCTGGTCTCAGCCGAGTGGTTCTCAGTCTGGTCTACACCTGACTCGCACGAGAGGCATCTCACGATGTGAGAAAGCTCTCCGTGATCGCGCAGCGTTTCCGTGGCATCGCGAACTAGCGTCGAAGGCATGGCAACCGTGCATCGCAGCAGTGGATTCATCGCCCTCCCGGCGCGTGCGCTGTGGGACGTGCTCGTCGACCTGGAGTGACTGTCGCGCTGGCAGCCCTTCGTTACGCAGGCCCCGCTGCGCGACCCCGTCGCACTCGGCGCCCGCCTCGACTGGGTGCCGGATCTGCGTGCGGCGTGGGTGCATCGCCGCTTCGCGGCGCCCGCCGTGGTCACCGAGTTCGCGCCCGAGCGCGCGCTCGCGATCACCCAGGACGAACCGGCCGGGGCCACCACGATCCGGTGGGTGCTGACCCCGCGGGACGGCGGCACCGTCGTCGAGCAGGCGGTGACCTCCGACGGCGCGTCCGGACCGTTGTTCGACCGGCTCGTTGCCCGGAGGTTCGCCGCCGACGCCGACACCTCCCTCGCGCGTCTCGCCCTGCTCGCCGGTCCGCCTCGCGCCGCGGAACCGCTCCACGTGGTCATCGCGGGCGGCGCCGGTGCCCTCGGCCGCCGCGTGGCCGCGGACCTGGTCCGCCGCGGCCACGACGTCACGATCCTCACCCGCTCGATCCGCGCCGACGTGCCCTATCCGCAGGTCACCTGGGACGGACGTACCGTCGGCGCGTGGGAGGCGGTCCTGGACGCGCCGAACACCGCCGTGATCAACCTCGCGGGCAAGCTCGTCGACTGCCGCCCCACGGCGGCGAACATCGCGGAACTCACCGCGAGCCGCGTCGACGCCACGCGGGCTCTCGTCGCGGCCGCGCGCGGCAAGGGCGTCCGTCGCTGGGTGCAGGCGAGTACGACCGCGATCTGGAGCGATGCGGGGGAGCGGTGGTGCACGGAGGACACCCCGCTGCCGGAGCCGGGGTTGCCGCAGATGACGGGAGTGGCCCGTCCGTGGGAGGAGTCGGTCGCCGATGCCGAGACCGAGCACCTGACCGTCCTGCGCACGTCGATCGTCCTCGACACGGATTCGCCGGCGATGGCGAAGATGACCGGCGTCACCAAGGCGTTCCTCGGTGGCCGCCTCGGCGACGGCCGGCAGTGGTTCAGCTGGATCCACCGCGACGACTGGCTCGCGGTGGTCCGGGCGGGCCTCGGGATCGAGCCCGGCGTCGACCTGCCGGCGGGAGTCGTGGTCGCGGCTGCGCCGAACCCGGCGCGCAACGCCGACGTGATGCGGACGCTGCGGCGCCACCTGCGCCGCCCGCCCGCGCCTCCGACGCCCGCGCCGGTCCTCGCGCTCGGTGCGATCGGGATGCGCAGCGACCCCGCACTCGGTCTGACCGGCAGGCACGCCACCTCGACGGTCCTCCCCGCCGCGGGCTTCGCCTTCCGGTACCCCGATCTCGACGGTGCGCTGGCTGACCTCCTCGGTTGACCGGGCGCGCCCGCAATCGACCGATTCGCCCGGGGCGAACGGAAAACCAATTGTGAGTGGGCACTCACTTCTGTAGTCTCGAAGTCGTGCCCGCGGCTAACGACACCAGACCCCGCGCGCCGCACCTCCCGCCGGAGGAGCGCCGCGCGGCGCTGATCGCCGCCACGCGGGACGCGCTCCTGGAGCACGGCGCCGTGCCCACGACCAAGCAGATCGCTGCCGCGGCCGGCGTCGCGGAGGGCACCATCTTCCGCGTCTTCGACTCCAAGGAGGACCTGCTCGACGCGGTGATGCTGGCGTCCTTCGACCCCGCGCCGCTGCTCGTGGAGATCGACGCCATCGACCCGGCCCTGCCGCTCCGCGAACGCCTCTACCGCTTCACCGAGCTCGTCCAGGCCCGGTTCCAGCGGATCTTCGGCCTCATGGACGCCCTCGGACTCGTCGCTCCGCCCCACGTCCGGGACCGGGACGCGCACCGGCGGGCCAAGGACGGGGGACCGGCGCTCGTGTCCCGGCTGCGGGGCGTGATCGGAGACGACGCCGACCAGCTGACCGTCCCTCCGGAGGAGGCGATCCACCTCCTGCGCCTGCTCACGTTCTCCGGCAGTCATCCCCACATCAGCGACGGGCATCTCCTCTCGCCCCGGCGCATCGTCGACGTCCTGCTCGACGGCATCTCGGCCCAGCCCACCACCGAATCCGTGCGAAGGAACAGCCCGCCGTGACCCTTCTCCGCCTCATCGCCGCGCACCTGCGGCCCTACCGGCCGTGGCTCCTCGCGGTGGCCGCCTTCCAACTCGTCAGCGTCGTCGCGAACCTGGTGCTGCCCAGTATCAACGCCAAGATCATCGACCTCGGCGTCACCCCCGGTGACACGGGCTACATCTGGCGCATGGGCGGAATCATGCTGGTGATCACGCTGTTCCAGGTGATCGCCGCCGGCGGCGCCACCTACTTCGCGGCCCGCAGCGCCATGGCCTTCGGCCGCGACACCCGGCGCTCCCTGTTCGGCCGCGTCCGGACGTTCTCGGGCCGTGAGGTCTCCGGCTTCGGTGCCGCCTCGCTCATCACCCGCACCACCAACGATGTGCAGCAGGTCCAGCTGCTCGTGCTGATGACGCTGTCGATGATGATCCAGGCACCGTTCATGGCCGTCGGGGGCGTCTTCATGGCGGTACGGGAGGAACCCGGCCTCGCCTGGCTGATGGTGGTGGCGGTTCCCGTCCTCGGTGCGGTCCTGGGCGTGGTGATCTCCAAGATGATTCCCGGCTTCCGCCGCGTGCAGACGCGCCTCGACACGGTCAATCAGGTTCTCCGGGAACAGCTCACGGGGGTCCGGGTGATCCGGGCCTTCGTCCGCGAGCCGGTCGAGCGGGAGCGGTTCGACGGTGCCAACACCGCCCTCACGGACGCCTCGGTCCGCGTGATGCGGCTGATGGCGGTGATGTTCCCGTGGGTGATGCTGGTGCTCAACCTCTCCACCGTCGCGGTCTGGTGGTTCGGCGCGCACCTCATCGCGGACGGCACGGCCCAGATCGGCTCGGTCACCGCCTACATGCAGTACATGATGCAGATCCTCATGTCGGTGATGATGGCGACGTTCATGGTGATGATGGTGCCGCGCGCCTCCGTCGCCGCGGAGCGCATCACGGACGTGCTCACCACCGAGTCCACGGTGGCGCCGCCCGAACGCCCCGATCCCCTCCCGGCCATCACCGGCGTCGTCGACCTCGACGACGTGACGATGTGCTATCCCGGCGCGGCGAAACCGGTGCTGCAGAACGTGAACCTCTCGGCCCGTCCGGGGGAGACGATCGCGATCATCGGCTCCACCGGTTCCGGGAAGTCGACCCTGATCAACCTGCTGGCGCGGCTGTTCGACGCCACCGGCGGTGCGGTCCGCTACGACGGGGTGGACGTGCGGGAACTGCGCGCCGACGCCCTCTGGGGACATGTCGGGCTGGTGCCGCAGCGCGGCTACCTGTTCAGCGGCACCGTCGCGAGCAACCTGCGCTTCGGCAACCCCGACGCGACGGACGAGGAGCTCGCCGAGGCGCTGCGCATCGCGCAGGCGGAGGGCTTCGTCGCCGAGCTCGGCGGCCTGGACGCGCCGATCGCGCAGGGTGGCACCAACGTCTCGGGCGGCCAGCGCCAGCGGCTCGCGATCGCCCGCGCCCTCGTCGCCAAACCCGCCGTCTACCTCTTCGACGACAGCTTCTCCGCGCTCGACCTGGCGACCGATGCGAAACTGCGTGCGGCCCTGCGCCCGTACACGCGGGAGGCCACGGTGTTCATCGTGGGCCAGCGCATCTCGACCATCGCAGGGGCCGACCAGATCCTCGTGCTCGAGGACGGCGAGGTGGTCGGTCACGGCACCCACGCCGAACTCCTCGAGACGTGTCCCACCTATCAGGAGATCGCCGGTAGCCAGGCGACGGCGGGGAGTGCAGCATGACCGGACCCGGGGCACGGGCCGCCGCCGCGGCGACGGCGGGCTCGCCGACCCAGAAGCCGATGACCTTCTGGCCCTCGCTGAAGCGCCTGCTGGGCCGGCTGCGCGAGCAGCGCTCGGCGATGACGGCGGCGGTGCTGTTGTCGGTCGGCTCGGTGACCGCCGCGGTGATCGCGCCGAAGGTCGTGGGCACCGCGGTCGACGCCATCTACGACGGTTTCCGCTCGCAGCTGCAGCACGGGCCGGGCATCGACTTCCACCGCGTCGGCACCATCCTCACCTGGGTGATCGCGCTGTTCGTGGCGAGCGCGGCACTGCAGTACGCGCAGGGCTTCCTGCTCAACGGCGCGGTGCAGCGGGTCATGTACTCGCTCCGGCGGGAGGTCGAGGAGAAGCTGAACCGGCTGCCGCTGAGTTACTTCGACCGCCAGCCCCGCGGCGAACTGCTGTCGCGCGTCACCAACGACATCGACAACCTCGGCCAGTCGCTGACGCAGGCGCTGAGCCAGCTCATCGTCTCCGCGTTCACTGTGATCGGCGTGCTGATCATGATGCTCGTGGTCTCGCCGCTGCTCACCGCCGTCGCGGTGGTGGTCATCCCGCTCATCGTGATCTTCGCGGGCCAGATCATGAAGCGCAGCCAGAAGCACTTCGTGGCGCAGTGGAAGTCGACGGGAGCGCTCAACGCCCAGGTCGAGGAGGCCTTCACCGGGCACGACCTGGTGACCGTCTACGGGCGGGGCGACGCCCTGCAGGAGCGCTTCGCGCAGGAGAACGACGCGCTGATGAACGCGAGCTACAAGGCGCAGTTCCTCTCCGGCCTCGTCATGCCGATCAGCATGTTCGTCGGCAACCTGCAGTACGTCGCGGTGTGCGTCGTCGGCGGGCTGCGGGTGGCCGCGGGCGCCATGAGCCTGGGCGACGTCATCGCCTTCATCCAGTACTCGCGGCAGTTCACCCAGCCGGTCACCCAGATGGCGTCGATGGTGAACATGCTGCAGTCGGGCGTCGCCTCCGCCGAGCGCGTCTTCGCCATCCTCGACGCCGAGGAGCAGACCGTCGAGCGTCCGGGCGCCCTGCCCGAGCCGACCCGGGGCCGGGTCGCCTTCGAGGACGTCTCCTTCGGCTACAAGGGCGACGAGCCGCTCATCGAGGGGCTGAACCTGGTCGCCGAGCCCGGCCGGACCGTCGCGGTCGTCGGGCACACCGGCGCGGGCAAGACCACGCTCGTCAACCTCATCATGCGGTTCTACGAGCTCAGCGGCGGCCGGATCACCATCGACGGGGTCGACATCGCCGAGGTCGAGCGGGCGGACCTGCGGCGGCGGATGGGCATGGTCCTGCAGGACACCTGGCTGTTCGAGGGCACGATCATGGAGAACATCCGGTACGGGCGCCTCGACGCGACCGATGAGGAGGTGTACGCGGCTGCGCGCGCCACCTTCGTCGACCGATTCGCGCACTCTCTGCCCGACGGCTACGACACGGTCCTCGACGACGAGTCCGGCAGCGTCTCCGCGGGGGAGCGCCAGCTCATCACGATCGCCCGCGCCTTCCTCGCGGAGCCGGCGATCCTGATCCTCGACGAAGCGACGAGCTCGGTGGACACCCGCACGGAGGTCCTGCTGCAGAAGGCGATGCACGCCCTGCGGGCGGACCGCACGAGCTTCGTCATCGCGCACCGTCTCTCGACCATCCGCGACGCGGACGTCATCGTCGTCATGGATCACGGAAGGATCGTCGAACAGGGCTCGCACGACGAGCTGCTCGCGGCGGGCGGCCACTACGCCGACCTCTACCGGGCCCAGTTCGAGGGCGTCGAGATCTGACGCGCGAGTCGGCGAAACGCTCGCCACCGGGGCGACGGTCCGCGGCCGGGTTACGCTGGTGCTCGACGGAACGGACGATATGGGGCAGAAGCGGCGGACATGAGTGATGAACTCGCACCCGGGACGGTGATCGGCGGCTATCGGATCGAGCGGCGCCTCGGGTCCGGCGGCATGGGCTCCGTCTATCTCGCCAAGCACCCCGAACTGCCCCGGTACGACGCGCTCAAGGTGCTGGGCGCCGGCTACTCCGGCGACGAGGCCTTCCGCAAGCGCTTCCTGCGCGAGGCCGAGCTGGCTGCGCGCCTCGACCACCCCAACGTGGTCACCATCTACAACCGCGGTACCGAGGGCGCTCGGTTGTGGATCGCCATGCAGTACGTGGAGGGTGACGACTGCTCGGTGCTGCTCAAGCGCAACCCCGGCGGCCTGGCTCCCGCCGTCGCCGTCGAGATCATCGGCCAGATCGCCCGCGGCCTCGACCGGGCGCATCGCGCCGGGCTGCTCCACCGGGACATCAAGCCCGCGAACATCCTGGTCGCGGCCGCCGACGACGACGAGGGCGACGAACGCCGCGCGCTGCTCACGGACTTCGGCGTGGCCAAGGGGGGAGAGGACACCTCCCAGCTGACCGCGGTCGGCACCGTGCTCGCGACGCTCGCCTACGCCTCCCCGGAACAACTCTGCGGCGAGGAACTCGACCCGCGTTCGGACCAGTACTCGCTGGCCGCGACCTTCTTCCACCTCGTCACCGGCAAGGTGCCGTACACGGGCGCGAGCACGGATGCCGTGATCGACGCGCATTTCAACGCGCCGCCGCCCCGCATCTCGCAGATCCGGGAGGGGGTTCCGCCCGCCGTCGACGCGGTGGTCGCCCGCGGCCTCGCCAAGACGCCGGCCGAGCGGTTCGCCACGTGCAAGGAATTCGCGACCGCGCTGAAATCGGCGTTGACGGCCCCCGTCGGACGCCCCGCGCCGCGTCCGGTGCCGCGCCCCGCGCCGCCCGGTTACGTGCCCGGCCCGGGGCACCCGTCCGGTCCGCAGCCGCCCGCGACGGCCGGCCGGCCGTCGGTGCCCGTTCAGCGGACCGTCGCACCCGGGATCCGCGGGCAGGCGAACCGGCCCAGTTTCCCCACCGCGCGGCCGCCGCAGGCACCGCAATCGGCGGTGCCGCAGCAGGCGGGGCCCAAGCCGGCGGCGCCCGGTCCGCAGCCGCTGTACGGTGCGGGCGCGGGGGCACGCTCGGGGGCCGTGCCGCGTCCCCCGGTGCCGCGTGCGCAGCCCGCGAAGACGCCGGCTGCGGGTGGGATGCCGCCCGGAGTGTTGGTGCTGGTGGGGGTGGCGGTAGTCGCGTTGCTGGTGTTGATCCTGGTCATCGCCTTCGGCTGATGATCCGCAGGACGTGTCGGTCGATGGGCCTACACTGCCTAATGACAGCGATGAGATTCTCCCCGGAGGTGAGCAGCCCATGACGTCGGCCGCCGGCTCGTTCGTGCATCTGCACAACCACACCGAGTACTCGATGCTCGACGGCGCGGCCAAGGTGGACCCGTTGTTCGCGGAGGCCAAGCGCCTCGGCATGACGGCGGTGGGCATGTCCGACCACGGCAACATGTTCGGCGCGTCGGACTTCTACAACACGGCGAAGAAGTACGAGATCAAGCCGATCATCGGAATCGAGGCGTACATCGCGCCGGAGTCCCGGTTCTCGACCAAGCGCGTGCGCTGGGGCGATCCGTCGCAGAAGGGCGACGACGTCTCGGGCTCGGGCGCGTACACCCACATGACGATGGTCGCGGAGAACGCGACCGGCCTGCGGAACCTGTTCAAGCTGAGCTCGTTGGCCTCGATCGAGGGCCAGCTGGGTAAGTGGTCCCGTATGGACGCGGAGCTCATCGCCGAGCACGCCGAGGGCATCATCGCGACCACGGGCTGCCCGTCGGGCGAGGTGCAGACCCGGCTGCGCCTGGGCCACGATCAGGAGGCACTCGAAGCCGCCGCGAAGTGGCAGGAGATCTTCGGCAAGGACAACTTCTACCTGGAGCTGATGGACCACGGCATCGACATCGAGCGCCGGGTCCGCGAGGGCCTGCTCGACATCGGCCGCAAGCTCGGGATCAAGCCGCTGGCCACGAACGACTGCCACTACGTCACCAAGGACAAGGCCGAATCGCACGGCGCGCTGCTGTGCATCCAGACCGGTAAGACGCTCTCGGACCCGACGCGTTTCCAGTTCGACGGTGACGGCTACTACCTCAAGTCCGCGGACGAGATGCGTGAGCTGTGGGACTCGCAGGTGCCCGGCGCCTGCGACTCGACCGTCGAGATCGGCGAGCGGGTCCAGTCCTACGCCGAGGTGTGGGAGCACAAGGATCGGATGCCGCGGTTCCCGGTGCCGGAGAACCACACGCAGGAGTCGTTCCTCGAGTCCGAGGTCATGGACGGTCTGAACCGCCGGTTCCCGGACGGCCCGCCGGCGGATTACGTCGAGCGCGCGAAGTACGAGCTGTCGGTCATCAACGAGATGGGCTTCCCGGCCTACTTCCTCGTGGTCGGCGACCTCATCGCGCACGCGCACGAGGTCGGCATCCGCGTGGGCCCGGGCCGTGGCTCCGCGGCGGGCTCCCTCGTCGCCTGGGCGCTGGGCATCACGAACATCGACCCGATCCCGCACGGCCTGCTGTTCGAGCGGTTCCTCAATCCCGAGCGCGTGTCGATGCCCGATATCGATATCGACTTCGACGATCGTCGCCGCGGCGAAATGATCACGTACGCCTCGGAGAAGTGGGGCTCGGACAAGGTGGCCCAGGTCATCACGTTCGGCACCATCAAGACGAAGGCCGCCATCAAGGACTCGGCGCGCGTCATCTACGGCCAGCCCGGCTACTCGATCGCGGACCGGATCACCAAGGCGCTGCCGCCGCCCATCATGGCGAAGGACATCTCGGTCAAGGGCATCACGGACCCCGAGCACGAGCGGTACAAGGAAGCCGTCGAGGTCCGGCAGCTGATCGAGACGGACCCGGACGTCAAGAAGATCTACGACATGGCGCTCGGACTCGAGGGCCTGATCCGCAACGCGGGCGTTCACGCCTGCGCGGTGATCATGTCGTGTGATCCGCTCACCGACGCCATCCCGGTGTGGAAGCGCGCCCAGGACGGCGCGATCATCACCGGTTGGGACTACCCGTCGTGCGAGGCCATCGGCCTGCTGAAGATGGACTTCCTGGGCCTGCGCAACCTCACCGTCATCGGTGACGCCCTGGAGAACATCAAGCACAACCGCGGCATCGACCTGAACATGGACGAGCTGCCGCTCGACGACGAGACCACCTACGAGCTGCTGCAGCGCGGCAACACCCTCGGCGTCTTCCAGCTCGACGGCGGCCCGATGCGCGATCTGCTGCGCCGCATGCAGCCCACCAAGTTCGAGGACATCGTGGCCGTCGGCGCGCTGTACCGCCCCGGCCCGATGGGCATGAACGCGCACAACGACTACGCGGACCGCAAGAACGGCCGGCAGCAGGTCAAGCCCATCCATCCGGAGCTCGAGGAGCCGCTGAAGGACATTCTCGCGGACACGTTCGGCCTGATCGTGTTCCAGGAGCAGATCATGCAGATCGCGCAGAAGGTCGCCGGGTACAGCCTCGGACAGGCCGACATCCTGCGTCGCGCGATGGGCAAGAAGAAGAAGGAGGTGCTCGACGAGGCATACGGCGGCTTCCAACAGGGCATGCTCGACAACGGGTTCTCGCAGCCCGCGATCACCGCGCTGTGGGAGACGGTGCTCCCGTTCGCCGGCTACGCGTTCAACAAGTCGCACGCCGCCGCGTACGGCCTGGTCTCGTACTGGACGGCGTACCTCAAGGCGAACTATCCGGCCGAGTACATGGCCGCCCTGCTCACCTCCGTCGGTGACGACAAGGACAAGGCCGCCATCTACCTCGGCGACTGCCGCCGCCTCGGCATCACCGTGCTCCCGCCGGACGTCAACGAGTCCTTCCACGCCTTCACCTCGGTGGGCGAGGACATCCGCTTCGGCATGGGCTCGGTGCGCAACGTCGGCGAGGGCGTCGTCGCGTCCATCGTGAACACGCGCAAGGAGAAGGGGAACTTCACCTCGTTCTCCGACTACCTCGCCAAGATCGAGGTCGCGGCCTGCTCGAAGAAGGTCACCGAATCCCTCATCAAGGCGGGCGGTTTCGACTCCCTCGACCATCCCCGCAAGGGCCTGCTGCTGGTGCACGCCGACGCCATCGAGTCGGTGCTGTCCACCAAGAAGGCCGAGGCCGTGGGCCAGTTCGACCTCTTCGGCTCCATGGGCGAGGAGGACGGTGCCGCAGGGCCCATCGACGACGTCTTCACGATCAAGGTCCCCGACGAGGAGTGGGACGGCAAGCACAAACTGGCCCTCGAGCGCGAGATGCTGGGCCTGTACGTCTCCGCGCACCCGCTCGACGGGGTGGAGCACGTCATCGCCGCGCAGACCGACACCGCCATCCCGGCCATCGTCGAAGGCGATGTCAAGGACGGCACCCAGGTGACGGTGGGCGGCATCCTGCAGTCGGTGAACCGGCGCGTGAACAAGAACGGCGCCCCGTTCGCGTCCGCGCAGATCGAGGACCTCTCCGGCGGTATCGAGGTCTTCTTCTTCCCCCAGGCCTACGCCGCGTACGGCGCCGAGGTCGTCGAGGACGCGGTGGTGCTCATCAAGGCCCGCGTGAATTTCCGCGACGACAAGGTGACGCTGATCGCGAACGACATCGCGCCCATCGACCTGTCCCAGATCGGGGTGGCGAAGCCGTTGTCACTCACCATGCAGACCCGCGTGTGCACGCAGGACAAGGTCTCCGCGCTCAAGCAGGTACTGCAGCGCCATCCCGGCGTCTCCGACGTGCACGTCAAGCTCGTCAGTGGCGACAAGGCCACCACGCTGCGGCTCGACGACACCTTGCGGGTGAACCCGTCGTCCTCCCTGATGGGCGACCTGAAGGCATTGCTCGGCCCCAACTGCCTCGCCTGATCCGTGGCACCTGCCTCCTCAGCGGACGGTCGGGGTGCCGAAGATCCGTCGGAACAGGTCGTCGCCGTGGCTGGTCGGCAGGGGTGGCCCGGGCAGCATCCGAAAGGTGCGGTCGCCGGAGTCGAGTCGCTCGGCGCGCAGGAAGGTGTGCCGGGAATCGTCCGCGGCCGCGAGACCGCGCGCGAGTTCGTACATGTGCGTCACGTAGACGACAGTGATCCCGCAGTCGCGCATCGTCTCGACGATCTCCCGGGCGAGGGCCGCCCCCTCGCGTTCGTTCGTCGACGCGAGCGACTCGTTGCACAGCAGCAGCGCGCCCGGACGGATCACATCCGCGATCGCACTCATCCGGCTCAGTTCCTCCTCCAGCCGCCCGGCGGTGTCGCCCCCGTCGCGCTCCTCGCCGCCGAAGTGGGTGTACACCTGGGGGTGAATCGGTCCGCGGTAGTCGCGGGCGGCAACCGGCATGCCGCAGCGCGCCATGAGCTGCGCCGTGCCGAGGCTCCGCAGCAGCGTCGTCTTCCCGCCGTGATTCGCCCCGGTGATCATCGTGACCGTCGCGTCCCCGGCGTCGATGTCGTTGCCGACGAGCGTTTCCCGCGTGTCCAGCGCGAGTACCGGGTGATAGATCCCGTGACAGACGAGGCCCCGCGTCGACGGTTCCGGTAGGCACCACGCGGCGCCCCGCTCGTCGAGGGCGGCGAGCAGGTTCATCACGGCGCGGTAGAAGCCCAGCTCGTCGGCGACGGTGCGGAAGTACGCGGCGACGTGTTCCGCCGCCTGCGCCACCGCGTCCGCTGCGGTTCGGATACCGCGGCCGGCGAGGGTGGTCAGCGCCTCCGCGGCGGCGGGGTCGTCGAGGTCGAGGTCGATACCGCCCGCTCCGCCGCGCAGACGACGCCACCCGGTGCGATCCGGGCGGCGGAGTACGTGCCCGGCGCCGTGCGCGCCGGCGCCGAGGCGCATGCTGATCAGCTCACCCTTCGCGAACCGGAGCTCCTTGAGATGTGCTCGCACCGTCGCCAGGTACTCGTCGTCGAGCTCCGCCGCGACGCAGGCGAAGAACGCCTCGAAGCCCGCCGATGTGAAGCCGCCGCGCCACCGATCGCATGCCGCGCGCAGCTCGGCGAAGGCGTCCACGAACATGTCGAGCACGTCCAGCGAGCGGTACAGCACCTTGTCCGGGGTGGCGCGCGTGAACAGCCCGAAGTAGTTGTGCCGCTCCCGCTCGACGGCGTCCGCCGCGATCCGGCGCAGGTCGTCGACCGCTTCCGGGTGGGCGAGGCAGTCCCGTAGCACGTCGTGCCGGTAGCGGATGTCCTCGGCGGAGGCGACGTCGCCGAGCAGTACCGCCTCCGCCACCCGGTACAGCGTGTCGTCCCCGCCGGCCATGACCGCGAGTAACCGGTCCACGCCCAGGTTCCGGCGCAGTTCCTCCGCGCGCGGCGGCGCGGGCGGGGGATCGTGCAGGTCCCGGTCTCGGTGGAGCAGGCGCGTCCTCATGAGGCGATCCGCCGGCGCAGCGTCTCCCCGTCGAGGCCGTGCCGGCGGGCGAGGGCCGCGGCATGGGCGAGACCACGCGGGCGGCCCCTCCGGATCCGATAGCTCCGTGCGGACGGCTCGACAGGGACGTCGGCCGTCATGCTCACCACCCCGGCTCCGAGCTCGGCGATCTCGTCGACGAAGGTGACGTAGATGCTCCGCGCGCCGATCGCCACCAGCCGGCGGACGACCTCGGAACCGAGGCGAGCTGTGTCGTCGAGCGACGTCGACGCGAAGGTCTCGTTCATCACCACGACGCTCCGGCGGGTGGCCGCGGTCAGGATCTCCCGCATCCCCTCGATGTCGGCTTCGAGCCGACCGCGCCGGTCGTCGGCGGATTCGGGGCGCTCGAACTGCGTGAACAGTGTGTCGTACAGCCCGATCTCCACGGCGGTGCCCGGAACGGGCAGGCCGAGCGCCGCCAGGTGGTGGATCTGGCCGAAGGCTCGGGCGAGCGCGGTCTTTCCGCCGTGATTGGGGCCGGTGATCACCAGCACGCGCTCGTCGCGGCCGAGCCGGATGTCGTTGCCCACGACGGGTTCCCCGCGCCGCAGCAGGTCCGTCGCCATCGCGAGGTCGACGGTGTGGCGGGCGTCGAGCACGGGGTGGTCGACGACGGCGGGGAGGGTGAACGGCACCCCGGCGTCCTCCATCCGGGACACGTAGTCGAGGTAGCTCAGGTACCAGCGGACCTCCAGGTCCGTCCGGATGACGACCGGATCGCCGTAGGCGCCGTGCCGGTCCCGGAAACGGGCGAGCGCCCGGAACGTGTCGGGGAACAGGGCGGTGACGTCGGTGAGGATCGCCGCTTCGACACCGTCGAGACCGGGGCGCGACGGGACGTCCTCGGCGCGACGGGCGGAGCTCTCGACTCGGAACCGGTCGAACACGGCGGCGACCTCGGCGCCGTAGTCCGCTTCTCCGCGGTAGCGCCCCACCCGGACGTCGGACTTCTTGATCCGCACGGTGTACTCGACGCGATCGATGAGGGCGGCCACCTCGGCCGCGTCGTCGGCGAACGACCGGTGGTCGCGCGATGGGGCCAGGGCGTCGAGGTACGCGCCCAGGTCGCGGAGCGCCGCGGGCGGGTGCGCGAGCCCGCTGAGTGCGTTCCGGAGCTCGGCGACCGCGCCGAGGTATCGGCGCGCACCGTCGAGGAACCAGGCGTCGCTCTCCGTGCGGAGCCGTACTCGGTCGGCGTTCGACTGTGCCTCGCGCATGGCGGACATCGACGTGCAGAAGCGCCTCAGCGCGATCCCGAGGGCGGTGTCCCGTCGCAGGGTGCGGCACAGTTCCTGTCGGTACCGCGCAACCGGCACCGTCGGGGCGGGGGCACGGAAGAAGGGGATGACCGCGGGATCGTGCGTCGCCGCCGCTGCGACGATGCGGTCCATCCCCAGATCGACGAAGCACCGCGGATCCCGGGCCGGGATGTCCGCGACGGGCGTGCCGAGGAGGGAGGGGGAGTCCACGGCGCACACCTCCACTCGGCCGTGTGGTCACGGCGGGGACCGGCGGGCGGCGTCGGCGGCGCTCACGGGGGACCGCCGGTTCTTCGACCGTACGTCCGCGGGTCGACGCGGGGCAAGAGCCGGCGTGCGCCCTACCGCTGCTGGTGCAGGGCGCGCGCCGCCCACCACACCGCGACGCCGGAGCCGGCGGCGGTGAGGATCGCGGGCGCGAGCGTCGCGCCGCCCACGGCAGCGGTGAGCAGGACGCCGAGGACGAGGACGACCAGTGCAGTGACCAGGGCCTCCGCCTTGTAGCGGGGCCAGGCGATACCGAAGACGTCGACGGTCGACCGCTGCGCAGCGGCGCGGCGATCGGAAGTCGAGGATGCGGCAGCGGTGGTCATGGTCTTCACCATACCCTGCGATCAAGAGTTCGGCTACCCGAACTCACAGTCCGGCGGGTCGATCTGGGATGATGGGACACGTGTTGCGCTGGATCACCGCAGGAGAATCGCACGGCCCCGCCCTCGTGGCCCTCGTGGAGGGCATGGTCGCGGGCGTCGAGGTCACGTCGTCGGACATCGCCGCCCAATTGGCGCGGCGGCGCCTCGGCTACGGCCGCGGTGCGCGCATGAAGTTCGAGGCCGACAAGGTCACCATCCTCGGTGGTGTCCGGCACGGCCGCACCCAGGCGGGTCCTGTCGCGATCGAGATCGGGAACACCGAGTGGCCCAAGTGGGAGCAGGTCATGTCGGCCGATCCCGTCGACCAGGAGCTGCTCGACGGTATGGCCCGGAACGCGCCGCTCACGCGGCCGCGCCCCGGCCACGCCGACTACTCGGGGATGCTCAAGTACGGCTTCGACGACGCGCGCCCGGTACTCGAGCGCGCGAGCGCGCGTGAGACGGCGGCCCGGGTCGCGGCCGGCACCGTGGCGCGGAACTTCCTGCGCCAGGCCTTCGGTGCAGAGGTGATCAGCCACGTCATCTCCATCGGCGCGTCCGATCCCTACGCCGGCCCGACCCCGTCGGCCGCCGATCTCGACCGGATCGACGCCTCGCCGGTCCGTGCCTTCGACGAGGCCGCGGAGCAGTCGATGATCGCCGAGATCGAAGCCGCGAAGAAGGACGGCGACACGCTCGGCGGCGTCGTCGAGGTCGTCGTGACGGGCCTGCCCGTGGGCATCGGCTCCGTGGCTTCCGGCGAGAGCCGCCTCGACTCGCGGCTCGCCGCCGCGCTCATGGGCATTCAGGCGATCAAGGGCGTCGAGGTCGGCGACGGATTCGAGACGGCCCGCCGCCGCGGCAGCGCCGCGCACGACGAGATGCTGCCCGACAAGGGCGGCGTGCTCCGCTCCACCAACCGCGCGGGCGGCGTCGAGGGCGGCATGACGAACGGCGAGGAACTCCGCGTGCGCGCCGCGATGAAGCCGATCTCCACGGTCCCGCGCGCCCTGCGCACCATCGACATGCAGACCGGCACCGAGGCCGTCGCCATCCACCAGCGCAGCGACGTCTGCGCGGTGCCCGCTGCCGGCGTCGTGGCCGAGGCCATGGTGGCGCTCGTCGTCGCCCAGGCGGCGCTCGAGAAGTTCGGCGGCGACAGCCTCGCCGAGACCCGCAGCAACATCGAGCGGTACTCCGAGCAGGTGTCGGCGCGGTTGCAGCGGGTGACGCCCGAGGCGATCTGATGGCCACCGCGCCCGGCCGCGAGCCGGGGCCCGCGGCGATCCTGATCGGCCCGCCCGGGGCGGGGAAGACGACCATCGGCCGTCGGCTCGCGCGCGCCCTGCGCGTCGAGTTCATCGACGTCGACGAGGAGATCGAGCGCCGCGAGGGCCGGTCCATCCCGCAGATCTTCGCCGGCGACGGCGAGCCGGCGTTCCGCGCCATCGAGGAGGACGTCGTCGCCGACGTGGTCGCGCACCACCCCGGCGTCGTCTCCCTCGGCGGCGGCGCCGTCCTCTCCGAGGCGACCCGTACCCTGCTGCGCCGGCACCAGGTCGTCTACCTCGAACTCACCGAGGAGGAGGGGATCCGGCGCACCGTCAGCCCGGCCGCGTCGAACCGCCCACTCCTCAAGGGCGACGACCCCGCCGCGGCGTACCGTGCCCTCATGGCTCGGCGCACGCCGATCTACCGCGAACTCGCGACGATCCGCGTCTCGACCGTGGGCCGGGCACCGTCGTCCGTCGTCCGGCAGGTGCAGCGGCGCCTCAAGGACACCGCACCCGGACGGGAGCGCCGCGGCCCGTGGCCGAAACTGCCCGCCGTCCTCCGCACGTCCACCAAGAACCGATCGGAGTAGCAGATGAGCGAGAACCCGGTGAAGGTCCGCGTCGATGCGGGCAGCCCCTACGACGTGGTGATCGGGCGCGGGCTGCTGGACGAGACCGTCGCGGCCGCCGGCGATGCCACCAAGGCTGCGATCTTCTACCAGCCGACGCTCGCCGAGACCGCCGAGGTGCTGCGGCAGGCCCTCGCCGACAAGGGGATCGACGCGCACCGTGTCGAGCTGCCCGACGCCGAGGCGGGCAAGGACCTCCAGGTCGCCGGGTTCTGCTGGGAGGTGCTCGGTCGCATCGGCCTGAGCCGCCAGGACGTGATCTACAGCCTCGGCGGCGGCGCCGCGACCGACGTCACCGGCTTCGTGGCCGCCACCTGGATGCGCGGCGTGCCCGTCGTGCACATCCCGACGACGCTGCTCGCGATGGTCGACGCGGCCGTGGGCGGCAAGACCGGGATCAACACGGACGCGGGCAAGAACCTGGTCGGCTCCTTCCACGAGCCGCGCTCGGTGATCGTCGACCTGGTGACGCTGGAGACGGTGCCGCGCAACGAGATCGTGGCGGGCATGGCCGAGGTCATCAAGACCGGCTTCATCGCCGACCCGGTGATCCTCGAACTCATCGAGAAGGACCCGGAGGCCGCGCTCGACCCGACCGGCGAGGTGCTGCCCGAGCTGGTCCGTCGGTCCATCGAGGTCAAGGCGAAGGTGGTGTCCGCCGACCTCAAGGAGTCCTCGCTGCGCGAGATCCTCAACTACGGCCACACCCTGGCGCACGCGCTGGAACGCCGCGAGCGCTACCGCTGGCGCCACGGCGCCGCCGTCGCCGTCGGCCTGATCTACGCCGCCGAACTCGGTCGCCTCGCCGGACGTCTCGACGACGAGACCGCCGACCGGCACCGCTCCGTCCTCGAGTCCGTCGGCCTGCCCACGAGCTACGACGCCGACGCCTTCGGGCAGCTCCTCGAGTACATGGGCAAGGACAAGAAGAACCGCGCCGGCATGCTCCGATTCGTCGTGCTCGACGGCCTCGCCCGCCCCGGCAGGCTCGAAGCCCCCGACCCGTCGCTCCTGGTCGCCGCGTACTCCGCCGTGGCGAAGGAGGGCACGCAGCCCACCGGCTCCGTCCTCCTCTGACGCGTCAGAGCCCCAGCAGGTCGGCGGTGCGCTCGAGCGCGTAGTCGAAGAGCGCATCGGCGGGCTCGAAGGTGTTCGCGTACTGGCCGAACAGCTCGAAACTCACGGCCCCGAAGAGCTGGGTCCAGGCCAGGACGCCCAGGGCGAGCTGCCCCGGCGCGGCGTCCGGGGCCACCACGTCGGCCGCGTCACGCAGCTGCGCGACGAGCCCGCCCGACGGTGCCGGCGCGCCCGCGTGCCCGCACGCCGCGATGCGGGCGAACGTGCCCGACGTGCGGATCGCGGCTGCGGTCGTCTCCGTCGGAGCGTGGTAGCCGGGCACGGGCGTGCCGAAGAGCAGGGTGTACTCGTGCGGGTGTGCGAGCGCCCAGGTGCGGACGGCGCGCCCCGCGGCGAGCCATCGCTCCCGGGGGCCGTCCGCAGCGGCGTCGGCCGCCTCGACGGCGTCACCGAGCGCGGTGTAGGCGTCGGTGATGAGCGCGGTGAGGAGCGCGTCCCGGCTGGGGAAGTAGCGGTACACCGCCGAGGACGCCAGGCCGAGGTCGCGCGCGACGGCGCGCAGGGAGAGCGCGGCGGCGCCGACGTCGCGGAGCTGTTCCCGGGCGCTGCGGGTGATCTCGGCGGTGATCTCGGCGCGGGCTCGTTCGCGTGCGGTCCGGGAGGCGTTCATCCGCACGATCTTAGCGTCGATCCGAAACGAGAGCACTGCTCTTGACAATCGACTGTCGACGTCGGAGCATTGGAATGAAACGAGAGCAGTGCTCACACTTTGGAGGACTTCATGACCGCACCCGCCGCCGATCGCGTCCGCCCGGGCCGGACGGCCACCGCGTTCAACAACACCGTCGCCTGGCTCGCCCGCCGGGGGATCTCGGTCTACGGCAGCAGGGAGCTCGCGGTCCGCGGTCGTCGCACGGGGGAGTGGCGCACCGTCCCCGTCAACGTGCTCACCGTCGACGGTGCCGGGCACCTCGTCGCGGCCCGGGGCGTCACCCAATGGGTGCGCAACCTGCGCGTCGCGGGCGCGGGCGAGCTGCGGCTGGGGCGCACCATCGAGCCGTTCACCGCCACGGAGGTCACGGATCCGATCGCGAAGGTGCCCGTGCTGCGCGCCTACCTGCGCAGGTGGGCGTGGGAGGTCGGCGCCTTCTTCCCCGGTCTCTCCGCCGACAGTTCCGATGACGAGCTGGTGGCCGCCGCGGTCCGCTACCCGGTGTTCGTCGTGGTCCGGCGCTGACCGCGCTGCCGGGCGGGTGTACCGCCGGTACAGTCGGTTTCGTGAGCGAGACCAGGGCCATCGATCAGTCCAGCGGCGTGCTGGAGGTGCACACCGGCGTGGCGGGGCGGTCGGCCCGTCTCGGCCACCGCCTGGTGCTCGCGCCCGCGGCCTGGCGCGTCGAGGTCGAGGTCGATGCCGAGCGGCCGGTCGCGCTCGTGGTCACCGTCGACGCGGCCTCGCTGGAGGTCGTCTCCGGCGAGGGCGGGCTGACTCCGCTGAGCGCGCCCGAACGCGCGGTCGCCACCGCGAACGCGCACCGTTCGCTCAAGGTCAAGGCGAACCCGACGATCGAGTACCGGTCCACCGCGATCGACGCCACCGAGAACGGATTCCGAGTGCGGGGCGAGCTGACGATCGGCGGCACCACCAGGCCGTGCGACTTCGTCCTCGCCTACGAGGAGGCGCAGCCCGCGCCGGCCCTCGCCACGGCCGTCCCGGTGCGGCAGACCGACTTCGGGATCAAGCCGTTCTCGCTCATGATGGGCACCCTGCAGGTGGCGGACGAGGTCACCGTGGTCGCGCGCGCCACCGTCTGACGGGCGCGCGCCCGCGCAGCCCCGCGATACGGTGGCGGGTATGCCGCAGACGACCACCGACCACGCCCGCCGGCGCGACACCCTCCGCGCCGCCCTCGCGCGCCACGAGCCCGCCCTCGACGCCCTTCTCGTCACCGACCTCGACAACGTGCGCTACCTCGCGGGGTTCACCGGATCGAACGGCGCGCTGCTGATCGCCGCGGACCCGGCCGACGACGCCATCGCCACCGACGGCCGGTACCTGACCCAGGTCGCGGAGCAGTCCGGAGACCTGCGCGCCGTCATCGAGCGCGACGTCGCGAAGGCGCTGCTGGCGGAAGCGCGGGGCACCGTCGGATTCGAGGCGACCGCGGTGAGCTACGCCGACCACGCCCGGCTCGCGCCGGAGGCGCACCTGGTCCCGACCACGCGGCTCGTCGAGACGCTCCGCGAGGTGAAGGACGACGGCGAGATCGAGCTGCTGCGGCGCGCCTGCGCCATCAGCGACCAGGCGCTCGCGGCGCTCGTCGACGAGGGGGCGATCCGGCCCGGCGCGACGGAGACGCAGGTCGCGCGGCGCCTGGAGAACCTCATGTACGAGCTCGGAGCGGAGGCCGTCGCCTTCGAGACCATCGTCGCCGCAGGCCCGAACTCGGCGATCCCGCACCACCGCCCGACCGACGCCGTGCTCGCGGCGGGGGACTTCGTGAAGATCGACTTCGGTGCCCGGTTCCGCGGCTATCACGCGGACGAGACCCGCACCTTCGTGCTCGGTGAGCCGGCGGCCTGGCAGCGCGAGATCTACGATGTGGTCCGTGCCGCTCAGACCGCCGGGCGGGAGGCCCTCGTGCCCGGCGCCGATGTCCGCGCGATCGACGGTGCGGCTCGCTCGGTGATCGAGGCCGCCGGGTACGGCGAGCAGTTCCTCCACGGGCTCGGTCACGGCGTCGGCGTGCAGATCCACGAAGCCCCGACGCTGGGCAAGCTGGGCAGCGGTACACTGTCCGACGGTGCTGTGGTCACCGTCGAACCGGGTGTGTACCTCCCGGGGCGTGGTGGAGTCCGCATCGAGGACACCCTCGTGGTCCGTGCGGACGGGCCGGAACTGCTGACGCGCACCACCAAAGACTTGATCGCACTCTAGGAGAATCGACACAACGTGGCATCGACTGCTGATTTCAAGAACGGCCTGGTCCTCAACCAGGAGGGCCAGCTGTGGCAGATCATCGAGTTCCAGCACGTGAAGCCGGGCAAGGGGCCCGCCTTCGTGCGCACGAAGCTCAAGAACGTGGTCTCCGGTAAGACGGTCGACAAGACCTTCAACGCCGGCGTCAAGGTCGAGGTCGCCACCGTGGACCGCCGTGACTTCAGCTACCTGTACCACGACGGCACGGACTACGTCTTCATGGACGGCGAGACCTACGACCAGATCAACCTCGACGAGGCCAAGGTCGGCGACGGCGCGAAGTTCCTCCTGGAGAACATGCAGGTCCAGGTCTCGATGCACGAGGGTGAGGCGCTCTTCGTCGAGCTGCCGATCTCGGCCGAGTACGTGGTCCAGCACACCGATCCGGGCCTGCAGGGCGACCGCTCGACCGGCGGCACCAAGCCCGCGACGCTGGAGACCGGCGCCGAGATCAACGTCCCGCTGTTCATCAACACCGGCGACAAGCTCAAGGTCGACACCCGTGACGGCAGCTACCTGGGGCGCGTGAACTCCTAAGTGCCCGAGCAGTCTGACAACCGGCGCCCGAAGAAGTCGGGAGCCCGACACCGGGCGCGTAAGCGCGCCGTCGATCTGCTGTTCGAGGCGGAGGCGCGCGGCGTCACCGACCTCGACGGCCTGCTCGCGGAGCGGCGGCAGCTGGCCGCCGACGACGCGGCCGTCGCGCCGGTGTCCGAGTACACCGCCACGCTGGTCACCGGCGTCGGCCTCGACGGCGAGCAGATCGATTCCGTGATCTCCTCGCACCTCACCGGCTGGACGCTCACGCGCCTTCCGGCCGTGGACCGCGCGATCCTCCGGATCGCCGTCTGGGAGTTGTTCAACGCCGTCGACGTGCCGCCCGCCGTCGTCGTCGACGAGGCCGTGGAACTCGCCAAGGAGCTCTCGACCGACGATTCGCCGACGTACCTCAACGGCGTGCTGGGCAAGGTGGCGACGCTCGCGCCGCAGGTGCGCGCCGCGGCCGCCGCACAGCCCGCCGATCGCGCGGAGTAGACCGGCTCAGCCCTTGAGGCGTGCGGCCAGAGCGCGGGCGTTGCGCAGCGCGAGCGCCTGGACCACGCCGATGGGGTGGACGCCGCTGGCCGTCGGCAGGGCCGAGGCGTCGGCGATCACCACGTTCGGCACGTCCCACAGCGCGCCCTCGGGGTTCGCCGCGCCGCGCCGCGCCGAGGCGGCCATCCGCGCGGTACTCATCGGCTCCTGCGCGCCGAGGGCGATCTCCCCGACGCCGTAGCCGGCCGCGTGCGAGCGCTCCAGGAACTGCTCGACCGGACGGTCGCCCGGTACGTGGTCGCCGCCGCGCTGCTGACCGGTGAAGATCCGTCGCGCCCCGCCGGCCTCGAGGATGCGGACCGCGGTGTCCACGCCGGTGCGCAGGTGCACGCGGTCGGCCTCCGCCAGGTCGTAGCGCACGGAGGGCTCCCCGGAGGCGTCCATCACGACCTCTCCGGCTCCGCGGTCGCGCAGGACCACCCGCACGATCGACAGGTGCGGGAACTGGCGCATCACGTTGAGGTGCTCCACGGGATTGCGCCAGGGCACGAAGCTCGCCGCCAGCGCCGGGGTGAGCGGCGCCGTCTCGTACCGCACGCCGAAGCCCTTGCCGTCGAGGTCCGCATGCGCGTCGCTGAAACGGATCGACGGTGCCCCCAGCCACGGGTCGACGGTCTCGCCGAACAGGCCGACCGCGGTGGCCGTCGGGTGCAGGTGGAGGTGCTTGCCCACGTGCGGGCCGCCGATGCCCGAGCGGGCGAGCAGCGCCGGGGTCTCGAAGCCGCCCGCGGCCACCACGACGGCGCTGCACCGCACCGTGAGCCACGATCCCCCGGAGGTCCGCGCGATCACCGTCCGCGCCCGCCCGGCCTGCGTCTCGATCGACCGGGCCTGGGCGCCGGTCACGATCCGCGCGCCCTTCTTCTCGGCGTCCCGCAGCCAGGTGCGGCCCGCGTCCTGCTTGGCCGCGACCCGGCTCGACGGGCCCCATCGCCCTTCCGATTCGAAGTCGTCCGCCACGCTCACCGGGCGCACCGGCAGGTCGAGCGCGCGGCAGCCCTTCTCGAGGATCGCATCACGCGCCGACGGCACGCCCGCGGCGTCGGAGACCCCCGATCGGTGCCACACCTCCGCGAGGGCGGCGTCCAGGTCGGGGCCGGTCTCGATGCCCCGGGCCGCCCAGTCCTCGCGCACCTCCTGCGGAGGGAGGAAGTAGCCGCCGTGGGAGATCGTCGTGCCCCCGCCGAGGCACCGCGACGTCAGCAGGTAGGACTGCGCGTTCTCCGTCCAGAAGGGGCCCGGCGCGTACAGCTGGGCCAGGTTGTCGAGGTCCGAATCGCCGACCTCCGTGGGCGCGACGTAGTCGCCCCGTTCGAGCACCAGCACGTCCAGCCCGGCCTCCGCGAGAGCGGCCGCGGCGACGGCGCCGCCCGCGCCGGAGCCGACCACCACCACGTCGCACGCCGTCGAGGCGTCGATCTCGTAGCGCGCGGGGGAGAGGGGCCGCTGGGCGCGGAGAGCGCGGGCGCGGGGCTTCTTCATCGGCGCCTGCCGCGGGTACCCGATCGCCGCCATCAGCTCGGCACCCGGGCCGTGCTCGCCATCGGCGCCGCCCGCGGCGTAGTAGGCGAGCAGCGCGATGTTGCGCAGGCGTTTGAACAGCATCCGCTTCTGCACGAACCGCGACCGGGACAGGTCGATGAGGACGCGTTCGCGTTCCGCGGCCGACAGGTCGGCGAAGCGCTGCCCCCGGGTGCCGAGGACGGTGGTGCAGAACACACGGTTGTCGAACAGGGAGAGGGACTGCGCCAGGGTGATGCCGTCGCTGTCCCGCGGACTCCGGTCGGCGTAGGAAACCGCCAGGTCACCGGCGCGGAGGTCGCTCGCGGAGGGGATCGCCACCCCGTCTCCGGGGGCGAAGGAGTCGACGATGGCGGACAGCGTCGTGCGTTGCCTGGTCGACAATTCCATGACCTGAACGTACTGGTATGCTTCGTGCTGCATCAAGGCATCCTTTTCAGTCCGTCCAGCGAGGCGGAGCGAGCCGTCCGGAGAGGCGGAGAAGGAGGTCACGTGGCTCGGGAACTCATGTCCGCGGCCGATGTCACCCGAACGGTGGCGCGGATCGCGCATCAGATCATCGAGAAGACGGCCTTAGACACCAGGGCCGCGGGTGATGAATCGCATCCCCGCGTCGTCATCTTCGGCATCCCTACGCGCGGTGCGGTTCTCGCCGCCCGGCTGGCGGCCGACATCGAGGAGTTCTCCGGCGTGGCGGTGCCCGTCGGGCACCTCGACATCACGCTCTACCGCGACGATCTGCGGCACAAGCCGCACCGCCCCCTCGAGCGCACCACGGTGCCGCCCCAGGGGGTCGACGGTGCGCTGGTGATCCTCGTCGACGACGTCCTGTTCTCGGGCCGGACGGTGCGCGCCGCCCTGGACTCCCTGCGCGACATCGGGCGCCCCGCCGCCGTCCAACTCGCGGTCCTCGTGGACCGCGGGCATCGGCAGCTGCCCATCCGCGCCGACTACGTGGGCAAGAACATCCCCACCTCCCGCCAGGAGGACGTCCAGGTCCGCCTGCAGGAGAAGGACGGCGAGGACGCCGTGGTGATCTCCGAGCTGCCCGCGCCGGAGGCGAAGGAGGACGAGCAGTGACCAAGCACCTGCTCTCCGCGGCGGACCTGAGCCGCGCCGAGGCCGAGGAGATCCTCGACGAGGCGGACCGGCTGCAGCAGGCCCTGCTGGGCCGCGAGGTCAAGAAGCTGCCCACGCTGCGCGGCCGCACCGTGATGACGGTCTTCTACGAGAACTCCACCCGCACCCGCGTCTCCTTCGAGGTCGCGGGCAAGTGGATGAGCGCCGACGTGATCAACGTCTCCGCGTCCGGCAGCTCCGTCGCGAAGGGCGAGTCGCTCCGTGACACGGCGCTCACGCTGCACGCCGCGGGCGCCGACGCGCTGATCGTCCGGCACCCCGCCTCCGGTGCGGCACAGCAGATCGCGGCGTGGACCAATTCGGCCGCCGCGCTCGACGGCCTGCCCGGTCCCGTCGTCATCAACGCCGGCGACGGCATGCACGAGCACCCCACGCAGGCCCTGCTCGACGCGCTGACGCTGCGACAGCGGCTCGGCGGGATCGAGGGCCGCCGCGTGGTGATCGTCGGCGACGTGCTGCACAGCCGGGTCGCCCGGTCGAACGCGCTGCTGTTGTCGACGCTCGGCGCCGAGGTCGTCCTCGTCGCCCCGCGCACCCTGCTGCCGGTGGGCGTCGAGGCGTGGCCGGTCACCGTCGCGGACTCGCTCGAGGCCGAACTGCCCGGCGCCGACGCGGTGATGATGCTCCGCGTCCAGGCGGAGCGCATGAACGGCGGCTTCTTCCCCAGCGAGCGCGAGTACTCGGTCCGCTTCGGTCTCAACCCGCAGCGCGCGGCGCTGCTGCCGGACCACGCGGTGGTGCTGCACCCCGGACCGATGCTGCGCGGCATGGAGATCGGCTATTCGGTTGCCGATTCGGCGCAGGCCGCGATCCTGCAGCAGGTCAACAACGGCGTGCACGTCCGCATGGCGGTGCTCTTCCATTTGCTGGCCAAGGACGGGGGCACGGAGTGATCGCGGCGCGCCACCGTGCCACCCCGCCGTCTCCTCGGAAGGAAGGATCTCCCGAATGAGCCTGCTGCTCACCAACGTCCGCCCGTACGGCGAGGGCGATCCGGTCGACGTCGCGATCGCCGGCGGTGAGATCACCGCCATCGGCGCCGGGCTCGCCCCCGCCGAGGGCGCCGAGGTCATCGACGGCGGCGGTAAGGTCCTGCTGCCCGGCTTCGTCGACCTGCACACGCACCTGCGTGAGCCCGGCCGCGAGGACACCGAGACCATCGAATCCGGTTCCGCCGCGGCCGCACTCGGCGGGTACACCGCCGTGTTCGCGATGGCCAACACGAGTCCGGTCGCGGATTCCGCCGTGGTCACCGACCACGTCTACCGCCGCGGCCAGGAGGTCGGACTGGTCGACGTGCACCCGGTGGGTGCCGTCACCGTGGGCCTGCAGGGCGAGAAGCTCGCCGAGATGGGCATGATGGCCGCCGGACCCGGCCGCGTGCGGGTCTTCTCGGACGACGGCGTCTGCGTGGCGGACCCCCTGCTCATGCGTCGTGCGCTGGAGTACTCCGCCTCGCTCGGGGTGGTCATCGCGCAGCACGCGGAGGAGCCGCGGCTCACGAAGGGCGCCGTGGCGCACGAGGGTCCCGAGGCGGCGCGGCTCGGCCTCACCGGCTGGCCCCGGGCCGCCGAGGAGGCGATCGTCGCCCGCGACGCGCTGCTGGCCCGCGACGCCGGCGCCCGCGTCCACATCTGCCACGCCTCCACGGCCGGCACCGTCGAACTGCTGTCGTGGGCGAAGGGGCAGGGCATCGCGATCACGGCCGAGGTGACCCCGCACCACCTGTTGCTCGACGATTCCCGGCTGCAGACCTATGACGCCGTGAACCGCGTGAACCCGCCGCTGCGCGAGGCCTCCGACGTGGCCGCGCTGCGGAAGGCCCTGCGGGACGGCGTGATCGACTGCGTCGCCACCGATCACGCGCCGCACGCCGATCAGGACAAGTGCTGCGAGTTCGCGGCCGCCCGGCCGGGCATGCTGGGGCTGGAGACGGCCCTGGCGATCGTCGCGCAGGTCTCGGTCGAGACCGGCGACCTCGGCTGGCGCGACGTGGCCCGGGTCATGAGCACCAAGCCCGCGGAGATCGCACGCCTGGACGACCACGGCCGGCCGATCGCCGTGGGCGAGCCCGCGAACCTGACGCTGGTCGACCCCGACCTGGGGTGGACGGTGCGCGCGGACGAGCTCGCCAGCCGATCGCGCAACACCCCGTTCGCCGAGCTGAGCTTCCGGGCCAAGCCCGTGCTGACCCTGCTCCGCGGCCGGGTCACCGCCCGCGACGGCGTGGCCGCGCAGCCCGGAGCGGGAGCGCGGGCGTGAGCGTCAGCGACTTCGCCACGCTGCTGCTCGTGCTCGTCGTGCTCGCCGTCCTCTTCTCGCTGATGGCGCTCGGGTGGCGCCGGCGCGGTCAGCGCCAGGCGGCGGCGGTCGGCGAGATCCCCACCACGCCCGAGCAGCTCAGCGAGCTGGTCTTCGGACCTGTCTCCGGGGTGTACGTCGGCAGCACCGTCGCGCCGCACTGGCAGGACCGGGTCGCCGTGGGGGACTGGGGCTATCGGGCCACCGTGAACCTGAGCCGCTACGCGGACGGCTACCTGATGGAACGCGGGCGCGGCAACCCGATGTGGATCGCCGACGAGCACATCGTGGAGGTCCGCCGCGCCTCCAAGCTGGCCGGCAAGGTGATGCCCGGCGACGGCCTCCTGGTGCTCCGCTGGGAGCTGCCCACCGGCACCGTCGTGGACACGGGCTTCCGCGCCGACGACAAGACGACATATCGAAAACTGATGGACGTGAGGGAAAGTTAGATGGCTGCCGACAACAAAGCACTCCTGGTTCTCGAGGACGGGACCGTGCACCGCGGGGTCGAGTTCGGCGCCGTCGGGCAGACCCTCGGCGAGGCCGTCTTCTGCACCGCGATGACGGGGTACCAGGAGACGCTCACCGACCCGTCGTACGCGCGGCAGATCGTGGTGGCGACCGCCCCGCAGATCGGCAACACGGGGTGGAACGACGAGGACGACGAATCCCGCGGGGACCGCATCTGGGTCGCGGGGTACGCCGTGCGCAATCCCACCCGCCGCGTGAGCAACTGGCGCGCCAACGGCACCCTCGAGGGTGAGCTGGTGGACCAGGGCGTCGTCGGCATCGGCGGCATCGACACCCGTGCGGTGGTGCGCCGCCTGCGGGACAACGGCTCCATGCGGGCCGGCGTGTTCTCCGGCGAGGCGCTCGCGCCCGAGGCGGAGCTGCTGGACCGGGTGCGCGCGCAGCCGTCGATGAAGGGCCTCAACCTGATCGGCGAGGTCTCGACGAAGGAGACCTACACGATCGAGCCCGAGGGCGAGGCCCGCTTCACCGTCGTCGCCGTGGACCTCGGCATCAAGACCAACACGCCGCGGATGTTCGCCGAGCGGGGCATGCGGGTGCACGTGGTCCCGTCGACCATCACGCTCGACGAGGTGCGCTCCCTGAACCCCGACGGGTTCTTCCTGTCCAACGGCCCGGGCGACCCGGCCACCGCGGAGCACGAGGTGGAGCTCACGCGCGGCGTGCTCGACGCGGGCCTGCCGCTGTTCGGCATCTGCCTGGGCAACCAGCTCCTGGGCCGCGCGCTGGGCCTGGGCACGTACAAGATGAAGTTCGGCCACCGCGGCATCAACATCCCGGTGGTCGAGCACACC
Organism: Tsukamurella paurometabola; assembly: GCF_900631615.1. NCBI lineage: Bacteria > Bacillati > Actinomycetota > Actinomycetes > Mycobacteriales > Tsukamurellaceae > Tsukamurella > Tsukamurella paurometabola. The sequence goes on from NZ_LR131273.1 coordinate 3,378,088, forward strand.
ACCGGCCGGATCTCGATCACCGCGCAGAACCACGGCTTCGCCCTCGAGGGCGAGCGCGGGCAGGAGTTCGACACCGACTTCGGGCGCGCGCGGGTCAGCCACGTGTGCGCCAACGACGGCACCGTCGAGGGCGTGGAGCTGCTGAGCGGCCGCGCCTTCTCGGTCCAGTACCACCCGGAGGCCGCGGCCGGTCCGCACGACGCCGCCTACCTGTTCGACAAGTTCGCGACTGTTATGGGAGAGAAGTAATGCCACGGCGCACCGACATCCAGCACGTCCTGGTGATCGGCTCGGGCCCGATCGTGATCGGCCAGGCCTGCGAGTTCGACTACTCCGGCACCCAGGCGTGCCGCGTGCTCCGCGCCGAGGGCCTGCGCGTCTCGCTGGTGAACTCGAACCCGGCGACGATCATGACGGACCCCGAGTTCGCGGACGCCACGTACATCGAGCCGATCACGCCCGAGTACATCGAGAAGGTCATCGTCGCCGAGCGCGACAAGGGCTTCCCGATCGACGCGGTGCTCGCCACCCTGGGCGGGCAGACGGCGCTCAACGCCGCCGTGGGCCTGCACGAGCAGGGCATCCTCGACAAGTACGGCATCACCCTCATCGGCGCCGATTTCGACGCGATCCAGCGCGGCGAGGACCGGCAGAAGTTCAAGGACATCGTCGCGAAGATCGGCGGTGAGTCCGCCCGGTCCAAGGTCTGTTTCACGCTCGACGAGTGCAAGGAGACCGTCGCCGATCTCGGCTACCCGGTCGTGGTGCGGCCCTCCTTCACGATGGGCGGCCTCGGCTCCGGCATGGCCTACGACGAGGCCGACCTCGTCCGCATCGCCGGCGCGGGCCTCGCCGCCTCGCCGACCGCGAACGTGCTCATCGAGGAGTCGATCCTCGGCTGGAAGGAGTACGAGCTCGAGCTCATGCGCGACGGCCGCGACAACGTGGTGGTCGTCTGCTCCATCGAGAACGTCGACCCCGTGGGCGTGCACACCGGCGATTCGGTCACGGTGGCCCCGGCCATGACGCTGACCGACCGCGAGTACCAGATCATGCGCGACCAGTCGATCGCCATCCTCCGCGAGGTGGGTGTCGACACCGGCGGCTGCAACATCCAGTTCGCGCAGAACCCGCGCGACGGCCGCCTGGTCACCATCGAGATGAACCCGCGCGTGTCCCGCTCCTCGGCGCTGGCGTCGAAGGCCACCGGTTTCCCGATCGCCAAGATCGCCGCGAAGCTCGCCGTGGGCTACACGCTCGACGAGATCCTCAACGACATCACCGGCGAGACCCCGGCGTGCTTCGAGCCGACGCTCGACTACGTCGTGGTCAAGGCCCCGCGGTTCGCGTTCGAGAAGTTCCCGGGCGCCGACGACACGCTCACCACCACCATGAAGTCCGTCGGTGAGGCGATGAGCCTGGGCCGCAGCTTCGCCGAGGCCTTCGGTAAGGTGATGCGCTCGCTGGAGACCAAGCGTCACGGCTTCTGGACGGGTGCGCCCGTCGAGGGCACGCTCCAGGAGCTCCTCGAGTGGATCACGACCCCGAAGGACGGCCGGTTCTATCTGATCGGGCGCGCCTTCGAGCTGGGCGCCACCGTCGAGCAGGTCTTCGACGCCACCGCGATCGACCCCTGGTTCCTCGAGGAGATCAAGGCCGTCGTCGACCTCGGCGCGCGGGTCCGCGACGCCGACCTCACGCCGGAGCTGGTGCGGCTCGCGAAGACGCACGGCTTCTCCGACCTGCAGATCGCCGAGTTGCGCGGCGTGAGCGAGGACGAGATCCGCGCGTACCGGCACGAGCACGACGTGCGGCCGGTCTACAAGACGGTCGACACCTGCGCCGCCGAGTTCGAGGCGAGGACCCCGTACCACTACAGCAGCTACGAGCTCGACCCGTCGGCCACCAGCGAGGTGGCCCCGCAGACCGAGCGGCCCAAGGTCCTCATCCTGGGCTCCGGCCCGAACCGCATCGGCCAGGGCATCGAGTTCGACTACTCGTGCGTCCACGCCGCGCTCACGCTGAGCGAGGCCGGCTACGAGACCGTGATGGTCAACTGCAACCCCGAGACGGTCTCCACCGACTACGACACCGCCGACCGGCTCTACTTCGAGCCGCTGACCTTCGAGGACGTCCTCGAGGTGTACCACTCGGAGCAGCGCTCCGGCGAGGGCGGCCCGGGTGTCGTCGGCGTGATCGTGCAGCTCGGCGGTCAGACCCCGCTCGGCCTCGCCGCGCGGCTCAAGGAGGCGGGCCTGCCCATCGTGGGCACCTCGCCCGAGGCCATCGACCTCGCCGAGGACCGCGGCGAGTTCGGCCGCGTGCTCACCGAGGCGGGCCTGCCGGCGCCGAAGTTCGGTACGGCGACCACCGCCGACGGTGCCCGCGAGGTCGCCGCCGGCATCGGCTACCCGGTGCTCGTGCGCCCGTCGTACGTGCTCGGCGGCCGCGGCATGGAGATCGTCTACGACGAGCAGGCGCTCCTCGACTACATCTCGCGCGCGACGGAACTCGCCCCCGACCGCCCGGTGCTCGTGGACCGGTTCCTCGAGGACGCGGTGGAGATCGACGTCGACGCCCTGTGCGACGCCACCGGCGAGGTCTTCATCGGCGGCATCATGGAGCACATCGAGGAGGCAGGCATCCACTCCGGCGACTCCGCGTGCTCGCTGCCGCCCACGACGCTGGGCCGCGCCGACATCGACGCCGTCCGCGCCGCCACGGAGGCCCTGGCGCGCGGCATCGGCGTGCACGGCCTGATGAACGTGCAGTACGCGCTCAAGGACGACGTGCTCTACGTCCTCGAGGCCAACCCCCGGGCCTCGCGCACGGTGCCCTTCGTCTCGAAGGCCACCGCGGTGCAGCTGGCCAAGGCCTGCGCCCGGGTCATGCTCGGCCAGACCATCGCCGAGCTGAGGGAGCAGCAGATCCTCCCCGCCAAGGGCGACGGCTCGCACATGCCGATCGACGCACCGGTCTCGGTCAAGGAGGCCGTGCTGCCCTTCAACCGGTTCCGCCGCGCGGACGGCAGCGGCGTCGATTCCCTGCTCTCGCCCGAGATGAAATCCACCGGCGAGGTCATGGGCGTCGACCGCGACTTCGGCACCGCGTTCGCCAAGTCGCAGACCGCGATCAGCGGATCACTGCCCGCCACCGGCAAGGTCTTCGTCTCCGTCGCGAACAAGGACAAGCGCTCGCTGATCTTCCCGGTCAAGCGGCTCGCCGACCTCGGCTTCACCATCGTCGCGACCGAGGGCACCGCGGATGTGCTGCGGCGCAACGGCGTCGAGGTGGAGACGGTGCTCAAGCACTCGGATGTCATCCCCGAGGGCGAGCAGTCGATCGTCGAGAAGATCAAGGCCGGCGAGGTCGGGCTCATCATCAACACCCCGTACGGCAACGCCGGCCCGCGCGTCGACGGCTACGAGATCCGCACGGCCGCGGTGCAGGCCTCCGTGCCGTGCGTGACGACGGTGCAGGGCGCCTCGGCCGCGGTCCAGGGCATCGAGGCCGCGCTGCGCGGCGGCATCGGCGTCAAGAGCCTGCAGGACATGCACGCCGCGCTGGTGAACCGGTGACCTTCGCCGAGCGCGTCGCCACCGCCGCCTCCGCCCGGGGGCGGCTGGTGGTGGGCATCGACCCGCACCCGCCGCTGCTCGCCGCGTGGGGACTGTCCGACGACGCCGCCGGCGTGCGGGCCTTCGGACTGCGGTGCGCCGAGGCCTTCGCCGGTGAGGTCGGCTTCGTCAAACCGCAGGTCGCCTTCTTCGAGCAGTTCGGCGCCGCCGGCATGCTCGCGCTGGAGGAGGTCACGGCGGCGTGCCGGGCGGCCGGCGCCGTCGTGATCGCCGACGCCAAGCGCGGCGACATCGGCTCCACCATGGCGGGCTATGCGCGCGCCTGGCTCGGCGACTCGCCGCTGGCGGCCGACGCGGTGACCCTGTCGCCGTACCTCGGCTACGGCTCGCTGCGCCCCGCGATCGACGCCGCCCGCGCCGCCGGCCGCGGCGTGTTCGTCCTCGCCCGCACCTCCAACCCGGAGGGCGCGCAGGTGCAGGCCGACGGGGTCGCGCAGCGCATCGTCGACGATGCGCGCGCCGACAACGCCGACGGAGCCGGCACCGTCGGCCTCGTGGTGGGCGCGACCCGGGAGCACGGCCTCGACCTCACCGGGCTGGGTGGGCCGATCCTCGCGCCCGGCCTGGGGGCGCAGGGCGCCACCCCGGCCGACCTCGCGGCCGTCTTCGGCGCCGGTGCGACGGTGCTGCCCAACTCGTCCCGGCAGGTGCTCGGCGCGGGCCCGGACACGGGTGCCCTGCGCTCCGCGGCCCTGTCCGTGCGGGACGAGGTCGAGCGCGCCCTCGGCTGATCGCCTGGGCCGATCCCGTCCTCGCGCTCTCCACCGGGACTATCCTCGGCGGGGTGAACGTCGATGTGACACCGCTTCCCGGCATCGGAGTGCGCAAGGACTTCGAACTCGCCACGGGCAGGCGCGTCGGAGTGGTGGCGCACCGCGACGGCACCGTCGAACTGTTCCTCTCGGAACGCGACGATCCCGACGCGTGCGCCGCTCAGGTCCCCTTGTCCGGTGAGGAGGCGGGCGTGCTCGCCAACCTCCTCGGCGCGCCGCAGCTGGTCAATCAGCTGCGCGCCGATCAGCGGGAACTCGAGGGGGTCAACACCCGGCAGCTGCCGATCCTCGCCGGTTCGCCCTACGACGGGCGGACGCTGGGGGAGACCCAGATGCGGACCCGGACGAAGGTCTCCCTCGTCGCGGTCATGCGCGCGGGCGAGGTGCAGGCCTCGCCCGGCCCCGAGTTCGTGTTCACCGCGGGTGACCTGCTCGTGGTGGTCGGCACGGCGGAGGGGCTCGAAGGCGCCGCGCAGATCCTGACGAACGGGTGACCCTCCACCTCGACGAGAACACGGTCGCACTGATCGAGCTCGGCGCCGTCTTCTTCGTCCTGGGCTTCCTCGGCCGCGCCGCCAGCAAGGTGGGTGTCTCGCCGATACCGCTGTACCTGATCGGCGGCCTGGCCTTCGGCGTGGGCGGCGTGATCCCGCTCGGCGAGGCGTCGGAGTTCAGCCACACCGCCGGCGAGATCGGCGTCGTCCTCCTGCTGCTCATGCTGGGCCTCGAGTACACCGCCGCCGAGCTCACCACCGGGCTGCGGCAGTCCTGGCTGGCGGGCGTGCTCGACATCGTGCTCAACGCCACCCCGGGCGTGATCGTCGCGCTCGCGCTCGGCTGGGGGCCCAAGGGGGCCCTCGTGCTGGCGGGGGTCACCTACATCTCGTCGTCCGGCATCGCCGCGAAGGTCCTCAGCGACCTCGGTCGACTCGGCAACCGCGAGACCCCGGTGGTGCTCTCGGTGCTGGTCTTCGAGGACCTCGCGATGGCGGTGTACCTGCCGATCCTCACCGCGGTCCTCGCCGGTATCGGCCTCGTCGGGGAGGTGTCCGCCGTGACGATCGCGGTGGTGGTCGTCACCGTCGTGCTGATCTCGGCCGTCAAGTACGGGCACCGCGTCTCGGCGCTGGTCTACAGCGACGACCGCGAGGTCTTCCTGCTCAAGCTGATCGGCGCGGCGTTGCTCGTCGCGGGCGTGGCGTCCGCGCTGCAGGTCTCCGCGGCCGTCGGTGCCTTCCTGCTCGGCATCGCGATCTCCGGGTCGATCGCGCACGAGGCGACGAGGCTCCTCGAGCCGCTGCGCGACCTGTTCGCCGCGCTGTTCTTCGTCGTCTTCGGCCTGAACACGGATCCCCGCGCCATTCCGCCGGTGCTCGGCTGGGCGGTGCTCCTCGCGGTGGTGACGACGGCGACGAAGCTCGCGACGGGGTGGTGGGCCGCGCGGAGGGTCGGCGTCAAGCGGATGGGCCGCGCGCGTGCGGGAGCCGCTCTGGTGGCACGCGGGGAGTTCTCCATCGTCATCGCCGGGCTCGCGGTCGCCGCGGGAGCGGTCGACGGCCGGGTGGCCGCGCTGGCGACCACGTACGTCCTGATCATGGCCGTGGTGGGCCCGATCATCGCGCGCGTCGTCGAGCCCGCGGTCCGGGCGGGGGAGCGGGCGGTACGGCACGTGCGCTCCGGAGCGTCCCCATCGGCGGGGTGACGGCGGTGCCGCGGACCTGCGACGACGGCGGATGCGGGCGCCGACACGCCCGGGCCCGCAGCGAAGTGCAGGTATTTTCGCAGGTCACATGAGTTTCACCCGTCACATCGGAGAATTGCCTCTGGTGCGGTCCTACCGTTCTGAAAGCATTGTGGTGCAACGGTTCTCGATTGCAACGCACATCATGTGCAGTGGTGCGCGCCACCGGGCGCCGGGCGCGCCTACATCACCGCCAAACCGCAGGTGAGAGGGGGGTGGGGTTCCCATCCTGAGCGAATCGTGGGTACCGTCGCAGGAGTCGCAAGTTCGCGGCAAAGACCTAAGTACATCGAAGACGGAGGAATCGTGGCCCTTCCCCAGTTGACCGACGAGCAGCGCGCCGCTGCTCTGGAGAAGGCAGCTGCCGCTCGTCGTGCACGCGCCGAGCTGAAGAACCGGCTGAAGAGCGGCGGCACCACCCTGCAGCAGGTGCTGAAGGACGCGGAGACCGATGAGGTTCTCGGCAAGATGAAGGTCTCGGCTCTGCTCGAGGCCCTGCCCAAGGTGGGCAAGGTCAAGGCTCAGGAGCTGATGACCGAGCTGGAGATCGCCCCCACCCGCCGCGTGCGCGGCCTGGGCGACCGGCAGCGCAAGGCGCTGCTCGAGAAGTTCTCCGCCTGACACACACGTGTCCGGAGTAGTTCCCGCGGGCCGGAGGGGCCGACTGGTTGTACTGGTCGGCCCCTCCGCCGTCGGTAAGTCTTCTGTGGTCGGCAAGCTCCGCTCGGAGGTGCCCGACCTGTTCTTTTCGGTCTCCGCCACCACGCGCGATCCGCGCCCCGGTGAGGTGGACGGCCGGGACTACCACTTCGTCGGCGACGAGGGGTTCGACCGCCTGATCGCCGACGGCGCCCTTCTCGAGTGGGCGGAGATCCACGGCGGCCTGCAGCGGTCGGGGACGCCCGCACGGCCCGTGTACGAGGCGCTCGAAGCCGGGCGGCCGGTACTGGTGGAGGTCGACCTCGCCGGCGCGGCCAGTGTGAAGGCGGCGCTGCCGGAGGCCGTCACCGTCTTCCTGAGCCCGCCGAGCTGGGACGAGCTCGAGCGCCGGCTCCGCGGGCGGGGCACCGAGAGCCCCGAGAAGATCGAGCGCCGACTCGAGACCGCGCGGGCCGAGATGGCCACCCGCGACGACTACGACGCGGTCGTCGTCAACGACGACTTGGACCGCGCCGTGTCGGATTTGGTATCCTTGCTGGTCGGCGCCGGCGACCAGCGGGCGTAGTCCGCTGGCGCCCGGCGCGTAGACTGGATGAAGCAGCGAGTTCGTGAACTTTTGTGACGTAGGAGACGCGTGAGCACCACCACTGAGACCGTGTACGACCAGCCGCTCGGCATCACCAACCCGCCGATCGACGAGCTGCTCGAGCGCACCTCCTCGAAGTACGCCCTGGTGATCTACGCGGCCAAGCGCGCGCGGCAGATCAACGACTACTACAACAGCCTCTCCGACGGCATCCTGGAGTACGTCGGCCCCCTGGTCGAGCCGGGCCTGCACGAGAAGCCCCTGTCGATCGCGATGCGCGAGATCCACGAGGATCTCCTGGAGCACACCGAGGGCGAGTGAGCTGACAGCCCCATGATCATCGTCGGCGTCGGCGGCGGCATCGCCGCCTACAAGGCGTGCGCCCTGGTCCGGCATTTCACTGAACGCGGTCACGAGGTGCGGGTGATCCCCACCGAGTCCGCGCTCAAGTTCGTCGGCGCCGCCACGTTCGAGGCGCTGTCGGGCAACCCCGTCCAGACGGGGGTCTTCGAGTCGATCCCCGAGGTCCCGCACGTGCGCCTCGGGCAATCGGCCGACCTCGTCGTGATCGCCCCGGCGACCGCCGACCTGATGGCCCGCGCCGCCCAGGGGCGGGCCGACGACCTCCTGACCGGCACGCTCCTCACCGCGCGCTGCCCCGTCGTTTTCGCTCCCGCGATGCACACCGAGATGTGGGAGCACCCGGCCACCCGGGCGAACGTCGCGACGCTCCGCGAGCGCGGCGCCGTCGTCATCGAGCCCGCCTCGGGGCGGCTCACCGGCAAGGACACCGGCGCCGGCCGGCTGCCCGAGCCCGACGAGATCGGCGCGCTCGCCGATGTCCTCCTGGAGCATCCGGGCGCGCTGAACCGCGACCTCGAGGGCCGGAAGGTCGTGGTCTCCGCAGGGGGCACCAAGGAGGCGCTCGACCCGGTCCGGTACCTCACCAACCGCAGCTCCGGCAAGCAGGGCTACGCGCTGGCCCGGCTCGCCGCCCAGCGCGGCGCCCGGGTGACGCTGGTCGCCGGGAACACCGTCGGGCTCGCCGACCCCTCCGCCGTCGACGTGGTGCGCATCGCCTCCGCGCTGGACCTGCAGGCGGCGATGACCGAGCACGCGGCCGACGCCGATCTGGTGATCATGGCCGCCGCGGTCGCCGACTACCGGCCCGCCGAGGTCGCGACCACCAAGCTCAAGAAGGGCGCCGACGGCACGAGTGAGGCGCTCGAATCGATCACGATGATCGAAAACCCCGACGTCCTCGCCGGCCTCGTGGCGGCACGACGCGAGGGCGCGCTGCGCTCCGACGCCGTGATCGTCGGCTTCGCCGCCGAGACCGGGGACGCGGGCGGAACCGTCCTCGACTACGGACGGGCCAAGCTGCGCCGCAAGGGGTGCGACCTGTTGGTCCTCAACGCCGTCGGCGACGGCCGCGCGTTCGAGGTCGACGAGAACTCCGGCTGGCTGCTCGGCGCCGACGGCGGCGAGACCGCCCTGCCCCTCGGTTCCAAGTCCGCGATGGCCGCGCGCATACTGGATGCCGCGGTCGCCCGGGTGCACGCCGCCCGCTAGCATTTCCAATCGCAAACATCATCGAGAGGACGTCCGAAGTGGTTTCCGGTTTCGCGAGTTCCGCCCACCGCCTGTTCACCAGCGAGTCGGTCACCGAGGGCCACCCGGACAAGATCTGTGACGCCATCTCGGACTCGATCCTCGACGCCCTCCTGGCGGAGGATCCCACGTCGCGCGTCGCCGTGGAGACCCTCGTCACCACGGGCCAGGTCCACGTCGCCGGTGAGGTCACCACGTCCGCGTACGCCGACATCCCGCACATCGTGCGCGACAAGGTCCTGGAGATCGGCTACGACAGCTCCGCCAAGGGCTTCGACGGCAACTCCTGTGGCGTGAACATCGCGATCGGCGCGCAGAGCCCCGAGATCGCCCAGGGCGTCGACCGCGCCTACGAGCACCGCGTCGACGGCGCGCAGGACGAGATCGACGCGCAGGGTGCCGGCGACCAGGGCCTGATGTTCGGCTACGCCTGCTCGGACACCCCGGAACTGATGCCGCTGCCGATCTCGCTCGCGCACCGCCTGTCGCGCCGGCTCACCGAGGTCCGTAAGAACGGCACGCTGCCCTACCTGCGCCCCGACGGCAAGACCCAGGTCACCATCGAGTACGCGGGGGAGCAGCCCGTCCGCCTCGACACCGTGGTCATCTCGAGCCAGCACGCCGCCGATATCGACATCGACGGCATGCTCGCCCCCGACCTGCGCACGCACGTCCTCAACACGGTGATCACCGACCTGAACCTCCCCACCCTCGACACCTCGGACGTGCGCCTGCTGGTGAACCCCACCGGCAAGTTCGTGCTCGGCGGCCCGATGGGCGACGCCGGCCTCACCGGCCGGAAGATCATCGTCGACACGTACGGCGGCATGGCCCGCCACGGCGGCGGCGCCTTCTCCGGCAAGGACCCGTCGAAGGTGGACCGCAGCGCCGCGTACGCGATGCGCTGGGTCGCGAAGAACGCCGTGGCCGCGGGCCTCGCCGAGCGGATCGAGGTCCAGGTCGCGTACGCCATCGGCAAGGCGGCGCCCGTGGGCCTGTTCGTGGAGACGTTCGGCACCGAGCAGCTGGACCCGATCAAGATCCAGCAGGCCATCGCCCAGGTCTTCGACCTGCGCCCTCGCGCCATCATCAACGACCTCGACCTGTTGCGGCCGATCTACGCGCCCACCGCTGCGTACGGCCACTTCGGCCGCACCGACATCGACCTGCCCTGGGAGCGCACCGACCGCGTGGACGCCCTGCGCTCCGCGGCCGGCCTCTGACACCCGCCCCCGACGGTGTGACCGCACCCGGCCCCGCCGAGGCCGCACAAGCGGCAGTCGAACTCCCGATCGCCCGCGTCCTGCCCCTGCTGCAGGTCAGCCACCTCGATCGGGAGTTCGACTATCTCGTGCCGCCCGAGCTCGATGAGCAGGCCCGCCCCGGAGTCCGGGTGCGCGTCCGCTTCTCCGGCCGGCTCGTCGACGGCTACCTGCTCGAGCGGCTCCCGCGGACCGAGCACGAGGGCAAGCTCGCCCCGGTGCAGCGCGTCGTCTCCCCGCTGCCCGTCCTCACCCCGGCCGTCCTGCGGCTGGTCACCGAGGTCGCCGCGCGGTACGCGGGCACCCGGGCCGACGTGCTGCGGCTCGCGATACCCCCGCGGCACGCCCGCGTCGAGAAGGCGCTCCTGGAACAGGATCCCGCTGGCGCCGCCGTCGCCCCGGAAGCGCCCGCCGACGCCCTGGTCGAATACACCCACGGCGCGCAGTTCGCCGCCGCCGCCGTCGCCGGGCGGGCGCCTCGCGCGGTCTGGCAGGCCCTCCCGGGGGAGGACTGGGCCGCGCGCCTGGCCGAGCTGGCGGGCACCGTCGTCGCGAGCGGGCGGACGGCGCTGCTCATCGTCCCCGATCAGGCCGATCTCGACCGGCTCGCCGCGGCCTGCGCGCACCTCGATCCGGCGGTGCTGGCCGCCGGTCTCGGGCCGTCCGCCCGGTACCGCCGGTGGCTCCTCGCGCTGCTGGGGCGGGCGCGGGTCGTGATCGGCACCCGGAGCGCCGCCTTCGCGCCGCTGCCCGACCTCGGCCTCGTCGCCCTGTGGGACGACGGAGACGAGTCGCTCGTCGAACCGCGGGCCCCGTATCCGCACGCGCGCGAGGTGCTGGCGCTGCGCGCGCACCAGGAGGGCTCGGCGCTGGTCATCGGTGGTTTCGCTCGCACGCCCGAGGCCCAGGCGCTGGTGGAGGCGGGGTGGGCCGCGGAGATCAGCGCCCCCCGCGAGCTGGTGCGCACCCGGTCCCCGCGCATCGCGGGCACCGCGGACTCCGACATCGCGCTGGCCCGTGACCCGCTCGCGCGGTCGGCGCGGCTGCCCGCCGCCGCGTTCGCGGCGGCGCGGGAGGCGCTCGACGCCGAGCGCCCGGTGCTCGTGCAGGTTCCCCGCCGCGGATACGCGCCCGCGCTGTCGTGCGAGCGGTGCCGCACCCCGGCCCGGTGTCGGCGCTGCCACGGCCCGCTCGAACAGGCCGACGGCGGCGTCCTGCGGTGCCGGTGGTGCGCGCAGGTGGACACCGGGTACCGGTGCCCCGCGTGCGGCGGCACCACGGTGCGGGCGGTGATCGTCGGCACGATGCGCACGGCTGAGGAACTGGGCCGCGCCTTCCCGGGGGCGGCCGTCACCGTTTCCGGCGGCGAGACCGTGCACGCCGAGGTCGCGGGCGGGCGGCGGATCGTCGTCGCGACGCCCGGCGCGGAGCCGGTGGTCGAGGGCGGTTACGGGGCGGCTCTGTTGCTCGACGGCTGGCTACTGCTGGGCCGGGCCGACCTGCGGGCCGCGGAGGAGACGCTGCGCCGTTGGATGAACGCGACCGCGCTGGTCGCCGCCGACGGTGCCGTGGTCTGCGGTGCCGACGCGGGGATCCGCGCCGTGCAGGCGCTGATCCGCTGGGATGCGGCCGGTTTCGCCGCGGCCGAGCTCGCCGAGCGGGCCGAGGTCGGCTTCCCGCCGGCGACCCACCTCGCCGCGCTCGACGGTGCCGAGGCCGACATCCGGGCCGTCGCCGAGGCGGCGGAACTGCCCGACGGTGCCGAGGTGCTCGGCCCCGTCGATCTGCCACCCGGGGTGCGGATCCCCGGCGCGCCCGACGAGGGGCCGTCCCCACAGCGGTTGCTCGTGCGCGTGGCGCGACGGGACGGTCGCGCGCTGGCGCGCGCCCTCTTCCTGGCGCAGGTGGGCCGGAGCCTGCGGCGCGAGGGCAGCGCCGTCCGGATCCAGATCGACCCGCTGCGGATCGGGTAGCCGGCCGGCCCGGCTCAGCGCTCGGGCAATCGGGCTTCGACGGCGCTGATCGCGAGCCCGATCATGTAGTCGAACTCGGCGTCGGCGTCGAACCGCGCGAGGTCGGCGGCCACCGACTGGACGGCCGGCAGCCCGCACGCGGAGAGCCCCGCCTCGCGGCGGGCGATCGCCTCGGCGTCCGTCATGCCGAACGTCGGCGCCGCCTCGAACTCGCGCAGCAGGGTCCCGATCAGCGACGCGAGGAGCGACCGCATGAGATGAACGGCCTCCGCCGGCGGGAATCCGGCGTCGAGCAGGACCTCGAGGATCGACTGGGTGGGCGCGAGCGCGGCCACGGACTGCACCTGCCGGGTCAGGACGAGGGTCGCGGCCTTCGGGTGGGCCTGGGCGGCCGTGCGGAAGGCCCGGGCGACGCCCGCGAGGTCGGTGCGGAGGTCGCCGGTGGGGACGTGCACGACGATCGACCGGAGCAGGTGCTCGGTGACCGCGTCGAGGAGATCGTCCTTGTCGCGGACGTGGTTGTAGAGGCTCTTCGCATCGACGGACAGGTGGCGCGCGACGGACCGCATCCCGACGTCGGCGACGCCGTCCCGGTCGATGAGCTCGAGGGCGGCGCCGACCACCGCGGCGCGCGACAGCTTCGGCGCACCGAGGGCGGGGCGCCCCCGTCGGGGTCGCGGCGTGGTCATGAACCCCATCATCCCCTACTTTCGGCACCCGAAAATACCCACATTGTGGGTAAACTGGCGTCATGATCGCACACACGTCCCGCTTCGTGATGCCGCCGGCCACGGTCCTCCGCGCGCGCGAGAAACTGGTGCTGGACCACTTCCACGACGAGGTCCGGCAGGACTGGGACGCGACCCTGGCGACGTTCCCGCACCCGCACTACGAGCTGATCGCCCCGATGACCGTCCACGACGGCGGCGAGGCGGTCCGCGACTACTACGCGGACACGCGCATCGCGTTCCCGGACCAGGATCACGAGCTCATCGCACTGCGGCACAGCGTCGACGCCGTGATCGTCGAGTTCTGGCTACTCGGGACCCAAGCCGGCCCCCTCGGCGCGATCCCGCCCACCGGGAGCAGGCACCGCACCCGGATGACGGCCTACTTCGTCTTCGACGAGGAGGAGAACCTGGTCGCCGAGAGGATCTACTTCGATCAGCTGACCATCCTGCGGCAGCTCGTCGCGGGATTGAATCCGCGCACGCCGAAGGGACTCCTGACGCTGGGGCGCGTGCTCCTCGGGGCGTTCCGGATGTCGGGCGGCGAGCCGGATCCGCGGCTGACCCGGACCACGCCTCCCCGTCTGGACGGCTGACCTCGGGTCACTCCTCCTCGTCGGGCGCGGTGGCCTCGATCAGCTCGTCCGCGGTCGCCGCCTCGGGGTCCGGGCGGGGATCGTCGGCGGACTCCGGTTCGGCGGCGGGCTCGATCGGCCCGGACGCGGACTCGGGCTCGGCCGCGGGCTCGATCGTGCCGGGTGCGGCGGGCGGAGCGCCCACCTCGCGGGGCGAGTCGCCGGCGTCGATCGAGGCGGTGGGCGGCGCGTCCGCCTCCTCCTCGGCCGCGGCGGCGATTCCCGCACCGGAGAAGGTGATGGCTGCAGTGGCGACGATTGTTGCGAGAGTGCGCATGTCGATGTCCTGGTCTCGGCGGCTGTGGGGGCGACCGTTCCTTCATCGCGCGACCGAGACTACGCCGGTCGGCGGCGCTGCGCAGGGAAGGTTCTAACCTCGAAGCCGTGACTGCGACGGGCTGGCGTGCGGGATGGGCGAAGGCGGACATCACCGGGGAGCCGTGGGGCGTCGGCCTGATGGGCTACGGCATGCCGGGCCAGCGCGGCCGCGGCCTGCTCACCCGGCAGTGGGCGCGCGCCGTCGTCGTCGCCACCGCCACGCACCGGATGGCCTACGTCGTCGCCGACATCGGGATGTTCTTCCAGGCCGCGGTCGACGAGATCACCGACCGGCTCGCCGTCGCCACCGACGGCCGGCTCTCCGCCGCGAACGTCGTGCTCACGGCGACGCACACGCACTGCGGACCCGGGGGACACGGGCGGCACCGGCTGTACAACATCACCACTCTGGGCCAGCACCCCCGGACCTTCCACCGACTGGTCGACGGCGTGGTCCGCGCGGTCCTCGACGCAGAGTCGGCACTCGCGCCCGCCGAGCTGTCGGTGGCCCGGGGCGAGCTGCACGACGCGTCCGTCAACCGCAGCGCGAGCTCCTTCGACCGCAACCCCGATCGCGACCGGCTGCCCGGGCGCATCGACCCCGCCGTCACCCTGCTGCGCGTCGAGCGCGACGGTGAACTTCGCGCCGCGATCGACTGGTTCGCCGTGCACTGCACGTCGATGGGCAACGGCAACCGTCTCGTCAGCTCCGACAACAAGGGCTGGGCCGCCGCGGCCTGGGAGGCCGCGGAGCGGGCCCGCCGCTCCGACTTCCTCGCGGCCTTCGCACAGACCAATGCGGGCGACATGTCGCCGAACCTCGGCGGCGGCGCCGGTCGCGGCCCCACCGATGACGAGCGGGAGAACACCGCCGAGATCGGCCGTCGGCAGCTGGAGACGGCGCGCCGGCTCGCCGAGGGGCCCGGCCGGGCCCTGACGCCCGCGGTCGACCACCGCCTCACGTACGTCGACTTCGGGGCCGTGACCACCGCGGACGGCCCCACCGGACGTGCCGTACTCGGTGCCGCCTTCGCCGCCGGCACCTCGGACGGACTCGGTGCGCCGGCGTTCCGGCAGGGGCTCGGCAACGGCGTCGGGGCGCTCAGCCGGGCCCTGTACCGCCGCCGGCCCGTACTCGCCGCGCAGCAGGCGCCCAAGGAGATGCTGCTGCCCGCCGGCGTGCTCGGCTGGGTACAGGAGACGTTGCCCGTGCAGCTGATCCGGCTCGGGGAGCTGCACGTGCTGTGCCTGCCGGTGGAGGTCACCGTCATGGCCGGGGCCAGGCTGCGGGACGCGGTCGCCGGGGCGGCGGGGATCGGATCGGGCGACGTCCTCGTCCAGGGGTACGCGAACGGCTACGCCCACTACCTCACGACCCCGGAGGAGTACGACGCGCAGCGCTACGAGGCCGGCAGCACCGTCTTCGGACGCAACGAGCTGGCGGCCTTCGCGGAGGCCGCGCAGCGGCTCGCGTCCGACCTCGCCGCGGGCCGCCCGTCCGAGCCGGGCACGCCCCCGGCCCGGCAGCGGGCCGCGCGGATCGGGTCACCGTCGGGCTCGACGGTGCTGAGCCGTCCTCGCCCGGTCCGGGTGGCCGCCGTGCGGACGCCGGGCCCGGACGGCCGGCTCGGCGTCGTCTTCGCGTGCGGCCACCCGAATCGCGCGATACCCGACAGTTACACACGCGTGGAACGGCGCGAGGAGGGCCGCTGGGTCCCCCTCGCCGACGACGATTCCCCGACGACCGAGATCGTGTGGCGGCGCCGGGGTACGAGGTTCCTCGCGACGGTGACCGTCGACCTCGGCGGGCTGCCCGGCGAGTACCGCGTCGGCTACGCCGACGGGGTACCGGGCCGGTACACGTGGGCGACGGTCCGCGTGTCCTGACGCCGCCGAGGACGCGCTCAGAGGTGGGCGAGCGCGCGGATCGGGTCCTCGACGTAGTCCGCGAACAGCCGCAGGAAGCCGCCCGCCTCGCCGCCGTCGCACACCCGGTGGTCGAAGGCGAGCGAGACCTGGGCGATCCTGCGGGGGACGATCGCACCGTCGACCACCCACGGACGGTCGATGATCCGCCCGATCCCGAGGATCGCCGCCTCGGGGTGATTGATGATCGGCGCCGAGCCGTCGACGCCGAAGACGCCGTAGTTGTTGAGCGTGAACGTGCCTCCGGTGAGTCGTGCGGGCGGCAGCGCGCCCTCCCGGGCGAGGGCGGTGGTCTCGGTGAGCCGCCGTGCGAGTTCGACGGTCGACAGGGTGTCGGCGTCCGCGAGGACCGGCACCACCAGCCCCCGTGGTGTCTGGGCCGCGATGCCGAGGTGCACGCGCCCGTGCTGGACGATGTGCCGGCGATCGAGGTCGACCGACGAGTTGAGTTGGGGGTACCGCCGCAGCGCCGCGACCGCGAGACGGGCGAGCAGCGCGAGCAGGCTCACCCGGTCGGCCTCGGGCAGCGTCGCGTTCATCGCGGTCCGTGCTTCGAGGAGCGCGGTCGCGTCCACGTCCACCCAGGTGGTCGCCTCCGGGATCTCGCGCCTGCTGGTGGTCAGCTTGTCGGCGACGGCCTTGCGGAGGCCGTTGAGCGGGATCCGGACGTCGCTCCTGCTCGCTCCCGGCGCCTCCGGGACGGGCGGGCTCGTGCGCGCGGCGAGGGCCGCGTCGACGTCGGCCCGCCGGATCACGCCACCCACGCCCGACGGCGCCACCGTCGTCAGGTCCACGCCGTGTTCGCGCGCGAGATCGCGGACGACCGGCGAGATCACCCGCGCCACGCGCGGTGCCGATGAGCCCCGTGGTACGGCCGGTGCCGGGCCGGGGGTGGGGGACGCCGCTCGCCGGCGGCGGCGGGTGGGCTTCGCGTCGCTCGTCCCGTATCCGATGAGGACGTTCCCCGACGGGCCGTCGGCGTCCGGGGCCTGCTGAGGCGGCCCGCCGAGCTGCGGCGCGGCCGTGGTCGCGGGGGTGAGGGCGCCGACCGAGATCAGCGGCGCGCCGACGCGCAGCGTGTCGCCGGGGGCGGCGTGGAGGGCGACGACGGTGCCGGCGAACGGCACCGGCACCTCGACCGCGGCTTTCGCCGTCTCGACCTCGACGACGATCTGGTCGACGGCCACGGTGTCGCCGACCCGGACGCGCCAGGCCAGGACATCGGCCTCGGTCAGTCCTTCGCCGAGGTCGGGGAGCAGGAAGACCTGATCGCTCATGCCGTCACCACCCACCGGGGATCGACCCGGTCGTCCCACTGCAGCCGGTCGACGGTGTCCAGGATGCGGTCCACGCCGGGGAGATGCAGCCGCTCGAGCTTCGGTGGGGGATAGGGGATGTCGAGGCCACTCACCCGCAGCACCGGGGCGGCCAGGTGGTGGAAGCAGCGCTCCTGCACCCGAGCCGCGATCTCGGCGCCGACGCCGGCGAAGCCCTGCGCCTCCTGCACGACCACGCACCGGCCGGTGCGCCGCACCGAGGCCGTCACCGTCTCGTCGTCGAACGGGACGAGGGTGCGCAGGTCGACCACTTCGAGCGAGGTCCCGTCCTCCGCGGCCGCCGCTGCGGCATCGAGCGCGATGTCCACCGACGGTCCGTAGGCGATGAGCGTGGCGTCGGCCCCCTCGCGCCGCACGACCGCGCGCCCCAGCGGGTCGCCGACGGTGAGATCGGTCTCCGCCGAGGCGAAGTAGAGGCGCTTGGGTTCGAGGAGCACGACCGGATCGGGGTCGTCGATCGCGCGCCGCAGCAGGGTGTACGCGTCGTCGACGGTGGCGGGTGCCGCGATCTTCAGCCCGGGCGTGTGGGCGTAGTAGGCCTCGCTCGAATCGCAGTGGTGCTCCACCCCGCCGATACCGCCGGCGTAGGGCACGCGGATCACCATCGGCACCGCGAGCGCCCCGCGGGTCCGATTGCGCAGCTTGGCGACGTGGGACACGATCTGCTCGAACGCGGGATACGCGAAGGCGTCGAACTGCATCTCGACCACGGGTTTGAACCCCGCCATCGTCATCCCGACGGCGAAGCCGACGATCCCGGACTCGGCGAGCGGCGTGTCGAAGCAGCGGTCGGCGCCGAACTCGCGGGTCAGGCCGTCGGTCACGCGGAACACGCCGCCGAGCGTGCCGACGTCCTCGCCGAAGACCACGACGTCCGGGTCCGCGGCGAGTGCATCGCGCAGCGCGGCGTTGAGGGCCTGGGCCATGGTGTGTCGCGGCATCTGTCACTCCTCCTCGGCGTCGGATGCGGCGGAGAGCTCGGCCTCCACCTGGGCCTGCTGCTCGCGCAGCTGCGGGGTCGGTTCGGCGAAGACGTGCCGGAACAGGTCGGCCGGGTCCACGGGGCGGTCGGCGTTCATCCGGGCGCGCAGGTCCGCGGCGGCGGCCTCGGCCTCATCGGCGACCGCGGCGACGACCGCGTCGTCGATCCGTCCGCGCGACCGCAGGTAGGCCTCCAGCCGCGTGATCGGGTCGCGCCGGACCCACTCCTCGACCTCCGCGGGCGAGCGGTAGCGGCTCGCGTCGTCGGCGTTGGTGTGGGCGTCGATGCGGTAGGTGTGCGCCTCCACGATGACCGGCCCGTTGCCCGACCGGACGAAGTGGGCCGCCTCCTGCATCACGCCCAGCATGGCGATCGGGTCGTTGCCGTCCACCTGCTCGGAGCCGATGCCGTATCCCACGCCCTTGTGCGCCAGGCTGGGCGCCGCGGTCTGTCGCGAGAGCGGCACGCTGATGGCGAAACCGTTGTTCTGCACCAGGAAGACCACGGGCGCGTGGAAGACGGCGGCGAAGTTGAGCGCCTCGTGGAAGTCGCCCTCGCTGGTGCCGCCGTCGCCGCACAGCGCGAGCGCGATGGTGTCGGTGCCGCGCAGGTGCTCGCCGTGGGCGACACCGGCGGCGTGGAGGAGCTGCGTGGCGAGCGGGGTGCACTGCGGCGCGGTCCGCAGGGCCGCGGGGTCGTAACCGCAGTGCCAGTCGCCGGCCAGCAACGTCAGCACCTGCACCGGGTCGACGCCGCGCGCCGTGAGGGCGACCGAGTCGCGGTACGTCGGGAACATCCAGTCCGTCGGGCGCAGGCACATCGCCGCCGCGATCTGGCAGGCGTCCTGCCCGTGCGACGAGGGGTAGACCGCGAGCCGGCCCTGCTTCGTCAGCGCCGTCGCCTGCGCGTCGAACCGCCGCCCCAGCACCATGCGGCGGTACATCTCGACCATCCGGTCGTCGTCGGGATGGGGGTAGCGCGCGTGCGAATCGGTGAGCTCGCCCGCCTCGTCGAGGTACTGCACGGGCGTGTCGGCCGGAAGGAACTTCCGGTACGTCGGCTCGCCCGCGAGGTCGCTGGTGGTGGTCACGTCGTCCTCCCTGGTCGGGTTGCTCTTCGAGCGTGCACCGCGCGGACGGGATTCATGCCGGACCGGTCAGTAGCGAGACGATCGTCGTAGCATTGCAGAGAAGGCGAGCCGATCGTCCACGGTCGGGCTGACTTGCGGGATGGAGCTGGACGGATGGCGGACGGAACCGAGCACCCCGGGCTGGACGACTTCGACCGGCGGATACTGCAGGTGCTGGCGGAGGACGGCCGCATCTCGATGCGGGCGCTCGCCGAGCGCGTGCACGTCTCGCGGGCCAACGCCTACGTGCGCGTCGAGCGGCTGGAGCGCAGCGGCGTCATCCGCGGCTACGCGGCCCGGGTGGACCACGAGCGGGCGGGCTTCGGCACGTCGGCGTACATCGGCTTGTCGATCCGCCAGGACGCGTGGCAGGGCGTCGCCGAGCACCTGCGCGAGCTGCCGTACGTGGAGCACTTCGCCCTCGTCGGCGGGGATTTCGATGTCATCGTCCTGGTGCGGACCCCGGACAACGCGGCCCTGCGCGACGTGGTGCTGGTGCGGTTGCAGGCGCTCGGCGGCGTCCGGTCCACCCGCACCTGGCTGATCTTCGACGAGGCCGACGGTCCCGGCGCCCTCGGGCCGCACGACCCGGGCGCCGTCGGATAGTCCCGCGCCGGAGAGCGCGACGGCCCGGCCACCGGGGAGGTGGCCGGGCCGTGCGCCGAGCGGGTTTCCCGACCTAGACGACGCCGAGCGCGAGCATTGCGTTCGCCACGCGGATGAAGCCGGCGATGTTCGCGCCGGTCACGTAGTCGCCGGGGCTGCCGTACTCGTCGGCCGTCTCCAGGCAGCGGTCGTGGATGCCGCGCATGATGTCGGCGAGCCGGTCCTCGGTGTAGTCGAACGACCAGGAGTCGCGCGAGGCGTTCTGCTGCATCTCCAGCGCGCTGGTGGCGACGCCGCCCGCATTCGCCGCCTTACCGGGTGCGAAGTGGACCTTCGCCTCGGCGAACAGCTTCACGGCGTCCGGGGTGCACGGCATGTTGGCGCCCTCGGCGACGTAGCTCGTGCCGTTCTTGATGAGGCGGTCGGCGGCGTCACCGTCGAGCTCGTTCTGGGTGGCGCAGGGGAGCGCGATGTCGCAAGGCACGTCCCAGACGGAGCCGCCGGGCACGAAGATCGCGCCGCGCTCGGCCGCGTAGACGTCGATGCGGGCGCGGCGGCGCTCCTTGACGTCCTTGAGCAGCTCGAGATCGATGCCCTTCTCGTCCACGACGTACCCCGACGAATCCGAGCAGGCGACCACGGTGCCGCCCAGCTGCTCGACCTTCTCGGTCGCGTACACCGCGACGTTGCCCGAGCCGGACACGACGACGCGCTTGCCGTCGAAGGACTGGCCCTGCGTCTTGAGCATCTCGTTGAGGAAGTACACGGCGCCGTAGCCGGTGGCCTCGGTGCGCACCTGCGAGCCGCCCCAGGTGAGGCCCTTGCCGGTGAGGACACCCGACTCGTAGCGGTTGGTGATCCGCTTGTACTGGCCGAACAGGTAGCCGATCTCGCGGCCGCCCACTCCGATGTCGCCCGCGGGGACGTCGGTGTACTCGCCGATGTGGCGGTAGAGCTCGGTCATGAACGACTGGCAGAACCGCATGATCTCGCCATCGCTGCGGCCCTTGGGATCGAAGTCCGATCCGCCCTTGCCGCCGCCGATCGGGAGGCCGGTCAGCGAATTCTTGAAGATCTGCTCGAAGCCGAGGAACTTCACGATGCCCAGGTACACCGACGGGTGGAACCGCAGGCCGCCCTTGAACGGGCCGAGCGCGGAATTGAACTCGACGCGGAAGCCGCGGTTGAGCTGCACGTTGCCGTCGTCGTCCTGCCACGGCACGCGGAAGATGATCTGGCGCTCCGGCTCGCAGAGGCGGCGGATGACGGCTGCGTCGACGTACTCGGGGTGCTTGCTGACCACCGGCGCGAGCGAGTCGAGGACTTCCTTCGCGGCCTGGTGGAACTCGGTCTCCCCGGGATTCCGCCGGAGGACCTCGTCGTACAGCGTCCCCAGCGTTCCCTCAACGTGCGCCATTCCACAGTCCCTTCTGTCCGTAATGACCGTCAGGGGCACATTACGGTGTGCGATTCGCGCCGCGACCCTCGCCCGACGGCCGAGGGCAACGCGGCCTGGTCACCGCCCCTCGCGCGGCCGGAACTCGTCGACGTAGCCCAGGATCGCCTTCTGGACCACGGGCCAGTAGCGGTTCTGGGACTGCGAGGGGAGGTAGATGTTGTGGCCCGCGCCGGGCAGCAGCACGGTCTCGCCGCGCCCGCCCTTGGCCTTCAGCGCGGCGACGAAGGCCTCGCAGCCGGCGGGCCGGACGATGCGGTCGGCGGTGCCGTTGAAGCACGTCACCGGGACCTTGGGGTTGATGTTCTGAATCGGGTCGGCCACCGCGAACTGCTGCGGGAACTCGTCCGGCAGGCCGAGGAAGAGGCGCGTGTTGACGTTGCCGTCGGCCACCGCGCGCCGCATGTCGAGCACACCGCCCATGGAGACGACGGCCGCGGGCGTCACCGCGGGCACACTGCCCATCGCGCCCGGCGTGAGCATGGACCGGGCCGACGCCCACACGGCCAGCTGGCCGCCGGCGGAGTGCCCGGCGACCACGACGTCGTTCAGGTCCAGATTGGGGGCGTACTGCGCCTTGACCGTCTGCAGGAAGTCGATCGCCGCGGCCGTGTCGGTGAGCGTGATCGGATAGCCGCCGCCCGCGCCGATCCGGCGGTACTCGACGTTCCACACCGCGACGCCGTGGCTGACCAGCGAGCGCGCCATCTCCGACATCGATCCCGCCGCCGACGGGGTGCGCCAGCCGCCGCCGTGCAGCAGCACCACGACGGGGATCTGTGCGGGGAGCTCGATCGTGGTGCGCGCGCTGAGCGGTCCGCCCGACGGGTTCTGCTGCAGCGCCGGGTTCGCGGGCAGGTACAACTCGCCGTAGTTCTGCTCGGGATCCGAGACGCCGTCCGGCACCGGGTAGACGATGCGCTGTGGCTGCGTCACGGGGAACTTGCCCACGATCGACGCCGCGTTCTGCGGCGGGTACGAGGCCGAGGGCGACGCCGGTGCCGACGACGACGGAGCACCCGTGCCACCCTGAACGGTGGTGGTGCACGCCGTGCCGAAGAGCACGGAAAGGCAGACGGCGGCGCCGATCAACGGCCGCCGGGCGCGCGCGAACTGCACGTCGACCCTCTCTCGCCCGGCGGGGCGGTTCGTGGCGTTTCCGTCCGGAATCCTAAGGCAACCCTCGCTCGAACTGCTAGTGCGGGCGCGCGTCTGTGACCGGTGCGGCTGGCCCCGCGGCGGGTCGGGGCTGGATAATGGGGGAATGAGCGTGCTCCCCATTCGCATCTATCCGGACCCGGTCCTGCGCACCCCAGCGGACGAGGTGACGGTCTTCGACGCCGACCTCGCGCGCCTCGTCGACGACATGATCGACACGATGCATCACCACAACGGCGCGGGCCTGGCCGCGCCGCAGGTCGGCGTCAGCAAGCGGGTGTTCGTCTACGGCTGCGGCGGTCGCGAGGGGCACCTGATCAATCCCGTGTGGCGCGCCGTGGGCGACGAGACGCGCACCGCCGCCGAGGGCTGCCTGTCGATCCCGGAGGTCCGCGGCGACTGCACCCGGTACCTCAACGTGGTGGCCGAGGGCGTCGACGTCACCGGGGCGCCGGTGACGCTCGAGGCCACGGAGATCCTGGCCCGCTGCATCCAGCACGAGAGCGACCACCTCGACGGCGTGCTCTACCTCAGCCGCCTCGATCCCGAGGAGCGCAAGGCCGTCATGCGCGTGATCCGCAGTTCCCCGTGGTTCACCGACCCGGAGACCACGCTCGCGGCGGGTGCCGCCGGTGCCGGGGGCCGCGCCTGATGCGGCTGCTGTTCGCGGGCACCCCCGAGCCCGCCGTTCCGGCCCTGCACGCGCTCCTGGCCTCCGACCACGAGGTGGTCGGAGTCCTCACCCGCCCCGACGCCCGGTCCGGCCGCGGTCGCGGCGTGCGGCGCTCACCCGTCGGGCAGGTCGCCGACGAGGCCGGGATCCCCGTGCTCACGCCCGCCACGCTCCGCGATCCGGAGGCAAGGGCGGCGATCGTCGACCTCGCCCCCGATTGCTGTCCCGTGGTGGCCTACGGCGGGATGATCCCGCGCGACCTCCTCGACGTGCCCGCGCACGGCTGGATCAACCTGCACTTCTCGCTGCTGCCCGCGTGGCGCGGCGCGGCGCCGGTGCAGGCGGCGATCGAGGCCGGAGACGAGGTGACCGGCGCGTCCACCTTCCGCATCGAGGCGGGACTCGACACCGGGCCGGTGTTCGGCGTGCTCACCGAGCGCATCCGTCCGGACGACACGGCGACGGTGCTGCTCGCGCGGCTCGCGGAGCACGGCGCGGAACTGCTCACGCGCACCGTCGACGGAGTGGAGGCCGGTGCGCTGCAGGCCCAGCCCCAGTCGGCCGACGGCGTCTCGCACGCACCGAAGGTCACCGTCGACGGTGCGCGGGTGCGCTTCGACCTGCCCGCCGGCGCCGTCGACCGGCACATCCGTGCGATGACCGACGCACCCGGTGCGTGGGTCCCGTTGGGGGAGGCGCGACTCAAGCTCGGCCCCGTCTCCATCGATGCGGAGGCGGAACGGCTCGCACCGGGCGAACTGCGCGTCGCCAAGCGCGAGGTCCACGTGGGCACCGCGACCGCACCCGTCCGGCTCGGCACCGTCCAGCCGCCCGGGAAGAAGCCCATGCCCGCCGCCGACTGGGCACGCGGAGCACGCGTCGAATCGGGCACGACCCTCGGAGCCGACCAGTGACCGACCCCGCGCGGAGTGCCGCGCTCGAGACCCTGGCCGCCGTCCGCGAGCGGGGAGCCTATGCGAACCTGGTGCTGCCCGGGCTGCTCCGCGAGAAGCGGCTCAAGGGCCGCGACGCCGCGTTCGCCACCGAACTCACCTACGGCGCGTGCCGCGCACAGGGCCTCCTCGACGCGGTGATCGAGAGCGCGTCGGGGCGCTCGACCTCCGACATCGACGGGCCGGTGCTCGACGCGTTGCGCCTCGGCGTCTACCAGTTGCTGCGCACCAGGGTGGGGGCGCACGCCGCCGTCTCCGAGACCGTGGACACGGTCAAGGCGTCGTCGGGCCGCGGCGCCTCCGGGTTCGCCAACGCGGTGCTCCGGAAGGTGTCCAAGGACGACGAGGACACCTGGGTCACCCGCGTCGCCCCATCGGCCGCCGACGACCTGCTCGGGCACCTGGCGATGCAGTACGCGCACCCGCGATGGATCGCGGAGGCCTTCTGGGAGTCGCTGCGCGCCAACGGCATCAACTCGATGGGGCAGCTCCAGGCGCTGCTCGCCTCCGACGACTCCCGCCCGCCCGTGCACCTCGTCGCGCGCCCGGGTGAGATCTCGGCGGAGGAGCTCGCGCTGATCGTGGAGGGGGAGACCGGCCGGCTCTCGCCCTACGCGGTGTACCTGCCCGGCGGCGATCCGGGCGCGCTCGAACCCGTCCGCGACGGACTCGCGGGAGTGCAGGACGAGGGTTCGCAACTGGTAGCCCGCGCGGCGGCGGTCGCGCCGCTCGAGGGGCCCGACGGCGGCCGCTGGCTCGATCTCTGCGCGGGGCCGGGCGGGAAAGCCGCGCTGCTGGGCTCCCTCGCCGCGATCGACGGCGCCCGCGTCGACGCCGTGGAGCCCGCCGAGCACCGGGCGGAGCTGGTCCGCAAGGCGGTCACGGGGCTGCCCGTCGACGTGCACGTCGCCGACGGCCGCTCGTCGGGGCTGGAACCGGGCTACGACCGGGTGCTGGTGGACGCCCCGTGTTCGGGCATCGGCGCGCTGCGCCGGCGGCCGGAGGCGCGCTGGCGCAAGCAGCCGTCCGACGTCGCCGAGCTCACGGTGCTGCAGCGCGAGCTGCTCACGGCGGCCGCGGCGCTCTCCCGGCCCGGCGGCGTGGTGCTCTACGCGACCTGCTCCCCGCACGTGGCGGAAACGCTCGGCATCGTCGGCGACGACGAACTGCTGGCGGTCGCCGGACTGGAGCGGATCGACACCCGCCCGCTCGTCCCGGAGACCGGCCTGGCGCTGGGCGACGGCCCGCACGTGCAGCTCTGGCCGCACCTGCACGGCACCGACGGCATGTTCTTCCAGGCGCTCCGCAAGGGCTAGCCAACGAATTGAACACCGTTTCCGTTCACCGCGACCTGCGGTTTCAAGGACGGAAACGGTGTTCAATTCAGATGGGGTCAGCCCTTGAGGACGCCGCCCTTGGTGAACTCCTGGGTGAGCACGCCGCCGGGGCCCGGCTTGGCGTCGCCCTTCGGGTAGCCGACGCCGAAGGCGCCGCCGCCCTTGACCCACTGGTCCTTGATCTTGCCGGAGACGACGTGCGCGCCGTTCTCGGGCGACCAGACGATCGAGCCGTTCTGGAAGTCGTTGTAGGCGCCCGCCACGGACCCGGCGGTGGGTCCGCCGACGGACAGCTCGCTCATCAGCGGGAAGCCCAGCTTGCCGGTGGGGCCGCCCTGCTTGAGGTAGAGGTCGCGGATCGCGCCGGTCACGCCGGCCGCCTTGCCGCCGTTGACCTTCGGGTTCCAGTAGATGGTGCCGTTGGTGAACTCCTGCACCTTGGAGCCGCCCGCGACGTCCTTCTCGACACCGAGGGGCTGGCCGTACTTCTTCTGGCCGCCGTCCTTGGTGAAGGTGTCCTTGATCGCGCCGGTGACCGCGAACTTGAGCGGCTCGTCCGGCGTGGCGTCGGCGGCCGGCGCGGTCGCCGCGGCCTGGCCGGCGAGGAGCTGGCCGATGAGCTTCTGCGCGTTCGGATCGCTGCCGAACATCTTCACCAGCGTCGCGACGTCGGTGGTGGGCAGTTGCCCGGTCGCGAGGATCTGCTGCACGCCGGGGATCTTCGCCAGCTCGGTCAGTGCTGGCTGGGCGGACGCCGGCACCGCGTTCGCGGTGGAGACGAGCGGGGTGCTCGCCGCGGGGGTCGCGGGCGCGGCCGGTGCGGCAGCAGCTGCGGGAGCGGCCGGGGCGGCGGCCGGCGCAGCGGGAGCAGGGGCGGCCGCAGGCGCGGCGGGGGAGACGGGGACCGCCGGCACGGCGGGGGCCGCGGGGTCGGCCATGGCGGGGGCCGCAGCGACGAGGGCAGCCGCGGCGACCGCCACGAACGTGGTCAAGGTGGTGCGTGCGATCCGCATGACGACCTCTCAACAATCGACGACACGAGAGTTACTCGTGTGATTAGTGATGCTGATGTTACTAGAGTGACAAATGAAACACAACGACGCCGCGGTGCGCGCCCGTGAATCCGTGGCCGAACGGCCGCGCGAAGCCGAATCCGGCCTCGTGTGCGCGCAGCGCCGCGGATTCGCAGACGTAGAATCCGACGCATGTCTTCGCCGATGATCGCGCCGTCCATCCTCTCCGCCGACTTCGCCCGGCTCGGGGCCGAAGTGGAGGCGGTCGGTGGGGCGGGGGGCGCCGACTGGGTGCACGTCGACGTCATGGACAACCATTTCGTCCCGAACCTCACCCTGGGGCTGCCGGTGGTGCAGAGCCTGCTGGGGGCCACGACGATCCCGCTCGACTGCCACCTCATGATCGACGACCCGGGCCGCTGGGCGCCCCCGTACGCCGAGGCCGGCGCCTACAACGTGACCTTCCACGCCGAAGCCACCGACGACCCGGTCGCCGTCGCCAAGGACATCCGCGCGGCGGGTGGCAAGGCCGGTCTGGCGATCAAGCCCGGTACCGCCTTCGAGCCCTACATCGAGATCCTCAAGAGCTTCGACACGCTGCTGGTCATGAGCGTGGAGCCGGGCTTCGGCGGCCAGTCGTTCATCGCCGACGTGCTGGACAAGGCGCGCGCCGCGCGGCGGCTCGTCGACTCCGGCGAGTTGCGCCTGCTCGTCGAGATCGACGGCGGCATCAACGCCGACACCATCGAGCAGGCCGCCGCCGCCGGTGTGGACTGCTTCGTCGCCGGCTCGGCCGTGTACAACGCCGCCGACCCCGCCGAGGCCGTGCGCAAGCTGCGCGCCCAGGCCGCCGCCACCGCACGGGCCTGACGCTGCCCGTGGACGTCGAGGCCGCGCTGGCGCTCGCCATCGAGGAATCGGTGGCGGCGCGCGGGGTGAGCACCCCGAACCCGCCGGTCGGCGCCGTGATCCTCGCCGCCGACGGCACCGTCGTCGGACGGGGCCGCACCGCCCCCGCGGGCGGCCCACACGCCGAGGTCGTGGCCCTCGCCGACGCCGGAGCGGCCGCGCGCGGCGGCACCGCCGTCGTCACCCTCGAGCCGTGCGATCACACCGGCCGCACCGGCCCCTGCACGCAGGCCCTCATCGCCGCCGGGATCGCGCACGTCGCCTACGCCGCCGCCGACCCGAATCCCGTCGCCGCCGGGGGCGCGGAGACCCTGCGCGGCGCCGGCGTCGCGGTGGAACACCTCGCCGTCGAGCCGTGGCCGCTCACAGAGTGGCTGTTCCGGCAGCGGTACGGCCGCCCGATGGTCACCGTCAAACTGGCCGCCACCGTCGACGGCCGGATCGCCGCCCCCGACGGCACCAGCCAATGGATCACCGGCCCCGAGGCGCGCAGCCGCGCACACGCCGAACGGGCCCAGCTCGACGCGATCATCGTGGGTACCGGCACCGTTCTCGCCGACGACCCCGCGCTCACCGCCAGGAACGCCGACGGGGCGCCGCTGCCGCATCAGCCCGTGCGGATCGTGCTGGGGGAGAGGCCGATCCCCGCCGACGCGAAGGTGCTGACCGGTCCGGGGGAGTCGCGGCTGGTGCGCGGCCGCGACCCGCGCGCCGCGCTGGACGCCGCGGGCGACGCCGTGCACGTGCAGGTCGAGGGCGGCGCGACCGTGATCGGTGCCTTCGTCGCCGCGGGCCTCGCCGACCGGGTCCAGGCGTACATCGCCCCGGTCCTGCTCGGCGCCGGGCTGCCCTCCCTGACGGTGCCCGGCGTGGGCACGCTCGCCGACGCCACGCGGTTCCGCATGGACACCGTCGAGCGGCTCGGCGACGACGTGCTGGTCACACTGTTGCGTTCTCCGTGAGCCCAACACTTGGGGCCGCGGCCGGTGAGTGCTACCTTCGGAAGCGGAAGTTCTCAGGGCGGGGTGCGATTCCCCACCGGCGGTGATGGACTCCGGGCGATCCCGGTGTTCGAGCCCGCGAGCGCCCCACCGCGAGGTCGGGGGTCAGCAGATTCCGGTGCGATCCCGGAGCCGACGGTCATAGTCCGGATGAAAGAGAACTACGCGGGCGTACCCCGCGTCGTCGTGCCGCCCTGAGGCCGAAGCGGCAGGAGCGGCGGATGTTCACCGGCATCGTCGAAGAGTTGGGCGTGATCACCGCCCGCGAGGATCTCCCGGACGCGGCCCGGTTCACGGTCCAGGGCGATCTCGTCACCTCCGATGCGAAACACGGCGATTCGATCGCGGTCAACGGTGTCTGCCTCACGGTCGTCACCGTCGAGGGCGGCGCCTTCACCGCCGACGTCATGGAGGAATCGCTCCGTCGCAGCTCCCTGAGCAAGCTCGGCCCGGGCGACCGCGTCAACCTCGAGCGGGCCGCCGCCGTGAACTCCCGCCTCGGTGGGCACATCGTGCAGGGCCACGTCGACGGCACCGGGCACGTCCTGAGCCTGAGCCCGTCCGAGCACTGGACGGTCGTGCGGCTCGCCCTTCCCGAGCAGTTGGCCCGCTACGTCGTCGAGAAGGGCTCCATCACCATCGACGGGGTCTCGCTCACGGTCTCCGCGCTCGGGCGGGGGGTGACCGGCGACGACGCGCAGCACTGGTTCGAGGTCTCGCTCATCCCCACCACCCTCGAGCTCACCAACCTCGGCGGCGCCGAGCCCGGCACCGTCGTCAACCTCGAAGTGGACATCGTCGCCAAGTACGTCGAGCGCCTGACCGGATTCGCCGGGCGCGAGGAGGAGAAGTAGCCATGACCAGGTTCGATTCCATCGAGCGCGCCATCGAGGACATCGCCGCGGGCAAGGCCGTCGTCGTGGTCGACGACGAGGACCGGGAGAACGAGGGCGATCTCATCTTCGCCGCCGAGAAGGCGACGCCCGAGCTGGTGGCCTTCATGGTCCGCTACACGTCCGGCTACCTCTGCGTGCCGCTCGACGGCGCCACCTGCGACAAGCTCGGCCTTCCGCCGATGTACTCGACCAACCAGGACAAGCACGGCACCGCGTACACCGTGACCGTCGACGCGAAGGAGGGCGTGGGTACCGGCATCTCCGCCGCCGACCGCGCCACCACCATGCTCAAGCTGGCCGACCCGAGCTCCACGGTCGACGACTTCACCCGCCCCGGCCACGTCGTGCCGCTGCGCGCCAAGGACGGCGGCGTGCTGCGCCGTCCCGGCCACACCGAGGCCGCCGTCGACCTGGCGACCCTGGCCGGGCTCGCCCCCGCGGGCGTGATCTGCGAGATCGTCTCCGAGAAGGACCCCGGCGGCATGGCCAAGTCCGACGAGTTGCGCGTCTTCGCCGACGAGCACGGTCTCGCCATGATCTCCATCGCCGACATGATCGCCTGGCGCCGGAAGCACGAGAAGCACGTCGTGCAGGTCGCCTCCGCGCGCATCCCCACCCGCTACGGCGACTTCCAGGCCGTCGGCTACACCTCGATCCACGACGACGTCGAACACGTCGCCCTGGTCAAGGGCGACATCACCGCCGACGACGGTGCCGACGTGCTCGTCCGCGTGCACAGTGAATGTCTCACCGGCGACGTCTTCGGGTCGCTGCGCTGCGACTGCGGCCCCCAGCTGGATGCCGCGATGGAGATGGTGGCCCAGGAGGGGCGCGGCGTCGTGCTGTACATGCGCGGGCACGAGGGCCGCGGCATCGGCCTCATGCACAAGCTGCAGGCGTACCAGCTGCAGGACGGCGGCGCCGACACGGTCGACGCGAACCTCCAGCTCGGTCTCCCCGCCGACGCCCGCGACTACGGGCTCGGCGCGCAGATCCTCGTGGACCTCGGCATCACGTCGATGCGCCTGCTGACCAACAACCCGGCCAAGCGCGTCGGCCTCGACGGCTACGGCCTGCAGATCACCGAGCGGGTCGCGATGCCGCTGCGCGCGAACGCCGAGAACATCCACTACCTGCGCACCAAGCGCGACCGCATGGGCCACGACCTGCGCGACCTCGACCACTTCGACCAGGGAGGTACCGCGTGAGCGGCGCTGGAGTCCCCGACATCCCCCTCGACGGCGCCGCCGACCTGCGGCTGGCCGTCGTCGCCTCGCGCTGGCACGACACCGTCTGCGAGGCGCTCCTCGCGGGCGCGCTCCGGACGGCCGAGGGTGCGGGCGTGCGGCACGTCACCGTCGAGCGGGTCGCGGGAGCGGTCGAGTTGCCGGTCGTGGCGCAGGAGCTCGTGAAGAACCACGACGCCGTCGTGGCGCTGGGCGTCGTGATCCGCGGCGGCACTCCCCATTTCGAGTACGTCTGCGACGCGCTCACCGCGGGCCTGCTGCGCGTCTCGCTCGACGCCGGCGTTCCGGTCGGCAACGGCGTGCTCACCACGAACACCGAGGCGGAGGCCCTCGACCGCGCCGGCCTGCCCGGCTCGGCCGAGGACAAGGGCGAGCAGGCCGCCTCCGCGGCACTCGACACCGCACTGACGCTGCGCCGGCTGCGGGGCGACCGATGAGCCGCATCGCTCTCGTGCAGGCCACCTGGCACCGGAACATCGTCGACCGGGCCCGCGACGGCTTCCTCGAGGAGTGGGCCCGGCTCGGGAACGACGGCGCAGCGGTCGACGTCTTCGAGGTACCCGGCGCCTACGAGATCCCACTGACCGCGAAGCGGCTGGCGCTGTCGGGGCGGTACGTCGCGATCGTCGCCGCCGGCCTGGTGGTGGACGGCGGCATCTACCGCCACGAGTTCGTCGCGACCGCCGTCATCGACGGCCTCATGCGCGTGCAACTCGACACCGACGTCCCCGTGTTCTCGGTGGTGCTCACGCCGCACCACTTCCACGAGCACGACGAGCACACCGACTACTTCGAGCGGCACTTCGTGGGCAAGGGAGCCGAGGCCGCACGGGCCGTCGACGCCACCCTCGCGGTGCACGCCGCGCTGCCCACCGCCTAGTACCCGCGGCCGCGCGGGCGGATCCACTGTCCGCTTTCCGTAGAATGGCCCCGTGATGACCGACTCCGCCACGCAGCCCGTGCTCGACGTGACCCCGCGCAAGATCAAGATCTACGCGTGGTCCTTCGCGGTGGTGCTGGTGCTGGGCCACGCCTTCGTCGCCTGGCTGCTCAAGGCCGGCGGCGACTCCGGGATCGCCTTCAAGACCGGCGATCAGGCGGGAATGGTGGGCATCGGCATCGTCCTCGCATGCGGCGCGCTGCTCTTCGCGCGCCCGCGGCTGCGCCTCGGCCCCGACGGGGTGACGGTGCGCAACCTGCTGGGCGAGAACACCTACCCGTGGGACGTCGTCGAGGGGTTCTCGTTCCCCGAGGGCGCGCAGTTCGCGCACCTCGAACTACCTCGCGACGAGTTCGTCGCGATCTGGGCCATCCAGGCCCGCGACGGCGAGCTCGCGGTGCAGTCGCTCAAGCGCGTCCGCGAGGTCGCCGCCGTCTACCAGCGCTGAGCCACTACGTGATCGTGCCGCCGCGCCCGTGCAGGATCGTCATCAGCTGCGTCAGCTGACCCTCCTGCGCCGCGGTGCGCGCGAAGCTCGTCAGGTTGAGCAGCGGGTTGAACCGCTTGCGGGCGATGCCCTTGGCATAGGTGAACTCGCGCAGTCCGTCGGGGCCGTGGATGCGGCCGAAGCCCGACTCGCCGACGCCGCCGAAGGGCAGGTTCGGCACCCCCGCGAAGGTGATGATGCCGTTCACCGCGGCCATGCCGGAGCGGATCCGATCCGCCAGCTCCATGCCCCGTGCCTTCGAGAACACCGTCGCCGCGAGCCCGTACCTCGTGGCGTTCGCGAGCTCGACCGCCTCGTCCATCGTGTCGACCTTGGCGACCGTCACCGTCGGCCCGAACGTCTCCTGCGTGACCGCGATCGAATCCTCCGGCACGTCGACGAGCACCGTCGGCTGGACGAACCGTTCGCCGACCGCGTCGATGCCGCCGACGAGGGCGCGGCCGCCGCGCGCGAGCGCGTCCTCGATGTGCGACTTGATGATCGCCAGTTGGCTCGGCATCGTGATCGGGCCGATCTTGGACTCGTCCGAATCGTTCGCCGTGACCTCGCGCGCCTTCGCGACGAGCTTCTCCAGGAACGGGTCGTAGACGTCCTTGTGCACGTAGACGCGCTCGACGCCGACGCAGGTCTGGCCCGCGTTCGCGAACGCGCCCCAGGCCGCCGCGTCGGCGGCCGCGTCGAGGTCGGCGTCGCGGTCCACGAGGAAGGCGTCCTTGCCGCCGGCCTCGATGACCACCGGGGTGAGCGTCTCGGCGCACGCGGCCATGACCTTCTTGCCGGTGTTGGTGGAGCCGGTGAAGGCCACCTTGTTCACGCCCGACGTGCACAGCGCGTGGCCGGTCTCGCCGAGGCCCGTGACGGCCTGCAGCACGGGGCGCCCCACGGCCTCCTCGAAGGTTCGGGCCAACCACACGCCGACGCCCGGCGTGTACTCGGACGGCTTGAAGACGACGGCGTTGCCGGCCGCGAGGGCGTAGGCGATCGACCCCATCGGCGTGAAGACGGGGTAGTTCCACGGCCCGATCACGCCGACCACGCCCAGCGGGTGGTACCGCACCGTCGCCGACTGGTTCGCCATGACCAGTCCCGAACCGACGCGGCGCGGCCCGAGGACCTTCTTCGCATGATTGGCCGCGTACGCCAGATGGTCGATGCCGAGGGCGGCCTCGAGCAGGGCGTCGCCGTGCGGCTTACCCGTCTCGTCGTGCACGATCTGCGCCAGCTGATTGATCCGCCGGGTGATCACGCCCTTCCAGGTGTTGAGGGCCTGCTTGCGGCCGTCGAAGCCGATCTCCTGCCACCAATCGGCCTGTTCGCGGGCCCGCGCGACGACCGCATGGACGTGGTCGGCGGAGTGGATCGGATAGGTCTCGACCACGTCGCCCGTGCGGGGGTTGAGGGAGTCGAAGGTCTGCGTGTTCGCTGCGGTCATGCTGACTTCCTGATCTCGTCGGCCGCCTTCTCGGCGATCATGATGGTGGGTGCGTTCGTGTTGCCGCGGGTGATCATCGGCATCACCGATGCGTCGACCACGCGGAGCCCCTCGGTGCCGCGGACCCGTAGCTGCGCGTCGACCACGGCGTTCTCGCCCGTGCCCATCGCGCACGTGCCCACGGGGTGGAACAGCGTCTGCGCGTAGGCCCGGATGTGGGCGAGGTAGTCGTCGTCCGACGGCGTCTCCGGCAGGTGCCAGGGCTTCCCGAGGTACCGGGCGAGGGGGCCCTGGCGGCACAGCTCGAAGGCGGCGCGGGTACCGGCGAGCATCGCGTCCAGGTCCTCGGGCGCTTCGAAGTAGTTCGGCTCGATCGACGGGTGCCAGTCGGGGTTCGCCGACCGCAGGCGCAGGCGGCCGCGGCTGGCGACGTTCACCAGGGTCGGGCCGCACACGAAGCCGCGCTTGGTGGGCTCGTGCAGCATGTTGTCGTAGAAGCCCGACGCCATGACGTGGTACTGCAGGTCGGGCAGGTCGAGGTCGTCGCGCGAGCGGAAGAAGCCGCCGGCCTCACCCGCGTTGGAGGCGAGCGGGCCGGTGCCGAGGAGCTTCCAGCGCAGCAGGTTCGGCAGGTTCTGCGCTTCCATCAGGTCCGTGGCGCCGTGCGTCTCGAAGATCACGGGGACGATCGGGTGGTCGTGCAGGTTCTCGCCGACGCCGGGCAGCGCGACGCGGACGTCGATCCCGTGCTCCGCGAGGTGCTCGGCCGGACCGATCCCGGAGAGCATGAGCAGCTGCGGCGAGTTCACGGCACCGCCGCACACGATCACCTCGCGGCGGGCTTTCGCGGTGTGCTCCGCCGCCTGCTGTGCGAAGACCACGCCGGAGGCGCGGTCACCGTCGAACTCGATGCGCCGGGCCGTGGCGCCCAGCGCGACCGTGAGATTGGGCCGCGACCGGGCGGGCTCGATGTAGGCCTTGTCGGTCGACCAGCGCCGCCCGCCCCTGCACGTCACCTGGTAGCGCCCCGCGCCGTCCTGGGTGGCGCCGTTGAAGTCGTCGTTGCGGGCCATGCCGTAGCTCGCCGCGCTGTCCACCCACGCGTCGACCAGGGGGTGCGTGTACACCCGGTCTTCGACGGTGAGCGGGCCCGACGTCCCGTGGTATCGGTTCGTGATGCTCGTGTTGCCCTCGGCGCGGGTGAAGTACGGCAACACGTCGTCGTAGGACCAGCCCGTCGCGCCGTACTCGCGCTCCCAGGCGTCGAAATCCCCGTGATTGCCGCGGATGTAGATCATCGCGTTCATCGAGGAGCAGCCACCGAGCGCCTTCATCCGCGGCCAGTAGGCGCCGCGGTCGTCGAGGTGCTTCTGCGGGACCGTGGTGTAGTTCCAGTCCCACTTGGTCTTGAACAGCGAGGCGAAGGCCAGCGGGATGTGGATCTCGTCCGCATCGGCCTCGCCGCCCGCCTCGAGGAGCAGGACGGAGACGCCCGGATCCTCCGACAGTCGCGCCGCCATGACGGCGCCGGCACTGCCGGCGCCCACCACGATGTAGTCGTACTCGTCCGCCGGCAAACCCGCTCCTCGCGTCGTTCCAGTGCTTGCCCCCGAAGTTACTCGCAAGTCTCGGGGGCGTGACGGGAATGAACAGGTTCGACGGCACCTTTCCGGCCGCGCCCGGCACGGGTCGCACGGTCGCGGCGCGGTGGGTCAGGCGACCGCGGGGGCGAGACGCTTGATCATCGGGGTGAGCGCCACCACGATCAGGCCGATGCCGATGGCGGTGCCGCCCAGGACCAGGAAGTACGGCGCCTCGTCGGTCTGGTCGTAGAAGGTCGCGAGGCGACCCGCGAGGGCGGTGCCGAGGCTGATCGACAGGAAGTTGAGTGCCACCATCTGCGTGGCGAAGGCGCGCGGAGCGAGCTTGGTCGAGACGCTGAGGCCCACGGGGGAGATGCACAGCTCGGCCAGGGCGAAGATGAGCATGATCGCGAGCAGTCCGATCAGCGGCACGGTGTTCGCCCCCGGCGGCATGAGGAGGAACGCGAGGAAGGCGACGCCGATACCCATCGTGCCGATGGCGAACTTGATCGGGGTGCTGGGCTGTCGGGGTCCGAGCTTGGTCCACAGCGCCGCGAAGACCGGCGCGAAGATCAGAATGTACACCGGGTCCACCGACTGGATCCACGAGGCGGGGAACTCCCAGCCGCCGAGACTGCGGTCGAGCCGCTCGTCCGCGTAGACCGCGACGAAGGTGAACATCTGCTGGAACAGGGCCCAGAACGCGACCTGCGACAGGAACAGCGGGATGAACGCCTTGACCCCGTTGCGCTCGGCACCGTCGACCCGGGTGCTGCGGAGCAGGAAGACGAAGTAGACCAGGGAGATCGCGGCCACCGTGATGATCACGGCGTCCACCAGGTTCTCCGCGGTGATGACACCGAACAGGATGAGCACGACGACCACCGCGATCGCGACCACGGCGCCCGCGGCGACCCGCTGGATGTCGGTGCGGGAGGCCGGGTTCGGCACCTCCTGGCTGATCCGCGGCAGCATCTTGCGGGTCAGGCCGTACTGCAGCAGGCCGAGCGCCATGCCGACCGCGGCGAGGCCGAAGCCGAAGTGGAATCCGACGGTGTCCTGGAGGTAGCCGGTGAGCAGTGGGCCGATGAAGGCGCCCAGGTTGACCCCCATGTAGAAAAGGGAGAAGCCCGCGTCACGGCGGGTGTCGCCGTCGGGATAGAGATCGCCGACCACCTTGGTGGCGTTGCCCTTCACGCCGCCCGAGCCCACGGCGACCAGCACCAGGCCGATCGCCACGCCGGCGGCCCCGGGAACGGCGGCCAGGGCGACGTGGCCCGCCATAACCAAGCAGGCGGAGTAGAAGAGGGTGCGCTCCGCGCCGAGGAGGCGGTCCGAGACCCAGGCACCGGCGATCGTCGAGAGGTAGACGAAACCGCCGTAGGCGCCGACGATCCCCAGCGACGTCGCTTTGTCGAAGCCGAGGCCGCCGTCGGCGGCGGAGTAGTAGAGGTAGTACGCCAGGATCGCCTGCATCCCGTAGAACGAGAAGCGTTCCCACATCTCCACGCCGAACAGGTTCACCAGCGGCCAGGGATGTCCGAAGAAGCGGGTGTCGGGTTTGTAACCGGGGGTGGTGGTCATTCGTCGATGTAACCACGCTCCGGCCGCCCGGCGTGGCAGCTCAGCGCAGCAGGTTGGTGCGGGCGACCTGCTCGCGGAGGAAGTGGAACTGCGCGTCGAGGCTGGCCTGGAGGTCGCGCAACTCGTCCGCGTGGTGCTGAAACCGCAGCGCGTCCGCCTCGTTGCCGACGGCGTCGCGGTACAGCTGGTCGAGCAGCTCGCGATGGGCACCGCTGTTGGTGCGGTCGAGGATCTGCAGGTCGCCGAGGAGGCGTTCGACGGGGCGCAGTTCGCCGAGGTACTCGGCGAGGGCCGCAACATGGTCGCGGAGGGCGTCCTCGGCCAGGCGGGCGGCGTGAGTGAACTCGTCGATGTGCTGGGCCAGCGCCGGCGCGACCGGTGAGGCTCCCGACGGTCGCGGGGTATCGGTCCGCATGCGCCACACGCGGTAGGCCCGGTGGCTGATGTCCTGCAGCGTCGCATCCAGGTTGATCCGGACGCGGTGCTGATCCAGGAGCGGGTTGTTCCACGCGGGGGAGCGGCGGATCTCCTCGGTGAGCAGGACCGCGACGCCGAGCAGGCGCGTCTCGACGCGGGTCTGACCCGGTTCGGCGTCGGGGTTCCACGCCGGGGTGCGCTCGGCCCGGAACGGCCAGGGGTTCGCGGCAAGACGCGCTTGTTCGCGCTCAGCGGTCCGGCTCCGGTAGCGCATGAGCCGCCAGAAGTGGAACCCGGCGACTCCGACGGCCGCGAGCAGGAAGATCAGGATCGTGGGGACGCCCGATGTCGCGACCGCGCTGCTGATCACGAGCGCGCCGATCACGACGACGAAGGCAGCGCCCTTCCTGATTCGGGGCGGCTGCCCGTACTGCAGATGCGCCAGGTAGCCGGGGGTGTTGCTCGCGGTGAACCGTCGGTAGGCGTCGTCGACCGCCGTGGCGCGCAGGTTCTGCAGGAACTGCGCGGCGTCGCGCGCCGCCGCCTGCGCCTGCTCCCGGCCGACCGGGACCGCGTCCGCCGCCGTGCTCACGCGCTGGGCGATCTCCTGGGGCACCGTCTCCGCCATCTCGAACCTCCTCCAGAGCCCTACCTCGAATGTACCGACGTTTCAGAACTCGGCGGGTGTGCGTCACGGCGGCGATCTCGGGAGCGGCTAGTGAGGCTCGTCGGCCAGCACTCGCTCAGTGCCCTCGCGGCCCACCCGCGCTCATTGATTGATCTGCGCGGCTGTCGACCTGCCTTCGCGGGCGGCTTCCATCCGGGCGTGCTGAACGACGTCGCCGGCGATGCGATAGCACAATGCTAGGCGTACTGGGCGCCCTGGACCACCGGCGAATCCGGTGGTCCGGGGCACCGTCGGACTACTTCAGCGTCACCTTCGCGCCGCCCGAGAACATCGAGTCGTGGAGCTCGATGGTGGCGGGCACGGCGTCCTTGGGCATGTCGAAGACGACCTTGACCTGGACGGTGTTGCCGGGGTTGATGTTGTCCCACACGGGCACATCGGAATCACCGAGCGCGATCTGTGCGGACGCATCCGACTCGAACGTGCGGCCCTGTGAGTCCTTGAGCTTCTGCGAGCTGGGGGAGAAGCCCTGCGGCTTGGTGCCGATGTTCTTCACCGTCATGGACACCACGACGAACTGGCCCTGGGCCTTCTGCGCCAGGTACGGGTTGTCGCCGATGTCCGTGAGGCCGGCCTGCACGCCGGTGACCACGAACTCGAACTTCCCGTCCCGGACCGGCGTGTTCAGGCCAGCCGCCTTCGGGTCGGCCTTCTGCGCGGTGGTGACGCCGCGAGAGGTGCCCGGGGCGGCGCTCGCGTCGTCCTTCTTCTCGCCGCCGCCGGTCGCGACGGTGACGACGATCAGGAACGCGATCACCCCGAGGACGATCCACGGCCACTTCCGCTTCTTCTTCGGCGGCTGGTACGGCGGCGGATTTCCCGGACCCACGTGGTACTGGCCGGGCTGCAGCGGGAAGGGCTGCTGAGACATGACGAATCCTCATTTCGGAGATGGGGGAATCACCGATCGGCGGGAAGTGCCGATCGGCGTGGAACGGAGCCGTTGCCGGCTCGGGTGATCAGGTGATGACGGTGCGCGAACCGCGGCCGTCAGGATCGGTGACTGTTAGCGTCGATCGGAACATGTTGTGCGTGTGGTCAATTCATCCTCCCCAGGACCTGATGGAGAGATCATCGCACCGGGGACTGACAAGTTTTCCGACCGCGATTCCGAGTGAGTCGAAAATGCCCTCAGGGTAGGTTCTTCTGCTGGCCAGCGGCCGGCGTGAGAGGCCGTTTCGGCGCCCGTCCGGATTCGTTCGA
This sequence comes from Tsukamurella paurometabola, assembly GCF_900631615.1. NCBI lineage: Bacteria > Bacillati > Actinomycetota > Actinomycetes > Mycobacteriales > Tsukamurellaceae > Tsukamurella > Tsukamurella paurometabola. Next base: position 3,416,991 of record NZ_LR131273.1, read on the forward strand.
TGCTGCGTTCGTCCGTGGTCTTCGCGGACATGAAAGCGTGATCGGCCGTGGGGAACTCGCGTCCCCGGAACAGGAGGCGCGCCGAATAGAAGTTCGAGAGGAGGAAGTGATCCCCGCGGAACGCGTCGATGATGCGCATCGCTCAGCCCTCCCGTCCGCACAGCTCTTCCGGACAACCGTGCCACGTGTTGGCCGCCTCCACGATCGCTCGCGCCGCGATCGGTCGGGGGTACGCCGCCGCGACGGTCGTGAACTTGCTGATCGATCGCTCGACGTGGTCATCGAAGAACCGGCACGTCGCGATCAGGTGGAGTTCCTCGGCGACGACGTCGAGCACGTCCTGGTGCGGAACGAAATCGCTCGAGAACCAGCTCTCCACATCCGAGACCATGAGCGCGCACCCGGGATCGCCGCACTCGCACGGGTACAGCGGGGGCGAGATCTCGACCTCGGTCGGGATGGAGGTCGTGCCGGAGGTCGGAAGTGTGTTGCGGCTCTCGAATGCCTTTCGCTCGGTGAGCAGGTCCAGCGTGCTGTATTCGATCATCGGTCTCTCCTCGGGTTGGTGATCGTGGCTGACCCCGTCGTGAGACCAGCCGATCAGAATGCACCGAGCCACTGACAAGTTCGGGTGAGCCGCCGTGGAGCTGAAAGTTGTCAGTCGTCTGTGCGAGCCTGTCGGGCTGCGCTGGAGGTACCGGCCCAGCGAAGGAGTAAGGGATGTCTACGAACGACTACCGGCCCGCGGCTAAGGTGGGCCGCGTGATCACCGGTGAGCTGAAGAACAAGATCGACCGCGTCTGGGACGCCTTCTGGTCCGGAGGGATCAGCAATCCGCTCGAGGTCATCGAGCAGATCACGTTCCTGCTGTTCATCCGCCGCCTGGACGAGCTCCAGGAGCAGAAGGAGCGGAAGGCGCAGATCCTGGGCGATGGGGTCACCGACCCGATTTTCATGCCCGACCAGGAGCAGCTGCGGTGGTCGCGGTTCAAGAACCTCGCGCCGTCGGAGATGTACGACGTCGTGAGCAAGGAGGTGTTCCCGTTCCTGCAGGGGATCGGGGGAGACGGGTCCACGTACTCCGAGCACATGAAGGACGCCCGCTTCACGATTCCGACGCCGGCGCTGCTGGCGAAGGTCGTGGACATGCTGGGCGACATCCCGATGGAGAAGCGCGACACCAACGGCGACCTGTACGAGTACATGCTCTCGAAGCTGTCCACGTCGGGCACGAACGGCCAGTTCCGCACGCCACGGCACATCATTCAATTGATGGTGGACCTGATGGCGCCGAAGCCCGGCGACGAGATCTGCGACCCCGCCTGTGGCACGGCCGGCTTCCTCGTGGCGGCCAGCGAGTACATCCGTGAGCAGCACCCGCAGGCAATGTCGAATACCGAGCAGCGCAATCACTTCCACCGCTCGATGTTCCACGGGTACGACTTCGACAGCACCATGCTCCGCATCGGCTCGATGAACATGCTGCTCCACGGCGTGGATCAGCCGGACATCCGCTACCGCGATTCCCTGTCCGAAAGCGTCAGCGGCGATGCGGAGAAGTACACCCTGATCCTCGCCAACCCTCCGTTCGCAGGGTCGCTCGACTACGAGTCGACGTCCAAGGACCTGCAGCGGATGGTCAAGACGAAGAAGACGGAACTCCTGTTCCTCGCCCTCTTCCTCAAGCTGCTCAAGCCGGGTGGCCGGGCTGCAGTCATCGTGCCCGACGGTGTTCTCTTCGGCAGTACCAAGGCACATAAAGACCTGCGAAAGTCGCTTGTCGAGGACCAGAAGCTCGATGGTGTCGTCAAGCTCCCGTCCGGTGTCTTCAAGCCCTACGCGGGTGTGTCGACGGCGATCCTGCTGTTCACCAAGACCGACTCCGGCGGCACTGATGACGTGTGGTTCTACGACGTCACCGCTGATGGGTTCTCCCTCGACGACAAGCGCAACCCCGTGGACACCAATGATCTTCCTGACGTTCGTGACCGCTGGGCGGAGCGCGACGGTGCCGAGCGTGACCGGGCTCGCACGGACAAGTCCTTCACCGTTCCTAAGGGCGAGATTGTGGCGCAGGGATACGACCTCTCGATCAACCGCTACAAGGAGATCGAGTACGAGGAGATCGAGCACCGCCCACCTCTAGAGATCATCGCCGAGATTGAGAGGCTCGAATCCGAAATTGCAACCGGAACTGCAGCTCTGAAAGCGATGTTGTCATGAGTAAGTTGGGAGATGTTCTGCGCTTCGCGGGGGTGCCGGAGCGGATCTCTAGCCCAGCGGAAGAAACGTTCGTTACAGTGAAGATGAATTGTGGTGGTGCGGTAGAGCGGCCAATCAAGGTTGGGAAAATTCCAGCGCCGTTCACCGGATATCGCGTATCGCCCGGTCAGTTCATTTATTCGCGTATTGACGCCCGTAACGGGGCGTTTGCGGTGATACCCGACGTGCTCGACGGTGCGGTCGTCAGCAAGGATTTCCCACCGTTCGATATCCGGCGGAACCGAATTGATCCGGCGTATCTTCAACACTTCTTTCGGTCTGGGGTGCTGCAGAGACGTATTCGCGCGGCAAGCCGAGGTGCCACGAATCGTCAGAGAATTGGCGAGGAAGAGTTTCTCGAATTTCCTATCGCGCTACCGAAGCTCGACGAGCAGCGCCGCATCGCTGCAATCCTCGATCGCGCAGATCAGCTGTGCGGTGCATCCAAGACAGCGGTCGATCTCCACGACGAAAGTGTTACCCAGACTTACCGCGCGATGTTTGGAGGTTTGAAGAAGCGGATCCCAATTGGAGAATTTGCTCGAGTTGCCTCGGGTTCGACGCCTCGCCGTGACGATCCGAGAAACTTCGGAGGCGGTATTCCGTGGGTGAAGACCGGTGAAGTTTCTGGAATAATTAAATCTACGGAAGAAGCAGTTTCTCGCCGGGGGCTTGAAGCGGCGAGGCTTGAGGTGTACCCGCCGGGTTCTGTCGTCATCGCGATGTACGGTCAAGGCGCTACCCGAGGGCGGTCTGCGATTCTCGGAATCCCAGCTACTACGAATCAGGCGTGCGCAGTAATCTTGCCGAACGATGAGTTTGATCCCGTCTTCCTTCAGGCGCAGCTTTCGGCAAGGTATGACGAACTTCGAGGTGGAGCTGAGGGGGGAAACCAACCAAATCTGAGCGGGGCGCGAATTAAGTCGTTCGAAGTTTGCCTTCCCCCGATCGGCGAGCAGCGAAAGTTCGCGACGATCGTCAGGTCGATCGGCCTATCGCGGAGTCAGGCGCAGGAACGGTCACAGCTCCTCGTGGAACTGCAAAATGCTCTCCAGGCACGAGCATTTCGAGGTGAACTCTGATGGTGATGCCCACGTGGGACGAGTTCATGGCGCCGGTGCTGCGGGCGCTGCAGTCGGGCGAGACTGTGAAGCGCCGCGACTTGGAAGAGCGAGTGGTCGCGGCGGAGGGGCTGTCGGAGGACGAGCTGGCCGAGGCGCTGCCATCTGGCCAGCTGAGGTACCGCAATCGGATCGGCTGGGCCACTTCGTACCTCGGGCGGGCCGACGCGATCAGTCGTCCGGCGAGGGGGCAGTACGCGATCACGGATGCCGGGCGGCGGCTCCTCGCTGATCATCCGAACGGCATCAGTGAGAAGGCGCTGCGCGCTTTCGTCGGCGATCCCGATGCGTCGTATACCTGGAAGGCACTGCAGGGGATGGAGGCTCGGGCAACGGCGATCACGTCGGATCCTGAGCCCGTTACGGGGCTCGACCCCGAGGAGCAGATCGCCGACGGGATCGGGCGGATCAACGCCACCGTCGCCGATGAACTCCTGACCAGACTGCACGACAACAGCCCGACATTCTTCGAGCAGACGGTGATCAACCTGCTCGTCGCGATGGGGTACGGCGGCGCGGGCGGCAAGGCCACGGTCACCCGTACCTCCAACGATGGCGGGATCGACGGGATCATCGATCAGGATGCCCTCGGGCTGAGTCGCGTCTACGTCCAAGCCAAGCGGTACGCGCCGGACAACTCCGTCGGGCGGCCGGAGCTGCAGGCGTTCGTGGGTGCCCTCAGCGGTAAGGCCGACGGCGGCGTGTTCATCACCACCGGCAGGTTCTCGAAGGGCGCGGCCGAATACGCTGAAGTCGTTCCCACTCGCATCATCCTCATCGACGGCGCGCGACTCGCCGGACTCATGATCCGCTACGGCGTGGGCGTGCAGGTCAAACAGACACTGCAGATCGTCGAAGTCGACGAAGACTTCTTCGAGTAGCCCTATGGGAGCGCCGGCACTCTATGTTCTGCGAGACGAGGAGGGGCTTCGTGCTCGTTTCGAGCGATCGGGCGCGTTCGGGGCAGCGCATGTCGCGACCGGCGGCGTCGACGATTTTCGTGGCTACCTCGAGTATCCGGTCAGCGCTGACCTGGCGGTCGATCAGTGGGAGTTCCTGGAGGGAGGGGTCCTGGTCGACGCGGTCACGCGAACGGTCGCTTGGCACACCGCTTTCTGGGACCTCGGGAGTGCCCGTATCGAGTACGAGCTGCTGCACCGGGCGTACCCGGGGTGGACAGTCCAGTGGGCCGTCGAAGGGATGTGGTCGTTCGCAGATGTCCTGGGTATTCCGCGACACGACGTGCGGCACCATCAGGACATAGAATTGCAGGATCCGTACCACGAGAAGATCGGCGGACCGTCGTGCGTCATGACCATCCGTGAATCGGGAGAAGTGAGATCGATCGGACTTCCGTACTACCTGTGCTCCGTCGCAGATGCGGTCAGAGTCGGTCCAGAGACTGCACTGCAGCTGTGTGCGGAGGAATTCGAGACCGAAGATGTCGAGTTCGGAGTGTGCGTCGACGTCGACCGGCGCTGCGTGGCCTGGTGGACATGCATGAGCGAAGAGGGCGTCTACCCGGCGGCGCAGGCGCTGTGGCCCGGATGGACTTTCACGTGCATGGGCGACGACTTCGAATGGCACAACCGGTTCGCGGGGAGGCGCATCGCGGAGTTCTACAGCGAGCTGCAGTGTGACGATCCGACCGTATTGGCGGACCCGGTGCCGTGCGTCCGGCCGGAGGGGCTGTCGTTGTACCGGTGACCGGGTAGGTTCATACCGAGCGAAATGGAGAGACTGGGATGGGGAACTTCGACTTCGTACGCACTGCGCTGCCCTCGGTGTTCGGCGACTGTGCGCGGGCCGAGTCGTACCTGGTCTCGGATCCGCGGTCGGCGTGCTTCTACAGCCGTCGCGCCGTCGAGCACCTCGTGCACTACCTCTACGACGTGAACAGGATCCCCACGCCGTACAAGGACGACCTTGCGGCGCGCGTCGGCGACGCCAAGTTCAAAGCCGTCGTGCCTCAAGGGATCATCCAGAAGCTGACTCTCATCCGCAAGGTCGGCAACGCGGCCGTTCACGAGAACCGCGCCGTGCGGCCGGATCACGCGATCGCGTCGTTGCGCGAGCTGTTCCACGTCGTCGTCTGGGCGACCTTCAACCAGTCGAGCCACCCCGAGCTGGCCCCTACGAAGGCGCAGTTCGATCCCGCCCTCGCCGCTCAGGCAGCACCGTTGTCGCGCGCGGAGGTCGCGAAGCTCGCCGAGAAGTTCGCCCAGCAGGATGCGGTGCTCGCGCGCGAACGCGAGGAGAAGGCGGGACTGCAGCAGGAGCTGGAGGAACTCCGGGCGCAGGTCGCCGCAGTGCAGGCCGCGAAGCAGTCGACCGACGATCACGACTACGACGAGGCGCAGACCCGCGACGAGTTCATCGACCTGCTCCTCGAAGAAGCCGCCTGGACGATCGGCACGGCCACGGGGCCAGGGCGGGTGACTACCGAGGTCGAAGTGACCGGCATGCCCAGCCCGTCCGGCAAGGGCTACGTCGACTACGTGCTCTGGGGAGCGGACGGACGCCCCGTCGGACTCGTCGAAGCGAAGCGGACCAACAAGAGTCCTGACGTCGGCCAGCAGCAGGCCAAGCTCTATGCGGACTGCCTCGAAGCCCGATTCGGGCAACGTCCGGTGATCTTCTACAGCAACGGATACGAGCACTGGGTCTGGGACGATGCCGGTGGGTACCCACCGCGTCCCGTCCAGGGCTTCTACACCCCGGACGAACTGGGGCTGATGGTGCAGCGGCGAACCACCCGAAAACCGCTCAGCACCGTCACGATCGACAACCACATTGCGGGGCGCTACTACCAGACGCGCGCCATCAAGGCCGTCGACGGTGCCTTCGAGCAGAAGAACCGGCAGGCTCTGCTGGTGATGGCGACGGGCTCGGGAAAGACGCGGACTGTCATCGCCCTGGTCGATCAGTTGATGCGCGCGAACTGGGTGCGGCGGGTGCTTTTCCTCGCCGACCGCACGGCACTGGTCCGTCAGGCCGTGAACGCGTTCAAGGCGAACCTTCCGGATGCGACCACCGTGAACCTCGTGACGGAAAAGGCCACAGACGGCCGGGTGTACGCCTCGACCTATCCCACGATGATGAATCTCATCAACAGCGTTGACGACGCCGGCCGGCGGTTCGGACCCGGGCATTTCGATCTCATCGTGATCGACGAGGCGCATCGCTCGGTCTACGCCAAGTACGGCGCGATCTTCGAGTACTTCGACGGCCTGCTCGTGGGGCTGACAGCAACGCCGAAGGATGAGGTGGACCACAACACGTACCGCCTCTTCCACCTGGAGGACGGTGTTCCCACCGACGCGTACGATCTCGAAGATGCCATCGAGGACGGCTACCTCGTCCGGGGCAAGAACGTCCCGGTCGGTACCAAGTTCATGCAGCAGGGGATCCGGTACGCCGACCTTTCGGATGCCGAGAAGGAGCAGTGGGACTCGCTCGACTGGGGTGACGACGAGATTCCTGACGAAGTGGGCGCTGAGGAGCTCAACAGGTTCCTCTTCAACGAGGACACCGTCGACAAGGTGCTCGCCAGCCTGATGACGGACGGCCTCAAAGTGGCCGGCGGGGACCGCTTGGGGAAGACCATCATCTTCGCCAAGAATCAGGCCCACGCCGAGTACATCCAGCAGCGGTTCGATCTGCAATGGCCCCATTACGCAGGACACTTCGCCCGCGTCATCACTCACGGTTCGCAGTACTCCGAGAGTCTCATCGACGACTTCACCGTGGCAGACAAGGCGCCGCACATCGCGATCTCCGTCGACATGCTCGATACCGGGATCGACGTCCCCGAGATCGTCAATCTCGTCTTCTTCAAGACGGTGCGCTCGAAGACCAAGTACATGCAGATGATGGGCCGAGGCACCCGGCTGTGCCCCGACCTGTTCGGGCCCGGCCAGGACAAGACGGAGTTCCTCGTCTTCGACTTCTGTGGGAACGACGAATACTTCGGCGCGGGACTTCCCGGAAGCGAAGGAAGTAAGCAGAAGTCCTTGTCGCAGAGGCTGTTCGAGGCGCGCCTCGAACTTGTTGTGCAGCTCAAGGATGCCGAGCCCGCGTTGAGGTCGTCCACCGTGGACACGTTGAACCAGTACGTGGCCGGGATGACGACGAACAACTTCCTCGTTCGGCCGCACCGGAAGGCGGTAGAGCGTTACAGCGAGCGCGCGGCGTGGGAGGAGCTGCCGCCGGAAGCCCAGGAAGCGATCCTGACCCTCGCCGGTCTGCCGTCCTCCGTCGCTGATGCGGATGAGAAGGCCAAGCGTTTCGACCTCCTTGTTCTCCGCGCGCAGCTCGCATCTCTGGAGGGGGATACGGCTACTGCTGAGCGGGTTCGTCGAGCGGTTCAAGACATTGCTTCATCGTTGTTGGAGAAGGCCAATATCCCTGCGGTACAAGCGCAGATCGAGCTGATCGAGGCGGTCAACGAGGACGAGTGGTGGGTCGACGTGACGCTGCCGATGTTGGAGGCGGCAAGGATCAAGCTGCGTTCGCTGGCGCAGCTGGTCGACGCCGTCACGCGGAACCGCGTGTACACCGACTTCGAGGACGAGCTGATCACCCGGGTCGCGACTCATTTGGCCAGCTCTACTCCCGGCATCAATCCTGAACGGTTCAAGGCGAAATCGTCGGCGTACCTCCTTCAGCACGAGGACAACGTCGCACTTCAGCGCCTGAAGAGGAATCGGCAGCTGACTCCGTCGGACATAGAGGCACTTGAAGCGATGCTCGTGTCAGCGGGCGCCAGCGATGTCGACATCGCGTGGGCGCGTGAACAGGCCGGTGGATTGGGGCTGTTCGTCCGCTCGCTCGTGGGCCTCGACCGGGCCGCCGCCGTCGAGGCCTTCGGGAAGTACTTGGACGAGTCGTCGCACACCGTCGACCAGGTCCGGTTCGTGAACATGATCATCGACGAGTTGTCCACGAACGGTTTCGTGGACCCCACGCGCCTGTGGGAGGACCCCTACACGGACACCGCGCCCGGTCCGGATCACGTGTTCCCGGGGGACCAAGTCGGCGAGATCGTCACCATCCTCAAGCAGATCAAGGGCACCGCGGCTCCGGAGGCAGACGCTTCGTAGGTGGGGAAGCTGCCGGGCGGTCAAACGACTGCGGCGGCCTACACTGGATCCATGACCGCTGCGACCCGAACGCGCCTGCTCTCCCTGGAGGGTTGGCGTGCCTTGGGGGAGGACACGGAGTCGCGGGCGGAGCTTCAGGAGGGGGTCCTGTTCGTATCGCCACGGCCGAGTTCGAAGCATTCGCTGGCTCTGTCTCGATTGTGGTCGATCCTCGATGCCGCCGCTCCCAACGTGTACGCGGTGCGCGAGGAGGTCGATGTGGTGATCGACCCACGGACCCTGGCCACGGTTCGCGTACCGGACGTCGTGGTCCTTCGCGAGGGCGCAGTGGAGCCGTACGCGGCGGCCGACGTGCTGCTCGCGGTCGAGGTGCTGTCACCGGGTACCCGTCGCGTCGACCTCGTGATGAAGCGCAGCGAGTACGCCGACGCCGGCATTCCGCGCTACTGGATCATCGACCTCGAATCGTCCAGTCTCGAGTCGCTGGTGCTTACCGAGACCGGCTACGAATCCACGACGACGGGCGGCCCGTTCAGTGCTACCGAGCCGTTCGAGGTCACCGTCGACCTGGATCGCCTGACGTAGATTCCGGGGTCGGCGTCTACGCCCCAGGAGGAACGCCCAGTGCCGCGAGCGCGGCGGCGTACTTGGCACGCAACCGATCCTGCGTCGCCGAATCCAGCAGCGCGAGCCTCGACGGATCGGTGTTGTCGCCGATGTCCGCGAGCTTCACCGCCAGCGCGATCGGGTCGGTGCGGATCGCGGCGTAGTACTCCTCACTGGGGACGTCGTCGCGGCGCGTGAGCAGCCGGACCGCACCGATCACCCCGTCGGGAATCCCTGCCGCAGCGAGGTCCTCCGCCGTCACCGGCGTGTCCTCGAGAACGTCGTGCAGCAACGCGGCGGCGCGGTTCTCGGACGTCTGCGGCGTCACCCGCGCCGCCACCCTGCGCGGGTGGGTGATGTAGTCGTTCCCGGCCTTGTCCGTCTGCCCGGCGTGCGCCGCCGCGGCGATGGAATCGGCGATCGTGTCGATGGTCATGTCCTACCTCCCTGTTTCCCCCATGGTGGCATCAGGGGGTGACATGTTCCCGTGAACAAGGAGTCGCCCGCAGAGCTGAGCGCGTCACGCCTCGTCGAGAGCACGCGCCGCGGACTTCTTGTCAGTGCACCGGCCTACGCTGCGGTCCACCACGGAATGGAGGACATCATGACCCAGAACACACCCGTCTTGGTGCAGCAGGATCGACTGATCCTGGGCCCGGTGAGCGTGGAATTCGAACGCACCCTGCGGCTTCCCGAGAAGGGCGTGCACCCGCTGCCGCCGGGACTCGGGCAGTTCCCGATTCGCCGTGTCGCCGGCTACCCGGACACCGCGCCGGCGGACTGGCTGGCGCGCGGTGGGGTCATGCTTCCGGTGTATCAGCGCGAGGCGATGTGGCTGTCGTTCGGATCCTCGGAACCGGCGGCGCTGCAGGTCGGCGTCGGCAAGGTCTGCGCGGTCAGCGGGAACACATGGACCGACGAGTTGGAGCACGCCCCGCAGAACTACATGCCGGTGCCGGAACAGCCCTGGCTGGACGGAATCAACTCGGGTGACGGGACGGTGCGGCAGTTCGTGGCGGTGCCGCTCGGTCTCGGCGCCACGGTCGAGGGCCAGGTGAGGGGCGAGGAGCTCCACGGCGGGGTGCAACTCCGCGCGGTCGGGACCACCGCCGAGTTCCGACGCAGGGAGGAGCGCCGACGCGCCGAGGAAGAGCGACTGTGTCGCGAAATGCCGTACGAGGACTCGTACCTGGACTGCGCCATGCCGATGCCCGCGCCACCTACCGGTGCTCCGATGGGCCTGGGTGCGGGCGGCCGGATGCGGCAGGAGGTGTACGCGGACCGTCGATCGTCGGCCGACTACGACGCCGCCCGCACGTGGCGGGTGTTCGTGCACCTGTGCTCGGCCAGTCAGTGGACGGCGATCACAGGCGAGGTGCCGCCACCGTCGCCCGTCGATCGCGAGGTGTACGTCCAGGCAGGCCTGCCCTGGTTCGACTACTACGACGCCGATCACCAGGACCTGGCACCCGTCCGCCACGCTGGCAAACGTCAAGACAGTGGGCGACGTCCTCCACGAGGACGCCCCTCCGTTCCAGCCGGTCGATCCGAACACCGTCATCGCGCTGAAGGACGGCAACCCCGTCGAGGTGGCGCCAGGGGATTGGTGACGCAGGCGCCTATCCCGCCTTCGCCGCCGCCCGCGGCGCGAACGGATCGGCGGGGAGGTCGAGGTGTTCGCGCAGGGTGGTGCCGGTGTAGTCGGTGCGGAACAGGCCGCGCCGCTGCGCCTCCGGGACCACGAAGTCGACGAAGTCGTTGAACGTGCCGGGGAGCCGGCGGCGGAGAGGGTGTAGCCGTCGGCCTCGCCGCCGGTGAACCCCTCCTCGATTCGGTCCGCGATGTCCGACCCGGTGCCGACGAACTGGGGGAACAGCACGCCCTGTGCGTACAGCTTGCCGATGTCGCGCAACGTCAGGTTGTCCCGCTCGGACAGGCGCCGTGCCACGTTGAACAGACCCTGGGTGCCGCCCACCTGGACATCCTCCACGGGCTTGTCGAGGTAGGAACGCCGGATCGGACGCGGGGTGCCGCCACGGCCTACCGAGTGGTCCGGGTGTCCACGCCCACGGGCAGCACGACCCGGTAGCCGGAGCTCGGATCGCCGGTGACCGTGGCCAATTGGTGCTCCGCACCGTCCTCGCCGAACACGTTGTCGGAGGTCACCGACACCCGGCTCAGCGTCCGGATGGACGACTCGTAACCGGCGGTGGCGTAGACGGTCTCGCACACGTCCTTCGGGAACGCGAGCTGCGAGGTGGCGATTACCTTGGCTGCGTCGGTGATGTCGGCGCGATCGCGATACACCTCGAAATGGACGTGCGGCCACCGTCCGGCGTAGCAGGCGGGGAAGACGCTGGTGAACCGGACGACCCCGGCACCGTCGGCGATCTGGACGCCGCGCAGGTAGTTCTGATCGGTCGCGCCCTCGGTGTACAGCGAGTAGCGGGCCTCACGGTCGCACTGCCACACGTACACCGCCGCGCCGGCGAACGGTGCATCGCGCGCGAGGTCGCGCACCGTCAGTTCGAGCGACATGGGGACGCCCTCGGCGGTGCCCCGCAGGTCGCCGAAGCTGGACCGGATGTCGCTGCGGATGATGCCGGCCTGCTCGAGCACGTCCGGGCCGTTGGAACCGTCGCCCGGGTACGGGCCCGCGGTCTCCTCGGGGATCTCCGCCAGAGCCACCCCGGTACCGGCCGTCGACGACGTCGCCGAGCCGGCCGGCGACGCCGTGGACCCGTTCGCCCCACACGCCGCCAGCCCCAGCCCGACGGTGCCCAGCCCGAGAAGCGACAGCATCCGGCGCCGGTTGGTCATCGTGCCGAGGTCGAAGCCCAGGCCCTGGTCGACCACCTTCTCGTCCTGGCGCGGCAGAGTTCGTCCCTGGTAGATGCGGCGCATGGCTGTCCTTCCACGCGGGGCGCTCCCGCGTCACGATGAACGCTAACCACCGATCCGCCCCGGCGTCGTCGAAGTCGCTGGGAGTCCGCTGCGAACCCGATTCCTGTCACACCCCGGCGATACGGTGCGGGCACCGTCGAAGGGAGACACCGTGACCGATCTGCACGCGCTGCCCGCAGCGCTGATCGTCCCTCCGGAGAAGGCCGGGCCCTTCCTGCGCACGCTCGGCATCGATCTCGCGGACCTGTACGCCTCGATCGCGGCCGGGGAAGCCGCCGCCGCCGGGCTCGACGGCTTCGCACCGCCGATGGCGTCCGGGATCGTCCGCTGGATCAGTGTCGTCTCGGCGGTACGCCGCGGGCTCGCCGAGTCGGGGGAATGGATCCCCGGGGAGCGGCGCGGGCAGCCCGTCAGCCGGCACCTCGCCAGCGGCCGCACGCTCACCGTGATGAGCGGTGACGTCGCGACCGGGAACCCGGAGTTCGCGTTCGGGCCGCACACCGTCCGCCGCAAGGGCGCCGCCACGGCGGATTCGTTCCAGCCGGACGAGGTGCTGTTCCCCCTCTCCGAGCTGTGCCCGGTCCCTCGGTTCGACGGTGCGCTCGCCGGCACGTGGGTCTTCCTCTACCGCGCGGACGGGGACGCGGTCCACCTGGAGGTGTCGCAGCCCACCGGGTTCGATCAACACAGCGGGCAGTTCACCGGCTGGGCGGTCCGGGTGATCCTCGACGACTGGCGCCCGGCGGACCGTCGGGAACACCCGGCCGCACTGGGCGCGCACCTCGACCTGCAACTGGTCAGGTCGGTCGCGTGAGCCCGGGCGTACGGGCTCGGCGAAACGGGACACCGCATCGTCGGGTGTGGGGTACGTATGGTCCATGCCTGAACCGATCCTGCCTCTGTTGTCGACGATGCAAGACGAGCAGCTCTCGCTGGCGACGCTGCTGCGCCACGCCACCACCTGGTACGCCGACGCGGCCGAGGTCGCCACGTGGACACCCGAGAAGACCACCCGGATGAGCTTCGGCGAGATGGGGCGCGAAGCCGCCCGCCTCGCGAACGCGCTCACGGCACTCGGTGTGGTCCCGGGCGACCGGGTGGGCACCTTCCAGTGGAACAACAACGAGCACATGACGGCCTACGTCGCGATCCCCGCGATGGGCAGCGTGCTGCACACCATCAACATCCGGCTGTTCCCGGACCAGATCACCTACATCGCCAATCACGCCGCGGATCGCGTGATCATCACCGACGGCAGCCTGATCCCGCAGCTCAACGCCGCGATTGGCGGGATGACCACGATCGAGCACGTCATCGTCGTGGACGGGAACAAGGACGAGGTCGAGGCGCCGTCCGGTGTGCAGCTGCACGACTACCGCGACCTGCTCGACGCGCAGGCCGACGCGTACGACTGGCCCGAGATCGACGAGCGCGCCGCGGCGGCCGCCTGCTACACCTCCGGCACGACGGGCGACCCCAAGGGCGTCATGTACAGCCACCGCAGCATCTGGCTGCACTCCACCGCGGTCTGCGCGAGCTACGGCCTGGGCATGGGGCCGAACGACACCGTGCTGCCGATCGTGCCGATGTTCCACGCGATGAGCTGGGGCACGCCGTTCGGGGCGCTCATGTCGGGCGCGTCGCTGATCCTGCCGGACCGGTACCTGCAGCCGGAGCCGATGGCCCGCCTGCTCGCGGAGGAGAGGCCCACGATCTCGGCCGCGGTGCCCGCGGTGTGGATCGGCATCGTCAACCACCTGGAGGCGAACCCGCAGGACATCAGCCATCTGCGGCACATCGCGTGCGGCGGATCGGCGGTGCCGCTCAGCCTCGCCAAGGCCCTCGACCGGCACGGCGTGCAGATCGTGCAGGCCTGGGGCATGACGGAGACCTCGCCGCTCGCCAGCATCGCCTGGCCGCCCCGCGGAGTGACGGGCGAGGACGCCTGGGCCTACCGGAACACGCAGGGGCGGTTCCTGCCCGGCGTCCAGGGCCGCCTCGTGGACGATCTCGGTGCCGTGGTCCCGGCCGACGGCGTGACGCAGGGCGAGGTGCAGGTCCGCGGCCCCTGGGTCACCGGCAGCTACTACAGCCCGGCCGGGACGGAGCCCGTCGGGGCCGACAAGTTCGAGGGCGGCTGGCTGCGCACGGGCGACATCGGTAAATTGACGGCCGACGGCTACGTGACGCTCGTCGACCGCTCGAAGGACGTCATCAAGTCGGGCGGCGAGTGGATCAGTTCCGTCGAGCTCGAGAACGAGGTCATGGCGCACCCCGCGGTCCTCGAGGCGGTGGCGATCGGGGTGCCCGATCCGAAGTGGGACGAGCGCCCCCTCGTGGCTGTCGTCCTCCAACCGGGCGCGGAGGTCACCATCGCTGAGCTGCGGGAACACCTCGCTGCGAAGTTCGCGAAGTGGCAGATCCCGGACAATTGGGCGTTCCTCGCCGAGGTGCCGAAGACCTCGGTGGGCAAGTTCGACAAGAAGGTCCTGCGCGCCCGGCACGCGGCCGGCGACCTGTCCGTCGTTCATGATTGAGGACCCGCACGGGCGTGTCAGAACACCGGGGTTGACACGATGATGCATTCTGAAAGGCATGCCCGAGCAGTCTCACGATCCGCGCTGGGTCGCCGCTGCTAACTGGGCGGCGGCCGGCGGTTTCGGCGTGGGCGCGATCGCCCAGCGCGAGGGGGTCACCCGGATCGACGCGCTGCTGGCCATCGCCGACGAGTGGCTCCGGTTCCCGCATCTGTTCACCGTTCCCCCCGCGGTGGTGCCCCCGGTGGGCGCCGAGCAGTGCCCGGAGTGCGGGATCTGGTTCTCCGATGTCGAGGCGCACCGCGGCGTGCACCGCCGGGGACGGCAGCGCGCCGCGGCACCGCGGCCCCGGCGCGCGAGCAGGCGGCGGACCGTCGAACCGGCGCGGCAGGGCGCCCGGCCCGCACGCCCACGTGCCTCTCCCGCGGGCCTGGAAGGCTCGCTGGACGCTCCACCGCCCGGCCGGGGGGTGCCGTTGACCGAACTGCCCCCGGACGCGCCCTGGGGCAGCTGGGCCGAGGCCGCCAACTGGGCAGCGGCGAACGGGCTCGGGCCGAGCCGGCTCGCGGACCGGGTGGGCACCGACGCCGCCTCGGTGACGGTGGCGATCATCGACGCCTGGAGCCACGACCCCGCGGCATTCACCGTCCCGTCGGCCGTCAACGCCCCGGGCGGCGCCCTGAAGCAGTGCCCCGCGTGCGGCCTGTGGTTCGCGAGCGTCGACAACCACGTCGCCGCGCACGGGCGGATCAGCGGCCGGCGACGGGGCACGGCCCGTGCGCAGGCGCGCTGGGGTGCCCGGACCGAGCACGACGGGCACGCCGCCCCCCGCACCGCGTTCGAGCACGCCATGGAGCGCGCGGGCCTGCTCGATCACTTCCTCGAGCTGCGCCGGTGCGTCCTGGAGCACCTGAGTCCGGCCCAGTTCCGCACCCGGATCGATGCCACGGACGAGCGGGTCGCCGAGCTTCTGGACCGGATGGCGTCCCATTCCGGCTACGCCGACGCCCTGGGGGACCTCCTCCGGTCGCGCGCGGGACGGCTGGAGGACGACGGTGACCGGGTGCAGTGCCACCTCTGCGGCCTGTGGATGGCGATGCTCACACCGCACCTCGTGGCGCACCGGATCGACGCGGAGGCCTACCGGCGGCGGTTCGGCCTCGCCGCTGACGACGCGCTCGCCGCGCGGAGCATGCTGCCGCTACGCCCACGCGCGCCCCGGCGCGCGCTCCGGGCCGCCGAGCCGGACGCCGCCGAGGCCGACGGTGCCGAGGCGACCGCCACCTCGGCCCCCGCCGTCACCGCCTGAGGAGTCCCAGCGGATCCCCAGGTGCTCCCGGGGTCGGGAGCAGGTTCGGCGCCCAGGCTCGCCGTATGACAACGATGAAGAAGATGATCGGATCCACGCTCCTGGGCGCCACGGTGCTCGGCGGCCTCGCCACCATCGGCGCCGGCACCGCGGCGGCCGCGCCGAACCCCGCGCAGCCCGGTACGCCGAGTGCCGGGCAGGGGAGCCGCCCGCCCGCCGTGAAGCCCGCTCCGGCGGCCCGCCCCGCGGCGAACCGGGTGCCGCAGGCCGCGCCGCGCTCGAACGGCCAGAATCCGAACTGGCGCCCGGGCCCGGTATACCGCCAGGGCGCGTGGCACACCCCCGTCTGGGACCAGGGCCGCAATCACTGGGGCTTCTGGCTCGGGCCGATCTGGATCCCCGTCGGCTGACGTCCGTCGGCCGACGAGCCGCCCGCCCACACCCGAACCTGTCGGCCACCCGTCCTAATCTGGACGGGTGGCCGATCCGCAGAATTACCGTCCCGCACCGGGCACCATCCCCACGCAGCCCGGCGTGTACAAGTTCCGGGACAAGCACGGCCGCGTCATCTACGTCGGCAAGGCGAAGTCCCTGCGCAGCCGCCTGAACTCCTACTTCGCCGACGTCTACGGCCTGCACCCGCGGACCCACCAGATGGTCACCACCGCCGCGTCCGTCGAGTGGACCGTCGTGAGCACCGAGGTCGAGGCGCTGCAGCTCGAGTACAACTGGATCAAGGAGTTCGACCCGCAGTTCAACGTCCGCTACCGGGACGACAAGACGTACCCGATGCTCGCGGTCACCCTCAACGAGGAGTACCCGCGGCTCTACGTCTACCGTGGCCCCCGGCGCAAGGGCGTGCGCTACTTCGGCCCCTACAGCCACGCCTGGGCCATCCGCGAGACGCTCGACCTGCTCCTGCGAGTCTTCCCCGCGCGCACCTGCTCGGCCGGGGTGTTCAAGCGGCACAACCAGATGGGACGCCCGTGCCTGCTCGGCTACATCGATAAATGCTCGGCGCCCTGCGTCGGACGGGTCAGCGCGGCGGAGCACCGGCAGATCGTCGAGGACTTCTGCGACTTCCTCGCCGGCAAGACCGACAACCTCATCAAGCAGCTCGAGAACGAGATGCTCGGCGCGAGCGAGGAGCTCGACTTCGAGCGCGCTGCGCGCCTGCGGGACGACGTCGCGGCCCTGCGCAAGGCCGTCGAGAAGCAGGCCGTCGTCCTGGGTGACGGCACCGACGCCGACGTCATCGCCTTCTCCTCCGACGAGCTCGAGGCGGCCGTTCAGATCTTCCACGTGCGCGGTGGGCGCGTCCGCGGGCAGCGCGGCTGGGTCGTCGAGAAGCCGGGCGACGCGGAGCAGAACGAGCACGCGGAGCTGTTGGAGCAGTTCGTCACGCAGTTCTACGGCGAGGAGGTCGAGCGCGCGAAGCAGTCGGGCGACGGGGCCGCCAACCCCGTGCCGCGCGAGGTCCTCGTCCCTGTGCTGCCGGACGATGCGGACGAGCTGCAGGATTGGCTCACCGGGCTGCGCGGCGCCCGGGTCTCCCTGCGCATCCCGCAGCGCGGCGACAAGCGCACGCTCATGGAGACCGTCGAGCGTAATGCCGTCGAGGCCCTGCACCAGCACAAGCTCAAGCGCTCCGGCGATCTCACCGCCCGCTCGGCCGCCCTGCAGGGGCTGCAGGACGCGCTGGATCTCGACGAGGCGCCGCTGCGCATCGAGTGCGTCGACATCAGCCACATCCAGGGCTCCGACGTGGTGGCCTCGCTCGTCGTCTTCGAGGACGGCCTGGCCAAGAAGTCCGACTACCGCCACTACGGGATCAAGGAGGCCGCGGGCGACGGCCACAGCGACGACGTCGCATCGATCGCCGAGGTCACTCGTCGCCGGTTCCTGCGGCATCGCGCGGATGCCCGGCAGGCCGAGGGGGAGGACGCGGCGGACGAGGCCGCCGGTGACAACGGGGGAGACCTCGCGCCGGAGGCGGCGATCGACCCGCAGACGGGGCGCCCGCGCCGGTTCGCCTACCCGCCCAACCTGTTCGTCGTCGACGGGGGTGCGCCGCAGGCCGCCGCGGCACAGGAGGTCCTCGACGAGCTCGGCGTCACCGACGTGGCCGTCGTCGGACTCGCCAAACGGCTCGAGGAGGTGTGGGTTCCCGGTGACGAGGACCCGGTGATCCTGCCGCGCAGCTCGGACGCGTTGTTCCTGCTGCAGCGCGTGCGCGACGAGGCGCACCGGTTCGCGATCTCCTTCCACCGCAGCAAGCGGTCCAAGCGGATGACGGCGAGCGCGCTGGATGCGATCCCCGGCCTCGGCGACACCCGGAAGACGGCGCTCCTGCAACACTTCGGCTCCGTCACCAAGCTCCGCGAGGCCAGCCTGGAGGAGATCGTGGAGGTGCCGGGAATCGGGCTGACGACGGCCCGCACCGTGCTCGACGGCCTGCGCACCGACGGCGCGTGAACGCGGCCGACGTGGCGGCGCAGGTCGCGCCCGTACTCGTTTTCCTCCTCGCGATCACCGTGGTCGCCGAGATCGCGCAGGCGGCCGGCGTCTTCGACGCCCTCGGCGTGCTCGCCGCTCGGCTCGGCCGGGGCCGGGTGCCGCTCATGTGGTTGTGCACGGTGGCGGCGGCGTGCGCGGCGACGATCGTGCTCAGCCTCGACACCACGGCGGTGCTGCTGACCCCCGTCGTGCTGGCGGCGGCGACGCGACTCGGGCTGGCGCCGCTGCCCTTCGCGATGACCACGGTGTGGCTCGCCAACACCGCCTCCCTGCTGCTGCCGGTCTCGAACCTGACCAACCTGCTCGCGGTGTATCACCTGGACGGCGGTGTGCGGGCCTACGTCGCGTTGTCCTGGCGGCCCGCGATCGCGGCGATCGCGGTCACCGTCGTCGTGCTGTGGCTGCTGCACCGCCGCGACCTGCGCGGACGGTACGCGATCCCCGACCACGAGCCGCCGGCGGACCGCGTCCTGTTCCGGATCGCGGCGGGGGTCTGCCTGGCGCTGGGCCCGGCGTTCGTGCTCGGCGTGCCGCCCGCCGCCGCGGCGACGGCGGCGGCCCTCGTCCTGGTCGCGACGCTCGCGGTCCGGTCGCCACGGCGGCTCCGCGAGATCGTGGTGCCGTGGCGGATGGTGCTGATCCTGGGAGCCGTCTTCGCCGGGGTGCAGTTGCTCCTCGCGGTCGGGCTCGAGGGCGTTCTACGCGACGTCGCGGGGGCGGGCACGGCACCATCGGACCTGCTGCGCGTGGCGGGCGCCGGGGCGCTCGCCGCGAACGGCGTCAACAACCTGCCGGCGTACCTGGCCCTCGAGCCGGTCGCCGCGGGTGAGCCGCTCCGCCTGATGGCGTTGCTCATCGGCGTCGGTGTGGCGCCGATCGTCACCCTGTGGGCCTCGCTCGCCACCCTGTTGTGGCGGGAGCGGTGCGCCCGCGCGGGCGTGCGGATCTCGGCCGGGCGGTTCGCCGTGCACGGTCTGGTGCTCGCCGTTCCCGCGACCGTTGTCGCAGTTCTGGTTCTTTGACGCGTCAGGTAAACCGGTCCCGCCCCGCGGCGCGAGACTTAGTGTAGCGTCGCCTTACTCGCGGACGCCGTGAGTGATTTCGTTGCTCAAGAAAAGGATTCGACGATGTCGTTGCGCACGCGCTCCACACTGGCCGCCGCAGTGGTGGCGGTGGCCTCCCTCACGATCACGGCCTGCGGGTCGAGCGGCGACGGTGCGGCACCGTCGAGCTCCGGCGCCGCGGGTGGCGACCTGACCCTGTACAACGCCCAGCACGACACCCTCGCCAAGGAGTGGGTGGAGAAGTTCACCGCGGAGACCGGCATCAAGGTCACCATCCGGCAGGGCAAGGATTCCGAACTGGCGCAGCAGATCATCGCCGAGGGGGACCGCTCGCCCGCCGACGTCTTCCTCACGGAGAACTCGCCGGCCATGACCCAGGTCGAGAACAAGGGCCTCTTCGCCGACGTCGATCCGGCGACCCTCGCGCAGGTCGGGAACGGACTCAAGCCCTCCACGGGCAAGTGGACGGGCATCGCCGCCCGCTCGACGGTGCTGGTCTACGACAAGCGCAAGGTGACGCCCGAGCAGCTGCCGAAGTCGATGGCCGATCTCGCCGCTCCGGAGTGGAAGGGTCGCTGGAGCGCTTCGCCGTCGGGCGCCGACTTCCAGGCGATCGTCTCCGCGTACCTGCAGCTCAAGGGGGAGCAGGCGACGAAGGACTGGCTGAGGGCGATGAAGGAGAACTCGAAGGCGTACAAGGGCAACGGCGCTGCGATGAAGGCCGTCAACGCCGGCGAGGTCGACACCGCTCTCATCTACCACTACTACTTCTACGGCGACCAGGCCAAGACCGGCGAGAACTCCGGCAACGTGGGCACCCACTACTTCAAGAACCAGGACCCGGGCGCCTTCGTCTCGATCTCCGGCGGTGGCGTGCTGAAGTCCTCGAAGAAGCAGGCGCAGGCCCAGCAGTTGCTGAAGTTCATCACCTCCAAGGCGGGCCAGGAGGTGCTGGAGAAGGGCACGTCGTTCGAGTACCCGGTGGCCTCCGACGTCCCGGCCAACCCGAAGCTGGTCCCGATGGCGGACCTGCAGGCCCCGACCGTCGACCCGGCGAAGCTCAACGGCCCGCAGGTCGTGACCTTGATGACCGAGGCGGGCCTGCTCTGAGGCTGCTCACCCTCGCGGCCGCCGCCATCGCGGCGGTCGCGGCGGTGCCGCTGGGCTTCGTCGTCTACACGACGATCGACACGGGCTGGGCGGAATCCGCCCGGCTCGTGTTCCGGCCCCGCGTCGCCGAACTCCTCACCAACACCGTGCTGCTCACGGCCATCGCGGTGCCGCTCAGCGTGATCGTGGGCGTCGGCGGCGCCTGGCTCGTCGAGCGGACCACGCTGTGGGGGCGCCGCGTGTGGTCGCTACTCCTGGCCGCGCCGCTGGCGATCCCAGCCTTCGTCGGCAGTTACGGCTGGGTCTCGGCGATCCCGTCGCTCGGTGGGCTGTGGTCCGGTGTGCTCATCTCCGTGCTGTTCTACTACCCGCTGGTCTACATCCCGGTCGCGGCTGCGCTGAGCCGGCTCGATCCCGGGCTCGAGGAGTCGGCGGCGGCGCTCGGCCTCGGCCGGTGGGCCGTCTTCGCCCGGGTGGTGCTCCCGCAGTTGCGGCTCTCCGCCCTCGGCGGCGCCGTGCTCGTGGCGCTCCACCTGCTCGCCGAGTACGGGGCCTTCGCCATGATCCGGTTCGACACCTTCACCACTGCGATCATGGTGCAGTACCAGTCGATCTTCAACGGCGCGGCGGGGTCGATGCTCGCCGGCGTGCTGGCGCTGCTGTGCCTGCTGTTGCTCGTCGCCGAGGTGGCGGCGCGGGGCCGGGCCCGGTACGCCCGGATCGGTTCGGGTGCCGTCGCGACGCCGGAGCGGATCCCGTTGGGCGGCTATCAGGCCGGCGCGCAGGCCGCGCTCCTGGCGCTCGTGGGTGCCGCCCTCGGTCTTCCGCTGTGGTTCGTCGCCCGCTGGACCGTGCGCGGTGCCGCGCAGACGATGCCGGCCGACCTGCTCGAGGCGCTCGGCACGTCGCTCGGCTACGGGGCGGTGACCGCCGTCCTCACCGTCGCCGCCGCGTTCCCGCTCGCCTACCTCGCCGTGCGCCGGCCGACCCGGATCACCCGGACGCTGGAGGCGTCGACGTACGTGAGCAGCGCGATGCCGGGCATCGTCATCGGCCTGGCACTGGTGACCGTCTCGATCCGCGCGCTTCCCGACCTGTACCAGAGCGCGACGGTGCTGGTCCTCGCCTACGTGCTGCTGTTCCTGCCGCGCGCGGCCGTGGGCCTGCGGGCGGGCCTCGCTCAGGCGCCGGTCTCGCTGGAGGAGGCGGCCCGCGCCCTCGGTGCGCCGCCGCCGATCGCTTTCGCGCGGATCACGCTCCGGCTCACCGCGCCCGCCTCCGCGGCCGGGGCGGCCCTCGTCTTCCTCGCGGTCACCAACGAGCTGACCGCGACCCTGATCCTCGCGCCGAACGGCACTCGGACGCTCGCGACGGAGTTCTGGGCCAAGAGCAGCGAGATCGATTACGCGGGCGCGGCGCCGTACGCGCTGGCCATGGTGCTGCTCTCGCTGCCCACCACGTACCTGCTGTTCCGCCAGTCCCGACGGGCCGCCGGACGCACCACCCGGACGAGAGGAACCGCATGAGCGCCGAACTCGTGCTGCGCGGGCTCACCAAACGCTACGGCGCCGAGACCGTGCTGCGGGACGTCGACCTCACAGTGCCCGCGGGGTCGATCACCGCCGTCGTCGGGCCGTCCGGCTCGGGCAAGACCACGTTGCTCCGCCTCGTCGCGGGCTTCGCGAGGCCCGACGCCGGGACGGTCCGGTTGGGCGACCGGGAACTCGCCTCGGGCACCGCGTGGGTCGCCGCGCACCGTCGCGGCGTCGGCTACGTCGCGCAGGACGGCGCGCTGTTCCCGCATCTCTCGGTCGCCCGCAACATCGCCTTCGGGATGGGAGCGGCGGTGCCGGTGCGCCGCCGTGCCGCGGCCGGCCGGGTCGCGGAGCTCCTGGAGACGGTGTCGCTGGATCCCGCGTTGGCACGGCGCTATCCGCATGAACTGTCCGGTGGCCAGCAGCAGCGCGTCGCGCTGGCGCGAGCGCTCGCCGGGAGCCCGCGGATCATGCTTCTGGACGAGTCCTTCTCCGCGCTCGACGCGGGACTGCGCGTCGCTACCCGCGCCGCCGTCGCCGAGGTGCTCGGCGCCGCGGGTATCACGACGGTGCTCGTCACCCACGACCAGGCGGAGGCGCTCTCCTTCGCCGATCAGGTCGCCGTCCTCCGCGGCGGCGCCCTGGAGCAGGTCGGCCCGCCGGCGGGCGTCTACGCGCGGCCAGCGTCGGAGGTCGTCGCCCGGTTCCTCGGCGACGTCGTCATCGTCGACGGTGCGCTCGACGGCGCCGTGGCCGAGACGGTGCTGGGGCGGATCCCCGTCGCCGGGGCCGACGGTGCCGCCGTGCCCGGCCCGGTGCCCCTGCTGCTGCGTCCCGAGCAGATCCGGGTCGCCGGGGAGGGGGTGTCCGCCACCGTCACCCGGGTCGAGTTCTTCGGGCCGGACGCCACCGTCGGGTTGACGCTCGGCGACGGTACGGGCATCGAGATCCGGCACCCGAGCACGGAACTGCCGGTTCCGGGCGACGAGGTGCGGCTGCAGGTGGTGGGAGAGGCTGTGATACTCGAATCACCTGCGGCTCAGCGGTAGACGAGAAGTGGCACCGTCGCGGGATCGATGTTGTCCGCGGAGTACGGACCCTCGTAGCAGTACCCGAGGCGATCGAGGATGGCGTTCTCGGTGATCCAACCGAAATCGTCGACCGCACCGTGGAGGTCGCGTTCGAACGGCAGCCTCCGGCCCTCGTCGACGATCACCCCGTCGTCACTCGAGCCGGCGAACGACCGGATCAGTTCTCCGCCGCGCCAGGCGGCGAAGCACCCCATGTCGACGACGGAATGGAGTACGAACACGTCGGCGTCGTAGCCGTCGATCAGCGCCGCGCCCCAGCCCTCGACGGTCTGCTCGAACCAGGACAGCACGTCCTCGCTGGCGACGATGACGAGATCGCCGTAGACCGCCACCGCGATCTCGCCGTCCTTGGGGTAGACATCGACACAGAGGTCACCTGTCCGGTGCGATCGGCGCGATCGGCCCCAGGAACGCTTGCCGAGGACCGCGGTTGCCAAGGCGTCGCTCGCGTCGACGTCCAGCGGTGGCAGGTTCCGAAGCCGTTCCGCCGGATCGGATCGGCACGCGACGACGAAATTGCACTTCATTCCCATGCCGAGGATGGTAGGTGCGATGCCTTGCGCGGCGCTTGGATCGGGCCAGTGGGTTCCGGGGCTCGGATCAGCTGCCGCCGAGCACGACTCCCTCGCGGCGCGGGTCGGCGCCGCCCGCGTAGACGTCGCCCTGCTTCACGATCGCCGACAGCCCGGATACCTGTGGCGCGAGATTCACGGTGTGTCCGAGCGCGCGCAACTGCTCGACGACCTTGCGGCCCTCGTCCGTGTTCAGCGCCGGATGGGCGCTGTCCACGTTGGTCTTCGGCGAATTGGCCGCGCCGAAGTTGGCGAGTCCGACGGCCTGCTGCGGGTTCAGCTTCCAGTCGGTCAGGCCGACGATCGTCTTGATCACGTACTGGATGATGACGGCGCCGCCGGGGGAGCCGAGGGCGCCGATCGCCTCGCCGCGCGCGCCGTCCGCGCCGCGGCCGAAGAGGATCGTCGGCGACATCGAGCTGCGCGGGCGCTTGTTCGGCTGCACCCGGTTCGCGACCGGCTGCCCCGCGGAATCGACCGGCTCCGCGGAGAAGTCGGTGAGCTGGTTGTTGAGCAGGAAGCCGTCGACCATGTGGTACGAGCCGAAGGCCGACTCGATCGTGGTGGTCATCGACGCGACGTTCCCGGCCTTGTCCAGCACCGTGATGTGACTCGTCCCGTGCTCGGGCGTGGTGGTGACACCCGGTGTCGCCGTGGCGAACTCGCCGGGCTTAGCGGTACCCATGGACTTGTTCCGGTCGATGAGCTTCGCGCGGCTCTCGAGGTATGCGGGATCCACCAGGGCGGCGGGCGAACCGCCGGGCAGCGGGATGAAGTCGGGATCGGCGATGTACTTGTCCCGGTCGGCGTACGCGAGGCGCTCGGCCTCGGAGATCAGGTGGATCGCCTCCGCGGTCGGGATGCCGCCGTCGGGTCCGGGATCACTGCGTACCGCGTCCGGACCCAGTGCGGACAGGTCGAACGAGTTCAGGATGCCCAGCGCCTGCGCCACGGTGATCCCGCCGGACGAGGGGGCCGGCATGCCGCACAGCTCGCGGTCGCGGTACGGCGTGCACACGGCCTCGCGGGTCTTCACGCTGTACCGGGCGAGGTCGTCGACGGTCATGACACCCGCCGTGCGGCCGCCGGTGGTGTCGCGGACGGAGGCGACGATCGCCTCGGCGATCGGTCCGGTGTAGAAGGCCTTCGCGCCCTCGGAGGCGATGGCGCCCAAGGTCTTCGCATACGCGGGATTGGTGAGCTTGACCCCCGCCTTCTTGGGGGAACCGTCGGGCTCGAGGAAGTAGGCCTTCAGGTCGGCGTCGTTCGCGAAGTTCTTCGCCTCGTCCGCGATGGCGCCCGCCAGGCGGGGGCTGATCTCGAAACCGTCGTCGGCGATCTTCACCGCGGGGTCGAAGAGCTCGCGCCAGGTCTTCGTGCCGTGCTCGCCCTGCACGGCTTCGAGGAGCCGCAGCGCGCCGGGGACGCCGATCGCGCGGCCGGACGACCGCGCGTCGGGCTTGGGCTCCGTCCGGTCGTCGGGGGAGACCCATCGCAGGTAGTTCTCGTCGGCGCCGGCCGGCGCGGTCTCGCGACCGTCGTACGCCTGCACCTTCTTCGTCCTCGCGTCGTAGTACAGCAGGAACGCGCCGCCGGCGATGCCCGACGACTGCGGTTCGACCAGGCCGAGCACGGTCTGCGCGGCCACGAGCGCGTCCGCGGCCGAGCCGCCCTGCTCGAGCACCTCGCAGGCCGCCTTGGTGGCGATGGGATTCGCGGTGGCCACGCCGTAGTCCTTGGTGTGCGTCACTGGAAGACCGGAGCGGTACCCGGAGGCGCCCTCGGGGTTGGTGCTGATATCCCGGGGCCCGGTGGGGTTCGCCGTCGCCGAGGGCCGGTACATGGTCCCGGTCGGGCCGGTCGCGTCGCAGCCGCCCGCCGCGATCGTCACGGACGACGGTCCGCCGGACGGCCCGCCGTCCGATCCGGACGTGCCGCACGCGGTGAGCGCGAGCGGAATGGCGAGTGCGGCTGCGGCCGCCGACCTGAGACGGAGCATGGCGTCCTCCATGACAATCGGATCATCGAAACCTAACACCGGCCCGTGAGCCGCGCGAAGGGTTCGGCGAGACGTCAGCGGTGCGCGGCGTCGGGCACGGTCGGCGGGCACTGCCCACCCGGGGAGGTGACGAGCTCGAAGTGCCACCACTCGTTGTCGAAGGTGCGGCACAGGCCCCACCGGTTCCCGGTCGCGTGCAGCCACGACGCGCCCTGCCACGGGCCGACGTCGACGGCTTCGCCGCTGACGTGGGTCGACTCGTCCGGCGGCAGTACCCACCGGCGCGCGGCGGGCGGGGAGCCGTACCGCGCGAGCGCGTCCTCCCACAGCCACTGCTGTTGCGCCCGGGACCGCTTCCCGGACGTGATGCTGAGCACCACCCCGTTCGCGGCGGCCGCCCGGTACGCCGCCGAGTACGCCTCCGCGAGGGCGGGATCGAGGCCGGCGGTGCCGGGCACCGTGTCCGCCGACGCCGCCGGAGCCACCAGCGCGGACGTGGCCACGGCGAGCGCGGCGGAGGTCAGGGAGGCGGTGCGGCGGAGGGACACGGGAACGACTCTAGGCGGTTCGCCGGATGGGAGCACCGGCGGTCGAGACCACCGCGAGAACCGTTCGCGATGGCTAGGCTGAAGCCGTACCGACGAGCCAGGAGGAGGGTCCGTGCGCCCGACCGGGAATCCGGACGACCGAGCCGAGGAGCGGACCGTCGGCGAACACCGCAGCGATGGACCGATGGACGTGCTCCTGGTGACGGGCCTGTCCGGGGCGGGCCGTGGCACCGCGGCCAAGGTGCTCGAGGACCTCGGCTGGTACGTCGCCGACAATCTGCCGCCGGCCCTGATCAGCAACATGGTGGACATCTCGCTCGCCGACGAGTCGCGGATCCACCGCCTGTGCATCGTGACCGACGTGCGCAGTCGCACCTTCACCGGCGACTTCGCGAACATCCGGCGCGAACTGGCGGAGAAGGACATCGAGCCCCGCGTGCTCTTCCTCGACGCGTCCGACGAGACCCTGATCCGCCGGTTCGAGCAGGTGCGGCGCAAACACCCGCTGCAGGGGAGCGGGACACTCGCCGAGGGCATCGCCGCGGAGCGCCGCATCCTGCAGCCCATCCGCTCGACGGCGGACCTGGTGCTCGATACCTCCACCCTCTCGGTGGCGCGGCTGCGGGAGACGATCGAGAACTCCTTCCGCACGCTGCGCTCGGGGACGATCACCGTCACCGTCGAGTCCTTCGGCTTCAAGAACGGCATCCTGCTCGACGCGGACATGGTGCTCGACGTGCGTTTCCTGCCGAACCCGTTCTGGGTGCCCGAGCTGCGCCCGCTCAACGGGCTCACCGAGGAGGTCTCCGGATACGTGCTGGGGCAGCCCGGCGCCTCCGACTTCCTCGACACGTACGCCCAACTGCTCGACCCGCTCCTCGCGGGGTACCGGCGCGAGGGCAAGACCTACCTCACCGTGGGCATCGGCTGCACCGGCGGCAAACACCGCAGCGTCGCCATGACCGAAGAGCTGGTGCGCCGGCTCGCGGGCCGACCCGGCATCGAAGTGCGTGCGGCGCACCGGGATCTGGGGCTCGAATGACGGGCCCGAAGATCGCCTCCCTCGGAGGGGGCCACGGACTGTTCGCGACGCTGCGCGCGGGCCGCGCGCTCGGTGCCGACATCACGGCGATCGTCACCGTCGCCGACGACGGCGGATCCTCGGGCCGGCTCCGCAGTGAGCTCGGCATCATCCCGCCCGGCGACCTGCGGATGGCGCTCGCGGCGCTCATGCCCGACGACGACCGCGGGGAGTTCTGGGCGGGGATCCTGCAGCACCGCTTCGGTGGCGGCGGTGCGATGGCCGGCCACCCCGTCGGGAACCTGCTCCTCGCCGGGCTGTGCGAGGTCCTGGGTGACCCGGTCGACGCGTTGGACGCGATCGCCGACCGGTTCGGCGTGCAGGGGCGTGTGCTGCCGATGGTGCCGGGGCCCTTGCGGATCGAGGCCGATGTGACCGGACTCGAGGACGACCCGCGGCTGTCGCGCGTGATCCGGGGACAGGTGGCCGTGGCGGTCACGCCGGGGCAGGTGCGCCGGGTGCGCCTCCTGCCCGCGCATCCGGAGGCGTGCGCCGACGCGGTCGAGGCGATCATGGCGGCGGACGTCGTGACGCTGGGCCCGGGATCGTGGTTCAGCTCCGTCATCCCGCACGTCCTCGTGCCCGAGCAGGTGGACGCGCTGCGCCGCACGAACGCCCGGCGGGTGCTGATCCTCAACCTGGCTCCCGAGCCCGAGGAGACCGGGGGCTATTCGCCCGAGCGGCACCTGCACGTGCTGGCCGCGCACGCGGACGGGCTGCGCTTCGACGACGTCCTGGTCGACGCCCGCACGGTGCCCCCGGGCGCCGAGCGCGAGCACCTCATCCGTGCCACCGCACTGCTGGGTGCGACGCCCCACTTCGTGGACGTCGGCGTGCCCGGGACGCATCAGCACGACCCCGAGGCACTGGCAGCCGCGATCGCGAAAGTGGCCTACAGTGAACTCTCGGACCGCGAATAGCCAACCTTTTCCTTTCCCATCCGATGTAGTCGATATTTTCCCTAGGAGGGTCCAGCTGTGGCGCTGACATCCCAGGTCAAGGACGAGCTGAGCAGGCTCTCCATCACCCAGGTGAGCGCGCGCCGCGCCGAGGTCGCCTCGTTGCTGCGCTTCGCGGGCGGCCTTCACATCCAGGGCGGCCGGGTGATCGTCGAGGCCGAGGTCGACATGGGGATCACGGCTCGTCGGCTCCGCAAGGAGATCCTCGATCTCTACGGCTACAACTCGGACGTGCACGTGCTCAGCGCGGGTGGCCTGCGCAAGGCGGCCCGGTACATCGTCCGCGTGGTCAAGGACGGGGAGGCCCTCGCCCGGCAGACGGGGCTGCTCGACATGCGTGGACGCCCCGTGGTCGGGCTCCCGTCGCAGATCGTCGGAGGGTCCGTGCATGACGCGGAGGCCGCGTGGCGCGGTGCCTTCCTCGCGCACGGCTCGCTGACCGAACCGGGTCGTTCGAGTGCGCTCGAGGTCTCCTGCCCCGGCCCCGAGGTCGCGCTCGCCCTCGTCGGGTGTGCGCGTAGGCTCGGTGTGACCGCCAAGGCCCGCGAGGTGCGCGGTGCCGACCGGGTGGTCGTCCGGGACGGCGAGGCGATCGGTGCTCTGCTCACCCGGATGGGTGCCAACGACACGCGGCTCGTGTGGGAGGAGCGCCGCATGCGGCGCGAGGTGCGGGCCACCGCGAACCGCCTGGCGAACTTCGATGACGCCAACCTCCGGCGCTCCGCTCGGGCCGCCGTCGCCGCCGCGGCGCGCGTGGAGCGGGCGCTGGAGATCCTCGGTTCGGACGTGCCCGAGCACCTCGCGCAGGCGGGCTCGCTGCGCGTGCAGCATCGTCAGGCCTCGCTCGAGGAACTCGGGCAGCTGGCCGACCCGCCCATGACGAAGGACGCCGTCGCGGGGCGGATCCGGCGGCTGCTGTCGATGGCGGATAAGCGCGCCGCCGCCGACGGGGTGCCGGACACCGAGTCCGCCGTCACGGCCGACATGCTCGACGAGGGCTGATAAGGACACTGCACTCAGAATCCACGTAAGCGGATAGTATCGTCGGCGTGGACGATCCGAGTGGGCAATCCGGCGTCGAGGAGGCCGCGCACGGCGACATCGGCTGGCGCTGGTATCTCGCCCTGGTCCTCGGATTCCTGATCCTGGTGGCGATGACCCTCGCTGTTGCGTGGGCTCCTGACCTGCACAGCGCGGCGCAACGGATCCGTGAGCCGGGCGGAATGTGGTTCGGCCGCACCTGGCCGGGCTGGTTCACCACGAGCGTGTGGTCGGTCACTGCGGTCTTGGCCGTGGTGCAGCTGTTCGCGCTGGCCGTCATCTACGGCCACGCGCTGATGGCGTCGGTGCGCCGGCTCTACTGGTGTGCGCACCGGCGCCGAGCGGTACGTCGCTGGCGGCCCATCGCGGCCACTGCGGGAATCGGGCTGGTGCGGCGATGGCTGGCGCTGCGGGCCGGGACCAACGAGCCGACCAAGAGATCGATCCGGCGGCTGTGGTCCGCGCGGACGCCGAGGTGGTTGGGCCGCGGTCTGTTCCTGCTCGGCTTCGTCGCCACGCTCGGGGCGTGGGTCTCCATGGGCGCTGACCTGACGTCCATGCCCTCGGACCTGTTCATCTTCGTCCTGGTGGCGCACGTGTATCTGTCGGACGACCGCGCGCCGAGCGTCTTCGTCTCGCGCACCGTCGGGCGGCACGTGAAAGCCGACTGAACGGGCATGATCGGCGCCAAGCGCAGAACTGGTAATAACCAAGCGGGAGTGGTGATCCGGGGCTACCGTTGACGAGCAGGTATTCCTGACCCGAAGGAGCACGACAGTGACTGTTCGCGTAGGTGTCAACGGATTCGGTCGGATCGGCCGCAACTTCTTCCGGGCGGTCGCCGCTCAGAAGGCCCTCGGTACCACCGACGTGGAGATCGTCGCGGTCAACGACCTGACCGACAACGCCATGCTGGCGCATCTCCTGAAGTTCGACTCGATCCTGGGACGCCTCGATGCGGACGTGGTCGCCGACGGCGATTCCATCCGTGTGGGCGATCAGGTCATCAAGGCGCTCGAGGTGCGCGAGGGGCCGTCGGCGCTGCCGTGGGGCGACCTCGGCGTGGACGTCGTGATCGAGTCCACCGGTATCTTCACCGCGCGCGACAAGGCGCAGGGCCACCTCGACTCCGGCGCGAAGAAGGTGATCGTGTCGGCACCCGCCGCAGGGGCGGACCTCACCGTGGTCATGGGCGTCAACGACGACAAGTACGACGGCAGCCAGAACGTCATTTCCAACGCCTCGTGCACCACGAACTGCCTCGGCCCGCTCGCGAAGGTGGTCAACGACGAGTTCGGCATCGTCACGGGCCTGATGACGACGGTCCACGCGTACACGCAGGACCAGAACCTGCAGGACGGCCCGCACAAGGATCCGCGACGTGCGCGCGCCGCCGCGATCAACGTGGTGCCCACCTCGACCGGCGCGGCGAAGGCGATCGGCCTGGTCCTGCCGGAGCTGGAGGGCAAGCTCGACGGCTACGCGCTCCGCGTGCCGATCCCCACCGGTTCCGTCACCGACCTCACCGTGCAACTCGCGAGGAAGGCGACCGTCGAGGAGATCAACGCCGCGATGAAGGCCGCGGCCGAGGGGAAGCTCAAGGGGATCCTCAAGTACTACGACGCGCCGATCGTCTCCTCCGACATCGTCACCGACCCCCACAGCTCGCTCTTCGACGCGGGCCTGACCAAGGTGATCGACGATCAGGCTAAGGTCGTGTCCTGGTATGACAACGAATGGGGCTACAGCAACCGCCTCGTCGACGTGACTGATCTGGTAGGTAAATCGCTCTGATGACCGTTTCCACTCTTTCCGACCTGCTGTCCGAGGGCGTCGAGGGACGCACCGTACTGGTCCGCAGCGACCTCAACGTGCCGCTCGACGATGCCGGCGCCATCACCGATCCGGGCCGCATCATCGCCTCGGTGCCCACGCTCAAGGCGCTCGCCGAGGCCGGCGCGAAGGTGATCGTCACCGCACACCTGGGCCGCCCGAAGGGCGAGGCCGACCCGAAGTTCTCGCTCGCGCCCGTCGCGAAGGAGCTGGGGGAGCGCCTGGGGCGCAACGTCCAACTCGCCGGCGACGTCGTGGGCCAGGACGCGCTGGCCCGCGCCGAGGGCCTCACCGACGGTGACGTGCTCCTCCTGGAGAACGTGCGGTTCGACCCGCGCGAGACGAGTAAGGACGACGCCGAGCGCGAGGCGCTCGCGCGGGACCTCGCCGAGCTCGTCGACGTCTCCTCCCACGCCGGCGAGGGCGCATTCGTCTCCGACGGCTTCGGCGTCGTCCATCGGAAGCAGGCCTCCGTCTTCGACGTCGCGAAGCTGCTCCCGGCGTACGCCGGTGGCCTCGTCGACGCCGAGGTGCGCGTCCTCGCGCAGCTGACCGAGAACCCGTCGCGGCCCTACGCGGTGGTGCTCGGCGGCTCCAAGGTCTCCGACAAGCTCGGCGTCATCCGCGCGCTCGCGCCCAAGGTCGACACGCTCGTCATCGGCGGCGGCATGGCCTTCACCTTCCTCGCCGCGCAGGGTTACTCCGTGGGTGACTCGCTGCTGCAGGAGGACCAGATCGACACGTGCAAGCAGCTGCTCGAGGAGTTCGGCGACGTCCTGCACCTGCCGATCGACGTCGTGGTGGCCGACGCCTTCGCGGCCGATGCCGCGTCGAAGACCGTCTCCGCCGACGCGATCGAGGACGGCTGGATGGGACTCGACATCGGCCCCGAGTCCGCGCAGCGCTTCGGCGCTGTGCTGACCCAGGCCAAGACGGTCTTCTGGAACGGCCCCATGGGCGTCTTCGAGTTCCCCGCCTTCGCGGCCGGCACGAAGGCCGTCGCGGAGTCGGTCATCAGGGCGACCAGCAACGGTGCCTTCACCGTCGTGGGCGGCGGCGACTCGGCCGCGGCCGTCCGTACCCTGGGGCTCGACGAGGACGGCTTCAGCCACATCTCCACCGGTGGCGGCGCCTCGCTGGAGTACCTGGAGGGCAAGGAGCTCCCCGGGTTGACGGTGCTCGACAGGGGGGACGCATGAGCCGCAAGCCGCTGATCGCCGGCAACTGGAAGATGAACCTCAACCACCTCGAGGCGATCGCGGTGGTGCAGAAGCTCGCTTTCGCGTTGCCGGACAAGTACTTCGCTCACGTCGACGTCACGGTGATCCCGCCGTTCACGGACCTGCGCTCGGTGCAGACGGCCGTCGACGGCGACGACCTGAAGATCACCTACGGCGCGCAGGACCTCTCGCCGCACGACGCCGGCGCGTACACCGGTGACATCTCCGGTGCGTTCCTCGCGAAGCTCGGCTGCACCTACGTCGTCGTCGGCCACAGCGAGCGGCGCACGATCCACGGCGAGACCAACGAGATCGTGCTGGCCAAGACGAAGGCCGCGCTGCGTCACGGCCTGACGCCGATCGTGTGCATCGGCGAGGGGCTGGACGTCCGCGAACAGGGCACGCAGGTCGAGTACAACGTCGAGCAGCTCAAGGGTTCGCTCGCCGGGCTCACGGCCGAGGAACTGTCCAAGACGGTCATCGCGTACGAGCCCGTTTGGGCGATCGGCACGGGCAAGGTGGCGACCCCGCAGGACGCGCAGGAGGTCTGCGCCGCGGTCCGTGCCACCGTCGCCGAGCTGGGCGGTGCCGACGTCGCCGCCGGCATTCGGGTGCTCTACGGCGGCTCGGTGTCCAGCAAGAACGTCGGCGAGCTCGTCGCGCAGCCGGACGTGGACGGCGGTCTCGTGGGCGGCGCCTCACTCAAGCCCGACGAGTTCGCCGCACTCAGCGCCATCGCCGCCGGCGGACCGCTCTGAACCGCGGCGACCTGCCGCTGCGGCCCGACGCGCACCGCACGCCCTGAACGACCGACGCCGACCGGAAGGTACACTGGATCCTCGTGGAAACATTGCAGCTGGTGCTGAAGATCGCCATCCTCGTGCTGAGCCTGCTGCTGGTGGTGCTCGTCCTGCTCCACCGCGGTAAGGGCGGCGGCCTGTCGTCGCTGTTCGGCGGTGGCGTGCAGTCGTCGCTCTCCGGCTCGTCGGTGGTGGAGAAGAACCTCGACCGGGTGACGATCTTCGTCGGCATCATCTGGACGGTGTGCATCGTCGGCGTTACGCTGAGCATCAAGTTGACGTCCTAGACGTCGCCAACGGACGCAACGAGGCGCCCCGGACCCACAGGGTTCGGGGCGCCTCGCCGTTGGTGGGCTGTGCATCCGGAACAGGTGCGCGCCCATATGGGCGCCGACTCCCATACGACGGGCATACCGCCGTTTGACTGGGCATACTGCATATTATGACCAGTGACCCGGGCCGCGCCGCCACAGAACCACTCCGCGACGACATCCGGCTCCTCGGCGGGATCCTCGGCGACACCATCCGCGAACAGGCCGGGCCGCAGATCTTCGACCTCGTCGAGCGGGCCCGGCAGGAATCGTTCGCCGTGCGGCGGTCCGAGCTGGATCGCGAGCAGCTCGCCGCCCTGTTCGCCGACGTCCCCACCGCCGAGGCGGTGCCGGTCATCCGCGCCTTCTCACACTTCGCCCTCCTGGCCAACCTCGCCGAGGACCTGCACCGCGAGCGGCGCCGGGCGATTCACGTCCGGGCGGGCGAGCCGCCGCAGGCCTCGTCGCTGGCGCACACCTACGGGCTGCTGGCGGAGGCCGCGCTCGACGGCACCGAGGTCGCAGCGGCCCTCCGGCATGCGCTCGTCGTGCCGGTGATCACCGCGCACCCGACCGAGACGCGGCGCCGCACCGTGTTCGATACCCAGCATCGGATCACCGAGCTCATGCGCTACCGCGACCGGACCCAGCTGGACCCGCGCGAGGAGGAACAGGTGCAGGTCGGGCTCCGGCGGCAGATCCTCACACTCTGGGACACCGCCCTGGTCCGGCTGGAGCGGCTGCGCATCCAGGACGAGATCGAGAACGGCCTGCGCTACTTCGACGCCGCCTTCCTCCAGGTGATGCCGGCCATCAACCGCGAGGCACGCACCCGATTGCGTGAGCTGTACCCGGGGACCGCCCTGCTGTCCGAGCCGATCGTGCGGCCGGGATCGTGGATCGGCGGCGACCGCGACGGCAATCCCTACGTCACCGCCGAGGTGGTCACCATGGCGTCGCGGCGGGCCGCTGCGACGGCCATCGGGCATTACCTGCGCGAATTGCTGCAGCTGGAACAGGAACTCGCCCTCAGCTCCCGTCTCACCACGGTCGCCGACGATCTGCTCGCGCTCGCCGCGTGGGACGACTCGCCCAAACGGGCCGACGAGCCCTACCGGCGCGCTCTGCACGGCATCCGCGGCCGCCTGTCCGCGACCGCCGACGCCCTCCTGGACGAGCAGCTGGACGCGCGCACGGACATCGGCGCCGAGCCGTACGGCGCACCGTCGGAACTCCTGGCGGACCTGGGTGTCGTCGATGCCTCGCTCCGAGCCGGAGGGGACGGCCTCATCGCCGACGACCGCCTGCAGGCTCTGCGGGAGGCCGTGAACACCTTCGGTTTCCACCTCTCCGGCCTCGACATGCGGCAGAACTCCGATGTGCACGAGGAGACGATCGCGGAACTCTTCGCCTGGGCCGGCGTGCACCCCGACTACGCCTCCCTCGACGAGGACGAACGAGTCCGGCTCCTCACCGCCGAGCTGCGCCTGCGCCGGCCGCTCGTGGGGCCCGGTGCCGAGTTCACGGATCAGACGACGAAGGAGCTCGGCGTGCTCCATGCCGCGACGCGCGCCGTGGACTCCCTGGGGGCCGGGGCAGTTCCGAACTACATCATCTCCATGTGCACGTCCGTCTCGGATCTGCTCGAGGCCGCAGTGCTGCTCAAGGAGGCGGGGCTGCTGCGGCCCGACACCGACGGCGGCGCCGAGTGCCCCGTGAACATCGTGCCGCTCTTCGAGACCATCGAGGACCTGCAGCAGGGTGCCGCGACGATGCGCGCCGCGCTGGCCGTCCCCGCCTACCGGTCGCTGGTCGACGGCAAGGGCGGGCTGCAGGAGATCATGCTGGGCTACAGCGATTCCAACAAGGACGGCGGCTACCTCGCCGCCAACTGGGCGCTCTACCGCGCCGAGCTCGACCTCGTCGCGATGGCCCGTGACACGGGGATCACGTTGCGGCTCTTCCACGGTCGCGGTGGCACCGTCGGGCGCGGCGGCGGGCCGAGCTACGACGCCATCCTCGCCCAGCCGCCGGGCGCGGTCCGCGGCACGCTGCGGCTCACCGAGCAGGGCGAGATCATCGCCGCCAAGTACGCCGAACCCGCGCTGGCGG
Organism: Tsukamurella paurometabola; assembly: GCF_900631615.1. Taxonomy (NCBI): domain Bacteria; kingdom Bacillati; phylum Actinomycetota; class Actinomycetes; order Mycobacteriales; family Tsukamurellaceae; genus Tsukamurella; species Tsukamurella paurometabola. The sequence continues at coordinate 3,452,625 of NZ_LR131273.1, forward strand.
TACGGAACCTGGAATCGCTGGTGGCGGCGACGCTGGAGTCCACGCTGCTCGACGTCGAGGGCCTCGGTGACGAGGCCGAGGATGCCTACGCCGTTCTCGATGAGCTGGCGGCGCTCGCGCGGGACGCCTACGGCGACCTCGTGCACCGTACGGACGGCTTCGTCGAGTACTTCAAGACCTCCACGCCCGTCGAGGAGATCGGCTCGCTGAACATCGGTTCGCGGCCCAGTTCCCGCAAGCAGACGTCGAAGATCTCGGACCTGCGTGCGATTCCCTGGGTGATGGCGTGGTCGCTCTCACGCGTCATGCTTCCCGGGTTCTACGGCACGGGAACGGCGTTCGAGACATGGATCGGTGGCGACCCGGCACGGCTGGATCGCCTGCGCGAGCTGTACCGGCGGTGGCCCTTCTTCCGTTCGGTGCTCTCCAACATGGCGCAGGTCCTCGCCAAATCCGACCTCGGATTGGCCGCCCGCTACGCGGATCTCGTACCCGACGTCGCGCTGCGCGAGCGCGTCTTCGGCAAGATCGCCGACGAGCACCGCCGCACGATCGAGATGTACTACGCGATCACGGAGACCGACGATCTGCTCGCCGACAACCCCGCCCTGAAGCGTTCCGTGTTCAACCGTTTCCCGTACCTCGAGCCGCTCAACCACCTCCAGGTGGAACTGCTGCGCCGGTACCGCTCGGGTGACGAGGACCCGCTGGTGCAGCGCGGCATTCTGCTGACCATGAACGGCCTCGCGACCGCGCTGCGCAACTCGGGCTAGATCTCCGTCCCAGGGCGGAGGACGGGGCGGCCGCACGGCGGTAGCCTCGGCCGCATGACTGACGTGGTGGTACAGGACGAACAGGCGACGGTATTGACCTTCCTCGCCGATATGCAGGACGGCCGGGCGGCGGAGGCGGTGGCCGCGTTCGACGAGGACGTGGTCTACACGAACGTGGGGCTCGCCACCCTGCGCGGCCGGAACCGCGCGGGCCGGGTGATCCGGCTCCTCGCGCTGCCCGCCCTCGGTTTCGGCGTCGAGGTCACCTCCATCGCATCCGACGGTGCCGTCGTCCTCACCGAGCGCATCGACGAGCTGCGGGTCGGTCCGCTGCGCGTGCGGTTCTGGGTGTGTGGCCGGTTCGACGTGCGGGATGGTCGCATCGCGCTGTGGCGGGACTACTTCGACAACCTCGACATCGCTAAGGGCGTCCTGCGCGGCGTGCTCGCGCTGGCGATCCCCGCCGCACAGCGGAAGATGACGCCCCTGCAGCGCTAGGCCCTCTCCTCAGGGATAGGCGGTCGTGTATGCGGGGCCCATCGTGTCCGACACCAGTTTCGCAGCGCACCTGTCCTTGTTCAGGTTCTGCTGGCGGCACCACGCGACGGCGGGCGCGGACTCGGTGAACGCGTAGGCCGCGAGAACCGGCACCCACGAGGACTTTCCGTCGAAGACGGGCCATTCGCCGCTGTACAGGAGTTTGACCGGGCCGTATCTGCTCTCGAAGTAATTGATCTCGCCGAGAATGTCTGCTTCGAACCACTGCCGGCCGTCGTCGGTCACGCCTGCGTACTTCGATGCCAGTTGCACGACCCAGCGGTTGTTCATGGTGGCGAGGACGTACGGTTTGTCCGCGGCCGCCCGGGCCTGCAGGGCGGCGAGCGGGTTCGGTGCGGCGGACGTCGTCGCGGCAGGCGGAACGTCGGTGGTCGTCGGCGCGGTCGCCGTCGCGGTGACGGTCGCCGTCGCCGTCATGCCTGCGGTCTGCGCCGCGGGAGCGGTCCTGCGATCCGACAGCGCGACGTAGCCCAGCACGGCAGTGGCCCCGATGAGCACGGCGGCGACCACCGCGAGGATCGGCACTGCCCGGCTCTTCGCGGGTGGCGCTGCCTGGTGGAATGCCGGAGCCACCGGGTACGACGGCGCGGCCGGGTACGAGGGGGCGGCTGGATAGGACGGGGCCGGTGGCGAGCGCCGTGCCTGTGAGAACGAGGCCGGTGACGGCTGCGAGACGACCGTGGGGCCGGAATCCGTCGGTGGACTCGGCTGCGAGATCACGGTCGGGTCGGACGGCTGCGCGAGCGGCCGGATCAGCGTCTGCTCGTACGCTGGCGAGGGGAGCGGCACGTCGACACTGCGTCCGGCGAGCGCCTCCCGTGCAGCACGGGCCAGCTCCCCGCAGCTGCCGAACCGGTCGGCCGGATCCTTCGCCATACCTCGCGCGATCACGGTGTCCATCGCCGGCGGGACCGACGTCTCCGCGCTCGGCGAAGGGATCGGGGAGGTGAGGTGCTGCTTGAGCATCGCGCCCAGACTCTCTCCCCGGTACGGGGCGTGCCCGGTGAGTGCTTCGAAGAGGACGCAGGTCAGCGAGTAGACGTCGCTCGCGACGGTGGCCGAGTCACCGTCGAACCGCTCGGGTGCCGCGTAGGCCTGCGAGCCCACGAACATGCCCGCCGACGTCATCCGGGACTGCGTGTCGGCGACCGCGAGCCCGAAGTCGAGCAAGTACGGGAATCCCGACTCGGTGAGTTCGATGTTGGCGGGCTTCACGTCCCGGTGCACCAGGCCCTTGGCGTGCGCCGCGTCGAGAGCTCCCGCCACCTGCTCGACGAGAGCGACGGCGCGGTCCGGGGACAGCGGACCGTCGTGCAGCACCTCCGCGAGATTGCGGCCCTCGACGAGCCGCATGTCGATGAACAGCACCCCGTCGATCTCCCCGAAATCGTGGATCGGGATGACGTGCGGGTCCGCGAGCCGGGCGACGGTCTGCGATTCGCGGGTGAAGCGCTCGCGGAACTGCGGATCCTGCGCGGCCGAGGCGTGCAGCACCTTCAGCGCCACGTCCCGATCGCGTTGCGCGTCGTGCGCCAGATACACCTCACCCATCCCACCGCGGCCGAGCAGGCGGCCGATCTCGTACGGCCCCAGCGTGCTCCCGCTCCGCGTTCCCTCGTCCATGGACGTCCCCTCCCCACTGCGTGAGGCGATCGTAGCGGGATCGGCCGACGGGAATGGGAACAGTTCGTGACGAACCGGACTCCGGAGACGAGAACGCCCGGGTGTCGTCCGTTCGGACGACACCCGGGCGCGGGGACATCGGACGCTCAGAGCGTGCGCGCGATGATCTCCTTCATGATCTCGTTGGTGCCGGCGTAGATCATCTGGACGCGGTTGTCGACCCAGAAGCGCGCCGCCGGGTACTCGGCCATGTAGCCGTAGCCGCCGAACAGCTGCAGGCACTCGGACGCGACCTGCTGGGCGCGGTCCGAGGTCCACCACTTCGCCATGGCGACCGTGGGGATGTCCAGTTCGCCCTTCACGTGCTTCTCGATGCAGTCGTCCACGAAGACCCGCGCGATCGTGGTCTCGGTGAGCGCCTCGGCGAGCTTGAACTTGGTGTTCTGGAACCCGAAGATGGGGCGGCCGAAGGCCTCGCGCTCCTTGGTGTAGCGCAGGGTCTCCTCGAAGATGACCTCCATGCCCGCGACGCAGGCCTGGCCGATGATGAGGCGCTCCTGCGGCAGCTGCTGCATGAGCTGGTAGAACCCCTGGCCCTCCTGGGTGCCGAGGAGGTTCTCGACGGGCACGTGCACGTCGTCGAAGAACAGCTCGGAGGTGTCCTGGCCCTTCTGGCCGATCTTGTTGAGGATGTTGCCCTTGCGGAAGCCCTCGCGGTCGGCCTCGACCAGGATCAGGGAGATGCCGGCCGCGCCCTGATCGGGGTCGGTCTTGCAGACGAGGACGACGATGTCGGCCTGCTGGCCGTTCGTGATGAAGGTCTTGCTGCCGTTGATGACGTACTCGCCGCCGGTCTTGATGGCGCGGGTCTTCACGTTCTGCAGGTCCGAACCGGTGCCGGGCTCGGTCATCGCGATGGCGCCCACGGCCTCGCCGGAGGCCATCTTCGGCAGCCAGGTCTGCTTCTGCTCCTCGGTGCCGTACGCGAGGATGTAGTGCGCGACGATGCCGTTGTGCAGCGAGACGCCCCAGCTGGTGTCGAACGCCTGCGCCTGCGCGGCGATGAGCACCGACTCGTGGCGGAAGTCGCCGCCACCGCCGCCGTACTCCTCGGGGATGGACAGGCACAGCAGGCCCAGCTCGCCGGCCTTGTTCCACAGGTCGCGGTCGACGTGGTGCTGCTCGGCGAACTTCTCGATGTTGGGGGTGAGTTCCTTCGCCAGGAACTTGTCCGCGAGGTCGCGGAGGGCGTCGAGCTCGTCGTTCATCCAGCTCGAGCGGCGGCGTGCGGCCATGGGGTGACCACCTTTCTGCGGAGGGTTGCCGCACTACTAAATCAGAATCGCCTCGACGAAAACAAGCACGGGTGCAGGATTCGGTGCTTCTTTCCAGCTCAGTGCCATCGTTCGGCGTGCCCCGGCCCAGTGTGAAAAATCTTCGGAACCGTTCGCGGAGCCGGTGCGTCTAATTGATGCGGAGGAAAAACCAACGAGATCGGGGGAGCGAGTTGGACACGACACCGCAGTTCTGGTCGGACGCCGCAGGGGCGGATAAGACGTTCGAGCAGGCACACGAGGTCCGTGAGCGATTGGCCCGAGTTTCGGGCACCGGGACGGCGGCGCGGGGGGACGTGCGGGTCACCGTCGGGATGGGGGGACGGCTCACGGGCGTGGTGATCGCGGGCCGCGCGATGGAGTACTCGGGGGAGGCTCTGAGCGCGGAGATCATGACGGCGGCCTCCCTGGCCGAGAAAGCTGCGGCCAGGGAGGTCCACTCGATCGCCACCGAGTTCTATCCGGACCTGGAGATCTGGGCCGAATACACGGGGGAGGCGGAGCGATGACGGACGACTGCGTGGTCGATCCCGTGACGGTCGAAGCACAGTCCAAGGCGCTCGCCGATATCGCGAGCGCCGTGAGCGCAGTGGGCTCCGCCGCGTCGCTCCGCGTGGGCGACGGCGACTACGGTGCGGCCTTCGGGTGGTTCGCGTCCATCGTCAACAAGCAGCTCGCCAGCACCGAGGAGGTCATCAAACGCCACGGTGGTGAGATCGAGACGCACTTGGACGAATTCCGCAAGAACATCAGCGCGACGCGTCGGACCGATCAGAGCGGTGCGACCGCACTCACGGAGACGAGCGAGCGATGAGCGACGAGGACGGTGTGCTCGCGACCGTCGAACGGGGCGTCGCGGGCATCCCGATCGCAGAATCGGCCGTCGATCTGGTGAGCGCCTCCGCGGACGCGCTGGACAGGGAGGCGAGCGGTCTGAACGGGGTGGCGGCGGTCGTCGGCATCGGCGCCGAGGTCTCATCGGCGGCCGCGGACCCGGTCGGATACTTCGCCGCCGCGGGCATGGGCTGGGTCATCGAACACGTCCCACCGCTCAAGTGGTCGCTGGACGCCGTCTCGGGCGATCCGGAAGAGATCAAGAAGGTCACCAAAGCGTGGACCGAGACGGTGGGAAAGCCGATGGCCACGGTTGCCGAGAAGGTACGAGACGCCGCGTCGGCGACGACATCGGGTTGGTCCGGCTCGGACGCAGATGCGTATCGCAAGGCCACGACATCGTTGTCCACGATTAGCGACGTCCTCGGGAAGGCCGCCACCAGGAGTGCGAGCGGGCTCGCGACGGCGGGTGCGCTCGTCGTCGAGGTACGCAACACCATCCGTGACGAGTTGGCGCAGTTGTGTACGTGGGGCTTGGCGATGATGACCGTGGCCTCCGCCGCGTCCGTTCCCACCGGGGGAGGATCCGTGGTCACCGCGATGAACACGATTCTGATGCGGGCCGGGATGCTGGCACAGAGATTCGCCGCACTGCTGCAGCGGCTGACGACGAAACTCGAGTCCCTCGCCGACAAGTTCTCCGCCTTGGGGACCGCCGCGCAGGCGCTGCGCCGCGCGAGCACGAGCATCGACGGTGTCGGGACGACCGTCACGTCCGCCGTCGCCGACGGCGCCACGGTCCGGACGGCGCTGTCGATCCTCGACTCGGCCCCGGTCACGACGTCTGCGACCGAGTGGGGCTCGACTGCAGTCGTCAGCGCGCTGAAGGTGGCCGGCGATAACTGGAAGGCGACAGCGGCCACGACGCCGCAACAGTCGTGATGGTGCAGGATGGCGGGGTGACTTACGCAGCTGCACGTGACCTGGTCATCCTCGATGTACCGGCCGGGGCGCGGGCCGCCCACGCGCGGCTCCTCGATTCCGAGCCGACAGAGATCCACACCGCTGGCGCCATCGACGTCGCTGTCGGTGCACCGTCGTGGGCGGGCGCCTCGGGCCTCCTCGTCGCGGCGGACGACGCGGCCGCGGCGGCGAAGCTCGTCGAGCGACGCGGACTGCCGCTGACGGGAGCGGAGGGCGGATTCGCCGGTGTCGCAGACGGACTCGTGCTCGGCCTCGCCGCGCCTGCCTCGCCCGGCGTCGCACCGGGCGCGGAGATCACCGGCGTCGACCACGTCGTCCTCACCTCGCCGAACCGCGACCGGATCATCGCCACCCTGTGCGGCCGGCTCGACTTCGACCTCCGCCTGGACCGCGTGCAGTCCTGGGGGGTGCACCAGCTCTTCTTCCGCCGCGGCGATCTGCTCGTCGAGGTCGTGCTGCAGGAGGGCGAGGGCGTTGACCCCGCCGGCCCGGACGCGCTGTGGGGGCTCGCCTGGCGCACCGTCGACGCGGACGCGACGCACGCCCGCCTGACCGAGCAGGGCATCACCGTGAGCGAGGTGCGGCGCGGCGCGAAGCCGGGCACGCGGGTCGCCACGGTCAAGGATCCGGCGCTGGGGGTCCCGACGATCGTGCTGGAGCAGTCCTAGCCGAGCTGCGACGCGGCGGCACCGTCGACGTACCAGACCGTCTCCTCGGAACCGTGCGCGCCGGCGCAGGGCCAGTCCTCGGGCGAAGCGCCACCGACCCCGGCGGCCACGGCCTCGGCCTTCTCGGCACCGGACACGAGAAGCCACACACGGCGCGCGGCGCCGACCGCCGGCAGCGTCAGCGTGAGGCGGCGCGGCGGCGGCTTCGGGGAGTCGCGCACCGAGACCACGACGGCGTCGGTCTCGCGGACCGCGTCGGTGTCGGGGAAGAGCGAGTTGATGTGGCCCTCGCCGCCCATGCCGAGCAGGTGCACATCGAATCGGGGTACCGTGCCCTCGCCGGCGGCAATTGCGTTGCCGCGGGCGGCGGCGTTGTCCGCCAGGCGCTTCGCGTACACACGGGCGGCCAGCGCACCGTCGCCGCTGAACTCGTCCGAGGCGGGGAAGCGGTAGACGTTCGCGTCCGGGATCGGCACGTGGGCGAGCAGCGCCTCCTCGGCCTGCAGCACGTTGCGGTCCGGGTCGTCGCCCGCGACGAAGCGCTCGTCGCCGAAGAAGACGTCGATGCGCGACCAGTCGATCACCTTGTCCCGCAGGGCCGCCGAGAGCGCGTTGCCGTTGGTGCCGCCGGTCAGCACGATCGAGGCGAAGCCGCGCTCGGCCTGCGCCTGCTCGATCACGGTGACCAGGTCGTCGGCGGCCGCCGCGACGAGGGCGGGGGCATCGTCGAACCTGCGGACGGTGGGCTCGGTCATCAGGGCATCTCCGATCGGTCCACGTCGGCGACTCCGCCCAACGCCGTGTAGTAGATGTCGTCGTCGTCGAGGCGACGCAGTTCCTCCGCGAGGCAGTCAGCCACGTCGCGCCGCCGGATCGCGACGCGGCCGTCGGGCTGTCCGGGACGTACGAGGACGGCGGTGGAGTTCTGGTCGAACTCCAGGCGCAGCGGCCCGCTGGCCCGGTCGAGCTGTACCTCGAAGCTGCCCGCCCGGCGCCGCACGGGAACATCGAGCTGGGCGCGCAGCCAGCCCGCCAGCAGGTCGATGCCGGGGCTGTTCGCCGGCCCCGTCACCACCGCGGACGTGATGGCCTCGAACGGGGCCTGGTCCAGGGCGGAGGCCAGCAGTGCCCTCCACGGCGTGATCCGCGACCAGGCGAGGTCCGAGTCGCCGGGGGCGAAGCCGTCGCGGCGGCGGGCGAGCACGGCGACGGAATCGTCGGACGCCGTGGCATCCGTGATGCGGCGCGAAGCCAGTGCGCCCACCTTGTCGGCCGAGGGGACAGCGGGTGCGGCTCCGGGCCACCAGGCCACGACGGGCGTGTCCGGCAGCAGGAACGGAACGATGACGGAGGCGCCGTGGTCGGCCAGCTCGCCGAACAGGCGCAGCACCACCACCTCCGACGCGCCGGCGTCGCCACCCACGCGGATCTGCGCGTCGAGCCGCGTGCGCTCGGCACGCGGGCCGCGCGCCACCACGATCACGCGGCAGGGGTGCTCGCGCGACGCGGCGTTGGTCGCTTCGATGGCGCTCTCGGTGGCCTCGCCCTCCTCGGCGGAGATGATGAGCGTGAGCACGCGGCCCAGGGTGACCGCGCCGCCCGACTCGCGCAGGCGCACGAGCTGCTTCGAGACGTCCTGGGTGGAGGTGTCCGGCAGATCGAGAATCATGGGCGCCGCCACGTCCTTCCGGTCCGGGCCAGCATCGCGTCGGCCGACGCCGGGCCCCACGACCCGGACTCGTACTCCTCAGGCCGGCCGCCCTCGGCCCACAGCGCGAGCACGGGGTCGAGGATCTTCCAGGACAGCTCCACCTCGGCGTTCACCGGGAACAGCGACGGCTCGCCGAGGAGCACGTCGAGGATCAGGCGCTCGTAGGCCTCGGGGGAGCTGACGGTGAAGGCCTCCCCGTAGCTGAAGTCCATGTTGACGTCGCGGACCTCCATGGAACTCCCCGGCACCTTGGAGCCGAACCGGAGCGTGACGCCCTCGTCGGGCTGCACGCGGATGACGAGGGCGTTCTGGCCCAATTCCTCGGTCATCGTGTCGTCGAAGGGCAGATGCGGTGCGCGCTTGAACATGAGCGCGATCTCCGTGACCCGGCGCCCCAGCCGCTTACCGGTCCGCAGGTAGAACGGCACACCGGCCCACCGCCGGGAGGCGATCTCGACGGTGATCGCGGCGTACGTCTCGGTGGTGGACGTCTCGCTGAAGCCCTCCTCCTGGAGCAGGCCCACGACTTTCTCGCTGCCCTGCCAGCCCGGCCCGTACTGGCCCCGCGCCGAGGTCTCGGCGAGCGGCTCGACGGGGGAGGTCGCGGACAGGACCTTGATCTTCTCGGCCTGCAGCTCGGCCGGGTGGAAGCTGGTCGGCTCCTCCATCGCGACGAGTGCCATGAGCTGCAGCAGGTGGTTCTGGATCACGTCCCGCGCGGCACCGATGCCGTCGTAGTAGCCGGCGCGGCCGCCGAGGCCGATGTCCTCGGCCATGGTGATCTGGACGCTGTCCACGTAGTGGCTGTTCCACGTCGGCTCGAACAACTGGTTCGCGAAGCGCAGCGCCAGGATGTTCTGCACCGTCTCCTTACCGAGGTAGTGATCGATCCGGAAGACGGAATCCTCTGCGAAGACGTCGTTGACCACGGCGTTCAGCTTCTGCGCGGACTCGAGGTCGTGCCCGAAGGGCTTCTCGATGACCACGCGCCGCCAGCCCTCGGACTGGTCGGCCAGGCCCGAGCGCTTGAGCTGCTCGCACACGGTGGGGAAGGCGTCCGGCGGGATGGAGAGGTAGAAGGCGGTGTTGCCGCCGGTGCCGCGCTCCGCGTCCAGGTCGGCCAGCGTCGCCGAGAGCCGGTCGAACGAGTCGTCGTCGTCGAAGGCGCCCTGTACGAACCGGATGCCCTCGGCCAGGCGCTCCCAGACGTCGTTGCGGAACTCGGTGCGCGAGTGCGCCTTCGCGGCCTCCCGCACGGTCGCGGCGAAGTCCTCGTCGGTCCACGGGCGGCGGCCGAAGCCCACCAACGAGAAGCCCGGCGGCAGCAGGCCGCGGTTCGCCAGGTCGTAGACGGCGGGCATCAGCTTGCGCCGGGACAGGTCGCCGGTGACGCCGAAGATCACCAGGGACGAGGGCCCCGCGATCCTCGGCAACCGACGATCGCGGGGATCCCTGAGCGGATTCGTCCAGGACACCGGGTGTTAGGCCCCGGCCTTGAGCTGCTCGGCGGTCGCGTCGAGCAGCTGCTTCCAGGCCTGCTCGAACTTCTCCACGCCCTCGGTCTCGAGGAGCTCGAAGACGGCGGGCAGGTCGACGCCCGCACCCTCGAGGTCGCCGAAGACCTGCGCGGACTCCTCGGCGCGGCCGATGATCGTTCCGTCGGTGACGGTCCCGTGGTCGGCGAACGCCGCCATCGTGGCACCGGGCATGGTGTTGACGGTGTTCGGCGCGATCAGCTCGGCGACGTAGAGGGTGTCGGGGTAGGCCGGGTTCTTCACGCCCGTCGACGCCCACAGCGGGCGCTGCACATTGGCACCGTCGATCGCGGCGAACCGGGCGGCACCGAAGATCTCCTCGTACGCCGCGTAGGCCAGGCGCGCGTTGGCGAGACCGGCCTTGCCGCGCAGGGCGAGCGCCGCGTCGGTACCGATGGCCTCGAGTCGCTTGTCGATCTCCGTGTCCACGCGGGAGACGAAGAACGAGGCGACCGAGTAGATCTCGGAGACGTTCCGGCCGGCCGCGGCGGCCTGCTCGATGCCGTCGAGGTAGGCGTCCATGACCTGGCGGTGGCGCTCCACGGAGAAGATGAGCGTCACGTTCACCGAGATGCCCTCGGCGATGACGCGCGTGATCGCGGGCAGGCCGGCCAGCGTCGCCGGGATCTTGATGAGTACGTTCGGCCGGTCGACGATCTTGTGCAGCTCGATGGCCTGCGCGACGGTGCCCTCGGTGTCGTGCGCGAGGCGCGGGTCGACCTCGATCGACACGCGGCCGTCGACGCCGCCGGTCCGCTCGAAGACGGGCGCCAGGACGTCGCACGCCGCGCGCACGTCGTCGGTGGTGACGGTGCGGATCGTCTGATCGACATCGGCGCCGCGGGCGGCGAGCTCGCGCACCTGCGCGTCGTACTCGGTGCCCTTCGACAGTGCGGCCTGGAAGATCGCCGGGTTCGTGGTGACACCGGTGACGGAGTCCGTCTCCGGGAGCTCCGCGAGCTTGCCGGACTGGATGAGGCCGCGCGAGAGGTCGTCGAGCCAGACGGAGACGCCCGCCTCGTAGAGCGCGGCGAGATTCGGGTTCTGAGCCATGGTGTGGTTATCCCTTCAGGTTGGCGAGGGACTGCTCGGCCTTCTGGGCCACGTTCTCGCCGGTGAATCCGTACTTAGCGAACAGGACCTTGTCGGAGGCGGACTCGCCGAAGTGCTCGAGCGAGACGACCTCGCCGAAGCCGCCGACGATGCGCCACCAGGACTGGGCGATGCCGGCCTCGACGGCGACGCGCGCCTTGACCGCGGGCGGCAGCACGCTGTCCTGGTACGCCTGGTCCTGGGCGTGGAACCACTCGACCGAGGGCATCGAGACGACCCGTGCCGCAATGCCCTTCGCGGCGAGGATGTCGGCGGCCTGCAGGGCCAGCTGGACCTCCGAGCCGGTGCCGATGATGATCACGTCGGGGGTGGCCCCGTCCGCGTCCTTGAGGATGTAGCCGCCCCGCGCGACGCCCTCGGCGGACGTTCCGGGCAGGATCGGCACGCCCTGTCGGGTGAGGATCAGGCCGGTCGGGCCGTTGCCCCCCGTGCGCTCGAGGGTGGCCTTCCACGCCGCCACGGTCTCGTTGGCGTCGGCGGGGCGGACCACGTTGAGGCCCGGGATGGCGCGCAGCGCGGAGAGGTGCTCGACGGGCTGGTGCGTGGGGCCGTCCTCGCCGAGGCCGACAGAGTCGTGCGTCCAGACGTAGATCGGATCGATGTCCATGAGGGCGGCGAGCCGGACGGCGGGGCGCATGTAGTCCGCGAACTGCAGGAACGTACCGGCGTAGGGGCGGGTCTTGCCGTGCAGGACGATGCCGTTGAGGATCGAGCCCATGGCGTGCTCGCGGATGCCGAAGTGCAGGGTGCGGCCGTAGGGCTGCGCGTTCCAGTCCTCGGTGGAGATCGACGTGGGCCCGAAGGAATCGGCGCCCTTGATCGTGGTGTTGTTGGAGCCCGCGAGGTCGGCGGAGCCACCCCACAGCTCGGGCAGGGTCTGGCCGGCGGCCGCGAGGAACGCGCCCGACGCGGCGCGGGTGGCGATGGCCTTGTCGTCGACGCTCCAGGTGGGCAGGTCGGCGTCCCAGCCCTCGGGCAGGGTGCCGGCCTCGAGGCGGTCGAGCAGGGCCTTGCGCTCGGGGTTCGCCGCCGCCCACGCCTCGAAGCGCACGTTCCACGCCTCGTGCTCGGCCTGGCCGCGCTTGACCAGCTCGCGCGAGTGCGCGATGACCTCGGGCGCGACGTCGAAGTTCTTGGCAGGATCGAAGCCGAGGATCTCCTTGACGGCGACGACCTCGTCGGCGCCCAGCGCCGAGCCGTGCACGCCGCCCGTGTTCATCTTGTTCGGGGCGGGGAAACCGATGATCGTGCGCAGGACGATGATCGACGGCTTGTCGGTGACCGCCTTGGCCGCCGCGACGGCCTCCTCGATCGCGGTGACGTTCTCGCCGCCCTCGACGTACTGCACGTGCCAGCCGTAGGCCTCGTACCGCTTGGCCACGTCCTCCGACAGGGCGATGTCGGTGTTGTGCTCGATGGAGATCTTGTTGTCGTCGTAGAAGACGATCAGGTTGCCCAGCTGCTGGGTCCCGGCGAGCGACGACGCCTCGGAGGTGACGCCCTCCTCGATGTCGCCGTCCGACGCGATCACGTAGACGAAGTGATCGAACGGGCTGGTGCCCTGTGCCGCATCCGGGTCGAAGAGGCCGCGCTCATAGCGCGAGGCCATCGCCATGCCGACGGCCGAGGCCAGGCCCTGGCCCAGCGGACCGGTGGTGATCTCGACGCCCTTCGTGTGGCCGTACTCGGGGTGGCCGGGGGTCAACGAGCCCTCGGTGCGCAGTGCCTCGATGTCGCCGAGCTCCAGGCCGAACCCACCCAGGTAGAGCTGCAGGTACAGGGTGAGGCTCGAGTGACCGCAGGACAGCACGAAGCGGTCGCGGCCGATCCAGTGCGTGTCCGACGGGTCGTGCACCATGACCTTCTGGAACAACGTGTACGCCAGGGGAGCGAGGCTCATCGCGGTGCCGGGGTGGCCGTTGCCGACCTTCTGCACCGCGTCGGCCGCCAGCACTCGGGCGGTGTCCACCGCACGCGTGTCGAGATCGGTCCAGTCTGCGGGGTGGTGCGGCGTGGTGAGGGCTTGGATCTCGGCGGTGCTGGTCACGGCTGGCGGACTCTCCTGGTCGTGTGGGCGTGCGTGCTCAATTGTGAACCCTACTCGGCGCCGACGCACGGTCTGCGGAAACCGCCGGGTAGGTCGACCGGTGCGCTCGGCGACGGTTCGCGGTGGCGAACCCGATTCGGTCGTGCGGGGCCGGAGGTCTACCATGGCTCGTAGTAGATGGGGTCGGCGCCGGTCGCGGACCCGCGGCGGGGCAGCTGTCCCACCGCCCGCGGTCGGTCAGCCCCGGCCGGGGAGGAAGTGAGTCCGGCTGCGCCCGGACCCGTCAGAAGAGAGTGCGGCACAGATGGTTTTCAAGGGCGGGCACGGGACCAACACCCCTGACGCTCGCTCGGCGGCCGCGCCGGTCCCCACCTCCTTCGCGGGGCGCGCCGGCCAGACGGTGCTCGCGTACATCGCGCTGACCAAGCCCAAGGTGATCGAGCTGTTGCTCGTCGCCACCATCCCCGTGATGCTGCTGGCCGACCGGGGCCACGTGAACCTGCCGCTCATCCTGTCCACGCTGTTCGGCGGCTGGCTCGGGGCCGCGTCGGCGAACACGCTCAACATGGTCGCGGACGCCGACATCGATCAGAAGATGAAGCGCACCGAGCGCCGCCCGCTGGCGCGGCACGCGGTGCCCGTCCGGCACGCCCTGATCTTCGGCATCGTGCTGGCGGGGGCCTCCTTCGCCTGGCTGTGGTGGCGCGCCAACCTACTGGCCGCCGTGCTCGTGCTGGTCACGATCGCGTTCTACCTGTTCGTCTACACGATGCTGCTCAAGCGGCGCACCTCCCAGAACGTGGTCTGGGGCGGGGCCGCGGGCTGCATGCCCACCCTGGTGGGCTGGGCGGCCGCAACCGGCACCATCGAGTGGCCGGCGATCGTGCTCTTCCTGGTGATCTTCTTCTGGACGCCGCCGCACACCTGGGCGCTCGCGATGCGCTACAAGGAGGACTACAAGGCCGCCGGCGTGCCGATGCTGCCCGTCGTGGCGCCGGAGACCACCGTCGCGCGGCAGATGGTCTGGTACACCTGGGCCACCGTCATCACCACGCTCGTGCTGATCCCCGCCGCGGGCCTGGTGTACGCCGTCGCCGCCGCGCTGTGCGGCGGCTGGTTCCTCTACGCGGTGCACAAGCTGTACTCGCAGACCAAGGCCGGGCAGGAGATCAAGCCGCTCAAGGTCTTCCTGCAGTCGAACAACTACCTGGCCGTGCTGTTCTGCGCGCTCTCGGTGGACTCGATCCTCGACTACAGCACTGTCTGGCAGTTGCTCGGTCACTGATGACCGCCCCGTCGCGCGACGTCTGGCCGCTGATCTTCGCGGAGCGCGCCGCGCTCGCGGAGGACCTCGCCGCCCTCCCGGTCGAGCAGTGGAGCGAGCAGTGGAGCACGCCGTCGCTGTGCGCGGGCCTGACGGTGCGCGAGGTCCTCGCCCATCTGACCGCCGGGGCGTCCGACAATCCGGTCGTCTGGTTCGCCGGCGCGCTGCGCAACCGCTTCGACTTCGACGCGAACGTCGCGCAGCGACTCGCGAAGCGCCTGGGTGACGGTCCGGCGGACACCCTGCGGCAGTTCCGCGCGGTGCGGACCAGTCGGACCAAGGCGCCGATCCCCGTCGTCGCGATGCTCGGGGAGATCATCGTCCACGGCGAGGACATCCGGCGGCCGCTCGGCATCGAACACGCGTACCCGGCGGGCGCGCTCGAGCGCGTCGCGGCGTTCTACGCCGGATCGGACCTGATGCTGCCGTCGGCGACCCGGGCCCGCGGCCTGCGGCTCCGCGCGACCGACGGTGCCTTCGCCGCCGGCGACGGCCCGGAGGTGGCGGGAACCACCATCGCGCTGGTCATGGCGCTCACCGGACGCGACGACTACCTCGCCGAGCTGATCGGCCCGGGCCTGGCCGAGTTCGCCTCCCGCTGAGCCGCCCGGCGATCAGGCCTGCGCGATCCCCAGCGCGGCGGTGACCGTCGCGCGGACGCGGCGGTGCACCTCCTCCGGCGACGAGGCGTCGAACTTGCCGTCGAGGTGCAGGAACGCCAGACCGTGCACCAGCGCCCACACCGCCGTCGCGGTGTCCTCGGAATCGGCCGTCGCCCCCTCCAGCGTCTGCTGGATGAGCCCCGTCAGGTAGGCCTTGATCGCCTCGACGGCCTCGACGCGGTCGGGTTCCGTGCCGCAGGGCTCGGCGAACATCGCGCGGAACAGGCCGGTGCGATGCAGTGCGAAGTCCACGTAGGCGATCGCGATGTCGGCCAGGTCGTCGCGGCCGGACGGGGCCGGGCACGCGGCGGTCAGCGCGGCCGCGAGCTCGCGGTAGCCGACCGCGGCGACGGAGGAGATCAGCGCACCGCGGTCGGGGAAGTGACGGTAGGGCGCCGCCGTGGAGACCCCGGCGCGCCGGGCCACGGCGCGCAGCGACAGGTCGTTGGCGCCGCCCTCCTCGTCGAGGATCTCAACGGCGGCCGTGACCAGCGCGCCGGGGAGGTCGCCGTGGTGGTACGTCGTGCTCATGCGATCAATCTACCGCAGTGTTGACACCGCTCACATCGCTGACGGGGCCGCGTCCGGCCTCAGGGGATCAGCGCGACCGAACCGGTGGTGCGGCGCGCCTGCAGGTCGGTGTGGGCGCGTGCGGCCTCCGCCAGCGGGTACGTCGCGCCCACGGTGAACCGCAGCGATCCATCGCGCAGGCCGTCGAGCACCGCGCCGCTGCGGCGCCCGAAGTCCTCGGCGGTCGCGACGTGGTGCGCGAGGGTGGGGCGCTGCACGAACAGTGAGCCGAGTGGGTTGAGGCGTTGCAGGTCGAACGGCGGCACCGGGCCCGAGGCGGCACCGAACAGCACGACGATGCCCTTGTGCCGGGTCGCGAGCAGCGAGGCCTCGAACGTGTCCTTGCCCACGCCGTCGTACACGGCGGCCACGCCCTCGCCGTCGGTCAGTTCGCGCACCCGGGTGGCGACGTCCTCGTCGTAGCGCAGCACCTGCCAGGCACCCGCGTCGCGCGAGAGCCGTTCCTTCGCGTCGGTCGACACCGTCGTGATGACGCGGGCGCCCAGCGCCGTCGCCATCTGCGTGACCAGCAGGCCGGTGCCGCCGGCGCCGGCGTGCACGAGGACGGTGTCGCCGGCCCGGACCGGGTGCGAGTCGTGCGTCAGGTAGTGGGCCGTCATGCCCTGCAGGAGGACGGACGCCGCGACCTCGGGCGCGACCCCGTCGGGCACGACGACGGTGCGGTCCGCCGGCACGGCGACGAGCTCGGCGTACGAGCCGGGCCCGTCGCACCAGGCGACCACATCGCCCACGGCGCGGTGGGTGACGCCCTCGCCGAGCGCGACGACGGCGCCGGATCCCTCGCTGCCCGGGACGTAGGGCAGGGCGGTGGGATACATGCCCTCGCGGAAGTAGGTGTCGATGAAGTTGACCCCGATCGCGCTGGTGCGGACCAGCACCTGGCCGGGGCCCGGCACCGGATCCGGAACCTCGCCGTAGGTCAGGACCTCCGGGCCGCCGTGTTCTGTCACCGTGATCGCGCGCATGACTCATCTCTACCGCACGGGGTGTGGCAGGGTCGACGGGGCTGCAGAATCCGGCCGGGCATTCCCGACGACCAAGGAGTCACCCTCGTGCGTTCACTCGTGTACTACGTCGCCGTCTCGCTCGACGGCCGGATCGCGGGCCCCGAGGGCCAGTACGACTTCTACCCCGTCGACGAGGAGTACTCGCGACAGATGAACGAGGAGTGGGGCGACGGCTTGCCGACGGGGCTGCACGAGGCGCTGGGCATCACGCCGCCGCTCACCAAGTGGGACACCGTCGTCATGGGCACCGCGACGTACCGGATCGGCGCCGACATGGGCGTCACCGACCCGTACTCGCACCTGCGCACGATCGTCTACTCGCGGTCGCTGGCACCGTCGGACTTCCCGGACGTCGAGGTGGTGGCCGACGACCCCGTCGCGCACATGCGCGCACTCAAACAGGAGGACGGCGGCGACATCTGGCTGTGCGGCGGCGGGAAGCTGGCCGCCACGCTCGCGCCCGAGGTCGACAGGCTGGCGCTGAAGATCTACCCGGTGACCGCGGGCGACGGGATCCCGTTGTTCGCGGGCGGGTTCGCCCCGCAGCAGTGGAAGCTGGTCTCGCACCGCGCGTTCGACATCGGCGTGATCCTGGCGCAGTACGAACGCGCCTGACCGGGCCGGTCGGTGGCAGAACCTAGCGGGACGTCGCCCGGTAGCCGGCCATCCGCTCGTGGTGGCCGGGCTCCGTGGTGGCCTTGCTGACCAGGTCGCGGTCCCACTCGGAGGTGTCGAGGCCGGCCTTCTCCGCAGCGTCCTTGGCCTGCGCGGGGTTCGCGACGATCTGGTCGCCCATGATCCCGTCGCCGCCGACGAGGGTGATGCGCACGCCCTCCTCGCCCATGTTCTGCAGCACGGCGGTCGCCCCGTCGTGCTGGGCGGCGAAGCGCTTCAGGCGGGAGACGACGTTGCCGGGTGCCTGGTCAGTCATGCCGCCAGCTTATCGCTCGTGACGTCGGAGGCGCGCAGCACCCGCGCCTGCATGAGCCGGTAGAGGATCGCGGTCTCGGCGATCACCGACATGGCGCCCGCCACGTGCAGCACGACGAGCAGTGCGGGGACGCCGGTGAAGTACTGGACGACGCCGATGAGCGACTGCGCCGCCACCACCGCGAAGACGATCTTCAGGCGACGCCGGACCGCCTCGCTCGACGGTCCGCGGACGACGAGCACCGCGGCCCACACGAGGATCGCGACGTACAGCGCCACCAGGAGCCCGTGGGTGAGCGACAGCGCGGGGATGGACACGTCGAGGCGGTCGATCGCCTTCGGGTTGGTGCGGTCGCCGGCGTGCGGCCCGGCGGCGGTGACGACGACGCCCGCGGCGAGCACGAAGGCCATGACGACCGCGGAGAGCGCGACCAGCCGGCGGGCCCCCGCGGGCGCCGCCTCGATCTCGACGCCGTCGTCGGGCTCGCCGACCTTGGCGTACAGCGTCGCCGCGATCCACACCATCGCGCAGGAGACCAGCATGTGCGCACCGACGACCCACCAGCGCAGGCCGGTGAGCACGGTGATCCCGCCGAGGATGCCCTGCGCGAAGGTCGAGAACGGCAGGATCCAGGCGTAGACCAGGATCTCCCGACGGCGCCGGGCGCGGGTCACCGCCAGCACGACGGCGATCGACGTGGTGACCACGATCCAGACCGCGATCTGCCGGTTGCCGAACTCGATGGCCTGGTGCCACCACGGGACCTCGTCCTGCGGGATCGGCAGCAGCGAATCGTCGAAGCACTTGGGCCACGTCGGGCAGCCCAGCCCGGAGCCGGTCACGCGCACCACCGAGCCGGTGACGGCGATGAGCGCCTGGGAGAGCAGCGCGGCGAGCGCGAACCGTTGCTGCGCCTTCACGCTGGGGAGCGGCAGGCGGTCGACGAGGCGCAGGAAGAGCTGGTACACGCCGATCATCGTACGTGGGCGCCCCAGAGCTACTACGACCTGTAGTGGTTAACCGGTGAAGCGGAAGAGGCGCACGGCGGCTGCGGAGCCGACGACGCCCCACGCCGCGAGCACCGCGAGTCCGAACCAGTCCGGGGTGCCCGACACCGCCGCGCGCGTGAGCGCCTCGGTCAGCGCACCCGACGGGGACAGCCGCGCGACGACGAGCACGGCGTCGGGCACGTGCTCCCGCACGACGACGAGCGAGGCGATCGCACCCATGACGAACCACAGCAGGTTCGCCAGCGCGAGCACGACCTCCGCCTTGAGTGTGCCGCCCAGCAGCAGGCCGAGCGAGGCGAACGCGAACACGCCCACCGCGAGGATCGGTACCCACAGCAGCAACCCGACGGGCTCCGGCCGCCAGTCCAGCGCGAGGCCGATCCCGCCGAGGATCACGGCCTGCAGGATGACGACGAGCACCACCGCGAGGGTCTTGCCGCCGATGACGCCCCAGCGGGGCAGCGGGGTGGCCCCGAGGCGCTTGAGCGCGCCGTACCGGCGATCGAAGCCGACGGCGATGGCCTGGCCGGTGAATGCGGTCGACATCACCGCCACCGCCATCACGGCGGGAACCAGCGCGTCGATGCGGGTCGCGTCGCCGCCGATGGGCAGCACCGCGAAGCCGACGAGCAGCGCGATGGGGATGAACATGGTGAGCAGCAGCTGCTCGCCGTTGCGGAGCAGGAGCGTGAGCTCCATGCGGGTCTGCGCGGCGAGCATCGCCGCGGGGCGCGCCGCCTCGGGGTTGGGCAGGAAGGTGCCGGGGGCGAATCGGGGCTCGGTTCGGGTCACGTCATCCCCTCAGGTCGCGGCCGGTCAGGTCCAGGAAGACGTCCTGCAGGGTCCGCGTGCCCACCCGCAGGTCCGTCAGCAGGGCGCCGTGCGCGGCGAAGTGCGCGGCCGCCTCCGCGATCACGGCGGGAGTCACCTCGCCGCCCCGGACGACGTAGGTGGAGCCGTGCGCGTCGGTCGCGTCCACCGTCGCCGTGAAGCCCGTGCCGAGCCGGGCGGCCAGGGCCGCGGGGTCCAGACCCGACGGTGCCGTCACCCGCAACTCGTGCTCCGCGCCGTGGCGCGTGAGCTCCTCCGGAGTACCGTCCGCCACCGCGCGGCCGCGATCCATGATGACGACGCGGTCGGCGAGGGCCTCCGCCTCGTCGAGCAGGTGGGTGGTGAGCAGCACGGTGACGCCGTCGCGGCGCAGCGCGGAGACGAGGTCCCAGACGAGCAGTCGCGCCTGGGCGTCCAGGCCGGCCGTCGGCTCGTCGAGGAACACCAGCTCCGGGCGCCCGACGAGCGCGCAGGCCAGGGAGAGCCGCTGCTGCTGCCCACCGGAGAGCCGGCGGTAGCTGACGTTCACGACGTCGGTGAGACCCAGCGTGGAGAGGAGCCAGTCGGGGTCGAGGGGGTTCGCGGCGTAGGCGGCCACCAGGCGCAGCATCTCGCCGGTCTTCGCGCCGGGGTAGGCGCCTCCGCCCTGCAGCATGACGCCGATCCGCGGCTTCAGGCGCGCCGCGTCGGCCACCGGGTCGAGGCCGAGCACCTCGATGGTGCCGGTGTCGGGGGAGCCGAACCCCTCGCACATCTCGACGGTGGTGGTCTTGCCGGCGCCGTTGGGGCCGAGCAGGGCGAGAACGCTGCCGCGCTCCACGGTCAGGTCGAGTCCGTCGACGGCGACGACGTCGCCGAATCGCTTGGTGACGGAGGTCGCGGACAGTGCGGGCACGGGAGATCAGACTACTCGGCCGCTCCGCCGCCGCCGTTCGCGGTGGCGCGGCAGCTCGAAGGCCAGGTAGACGGCGAGCGCGACGATCACGACGGTCGACATCCCGGCTTTGGCGATCACGTAGGGCTCGATCTCGCCGCCGTTGGGCATGAGCATCACCGAGATCACGCTCGAGACGATGACGGCGGCCAGCCGGAATCCGGGCGCGGTGGCCCAGGCGGCCAGCGGCACGATCGCCCACAGCAGGTACCAGGGTTGCACGACCGGGAACAGCAGCACCAGTGCCGCCATCGAGATGCCGAGCGAGCCGACGGGGTGGATCCGGCCGGACAGCGTGGCGATGAGCATGCGCAGCACGATCACGGCGGCGAGGGCGGCGGCGATCGGCCGGGTGATGGCGAGGATCGCCGTGGTGTGGTCGCCGAGGCCCAGGAGTACGCCGACCTGCCCGGTGCCGAGGCCCAGCACCGTCGGGATGGAGAGCCAGGACCGGACCTTGTTGGCGGTGCCGAGGGTGCCGGCGTCGAGCCAGCCGTAGCCGAGACCCGTCGTCTGGCACACCGCGACGACCACGATGACCAGCACGACCACGAGGAAGCCCGCGGACGTCGCGAGCGCGACGAGGGTGCGTCCCGCGTTCGGCCGCCATTCGGCGAGCGCGGTGCGCCAGTCGCGCAGGCGGCCGCCGATGTTGGGGAAGCTGCCACCCAGGCGCCGGGCGAGCGCCATGCCGATGAAGCCGAGTGCGAGCACCGAGGTGATCTTGATGAGGCCGGAGAGCGCGATCATGGCGGCCCCGGCGGTGAGGAGTCCGCCCGTGCGGGTGGGGGTGAATCCGTCGAGGAACGGGTGCCCCGAGTCGATGGCGCGCAACGCCCACTCCATGCCGACGAGCATCATGCCGAGCATGAGCGCTTCGTTGTGGATGCCCGCGATGAGGTGGAAGATGACCAGCGGATTCGCGGCGCCGAGCCACAGCGCGGCCACCTCGTTGACGCCGCAGCGGCGGGCGAGCCGGGGGAGCGCCCACACGATCATCGCCACGCCGGCCAGGGCGAGCACGCGGTGCAGCACCACCCCGGCCACGACGTTCTCGCCGGTCAGCCACGTGATACCGCGGCCGAGGTAGAGGAACAGCGGTCCGTACGGCGCCGGGGTGTCGCGCCAGATGTTGGGCACCGAGCGCGTGAAGACGTGATCGATGCCGAGTGCTGCGGCCGGCCCGATCTTGTACGGGTCCAGCCCGCGCGCGGTGATCTCCGACTGCGCCAGATACGAGTAGACGTCCTTGCTGAACATCGGCGGTGCGAACAGGAAGGGCAGCACCCACAGCGCGAGGATCCGGTCGAAGCCGCGGCGGGTCAGCCGCCGCGGCGGGGCGGGCTCGGCGTGCGCGTTCGGGTTGAGGTAGCCGATGGTGTACCGGCGCAGCAGCACCCACGCGATCATCAGCATCGCGGTGCCGACCATGGTCACTGTGAGGGCCGTGGACTGCATGCGGAACATGAGGCCGATCAGCCGGCGCCCGGCGATCGGGTTCTGCACCACGGGGAAGGAGCCCACGCCCAGCGCGCCGAAGGCGATGAGCACGGCGCCGACGCCGCCGAAGGTCGCGATCGTGCGGACCGTCCGCTTCTCCTGCGCGTTGAGGTCCGGGTACTGCTGCTCGTCGGTGTGCAGCCGGTTCACGGTGCCGCCGGGGCCGTTCGCCGCGATGCCCGACGGTGCCCCTCCGGGCTTGGTCAGGCCGAGGTAATCCGCGAACGTGCGCACGGGAGCGGGGAGAGAAGGGGTAGCGCGCACGTCCGCAAGAGTAGACGGTGCCCGCTCCGCCGCGTGTGCCGTAGGGCATGAGCTTAGCCTGACCTTGCTGGAAGTGCCGCCCGAATTAAGAAACAATCGTGTTGTGAAATACGAGCAGCACGAGGCGCACGCCTCAACGGCCCAGCGTGACGGGGACACCCGCGACGCCGTGGTCGGGCTGCTCATGAACCGGGGCCAGGCCACCGCGGCCGATATCGGCGAGGCCCTGGGGATCACGACGACCGCCGTGCGCCGCCACCTCGACAATCTGCTCGAGGCGGGGGACGTGACGGTCGCGCCACCGTCGGGCCTGGGCGGCCGGGGGCGGGGACGTCCCGCGAAGGAGTTCCTGCTCACGCCCTCCGGGCGGCGGCGCCTCGGCCAGGGCTACGACGCCCTGGCGGTCGACGCCCTCCGCGCCCTGCGCGAGGTCGGCGGCGAGGAGGCGGTGCGCACCTTCGCGCGGCGCCGGGCCGAGCAGGCCATCGGCACCATCAGCCCCACCGAGTCCGCGGACCCGGTGGACGGTGCCCGTAGGATCGCGGCGTCGCTCTCGGACGCCGGATTCTCCGCCGATGCCCGAGAAGTGGGCAACGGCGTCCAGATCTGCCAACACCACTGCCCGGTGTCGGAGGTCGCATCCGAGTTCCCCGAATTGTGCGAGGCCGAAATTTCGGCGATCGAACAGGCGTTGGGAACTCATGTACAGCGTTTGGCCACCATCGCCAATGGTGACCGCGCCTGCACCACCCACGTGCCCCTCGAGCGCGTGGTACCGCGAGCAACACCCGCTAAGGAGCTTCGATGACAACGGTCGAGAACGGCCCGCTGTCCCAGGAGGAGACGATCGCCTCCCTGGGCACCTACGGCTACGGCTGGCACGACTCCGACGCCGCCGGCGCGTCGGCCCAGCGCGGACTCTCCGAGGCCGTGGTCGCGGACATCTCTGCGAAGAAGAACGAGTCCGAGTGGATGCTGCAGCAGCGCCTCAAGGCCCTCAGCATCTTCGAGAAGAAGCCGATGCCCACCTGGGGCAGCGACCTCGACGGCATCGACTTCGACAACATCAAGTACTTCGTGCGCTCGTCCGAGAAGCAGGCCGAGAGCTGGGAGGACCTGCCCGAGGACATCAAGAACACGTACGACAAGCTCGGCATCCCCGAGGCGGAGAAGCAGCGCCTCGTCGCGGGCGTCGCCGCGCAGTACGAGTCCGAGGTCGTCTACCACTCGATCCGCCAGGACCTGGAGGAGAAGGGTGTCATCTTCATGGACACCGACACCGGGCTGCGTGAGCACCCGGAGCTCTTCGAGGAGTACTTCGGCTCGGTGATCCCCGCGGGCGACAACAAGTTCTCCGCGCTGAACACCGCCGTGTGGTCGGGCGGTTCGTTCATCTACGTGCCCAAGGGCGTCCACGTGGACATCCCGCTCCAGGCCTACTTCCGGATCAACACCGAGAACATGGGCCAGTTCGAGCGCACCCTGATCATCGTCGACGAGGACGCCTACGTGCACTACGTCGAGGGCTGCACCGCGCCGATCTACAAGTCGGACTCGCTGCACTCCGCGGTCGTCGAGATCATCGTCAAGAAGGGCGGCCGCTGCCGCTACACGACCATCCAGAACTGGTCGAACAACGTCTACAACCTGGTCACCAAGCGGGCCAAGGCCGAGGCCGGCGCCACCATGGAGTGGATCGACGGCAACATCGGCTCCAAGGTCACGATGAAGTACCCGGCCGTGTGGATGATGGGCGAGCACGCCAAGGGCGAGGTGCTCTCCGTGGCGTTCGCCGGCGAGGGCCAGCACCAGGACACCGGCTCGAAGATGGTGCACTTCGCGCCGAACACGTCGAGCAACATCGTCAGCAAGTCGGTCGCCCGTGGCGGCGGCCGGGCCAGCTACCGCGGCCTGATCCAGATCAACAAGGGCGCGCACGGCAGCCGGTCCACTGTGAAGTGCGACGCGCTGCTGGTGGACACGATCTCCCGGTCGGACACGTATCCGTACGTCGACATCCGCGAGGACGACGTGACGATGGGCCACGAGGCCACCGTCTCGAAGGTCTCCGACGACCAGCTCTTCTACCTGATGAGCCGCGGTCTCACCGAGGACGAGGCCATGGCGATGGTGGTGCGCGGCTTCGTCGAGCCCATCGCCAAGGAACTGCCGATGGAGTACGCGCTCGAGCTGAACCGCCTGATCGAGCTGCAGATGGAAGGGTCCGTGGGCTGATGACGAACACTCTCAACGAGGCCGTCGAGGCCCACCCCGTCGCGAACAAGGGTGAGCTGTTCACCTCGTTCGACGCCGCGGCCTTCGAGGTCCCCAGTCACCGCGACGAGGCGTGGCGGTTCACGCCGCTGCGCCGCCTGCGCGGCCTGCACGACGGGTCCGCCCAGGCCGACGGTGCCGTGACCGCGACCGTCGACGCGGCGCCCGAGGGCGTGACGTTCGAGACCGTCGCCAAGGGCGACGAGCGCCTCGGTCAGGGCGGCACGCCGTTCGACCGCGTCGCGGCGCAGGCCTTCACCTCCATGACGGAGGCGTTCGTGCTGACCGTCGCCAAGGAGGCCGAGGTCGCGGAGCCCGTCTTCGTCCGCATCGCCGGCCCCGGCGAGGGGAAGACCGCGTTCACGCACATCCAGGTGCGGCTCGAGCGGCACGCCCGCGCCGTCGTCGTGCTCGACCACACCGGCTCGGGCACGGTCGCCGAGAACGTCGAGGTCATCCTCGGCGACGGCGCACACCTCCAGATCATCGACGCGCAGGACTTCGCGGATGACGCCGTGTGGGTGACCCAGCACCACGTGCGCGTGGGCCGCGACGCCCACGTCCGGCATTTCGCCGTGCAGCTCGGCGGCGAACTGGTCCGCATGACGCCCCGCGTGCAGTTCGACGCCCCGGGCGGCAACGCCGAGCTGTTCGGCCTCTACTTCGCAGACGACGGGCAGCACCTCGAGCAGCGCCTGCTGGTCGATCACGCGGTGCCGCACTGCAAGTCGAACGTCGTCTACAAGGGGGCGCTGCAGGGCGACCCGTCCTCGAAGCTTCCCGACGCGCACACGGTGTGGGTCGGCGACGTGCTGATCCGGGCGGAAGCCGAGGGCACCGACACCTTCGAGCTGAACCGGAACCTGGTCCTCACCGACGGTGCCCGCGCCGACTCGGTGCCGAACCTGGAGATCGAGACCGGCGAGATCGAGGGCGCGGGCCACGCCAGCGCCACCGGTCGCTTCGACGACGAGCAGCTGTTCTACCTGCGCTCGCGCGGCATCGAAGAGGCCGAGGCCCGTCGCCTGGTCGTGCGCGGCTTCTTCCAGGAGCTGATCGACCGGATCTCCGTCCCCGAGCTGCGCGAGCGGCTCTCCGCAGCCATCGAGAACGAACTCGCCACCGCCGGCGTCTAAGACTGATAGGGAATCATTTTGTCCACTCTGGAAATCCGTGACCTGCACGTCAACGTCGTGCAGGCGGACGAGAACGCCGAGCCGATCCAGATCCTCAAGGGCGTCGACCTGACGATCAACTCCGGCGAGACCCACGCGATCATGGGCCCCAACGGCTCCGGCAAGTCCACGCTGAGCTACGCCATCGCCGGCCACCCCAAGTACGAGGTGACCCAGGGCTCCATCACGCTCGACGGCGAGGACGTGCTCGCCATGACCGTCGACGAGCGCGCCCGCGCCGGCCTGTTCCTGGCGATGCAGTACCCCGTCGAGGTGCCCGGCGTCTCCATGTCGAACTTCCTCCGCTCGGCCGCCACCGCGGTCCGCGGCGAGGCCCCCAAGCTGCGGCACTGGGTCAAGGAGGTCAAGGAGGCGATGGGCGAGCTGTCCATCGATCCGCAGTTCGGTGAGCGCTCGGTCAACGAGGGCTTCTCGGGCGGTGAGAAGAAGCGCCACGAGATCCTCCAGCTGGGCCTGCTCAAGCCGAAGTTCGCCATCCTCGACGAGACCGACTCCGGTCTCGACGTCGATGCGCTGCGCGTCGTCTCCGAGGGCGTGAACCGCTACGCCGAGCGCGAGCACGGCGGCGTCCTGCTCATCACCCACTACACCCGCATCCTGCGCTACATCCACCCCGAGTTCGTGCACGTCTTCGTGAACGGCCGGATCGTGGAGTCGGGCGGCTCCGAGCTGGCCGACGAGCTGGAGGAGAACGGCTACGTGAAGTTCACCGAGGCCGTCGGAGCATGACCGCCTCGGTGAAGTCCGCCCTGGACATCGACGCGATCCGCGCCGACTTCCCGATCCTTGCCCGCACGGTCCGTGACGACAAGCCGCTCGTCTACCTGGATTCCGGCGCGACCTCGCAGCGCCCGCGTCCGGTGCTCGACGCGGAGTGGGAGTTCCTCACCACGCACAACGCCGCGGTGCACCGCGGGGCGCACCAGCTGGCGGAGGAGGCGACCGACGCGTACGAGGACGCGCGCGCGGCGATCGCCGAGTTCGTGCGCGTCTCGCCCGACGAGCTGGTGTTCACCAAGAACGCGACCGAGTCGCTGAACCTGGTGGCGTACACGCTCGGCGACGACCGCTCGGCGGGCGTCCTCGGCGGGCACCGGCTGCGCGAGGGCGACACCGTCGTGGTCACCGAGCTGGAGCACCACGCGAACCTCGTGCCCTGGCAGGAGCTGTGCCGCCGCACCGGTGCCACGCTCAAGTGGTACGGCGTCACCGACGAGGGACGCATCGACGTCGACTCGCTGGAGCTCGACGACTCGGTGAAGATCGTGGCGTTCACGCACGCCTCCAACGTGACCGGCGCGATCGCACCGGTGCCGGAGCTGGTCGCGCGGGCCCGCGCCGTCGGCGCCCTCGTGGTGCTCGACGCGTGCCAGTCGGTGCCGCACAGCCCCGTGGACTTCGCCGACCTCGACGTGGACTTCGCGGCCTTCTCGGGCCACAAGATGTACGGCCCGTCCGGCGTGGGCGTGCTCTACGGCAAGCGCGAGATCCTCGCGCAGCTCCCGCCCTTCATCACGGGCGGCTCGATGATCGAGACCGTCACCATGGAGGGATCGACCTACGCCGCGCCGCCGCAGCGTTTCGAGGCGGGCGTGCCGATGACCTCGCAGGTCGTCGGCCTCGGCGCCGCCGTGAAGTACCTCGGCGGCCTCGGGATGGCCGACGTCGCCGCGCACGAGCACGCGCTCGTGGGCGCCGCGCTCGATCGCCTCGGCACCATCGAGGGCCTGCGCATCGTCGGGCCGACCGAGAACCGGGACCGGGGGAGCGCCGTCTCCTTCGTGGTCGACGGGATCCACGCCCACGACCTCGGGCAGGTGCTCGACGACGAGGGCGTCGCCATCCGCGTGGGCCACCACTGCGCGTGGCCACTGCACCGCCGGTTCGGCGTGGCGGCGACGGCCCGTGCGTCCTTCGGCGTCTACAACACCCTGGCCGAGGTCGACGCGCTCGCCTCGGGAATAGTCAAGGCCCAGAAGTTCTTCGGGGTGATCTGATGCGCATGGAGCAGATGTACCAGGACGTGATCCTGGACCACTACAAGCACCCGCACGGCCGCGGGCTGCGCGAACCCTTCGAGGCCGAGGTGCACCACGTCAACCCGACGTGCGGTGACGAGGTGACCCTGCGGGTGCACCTGTCCGACGATCACGAGACCGTCGTCGACGTCTCGTACGACGGCCAGGGCTGCTCGATCTCGCAGGCCTCCACCTCGGTCCTCACCGACCAGGTGATCGGCGAACCCGTCGGCGAGGCCCTGAAGATGCTGCAGGCGTACACGGAGATGCTGCAGTCCCGGGGCCAGGTCGAGGGCGACGAGGACCTCATCGGCGACGGCATCGCGTTCGCCGGCGTCTCGAAGTACCCCGCGCGCGTGAAGTGCGCGCTGCTCGGGTGGATGGCGTTCAAGGACGCGCTGTCCCAGATCATCGACTCGGAGGAGAAGACGGCATGAGCGAGAACACTGCTGAGGCCGCCGGCACTGCGGCCGACCCGGCGCAGGCCGGCGACAACCCGCTGAACCTGCCCACCCTGTTCGACGTCGAGGAAGCCATGCGCGACGTGGTCGATCCCGAGCTCGGCATCAACGTGGTCGACCTGGGCCTCGTCTACGACCTCAAGGTCGAGGACGACGCCTCGGTCATCATCGACATGACTCTGACCTCCGCGGCCTGCCCGCTGACCGACGTCATCGAGGACCAGACCCGCGCCGCGCTGGTCTCGTCCGGTCTCGCCACCGACGCCAAGATCAACTGGGTCTGGATGCCCCCGTGGGGCCCGGACAAGATCACCGACGACGGCCGCGAGCAGCTGCGCGCCCTCGGGTTCACGGTCTAGGAGTCATGTACGCCCGTCTGGCGGGCCGTGTCGCTGGACTGGTTCGGCACGGCACCGTCAGCCGGGGTACAGGCGGTGGAAGTGGTGCCGCCTTGCGTCACGGGAGACGTGTCAGGGCCGAAGCCGTCGTTGTAGCGCTGCGACCGAGTTGGGCCGGTTCTCGGTGGTGCTTCTGAGATTCGCATAGGGATGCTGAACTGCGCGGGTAACGCGCTGAGGCGCGTTCCCGATGTCGAAAGTATGGCTATGCAAACAGTATCTCGAAGCACCGGATCCGCCGTCTGCGTCGCCGCCCTGGCAGCGCTCGCGGTGAACGTCGGAACAGCGTCCGCCGATACTCTCGGCGATTCGCAGCGACACGACTGTCCCAGTTTCGCCAGCCCGAACTTCGGGGAGAGGTACGGGCTCTCCCTCTCCACTTCGCAGATCGTCGAGCCGGCACCAGGTAAGGATGTCGGAATCATGGTCCAGCACTCCAAGACCTTCCAGCAGCCCTTTCGTGTCACCGGCGCCATGACGTGGAAGAACGAGGCCACCGGCAGGACCGGATCCGTCCCGATCAACACCTCGGTGGAGAAGCGTCAGCTGTTCCAGCCGCATGTCAGCGTCGCTGCCGCTACCAACGTGCAGCCGGGGCCGGGCACGCTCGTCGTCACCGTCAAGGTCAAGCCGGGGACGGCGCCCGAAGCCGTGTGCACCGGGCGATTCCAGATTCGCTGAGCGACGTCCACCACGCGAACGGCGCCGGCTGTCCGAACAACCCGTTCGACGCCCGGTGAACCGGGAGAATCGGCGCCGCGTCAGTCGGCAGCCGCCAGGGCCAGCCGCGCGTGCGCGCGCACGTCCGCGTCGGAATCCTCCAGTGCCGCGGTGAGTGCGGCGGCGACCGCCGGCACCTCCGGCCACGTCCGCAGCGTCACGACGGCGGCCTTGCGCACATCGAGGTGCGGGTCCGTCAGGGCCGATTCCAGGGCCGCGACCGCACCGTCGGGTCCGAGGGCGACGGTGCCGCGCGCGGCGCCCTGGCGCACCTGCCACGCCCGGTCCTTGAGTCCGGCGGCGAGCAGGTCGAGGTCGGTGGCATCGCCGAGCACGCCCAGGGCCTCGAGAGCCGCGGCCCGGACGAGCGGGTCGTGGTCGGCGGCCAGGGTGCGCGCCGCGTCGACGCCTCCGCGGCCCACGGTCGCCAGGCCCGTGGCCGCGGCGATCCGCACCTCCCGGTTCCCATCCGCGGTCGTCCGCGCCAGCGCCTCCCAATCGTCGTGCGCGACCAACCCGCTCACGCCCACGACCCGCACCCGGTGATCCGGGTCGGTGCTCAGCGCGGCGAACTGCGCCGGCGTCCCCGCCTTGAGCGAGCGCAGGAGGTTCCCGACGGCCGCCCGCACCACGGCGTCGGCCGAGCCGAGGTGGTCGGCCAGCCCGTCCGCCGACGGCAGAACTTCCACCAGCTCGATCAGCCCCGCCGCGGCCGCGCGCCGGACCAGGGCGTCCGCGTCGCCGAGTGCGGCGACGAGGGGAGCGAGGAAGCCGTCGGGCGCGCCCTCTACGAGGAACGTGACGGCGGTCCGCCGGACCGTCGTGTCCGGATCGGACAGGAATCGCGAGAGTTCCTCCACGGCAGGCCCGTCCAGCGCGAGCAGCTCCCGCAACCGCGGCGAGACCGCGGGTACCGCAGCCGCACGCGGCGCCGCCGCGGGAAGCGCGCCGATCGGCGCCACCGCCAGCGGACCGAGCACCTCGACCGACGACGCGGATCCCGGGATGTGGTCGAACTCGTCCACCGCGACCAGGTACGGCGCCACCGGCCGGGTCAGGAACTCCATCTCGCCGTCGGGACCCAGGCGCAGGTTCAGGTGCCGGCCCCATCGCTCGTCGTCGCGCTCGGGCAGGTCGGGGCGGTCGTGGTAGAGCCCCCAGCGGGATTCGGTGCGCGCCAGCGACGCCTTCGCCGCCATCTCCGCGCAGTCCCGGATGAACGACACCTCCACGCAGCGCATCAGCTCGTGCGGCGTCCGCGCGCCCAGCCCGCCGACCTCGCTGCGCATCCGCTCGAAGGTCTCGATCGCGATGGTCAGCTTCGGCGCCGTCTTCGGCGGGGCGATGTAGTCGTTGACGAAGCGCCGCAGTTTGTACTCGACCTGGGGCTGCGGCGGACCATCGGGCCTGCGCGCCGGACCGTAGATCAGCTCGTGCGCCGCCGCGATCTGCGACTCCAACCCCACGGACACGGCCGACACCGTGCGCGCGTGCCGCACCGCGTCCGCCCCGGCCAGCTCGCCGAAGACGAAGGCGCCGATCATGTAGTTGTGCGGCACGCACGCCAGATCGCCCGCCGCGTACAGGCCGGGCACGGTGGTGCGCGCGTTCTCGTCGACCCACACCCCGGATGCGGAATGCCCACCGCACAGGCCGATCTCGGAGACGTGCATCTCGATGTCGTGGGTGCGGTAGTCGTGCCCGCGGTTCGCGTGGAAGGTGCCGCGGGTGGGTCGCTCGGTGGTGTGCAGGATCGACTCCAGCTCGCCGAGCGTCTCCTCCGGCAGGTGGGAGACCTTCAGGTAGATCGGCCCGCGGGCGGAATCGATCTCGGAGCGCACCTCGGCGATCATCTGCCCGGACCAGTAGTCCGAGTCCACGAACCGTTCGCCCAGCGCGTTCACCTGGTAGCCGCCGAACGGGTTGGCCACGTAGGCGCACGCCGGTCCGTTGTAGTCCTTGATCAGCGGGTTGATCTGGAAGCACTCGATGCCGCTGAGCTCGGCGCCCGCGTGGTAGGCCATGGCGTAGCCGTCCCCGGCGTTCGCCGGGTTCTCGTACGTGCCGTAGAGGTAGCCCGACGCGGGCAGCCCGAGGCGGCCGCACGGCCCCGTCGCCAGCACCACCGCGCCGGCCCGGATCTCGACGAACTCGCCCGTGCGCGTGTTGAAGGCGACCGCACCCACGGCCCGCCGGTCCTCCCCGGAACCGGTCGTGAGCACGCGGACCGGCATCACCCGGTTCTCGATCCGGATGCGCTCGCGCATCTTCTTCTGGCGCAGCACGCGGTACAGCGCCTTCTTCACGTCCTTGCCCTCGGGCATCGGCAGCACGTACGAGCCGGAACGGTGCACGCGGCGGACGGCGTACTCGCCGTACTCGTCCTTCTCGAATTTCACTCCGTACCGCTCGAGGCGCTGAATCATCGCGAAGCCGCGGGTCGCGGTCTGGTAGACGGTCCGCTGGTCGACGATGCCGTCGTTGGCGCGGGTGATCTCGGCGACGTAGTCCTCGGGCTCCGCCTTGCCGGGGATGACGGCGTTGTTCACGCCGTCCATCCCCATCGCCAGCGCGCCCGAGTGGCGTACGTGCGACTTGTCGAGCAGCAGCACGTCGGCGCCGGCCTCGGCCGCGGTGAGCGCGGCCATCGTGCCCGCGGTACCGCCGCCGATCACGAGCACGTCGCAGGTCAGACGGGTGCGGTCGGCGATCTCGGGGATGTCCATGGAACTCCTGAAGCTGGTCAGCGGTCGGTGAGGGCGTCGACGACACCCGCGCGCAGGGCGGAGGCCGACGGTGCGCGGCGCACGTCGAAGGCCGCGCGGACGGGCGCGCCGCGGCGGCCCAGCACGACGATGCGGTCGCCGAGGAGGATCGCCTCGTCCACGTCGTGGGTCACGAAGACGACGGTGGCGGGGTGGGCGTCGAGCGTGCGCAGCAGCAGCCGCTGCATGTCGCCGCGGGTCTGCGCGTCGAGGGCGCCGAAGGGCTCGTCCATGAGCACGGCCCGGGGCGCACCCGCGAGGCCGCGGGCGAGCTGGACCCGCTGCCGCATGCCGCCGGACAGCTCGCGGGGCAGGTGCTTCGCGTAGGCCGTCAGCCCGACCTCGGCGAGCCACCGCCGGGCCTCGTCGGCGCGACGGTGCCGTGCCACGCCCCGCAGCGCGAGCGCGAGCCGCACGTTGTTCTCGACGGTGCGCCACGGCAGCAGGGCGTCCTCCTGGAAGACCATGGCGCGGTCGCGATCCGGGCCGGTCACGGGCGCACCGTCGGCGAGGACGACACCGGAATCGGCGCGGAGCAGCCCGGCGAACGCGCGCAGCACCGTCGACTTGCCGCAGCCCGACGGGCCCGTCAGGACCAGGCGTTCGCCGGGCTCGACGGTGAGGTCGAGCGCGCGCACGGCGGGCGTGCCGCGGTACCCGAGATCGACGGCGTCGAGTTTCAGCCGCAGCCCGTCGCGCTGCGCGGGCGGGCTGACCGTCGGCGCGCTCATCGGTCACCCCGCGGCAGCCAGCGGGTGACCCTCCGGCCGGCCAGTTCGATGACGGCGGAGGTGAGGAAGCCCAGCACGCCGATCGTCAGCATGCCGACGAAGACCGCGGGGTAGTCGACGAGCGTGTACGACTGCCACGTGCGGTAGCCCACGCCGAGGCGCCCGGAGATCATCTCGGCGGAGACGAGGCAGATCCACGCGACGCCCACGCCCACCGACAGCCCGGAGAAGACGCCGGGCAGCGAGCCGGGGAGCACGACCCGCCACAGCACCGCGAAGTCGCCGCCGCCCTGCGTGCGCACCGAGTCCTCCCAGACCGTCGGGAGCGCGCGGACGGCGTGCCGCACGCTCACCGCGATGGGGAAGAACGCGGCCGTCGCGGTGATCGCGACCATGCCCGCCTCGGAGGAGGGGAGTAGCAGGATCATCACCGGGACCAGGGCGATCGCGGGAATGGGTCGGACCAGCTCGAGCAGCGTGCCGACGGTCAGCTCGGCGGCGCGCGAGCGGCCCAGCGCGACGCCGGCGGCGATGCCGAGCGCGGAGGCGACAGCGAAGCCGGTGCCGATGCGGATCAGCGACTGTGCGAGGTCCAGCCAGAACTCGCCGGTGCGGACCGACTGCGCGAACCGCTCGGCGATGGCGCTCGCCGAGGGGAGCGTGTCGAACCGGATCCAGCCGAGTGCGACGTGCTGGGTGGTGAGCAGCTGCCAGACGCCGATCGCGGCGGCGACCACCGCGATCCGGACCGGCCACGCCGGGAGCACGGCCCGGCGGGCGGGGGCGGCGGCCGGCCGCCGGAGCGCCGCGGCGGGGAGCGAGTCGAGGGCGGTCATCGTCGGGCCTCCTCGAGGAGGGCGCGGTACTCGACGGGGACGGCGCCGGGGTTCTCCGCGCGGTAGCGGTCGCGGGCGTCGGGGCCCGCGAAGGGTACGAGCGCCGCGCCGTCGCGCAGCCACAGCGATTGATCTGCGTACCAGCGGGTTCCGGTGAGGGCGTCCGAGACGTAGGCGGCGCGGACCTTCCGGTCGGTCGTGGCGAGCGTACGGATCAGCGCCGTCGCGTCGGGCGCGGTCTCGGTGGCGTCGGCGCCGTCGAACCAGATCTCCGCGGACGGCCTCGGCGCGGGCGTGGCGGCGTCGTACTGGAAGCCGCCGCGCGCGGTCTGGGCCGCTGCCAGGGGCTTCGGGTCGACGAACCGGTCGACGTCGAGCGGCGTGCCGAACTGGCCGATCGACTGCAGGTACCCGATGTCGCCCTTGAGTGCTCCGATGAGCGGGGCGGAGAGCGTCGGATTCGGGTCGGTGCCGCCCGGCCCGTTGTACTGGTACACGACCTCGGCGGGGAGGCCGCTGGCCTTCGCGACGTCCTGTGCGGCCTCGAGCGGGTGCTCGCGCTGGAAGTCGGTGGCGTCGAGCTGCGCCTGGAGGAAGGCGCGCACCACGTCCGGGTGCGACGCCGCATACTTCCGGTTGGCGACGACCCCGTGCAGGGTGGGCGTGTTCAGCTCGCCGCCGTCGTAGAGCAGTCGCGCCTTGCCCTGGCGCACGAGGAGGCCGGGCCAGGCGACGAACTGCGCCAGCGCCTGGACCTGGCCGGATTCGAGCGCGCTCGCCCCGACCTGCGGCTGCTGGTTCACCACGGTGACGTCGCCGGTGCCGATGCCCGCGCGGCTCAGCGCGGCGACGAGGGTGCCGTGCCCGGCGGAGCCGACCGATGCGGAGACCTGCGTGCCCCGCAGGTCGGCCAGGGAGCGCAGCGGGGAGCCGGTAGCGACCACCACCGAATTGAGGGCGCCCCGAGCGCTAGACCCGGTCACCGAGAGCAGTGCTGTCGCGGTGTCGGGACTGGACTGCGCTCGGGATCCATTGATGAGTAGGGGGTAGTCGCCCATCGAGCCGATCTGGATCTTGCCGGCGAGCATCCCGCTCGTGATCGGGGCGCCGGTGTCGAAGTCCTGCCAGTCGATGCGGAACTTCCCGACGGCGGCGAGGCGCTTCTCGAGGAAGCCCTTGGCTCGCAGCAGGGTGCCGGCGGTGACGGTGTTGATGGTCTTGGACTGGTAGCCCACCACCAGGGTCTGGGTGGACTCGTCGGCCGCGGGTTCGAGGGAGCAGGACGCGAGGGCGGCGGTCGCGGCGACGACGGCGACCGCGCGCAGGGCGGATGTCATGGCGGGGTTCTCCGGGGAAGGGCGGGCTAGCGCAGGAGGTAGGGCATGTTGACGGTGACGGCGCCCGTCGGGCAGCGCGCGGCACACGGCCCGCAGTACCAGCACTCGTCGACGTACATGTGGGCGCGGTTGGTGCTCGGGTCGAGCGCGAGCGAGTCGAGGGGGCAGGCCTCGATGCAGATGTTGCAGCCCTCGATGCAGAGGGAGGCGTCGATGGTGACGGGGACGTCGACGCGCTGTTCGACCTGTGCCATGGGTGTGTGTTCCTCCGTGTCGGGGCGTCAGTCGCGGTGCAGGGTGCCGCGCAGGGTGATCCGGTCGGATCGGATGCGGATGTACTCGAGGTCGACGGGGCGGCCGCCCTCGAGGTGGGTGAGGCGCTCGTAGAGCAGGAGCGGCGAGCCGGTGGCGATCTCCAGGTTCGCGGCGGTGTGCGGATCGGCCGCCGCGGCGGTCAGGCAGTAGTCGCTGGTGCCGAGGCGATGACCCGTGACGGCCTCGATCAGCGGGAAGACGTCCTCGTTCTCGAGATCCTGTTCCAGCAGGAGATCACCGATGTCGGCCACGAGGTAGGTCAGGTCGAGGCTCACGGGCTCGTCGTTGAGGTACCGCAGCCGTTCGAGGTACACGGCCTCGGCGCCGCGGGGGACTCCGAGCTTCTCGGCGACGATCGGGGGCGGCACGAGCCGGGTGGCGGTCCGCACGCGATTGCGGACCTCGCCGTGCAGCGCGAGCGTCTCCCGCAGGCCGCGGAGGCTGTCGAGGCTGTGGTCGACGGTGCGGGCGATCACCTCGGTGCCGACGCGCGGTCCCCGGCGGATCCAGCCCTCGGCGCGCAGGATCGACAGGGCCTCGCGGACGGTGCCCCGGGAGACGGAGAACTGGTCGCCGAGGTCGTCCTCGCCGGGCAGGGTCC
Organism: Tsukamurella paurometabola; assembly: GCF_900631615.1. NCBI lineage: Bacteria > Bacillati > Actinomycetota > Actinomycetes > Mycobacteriales > Tsukamurellaceae > Tsukamurella > Tsukamurella paurometabola. The sequence goes on from NZ_LR131273.1 coordinate 3,488,511, forward strand.
CGCGGTAGGTGCCGTCGTGGATCGCCTGGCGCAGGACGTCGGCGACGATGCGCGCGGAATCGGCGCGGATCGGGCGGTCGGTCGCTGGCATGCGGCAACGATAGGAACAGGTCGGCCGGGTCCGGCCGACGTCGGAAGGGTGCCTCGGCGAAGGACCGGCGTCGGCGCGGGATTCCGCCGGTCGGCCCGCGCTCGCGGGGGCTCCGAACTGGGACTTCCCGGCGGTGGGCCGCTATTGCGCCACCCGCCGGAGCGCGCCGCGGATTTGAATCTCGCTGATCGACTGGTTCGGCGTCCGGGCCCTCGTGGGCGCTCGGACGGTCGTCAGAGCTCCTTGGCGAACCAGTGCTGCGCGTACGGGTTGTCGTTGTACCGCTCGATCTCGCGGTAGCCGAGCTTCCGGTAGAGCGCGATCGCCTCGGTGAGGTTGCCGTTGGTGTCCAGTCGAAGGGCCCGCACGCCCGCGGCGCGGGCGCGGTCCTCGAGGTCGGCCATGAGCCGCCGGCCGAGACCGAGACCTCGTACCGAGGGCGCCGCCCAGACGCGTTTGACCTCGGCGAAGCCGTCGTCCTGGAAGGTGAGCGCGCCGCAGCCGACGGTCTCCTCGCGCAGCGTCGCCACCAGCAGCAGCCCCGCGGGCGGCGTGATCGCCGCGTCGCGGATCGCGCCGCCCACGCTCGGGTCGAAGCCGTCTCGCAGTCGGTCGCCGAGTTCGGCGTAGTACGCCCGGGACGCGAACCGCGCGGCGGGCGACTGCGCGTCCGCCTCCTCGACCCGCACCAGCGAGGCCACGAGCAGCCGCTCCACCTCCGCCATCGCCGTGACGAGCCGCCCGCGCTGCCCGTCCGAGAGCGGATCGAGCAGCGCGTGCGCGGCATCCTCCGACCTGGTTTCGAGCTCGGCGTACTCCGCGGCGCCCGCGGCGGTGACCCGCGCGGTCCGGACGCGGCCGTCACCGTCGTCCTTCCCGACGGTGACCAGCCCGTCCGCCTCGAGCGCGCGCAGGAGCCGGCTGAGGTAGCCCGAGTCGAGGTCGAGGCGGGTGCGAAGGTCCCGCACGTCGACCCCGCCGTCGGCGCGGCCGATCTCCCACAGCAGCCGCGCCTGCCCCAGCGGCCGGTCCCGCGCGAGGTAGCGGTCCTGCAGGACGCCCAGCCGCTGGGTGACCGCCCGGTTGAACCGCCGTACCTGCGCGACATCCTCCGTCATATCTCTGACCATAGTCAGAGATATGACCGCGGGGCAACGGTCGAGCGAGAACTGCGTACCGTGGTCGGCGTGCGCTACCAACCACTCGGACCCAGCGGCCTCATCGTCTCCACACTCGGCGTGGGCTGCAACGCCTTCGGTCGCCGAATCGACCAGCGCGCCACCGACGAGGTGGTCAACGCTGCCATCGACGCGGGCATCACCCTCTTCGACACCGCCGACAGCTACGGCTCCGGTGCGAGCGAGGAACTGCTCGGGCGGGCGCTCGGATCGCGCCGCGACCAGGTGGTCGTCGCGACGAAGTTCGGCATGGACACGCAGGGCCTTTACGGCGAGGACCACGGCGTCCGCGCGAGCCGCACCTACATCCACAAGGCGGTCGAGGGCAGCCTGCGCCGCCTCGGCACCGACTACATCGACCTGTATCAGCTGCACACGCCCGACCGGATCACGCCGCTGGAGGAGACGCTCGAGACCCTCGCCGATCTGGTGACGGCGGGCAAGGTCCGCTACATCGGCTGCTCGAACTTCACCGCCTGGGAGGTCGTCGGCGCCGACTGGCTCGCCGAGACCCTGGGGACGCCGCACTTCATCACCGCCCAGAACGAGTACTCGCTCTACAACCGCAGCGCCGAGACGGAACTCGTGCCGGCGCTCGAGAGCGTTGGGATGAGCCTGCTCCCGTACTTCCCCCTGGCTTACGGACTGCTCACCGGGAAGTACCGGCGCGACCAGGCTGCGCCCGAGGGCACGCGCCTCGCGCAGGAGACGCATCGGCTCGAGGGCGCCGACTTCGACGTCATCGAGGGCCTGCAGGCGTTCGCGGACGACCGCGGCGTCTCGCTCCTCGAGGTCGCGATCGGCGGACTCGCGGCGCAGCCCGCCGTCGGGTCGGTGATCTCCGGCGTCAGCCGCGCCGAGCAGATCGCCGCCAACGTCGCGGCCGTCGCATGGGAGCCCACCCTCGAGGACCTCGCCGCGATCGACGAGATCGTCTCCGCCCGCCCCACCGGGTACACCACCTTCGCGTTCTGACCCCGGAGGTTTCGGCCCGCACGTAGCCTGACGGGCATGTTCGTGAATCTGGGCGTACGCGACTTCCTCGACCGGGCCGAGGTCGTCTATCCCGATCGCATCGGGATGGTCGACGAGCCGGACCAGCCGGCCCCGTCGTGGGGAGAGAAGACCTACGCCGAGATGGCGGCCCTGGCTCGCGGGCAGGCCGCTCGGCTCGACGAGCTGGGCGTGCCCGTCGGCGGTCGCGTCGCGATCGTCTCCCAGAACGCCGCGCGCCTGCTGACCTCGTTCTACGGCGTCTCCGGCTGGGGCAGGATCCTGGTGCCCGTCAACTTCCGGCTCGCGCCCGCCGAGGTCGAGTACATCGTCGAGGACTCGGGCGCCGAGGTCCTGCTGCTCGATCCCGAGGTCGAGCACCTCGCCGAGACCGTACGGGCGAAGCACGTCTTCGTGCTCGGCCGCGACGACGAGAAGATCTTCGGCCCGGCGGGCGCACCGTCGGAGCCGCAGCCCTGGGCCGGCGACGAGACCGCGACCGCCACCATCAATTACACCTCCGGCACCACTGCCCAGCCCAAGGGCGTGCAGCTCACGCACCGCAACCTGTGGCTCAACGCGACGGTCTTCGGGTTGCACGTCGCGCTCACCGACAACGACGTGCTGCTGCACACCCTGCCGATGTTCCACGCCAACGGCTGGGGCATGCCATTCGCCGCGACCGGGGTGGGGATCAAGCACGTCGTGCTCCGCAAGGTCGACGGTGCCGAGATCCTCCGCCGCGTCCGGGATCAGGGCGTGACGATCATGTGCGCTGCGCCCGCCGTCGTCACCGCGGCGCTCGACGCCGCCGCGGAGTGGGACGGCCCGATCCCGGGCGCCGGGACCGTGCGCGTCATCTGCGCGGGCGCGCCGCCGCCGACGCGCGTGATCCACCGCGTGCGGTTCGAGTTGGGCTGGGAGTTCATCCAGATCTACGGCCTCACGGAGACCTCGCCGCTGATCACCGTGAACCGCGAGCGCGCCGAGTGGGCCGGCGACGACCCGATGGAGGTCGCCCGGCGGCTCGGTCGCGCCGGCGCACCCGCCCTCGGCGTGAAGCTGAAGATCGACGAGGACGGCGAGATCCTCACCCGCACCAATCACGCGCTCACCGCGTACTGGAACAAGCCGGCCGAGACCGCCGCGGCGCTCGAGGGCGACTGGTTCCACACCGGCGACCGGGGCACGTTCGAGGACGGCTACCTCACCATCGCCGACCGCAAGAAGGACGTGATCATCTCCGGCGGCGAGAACGTCACGTCGATCGAGGTCGAGGACGCGCTCGCGCTGCATCCAGCGGTGCGCGAGGTCGCGGTCATCGGTATCCCCGACGAGAAGTGGGGCGAGCTCGTCACGGCGATCGTCGTCGCGGACGGGGTGACCGCCGAGGAGCTCATCGCGCACACCCGCGAGCACCTCGCCGGCTACAAGTGCCCGAAGCGGATCGACTTCGTCGACGCGCTGCCGCGCACCGCGACCGGCAAGATCCAGAAGTTCGTGCTGCGGGCGCCCTTCTGGGACGCGCTCGAACGCAAGGTGAACTGACCGGTCGGCGGCCCGTTCAGGCGTGCCAGGCGGTCTCGCCGACGTTGTCGATCATCTGCTGCAGGGTGCGGATCGTGGTGATGTACTCCGCGTCCGTGACGCCCTCGCGGATGGTGGCGAGAGTGGCGCGGATGTCGGTCCACGTCTCCTCCCGGCGCCGTTGTCCCGCCGGGCTGACGGTGAGCGCGCCGTCCTGGTCGAGCAACAGGCCGGTGGCGACGAGGGCGAGGGTGTCCGGGCGCAGGGCGTCGTCGGTGTCGACGAAGCCGCGGTGGTACTCGACCACCTCGTCGACGGTCACCCCGTCCGGCCGGTCGGCGGCGTAGTTGAGCGTCCACCACTGCGGTTGGGTGAGGCCGTGACGTTCGAGGGTGGCGCGGATGTAGGTCACGACGGCGCGCCCCGCCATGCTTGCCCAGTAGCCGATCGGTTGTTCGAGGATGCGGTCGTCCGAGTAGGTCTCCATATCCGGCACGCTATTTCCTCAAGGTTGCTTGAGGTCAAGGGCTTTCCGGGGGTTCGTGCACATCGGCTCGGTGGGAGTGCGAGGATGGAGCATATAGAACATGTTCTACCGCCTGAGGAGGTCCGGTGTTCGAGTGGTCCGAGGAAGACCTGATGGTGCGCGACGCTCTCCGTGCGTTCATCGACAAGGAGGTGCGCCCGCACGTCGATGAACTCGAGACCGGCGCGCTCCCGCCGTACGACATCACCCGGAAGATGCTGCAGACCTTCGGCATCGACCAGGTCAACCGCGAGAACCTCGAGGCGGAATTGGCCGCGGAGGAGGCGGGGGACAAGCCCGAATCCGGCGGCTCGAGCACGCTCGGCTCGTCGATGTTCCTCATCCTCAACGTCGAGATGGCCGGGGTGAGCCTGGGGCTCATCGGCTCGATGGGCGTCTCGATGGGCCTGACGGTGTCCACCATCAAGTCGCGCGGCACCCTCGCGCAGAAGAAGCGCTGGCTCCCCGAGCTGGTCACGATGGAGAAGGTCGGTGCGTGGGCGATCACCGAGCCGGACAGCGGTTCGGACGCCCTCGGCGGCATGAAGACGACGGTGCGCCGCGACGGCTCCGGTGGTTACATCCTCAAGGGCCAGAAGACGTTCATCACCAACGGTCCGCACGCCGACACGATCGTGGTCTTCGCCAAGCTCGACGAGGGCGACGGGACGCCGCTGCGCGACCGCAAGGTGCTCACGTTCGTTCTCGACAAGGGCATGGAGGGGCTCACGCAGGGCAGGGCCTTCAAGAAGATGGGCATGATGAGCTCGCCCACCGGCGAGCTGTTCTTCGACGACGTGCGTCTCGGCCCGGACCGACTGCTGGGGGAGACCGAGGAGACGCCCGGCGGAGGCGGGGCATCCGCGAAGGCCGGATTCACCGCGGAGCGCATCGGCATCGCGGCTCTGAGTCTGGGCATCATCAACGAGGCGCAGCGGCTGTCGATCGAGTACGCGCGCTCGCGCACCCTGTGGGGCCAGGAGATCGGTAAGTTCCAGCTGATCCAGCTCAAGCTCGCCGAGATGGAGATCGCGCGGATCAACGTGCAGAACATGCTGTTCACCGCGATCGAGGCCTCCCGTGCGGGTAAGCCGCCGACGCTGGCGCAGGCCTCGGCGATGAAGCTGTACAGCTCGCGGGCGGCGACCGAGGTGGCGATGGAGGCCGTGCAGTTGTTCGGCGGCAACGGGTACATGGCGGAGTACCGCGTGGAGCAGCTCGCGCGCGATGCGAAGTCGTTGATGATCTACGCCGGCAGCAACGAGATCCAGGTGACGCACGTGGCGAAGGGGTTGTTGCGCGGCGAATGAGGCGTTGCGTGATCGATACGCGGCCTTAACGCGACAAGCGTTGCGCGCCTGAATCGTTCGGTTCGATACTCGAGTCGGGTCGCATCAGCGCCCTGTCGAGAAGGAACGCATCATGCTCGGATTAGCCCATCGTCTGCACGCCCGCTGGACCATGACGCCGCAGGAGCGGCACAACCTGCGCCTGGCGAGTTCGCCGCTCGCCGTGGTGTCGGCGTCCCTCGGTTGCCATCCCCGGACCCGGTGACGCTGCCGCAACGAGAACGGCCCGCGACTCGCGCGGGCGAGTAGCGGGCCGTTCTCGTGGATCAAGGCGTGATCAGGGCGATCAGGGGATGGTGATGACCTGGCCCACGTTGATCAGGTCCGGGTTCGCGATGCCGTTGAGCTGCGCGATCTCCGTGTAGCGGTTGCCGTCGCCCAGGTACTGCTCGGCGATGGCCCACAGAGTGTCGCCGGAGACGACGGTGTGGGTGCGCGGCGCGGGCGCGGCCGGGGCGGCCGGCGCCTCGGCGGCGACGGGCTCGGGCTCCGCGGCGCCGCGGGGCGGTGCGGGCTGGTCGGTGGCCGTGTTGGAGGCCCACTTGTCGGCGTCGCCGGCGTAGACGACGAGATTCCGGTCGTCCTGCAGGACGATGCGGTCGGCGCCGCTGCCGTCGGTCTGGGTGGACCAGACGCCCTCACCGGCGCCGTTGTAGAGCACGAAGTTGCCGTCGGTCTGGAAGTTGGCCCGCTCGACACCCTTGCCGTCGGTGCCGCTGGCCCACACCACGGTGCCGGCGCCCTCGGTGAGCACGAGGTTGCCATCGCTCTGCAGGGTCAGCGTGTAGCCGCCGTTGAGGGAGTCCAGGGTCTCCCCGAGGCCGAGCTGGTTACCTGCGCGAAGCACGTCGGTCATGTGTATCCCCTTAGTAGATGTACTCGAGTACATGCGGCGCGCGGGTGCGCGCCCGAGTAGACAATAGCGATCGCATCCGACATTTTGGCGAATGGGAATCATGGAGTCGGCAAAATCGTTGGAGGGGGTATGGCGACAGTTGAATTGACCGCAGACAAGTTCGATCAGACCGTGACCGGCAACGATATCGTGCTGGTCGACTTCTGGGCCTCGTGGTGCGGCCCCTGTCGCGCGTTCGCGCCGACGTTTGAGAAGGCATCCGAGACCCATCCCGATGTGGTTTTCGCGAAGGTGGACACCGAGGCCGAGCAGAGCCTCGCGGCCGCCGCGAACATCCGCTCCATCCCCACGCTCATGGTCTTCAAGAAGGGCAATCTCGTCTACAACGAGGCCGGTGCGCTCCCGCCCGCCGCGCTCGAGGACCTGATCGGCCAGGCCCGCGCGCTCGACATCGAGCAGGCGGACTTCAGCGGCGCCGGCGAGAGGCCGGCGGAGTAACGCCCCGCGCCAGGCGCCGGCGCAGCCCCCACGGCGCCGCCGCGAACGCCGCAGCCATCGCTGCGGCGGTCGCGGTCGTTCCGGACCAGCACGAGAGAAAGGCTCTCACGTGGCGGTCCGGCAGCCCGAAGAACACCTCGAAGAAGGCGCGCTGCTCGACCGGGGGCATCGTCAACAGTGCGCGCAGGCCGGCCAGCCGCAGCCGGTGGGCGGTCACCGCGTCCGTCGTCACCGGGTTCCGGCCCGCCGCCACCGCGGCCACCGCGGCGTCGGCGAAGGCCAGCGACCCGGCGATCGAGTAGCCCGTGGCCGGGTGCAGCGTCGTCCCGCGCGCGCCGATCCCGCACCAGCCGCGTCCCCGCCGCGGTCCGGGACTGGACAGCGGGAAGTCGACGCGTTCGTACAACGCGCCGGCCTCGATGTCGCGCGCCGCGAGGCGCGCCCGCAGCCGCACCTCCAACTCGTCGACGGCGACCGCCGGCGTTCCCGCCAGACAGGTCTCCTCCAGCAGCACCGCGTCGCCGGAGACCCGCACCGCGTAGAGGAACGAGGCCGGTGCGTGGTCGGGCACCCCGGGGGCCGGCCGCCAGTCCATCCAGAGCTCCTCGTGCGCGCCGGCCGGTAGCAGTACCCCTGCCGCGGTCTGCCGGGGGACATCGAGCGGCGCCGACGGTGCGGGCCCGCGCGCGTCGATCACGAACGCCGCGCCGTGACCCGCACGCGCGGCGCGCTCGGTGCGGACCTCGACGCCGTCGAGAGTCATCGCGTCCTGCAGGGCGTCCACGTCGAGCATCGCGTACTCCCGCCGCAGGTCGTGCCGGGTCCGCGCGATCACCTGCGGAGTCGACACCGCCGCGACCACATCGGCCGGAAGCCACTCCGGCAACTCGTCGGCCCACAGCCCGAAGGTGCGTCGCCAGCGCGCGTCCGGTGCGGGGTCGAAGGCCCGCACCACCATCCCCGCCGCGGCCGCGCGGTGCGCGACCGCGCGGCCCGCCGGGCCGAGCCCCAGCACCACCACGTCCGGCGCGGTCACAGCGCCGCCCCGAGCAGCGCGAGCTGTGTGCGGTTCGCGCAGTCCAACCGCGTCATGAGCGCCGAGACGTAGCCCTTGACCGTGGACTCGGCGAGGAAGAGGCGCGCCGCGATCTCCGCGTTCGAGGCGCCCGTCGCCAGCTCGCGGAGCACGTCGCGGTCCCGCTCGCCGAGCGCGTCGATCCTCGGGTCGCGCCGCGGCCGGTCGCCGGCGAGGTGCACGAGGCGGGCCAGCGCGTCGGGGGAGAGCAGCGAGCCGCCGGTCGCCGCGGTGCGCACCGCGGACGCCAGCAGCGCCGGCTCGGCGGTCTTCACCACGAAGCCCGCTGCGCCCGCGGCGAGCCCGTCGACCAGCACCGCATCGGTGTCCAGCGTCGTGATGAGGACGACCGCCACCGGCGGATCGAGGTCCCGCAGCGCGCGGGTCGCGACGATCCCGTCGACGCCCGGCATCCGCACATCGAGCAACGCGACGTCCGGGGCGTGCGCGATGGCCGCCTCGACCGCGGCCGCGCCGTCGCCGGCCATCGCCACCACGTCGAGTGCGGCCTCCGCCGAGAGCACGGATCGCAGGTACTCCCGCACGAGCGGGTCGTCGTCGGCGACCAGCACGCGCACCGCCGTCATCGGGCGGCCGCCGGGAACTCGGCCTGGAGCGTCCAGCCACCGTCGGGCGACGGGCCGTGACGGAGCGTGCCCCCGACGAGTGCGGTGCGGGCGGCGAGGCCCCGCAGCCCGGTGCCGCTACCGGTCGCCGCGAGCGCCGGGTCGGCGGCGCCGGACGAGTTGTGCACGCGCACGCCCCGGTCGGTGACCTCGACGTCGACCGCCGCACCCGCCGCATGCTTGCGGGCGTTCGCGAGACCCTCCTCGAGCACACGGGCCAGGCAGTCCGCGGTCGCGCGGGGGAGCGGCGCGGAGACGCCGCCGGCGAACTCCACGCGCTGTCCGGCGTCCCGCGCCCGGCCCACCGCCTCGGCGATCGTGCCGTCGATCTCACCGGAGGCGACGAGGCCGCCGGTCGTCAGCGGCACCGCCGGCGCCTCCGCGGTGCGCAGCCCGACCACCACGCGGCGCAGATCGGCGAGCGCGGCCTGCGCGTCCTCCTCGATGCCGGGCTGCCCGGCCGTGCGCGCGGCGAGCACGATCCGGGTCAACCGGGCGGTCGCCAGGTCGTGCAGCTGCGCCGCCAACGCGAGCCGTTCGTCGGCCCGGGCCTGCCGCGCCGCGAGCGCGCGCCGCTCGCGCTGAGCGGTCCGCAGCCGGACGCCGAGCCCGAAGGTCGTGCCGCCGAGCACGGGAGCGAGGGAGCCGAGGGCGCCCCACACGGAGTGCGACGACGCCGCGACCGCGACCGCGAACACCACGAACGGCGCGAAGGCGATGACGGCCTCGCGGCGGTCCCGCGCGGTCTGCGCGGCCGCCGAGGCGACGAGCGAGGAGGCGACCGCGACCCAGAACGCCGCGCCGGACGCCGTCGCCTCCGACCACGGGCCGAGGACGAGATAGCAGCCGACCGCCGCGACGAGCGGAGCTGCCGTCACCGGACGCAGCAGTCCGACCGCGGCGGAAGCAGCGACCATCGCCGCCGCGCCCAGCCACAGCCCGGCCCCCCGGAAGCCGGGGAACAGCACGAGTACCAGTGCGACGGTGCCCGCCGCCGACGCCACCAGCAGGCCCGCCTGAGCGGCGCGGGCGCGGGGGCCGGGTTCGGAGGGCATGCAGCCATCGTAGGGAGGGGCCCGACGCTGCCGGTACCTCCTTTCGTCGGTCGGTCCGCCGCCGAACGGCGCTACCGGGATCGCGCGCGACCGGGGACCGTCGACGTCATGACTACGCAGCTCACCGGCCCGGGCTTCCGTCCGGCCCCTGATACCGATGCGCTACCGCGGCCGGCGCGGGGGCCGCTCGCCCTCGTCGGCACCGTCGTCCTCGCGGTGATGCTGATCGGCAGCCGCAACTACGGCCACTTCTTCGACGAGGCGTACTTCATCGTCGCCGGACGCGACCACCCCGCCGCGGGCTACTTCGACCAGCCGCCGCTGGTCCCGATGCTGGCTGCGGCACTCGATCATCTTGCGCACGGGAGCCTCGTCGTCCTGCGGCTCCCGGCGACGCTGGCGGTCGTGGCGATCACCCTGCTGGCCGGGCTGATCGCCCGTGAACTCGGCGGGCGCGCGTGGGCGCAGGCCTTCGCCGCCGCGGCCGTCGCGATGTCGCTCGTGAGCTCCGTCGGGCACTGGCTCGTGACCTACTCGCTCGATCCGCTGTGGTGGACGATCATCCTGTACCTCCTGGTCCGGTGGGTCCGCACCCGCGACGACCGGCTGCTGCTCCTGGCGGGCGCCGTCACCGCGCTCTCGCTGCTCACCAAGTTCCTCGTGCCCGCGCTGTGGATCGCGGTGGCGATCGGCGCCCTGGCCTGTGGTCCGCGGCGGCTGGTCACGCGGCCGGCGCTGTGGGCCGGCGGCGCCATCGCGGTCGTCGCGATCACGCCGACGCTGTGGTGGCAGGCCGGACACGACTGGGCGTACACCCGGATGGGCGCCGTCGTCAGGGCGGAGTGGCCCGGCGGCGCAGAGTTCGCGCTCGTCGGTCTGTTCGGTGCGGGCCTGCTCATCGGGCTGCCGCTGCTGGTGACCGGCACCGCCGCGCTGCTGCGCTCGCGCGACCTCCGGCCGTACCGATTCCTCGGCGTCGCTCTGCTTCTGGTGGTGGCGGCGATCGTGCTCACGCACGGCCGCGCGTACTACCTGGCCTCGGTGTACCCGCTACCGATGGCCGCGGGCGCCGTCGTCGCCGAGCGGTGGCTGTCGCGCCGCGGGCGCCTGACGCACCGCATCCTGCGGGCAGTCGCTGTGATCGCGCTGCTCGGCTCGACCGCCAGCTGGATCGCCGGCTCCCCGGTGTGGTCACCCGGCACGGCGGAGCGGATCGGTGCGCCCCCGCTGCGGGCGCCCGCCAGCATGCTCGTCGACGGCGACACCCTCCTGCAGAAGCTGTCGGGGACGGTCGTCGCCGCCTACCGCACCCTGCCGCCCGCCGACCGCGACGGTGCCGTCATCGTCGCCGAGAGTTACCCCTTCGCCGCCGCCGTCGACTTCTTCGGGCGCGACGAGGGCCTGCCCCGCGCTTACAGCGGGCATCGCGCGTACTACTACTTCGGTCGCCCGCCGGACGACGCGCGGACCGTGCTGTGGATCGGCGAACCGTCGCCCGTGCTCGACCGGGCTTTCACGCACCGTCGGGCCGTGCCCGCGCCCGGCGACGACGCCGACCCGGTGGTCCAGCTCTACAGCGGTCGCACCGTCGCCTGGCCCGAGCTGTGGGAGCGGCTGCGCTCGCAGTGACGCACCGCGCGTGCGGTCAGTAGGGTGACGGGCGTGATCCTCGCGAGCATTCCGAGCCCCGCCCAGGGCGTCTGGCACCTCGGGCCCGTCCCGATCCGCGCGTACGCGCTGTGCATCATCGTCGGCATCGTCGTCGCCTGCTGGTGGGGCGACCGCCGCTGGGTGGCCCGCGGCGGCAAGCCCGGCCAGGTCCTCGACGTGGCGGTCTGGGCCGTGCCGTTCGGCCTCATCGGCGGCCGGCTCTACCACGTGCTGACCGACTTCAGCACCTACTTCGGCCCCAACGGCCGCGGCCTCGGTGCCGTCTTCCGCATCTGGGACGGCGGCCTCGGCATCTGGGGCGCGGTCGCCCTCGGCGGTGTCGGCGCCGCGATCGGCTGCCGGAAGATGGGCATCAAGCTCGGCCCCTTCGCCGACGCCATCGCGCCCGCGATCATCGTCGCCCAGGCCATCGGCCGGCTCGGCAACTGGTTCAATCAGGAGCTCTACGGTGCGCCGACGACGCTGCCCTGGGGGCTCGAGATCTTCGAGCGGGCCAACGACGTCGGCCAGCGCGGCCCCGATGTGCTCGACGGGCGCAGCACCGGCGTCGTGCTCGCCGTCGTGCAGCCCACGTTCCTGTACGAGCTGATCTGGAACCTACTGGTCGCGGCCTTCCTCGTGACCGTCGACCGCCGCTTCCGCATCGGCCACGGCCGACTCTTCGCCCTGTACGTCGCCGGCTACTGCCTCGGCCGGTTCTTCATCGAGATCATGCGCGACGACCACGCGACACTGATCTTCGGCGTCCGGATCAACGTCTTCACCGCAGCGCTCGTGTTCGCCGGCGCCGTCGCGTACTTCGTCCTCGCCCCCAAGGGCCGCGAGGACTCGGTGTTCGTGGACGAGCCGGCGGCGCCATCGCCGGCCGCACCCGCGGAGGACGGCGTGGACGCCGCCCCCACGGAGGACGGCGCCACGGCGGCCGATGGCCCCGCAGCCCTCGACGACGAGGGCGAGGACCCCGGCGAGGGGGCTGATGTTCGCCCGCTGGAAACCCGCGGGTTAGCGGGAGACTCCACAGAGCGGAATAAGGAGGACTAACGTGGACGCCGTGACTCGTCGAACCAAGATCGTCTGCACCCTGGGCCCCGCCGTCGGAACCGATGAGAAGGTCCTCGCCCTCGTCGAGGAGGGCATGGATGTTGCGCGCCTGAATTTCAGCCATGGCGAACACGCCGACCATGCGGTGAACTACAACCGCGTGCGCGCCGCGTCGGATAGGACCGGCCGGGCTGTCGGGATCCTCGCTGATCTGCAGGGCCCGAAGATCCGGCTGGGTCGGTTCGCCGGCGACGGCCGGACCGTGTGGGAGACGGGTGAGACGGTGCGGATCACCGTCGAGGATGTGGTCGGTACGCATGATCGGGTGTCGACCACGTACAAGGAGTTGGCGCAGGACGCGCGTCCGGGTGATCGGTTGTTGGTCGATGACGGGAAGGTCGGCCTGAAGGTCGTCTCTGTCGACGGCAATGATGTGGTGTGTGAGGTCACTGAGGGTGGCCCCGTTTCCAACAACAAGGGTGTGTCCCTGCCGGGGATGAACGTGTCGGTGCCGGCGCTCAGTGAGAAGGACATCGAGGATCTGGAGTTCGCGCTCGGGTTGGGTGTGGATTTCATTGCGCTGTCGTTCGTGCGGTCGCCGGCGGATATCGAGCGGGTGCATGCGGTGATGGACCGGGTGGGTCGGCGGATTCCGGTGATCGCGAAGTTGGAGAAGCCGGAGGCGATCGAGAATCTGGAGGCCGTGATTCTGGCGTTCGATGCGGTGATGGTCGCGCGTGGTGATCTGGGCGTGGAGTTGCCGCTGGAGGAGGTGCCGCTGGTGCAGAAGCGTGCGATTCAGATCGCGCGGGAGAACGCCAAGCCGGTGATCGTGGCGACGCAGATGTTGGAGTCGATGATCGAGAACAGCCGTCCCACGCGGGCGGAGGCCTCGGATGTGGCGAATGCGGTGCTCGACGGTGCGGACGCGGTGATGCTCTCGGGTGAGGTGTCGGTGGGCAAGTATCCGATCGAGACGGTGCGCACGATGGGCAAGATCGTGCAGGCCGTCGAGGACGGCGGACCGTCGGTGCCGCCGCTCAACCACGTGCCGCGCACCAAGCGCGGCATCATCTCCTACGCCGCCCGCGATATCGGGGAGCGGCTCAACGCCAAGGCCCTCGTCGCGTTCACCCAGTCCGGTGACACGGTGCGCCGGCTGGCGCGCCTGCACACGCGGCTGCCGCTGCTGGCGTTCACGCCGCTGCCCGAGGTCCGCAGCCAGCTCGCCCTGTCCTGGGGTACGGAGACCTTCCTCGTCGACGGTGCCGACAGCACCGACGCCATGATCCGGCAGGTGGACCACTCGCTCGAGGGCATCGGCCGCTACTCCAAGGGCGATCAGGTCGTGATCGTCGCCGGCGCGCCCCCCGGCACGATCGGCTCGACCAACCTCATCCAGGTGCACCGCATCGGCGAAGACGATCACTGACGGCGAACCGTCGAACCGGCTAGCAGTACTCTCGTCCTCATGACGGAGACACTCACCGATTTCGACGAGTTCCTCGGCACCCTGGATCTCGCGGAGGCGGGGGAGGACCGCTACCTCGGTCGGCACCCCGCCAAGACCGCGTCCCGCACGTTCGGCGGCCAGATCCTCTCGCAGGCGATCGTCGCCTCGGGCAACACGGTTCCGGGTGCCCGGGATTCGCTGTTCCTGCACGCCGCGCACACGCACTTCATCAACGGCGGGGAGACGAACGCCGATCTCGAGTTCGTGGTGCGGCGCCTGCGGGACACCCGGAACGTCGCGAACCGCCTCGTGTCCGTGGAGCAGGGCGGTACCGTGCTCGCCCTGATGCAGCTCGCGTACCAGACCGACGGCCGGAACCCCCTGGTGCACAGCGATCCTGCGCCCGACGTGCCGGGCCCCGAGGACCTGCCGAACATCCAGGACACCCTCGCCGGGTACGAGGACGTGGTCACGATGTTCGTCGACGCGCCCCAGCCGATGGACATGCGCTTCACCAACGATCCGGCGTGGATCGCCAAGGGCAAGGGACTGATCCAGGAGGACAACAACGTCTGGATCCGCACCGCCGGGCCTCTCCCGGAGGACCAGGTGATCCACGACGCGGCGCTCGCCTACGCGTCGGACACCACAATCCTCGACTCGATCATCACCCGGCACGGCCTGTCGTGGGGATTCGACCGCATCATGGCCGTGACCCTCAACCAGTCCCTGTGGTTCCACCGCCGCGTCCGATTCGATCAGTACAACCTGTATTCGTCGCATTCGACGGTGGCCGACGGCGGTCGCGGTATGTCGAACGGGCAATTCTTCGATTCGGAGGGCATTCTGGTAGCAAGCACAACCCAGGAGGGTGTGCTCAAGTACTTCCCGTCGAAGGGGGCGAAGTGACCAGCCAGGACACGCAGCAGCGTCCGATCCCGAACGTGCCCGAGGGCACGCCCGGCCGCGATTGGCGTGCCGACCTGCCCGCAGCGCTCCCGCAGGGCGCGCAGCAGCCGTGGCGTCGACACGGCCCGGGCTCGCGCACCTGGGTCGCGATCCTCACGGCGATCGTCCTCGTGGTGATGGCGATCGCCGGCATCTTCGCCCTGTCCTTCGGGTTCGCCACCACCGCCTTCGAGCGCCAGGGCGCCGTTGTGCTGACTCCGTCCGAGTACGCCGCGACCTCCACGTCGTGTTCGGGCGCCCGCAACGCCGCGGGGGTCAAGGAGGACGCGCGGATCGAGTTCGTGAACGGCTCCGACACCTTCGGTGCGTCCCTCGGCAAGGGAGTGCTGCGCTCCGGCCGTTGCGTCTTCCCGTTCACGCTGTCGTCCGTGCACGCGGACCCCGACGTGAACTACGCGGTGACGGTGGGTGACAGCCCGGCCACCCCGGTGTCGGGGAGCGAGCTCGCCTCGACCTCGGGCACCCTCATGGTGTACCTCGCGGACTAGCCGTCTCCGTGACCGCACTCGGAACCGGGACCACCACCCGGCGGGACTGGCAGCCCGTCGTGACCTACTCGCTGATCGCCGTCAACGTGATCGTCTTCGCGTTCAGCGCGAAGCAGACCGGCAGCATCGAGAACAACATGGCCTCGTACGAGGTCGCGAGGTTCGCACTGTCCGAACCCGCCACCGCGAACGGCTGGTGGTGGACGGCGGTCACCTCGGGCTTCCTTCACTTCGGGCCGATCCACCTGCTGGTCAACATGTTCTCGCTGTACGTCTTCGGCCGCAACGTCGAGCAGGCGCTCGGCCGGGCGCGGTTCGGTGCGATCTACGCGCTGTCGCTGCTCGGTGGCAGCGCCGCCGTGCTCTGGTTCGGGCTCGAGAGGACGATCACCGTCGGTGCGTCCGGCGCGATCTTCGGCCTGATCGGTGCTGCGCTGGTGCTCTTCCTGAAATTCCGGCTGAATCCCACGTCGCTGCTCCTGATCATCGGGGTCAACGTCGTCGCCTCGTTCACGTTCTCCAGCATCTCGTGGCTCGGCCACCTCGGCGGCTTCATCCTGGGCACCCTGGTCGCCGCGGGCTTCGTCTACGTGCCGGAGTTGCTGCCCCGCGACAGGCGCACCCGGCAGCAGGTCGAGGGACTCGGCTGGGCGTGTGCCGGCGTCCTGGCCGCCGTCGTCGTCGCGGCGATCGCGATCCGCTTCGGCACCTACCCGGGTGCGCAGGTGTACTCCGTGCGGTAGCCCTCAGCACGGTGATCCGGCCTGGGGAAGGCCTCCGAACGGCGGGGCGTCAGTGGCCCCGGTTCATCTCCCGGAGCCGGGCGTTGTAGGCGGCGAGTGCCGCCTCGTCGTCGTCCACGTCGACGTCCGCCCCGTCCTCGCCCATGAGCTGTCCACGGCGGGCGGAGTCGAGCCAGGAGCCCATGCCCCCGCCGCGTTTGCCGGTGGCCTCCGCGGTGATCCACTGGAACGCCACCACGAGCAGCAGGATCATCATGAGGCCGTCGCCGCCGAACCACATGATGGCGCCGGCCGCCGACTGGTCCTCGAGCCCGGTGGGGCCCCAGCCCAGTCGCGACGCGGCGTACCCGGGCGCCAGCTCCGTGGTGGTCATCATCAGCGTGACGCCCACCAGGGTGTCCGGGCCCATCGCCAGCAGGAACGAGGCGAAGCGCAGCGGGTGCGACAGTTTGGTGGGGCCGCACAGCTCGTTGCCGATGAGCGGGAGCATGAAGATCCAGCCGACCACGAAGTAGCCGGTGTACTCGAGCTGCTTGAGCCACGGATTGTCGAGGGCGAGATCCTGGAAGCCGGTGAGGTGGGTACTGATCAGCGCGAACGCGTACAGCGGCAGGCCGACGACCGGGCTGGTGATCAGGCGGACCACCCGGTTGCCCAGCACAGCGCGCACGCGGCGGTCGCCCGTCTCACCGGTCGCCGTCGCGAGCAGCCGGATCGGTTCCGCGAGCACGAGGAACATCGGCACCACCGTGATGAGCACGAGGTGCACCACCATGTGCGCCCAGAACAGGTGCTTGGCGAGCTCCGCCATCACGGTGTTGACCGAGAACACCAGGAGCGCCATGGCTACGAACCACGAGAGAAGACGCGAGATGGGCCACGCGACTCCGGCGCGCCGCGCGCGGATCGTGCCGTACACGTAGAGGATGGAGGCGACGACCATGAGCCCCGTCACCACAGGGGTGAAAACCCAGGTATGGAGCACATCCGGCGACGTGGTCGCCACAGCTGAGGGATACATCGATGCCCGTTGTACCACCCCTGGCAAACTAATCCAACCGGCGTGTAACAAACCACGGCCGACGGTCGATGTACGGTCGAACGCCCCTATCAGCCGCCTGGGTACCCGCCCCGGGCTAGAACTCACGGAGTAGAGATGCCGAAGGTCCCCGAGCCCACGCCTCAAGAGGTCCGCGACTTCCTCAGCCCGATCTCGCACTGGTCGCACTTGAAGGCCAACGCGGAGGAGCAGTACCGCAAGACGATTCTCGCGGCCTACGCCGCGCGGATCCCGATCGTGCACATCGCGCGCTACACGGGCACCTCGCCCCAGGCCGTGAAGAAGGTCATCGATCGGCAGAACGACAAGGCCACGGGCGAGGCGCCGGCGTTCCAGAACATGCCGCGCACCGGGTACTACCGGGGCCAGCAGCTGCCGCCGTCGCGGTCCGTCCGCGCGGTCTGATCGACCGCTAGGGCGCTCCCGCCGTGTCGGTGGGGGTGCCCAGGGTGTCGATCACCAGGTGTGCCACGGTGCGCATGTCGGTCCGGCGGTCCATCGCGGTCCGCTGGATCCACCGGAACGCCTCCGGTTCCGAGACGCCGTGCGCCTGCATGAGGATGCTCTTCGCCCGGTCCACGAGCTTGCGGGTCTCGAGTTGGCCGGCAAGTGTGGTGACCTCCTTCTCCAGCGCCTTGAGCTCGGCGAATCGGCTGATCGCGATCTCGATGGCGGGGACCAGGTCGGCCTTGGTGAACGGTTTGACGAGGTAGGCCATCGCGCCGGCCTCGCGGGCCTTCTCGACGAACTCGCGTTGACCGAAGGCGGTGAGCATCACGACGGGGGCGATCCGCTCGCGTGCGATGTCCTGTGCGGCGTCGAGGCCGGTGCGAACCGGCATCTTCACATCCATGATCACCAGGTCGGGCTGGAGTTCGCGGGCCTTCTCCAGGGCCACTTGGCCGTTCTCGGCCTCGCCGACCACGTCGTAGCCCTCCTCCCGCAGCATCTCGGTGAGGTCCATGCGGATGATCGCCTCGTCCTCGGCGACGAGGACGCGGTGCGGGGTGGGCTCGGTGTCTTTCATCAGGGGGTACGTTACCGGGCGGTCGGGATCGGGCCCGCTGCGCGCGGTACTGTAAGGCCCATGAACGTATTGAGCCTGACTCAATTGCGCGAGCGTGCCGGCAATCTCTGGGCGCTGACCCTGGGGGAGGGCATCCGCCCCGTCGAGCGCACCCCGCACGTCGTCGTCGCCGACGGTGACCACCGCACCCTCCGCCGGTTCGCCTCGGATTCCGACCGTGGTGCCGCTGCGGTCGCCGGAGCTGCGCCGGTGCTTCTGGTGCCGCCGATCGCCGCGCCCGCCACCTGCTACGACCTCTCGCCGGAGACGTCGGTGGTCGCGCACCTGGCCTCGACGGCGCGCGTCCCCTACGTCATCGACTTCGGTGAGATGGGCTACGGCGACCGTGGGCTCGGGTTCGAGGACTTCGCGCTCGACATCATCCCGCAGGCCATCGCGCGGACCCTGGAGGACTTCTGGGACGGGGAGGTGCCCGACGGTGCCGGCGTCGACCTGTACGGATGGAGCCTGGGTGGCACGCTGTCGTTCCTCACCGCCGGCGCGTCGACGGACTCCATCCGCTCGATCGTCTCCATCGCCACCCCGCTGAAGTACGCCGCGCAGCCGCCGTACCCGCTCGTGACGAAGCTGGCGAAGCCCGTCCGCGGCATGGGTCCCGGCGCGCTGATCGCGCTCATGGGCGGCATCCCTGCGCCGATCGTGCAGGTGGCCTACCGCGCCACGTCGTGGGACCGCGAGCTCAAGAAGCCCAAGTTCGTGCTGGAGAACCTCGGCGAGCCCGAGAAGCTCGCGCGCATGGAGGTCATCGACCGCTTCCAGCGCACCTTCCCCGGCTACCCCGGCAAGCTGGCGACGCAGCTGTGGGAGCGGCTGATCTTCCGCGGCGAGCTCGCCGCCGGGCACGTGCAGCTGGGGGAGCGGACCATCGATCTGCACTCCATCGACGTGCCCATCCAGCTCTTCGGCTCGCACCGGGACGCCCTGTGCGCGTGGGAGACCGCGCGACACGGCGTGGATCTGTTCACCGGCTCGCCGCGCGTCGAGTTCGCGACCGTCGAGTCCAGCCACCTCGGCCTCGTCGCCGGCCCCGATGCCGTCCGCGAGACCTGGCCCGTGATCGACGCCTTCCTCGCGTCCGTGGATGCCGGGTCCGAGGTCGCCGACCCCGCCCGGTAAGCTGGCTCGGCTGGCCGTTTCCGACGGTCCGCCGGACGCCCCCGTAGCCCAATTGGCAGAGGCAACGGATTCAAAACCCGTCCAGTGTGAGTTCGAGTCTCACCGGGGGCACTGCCGAGATACGAAAGAACCCGCAGGTAGATCGCCTGCGGGTTCTTTCGTCTTCGGGTTCAGAGCTGGTCGTGAGCACGTTTTGAGCACAGTTCGGTCCGATGCTTACGCGGAGAGGGTGGCTGCGCGGTCTAGTGCGACAGCGACGCTGTCGAGGTCGTCGGGGAAGAGATCCGCGTAGGTGTCGAGAGTGAGCGTGGCAGAGCTGTGGCCCAGCATTCTTTGAACAGCCTTGACATGAGCGCCCGCGGAGATGGCCAACGAGGCTGCAGTGTGTCGCATGTCGTGCGGCGTCACACGAGGGAAAGGTGGCGTCGTAGCCTCTCCGTGCTCGCTCTGCGCAGCTTCCTTTGCGCGCGTATTGGTGGTGTTCTTGATGCATCGCTGAACTGCACCGTCCCACCAGGTGTTATGCCCCGGCGGCTTGGCGTATCCGCCTTGAGCAGCCGGAAACACGATGTCATCTGGCTGCATCCCTCGGCAGTGGTCGGCGAGCATCGTGACGACGAACGCGGGTAGGGGAACCGTTCGACGCTCGTAGTCCTTTGGATCGCCGATGTGCACCGTCTTACCCACGAACACGGCGATCCTCTCAACCGACACTCTGCCGCGTCGGAGGTCTATGTGACGCCGCAGGAGGCCCGCGAGCTCCGACCAACGCAACCCTGTGTACGCAAGGACATAGACCTCAATCGCATGCTGCTTGGCCTCGTTGGCGAACAGTGCGACCTGCGTGTGAGTGAGAAACTCGTTGCTCTTCGCGGTACCTCGTCGAGGCAACTTCACACCGCGGGCGGGATTCGACCCGATCCGCCTGTCTGCCACCGCCCCCTCCAAGATGCCGGACAGCACGCCGTGGATCCGCGCGACTGAGTTGGGACCCAAGTTCTCGGACAACTCGGCAATCCAGACCCGAATATCGGTGGCCCGCACCTTCACAACCTGGACTTGGCCCCAACGCGGCTCGACGTGGACGCGCCAAGCCGATTCGACTGAGCGCTCACCGGACGGTTTGGTGTGCGCGCGACCCGCGAGCCACTCCGTGCCGAGAGTGCCGATTGTGACCCTGCCAGCGTTGACATCGATGTACTCGCCACGAAGTGCGCTGACCTGGACGGTGGCGAGGTACGCTTCCGCTTCCCTTCGAGTTCGAAATCCGCGTTTCGTCGTCTGGACACCGCTCGGACGGCGATACCTCACCATGTAGCGGCCTCGGTCTCGCGCAGGCCCTCGCGCAAGTTCGTAACGTTCAATCGTTGCCATCGAGCGCGGCCTCCTCAACCGCGACCCTCTCGATCTCAGCCGCCACCTCGGCGACGATGAGCGGAGTCTGCCGAGCGCGTCGCTGCTTGTTCGCTCCTTCGCCAGCGCGACGATCACGCTCGACTGTCGCCGTCGTGCCGTATAAGCGTTCGGCGGCAACTTGGACGACTACCGGATCAGCGTCGAGTTCTGCGCTGATCCGGTCATCGACCGCACCCCAACCCGGTGCGAGGGTTGGATCGGGAAGCGGGGGGAGCAGCGGTGTGACAGGGGTGCCGCGCAGCGCCGAACGGACGGGCTCCTCGGACTCGGGGATAAGGTCAGCAAGCTGAAGGGGATGGCCCAGCAGGTCGCCAAGTGCAATAGCCAAGGGGAGCAATGTCTCTAGATGCGCAGCCGCGACCTTGCCCTGTTCAAGCTGGGTTACCCGTGCCTTCTGCCAGGTAAGGCCTGCCCGCTGTGCCGCGCGCGCGAGTTGGTCCTGGCTGAAGCCCGCATCCGTACGAAGCTGGCGGACGCGCGCTCCAATGAGCGTGTCGAGTTTAGTCACCCCGCTAGGGTCGCAGAAGCGACCATAGTTGACAAGTGGCGACGCTCATGGTTCGCTTGGGTTCATATTACGACCTATGCCGACAAGGGGGCACCATGACGACGGTTACCGGCTTCATTCATCCTGATGCGCTCTATTCGACTCGGGCGGCAGCCGACGTGATCCCTGGGACTACAGCCGCTGGGCTGGCGAAGATGCGGGAGCGTGGAATTGGGCCGGAGTATGTGCAGCATCGCCCGCGCGGCGCGGTTACATACCGCGGTTCGGATCTCATCGCCTGGATTGAATCGGCCGTTCGTAAGCCGGGAGGGTGGTGACGGCGTCCTAATACGCGAAAAGCCCCGGGGCGCGGGGCTCTTCGTCGCTTTCACCCTTAAGGAGGAGGGAAAAGCATGGCAAGCGTAGCACGCCGCGAGGCACCCGGTCACGTCGCAAACGTGCAGGTCACGCATCGATTTGCTGTGCCGCGCGTGTCGATCGCGCTCGGATCGCTCGACCCCCTTACCGGCGAGAGCACGGTGGTCGTCGCCATCACTCCGGCTGACGCACGGGCGGCTGCCCACCGACTCCTGGACGCGGCGGCGCGAGCAGAGGGGGCGGCGTGACGGAGCCCGAAGCTCCTCCACGGTCCGCGCCGACGGGGCGTGGATCGCACTCCGATCGGGCCGCTCGATGGGTGCGCGAGCTGGCTGCGGATCAAGGCCGCGGTCGGCTCGAACCTCTTCCACGTCTGCTTCTGTTCGTCATTGCGTCCCATGCGGATCGGTACTACTCGTGGCCCATCTCCGGCTCTCTGTTTCGGATGGAGACTGGGATGAGCGCGCAAGGTGTTTCAGACGCGCTGGACGACCTGGAGTGGCTAGGGCTGGTCTACCGGGCTGGTGACGCGCGCACCGGCAGGCGCTCTCGCTACTACCTGCCCGCTCCCGGCGGGGCCGATCCGGCCAGTAGTCCGGAAAGGCGGGAGGAGTACGCGGCGGCCGTCGCTCGGGCCATCGCCGTCCGGGCCGATCCGCAGTCGCCCGCGGATCGCCGCCGCGAGCTCCGCCTGAAGCGGAGGGCCGCCTGTGGATAAGCAGCTTGAGCACGAGATCGACCTCTCCGCCCGGTGGGGAGGTACCACCCTGCCCGGCGTTGAGGTACCTCTACGCCGGGTGGGGACCTCCTCCCCACCCGGTAGGGACCTCCTCCCCGCCCGGTGGGGACCAAGACAGGACGACAACAGTTCCCTTACACGTCGATATCGACACACGCCTTGAGACATCCGTTAGTCGGGTACGTCACCAGCGGCCCCTGCCGCGTGGGGCGCTCCGCCCCCACACCCCAGGCCCTTCGTCGAATCGGAACCGCGCACGCTTCGCGGCGCACCAACCTTTGAAAGGAATGTCGTGGACACCAAGGATGAGATTGAGCAGATCTGCGCGGCCGTCACCGCGTGCGCATCGGACGTTGGCGTGTCGATCCCGCGAGCTGAGAGCATCGGCGAGGCCGTCGCGATGTGGTACCTCCCGCGGATTGCCGCGGACTTCCTCCGGCTGGCTCTCCCCGGCGACCCGGACGAGTGCGAGCGGGTACACCGTGCGTTCGCGGCGGTATGCGCCGCTGACGCTGCCCTTGGAGGCCGCTGATGCCCACGCAGACCGACCTGTGGGTCCCGGAGGTACCCACGGTGTACGTCGGGCCGTCCGCAGCCTCCAGGGCCTACGTGGCGGCCGGATGGACGGACCGCCAGGTGGTCGTTGCGGATGAGATTCCGCCTGCCGCGATCGAGGCTCTCGCGGAATCGACGGTCCCCCTTGTCCTCCTCATCGACGATGACGCGGTGGGCGGCGAGGGAATCCGTGTGTTGCAGAACGTCGATCCCGACCGTCTCCTGGTCCTGGCGACCGCGGAGTCTCGCGGCCTGCCCATCATGAGCCTGCTGGCCAACCACTGGGACACGGTCGAGGTCACCTCTGACAACGACTGGGGAGTATGGCTGTCCGCCGACGGCAGTCAGCAGCGTCGCGTGAGGGTCGGGTGATTCCCATGACCTGAGACCAATCGCCGGCCCGGCGCGGAATCGCCACATCCGCCCGACCGGTTGAGTCTCCGCCCGATCCGGGAGAGCTGTCCAAGCTCAACCAACACAAGGAGATTCACATGTTCAACACCATCAACTTCGATACGGCCGATCTGCGCCCTGTCCTGATCACGGGCCCCGCTCGCACCACGAGGGCACGCGAGTTCATTGACGCGATCGTCGCTGCGAGCTCGGGGACCGTCACCGTCGCTCGCCGTCTTGACGAGATCACGGACGCGGTAATCAACCCGTCGACGAGCAAGCTCGTCGGCGTCCTCGATACCGCCGCTCTCTCGATCCGCGAGGATCTGCGAGGGCTGCTCTCTTCTGCTCAGGCTGCGGGGGTGCAGCTCCTCGTCCTTTCCCGAACCGTGGAAGCTGTGCCCGATGAGCTCCGCGCATACCTTCGGGAGGTGGCTGCGTGAAGATCCAGTCCCACCACGACGTACCCCGGTACGCCTGGCTCACGCCTGCGAGCAGCGATCCGGCTGATCCTGCCATGCGGATTACGACATCGACGGGGACCGTGGATCTGACCCGCGCGGAGTTCGAGCGGTTGGCAGACCTCCTCGCTAAGGACGTCCGTGCTCGCGCGCATGAGGAAGTCCAGCTCCATCTTCGTGAGCCTCGCCGTCGGCCCCGAAGGGTGCGGCTCAGGCTTGCGCTCGCGGCGTTCTGTGCAGTTCTCGTGGTGCCGCTCGCTGCTTGCGGGACCGCGGGACCGTCGACGGGTTCGCCGTCGAGCAGCTCCGCGAGGTGCGCGGCCACGGCCACGAGCGCTCAGGCCACCGCCGCCGACACGGGCCCCAACGATCCGCAGGGCTCCGACGGATCGTCGACGAGAACGCCGCTCGACGAGGCTCTCGATGAGGTGCACCGTAGGTGCGGACCGGGATCGTTGGTGTCCAGGCCGGATCGTGGCAGCGCGGATGCCGGTGGTGCCGACGATCTGGAGGATGACCCCGGAGTCCCGAGCCGAGCGGAGGGACCGCGATGAGATTGGGAGTCGCGGCCTGCGTGGTCCTCGTCCCCTTCGCCGCCGCGTGCGGCACCGATGAGGGACCGACCTCCGTCGCCGCTGCACAGCAGACCAACCGCTGCGAAATCGCAGCTGCGGATGCCGCCTATCGTGACGCGACGGGGCGCGTCGCCCGACAACGCGCCATCAAACGAATTGTCCAGCAGGAGAATTGCGGACGCTCCAAACCGGGCAAATGGGGCTGCATTGTCGATGAGGATGTCGAGCGAGCCATGCGTGGGGATGTGGACGCGCCGGGGCTGCGCGCGTTGATCTCCGTCGACCCGCCCCTGTACGGCTCGATTGCACCAGAGGTCGTCGATCCCGCTCGCTACGTCGTCAACCTCTGGTGCGCCCATTTCGATGGTGGTCCGACGTTCGTCCTCAGCGGGGTACGCCCGTGAGGTCACGAGTTGCTCTTGCGCTCACCGCTGTTCTCGCCCTCGCTCAGCTCGCTGCATGTGGCGACCGCAGCGGAGAAGGCCAGCTCTGCTTGACCGAATCAACCGTGCAGCAGTGGGAGAGGTCGCCGGGGTCGGCTGACGATCTCTGGCGCATGATCCGCGCTGTGAAGGTTCGCACCGACCAGGGCTGCGATGCACCCCTTCCGGGCGGTCCCGGCGGATACCTCTGTGTAACCGGCGGCCTCGCAATGAACGCCGTGTATTCGCCACAGTCTCGGCGAAAGGAGTTGGCGCAGCGAATCGTCGCCGATCTGCTGATTGCCGAACAGATGCACAGCGAGGACGACATTTGCGTCTCTCGGTGGACGATCACATCGAGAGGCGATCAGGTGTGAATCCGGACCTCTTGTGCCTGTTGCAGCACTCCGCGATGCGATAGCGTGCGAGACAGCACCGACGGCCTGCTGTGGCGGCGGGCCCGGTGTCAGCGGGCAGCGGGGCGGGGCCAATCGCTAGTGGCATGGATCAGCTCTCCGGGGCGCTGGCCCGCCCGCCGTTCGCGCAGAGGAGTCGAGATGGACCGCCGTGAGGATCGAGCCAAGAACAGCGAGGAGCTGAATCGGCGGCTAGCGGAGAGCGACGGTCCCCTCGGCGTTCACGACGACGATGAGCGGGGAACGAGCTACGGGCCGCTGTGGGTCGCCGACGGTGATCCGAGGGTCTATACCGAGGAATCTGACTATTCGGTCGAGCAGGCCCGTGAACAGGCCCTCTTCTGGTGGGCCGCAGCTGCGGCTGCCGAACGAAACCGCATGGAACGTATGGCTGACGACGTCGAGCATGGCGATTACGTGCCCATACCCGGCAGCTTGGAAGTGCATGTTCCGCTGCCTGAGTACGTGCCCGTCGACCGCACGGGACCGGCGATACGAGCCGCTCTGCGGGAGGCATCGCCGGATGAGCTTCCGGATTTCGAAGCGGAGTTCCGGATCGCGCTGGCCGAGGCGGAGGACAACTTCGACCTCTCCCGGGTAGACGCGGCCCTCACCCGCTGGTGGGGTGTCGCGCACATGCGTCTCAACCCGCCGACTGCCGCGGAGCGCGAGCTCGTCGAGCAGGTCGCTCGCGGCGACTTCGAGGGGCTGCAAGTTGAGTGGCGCGTCTACTTGATTCGTGAAGGGCCGGGCTGGTCCGCGGTGATTCCCGGAACGCCGATCGCAGCGGACGGCGCGACGCGCGAGGAGGCTCTCGACGAGATGGTCGACGCCCTGCGTGACTACGTCGAGTCGCGGAACGAGTACCTCCGGCTCGCTCCTAACCACGCCGCCAACAAGAACCTCGTCGACTTGATCGACGGCGAGACCGACGAAAGCCTGCGCAGATGGGTAGCCGCCGGGGACTGCGGCGACGCGCAGCGCGAGTACGACACCTCGCCGGTCCTACGCGATGCCCTGCGGCGCGCTCGGGAAGCGCGGTCCGTGAAGAGGGTGTTCCGCCGCCGCGACGAGTAGGCGTTCGCCGGCACACGCTGAGCCAGTTTGGCGTCACCCCATGGGGCGTCAACGTTGCGGGCTGGCCCGCCGAAGTAAGGAAGCTCTGGCTCTAGCCTTGGCGGGCATCGTTGGATTTGATGCTACCGGCGACTCGTACCGCGAACGATCACGTGGCCGCGCCGGGAGGGCCGGGCCTCCAAGTAGAGAGAACGTCCGAGGCCCGGGATTCCTCGACCACCTTCCGCGCGTCAGAGTCCCTGTAGGCCATCTCGAAGTCGGTGAGCAACAGGATCAATGGATGAGTGCGAACGTCCCGAACGAGAGCGTCAGGTGATTCTGCCTCCCAAGCAGCGACTGTGATGCGGTATCCGTTCACCTCGTGGCCAAGCCTGCGGGACAGATCGGTGCACATCGTGCTCGCGGCGCGACGTTCGACGGTGCCGATCAGCAGCACGTCGATGTCGCTCGGAGGGGGACCGTCGACGCCGTGGTACCGCGCAGCGAACGAGCCGAAGATGTACCCCACCACCAGGCCGTCCAGCTCGATCACGGCCTCGCGGATCGCCTCGATGATCTGGTCGGGATCAGTCAAATTGATCTCACCTCCAGTGTTCGCGGGTCGATGAGCAGGAGGTTCTGCGACAAGAGATCCCCGTCGGCGTCGAGCCCCTCGACTTGCGTCGATCCCACCCGATCGCTGTACCGCCAGTGGCATGCCAGTCTCCGGCAATCGCGACGCGGTCGGGGGCAGGCTTCATAGTCGCGATTCTCGCACCTGGGGTGTCCGGCGTCCGTGGAAGTGGTGTCGTCCGAAACATGCTGAGCCAGTTGATTGGCAACCGTCGAGTGGTCGGATGAAGAACACGCTGATCCAGTTGACTGTCAGCGCCGGCCTGGGAGCGAGCGTGGACTCACTCGAAGAACAGGTCCCGCTTCCACGACCTCGGGACTGCTGCACCGATAAGGACATCTGATCTGGCTTGCCCGCATAGGGTGGCCTGGAAGGATGACTATCGTGCCGAAGCCGTATCCGCAGGAGTTCCGTGATGACGTGGTCCGCGTGGCCCGTGAGCGCGAGTCGGGGGTGACGCTCGCCCAGATCGCGAAGGACTTCGGGATTCATGAGATGACGCTGCAGAAGTGGTTGCGCCGCGCGGATATCGATGACGGCCGCAGGCCGGGAACGACATCAACGGAATCGGTTGAGCTGCGTGAGCTGCGGAAGCGGAATCGCTTGCTGGAGCAGGAGAATGAGGTATTGCGGCGGGCGGCGGCGTATCTGTCGCAGGCGAATCTGCCGGGAAAAGGCTCTACCCGCTCGTGAAGGAGCTCGCCGCCGACGGCATTCCCGTGGCGGTGACGTGCCGGGTTCTCAAGCTCTCTCGTCCGCCGTACTACCGGTGGCTGACCGAGGCGGTCACCACGGCTGAACGAACCGAGGCCGTGCGGGCGAACGCGCTGTTCGATGCCCACCGTGATGACCCGGAGTTCGGGTATCGATTTCTCGCCGATGAGGCCGAAGCTGCTGGCCAGAGCATGAGTGCGCGGACGGCGTGGCGGATCTGCTCGGAGAACAGCTGGTGGTCAAGGTTCGGGAAGAAACGCGGCCGGAACGGGAAGAAACCCGGCCCGCCGGTGCACGACGACCTCGTCGAACGCGACTTCACCGCCGAATCTCCGAACCAGTTGTGGCTCAGCGATATCACCGAGCATTGGACTGACGAGGGCAAGGTCTACCTTTGCGCGATCAAGGACGCCTGCTCGGGGCGGATCGTCGGCTACAGTATCGACTCCCGCATGCAATCACGTCTCGCCGTCAGTGCGTTGAACAATGCGGTTGCCCGCCGTAGCCACGACGTCGCAGGTTGTATTGTGCACTCCGACAGAGGCTCTCAATTCCGGTCCCGCAAATTCGTGTCGGCGTTGAACCGACACCATCTGGTCGGATCGATGGGCAGAGTCGGCGCCGCCGGCGACAACGCCGCGATGGAGTCGTTCTTCGCACTGCTGCAGCGCAACGTCCTCGACCGGCAGCGATGGAGCACCCGCGAGCAACTCCGGATCGCGATCGTCACCTGGATCGAACGGACCTACCACCGCCGGCGCCGCCAGGCCCGCCTCGGCCGGTTGACGCCGATCGAATACGAGGCGATCATCAACACAGCCGCATCAGCGGCATGACACCGTAACTGTCTCTATCGGTGCAGCAGTCCCCTCAGTCATACACCAGTTGATACGTTATGCAACGAGCTGACCAGGGGGAAGGAGACGGGCGGCGTGACTTCGAGAGATGTGCTGCTAGGTGTAGCAGCACTGGCTGCATGTTTTGTCACGGGATGTGCTGGAACCTCGACGATGCCGGATCGAGTGGCCAGTACGTCGATCGAGCTGTGGAGTACCCCTGCGGCGCAATCCTCCGCTACTTCCAGCACGCCGAGTGCCCGGGCAGCGTCGCCTTCCGAGTGGCCTGCGCTCAAACCTGGCCACTGGGTCTCCTTGCAAGGTAGCCAGGGCGGAACAGCGTACGACTTCAGCTACGGCCCGGTGATCGGCATGGGATCGACGGTCGTTCAGCAGGGGACTTCGGGTACCGACGCTTCGTGCACCGCCGGATGGCCGGTCTTCGATGCCAAGGACCGCGTGGGGTTCCTCACCGCGGGGCACTGCGACGCGAACCCCGGCGGGGTCACCTGGATGTACCTGGACGCGAACCGGTCGCAGAAGCGCATGCTCAATGCATACGAGCGCAGCGTGGGCACGGTCTCCAACGGCACGAAGCTCGACGCCGCGGTCTTCTTCCTCACTCCAGAGCAACAGGCCAACCGTGACTACGCGAACACCGTGACCAAGACGGTGCGGATCAAGGACTATCTGAGCCCCGCACAGACCAAGGCAATGCCCGTCGGAACCCCGGTCTGCATGATGGGCGGTCGCGCGGGAACCACCTGCGGCCCGCTCATTTCCGCCACCGATTACGACATCGAGTGGGGCGGCTACGCGATTCAGGGCGATTCCGGTGCTGGCGTATTCGTGGTCGACGCGAACATGAATGCGTACGCGATCGGACTGCTCAGCTCGGGCCCGGACGACTACCACAACCGCGCGACGCACATCGAGCCCGTACTCAAGCGGTGGGGCCTGAAGATGATGACCACGCCCGCGAACTAGGGGTTGATTTTGAACATGCGACAGCAGTGCGTGGCAGGTCTCTCGATCCTCTTCCTTGCCGCAGGGTGTGGGAGCGCCGACCCGAGCACCAACCTTGTGGAGACGCCGTCCGAGGAGATCCTGAAGTTCGACCTCACAAACCAGAAACTCGTCCACTCAGACTCACAGGTCAACGGGTCACTCAACGCCACCCCGCTCTTCCAGTACCGCCCGCAGCGGATGCTCGTCCAGCAGGGACAGCAGGCCCCCGAGAACTTCGACGGCGGATACGGACCGGCCAAGTGCGGGCCGCAGACCGGATGGAAGCAGCGGGGCATCACCCTCTACACGGTCACGCCAAACGACAAGGAGGTCACGAACGCTGCGAAGATGCAGGACCGCGAGCTCTACGAGGACGTCCTCATTCAGGAGTTCTTCGTGTTCGACTCGGTTGCTTCCGCACGCGGCTACTTCAACACGATGAAGGAGACGCTGCGCAAGCAGTGCCCCGACGTCGACCGCACCATGGGCGGACGGTTCCCGATCCAGATCAAGCCCGCGATCACCTCCGAGTCCGAGGACCGGTTCACCGCGGACTCGACCGTTACCCCCTCGCGCTACGACCACTCTCCTGAGACGTCCGGAGGCAACGGATCGACAGGGCAGCAGTGGCGTCGCGTGGCCAGCGTGGACCGCAACATCGTCACGATCACCGACGGCGCGCACTACATCACCAAGACGCACGCGAATCTGATCCAGCCGACCAACATCACCGTCGCTGCGGACCTGATCAGCAACTACATCAGGCAGCTCCAATAGGCGTGCACTCCCCGGACTAGATGAACTTGGAACCGATCGACGAGCTGGTGCGTCTAATGGGTATGGGGGAAGAACACGACGACGTACCCGCCTTGCCCGACTGGGTTGAGGACTACTTCGCTGACCAGCGTCGCTACTGGCGCACGCTCCGCGATGACGGATTGATCGACCTAGCCGACACTGGGGAGCTGATCCGGCGTCAGGTCGATCGAGCTGGACTCCGCGCTTACCTTGAAGGACAAGACCAACGTCCAGCACGTAACGATCGAGGGCGTCCCCGACGCCTACTGCCGCTCGTACGGAATCGGTGGCGTCGCATCCGAGCTGTACTACGCCTGCTGGGTCGCGGTGGGGCGGTACGTCTCCGAGTTCGTCGACAAGCAGCCGACGAAGACTTTCCAGGCGACCGATGCGGCGCACCGGGTACTGCAACATTCGAGATGACGTTTGGGCACGTAGAGCTACGCAGCAGAATCGACTTCTCTTGATCGGTACCCGACGGATGTGAACCATTCATCCCGACCAAGGGCTTCATACATTGCCCCCCGTCGATCATTGACGTCCCCCTCGAAAGCGAGTTTGCTCTGTTCGAGTAGATGCTCCACGACACTCTCGCGGTCGTCCTCCGCAAAGCGCGAATTCAATGTTCGAATTATTCCCGATATCTCACGTGCAGACACTACCGAATACAGTTCTCCCAGGTGGAGCGTCTCGAATTGATTAACAATCCGCCGCCTAGTGGTCGCGTCGATCCGCCTGTCTGGATCCGCACGGAACGCAACCACCGGAGTCTGATCGAGAACCTCAGCACGGAGCCACCGCGTGCTCAGCAAGTCGCGCGCCGGCCGGGCGTAAGGATGAATCAGTTGGTCGGTTTCCGCGGTGGCGAATCGGTCGTTGAGCAACTTGTTGCACCGAATGCACGCCGGTATTAGGTTCCATGGGTCGATAGCGAGCTCGTGAACGAGAGTAATCGGAACAAAATGATCAAGAGTATCTGCCATCCCATACTGGCAATAGCTACAAAGCTGATGTAGCGCATTATTCTTTATCGCGTCATATATACGTCGAGCCTTGCTGCCCGACCTGGACAGTTGACCGGTGTATAGTTTTTGCAAATCAGCATCGCTGATTCCGGGGATAGGGTACAAGCTCTTCTTCGTCTGATGTAAAGATTGATCGTGAATGCGATCCTGAAAGTCCGAACTGTTCTGTGTGAACGCCGGTACTGCCGAATTTACATTAGCTTTGAGCTCTTTGTCTCGTATGCCGTTCGCGCACGCCTTCGCCGACTCCTCGACGGTGCACGTGGGCGGATCAACCGCCCACATGATTTGCCCCCGCAGATTGAGGCGAGGTCGGAGTCATCATTGCCCGGAGGATCGACCTCGCCTCCGATCCTAGGTGCCCTTCGAATGCCGCGACCGCCTCGTCGTAACTGCTCGCGGACATCGCTGCATCCGCGAGCATTCTGTGGAAGCCGGTGCTTGTAACCTCTAGTCCGAACACTTCGTCAGTCAGAATTCCGACATTCTCTCCGAATGTTTCAATTCTTGGGCGATCGACTCGCAAGCTGTTTCCTGAGCGGCTCAACTTCCAAACGCAATCGCGCGGGACCTCTTGCAGCACCACTGGTGAATGGGTAGCTACGACTGCCATTCCGTTTCGGTCGGTCAAGAGATCGCTCAGGGCCCGCACGAAAGCCGAAAGCAACGGCGGATGAAGGTGGGCCTCCGGCTCATCCAGCAAGACGAGGCTCTTTTCCTCGACCGTCTCGACCAGTTTCGCAATGCTAAGCAAGACGATCTTGTGGCCGGATGAGAGCTTTCCGAAACGAGCGCCAAACTCAGACACAGCCTCCTCGACTTCAGATTCGTTTTCAGGTTCAAGATAGTAGGAGTCGACTCCGTCGCCAGGGAGCGTAAGGAGGTCGGCCAGACCCGCCTCTGCGAAAATCGGATCATTCTCTAGGATGCCGAGGGCATTGCGCAAGCGGGCTCGGCGTGCCCCAACGAGACATTGCTTTAATGACCGAGTCATCTCCGCACGTATTGCAGGCATGTCCTTGGTTGCCGACTCACCTTCTTGCGGCCGCTTCTTTTTAAGTCCGACGTAGTGGTACGAAAGCCCCTTCCCTCGGCTTTGCGACTCTCGCATAGGAACAA
The DNA here is from genome assembly GCF_900631615.1 of Tsukamurella paurometabola. Lineage (NCBI taxonomy): Bacteria > Bacillati > Actinomycetota > Actinomycetes > Mycobacteriales > Tsukamurellaceae > Tsukamurella > Tsukamurella paurometabola. The sequence continues at coordinate 3,520,945 of NZ_LR131273.1, forward strand.
ATTCGTCAAAAGCGCTAAACGAGACGGAAACTATGTTGGATAGCTGATTCCAAGGCCCCTTCGGTGCGTCTTCTTCCCGTGATCGAGTCACCATGGTCGTTGCAAGACTTGTTAGAAACGTGCTCTTTCCGACCCCGTTTCTCCCGATTATTACGTGGATGTTTGAGGGGGGACGTGATCCGGGTGTTACTGAAAAGGAAACCTTCGGGCGGGGATCAGCACTCCGGGGCGTGAAGGAGAAAGAATAGGGCGTTAGCCGTGCACCGCCTCGGGCCATACGTGAATACTGCTCTTCGACCGTTTTGATAGTAACCGTGCGTAAGAGCGATGTCCTGGTGACTTCTTCGTGAAGTGCCAGATCGCGAGCGGTCGCGTCAAAAGCGATGTCGCGAAGCGATCGAAGGATGGACTCTCGGAAGGCGTCGCCCAGCGAACCGATCGTGGCGTAGTACGAATCATCCTGTCCGAGCGAAAAATACCCTTCGGGAAGTTGCGTGAATGACTGCGGAAGTGTAGGCGAGCGTGATCCGTCAGCGCTAGTACCCGCACGACCGCTCTGCAGCCCAACATTTCCAATTTTTACCTCGCCGAGGGCATGGCCCCGGCCATCTTCATCGATGAAGTGAGCGAGGTGGAGTGTCTGATACTTGAACCAGTCATCCCAGTCGGTTAGCCATAGAAATACGACTCCACGCGCATGTCGGTCAATCTGTCGGGCACTGCCGACTACTCGAAACATCACGGTGGGCCTCCTCTACACCTCGAGCTGAGCATACTGTGAGCGCGGATCCTAGTGGCGCGGGTTTGAAGTTGTTGGACGGTTCGCCTTCTCGAGGATCTGCTCGGCGGTCTTGGTCCAGACGAACGGCTGTGCTCTCGGGTTCCAGCCGTCGATGAACGCCCGGATCTTGGCGTTGAGGTCCTGGACGGAGGTGAACACGCCGCGCCGGATGGCCTGTCGTTCGACGATCCCGAACCAGGCCTCGACGAGATTCATCCAGGAGGCGTGTGTCGGGGTGAAGTGCACGACGATCCGGGGATGCTTGGCGAGCCAGGCCTTGACGTTCGCATGCTTGTGAGCTGCGTAGTTGTCCATCACCAGGTGCAGCTCGACCGGGTTGCCGTCGGAGTCGAGCACGTCGCGGTAGGCCCGCTCGATCTGACGCAGGAACGCCAGGAACTCCTGGTGCCGGTGCTTGGGTTTGAGGGCGGCGGTGACCTTGCCGGTCGCGATGTCGAGGGCGGCGAACAAGGTGGTGGTGCCGTGCCGGTAGTAGTCATGGGAGCGGCGTTCGACCTTCCCGGGCTGGGTCGGCAGGATCGGCACCGTCCGATCCAGGGCTTGGATCTGCGACTTCTCATCCACGCACAGCACGATCGCGTTCTGAGGCGGGTTCAAGTACAGGCCGCAGATGTCGGTGACCTTGCCGACCAGCTCGGGGTCGGTGGAGAACCGGAACGATTCGGCCTTGAACGGTTTGATCCCGTACGCGCGCCACGCCCGCGCCACCGCGGCCGGCGACACCTTGATCCGGGCGGCGAGCAGCCTCGTCGACCAATGCGTCACCCCAAGGCTTTTCGGCGGCGGCGTGAGCGTTGCGACGATGATCGCATCCTGATCGAGCTCCCGCGGCCGGCCTGGCCGAACCCGATCGGACAGGCCCTCCAGGCCACGCTCGAGATACCGATCCCGCCACGCGATCACCGTCGTCCGGCTCGCATCGACCAACTCAGCGATCCGCTGATTCGACTCACCATCAGCGGCCAGCAACACGATCCGCGCCCGCTTGGCCGCGGACGCCCGCACCGAAGCGGACCGGGTCCACGACTCCAGCACCTCCCGATCACCATCGCGCAGCGTCAACGCCGGAGCAGGATGATTCGCCATGCCTCAATTCTCGCAGGCACCAAACTGTTCAATGATTAACGACACGCGCCACTAGGTGCTGGTCTAGGGCGTGTCTAACAATTGATCGGGCTCGATGATGACAGGCTCGGTGCATGTCGCGGTTTCAGGTGCTCTCCGATGCTCAGTGGTCGTTGATCGAGGACATGCTGCCACGGCCGACCGGCCGGCGCGGTAGGCCGTTCTCGGATGCACAGTCATCGCCTGGACCCGAGAATTAACAGACACGCCCTAGGCGCGAGACTCAACTCTGAGACGAACGACGCGTCAGGCGTCGGGCATTCATCCGCAACCCTTTCACGGCCTGCGGTTCCGTACCAACCGAACCGGCCACGGCTTCAAGTCGAACCTCGGCTCGACGCCGTGCGGATGGACGGGGATCACCGCCGCTCCCGAGACGGCGAAGTTGTGCCGGTGCTCCACCGGTGCGTTCTCCACCTGAAACTCCAGCCGTCTGCGCGCTTCAGACGCCGCCTCGTACGGGTCGAGGAAGTACCCGAGTTCGGGCTGCACCTGAACTTCGTAGTCCGGGTTCAGATGGAGCGGCAGGGCGATCAGGTAGATCGTCTGAGAGTCTCGATTGAAGTTGTCGGCGCGCTCGTAGTCGATCTTCGCCTCCGTGGGCACCGTCCGGTGGATGTCCCTGTCGGTACCCTGATCCAGGTCCAGCACGCCGTCCTGCTTCCGGGCGTCTCCTCGTGCGACTGTTCTCCAGTAGAAGACGGCCAACTCCCGCTCCCAGCGGTCCACGACGTCGTCGAGTCCAACGATCCGAGCCTCCTCGGGCGCGACCGCGGCGAGGTGGTGCGCCGCGTTCACCGCCTCCCCGAGTCTCATCACGAGGTCGTACTCCGCGTCACGTGCCGCGCCAGTCGGTGCGGGGCTCGCAAGCACCGCGCGATTGACCTCTTCCCGCTCGATCCGCCGCCGCTCGGCAGCGACGCGGGCTTCATCGACCTTTCCTGCAGCCACGGCCTCTGCGCGGAGCTCACGCCAGTTACGAGCGCCACCCGTCATGCGGACACCCGCCGGTACCACTTCTCGAACTTGAGAACGAACTCGGGGAAGCTGCGAAACGCCGCCGCCGTCAACTCTTTGGCCAAGTCCTGGTGCTCGTACTCATCGACGCCGCGAACCCAGGCTTGGTCTTCCACTGCGGCCACCACCGCTTCACGCAGAGCTATGCGGAGCTCGGCGGCGTCGCGCAGAAGCTCGGCCTCATCATCATCCGCGACTGCCAACCAGAGATCGTTTGCCGTACGGCTTCGTGCCAAGTCGTTGGCCAGATACCTCCGCGCGGATTCCAGGGCATCGACCGCTTCCTGCCTCGATTGAAAGGTCATGCGGCGACCTCCCCGGCGAGCTTCTCGATGGTCCGGACAGTGCCCTGGGCGACCCCGGCAGCCATCCCGGCGGCCTTCTGGCCCTTCCCCTCGGCGCGCGCCGCGAGCACTGCGGTGATCACGTTGATCGGCTGCGTAGTGCGGCCGGTCGCGGCGATCAGCTCCGCCAGCTCCCGGTGATCGTCCATGGGATCAGCATGATCATCGTGCGGATCACTGGCAGGCTCGACGAGGTGCATCGGTGCCTCCGTCTGGGCCTCGGTGATCACCTGGTGCAGCTCGCCGGCCCCAGGCTGATCACCCTCGTGACCTGCGCCGATCAGCGGCAGATCGACCGTCTGATCAAGGTTGATCGGCTCTGCGATCGGCTGATCAGGCGCGGTGATCACCGGCTGATCGGCGGGGATCACCGGGTGCCCGGAGGGGCGATCAGCGACCTCGGTCCCGCGGTCCGCACGGACCAGTTCCCAGCTCGCGCCCGCGATGGTCACGTCGACCACGAGCGGCAAGATCACCGCGACGGCGGGCGCGAACCCGAAGGTGATCAGCAGCTCCCGCAGCCCCATGAACGAGACAGCGAAGGCGCCGAGCGCGATCATCGAGATCACCGCTGCGCCCACCCAGTCACCCCGGCGCGACCCCTCCGGCGCAGTGATCAGGTTGTGCGTGTGCCAGAACAGGAACACGGGCGCGATGCTCGCCGCGACCGCCGCGCCCCACCCGTACACCGTCGGCGCGACGAGCACAGCGTGCATCACGTTGCCGGTGATCGAGGTCAGCACCGCGAGGGCCAGGAGTCCCTTCCAACGGGTCCACATCATGCTGCGTCCTTAAGCTCGCGTACTTCGTCGTCAGTGACCGCCTCGCCCGCGCGAATCCGGTGGGCGAGGGTCTGGATCTGGGGCCACACCGACTCCAGCTCGTAATGCCAGATGTCCTCGGGCTGCGAATCGAGCCCATGACGATCCATCTCGCGCCGCACAGCCACCTGCACCGGGTCGTTGCGCCATGCACGCCACACAGCAGCGTCGTCCGGCTGGTTCACCAGAACCCCAACGACGTAGTCGGAGAAATCGCAGTCGTCCTCATCGCGCTCATCGAAAGGGCGTTCCCCCCAGAGGAACCTGGCTTCTGCCCACGGGCCCGCGTACGCGATGAACCCGAAGTCCCACGGAGCGGAGCGATGCAGGGTCAGCCCGTGCCCCGGCTGGTTCAGGTCGATCGTGACGCTACGGAGGCTCGAACCTCCACGCATCACAGCCGCGATCGCGTGGCCTGCCTCGTGGTGGGCAGTCAAGTCAAGGTCATGGTCGGTCATGCCGCGGTCTCCTTCGCTGCTCGGTAGATCGTGTAGCGAGAGCACCCGTACTCGTGAGCGAGATCCGACGCGGATTCCCCGGCCGAGTAACGCGCCTTCACCTCCGTCTCCTGCTCTCTCGTGAGGCAGGGCTTGCGGCCCTTGTAGACGCCCTTCTTCTTCGCCAACGCGATTCCCTCCCGTTGGCGCTCGTGGATCAGAGCGCGCTCGAACTCCGCGACCGCTCCGAGCATGGACAACAACAGGTTGCTTATCGGGGAGTCGTCGCCGGTGAAGGTCTGCCCCTCCTTGCAAAACTCGACCCTGACGCCCTTGCCGGTGAGCTGCCGAACGATGCGTCGGAGATCTTCGACGTTGCGGGCGAGCCGGTCCATGCTGTGCACGACGAGCGTGTCGCCGTCACGGACGTACTGGAGCGCCTCGTTGAGCTGCGGACGCTCCAAAGTCGCGCCGCTGGCCTTATCGATGAAGGTGCGGTCGAGTTCGATTCCGTCGAGCTGTCGCTCCGTGTGCTGATCGACGGTCGAGACGCGGATGTAGCCAACTCGCTGGCCCGTTCCGGCCATGATTCCCTCCGTGTTGCATTGGGGTCTAAGAGGTCATTGCGCAGTCGTTGCAGAACGTGAAATCGACTCTATTGCAACGGTCTGACGAAAATCGGGGATGTTTCGATGGAGTGGACCCCAAAGCGACATGTGCAGCTGGGGTTCAGTTGTCCAGCCCAAGGGCTTCATCGGCTTCACGCAGCCTCTCGAAAGCGCGCAGCTGCTCCTCACGTCGCTCCTCGACGAATTCCATGACGTCCTTTGCGAGGACCCTGTGATGGCTGCCGACCATGTGCGCCGCGAGGCTGCCGTCCTTGATCCACTTCATCACCGTCGGGCGCGTTACCCCGAGCTGTCGGGCAGCTTCCGTGGTCGTCAGTTCCCGTGGCATGTTCGTCAGGTCGTCGTCGATGCCGTCTTGGTCCTCGCGCGCCATAGCAATCATCAGCGACTGCCGGTATCGCTCAACCTCCGCCGCCGCGATGCGAATATCGTTCCCAACCCGCGTCGCGGTGATCTCTCCGGCGTTGACTCGCCGAGTGACGGCGGCGCGCGACATCCCGAGGCGGGACGCTGCCTGCTCGACATCAAGGGTTTCAGACATCGACGTCATCCTGCCCAGCTCGCGCCCGGGGGCACGATCCACTGTCCGGGAGCGGGCGCGACGGTCCCCGCAGGTGGAAGTGGTTCGCTACCAGGAACGCCGGTCGTCTGATTCGGCCGTGCGCCACCGGAATCGACGACCGTGCGATCGGAGGTCGCGGTCGCGTCTGACCCATGAACCGTCCCCGCGATCAGCACGATGAGAAGCCATATGAGGCACCCGATCGCGGCAACGAGCGTCCGTCGTCCGAGGGTCGACTTCGGAGTCAGATATGCGATCCAGCTACGCACCAGCAGCTTCCGTCGCTCGCGTCGGACCAACTCGCGAAACTCAATCACCGACGTGTCCGGGTCGACCTGGACCTTGCGCCCGACAACGACCTCTCCGTGCGGCGCACTCGACCGGTAAACGGTCGCCTGCCAGTACGTCTCGGAGGCGTCCTGATTCCCAGACCAGCGACCGCGGTACGCGAGCCTGGGCGGAAGCGGCACGCGAGCAGAATCCTCACGTTCGCTGAGCACTTCGAGTTCTGCGGGCGCATTCCAGAAGATCTGCGCGAACGGGTTCGCCATCAGATGACCTCCGAATCGGGGACCGTCGGCGCGAATTCTGCGGCGCGATCAGGCGTACCGATCGTGACCCGTTCCAGCTCGCGAATCTCAGCGAGAAGCGCAGCAACACGCTTGCCCCGCGCAGTGCCGATTTCGTCCACGTGTGCGGCCAGGATCGCGAGCCGCCAACGGTCCAGTGCGGCAGCGATTCGCGGCACGGGCTGCCCACCCTTTCCGCCCTCGATCGCGGCAGCGAGTTCGACGGCCTCGTCGGCGAACTGCTTCGCCTCCGGTAGTGCGCGTCGTTGGTACCTCCAACGGGTGGCAGCCACCTCCAGCTCTTTCGTGAGTTTAAACCTGTTCGTCTTCATTCCGTTCCTCTCGTAGTGGATTGACTCAGTTCATGCAGGGAAAATCGGACGGAACCCGGAGCTCACAATTCGGTCTGAATGTGATTCCGGGACACACCCACTCGCGCGCACGCGCGTAGGGCCGTTTTCGGCGGGGCCGGAAGACGCCCCCAGATCCGCGCTCACGGCCGATCGCCGCCGGGGCGGACGATCCACCCACCCGGGGCGTCCGCGTCGCGGACGAGCGAGTCGTGACGGGCCGTGGCCCAGGGCACGGCGGCGAGCTTCTGCGACAGCGTTTCGCGCCTGACTCCGACGACGCGCGCAAGCGGGATCTGGGCCATGCCGCCCATCGCTAGGCACCCCACGAGCTCCAGCTCGGCGCGTTCAATTTCGCCGCGAGCGGCCCGCAGAGAGGCGAGCGCCTGATACGCCTCCTGCAGGGTCGGATGCGTGCTCTCAGCGACCTTCTGAAGCGGGCCGAGGGCGCCAGCAGTGACGGTGACGATCCGTCCACAGAGGTGCGGAAGTAGGTCCCGGGCGGCGCGGTTCAGGACGGGGTTTTTGCGAGGCATCATGCACTCCTCTGAGGGTTGATGTGCCCCGCATTGAGGAGGGGCGCGCCGGGGTCGTACAGGGGATCGGTGGGGTCGTACATCCGGGCCTCCTCGATCGGGTTTCCGTCCTCGTCGTCGAGCACGATGACCGGCAGCTCGGCGACCGTGTGGAGCGGCTTCGTCGGGGCGCCACCCCAGAGAGACCAGGACAGCCAATCACCATCCGAGCCCTCGCCCGCGGTCGGAAACTGCCACCCGAATCGCCGCTGGCGCGGAGTGCCGGCGAGTGCCGCATTGAACCTCTGAGCAGCATCATCGACGTTGTAGAAGCCCTGGAACTGAACAGGTTTCCCTTCCTGTCCGGCGATGATCCCGCGGCCCTGCATACCGTCGGTGATGCCCTCGGCGGCTGCCCGCGCGTCGTCTCGATCTGCTTCCGCGAACAGCCGCTCGATGTGTCCGGCGCTTCCCGACTTCGGGCGCCCGACAATGATTCGGTTCGCCGCGTTGGCGGTGATCCGTCCGGGCAGTGAGGAGGCGTACACATGCTGGGTCGAGATCGTCATGAACATCCCGAAGGATCGTCCCTGGGCATACATCTTGCTAACCAGGTTCACCATCTCGTTTGCCGCCATTTGGTCCGCCTTCGAGCCGCTGTTCAGTAGCTCATCAAGGCCCTGTCCCCACTCGTCGATGATGACGACAATCGTCTCCCAGGCGGGCTCAACCCCTTCGGCGAGAAAGAACGGCATGAGGGCCTGACGTCGTGCGAGCTCGTCTGCGAACCAGCGGATGAGGCGCGCGATCGACGCCGGATTCGCGCTCAAGTGGACGACGCCGGGTACACGATTCCGGTAGAGCTCGTCCATGTCGCCGCCAGCCTTGAAGTCGCCGAGCAGAATCTTCGCGCCCTGGAGGCCGAGAGCGGACACCATCAACTTGAGCAGCGTGGACTTACCCGCGCCCGACGTCCCCGTGATCACTGTATGAGGGCGCTTCGCGAGCTCGATAAAGATGCTCTCGCCGTCCGCCGTCACGCCGACGGGCAGCACGATCTGACGTCCCGCGACGATCCGTTCTGCCTCGGTACGCGGACGTACGAGCAGGGTGGGAGACAGAGGCGCTTCCTTCGGAAACGTCACCTCGCGCGTGCGCAGTTCGATTCGCGCAAGATGGCCGTTAGGGACCACCGCGAGGTTTGGGGCCTTGAACTCGGTGGCGAGCTTTCCGCGCGCGCGTACGAAATCGTCGATCGACTGCCCAGAGAGAGGTTCGACAATGATCTCGGGACCGCGGTGCCCGTTGCGAATCTCTTTAACCTTGGGCGCAGTGCCGGATCCTTTAGTCACCTGAGTCAGGTTCGCCGCGTGGAAAGTTCGCGCCCTAGTGGCGCGGGTTTGAAGTTGTTGGACGGTTCGCCTTCTCGAGGATCTGCTCGGCGGTCTTGGTCCAGACGAACGGCTGTGCTCTCGGGTTCCAGCCGTCGATGAACGCCCGGATCTTGGCGTTGAGGTCCTGGACGGAGGTGAACACGCCGCGCCGGATGGCCTGTCGTTCGACGATCCCGAACCAGGCCTCGACGAGATTCATCCAGGAGGCGTGTGTCGGGGTGAAGTGCACGACGATCCGGGGATGCTTGGCGAGCCAGGCCTTGACGTTCGCATGCTTGTGAGCTGCGTAGTTGTCCATCACCAGGTGCAGCTCGACCGGGTTGCCGTCGGAGTCGAGCACGTCGCGGTAGGCCCGCTCGATCTGACGCAGGAACGCCAGGAACTCCTGGTGCCGGTGCTTGGGTTTGAGGGCGGCGGTGACCTTGCCGGTCGCGATGTCGAGGGCGGCGAACAAGGTGGTGGTGCCGTGCCGGTAGTAGTCATGGGAGCGGCGTTCGACCTTCCCGGGCTGGGTCGGCAGGATCGGCACCGTCCGATCCAGGGCTTGGATCTGCGACTTCTCATCCACGCACAGCACGATCGCGTTCTGAGGCGGGTTCAAGTACAGGCCGCAGATGTCGGTGACCTTGCCGACCAGCTCGGGGTCGGTGGAGAACCGGAACGATTCGGCCTTGAACGGTTTGATCCCGTACGCGCGCCACGCCCGCGCCACCGCGGCCGGCGACACCTTGATCCGGGCGGCGAGCAGCCTCGTCGACCAATGCGTCACCCCAAGGCTTTTCGGCGGCGGCGTGAGCGTTGCGACGATGATCGCATCCTGATCGAGCTCCCGCGGCCGGCCTGGCCGAACCCGATCGGACAGGCCCTCCAGGCCACGCTCGAGATACCGATCCCGCCACGCGATCACCGTCGTCCGGCTCGCATCGACCAACTCAGCGATCCGCTGATTCGACTCACCATCAGCGGCCAGCAACACGATCCGCGCCCGCTTGGCCGCGGACGCCCGCACCGAAGCGGACCGGGTCCACGACTCCAGCACCTCCCGATCACCATCGCGCAGCGTCAACGCCGGAGCAGGATGATTCGCCATGCCTCAATTCTCGCAGGCACCAAACTGTTCAATGATTAACGACACGCGCCACTAGCATGGTCCGCGTCGAGATAGAACCGTCTCACCGGCGGAGGGAACCCCTCCGTCAGATTTTCAGCTCGTCTGCGGATCAGCAGGATCACGAGCTCGCCGTTCGAACCTCGGCGGGCGGCGCGATGAATCTCATACTGCGTCCGAAACTGCTGCGCGACAGCATCGCCGAGCTCCTTGATGTGGACAGTTCCACCAACGGGAAGCGTGATCTCGACGAGGATGTCGCGCCAGCCCGGCTCTGAGCTGCCGATCAGCTTCGCAATCCCGTAGCTCCCGGCGGGAAGGTGAATCGACGTAAGCCAATCGGACTGCGTGAGCCGCCAGTTCCAGATCGAGACCCAGCGCTCGGCTACGGTTCCCTCCGGCTTTGCCTGTCCTCGCTCGGGAACCGGCAGGTGGATTTCCTCGACGTCGCGAGCCAGCGCAATGAGTTCGTTGGCGTCCGCCTGCAGGCGAGCCTTCTGTGCGGCCTTACCGTCTGTCGTCGGCTCGACCGGCTCGACCGGCTCGACCGGCTTGACCGGCTTGACCGGCGCGGTCTCCTCGGCCTTCGGACGACGCGCGGGCTTCCGTTCCGGCGGTGCGGGCTCAGGCGCATCGACGACCTTCGGGACGCCGGTAAGCCGTGCAAGTGGATTGCTCATTTCCACACCACCGCGCCGTCCTCGTCGTCCTGGCTCGCGGCGGCGGAATTATTCGTCACCGTGACGTGCAGCAAGCCACTTGAGTGATCGCGCTGCACGATCGGCGGCATCGCCGCGCGGACCTTCCACGCCTTGAGCAAGGCGGCCAGCTTCTTGGTGAGTTCTTCCTCGCCAACGGAGGCATGCGCGGCGGCGATGACGATCCGCGCGTCACCCTCACCGAGCGGCTCGATCCGGACGACGTCCAGCCAGTAGCTCGGGACCGGCTCACCGGTGACCTGGTTGTTGGTATAGGTGACCCACCGGAAGTCCTTGCAAACCTTGTGCAGCCGCGCATTCGCGATGGACGGTCCCCCCGACTCGTCGGCAACGGCGGCGAGTGCGCTGCCCTCGGGCGCGGAGAACCCGCCGGTCACAGCCTGATTCTTCGCGAGTGCGACCGCCTCCTCGGTCGTCAGATGCGGCTCGCTCACGCACACCGAAGTGGGATCGAACGGCGGAATCTCCGCGCCGATCGAAGCGAGATCTGCGTACCGCGCACGGTGAGCGGACTCGGCCTGAGTGAGCCGCTCGTGGACGGCGTGCTGATAATCAGCCTCAGCGAGCTGGTAGCCCGCGACCGGCCAGTCGAGCCGCTTCGCAGACCTTCGCGCGAACCATGCAACCGCCGCGCCCACGACCACGATGGAGACCTGTTCCGAGGTCGCCAGGCCACCGAGCGGTACGCCAAGACCAGCCAGTAGGAGAGCCCCACCGAGCACGCCGAAAGCGACCGACCCGGCCCGCTCCCGGCGAGCCTTCGCGACCGCCAACCGCGCCGCGGGCCCCGCCGGATCACGACCGGGAGGAACCGCCGAGTTGTTGATCAAGCCCATCGCGGCGATGAGGACAAGTAGGCCGCCCGCCAGCGCGGGAATGAGCACGCGGGGCTCCTTGAACGCGCGCGACTTCGCCTTCGGCGACGACCGATAGTCGGCCTCCGCCTCATTCATGATCTTGTCGATCTCCGCGGCCGAGCACGCGAGTCCGCGCGGGCTGTCGCAGGCGGCAGATGAAGTGGTCGGCGCGGGGGTGGAGGGCTGGTTCTGAGAGGCCGAGCAGCCGCCCAGAACCAGCCCGCCGAGCGCGATGGCGGCGATTAGGAGTGGCTATGACAGCTTGAAGAGGCCCCGGCTCGACGGCTAGACCTGGCCCCGTTTGCGACTCGCCGGTGGTGTTGCGACGGTTTGATCTGGCCCCACCTGATGGTTGCTCGTGAACATCGTTTCCGAGCCGAAGCAGGTGGTGGCCAATGATGGGATCGAAGGTGGAGCTGTTCGCGCAGATCCGGCGGGACGCCCGGGTCGAGGGCATGAGTATCCGGGCGTTGGCTCGCAAGCATGGCGTGCACCGGAGGACGGTGCGGCAGGCGTTGTCATCGGCGGAGCCGCCGCCGCGGAAGACGCCGGAGCGGTCGTCGCCGCGGTTGGACCGGTTCAAGGCGGCGATTGATGAGATGTTGCGGTCGGATCTGGATGCTCCGCGTAAGCAGCGGCACACCGCGACGCGGATCCGGGAACGCCTGGCGATCGAGCACGATGCGGTCGAGTTGTCGTATTCGACGGTGCGGGACTACGTGCGGGTCCGGCGGGCGCAGATCGAGGTGGAGGCCGGCCGCCGCCGGGAGGTGTTCATCGCCCAGGACCACGCATCCGGGGCGGAGGCGGAGGTCGACTTCGGCGAGGTCTGGGTGATCCTGGGCGGGGTGAAGACCAAGTGCCACATGTTCGTCTACCGGCTCTCGCACTCGGGCAAGGCCATTCACCGGGTCTATCCGACCGGCGGGCAGGAAGCGTTCCTCGAAGGGCACGTCGAGGCGTTCCGCGAGCTCGGCGGGGTCCCGACCCGGCATATCCGCTACGACAATCTCACCTCGGCGGTGGTCGCGGTCCTGCAGGGCGGAGACCGGCGGCGACAGGAGAACCCGCGGTGGACGTTGTTTCACTCGCACTACGGATTCGATCCGTTCTACTGCCAGCCCGGCATCGCCGGGGCGCACGAGAAGGGCGGCGTTGAAGGCGAGGTCGGATGGTTCCGCCGCAACCGGCTGACCCCAATGCCGCAGGTCGAGTCCCTCGATGAGCTCAACGAGCAGATCAAAGCCTGGGAGGACCGCGACGAGGGCCGCCGGATCGACGGACGACTGCGCACCATCGGCCAGGACTACGAGCACGACCGAGCAGCGCTCGCGCCGCTGCCGGTGGAGGATTTCGACCCGGGCCTGATCCTCACACCACGGGTCGATCGGTCGGCGATGATCACCGTTCGGATGGTGAAGTATTCGGTGCCGGCGCACCTGATCGGCCGCCGAGTCCGCGTCTCACTACAAGCCTCCCAGCTGCTGGTCTACGACGGCCGGACCCTGGTCGCGCGGCATCCACGGGTCGCCGGCCGCGGCACCGCGAAGATCGACCTCGACCACTACCTCGAGGTGCTCAAGTTCAAACCCGGTGCCCTGCCGGGATCAACGGCGTTGGCGCAGGCCCGCGCTGCCGGGGTGTTCACCGCCAGCCATGATGCGTTCTGGGCCGCCGCCCGACGAGTCAACGGCGACACCGACGGCACCAGCGAGCTGATCGACGTCCTGCTGCTGCACCGCAGCCTGCCCGCCGCGGCGGTGATCGCCGGCATCGATGCTGCATTGCGGGTCGGGGCGGTGAGCGCCGAGGTCGTCGCCGTTGAGGCTCGCCGCGCCGAAGCCCGCCTGCTCGCGCACGCCTCGGTCGCTGCCGACCAGACAGGTGGGGCCAACGCTGGCCGTCATCTCGATCGCCATGCCGAACGACGCGAGCAACGAGTTGTCAGCCTCACCCAACGACGGCTCGCAGACCCCGCGGCGGTGATCGCCGGCCTGCCACCCGACCGGCGACCGCTGCCCAGCGTTACGGCCTACGACCGCCTGCTCCCGCAGCACCGGCGACGCACTGCCTCCGACGCGCTACCTGCGTCGCTGGACCCACCACCGATTGAGTCGCTGGACCCACCACCGATTGAAAGGCCCACCCGGCTATGACCGCAACCGCCAATAAGAACCAGACGAATGCGCTGGCCCCGTCGTTGCGCCGCCGGGGCGGCCTCACCGAAGAAGCCGCCCTCGCCGCCGTTGACCAGGCCTGCCGGCGCCTACGCCTGCCGACAGTGCGGTCGATGATCGACCAGCACCTCACCGCCGCCGCCAAGCAGCAATTGTCCTACCAGGGGTTCCTCGCCGAACTCCTGCTCGCCGAAGTCGACGACCGGGACCGCCGCTCCACTGTTCGCCGCGTCAAAGCCGCGGGGTTCCCGCGGGAGAAGTGGCTGGCGGACTTCGACTTCGACGCCAACCCCGACATCGAACCCGCCACCATCCACCAGCTCGCCACCGGCGACTGGATCCGCCACGGACTGCCGCTCTGCCTCATCGGCGACTCCGGAACCGGCAAATCCCATCTGCTGATCGGATTGGGAACCGCTGCCGCCGAGCAAGGCTTTAGAGTCCGCTACACCCTCGCCACCAAACTAGTGAACGAGCTGGTCGAGGCCGCTGACGAGAAGCAGCTCGCGAAGACCATCAACCGCTACGGCCGCGTTGACCTGCTCATCATCGACGAGCTCGGCTACATGGAACTCGATCGCCGCGGCGCCGAACTGCTCTTCCAAGTCCTCACCGAACGCGAAGAGAAGAACAGCGTCGCGATCGCTTCCAACCAGTCCTTCTCCGGCTGGACTGACACCTTCACCGACCCACGACTCTGCGCCGCGATCGTCGACCGGCTCACCTACCGCGGCACCATCATCGAAACCGGCACTCACAGCTACCGCCTGGCTCACACCGAAGCAGCAGCTACCGCGGGCTAAGCGCGGCGTTCGTCCTTGACTACCGACAGATGCCGGCGCAAGGCCCGGTTCTGGTGAGTGACATAAACCACGGTCCACCGGGTCGTCAGGTTCGGCAGTCGCTCCCCGTCTTTAATCTTCACCCGGACCGATACCTGATCACCGAGCTGATCATCACGCGCGATCACGAACTCGGCATACGCACGCACCGACTCGCGATCCCAACCAGTCGGCGCAACCACACTGCGCACCCGCGGCCGCCCATCCACACCCCGGACTCTAGCGGCTCAGGGCCCCACTCAGGTGGGGCCGAATGAAACCGCCCTACCGGGGCCAGATCAACTTGACATAGCCAGATTAGGAGAGTGGAGTGGGCCCGCCGCCACGGCGCGTTCTGGGGGGAGGTCATGCCACCGATGATGTGGGCCCCGGGGACACATAGCAAGGCCAGAACATCATCTGACCTGCGATGATGATGGGCAGAAATCCTACAGCGAAGGACGTGACAACCGGGCCGGCGTCACGCCCAGGCAGGGTCACGAGAACTACAACCGGTCCTACAAAAATTCGGACAAAACCCAATCCAGGCCGGAACTGTGAGAAACATCACAGCCACGGCTTGGTGTCACTCTCCGACCGCGCGAGGTGTCGAGCCGCCGCACGTCCAGGTGTCTTCGTCGACAAGTAGTTAGGGCTCAGTCGAGCGTCGGGTGCCAGCCGAACAGTGCGCGGTGGTGCAGCGCCTCGGGAGGCTCGGGGATATTCTCGTCGCCCGGCTGGGCCAACGCGCTTCCGAGTAGCCCGTTGTACCCCTCCGCAGCATTCGGCTTGTTGCACAGAATGACACGCGAGAATGCATCGACATAACCGAGCGCGCAACGTAGGAGACTCAGGCCGAGCGTCGGGACGTCGGCGACGAGCGTGCTCGGCCCGAACGCACGTTCAGGCATCGCCCGATAGGCCCCCAAGTCGTCGTAGTGCTGTTGCGTCAGTCCGTTGCTTGAGTTCGGTAGGAGATCGGGTACCTTCCCCAACTCGATCGCGACCAGCTTGGTGGATCCGTAGGAACGCGCGAGCCATGCTCCCGCGGGTAGGACACCCCCGTGCACCCTGTTGCGCAGTTGCTTCGCGATCCACGCGTACTTCTGTAGGCGTTCCACATCGACGAGAAGACTCGCGTCATAGTTGGGTCGAACGTGCTTATCGATGAATGCTGCGGAATCGAGTGACTGCCGGGACTTTCCGAGCTCCACGCTCGGGTTGAGTAGATGCTCGTAGAGCCTGCCAAACATGTCAAACGCCGCCGATAGGTACAGCAACTCACGGTCGAGCGCCTCCGATGTCGCCTCAGTGACGTCGACTTGGTTCTGCCCGTCCTGCCCGTTCGAGAGTGCGGCCAGGAGGCCGTCGAACGCTCGGACAGCTCGGCACAGTCTGATCTCGACAGTTTCGAGTGCCTCGACCGTGGCGAACTGAAGCATGCACCCCGCGATGATCTTAAGTAGATGAAAGTAGCGCAGTCCGCTGATCACTCCGTCCCTGTAGAGGTCGTGAACGGAGCGAGACTGCGTCGTGCGCGTCCACTCTCCCCAGCTATTCGTCCCGCGTTCCACGCGGGTCACCGGGTTGTGCTTCACGCGGAAGTAGTGCCCGATCACTGCGACCGCTTCATCCGGGCGCACGGCGAGCACGATGTCGTTGTCCTGGACGTCGGCGCGCCCGGCTGTAACGGCGTTGGTAACGATGACGTCGATCTGTACCGCGCCTGCTCCGGCTGCGTAAGCCGCGGCGCGGTGTCGGTCGCCCAGTGGGATCGCCGGTACCCCGTCTGGCATATCGCTCTCATCCAACTGGGAGTACACCCCGAAGAAGTGCCCACTCGTCCAACAGAACACCTTTCCGTCCTGGTTCAGCGTCACAGGCACGCGCGAGGTGTCGAGCAGCCGCTCACTGTCGTCCACGGAGGTGTACGTGATGCGTGCGACCACCGCAGAGGGGAGCAATGTCAACCATTCGCAGGGCACTTCGTCTTCGTTCTGAACCAGGAGATACGGCTCGACCTCGTCGCGCGTAAGCAGCTCAGGCAGGTAGCCGTCTGGAGGTGTCGGGACCGTCGCGACGTCGATCCCGAGCCGCACAGGGCGAGTTGCGGGTCGCAGCGGGAAGAGCGGGGTGTGTTCGGCTCGCTTACCTGTCGGCGGGCGGACGTACCTCATGAACCGGTAGTTCGGTTGCCCCTCGGGGATGACGACCATGCGGAAATGATCGCAAGCGAACGGTAGGTGCGAGGCACATTCGATCCTCTGGCACGATCCAGGCATGGGCAGTTCTGGACACCGGGTCGTGATCGAGGATGCTGACGGAGCGTTGCGCGCCCTGTGCAAGATCCAGATCCTTGCTGACGGTGGGTACTCGGTGATCTGCCCATACCACAGCGCGCGGGAAGGCTGGCTCTTCAAGATCCCGATCGGACTTGGTTACGGTCCTCAGAACGGTAAGTGGGCATCAGTCGAAGATGCTGTTCACTACACGGCATCCGACCACGTCAAGCTGTCGCACCACAGGGACGGACTCGTGCAGTTCAGCAGCGAATCCAAGGGGACGATCCGCTCCGGTATCAACGTGCTCGGCCTCCCGAGGGGGATCGGCGTCTTCTCAGTGCCGATTGATGTAGGGGTTACGACCGGCCCCGCCTTTGGTCTGTCCGCCTGGGGCCTCGGTGACTACTCAGAAGTAGACGCCCTGCGGAAGTCTGATCTCGTATTCCGCATAGCAGATATGGACTTCCAATCGTGTACCCCCGGAACCGCTAACGGCTACTCGCTGGAGGGATGGCTACTATCCAAGGAGTGGCGAGGAGGCATCCATGAAGGTACTGGCGACAGTCGAATACGGCTGTGCGGGACGACACCCGCGGGTCAGTCGAGGTCCATCGAACTCCGTGTAATCCAACTACGGGGGACCGAGTCATTCGTTGGAGTGCAAGTACGAAGGATTCATCAGAGATTCCCAGATGCTTCAGGGTTCTGGTTCGGCGGACCGAGGGGGCGCGAGGGCGATCAAATTGTCGCTGCCTATCCGCGACCGGACGGTACCTTTGCCGACGCTGAGAGCCTTGACTACAGGCCATGATCTCTGCCCTGGACACGGAAGCGCGTTACCGCCCGAATAGCTGGATGACCGGGCTGTGTGGCCACTCCTGCACCGCCTGTCGTGGAGCCGCTTCGGGTGCTCCACGACTTGCCGCGAAGGCAGCGTCCGGAGATCGAGGAAGATCGGCTGATGACGGGCGGTGGACAGAGCTTGCTGCATCTTGTTCACCGTGAAGAATGTGCCGCCTCCCGCTGGCGCTAGCCGTGCCATCATCACGTGTCGCTTCAGGGAGAGGAACACTTCGTCCGCCAAGTCATCGGCGGGGGTGGCGGTTGATCGCGGCGCATCCGGCAACGCTACGACCGGGTGGGGTGGACGCGGGCAGTATTTCATCTTGCAGTCCGCAGTCAGTCCGCAGTAGCTCCGGTGCGGCTCGTCGCTCGCCAATGTCACCAACGGCCTGACATGCAGGAATCCAACGCGTCCAACGTTCCCGGCGTAATCAAACGCCCAGGACGTAGTTCCGCTTCAATGTGTAGACCCGCAGTTCAGAGCCGGTAGGAGCGGGCTCAGTCCGCAAAAGCGGTTTCGTGGACCACTCGGCAATCGGGGGCCGTCCGTGAGCACGAAATGAGCACGGATTCGCGTCGGTTGGTGTCGATCTATGTCGACTCAGGTCTGTCATCGTCGCAGCTCATTGCCTCCTGGCGATTACTGACTGCGTTGACGAAAGAGTTCGAGTCTCACCGGGGGCACTACCGCATCACCAGATGATGTCGCTGACGCTCGCCAGCGGTGAGTGGTCGGCGAGGCTCTCCGGCGCCGCGTAGGTGTCGCCGGTGTGCAGCTGGTCCGGGAAGCGCAGCTTGGTCCGTTCCTCGATCGTCGGCAGACTCACTTGGTAGGCGCGGAACTCGTCGAGGTCGAGGGCCTCGAGCCGGTCGAGGTTCTGGGTGAGCAGGAATCCACGGGCAACGAGCTTCCCGTCGCCGACGAACGCGACGACCTTGAAGAACTCGCGGGGAAGAGCGACGCCCCGGTAGGTGCGGTCGTCGTCGCCGAAGACGGGCCCGCCGAAGACGCTGACCTTGAGGTTCTCCGCCTCGGTGTCGGTGAGGACGGCGTTCTCGATGAGTCCCCAGATGCCTTGGCGGGCACTCTGGTTGAAGTCCTCGACCTGCGGGGAGATGTTCGTGTAGTAGAACGAGTCGGTGTTCGCCTGCTCGGCCTCGGACGGGCTGCCCCAGGTGAGGTCTGCTCGGCGAGCGACGTGTCCGCGGTCGATGCGGTTACCGGAGTACAGCTCGTTCCCGACCTGCGTGTCCTCGGGGAGGCGCGGATCCTTGACGAACTTCGAACCGCTGCGGTCGATGCTCGTCAGACTGGTGCCGTCGATGTTCCAGGCGACCCAGCGGGTGAGGCGCCGCGATCGGCTCTGCGTCAGCGAGAAGTGCGTGTAGTCGATGATCGGGCTGCCGTCGACCTCCACGGCGTCGTCGGCCAGGCTCGCATCCACCGCGGGGACGGGCACCGCGGTGCTGAGGAAGTCGGGGTCGTACCCGGCGCCGATCCGCGCCGCCGGGGCGGCCTGCGCGGCGGGGGCACCGGCGGGTGGCGTGAGGGTGATGCCGAGCTTGGTGAACACGGACGTGCCGAGGCAGGCGAGCGCGTGCTCGTCCGGGCTGCCCGTGGCCTCACCGCCGAAGTGGAGGCCTGCGAAGACTCCTGTGGGGCGGCCGTTGGCGGCTTTGAACAGCCAGACGGCTCCGGAGTCTCCGCCCATGCTGATCTCGTTGTCGGGGGCCGGGTTTCTGGGGTCGGGGCCGATCTCGAAGCCGCCGACCTGTCGCTCTCCGACGTTGCCGCCGTAGTCGATCTTGACGACGACGTCGATGCGGCGCACGAGACCGTGGGTGACGCCGGTGGTGCGGCCGCTCTTGACGACCTTGTCGCCGAGCTCGGGTTCGCCGAGCTCGGTCGGCGCGACTGTCAGCCCGAGCGGTTCCGGGGTGTAGCCGCGGTCCTCGATGGTGGCGACGGCACAGTCGCCGGCGACCCCGAGGTGGGAGCGGTACAGCACCCCGAGCCGGTTGTCGTCCACCCGGTCGTCGTCGTAGGCGCCGGGCTGGACGACGGTGTCGCCGACCTTGCCGTCGGGGCCGTTGAGGACGTGCCAGTTCGACAAGATCAGCGGGGTGCCGTCGGTGCGGTCGTAGACGATCGCGCCGATGGTGCCGGCGGAGACCTTGACGTTGCCGACGCTGATGCCGGGGCGGATCGGGTCCAGGCGAGCCTTGGCCTCGGCCGGTGCCGCCTCGGGTTCGGCGACGATCCGGTACGAGAGCTCGTAACTGCGCTCGAGCACATCCGTGGGCACCGCTACGCCGTCGACCTCGACCGACTCCGGCAGCAACGCGGTGCCCAGGCTCTCGAGCGCCTCGGGCGCCACCTTCCGGCGCACGGTGAACTGCACCGCGACGGTATCGGTGGGCTTGCCGTCGACGACCTTGTGCCCGATGCCGACCGAGGTCACATTCGGATCGGCGAGGAAGTCGGAGGCGCGGGCGCGCACGTATCTGCGCAGCGCTTCCGTGGAAGCGCGGGGCGCATCCTTGGCCTGCTGGGTCGACGGTGCTGCGGGCTTCCGTTTGTTTCCGGCCATAACTTCAACGGTAGGTGAGATTCGCGCGTGTGGCTCGGCGAGCGGACCGGGCACGACGGATCGTTGTGCGCGTGAACGGCAACGGCGGTGCTGCCGGGTGGGAAGATCCCGGCGATGACCGAAGAGATGAGGCGCTGGGGCGAGTGCGCGGGAGGCGCCCGCTATCTTCCGGCGCAGCCGTGTAGGTATGCGCGCATGATCGGTCGGACCGGTGCGTTCGCGTCGATCGCCGAGCGATGGAACGTGAGCGAGTCGACGAGCCTGAGTAGCTCGTCCACGTCGCTGGCGGAGTGGCGAAGCCCGGCGCGGCGCAGAGCTGCTATCGCGATTCTTCGTGCTGTCGCGTGCACCTCAGAACCGGTCGTCAATTTCGCGTGCAGCGTCGGAGCGTCATGCAACTCGATGATCAGTGCGTACCGCGCGCGCATATCGTCGCGCCGAGACGCGAGCGCTTCGACGAGGGCTGCGAAATGGTCGGCTAGTTCGTCAACGGACAGGGGGGCTGGATCGTGGTCCAGCCGTGTCGCGATTCGTTCGGAGTCGACCAGTGTCGATTCAGCCAGTGCGTCCACGACCAATGTCAGAAGCGCTTCGCGCGTGCGCGCGATGTGGGAGGTCGATCCCGGCGGAAGTCCGGCACTCGCGTCGACTGCGCGATGGGTCAACGCGCGAACGCCATCCTGCGCGAGTATGCCGATCGCACTCCGAGCGACCAGGTCTCGACGGTAGTGCGCGGCCGGTGATCGAGGTGGCATGTCGGGCATGAGCACATGCTACAGATGTAGCGTGTGCTTGACGGCTACGCCTGTAGCATGCGAGAGGAGAGGTGGCATGTTCGTTGAATTCCTGCCCGACCGTGATCTGTACCCCTTCGAGTCTCGGTGGTGTGAGACCGATGCCGGAAGAGTGCACTACGTGGACGAGGGGCAAGGCCCTGTCCTGCTCTTCTGTCATGGGACGCCGACCTGGAGTTTTCTGTACCGCCGAATCATCTCCGTCCTCCGGGTGCGATATCGCTGCATCGCCGTCGACAATCTCGGATTCGGTCTATCGGAGCGTCCCTACGGGTACGGCTACACGATCCCTGCACTGTCGAGCGTGCTCGGTCGCCTGGTGGACCGGCTCGACCTGAATGACTTCGTCGTCGTCGGACACGATTGGGGTGGACCGATCGCATTGGGCGCGGCGGTGGAGCGTGCCGACCGAGTGCGTGGCGTCGTTCTTGCGAACACCACGTACTGGCCGAATCGAGCACTCTCGAAACGTCTGTTCAGCGCAGCGATGAGTTCCGGTTTTGCGCAACGACAGATCCTCGAGAAGAATCTCATGATCGACCGGGTTCTGGTC
This sequence comes from Tsukamurella paurometabola, assembly GCF_900631615.1. Taxonomy (NCBI): domain Bacteria; kingdom Bacillati; phylum Actinomycetota; class Actinomycetes; order Mycobacteriales; family Tsukamurellaceae; genus Tsukamurella; species Tsukamurella paurometabola. The sequence continues at coordinate 3,542,255 of NZ_LR131273.1, forward strand.
TCCGAGGTGGGGCGGTTGGTCACTCGCCGGGAGGTCGAGCACTACCGCGGGGTACAGCCGAACCCAGCAGCACGCGTCGCCTTGGCGGTCATGCCCAAGGAGATCCGGGACGCCCGACCCTTTCTCGGTCGGCTCGAGCGGTCGGTGCCCACGGCTCTCGGTCAGAAGCCCGCGCTCGCGATCTGGGGGATGCGCGACCCGGTGTTCCGGCCGCATGCGTATCTGCCGCAGGTGCGTCGGGACTTCGCGGATATCGAGTTTGTGGAGATCGCCGCTGCCGGCCATGCAGTTCAGGAGTTCGCACCGGGTCGCTTCGCGGCGGCCATCGCGCGACGATTCCCGCCCTCGTAGGAGTCCCGGATCGTGGCCGCTGCTCGGAGTTCACGCGGAGCCGTGATCATGCGGGTGCCGACGCGAGTAGGTGTTCGTGTACGGCTGTCCCGTGAGATCGCCTATCGCCCTCATTGTCAGGTCTGTCGCGCCACGGATCCCGTGCTCGTCGATGAGGCCGCCGATGTCGAGCGGTACGCCGAACCGCACACTCACGCCACCCCGTCGGATCGATCGTCGCGGGCCGGGCGGGTTGACGGTGTCCGTGCCACTCAATCCCACCGGTACGACGAGTGTGCCCGGCACCTGTTGGGCGACCCGCGCCAGTCCGGTGTGTCCCCGGTGGAGGTGTCCGTCGGGGGAGCGAGTGCCCTCGGGATAGATTCCCCAGGCGCCGCCCCGTCGGAGGTGCTCGACCGCCGCGTCCAGCGCGGCGGTGTCGCCACCCGATCGGTCGACGGGGATCTGCCCCGCCGTTTGGAAGAACCAGCGCGATAGTCGACCGCGGATGCCGGTGCCGGTGAAGTACTCCGACTTCGCCAGGAAGGCGATTTCCCTTGGCGTTACGAGAGGAAGGATCAGGGAGTCGACCTCCGCGAGGTGGTTCGCCGCCAGGATCACCGGACCGCGGCGAGGAATGTTCTCGACACCGACCGTCTCGACGTGAACCACGGCGCGCAGCGCGGGACCGATCAATACGTGCTTGTACAGGGCGTAGAACACGGCAGCCTCCTCCATCTCGTAGACATTGTCTACGGCGGCGCTTGCCAGCATGCCCGAAGGCGTAGACACTGTCAACGTGGATGCGACGCGCGAAACCCTGATTCGGGTCGGAACGGCGATGGTGGACGCGGACGGCATCGCTGCGGTGGGGGTCCGGTCCGTCGCGGCGGCGGCGGGGCTGTCCCACGGAGCCCCACGGAGGTATTTCCCGACGCTCGCCGCACTGCTCGCCGCCATCGCCAGGGAGGGGGTCGACGACCTCGATCGCGCGCTGGCACCGGCCCTGGCACGCGGCGTCGGCGACGCGGCGGTCGCGTACTGGCGCTTCTCCGTGGAACGCCCGCACATGTTTGATCTGATCTTCCGGCACGATCTCCTCGGCGGTGCCGGGGGAGACCTCCGCGAAGTCACCCGACCCTGGATCGACGCGCTGGCGGAACGCCTCGACGGCATCGATCGCGCGATCGAACTCTGGTCGGCGATCCACGGTCTCTGCGTCCTCGCCCGTACTGCGGCGATCGCCTCCGCGGGGATCACCGTGGACGAGGGCTACGTCCGTGCCGTCGCCGAACGCCTCGCGGCCGCCTGAACGGACGGCACCGCCCGCCCCTGGGAATCAGGAGCGGGCGGCGTCGTGAGAAGTGCTGCGACTCAGTACTTGCCGAAGGCCAGCGCCACGTCGTGGCCGCCGAAGCCGAACGAGTTGTTCAGCGCGTACTTGTAGTCGCCCTTGCGTGCCTCGCCGTGTACCACGTCGAGCTCGATCTCGGGGTCCTGGTTGTCCAGGTTGAGGGTCGGCGGGATGATGCCGTCGCGCAGCGACAGCACCGTCAGGGCGGCCTCGAGGGCGCCGACGGCGCCGATCGAGTGGCCCAGCGCGCCCTTCGGGGCGTAGATCGCCGCGTCGGTGCCGACGACCGCGTTGATGGCCTTGGCCTCGGCGGTGTCGCCGATCGGGGTCGCGGTGGCGTGCGCGTTGATGTAGTCGATATCCTCGCGCGTCAGGCCGGCGGTCTCCATGGCGCGCTTCATGGCGCGGGCGGCGCCGCCGCCCTCCACGTCGGGGGAGACCATGTGGTAGCCGTCGGAGGTGATGCCGGCGCCGAGCAGGCGCGCGATGGGCTTCGCGCCGCGGGCGAGGGCGTGCTCCTCGGTCTCGATGATCATCAGCGTCTGCGCCTCGCCGAAGACGAAGCCGTCGCGGTCCTTGTCGAACGGGCGCGACGCGGCCAGCGGATCGTCGTTGCGGGTCGAGAGAGCGCGCATCATCGCGAACGGGGCGATGACGGGGCTGTCGATCCGGCCCTCGATGCCGCCGCAGACCGCGATGTCGGCATCGCCCAGGACGATCTGGCGCCAGGCGTGGGCGATGGCCTCGTTGCCGGTCGAGCAGGCCGAGACGGGGGCGATGGCGCCCGCCCGGGCGCCGATCTCCAGGGCGGAGACGGCGCAGGCGCCGTTCGGCATGGCCATCTGCACGGTGAACGGAGAGACCTTGCGGACGCCGTGATCGCGGAGCGCGTCGACGGCCTCGACCATCGACTCGCCGCCGCCGAGGCCGGTGCCGACGACCGCGGCGAGGCGGGTCGGATCGACATCCGGGCGGCCCGCGTTATCCCACAGGCGCTTGGTGATCACGTGCGCGGCCTGCTCGACGTAGGACATGCGGCGCTTGCTGACGTGCTGCTTGCTGATGTCGCCCGCGTACTTGCGGTCCGGACGCTCGGGCACCTCGGAGGTGGGGTCCTCGAGCAACTGTCCGCCGAAGCGGACCGGGAGGTCGGCGATGTCGACGCCGATGAAGTCGCCCTTGAGCTCGCGAATGCCGCTCTTGCCGGCCAGAAGGCCCGCCCATGTGGACTCGGTGTCGGTGCCGATCGAGGTGGTCATCTCGATCGCGGTGACCACGACGTTGGGGAACTGCCCGCCGAGCGTGCTGAAACTCCGGATGTCTGCCATGCCCTCCATGAAACAGGATGGAAACGTGCATCCGGCTGTTCTCAGGTGAGAACTTCACAGCCGTCTCTTGTGGGATCGTCACGAACCGTTCGGTTCACCCTCAGTCGTCGTCGGCCCCACGGTCGATCCGCAGCACGCCGTCGACGCCGCCGAGCGCGGCGCCGGCCTCGGTGACGCCGCGGCCCACCAGCGATAACGCGACGGTCACCTGCCGGTCCGCCGTCACCTCGTCGGCCGGCCCGTCGACCACGGTGAGGGAGGCCACAGTCCATCCGCGGCGCGAGCACGCCGACAGGACCTCCCGCAGGACGCCGGCCCCGTCGCGATAGGTGAGGGTGACACCGCGCTCGGCGGTGCCCCGTGCCGCGACCATGCGCCCGAGCGGGGTGAAGCCGAGCACCGCGACGAAGTGGAGAGCCGTGACCGCGACGGCGAGGATCTCGAGCCCCGCGCCCGCGGCCATGCCGATCGCGGCGGTCTCCCACACCGCTGCGGCGGTGGTGAGGCCGCGGATCGCGCCGCGCCGCGTGATGATCAACCCCGCGCCGAGGAAGCCGATACCGGAGACGATCTGCGCTGCGACGCGCGACGGGTCGAGCACCACGGTCCCCGCTGCGAGAACGTTGCCGAACCCGTACTTGCTGACCAGGAGGATGAGTGCGGACGTGGTGCCGACGATCGCCTGGGTACGGAGCCCGGCGCTCTTGCCGCGGAACTCGCGCTCCAGCCCGACCACGGTGGACAGGCAGAACGCGAGAACCAGCTGCTCGATCTGGCGCCAGCCCTGACCGGCGCTGATCCATGAGTCCGCGAGCGTGCTCACACTTCCATGGTGCTCCCGATCGGCGCCGACGCAACCGTTTTCCGGTCGGGCGGCATGAACGTCGCCGCCACCGCCGCGAGGCCGATGGCGAAGCAGAGGAGCGCGAACGGCAGGTTCCCGACGGGGTCGCCGGCCTCGGTCGCCCCGCCCTCGGCACCCAGGAAGGCGGGCAGGGCCGTCGCCCACAGCACGGCGAAGACCGCCAGGTACGCCGTGGCGTACGCCTGGACCAGGCGGTTGCGGTGCGCCGGGACCGACGGTGCGCCGGGCGCGGGGGACAGGCACCGTCGGAGCGCGAACAGCGCGGCCCCGGTCATGAGGGCCAGTTCCACGGCGTAGACGGTGCCGCGCACCGTGTCGCCGGCCAGCCCCAGGACCGTCGCAGGCAGGGGCAGCACGAACGTGCCCACCGACGCCGCGAGCCCGACGACGACGGTGCGCCACACCAGCTGCGGACCGGTGAACCGCGCGCCCGCGTCCACGTGGCGCCCGACCATGAACTGCACGCACAGTGCCAACGACATCGGCCACAGCGCCGCGAAGACCACGACCGAGCCCATCGGGACCGAGGCGAAGAAGGGCAGGTTGATCGGGTTGTCGGGCGCCCACTCCCACCAGCGGAGCTGTGGGCCGAGATGGTCGAAGACCTCGTAGAAGGCGCCGTGTACGAGCCCGACGGTGCACGCGCCGAGGACGATCCCGCACCGCCGGAAGACGCCGAGCATGCGGACGATCTCGAACGACATCGTCGCCATCATCGGATAGATCGCGACGATGTACAGCGGCAGCCTGCCCCAGAGGAATTCGACCGTGAACAGGTTGTGCGCGAACATCGTGTCCACGTACTCGTCGATGCCGAAGGCGCCGGGGAAGTAGAGCGGCGGCTCGATGACGAACAGGTAAGCGGTCGCGCCGAACCAGACGGCCAGGTTCGTCGCGTCGCCCGCGCGCCACCTGCGGATCGCGTGGATCAGCATGAGGATCGAACCGGCGATGATCGTCAGCTCCAACACCGGGAGCGTCCAGTTCTCCAGGGCTAGGGGACTGCGGACGGAGACGAGCCCGCCGGTGTCCTCGCAGGTGAAGCCCATTCGGCGCGCGAGCGCGTCGAAGGTCGGAGTGCACAGGTCCATCCGTCAGACCCCGATCGCCGCGTCGGAGGCGTACCACCGAGTGCAGTCGACTCCGCTGTCGTAGCGGCGCAACCATTCGCCGGCGAGGGCGGGCAGATTCTCGTGCGCGGGGTCGTGCAGCGGCATCTGGCTGCGAATGATGCCCTTGAGCGCGACGGCCTGCTCGGCCTTGGGGAGCACGTCGAAGGCGCGGGGCATCGCTCCCTTCGTCAGGTGCGGCGCCACCGCGACGAGCATCTTCTGCTTGAGCCGGTACCGGCCGAACATCGAGAGCGCGTCGACCTGCCGGTCCTTCAGCGGAACGTGCTGATTGAAACCGGCGCACGCGATGCGGATCACCTTGAGCACGTGGGCGAAGACCGACGGGGCCATGCGCATCCGGTACACCTCGCTGCCCACGATCGCGTTGTAGATGATGAGGGCGGAGCTGCGGTGCTCCACCTCCTCGACGAAGTGCCACAGGAACATCGACGCCACGCGATCGTCACCCGGCCGGAACAGCGTCGCCTCGTTGTCGAGCATGAGTTTGAAGACCGGGGTGAACGTCGCCTCGAGGTCGGCCGTGTACGCGAGTCGGTAGTCGGTGGAGGTGGCCTCGGTGAGGAGGTCGAACTCGCCGATCACCGCGTCGAGGGTGTTCTCGAGGCCGGGGTACTGCGCGATGAGGGCCTGCACGTGCCTGCGGTGCGCCGTCGAGTGGTGCCCCTCCTGCTGCATGAACGCCGTCGCCTCGGCGGCCACCGCGGGGTCGGCGAACTCCTTGCGCAGCTGCAGGATCAGCTTGACGATCATCTTCTCGAAGCCGACGGCGAGGAAGGAGACCGCGTTCATCATCGACGAGAAGGCGGGATTGTCGGGGTTCCACAGGAAGGGCACGGATGCCTCGTCGAAATGGAAGTCCATCTTGCGGGGGTGCAGGTCCGTCATGGTGTGAACATACACATAGAACAGGTTCTGTATGTTGAGAACGCGCGAAGCTGTAGCCTGGGGCGATGGCACGCAGGGGATGGGGTGGCTCGCCGCCGGCCGGCGACGAGGAGGCCGCGGCGCGCATCGTCGCCGCCGCCGTCGAGCTGATCGGCGAGCGCGGCACCACGTCGATCGCGGAGGTCGCCGACGCTCTCGGCGTGATCCGGCAGACCGTCTACCGGTATTTCCCGACGGTGGATGCGCTGCTCCAGGCCGCTGCGGTCCAGGCCGTCGGTGCCTTCCTCGACCGCCTCGCCGCGCACGTGCGAGGCATCGGCGACCCCGCCGACGCCGTCGTCGAGGGCATCGTCTTCACGCTGGACCAGGTGCCCCGCGCTCCGCATCTCCGGCTCATGCTGGCCGGGGAGCACTCGCACACCGAGGCCATCGCCTCCGGGCAGGCGATGGCCTTCGGGATGACGATGATCCGCCGCTTCGACGTCGACTGGCCCGCCCACGGCTACGACGAGGCGCGGCTGCGCGAACTCGTCGAGTTCCAGCTGCGCATCATGCAGTCCTTCTTCATCTCGCCGGGTGATCCGGCGCGCACTCCCGACGAACTGCGTTCCTATCTCCGCCGGTGGGTCGCACCCGCCGTCGACCTGCGCTGCAACCCCGCTGCAACTCTTGACTCGTAGTGTTCCAGATCACACCGGCAAGACCCGTCGGTGAAACACGCCGATCCGATTCCGGAAACACGCCGGGAACAGGATCGACCGTGATCAGGAAGGCCCACATGAGTACAGAGCGCCAGGCGCCGCAGCAGATCCACCACGACGGGGTGGACGCCACTATCGAGTCCGACGACTACCTCGCCAAACGCACCCTCCGGTCGGGTTCCGCCGGCTGGGTGCTGCTGGCGGGCCTGGGCGTGAGTTACGTGATCTCCGGCGACTACGCCGGGTGGAACAACGGGCTCGCGCAGGGCGGCTGGGGCGGCCTCGCCATCGCCGCGGTGATCATCGCGGGGATGTACCTCGCGATGGTGCTCGGCATGGCCGAGATGTCCTCGGCACTGCCCGCCGCCGGCGGCGGCTACACCTTCGCCCGCCGCGCGATGGGCCCCTGGGGCGGATACGCCACGGGCATCGCGATCCTCATCGAGTACTCCATCGCTCCCGCGGCGATCGCGACGTTCATCGGCGCCTACGTCGATTCGCTGAACCTGTTCGGGATCACCGACGGCTGGTGGGTGTACCTGTTCGTCTACGCGCTGTTCATCGGCATCCACCTCACCGGCGCCGGCGAGGCGCTCAAGGCGATGTTCCTGATCACCGCGATCGCCCTGGTGGGCCTGGTGATCTTCGCGGTCTTCGCCATCGGGAAGTTCGACGCCCACAACCTGACCGACATCGCCGCCTCCGATGCCGTGGGCGCGTCGAGCTGGCTCCCGCACGGTTACCTCGGCATCTGGGCCGCGGTGCCGTTCGCGATCTGGTTCTTCCTCGCCATCGAGGGCGTCCCGCTCGCCGCGGAGGAGGCCCGCGAACCCGAGAAGAACGTCCCGCGCGGCATCATCGTCGCGATGTGCGTCCTGGTCGTCACCGGCGCGACGGTCTTCTTCCTCGCCCCGGGTGCCGTCGGCGCGCAGGCGATGTCGGAATCCGGCAACCCGCTCGTCGAGGCCCTCGGCGACGGCACCGCGTCGAAGCTGGTCAACTACATCGGCCTGGCCGGCCTGGTCGCGAGCTTCTTCTCCATCATGTACGCCTACTCGCGCCAGACCTTCGCGCTCTCCCGCGCCGGCTACCTGCCGAAGAGCCTGTCGGTCACCAACGCCCGCAAGGCCCCCGTCCTCGCGCTGATCGTCCCCGGCGTGATCGGTTTCGCCCTCTCGCTCACGGGCAAGGGCGCGATGCTGCTCAACATGGCGGTCTTCGGCGCGGCCCTGAGCTACGTGCTGATGATGATCAGTCACATCGTGCTGCGCCGCCGCGAGCCCGACATGCCCCGGCCGTACCGAACCCCCGGTGGCATCGTCACCACCTCGTTCGCGCTGGTCATCGCCTGCGCCGCCGTGGTCGCGACCTTCCTCGTGGACCCGACGGCGGCGGGCCTGACGCTCGCCGCGTTCGCCGCCTTCCTGGTGTACTTCGGCGTGTACAGCCGCCACCACCTCGTGGCCAACTCGCCGGACGAGGAGTTCGCCGCGCTCGCCGACGCCGAGCGGGACCTGCAGTGAGGCGCACCCGCGCGGCACTGTTCGCCGCGGCGGCCCTGGCACTCGCCCCGATCGCCGGCTGCACGACGAACGACGCGCAGGACACGGCCGCCGAGTGCCGCACCCTCGCGCCGGACGCCGGCTGGTACGGCGACAACCACGACCGCCTGCAGAAACTGATCGCCGAGCGCGGCCACTGCGGCGCCGCCCACGACGGTGCGGCCCCCGTCGCCCTGTTCGACTGGGACAACACCGTGGTGCGCAACGACATCGGCTCCGCGACCGCCTACTGGATGATCCGGACCGGCAAGATCCGGCAGCCCGCGAACGGCGACTGGCGGACGACCAGCCGCTACCTCGCCCCCGAAGCGGCGCAGGCCCTCGCCGAGGCGTGCCCGACCGCGCTCGCCGCGCCGGGGGCGCCGCTGCCGACGGACCGCGACACCCGGTGCGCCGACGCGCTCGTCTCGATCGTCGACGACGGGGAGATCGGCGGGAGCCCCGCCTTCGCCGGCTACGACCACCGCCGCATGGAGCCCGCCTACGCGTGGGTGGTCCAGCTCATGGCCGGCTACACCGAGGCGGAGATCGAGGACTTCGCGAAGGCGGCCCGCACGGAGGCACTGGCGGCCGCCGAGGGGACGACGCAGCGCGTCGGCACCATCGAGGTGGCCGCGTGGGTGCGCTACTACACCCAGATCAAGGACCTCATCGGGACACTCGTCGCCAACGGCTTCGACGTCCGGATCATCTCCGCGTCGGCGCAGCCGGTCGTCCGCGCCTGGGCGCCGGAGGTCGGGCTCGGCCCGGACAAGCTGATCGGGATCCGCCCCGTCGTGTCCGACGGGAAGATCGTCCCGCACCTGCGGGGCTGCGGCGACGTACCGGACGGCGACGACTCGATGATCAACTACATCGACGGCAAGCGCTGCCTGGTCAACCAGGAGGTCCTCGGCATCACCGGGGCGCAGGCCTGGCGGCAGGCGCCGGAGGCCCGACGGCAGGTGCTCTCCGCCGGCGACTCGGTCACCGACCTCACGTTCCTCGGCGACGCGACCGGCCTACGGCTCGTGATCAACCGCAACGTCCCCGAGCTGATGTGCACGGCGTACGCCGACGCAGACGGCAAGTGGCTCGTGAACCCCATGTTCATCGAGCCGAAGCCGCAGGCGAAGCCCTACGCGTGCGCGACCGCGGGTACCGACGCCGCCGGAGCGAAGGTGCCGGTCCGCGGCGCGGACGGCGCCCCGTTGGGGTCCGTCGCCGATACCGTCTACTAGAAGCCACGTCTGAAAACGGAGCAATCATGATCCGCACCCAATCCGTGCGCGGGGAGACCTTCACCTTCACCTCGATGGCCGACCTGCTGGCCAAGGCCACGCCCCTGCGCTCCGGCGACCAGCTCGCCGGCTGCGCGGCGGCCTCCGACGCCGAGCGGGCCGCCGCGAAGTGGGCACTCGCCGAGGTGCCGCTGACGGCGCTGCTCGAGGAACTCGTCGTACCGTACGAGTCCGACGAGGTCACCCGCCTCATCATCGACAGCCACGACCGGGCGGCGTTCGCGCCGATCGCGCATCTCACCGTCGGTGACCTCCGGGACCTCCTGCTGCGGATCGCCGTCGCCGACGATGCCGGTGCCCGCCTCGCCGCGCTCGGCCCGGCCCTCACCCCGGAGATGGTCGCGGCGGTCAGCAAGCTGATGCGCAACCAGGACCTCATCGCCGTCGCGCGGGCGGTCCGCGTCACCGCGGGATTCCGCACGACGGTCGGCCTGCCGGGCACACTGGCGACGCGCCTGCAGCCCAACCACCCGACCGACGATCCGCGGGGCATCGCCGCGGCGACCCTCGACGGGCTGCTCCTCGGTTGCGGCGACGCGGTGATCGGGATCAACCCCGCCACCGACTCGCCGCACGCGACCTCCGACCTGCTGCACCTGCTCGACGAGGTGCGCACCCGCTTCGACATCCCCACCCAGTCGTGCGTGCTCAGCCACGTGACGACGACGCTGGGGCTCATCGAGCAGGGCGCCCCGGTCGACCTCGTCTTCCAGTCGATCGCCGGTACCGAGGGCGCGAACTCCGCGTTCGGCGTCACGCTCGGCCTGCTCGACGAGGCGAACGCCGCGGCGCGCGAGCTGGGGCGCGGCACCGTCGGGAACAACGTCATGTACCTGGAGACCGGGCAGGGTTCCGCGCTGTCCTCCGGCACGCACCTCGGGACCGACGGTGCTCCCGTCGACCAGCAGACCCTCGAGACCCGCGCCTACGCGGTGGCCCGGCACCTCGACCCGCTCCTGGTGAACACCGTCGTCGGCTTCATCGGGCCCGAGTACCTCTACGACGGCAAGCAGATCACGCGCGCCGGCCTCGAGGACCACTTCTGCGGCAAGCTCCTGGGCCTGCCGATGGGCGTCGACGTCTGCTACACCAACCACGCCGAGGCCGATCAGGACGACATGGACGACCTGCTCACGCTGCTCGCCGTCGCGGGGGTGTCGTTCGTCATCACCGTGCCCGGTGCCGACGACGTGATGCTCGGCTACCAGTCGCTCGCCTTCCACGACGCGCTCTACGTGCGCCGCGCCCTCGGCCTGCGGCCCGCGCCGGAGTTCGACGCCTGGCTCGCCCGGCAGGGGATGACCGACGAGTCCGGCGGCCTCCGCGACGTGGCCGTCGAGGCGTCCCCGTTGCGCGAACTCGCGGCGGGGGTCCCGCGGTGAGCGCGCCCGAGCGGTCCGAGGACCCGTTCTGGGACGCCCTGCGTACCACCACCCAGTCGCGGATCGGGCTGGGGCGCACCGGTGATGCCCTTCCCACGCGGCGCGTGCTCGAGTTCGCGGCGGCGCACGCCGCAGCCCGCGACGCGGTCCACCAGCCGCTCGACGCCGACGACCTCCTCGCCCGCGCCCGGGACCTGGGCATCGGCGAGCCCGTCGTCGTCACCAGCCGGGCCACCGACCGCGGGGAGTACCTGCGGCGGCCCGACCTGGGCCGGGCGCCCGCCGACCTGACGGGCCTCAGCCCGCTGCCCGACGGCGTCGCCGACGTCGCCCTCGTGCTCGCCGACGGCCTCTCGCCCCGCGCGCTCACCGATCACGGCGTCGCCTTGGCTGCGGCGATCCTCGCAGCTCTGCCGGCCGACGTGACGGTCGCGCCGCCGGTGATCGCCACCCAGGCCCGCGTCGCGCTGGGCGATCACGTCGCCCGCGCGCTCGGCGCCCGGACCCTGCTCGTGCTCATCGGGGAGCGGCCCGGCCTCTCGGTGGCGGACAGCCTCGGGATCTACCTCACCCACCGTGCCGACCCGGAGGACTTCGGCGCGGGGGTCACCGACGCGCACCGCAACTGCATCTCCAACATCCACCCACCCGAGGGCCTCGGCTACGCCGATGCAGCCCGCATCGCGGCGGGGCTCGTCGTGGGCGCGCGGCGGCTCGGCCGCTCCGGCGTCGACCTCAAGGACACCTCCCGCGCCGAGCTGGAAGGCGCTGACCTGCGCGGACTAGACTGAGCGCAGCGGAACGAAGGAGAACCACCATGATCGGCAAGCGCATCCAGGAGAACATCGAGGCCGTCACCAGGATCGCGGCGGACTCCGTGCGCAAGTCCGGTGAGATCCTGGAGGGCGCCGGCGCGGCGCTGCAGGGGGATGTCAAGGGCGGCGCGAGCCGCATCGCCACCGGCGCGGCGGGGATCGCGACGTCCGCCGCCACCGAGGGCGTCAAGCTCGCCGGGGACAACCTGGCCGCGGCCCGCGAAGCCGCCGATGCGGTCGCCGACCGGGTGACCCGCAAGGACTGATCACCGCGCGGTCCTGCGATAGCCGCCCGGCGTGAAGCCGAGGACCTTCCGGAAGTCGCGGACCAGGTGCGGCTGGTCGGCGTACCCGAGATCCGCGGCGATCTGCGCGACCGTGGTGCCGGGTTCGGTGCTCAGCAGGTGCGCCGCCTGGTGCAGCCGCCTGCGGTGGATCAACGCGAGGGGTGTCAACCCCACGTAGCGGCGGGTGAGGCGTTGCGCGGTCCGCGGCGAGACGCCGATCGCCGCCGCCGCGTCCTCCACCGTGAGGATCGCCTCGTCCTCCTCGATCGCGACCACCAGCCGATTGGCGAGCGCGGCGTCGTCGGACACCGTCGGAACGCGTGCCGTGAGCCAGGACTCGACGGCGAGGCACGCGCTCGCGAGGTCGCCGTTCCCCATCGCCGCGGCGACGTCCGCGTGCAGCTCCGGCGCGTCGACCACCGGATACTCGTTGAGGATCGAGCGCGCGTCCGCGGTGACGGCCGGTGTCGCCGCGGGCCGCAGCAGCGCGCCGACCGCCCAGCCCGTGCCTACGAGGTCGCGGTGGGACCGGACCGTGGTCGCGCCCGCCAGGCCGACCAGTTCCGTCTCGACCACCAGATTGAGCGCCGGGTACGCGAGCACGTCCTGCCGCGACGTACGGCCGGGCGCGATCTCCCATTGCGAGATCCAGAACCAGCGGACCAGCGCGTCCGCGGCGGGGGAGGGCGGCCGGCGTTCGAAGGTGGGCAGCTGCGCCGGGTAGAGGATGCCGCGGGAGTTCACGGAATCGATCGTAGGCGCGAGGGCTGTCGCGAATGTTCAATCGACGGGCCGTGGTGCGCCCGTAGCGTTTCGGGCATGACAGAGAACATCACCGCCGCGAACGGCGTACACACCACCAACGGAGTCCCGCACTCCTTCAGCTCACTGACGCCCTTCCTCGCGATCCGGGACGCGAAGGGGGCCATCGACTTCTACACCTCCGTCCTCGGGGCCCGGCCGCTGGGCGTCACGGAGATGGGCGGCGTCGTCGTGCACGCCGAACTCGACTTCGGGCAGGGCCGCCTCCAGCTCGGGGAACCCAACGACCAGTTCGGCCTGGTCGCGCCCCCGGACGGCGACGCGGACTGCTACTCGCTGGGGCTGTACTGCAGCAACGTCGACGACGTCGTCGCGCGCGCCGAGGCCGCGGGGGCGACGATCCGCGAGCCGGTGGCGAACTTCGTCTCCGGTGACCGGTTCGCCAGCATCCGCGACCCGTTCGGCGTGCGCTGGTCGATCATGACCCGCGTCGAGGACCTCAGCGACGAGGAGAGCGCCGCCCGCGTCGAGGAATGGGCCGCAGCCCAGGGGTGATCCGGCCCAGCGGGCGGGCGGGGCCGCGGCGTCACGCCGCGGCCCCGTCGGCCCGCGCACTGCTTCAGCCCGCGACCTGGGGCGGGATCGGGTCCAGCGGTTGCGGGGTGTCCTGCGGCAACGCCTGGTAGCGAACGTCGGCCTGGCCCGTGGGGTTCGCGTTCGCATCACCGGGGTTGAGCCACTTGAACCGCACGGTGATCTGCCCGGGTTCAGAGGTTCCGACCACCGATGTGTAGGCGTGCGCCTTCGGGGTGGTCGTCCCGGCGTACTTCATCTGGTCGAACAGCAGGATCTGCACGGGCGAGCTTCCCGTTCCGCCCGCCGTATCCAGCCGCACCCAGTTCAGCGTGCAGCCGATCGACGAGCCGCGGGCCGTCGCCTGCCACGACACGCCGGGCAGGGGCGGGGCGACGGTACGGATCGCGGCGTCGATGCGGTCCTGGGGGACGGCCGGGCACGGCGTCGGGGTCGCCGCCGCGGCTCCGGTGCCGACGGTGCCGGCCGCCGCGCCGACGGCCGCCGCGGACAGCGCGAGTGCGATCAGGGGTTTGCGCATGGGGTTCGTTCCTTCCTACCTTGCGGGAGGTCGACACGGTCTCCATCGACACGACAATCGTTCTATCGGGTAACGGTTCCGGCGTGTTACGCGGGCCACGCCTACGCTGAGGGCATGAGCGAGGAACAGGGCAGCTACGTCACCGCGAATCAGCCGTACGAGCGCGACACCCGGTACATCGAAACCAGGATCACCCGCGACGGCCGGGACGGGTACCCGGTGGAACCGGGGCGGTACCGCCTGGTCGCCTCGTACGCGTGCCCGTGGGCCACGCGCACCATCATCGTGCGCCGGCTGCTGGGGCTCGAGGACGCGATCTCCCTCGGCATCGCCGGACCCACGCACGACAAGAGGTCGTGGACCTTCGACCTCGACCCCGGCGGCCTCGACCCCGTCCTCCGGATCCCGCGCCTGCAGGACGCCTACTTCGCGCGGGTTCCCGACTACCCGAAGGGCATCACCGTGCCCGCGATCGTCGACGTGCCGACCGGTGCGGTGGTCACCAACGACTTCCCGCAGATCACCCTCGACTTCGAGCTGGAGTGGGTGGACTTCCACCGGCCCGGCGCCCCGCAGCTCTACCCCGAGGATCTCCGGGGCGAGATCGACGAGGTGAACAAGCTCGTCTACCGCGACGTCAACAACGGTGTGTACCGCTGCGGCTTCGCGGGCTCGCAGGAGTCCTACGACGCGGCCTACGATCAGCTCTTCTCGCGCCTCGACTGGCTCACCGAGCGTCTCGCGACACAGCGGTACCTGGTGGGCGACACCATCACCGAGGCCGACGTACGTCTGTTCACCACGCTGGCCCGGTTCGACCCGGTGTACCACGGCCACTTCAAGTGCAACCGCGAGAAGCTCAGCGAGATGCCGGTGCTGTGGGCCTACGCCCGCGACCTGTTCCAGACCCCGGGGTTCGGCGACTCGACGCACTTCGAGCACATCAAGCGGCACTACTACGAGGTGCACCGCGACATCAACCCGTCGGGCATCGTGCCGAAGGGGCCGGACCTGAAGAACTGGTTCACCGAGCACGGCCGGGAGAAGTTGGGCGGCAGCCCCTTCGGCGCCGGCACCGCTCCCGCGACGCTACCGGTCCCCGCCGGCTGACACTGCGGCGCACGGGTAGTCGCTGTAACCCTCCGCCGTGCGTCCGTAGAGCACGTCCTCACGGATGGCCGCGAGTGGCAGACCCCGCCGAATGCGTTCCACCAGATCGGGGTTCGCGATGAACGCGCGGCCGAAGGAGACCAGATCGGCGCCGTCGGCGAGCGCGCGCTCGGCGGCGGGCGCCGAGGTGGGCGCGCGATTCTCGCCGATATTGGCGATGACGGTGCCGTCGAAGCGCGGCCGCAGGTCCGCCAGCGCCGGGTAGTCGTCGTTGTCGGTGAGGTGCAGGTACATCAGGTCGCGGCGCCCCAACTCCTCGACGAGGCGACGGTAGAGCGCCGCGGGATCGCGTTCGACCATCGAGAACTGCGGGTTGCCGGGCGACAGGCGGATGGCCGTGCGCTCGGCGCCCACGACCTCCGTCACCGCGTCGACCACCTCGAGGGCGAACCGCATCCGGTTCGTCGTGGACCCGCCGTAGCGGTCATCACGAAGGTTGGTGTTGTCGGCGAGGAACTGGTGGATCAGGTAGCTGTTGGCACCATGCAGCTCCACCCCGTCGAATCCCGCCGCCACCGCCCGCCGTGCGGAGGCCGCGTAGTGCGCGATCGTCGCCTCGATGGCGGCGATCGACATCGCCGTGGGGCGCGGCCAGGCCGCCTTCGAGCCGTCGAGCAGGTGCAGTACGTCGCCGTCGGGCACCGCCGACGGTCCCGCGGGCACCGATCCGTCGATCCGTGCGGCGGGGTGTCCCTTGCGGCCGCCGTGCATGAGCTGGGCGACGATCCGGCCGCCCTCGGCGTGGACGGCGTCGACGACCCGCGCCCAGGCGCCCTCGTGACGGTCCGTCGCGAGCCCGGGCACCCACGCCTCGCTCTGACCGGACGAATGCGGCCACATGCCCTCCGTCACGAGGAGGCCGGCACCGGCGCGCTGGCGGTAGTAGTCGGCGACGTCGGCGGTCGGCGAGCCGTCGGGCGTCGAGCGCAGGCGCGTCATCGGCGCCATGACTACCCGGTTGGGGAGGTCGAGGGTGCGGCTGCGGTACGGCGTGAGGAGTGACATGCCCGTACGCTAGAACCTGACACTGATGTGAGGGGCAAGCGATGCGGATCGGTGAACTCGCGGCGCGGACCGGCGTGAGCGTGCGGTCGCTGCGGTACTACGAGGAGAAGGGCCTGCTCGCGTCCACGCGCACCGCGGCGGGGCAGCGCGTGTATCCGGAACGGGCCGTCGACCGGGTCGTGCGCATTCAGGAACTGTTCGCGGCGGGGCTCGCCAGCGGAGTCATCGCCCAGTTGCTGCCCTGCATCCACGACGAGGACGGTTCGCCGAACGAGACCGCGACGCCGTGGCTCGCCGCCACGCTGCGCGCGGAGCGCGACCGCATCGACGCGGGCATCCGCGACCTCCAGCGCGCCCGCGAGGTCCTCGACGACGTGATCGACACCGCCGGTGCAGGTCCGTGACGGCCGTGTGCGGCAGCCGCAAGGGGACCCGGTCACGCCCCTGCCTCTGCGAGGTGCGCGGCGGCGAGATCGGCGACGGCGAGATCCCGCTCCCGCTCGTCGGTCTCGCCGTCCTCGTCGAACCACGCCGCGGAGAGTCCCGCGAACGCGATCACCCACCGCAGCAGGCGCTCGCGCGGTAGCCCGGATTCGGTGACGATCACGTCGAGCTGGCGCGCGAAGCGCGCCGGATCCGCGGCGGTCGGCAGGTCCGGGTTGGTCAGCAGGTTGGCGTAGTCGTAGCCGCGTTCCCCGACGACGCACTTCGGGTCGATCGCCAGCCATCCGCGATCGCCGAAGTCGAGAACGTTGTCGTGGTGCACGTCGCCGTGCAGGATCACTTCGTCGCGCGGGGTCGCGAACAGGGTCGTGGCCTCCACCCAGGACCGCCGGTACCGCACATCTGCGTCCCGCGCCGCCGCGAGCGAGGCGAACCAGTCGTGCAGTGGCACGAGGTCGGCGTCCGGCGCACCGGGCCGCGCCCGGTGCAGGTGTTCGACGGTGCCGCACAGGATCCGGGTGGCCTCGTCGTCGCGCCCGCCCAGCGCCATCGCCATCAGGTCCCCGGAACCGGTCGCGCGTTCCATCAGCACGGTGTCGCCCTCGTGCGCGAAGACCTCCGCGGCACCGTCGCCGGCCCACCAGCGCAGCACGGCCGCCCCCGCTCGCTCCTCCGCGGCGTTCGCGCGCTTGAGCATCGCTGGCCGTCCGTGCCAGCGCACGGGCAGCAGGTCGCTGCCGGGCGTGGCGAAGGGCGCACCGTCGGGGGAGAGGTCCCAGCGATCGAGGACGTCCCGCCAGGAATCGAGGTCGTGCACAGCATTCGACCCTAGTGGGGCGCATGATGGTGCGATGAGCGACGACGCGGGTGAGACCTCGGTGGCGATGGCGCGGGTACGGGCGCATGATGAAGCCGTGAGCGACTTCAATCAGGCCATCATCGACGAGTTCCGTGCCAACGGCGGCACCGTGACCGCCATGGGCTTCGGCCGGGCGCTCGCGCTCGTCCACAGCGTCGGAGCCAAATCCGGAGAACCGCGGGTGAATCCGCTGGCGGCGATCCGCGACGACCTGGGCTGGCTGCTGCCCGCGTCCGCCGGCGGCTCTCCGAAGAACCCCGCCTGGTACCACAACCTCAAGGCCCACCCGGACATCGAGATCGAGTACCCGAACGACGAGGGTGGAATCTCCACCGCGCAGGTCACCGCTACCGAGCTGACCGGAGCCGAGCGCGATGAGGCGTGGGCGCGGTTCAAGGCCCGTTCCTCGGGTTTCGCGGAGTACGAGAAGGCGGCGCAGGGGCGCGTGATCCCCGTCTTCCGGCTGACGCCGCGCTGACTCAGGCGCTCACCGGCTGCGGCGCGGCCGTGCGGTCGCGGTCGCGCATGACGACGAAGGCCGCGATGGCGGTGATGACGAGGACGGCGCTCGATACGCCCACCGTCGTGGTCACGGCGTCCACCCAGGCCGACCGTGCCGCGTCCGCGAGAGCGGCACCGTCGGGTCCGCCGATGCCGTCGGCGAGCGCCAGGGTGTCGCCGAGCGTGCGCGACATCCCGTCGTGCCGGGTGAACACCGCCGTCGCCACCGAGCCGAGTACGGCGAGGCCGAGTGCGGTGCCGAGCTCGAAGCTCATCTCCGACATCGACGAGGCCTGCCCCGCCCGTTCCGGTGGCGCGGCGTCGAGCGCGACCGCGGAGACGAAGGTGAACAGGGTGCCGTATCCCACGCCCGCGACGACGGTCCCGACCACGTACACCCAGGCCGGGCCGTCGGTGCCGAGCCCGACGAGCAGGAACTGGCCGACCGCCGAGAACAGGAGCGCGGTCACGAACGTCGCGCGCCGCCCGAGATACCGCTCGATCCACGGCGCCCGCATCGAGAAGTACGCCACCACGGCGGCTGCGGGGAGGCCGAGCAGCGCTGCGGCGAGCACGTCGAGGCCCACGACGGACTGCAGGTAGATGCCCGTGAGATAGGACATCGAGCTCAGCGTCGACACCGCCAGGATGGTGCCCGCGATGGCCATCGCGAAGTACCGGTTACGGAACAGGTCGAACGGGATCAGGGGGTGGGCGGTGCGGCGCTGCTGTGCGATGAACGCGATCAACACCACGGCGCCCGCGGCTCCGACGGCGAGCGTGGTGCCGTCGACGCCGTGACCGGCCGCCGACTTCACCGCGTACACCAGGGGGAAGATCGCGGCCATCGACAGCGCGACGCCCACCAGATCGAAGGGGGCCGAGGTTCCGGTACGGAACTCCGGGATGAGCAGCGGTCCGGCGACGAGGAAGGCGAGGAAGACCGGTGCGTTGATGAGGAACACCGAGCCCCACCAGAAGTGGTGCAGCAGAACGCCGCCGATCACCGGGCCGACCGCCATGCCGAACGAGAACGCGGCCGTCCAGATGCCGATCGCGATGCCGCGGGCCTTGGGGTCGCGGAAGATGTTAGCGATGAGCGCCAGGCTCGCGGGCAGGAGGGTCGCGCCGCCGATGCCCATGAGGGCGCGCGCCGCGATGAGCAGCGCGGGCGACGGCGCGAAGGCCGCGATCACCGAGGCCACGCCGAACAGCCCGGCGCCCCAGGTCATCAGGCGGCGGCGGCCCTAGCGATCGCCGAGGTTGCCCATGGTGATGAGAAGGCCGGCCAGCATGAACGGGTAGATGTCGAGGATCCACAGCTGCTCGGCAGGCGTCGGATGCAGCGCGGTGGTGAGGTGGGGCATCGCCAGGTACAGCACCGACGCGTCCATCGACACCAGGAACACCGGCAGCAGGAGTGCGGCGAGACCGGCCCAGGCACGGCGCGGGGTGGTGGACACGAAGAACTCCTCGAACATCGATCGGCGTGCGCGTACGGCGTACGCAGGACTGCTGGGTACACTGTACGCAGCAACGTCGATTTCGGTCAACGGAGAAAGGGCGCAGGTGTCCGAGACCACGCTGACGCGCGACGCCATCGTGGCGGAGGCCGTCCGGCTCGCCGACGAGGGCGGCCTCGAGAAGGTGTCCATGCGGCGCATCGCGGACGCCCTCGGTGCGGGCGCCATGTCGCTCTACCGCCACGTACCCGACAAGGACAGCCTCGTCCGGGACATGGCCGCATCCGTGGGCGCCGAGTACCTGTACCCGCCGGAGCTGCTGGGCGACCCGGACTGGCGCACGCGCGCGCACGTCGCCGCCGAGGCGGACATGCGGCTGTACCTGCACCACCCGTGGGTGCTGCTGGCCCATTCCATGCCGCGCGCCGCGATGGCACCGTCCGCCGTCTCGTGCTTCCACTGGCTGGTCGAGGCGTTCAGCCACCTCACCGGAGCCGTCGCTGATTCGGCGGAACTCACGCTCCACGTGTGGAACCACGTTCAGGGCGCGGGCATCGGCGCGGTCGGGCGGCTGCTCCTGGCCCCGGGTTCGTCACTCGACGGGGCCGGATTCGTGGCCGACCTCGCCGACAATCCGGTGATCGAGGAGCTGCCGCTGCTCAAGGAGCTCGTCGAGGTGGACCGGCCGGACCTGTGCGCCGCGATGCCGCTGCTGCACGCCGGGATCGATGCGCTGTGCGCCGGTTTCGCGGAGCGATACCGGCGCTGAACCGTCGACGCCCGTTCAGGACGTCTCCACCGCCGATTCAACCGGATCGGTCAGCGTGACATCGTGAGCACTGCGAATCGGCGGACCTTCCTCAGAGGCGCCCTCACCGGCGGTATCGTCGCGGGCATGGGCCTGCTCCCATCGTCGCTGACCGAGGCGCTGGCCCAACCCGCGCCCGCGGGCGGCCTCGACGGCCTGGAACACGTCATCTTCCTGATGCAGGAGAACCGCTCCTTCGACCACTACTACGGCCGTCTCCGCGGGGTGCGGGGGTTCGCCGACCCCGCCGCCATCCGCCTGCGCTCCGGCCACGACGTCTTCCTCCAACCCACCCGGTCCGGCCTGGCGGTGCCGCCGTTCCCGGTGCGGGGTGCGGCCGAGCGGCAGCGGATGGACGCGGAGAACATCGACGCGCTCGACCACACGTGGAAGGGCGGCCACGCGGCGCTCGCCGACGGTTGGCACGACGGATGGATCGCCGCCAAGACCGACTCGACGATGGCCTACTACGACCGCGAGGACATCCCGTTCCACTACGCCCTCGCCGACGCCTTCACGATCTGCGACCACTACTACTGCAGCTCGCCCACATCGACCTCGCCGAATCGCAACTTCTTCTTCTCCGGCACCACCGGGTTCGAGCCCGGCACCGGTGAGCGGGCCGTCGAGAACACCGCCTACGACCGCGGCCACCCCGGCTACGACTGGCCGTGCATCGGCGAGATCCTCCAGCGTGCAGGCGTCTCCTGGCAGGTGTATCAGGAGTGGGACAACTTCACCGACAACAACATCGAGTTCTTCCGCCGCTTCAAGGCGGTGTCGAAGGCCGTTTTCGCCGACTTCGGCGTCGAGATCGACGACTTCTACCAGGGCCTGCGCCGCCTCCCCGCGGCGGAGGCGCACCGTCGATCGGGAGAGGTGGACGCCCGCGCCCGGGCGCTGGGGTCCGAGGACCGCGAGCTCTTCTTCCGCGGCCTGCGCCGCACCGCCACCGGCACGCTCACGGACCGGATCGCCGCGGACATCGCCGCGGGCGCACTGCCCACGGTCAGCTACGTGGTGGCCTCGGAGCGGGAATCGGAGCACCCCAGCGGCTCGTCGCCGCGTGCGTCCGCCAACCTCGTGTACCGCATCCTCGACGCCCTCGGCCGCAATCCCGAGGTGTGGCGGAAGACGGCGCTGTTCCTGCTCTACGACGAGAACGACGGCTACTTCGACCACGTGCCGCCGCCGCGCCCGCCGCGCGACCGGTCCGACGAGTGGGTCGGCGACCTTCCGCTCGGGCTCGGGGACCGGGTGCCGATGACGATCGTCTCCCCGTGGACCGTCGGCGGATTCGTCGCGTCCGAGACCTTCGACCACACCTCCACCCTGCGGTTCCTCGAGCGGTGGCTGGGCGTCTCGGTACCCGCGATCTCCGGCTGGCGGCGCACCGTCTGTGGTGATCTGACCAGCGCGTTCGACTTCAGGGTGCCACGCTCGCTGCCCCCGCGGGCGCGGCCCCGCCCCGTCGGCGCGCTCAGCCCGCGCTGGAAGCCGCACGCTCCCGCCGTCGGTACCCGCCCGGGCCAGGAGCCGGGCGAACGACCGGCCCGTCCGCTGCCGTACGTGCCCGCCGCCACCGCGGCACCCGGACCCGACGGTGTCCGACTCCGCCTGTCCAACACGGGGACCCGGAGCGCCCACTTCATCGTCTTCCCGTACCACACACCCGATGCGGTGCCGGTGCACGCCGACGTGCTCGGCGAGCGGAACCTCGTGATCCCCGCGCCGGGCGGCCGCTACGACCTGCTGGTCCTCGGTCCCGCCGGGGAGCACTGGGAGTTCGTCAGCGCTCCGGCCGCCGCAGGATGAATGCGGCGGTACCGGCGATCCGCGGGTCGGCGTCGTCCGCGAGGGCGCGCAGCGCCGCTTCCGCGCCCGGGGTGGGGATCTCGGCGAGTGCCTGCGCGACCCGCTGCCGCACAGCGTACTCCGCGGAATCCCGCGCGGTGGCCGCCAGCTCGATGCTGATCCGCTCCGCGTCGGGGCTCGCGGCGGCGATGACTCCCAGCGCCTCCGCAGCGTCGACGTCCTTCTCGCCCTCGCGCACCATGCGCAGGAGCTCCGGGACGGCCGCCGGATCGCCGCGCAGTCCCAACGCGACGGCGGCGATCACCCGGACGGAGCCGTCGTCGTTCTCGAGTCCGGTCCGCAGGGCATCGTCCTGACCGGGCGCCTCGGCGAGCGCTTCGACGGCGCGCCGACGGGCGTCCGGGGCGGGGGAGTCGAGCGCCTCGATCAGGGGCGCCAGGTCCCCTGCATCGGTCCGCGCGAGCGCCCAGCGGAGCGCGCCCGCCACGTTCGTGCTCTCCTCCTTGAGCAGCGCCTCGGCCAGGGCTTCGGCGGGGGCCCGCCCCGTGAGCGCAGCACGCTGCCGCGCGGCGGGGGTGACACTGTCGAGGTGCGAGAGGAGGTTCACCACGTCGAGGACCTGCTCCCAATCGGCAGGGCCGCTGGCCGAGACCCGCCGCAACCGCTCCACCAGTTCCGTCTCGAGACGGATCCGCTCGCGAGCGCGCGCGATCATCTCGGTGACGAGCTGATCGGGTGCGAACGACGGGTCGTCGAGCGCGCGCCCGATCTCCTTGAGGGACAGTCCGAGTGAGCGCAGGCTCTCGACGTGGAAGATGCGCCGGATGTCGCCGTCGGTGTACTCCCGGTACCCCGACGACGACCGGTGCGAGGGGCGGACGAGGCCCAGCGCGTCGTAGTGCCGCAGCATGCGGGCGCTCACGCCCGAGCGGTGCGCCACCTCGCCGATCCGCATGGCCTCGCCCTCCCTCCGGTCACTCCGCGCGGCCGAGCGCAGCCACGCGCTGCGCCTCGTGGACCGAGCCCGCGAACCCCGAGTCCGGGTCCTCGAGCAGCCGCGCGATCTCCGCCACGTGCTGCCGCACGGCGTCGCTCGTCACGGTCGCGCCCTCCACCGCGGCGATGCCCTCGTCACCGAGCGCGAGGATGCTGCGGCTCAGGCTGCGGCGCGTCTGGGCGTCCCCGCGCCCGAGCTGCGCGGCCAGAGCGCCGGCGGCCGACCGTCGGGCCGCGGCGTCCGGGGCGAGCACACCGGCCGTGCGCCACGCGGCCTTCGCCACCTCGCCGTCGGGGTCCCCGCTGAGGGCGACGGCCTCCGCGAACGCCGGTGCGGCCGCGGCGCCGCCGATCTTCGACAGCGAGTGCAGCGCCTGACTCCGGGCCTGCGGCACCGGCGACGCGAGCTCCGCCCGCAACAGCGGCACCGTCGCGGCCGCGGGGAGCCGCGTCAGTGCCCAGGTGAGCATGTCGCGCACGAAGAAGTCCGGCTCGACCGCGCACCGCTCCACGAGCGCGGCGGCGTCGACGGTGCCGGGCGCAGTGCCCGCGTCGAGCGCCGCGCGCAGGCGGATCGAGGCGTTCTGATGGTCGAGCAGGGTCCGGGCCATGATGGCCACCTCCTTGGATCGTCGGTGGCTCCATGGGAGACCCTGTCACGATGTCAAGGTCAAGCGCTGCAGGTCAGCGGCTCACTCCTTGTCGACGTCGACCACCTTCGCGCCCTCTGCGGCGCGCTGCACGGCGGCGGCACCGTCGTGGGCGCCCTTCCGCGAGGCGTAGGCCTGGCCCGACGCCACGACCTCGCCGTTGCCGGCCTTGAGCCGGAACCGGAACTTGCCGGAGTTGTCCTCGTACACCTCGAACTTGCCTGCCATCTGGAGCACCTTTCTCGTGGTGATCCCCGTCGTCGGGGCCGGATGCAGCGTATGACGTCGCCCACGGGAATGTGAGGCGAAGCGACCGACACGCCGGGCCCGGATCGCCGCGATCGAAACCGCCCTCAGCGAGCTACCAGCCGTTCCCAAGCGGCGTGACTATCGTGGATCGCGACGGCAACGACGACAGGGGTGGCAGCGCAGATGGGGATCATGGACCGGGTCCGCGGGGAACTCGTCGACATCATCGAGTGGCTCGAGGACAACCGCTCGACGATGGCGTGGCGGTTCCCGCGCTACAACAACGAGATCAAGAACGGCGCGCAGCTCATCGTGCGCGAGGGCCAGGAAGCCCTGTTCGTCTACCGCGGGCAGCTCGCCGACCGGTACGGCTCGGGCAACTACCAGCTGGTCTCGGAGAACATGCCCGTCATGTCCACGCTGCAGGGCTGGCCGCACGGCTTCAAGAGCCCGTTCCGGAGCGAGGTCTACTTCGTCAACACCCGCCCCATCACCGATCTGCGGTGGGGCACGGCGAATCCGATCACCATCCGGGACCAGGACTTCGGCATGGTTCAGGTGCGTGCGAACGGCCTCTGCGTCGTGCGCGTCGTCGACTCGCCGACGTTCCTGCGCCAGGTGATCGGGACCGACTCCAACGTCGACTCGGACGAGATCGCCGAGCTGCTGCGCCGCACCATCACCACGGCCTTCTCCGAGATGCTCATCGAGACCGGCGTCGGTGCGATCGACCTGCAGGCCCGGCAGCGCGAACTCGCGGCGAAGCTGCAGGAGTACGTGCAGTCCAGGATCAACCAGCAGTACGGGCTCGCCTGCGAGGCCGTCGAGCTGAACATCTCGCTGCCCGACGAGATCACGCAGGCCATGACCCGCGGCGTCGCTCGCGGCGTGGAGGAGAAGGGCTACTACGGCAACGTCGGCGACATGAACCGCTTCCAACAGGGACGCGCCGCCGACGCGATGCTCGGCGCCGCGACCAACGAGGGAGGCGGCGGGGCCGGTGACTTCCTGGGCGCCGGCATGGGCATGGCGATGGGCCAGCAGTTCGCCCAGAACTTCCGGAGCCAGCAGGTACCGGCTCAGGCCGCGCAGCCGGGTTCCGGTGCGGCGCAGTCCGGCCCGCCGCCGCTGCCGAACGCACAGGTCTTCCACGTGGAGCAGAACGGACAGTCCGCCGGGCCGTTCCCGCTCGAACAGTTGCGCACCATGAACCTCACCCCGCAGACGCTCGTGTGGTCGCCCGCGCTCACCGACTGGACCCCGGCCGGGCAGGTGCCCGCGCTGGCGTCGTTGTTCGGCCGGACTCCGCCGCCGCTGCCGCCGCGGACGTAGCCGTGACCACGCCGCCCCCGCTACCCGGCCGCCCCGGCGGGCAGCCCGGACGACAGCAGCCCCCGCCGTCGCCCGCGCCGCCGCGCCCACCGCAGCCGCCCCGCCCCGCCGACCCCGTGACGGCGCGGTCGGAGCAGCTCGTGCCCGGCGTCCCGTCGGCCAACGACCGCGAGATGCTGCAGGTCACCGAGCAGACGCGCACCTACCCGTGCGGCAACTGCGGCGACGCGCTGATCTACGACCCGTCGATCGGGAAGCTGCGCTCGCCGAGCTGCGGCAGCACGTACCCGGTGCTCCTCGACACCAGCAAGGTGTTGGTGCCGCACCCGCTGGGGCCCACGATGAACGCGCTCTACGCCCGTGCGGCCTCCGCGGAGCAGGTGCGGGTCGTGGATCACGAGGTCGTGTGCCAGAACTGCGGCGGCCACACCCTGTTCAGCGGCACCCTCACCGCCGTGAGGTGCCCGTACTGCAACACCCCGATCCAGCGCACCGATGTTCAGGCCGCGCCCGCGCGGCTCCCGGTCGACGGGATCCTCCCGCTGCGGGTGGGCGAGGACCAGGCGCGGCGGAACATCGAGGCCTGGGTGAACAGCCGCTGGTTCGCGCCGCGCGAGTTCAAGAAGTACCGCGTGCTCGGCTCGTTCACCAGCGTCTACCTCTCGTACTACACCTACGACGCCGAGGTGACCACGGACTACTCGGGCTCTCGTGGTGTGCACCGCACCCGCCGCGACCGCGACGGCAACATCGAGACCTACACCGACTGGTGGCCGGTGAGCGGACGGGTGCACGACAGCATCCGGCAGCTCGCCGAGTCCGCCAACACCGGACTCGACTCCGCTCGGGTCCGCGACCTCGAACCGTGGCCGACGGAGCAGTCGGTCACCTACACGCCGGAGTTCGTCGCGGGTCACCTCGCGCGCACCTACGACGGGGATGCGGCGCAGGTCTTCGAGGCGCAGGCGCGGCCACGGATCGAGGGCATCATCGAGCACACCGTGCGCCGCGACATCGGCGGCGACGAGCAGCGGATCAGCCGGATGAACCCGGTCTACCACTCGATCGACTTCCTCTACCTGCTCATGCCGGTGTGGCTGCTCACCGTGACGTTCGCGAACAAGCCGTTCCAGGT
Organism: Tsukamurella paurometabola; assembly: GCF_900631615.1. Classification (NCBI taxonomy): domain Bacteria; kingdom Bacillati; phylum Actinomycetota; class Actinomycetes; order Mycobacteriales; family Tsukamurellaceae; genus Tsukamurella; species Tsukamurella paurometabola. The sequence continues at coordinate 3,568,480 of NZ_LR131273.1, forward strand.
GTTCGTCAACGGCGTGACGGGCGAAGTGCAAGGTCAGCGGCCGTGGAGTGCGATCAAGATCGCGTTCGCGGTCACCGTCGGCTTGCTGCTGGTCGGGCTCGCGGTGTACCTGTACATGCAGGCTCGCGGCGGGTAGCCGCCGCGGCGGCGAGGAGGTACGTCATGTCGTGGATCATCGTGGTGCTGCTCGCGGTCGTGGTGCTGGCCGTGCTCGCGGCCACCGGTTTCGCGATCGCGCTCGTACGCAACAGTCGCAGGCAGCAGCGGGCGGAGGCCGCCATGCCGTTCCCGTCGCGCGCCCCACTGTCGTGGTCCGGTTCGCACGTCCCCGAGGCGCGCCTCCATCGGCGCATCCGCACGGCGCTGCGCGCCTTCGACCAGCCGGCCGGAGTGCTCTCGGCGGCGCAGCTCGACGCGCAGGTGAGGCTCACCGTCGCCGCCCAGGAGCTCGACGACCGGCTGGTGACGATCGCCGCGCTGCCCGAGAGCGAGAAGGCCGCGGCGATCGAGGCCGCCGCAGCCGACGTCGCCGACCTGGAGAAGAGCATCGCCGACACCGTCGTCGTGCGGCCGCCGTTGCCGCCCACGACGACCTGACGAAAGCTGTCGGGGGCGATCACTAGACTGCCGGTGTGACTTCAGCGAACTCCTCGACCAAGCCCACGATGTTGCTGATCGACGGGCACTCGATGGCGTTCCGCGCCTTCTTCGCGCTCCCGCTCGACGGCGGCCGCTTCCGCACCAAGTCGGGGCAGCCGACCAACGCGGTGTACGGCTTCACGTCGATGCTCATCAAGCTCCTCAAGGAGGAGGCGCCGGGGTACGTCGCCGCGGCGTTCGACGTCTCCCGGCAGACCTTCCGCGCCGAGATGTACCCCGAGTACAAGGCGCAGCGCAGTTCCGCCCCGGACGACTTCCGCGGCCAGGTGGACGTGGTGAAGGACGTGCTCACCGCCATGGGGATCCCCACCATGGCCCAGGAGGGCTACGAGGCGGACGACATCATCGCCACGATGACCACGCAGGCGCAGGCGCAGGGCTTCAAGGTCCTCATCGTCACCGGCGACCGGGATGCGCTGCAGCTCGTCAACGAGGACGTGACCGTGCTCTACCCGCGCAAGGGCGTCTCGGACCTCACCCGGTTCACGCCCGAGGAGGTCGAGGCGAAGTACGGCCTCACCCCGGCGCAGTACCCCGACTACGCGGCACTGCGCGGCGACCCGTCCGACAACCTGCCGGGCATCCCCGGCGTCGGCGAGAAGACGGCGGCCAAATGGATCCGCGAGTACGGGAACCTCGAGGGCCTGGTCACCAACGTCGACAAGGTCAAGGGCAAGGTCGGCGACTCGCTGCGCGAGAATCTGGCCACGGTGCAGCTCAATCGGCAGATCACGGAGATGGTCCGCGACATGTCACTGCCCTACGTCCCGGAGGACCTGGCCCTGCAGCCGTGGAACCGCGAGGCCATTCACCAGCTGTTCGACGACCTCGAGTTCCGCGTGCTGCGCGAGCGGATCTTCACCGAGCTCGCCAGCACGGAGCCGGAGGCCGACGAGGGTTTCGAGATCTCGGGCGGCATCGTGGCGCCCGGCACCATCGCCGAATGGCTCGCCGAGCACGGCGCCTCGGGTGCGCGGTCCGGACTCGGGGTGATCGGACCGGAGGTGGTGGTCGACGGTGACGCGGAGGCCGTCGTCATCGCCGCCCCCGACGGGGAGGGCGGGTACATCGAGCTGTCCTCGCTCACCCCGCACGACGAGGCCGCCCTCGGCGCCTGGCTGGCGGACGAGGCGCAGCCCAAGGCCGTCCACGAGGCCAAGTGGGCCATGCACGCCCTCGCCAGCCGCGGCTGGACACTCGGCGGTCTCACCTCGGACACGGCGATCGCCGCGTACCTCGTGCGTCCGGGCCAGCGCAGCTTCAACCTCGACGACCTCTCGGTGCGGTACCTCCACCGCGAGCTGCGCGTCGAGGCGGCTGCCGACGACTCGCAGCTCTCGCTCCTCGACGATCCGGACGACTCGGCGGGGGAGAAGGCGCAGCAGGCGATCCTGCGCGCCCGGGCCGTCGCCGACCTCGCCGACGCGCTGGACGGCGAGCTCGACAACATCGAGTCCCGGCCGCTGCTCGCCGAGATGGAACTGCCGCTGCTTCGCGTACTCGACGTCATGGAGGCCACCGGCATCGCGGTCGACACCGCGCACCTCGAGTCGCTGCACGGCGAGTTCAGCGAGCGGATCCGCGCCGCCGAGGCCTCGGCGTTCGAGGAGATCGGCGAGCAGATCAACCTCGGCTCGCCGAAGCAGTTGCAGGTGATCCTGTTCGAGAAGCTGGGCCTGCCGAAGACGAAGAAGACCAAGACCGGCTACACGACCGATGCCGCGGCGCTCGAGGCGTTGTACGAGAAGGAGCCGCACCCGTTCCTGCAGTACCTGCTGGAGCACCGCGACGCGACCCGGCTCAAGGTCACCGTCGAGGGCCTGCTCAAGACCGTCGCCTCCGACGGGCGGATCCACTCCACGTTCAACCAGACGGTGGCGGCCACCGGTCGGCTCTCCTCGACGGACCCGAATCTGCAGAACATCCCGGTGCGCACCGAGGCGGGCCGTCAGATCCGGCACGCCTTCGTGGCGGGCGACGGCTACGAGACGCTGATGACGGCGGACTACAGCCAGATCGAGATGCGGATCATGGCGCACCTCTCCGGAGACGAGGGGCTCATCGAGGCTTTCAACACCGGCGAGGACCTGCACAACTTCGTCGGCTCCAAGGCCTTCGGCGTCCCGATCGACGAGGTCACGCCGGACATGAGGCGCCGGGTCAAGGCCATGTCCTACGGCCTCGCCTACGGGCTCTCGGCGTTCGGCCTCGCGGCGCAGCTCAAGATCTCGCGGGACGAGGCGAAGGATCAGATGGAGGCGTATTTCGCCCGGTTCGGTGGGGTGCGGGACTACCTCCGGGACGTCGTCGTCGAGGCGGGGCGCAACGAATTCACCGAGACGATCTACGGGCGCCGGCGGTACCTGCCGGACCTCACGTCGACGAATCGGATGCGGCGTGAGGCCGCCGAGCGGATGGCGCTGAACGCGCCGATCCAGGGCAGCGCCGCCGACATCATCAAGGTCGCCATGATCCGCCTGGCGGAGCGGATCGCCGCCGCCGGGCTGCGGTCGCGGATGCTGCTGCAGGTACACGACGAACTCGTCCTCGAGGTCGCCGCGGGCGAGCGGGAGCAGCTCGAAGAGCTGGTCCGCGACACGATGGGCAGCGCCGCCGAACTGTCCGTCCCGCTGGAGGTCTCCGTCGGCTACGGTCGCAGCTGGGACGACGCTGCACACTAGTCATGTGAATATGTGACAGTATGCATTGATGTACGCCGATCCCTGGTGGAAGAACCGGCGCGTCAGCCGCGGCACCGTCGTCACGGGGCTCGCGCTCTGGGGTGTCTCGATGCTGCACTCGTACCTACGGCTGAACCTGTGGATCCTCGATCTGGTGATCGTCCCGATCGCATGGACCTGCTTCGTGACGGGGTTCGCGCTCGTGGTGATCGGTTTCGTCCGTGGCGGCCTCGCCGGCCTCGCCGGTCTGATCGTCGTTCCGGTCATGATCGCCGTGACCGCGATGATCGGCGCCTGGTGGTGGATCGCGCCGCAGTCATGGTTCTCCGTGCACAGGGCGCTGTACGAACGGGCGCGGACCGTCGACATCGGCGACGACTACTACGCTTACCTACCGATACACCTCCGGTTCCTCACCGAGCGGGGGCTCGTCTCGAGGAGCGGAACCGACGGCACGATCTTCTTCCCGCAGTGGACGGGCATTCCGGATGACGCCGGAGGCTTCTTCTACAGTCCGTCGGAGAGCCCGCGGGGGCGCGACATGTACGGGATGATCTGCACGGATCCCGTGTCGCTCGGCGACAAATGGTGGATGTGCGGCATGCGGACCTGGTGACAGTCAACGGTGGCCCTGAGCGCGTCCGGAGCTGTGCATCCCGACTGCGAGGTGTGGCAGTCTGGATTCATGCGACGTCGCTCGGGTGAGGCGGGATCCGCGAGATCCGTCCCAGCGGTAACCGCTGGGGGCACTGCACAGTTACACCCTGCGTCCCACGCCGGTCCGTGCGCTGCGCGCACCGGGCGGCGCTGCGGGACTCTGTTTCAGGTCACCCGAGTGGCGTTCGCATCCCGCGCATGACGGCGGTCGAGATCACCCGGCGCCTGCCGCGGTCGTGGCGACACGCCGTCGCCGATCGCGTCCTTCTTCTCACGGAGGAGATGTGGACCGCCGACACGATCGCCGCGCTGGTCAGCGGCACCGTCCCGGACGAGTTGGTCGGGCCGGTCGTCGAGGCGCTCCTCGCCGGGCACCCGCAACCGCCGCTGCAGGTCGTCGACGGGCGCGTGCGGCGACCGAGGACGGCGCCGCTCGTGGCGGCACTCGACGCGGTGCGCATCGCCGAGACCCTGGAGTCCGGAGGGCCCGTCGATGTACCCGGCCTCGCCCTGCCCGACGTCGCATCGGTTGCGCGCATGCTGGACCTGACGATGCCCGAACTGGAGTGGTTCGCCGACCACGGGCGGTGGCTTCGGCATGCGCGCCCACCCCTGCGGCACTACCGCGTCGCGCGGATCATCAAGCCGGCAGGCGGATTCCGGCTCATCGAAGCGCCGAAGCCCCGGCTCGCGGAGGTGCAGCGGCGGATCCTGCGTCGGGTGCTGGACCCCGCGGGCGCACATCCCGCGGCGCGCGGCTTCCGCCCGGGCGGATCGGTCCTCGCCTACGCATCGCCCCATAACGGCAGTCGTGCGGTGGTCCGGCTCGACCTTCGCGACTGTTTCTCGACGGTGGCGGTGCCCCGCATCCGGAACGTCTTCCGCCGGTTGGGGTACCCGGCACCGGTCGCGGCCGTCCTTGCGGACCTGTGCACGGTGGCCACGCCCGCGGACGAACTCCGCGGTCTCGACCCCTGGCGGGCGGCGACGCTGCGGTCGCGGCACCTGCCGCAGGGGGCGCCCTCGTCGCCCGCATTGGTGAACCTCGCGCTGCACAGGCTCGACGCCCGCCTGACCGGGCTCGCCCGCGCGCAGGGCGCACGGTACACGCGATACGGGGACGACCTGGCCTTCTCCGGCGCGCTCGAGCCCTCGCTCATCGCGGGCGTGGTGCCGAAGATCGTCGCGGCGGAGGGCCTCTCGGTGAATCCGCGCAAGACCCGGATCATGCGGGCCGGCGAGCGGCAGGAACTCGCGGGAATGGTGGTCAACGCCCGTGCCCAGATCCCGCGGGCCGAGTACGACGATCTGCGCGCCCTGCTGCACAACGCAGCGCGGTTCGGCGCCGAGAGCCAGAACCGCGAGGGACACGAGGACTTCCGCGCCCACGTCCTCGGCCGGATCGCCTGGGTCGCCCAGGGGAACGAGCGCAGACGCGAGCGCCTCCTCGCCATGGCCGCACGCGTGCGGTGGTGACGGGGCTCGACGGGGCCTCGCGAAAGCTGTCAGTGCGTCGTGGCATCTTCTGCGCATGAACGACGGAGTGATCACCCTTCTCGGATTGCGGATTCCGCGCATGCCGAAGCCGGATCCGATGCGGGTCGCCTGGTACGCGCAGGTCCCCGCAGCGGCGGTCATGTTCGCCGCTGCGCTCTCCCCGGTGCGGTTGCCGACTGCGGTCATCGGTCTCGGCATCGCCGCCTGCGCCGTCGGTGCGGCGTCCGTGGCCGTCGCTTGGCGGCGTCGACAGATCTCCTCGTTCGCGACGTCCGCGGCGGCGACCACCTTCGTCCAAGCGCTCCTCAACGTCGTCGTCTTCGTGTCGATGCCTTTCCGGAGCGCCGGCCCGACGATGGAGAGCCGCGTCCTCTGGGGAGTCTGCGCTGTCGCGCTCGTCGTGACCAGCGCGTTCACCCTCAGCACCTGGCGCCGGTAGCGTTGACCGCTGTGTTCACCATCGGTTTCGACCTGGACCTCACGCTGATCGACTCCCGGCAGCGCATCCTGACGGCCGCCCGACGCGCGTTCGCGGATCTCGGCCACGCGGTGGACGATGCGGCGCTCCTCCCGCACATGGGCGTCCCGATCGACGACGTCGCGCGCGACGTGGTGCCCGGGATCGACGCGGTGCGGTTCCTGCGGCGCTACCGGTCGCACTACGACACCGATGAGACCACGCCGGTGCCCGTGCTGCCCGGCGCGGACGAGCTGCTCGCGGCCATCCGGGCGGCGGGAGGCGAGTCGGTGGTGGTGTCCGCGAAGCAACAGGCCGCCGCCGAGCGCGCCGTCGCCGACGCGGCCCTCGACGTCACCGCCGTCGTGGGTGGCCGTTTCGGGCAACGGAAGGGCGATGCCCTGCGGCTCTTCGAGAACGTCCGCGCCTATCTCGGCGACCACGTCGAGGACGCCGCGGCCGCCCGCGCGGCCGGATGCCCGTTCATCGGCGTGACCACGGGCGAGTTCGGCGACGACGCGTTGCGGCGTGCCGGGGCGGACGCCACCGTCGGGCACCTGGGCGAGGTCGTCGCCCTGCTACCCGCGTACGCGGGCGCGTGAATCCCGGCCCGCGAATCCCGGGGGTAGCGGGCCGCGACGGCGAGGGAACTGGACATTTACCCCACGGTTTGATATTGCATAACCCATGGGGCAGACAATCGGGGGAGCATCGGACACCGTATATCCGATGAAGGCGCGGAAGATCGAGTGGAACACCTACGGGGACGCACTGGCCCGCCGCCTGGTGACGCTCCGGAAGGCTCGCGGGCTGTCGCAGGAGAAGCTGGCGGAGCTGGCGGGGCTGCATCGCAACCAGATCTCCAACATCGAGCGCAATGTGAGCTCGAACGACGGGGTATCGGATCCTCACATGTCCACGATGTACCGGCTCGCGGCGGCGCTCGACGTTCCGCCCGCGCTGCTGATGCCGGATCTCGACCGCCGCGTCGCGATCCGGTCGCCGGAGCAGGCGACCGCGAAGGCGATCGCGGCGGTCGAGTCGGTCTTGCGTGAGGCCCTCGAGGAGGCCTGAGGCTACTTGGCCTTCGCGGAGCCGCAGGTGCGGTAGGCGTCCGCGACGGCGCGCTGCACGTTCGCCTGCTCGCCGGCCAGGCTCATGGCGGCACCGGTGCCCCGGAACGCGAGGGCCGCAACGCGGAACTGCCGGGCCAGTCCGTCCGATGCTGCGATGTCCGCGAACTCCTGCGGCCCGCCGGCGGCGTCCTCGAGACGCTTCGCCAGGCCCGGCGACGACCGGTCGATCGCGGCACGCAGCTGGCCGACGGTGCAGGACGTTCCCGGCACCGCGCGCGCCGACGCGGCGTCCGGCTTCGGTGCGGGCTTCGGCGTCGGGGCGGCGCCGGCGAGGGGTGCGCCGGCCAGGGCGATCGCGCCGAGGACGGCGGCGGTGGCGGCGGTGCGGCGGAAGGTCATGCGGGGTGCCTTTCGGTGGCGGGGGATCAGTACTTGTCGCAGGTCGCGATGACCTTGGCGATCTTGGCGTCGACCTCGGCGCGGTTGGCCCTGTAGTAGCTGGCCGCCGCCGGGTTCTCCTTGGTCAGCCGGTCGATGATCTTCTGGCGATCCTCGGGCTTGGCGGTCAGCAGCTCGGTCGCCTGGGCGCGGCCACCGGGGGTGGCGTCCATGACGGCGATCGCCTCGGGGGCGATGACCTGCGTGGCGCGCTCGACCTGCGCGACGGTGCACTTGGTGCCGGGAACCTTGTCGGTCGGTGCGGCCGAGGCGACCGCGGGAACGAAGGCGAGGGCGCCTGCGAAGGCTGCGACCGCGGCGGCGATGCGGATCCGGTTCATGACTGTCTCCTGTTCGGGGCGGTGACGACTGCCCAGCGAGACTACCGGGTCACGGGGTGGCGCGAAAGCACGCCGAGGCGCAAAACCAACCCGGTGCGGATGGACTGAAACCCCCGTACGGGCTCCGGTCGTCGCCCCCTTCATGCCCCTTTGCGAGGCCTCTGACCAGCCGGGTCAGACGGCGTTGGGGTGTGCGAGGTGCTCGTTCGCTCCGTGCAGTAAGTGCAACGAATCAGTCCGGCTTCACACAGACGAAGATCGCCGTCCCGGGGAAGATCCCGCCGCGCAGAGGACTCCATTGGCCCCACTCCTGCGTGAAGCCCTCGGGCCACTCCGGCTCGATCACGTCCACGACCCGCAGGCCCGCGCCGACGATCTCGCGGATCCGATCGCCCATCGTCCGGTGGTGCTCGACGTAGGTCGGCGCCCCGTCGTCATCCGTCTCGACGTACGGCGACCGATCGAAGTACGACAACGTGGCGACGAGGCCGTCGGGCCCCGGATCGTCGAGGAACATCCAGCGCATCGGGTGGTTCACCGAGAAGACGAAGCGGCCACCCGGCCGCAGGAGGCGGTGCGCCTCGGCCATGACGCGTGCGGAGTCGGCGACGAACGGGATGGCCCCGAAGGCGGAGCAGACGACGTCGGCGGCACCGTCGGCGATGGGGAGGCGCTCGGCCCCGGCCTGCACGAGGAGGGGGTTGCCGCCACGCACGTGGGGGAGTCCGCGGCGGAGCATGCCGGCCGAGATGTCGATCCCGACCACTGTCGCGCCCTGCGCGGCGAGCCAGCGGGCGCACGGCGCGCTGCCGCAGCCGATCTCCACCGCGACGGTGCCCGGCCCCACGATGCCGAGTAGGCCGGCGTCGGACTCGTGCAGGCCCTCCGGGCACCACACGAAGGCGCCGTCGGCCGTGTCCACGCCCAGGAAGGCGGCGTGCTCCGCGTGATAGGCGTCGGCGTCGGCGTCCCACCAGGATCGGTTCACGGCCTCGGAGCCGGCGCTGTCGCGCCGCATGTCCGGTTTGGGGCGGTAGGGCACGGGAGTGAACCTCTCGACGGCGACTGCGGTGAGGGCGGTTTGCCCAGGTTGCACGTGGTGGAGTAGCCTGGATCCCGCGTGTGCCCATGCGTGCGCGATCTCAACCCAAACTACTAGCACCCTGTCCGGAGCAACTTACCCAATGCCCACCACCACCGTTACGTCCCCGCAGGTCGCCGTCAACGACATCGGCACCGCGGAGGATTTCCTCGCCGCGATCGACGCCACGATCAAGTACTTCAACGATGGCGACATCGTCGAGGGCACCATCGTCAAGGTCGACCGTGACGAGGTTCTGCTCGACATCGGTTACAAGACCGAGGGCGTCATCCCCTCCCGCGAGCTGAGCATCAAGCACGACGTCGACCCCTCCGAGGTCGTCAACGTCGGCGATGCCGTCGAGGCTCTCGTCCTCACCAAGGAGGACAAGGAAGGCCGTCTGATCCTGTCCAAGAAGCGTGCGCAGTACGAGCGCGCCTGGGGCACGATCGAGGAGCTCAAGGAGAAGGACGAGGCCGTCAAGGGCACCGTCATCGAGGTGGTCAAGGGTGGTCTCATCCTGGACATCGGCCTCCGCGGCTTCCTCCCGGCCTCGCTGGTCGAGATGCGTCGCGTGCGCGACCTCCAGCCGTACATCGGCAAGGAGATCGAGGCGAAGATCATCGAGCTCGACAAGAACCGCAACAACGTGGTCCTGTCGCGCCGCGCCTGGCTCGAGCAGACCCAGTCCGAGGTCCGCAGCGAGTTCCTGCACCAGCTGCAGAAGGGCCAGGTCCGCAAGGGCGTCGTGTCCTCCATCGTCAACTTCGGTGCCTTCGTGGACCTGGGCGGCGTCGACGGCCTGGTGCACGTCTCCGAGCTGTCCTGGAAGCACATCGATCACCCGTCCGAGGTGGTCACCGTGGGCGACGAGGTCACCGTCGAGGTGCTCGACGTCGACCTGGACCGCGAGCGCGTCTCGCTGTCGCTCAAGGCGACCCAGGAGGATCCGTGGCGCCAGTTCGCCCGGACCCACGCCATCGGCCAGATCGTGCCCGGCAAGGTCACCAAGCTCGTCCCGTTCGGCGCGTTCGTCCGCGTCGAGGAGGGCATCGAGGGCCTCGTCCACATCTCGGAGCTGGCCGAGCGCCACGTCGAGGTCCCGGACCAGGTCGTCTCGGTCGGCGACGACGCCATGGTGCGCGTCATCGACATCGACCTCGAGCGTCGTCGCATCTCGCTGAGCCTCAAGCAGGCCAACGAGGACTACACCGAGGAGTTCGACCCGTCGAAGTACGGCATGGCCGACAGCTACGACGAGAACGGCGAGTACATCTTCCCCGAGGGCTTCGATCCCGAGACCAACGAGTGGCTCGAGGGCTTCGAGAAGCAGCGCGAGGAGTGGGAGGGCCGCTACGCCGAGGCGGAGCGTCGCCACAAGATGCACACCGCGCAGATGGAGAAGTTCGCGGCCGACGAGGCCGCCGAGGCCGCAGCCGGTGGACCGGCCGCGGGTGGCGCGAACTACTCGAGCGAGTCGTCCAGCGACCGTGGCGGCAACGACGCCCCGCAGAGCACCGGCGGTTCGCTGGCCAGCGACGCGCAGCTCGCCGCGCTCCGCGAGAAGCTGTCGGGCAACGCCTGATCCGCTTCGACGCAACGACGGCGAACGCCCCGCATCCCCTGGAGGATGCGGGGCGTTCCCCGTTTTCGCGGGCCTAGTTGAGGCGGTCGCCCGTGTCCGGGTGGAACAGGTGGACCGCCGGCTCCACCTGCGCGAGCCGCACGCCGTCGCCGATCCGGGCCGCCGTGCGCCGCGGGCACCGAGCCACCAGCGTGACGGGGGCACCGTCGACACCGGTCACGTCCGGGTCCTCCACTCGCGCGTAGACGAAGGTGTCACTGCCGAGGTCCTCGAGGATCGCGACGGTGCCGGCCACGCCCGCGTCCGGGCTGGCGAGACCGAGGCTCTCGGGGCGGATACCGACGGTGACGCGGTCCAGGCCCGAGGCGCGCAGCGCGGCCTGCGTCCCCGCGTCCAGGTCGACGGTGCCGCCCGCCACCGCGATCACCCCGTCCCGGACGGGCGCCGTGAACAGGTTCATCGCGGGCGAACCGATGAACCCCGCCACGAAGGCGTTCTTCGGGCGGTCGTACAGCTCGGCGGGCGTGGCGAACTGCTGCAGCACGCCGAACTTGAGCACCGCGACCCGATCGCCCATCGTCATGGCCTCGACCTGGTCGTGCGTGACGTAGACCGTCGTGGTGCCCAGGCGCCGCTGCAGCGCGGCGATCTGCGTCCGGGTCTGCACGCGGAGCTTGGCGTCGAGGTTCGACAGCGGCTCGTCCATGCAGAAGACCTGGGGCTCGCGGACGATCGCGCGGCCCATGGCGACGCGCTGCCGCTGACCGCCGGACAGGCGCGCGGGCTTGCGGTCGAGGTAGTCGGTCAGGTCGAGCAGCTTCGCGGCCTCGGCGACCTTCTGCTTGCGCTCGTCGAGGGGGACGCCGCGCATCTTCAGCGCGAAGCCCATGTTCTCGCCGACCGTCTTGTTCGGGTAGAGGGCGTAGTTCTGGAAGACCATCGCGATGTCGCGGTCCTTGGGCGCGACGCCCACCATGCTGCGGCCGCCGATGGAGATCGCGCCGGAGTCGATCTCCTCCAGGCCGGCGAGCATGCGCAGCGCGGTGGACTTTCCGGAGCCGGACGGCCCGACCAGGACCACGAACTCGCCGTCGGCGATGTCGAGGTCGAGGGAGTCGACGGCGAGCGTCTCGGCGCCGGGGTAGACGCAACACGCCTTGTCGTACGTGATGGAAGCCATGGGTTCCTCCTGGGGCTTTCGAGGGGTCGAGGTGGGCGGCCTACTTGATGGCGCCGAAGGACAGGCCGCGGACCAGCTTGTTCTGGGCGATCCACCCGCAGATGACCACGGGAAGGGCGGCCAGCACGGACGCGGCGGAGAGCTTGGCCCAGAACAGGCCCTGCCCGGACATGAACCCGGTGAGGGCCACCGGCATGGTCTGGGCGTTGACCGCGGTGAGGTTCACCGCGAAGAAGAATTCGTTCCACGAGAAGATCACGCAGATCAGGGCGGTGGCGGCGATGCCGGGGGAGATGATCGGCAGGATCACCTCGCGCACCGAGGTCCACAGGCCGGCGCCGTCCATGCCGGCGGCCTCGAGCAGTTCGCTCGGCACCTCCAGGAAGAAGGACCGCATCATCCACACCGCGATGGGCAGGTTCATCGCCGTGTAGAGGATCACCAGCGTCCAGATGTTGTCGAGCATCCCGATCCGGCCGACGATCACGTACAGCGGGATGATCGCCGCCACGATCGGCAGCATCTTGGTGCTGATGAAGAAGAACAGCGCGTCCTGCGTCTTGCGGACCGGCCGCAGCGACAGGGCGAACGCCGCGGGCACTCCGAGTGCCAGAACCAGCGTCGTCGAGATGACCGTCGCGAAGACGGAGTTGAGCAGCGGGACGCCGATGCCGGAATCGAAGACGGCCGTGAACTGGTCCAGGGTGGGCACGAAGAACAGGGTCGGGGGCCGCGTCGCCGCGTCGCTCTCCTGCTTGAAGGCCGTGAGCACCATCCACAGCACCGGGAAGAAGAAGCCGATGGCGATGATCCAGGTGAGGGCGGTCAGTGCGCCGCCCTTGGGGTCGCGCCGACGGCGGGGAACGATGGTCGTGGACATCAGGCTGCTTCCTCTCCGGCGCCGAAGCTCTTGAAGATCAGGCGGATCGCGAGCGTCGAGACGACGATCGTGCCGATCACGGTGACGACGCCCATGGCCGCGGCCTGGCCGATGTCGAAGCCGAGGAAGGCACGCTGATAGATGTAGAAGGGCAGGTTGGAGCTGGCCACGCCCGGTCCGCCCGAGGTCATCATGTAGACCGCGTCGAAGGTGTTGACCAGGTAGATCGCGCCCAGCACCGCGCCCAGCTCGATGAACCGCCGCAGGTGCGGCAGCGTCAGCTCGCGGAACAGGCGCACGCTGGTGGCACCGTCGACCCGCGCGGCCTCCTGCACGTCCCGGGGCATCGACTGCAGGCCCGCGAGGATGAGCAGCATCATGAACGGGGTCCACTGCCAGACCAGCTCGGCGACGACGGAGGCGAGCGGGTACTCGCTGAGCCAGTCGACGTGGATGCCGAGCGGACTGAGCGCCCACGCGAGCAGGCCGTTGGTGGGGGAGAGCAGGCTCGTCTTCCACAGCAGCGCGGCGGCGACGGGCGTGACCAGGAACGGGGTGATGAGCAGCGTGCGGACCACGCCGCGGCCCAGGAACTTCCGGTCCAGCAGCAGCGCCAGGAGCAGTCCCAGGATCACCGACAGCACGACCGTGCCGACGATGAGCAGCACGGTGTTGAGCGTGACCGTCCAGAACTGGGTGTCCCGGAAGACCTCGACGTAGTTGTTGAGCCAGTTGAACTTCCGCGATCCCGGCCGCACGAGGTTCCACGACTGGGTGGAGTAGTAGAGCGTCACCAGGAACGGGATCTGCGTGACGATCACCATGAAGATCAGCGCGGGGAGCAGCGGACCGCGCCGGCGCCACGCCTCCGCTCGGGTGATCCGGTCGCGCTTGGAGCGCAGGGGTGTCGCCGGCCGCGCTGCAGGCGGCGTGCTGGCGGTGGTGGTCATCGTGCTGCCCCCGTCCGGTCCTGGCTGTCGCGGTAGCTCTTCCCGACGACCTCTGCGTACTTCTGCGACTGGGCCAGAGCGTCGTCGACGGAGATCTGCCCCGCGATCGCGGCGCTGATCTGCTGGCTGACCCGGGTGCCGAGGTCTTGGAACTCGGGGATGGCGAGGAACTGGATGCCGGTGTAGGGCACGGGTTCCAGCGTCGGCCGCGACTGGTCGGCGGCCAGCATCGAGCCGAGGGTCTGGTCGGCGAAGGTCGACGACAGCTCCTTGTAGGCGGGTAGCTCGTACGTCGAGAGCCGGCTGCCCGGCGGGACCCGGCTCGGCCCCAGCTCGTCGGCGACTCCCGCGATGTACTGCTTGCTCGTCATCCAGGAGACGAACTTCCACGCGTCGCCGGCGCGCGTGCTCTTCGCGGGGATGCCGAGGGACCAGGTGTAGAGCCAGCCGTTGCCGGACTTGGCCATCTTCGGTGCGGGGAGGTACCCGACCTGCCCGGCGATCTTCGAGGTCTCGGGGCTCTCCAGCGACGAGACGGCCGCCGTGGAGTCGTACCACATGGCGGCCTGCCCCTGCGCCAACAGGTTTCCGCATTCCTGGAAGCCCGTGGAGGCGGCGCCGGCCTCTCCGTAGTTCCGCACGGTGTCGACGTAGAACCGCACCGCGTCGCGCATCTGCGGCGAGTCGAACTGCGGGTTCCACTGCTCGTCGAACCAGCGGCCGCCGTAGGCGTTGATCACCGTGTTCAGCGGTGCGAGCACCTCGCCCCAGCCGGGCTTGCCGCGCAGGCAGATCCCCGCCACGTCGCGCGAGTGCAGCCTGCGGGCCGCGTCGGCGACCTCGGGCCACGTCGGCTCGGCGGGCAGCGTGATGCCCGCCTGCGCGAACATCTGCTTGTTGTACATGAGGAAGGAGGACTCGCCGTAGAAGGGGACGGAGTACATCCGGCCCCGGTACGAGAGCGCCTCGCGCAGAGTGGGGATGAAGTCGCCCGGGTCGTACGACGGGTCGCGGTCCATCAACGCGGACAGATCCGTGAGCCATCCGTTCTGCGCCCACATCCGCGTCTCGTAATTGCTGATCATCACCACGTCGAACTCGCCGCCGCCGGTGGAGACCGAGGCGGTGATCTTGGCGCGCGCCTCGTTCTCCGAGAGCGTGATGAACTTGAGCTTCACTCCGGGGTTGGCGCGTTCGAACTCGGGGGCCAGGCCCACGGCGTCCGTCATCTGCGAGTTCGACACCATGGCGACGGTCACGGCTGAGCCGCCCCCGTCGGTGAAGACACCCGCTCCGGAGCAGCCGGTGAGCAGCGCCGTGACGGCGGCGAGGCCACCGGCGGCCGCCGCGCGGCGTCGTGCGGATCTGCGGATCACGATCATCCCTTCTGTTCTGCGAGCAGCCACTGCGCGGTGGGGCGGTCCGTGACCAGGGCGGTCGCGAAGCCGCCCCGCAGGGCGCCCAGGATCGATTCCCGGCGATGCTCGCCGCCGGAGGTGAGAATCGCTGTGGGGCAGCGCCGGATGTCCTCCAGCGGCACCGAGACGGTGCGCTCGACGAGCGACGACGCGACGGGCGCCCCGTCGACTCCGTAGAACCGCCCGCCGATCTCGCCGACGGCTCCGAGCTCGTGCAGCTCGCCGAGGATCTCGGTGTCGATGTACGCACCCTCGAAGAGGGTGGTCGAGGTGGAGACGGAGCCGACGCCGAAGAGCATGACCTCGGCGGAGCGGGCGGCCGCCAGTGCCTGGGAGACGATGGAATCGCGCTCGAGCGCGCGCACCGTGTCGGGATCCGCGAACAGCGGTGCCACGAGCCGCACCGGCCGGGCGCCGAGCCGCTCCGAGAATCGGCCGAGCGCGTGATCGACGCCGGTGTGGTACTCGACGGACGTCATCGAGCCGTCCATCTGCACCACGCGGGCGCAGGCCGCGCCGCCGCCGAGTGCATCCGCGACCGCCACCTGCTCGGGGCCCCAGGTGAAGCCGAACGTGTCGGTCGGCTGCAGGCGGCGGGCGAGGAGGGAAGCGCCGGCCCGCCCCAGCGCGGCGTCACCCGAGGGCGTCCCGTCGGCGTCCTCGGCGATGATCAGTGCCTCGGTGAGACCGAACGTCGACTCCAGGTCGTGCTCGAGGTCCGGGTGGATGGAGTCCGCGAGGTGCGCCGGGGCGGCGACGGTGACGGTGACCAGCCCCTGCGCGCGGGCGCGGGCGACGAGCCGGCCGGCGGTGGGCCGCGAGACGCCCAGCCGCTCCGCGATCTGCGCCTGGGTGAGGCCCTCGAGGTGGTACATGGTGGCCGCGCGCACCAGCAGGCGAAGGTCGTGGCCGGGTTCCCCGGGAGTGCGCTGCGGTGAGGTCACGCGTTGCTCCGTCGATAGCGTGAGCAAATGCTCACTAGCGGTGATTATGCTCACTACGCTAGCATCGCAGATGTGACCCAGGCAACAGTTTCGACAGACATGCGCGCCAGCGTCCTGCACCCCGGGGGCGGGATGACCCTCGAAACGAGACCCGTGCCCGTGCCCGATCCGGGTGACGTCCTCGTCGAGGTGGCGGCGGTCGGCGTGTGCGGCTCCGACACCCACTACCTGCGGCACGGCCGGATCGGCGAGTTCGTCGTGACCGCGCCGATCGTCCTGGGACACGAGGCGTCCGGGCGGATCGTCGCGGTGGGCGCGGGCGTTCCCGCCGAACGGATCGGTGAACGCGTCTCCATCGAGCCGCAGCGTCCCGACCCGCTCAGTGCCGAGACGCTGCGCGGCGAGTACAACCTGTGTCCGGCCATGCGGTTCTACGCCACTCCGCCGGTGGACGGTGCCCTGGCCGAATACGTGACGATCGGGTCGGCCTTCGCGCACGCCGTGCCGGCCTCGGTCTCCGACGAGGCCGCGGCGCTGTTCGAGCCGCTCTCCGTGGGGATCGCGGCGCTCCGGAAGGCCGCGGTCGGCCTCGGCGGGTCGGTCCTCATCGCCGGCGCCGGACCGATCGGCCTGATGTGTGCCCAGGTGGCGCGCGCATCCGGGCTCGTGCGCATCGTGGTGACCGACCCCGATCCCGTGCGGCGGGCGGCCGCGGAACGGTTCGGTGCCACGCTCGCCGTTGACCCCGGGGCGGAGGCGCCGGCCGTGGGTGACGGTTTCGACGCGTTCGTCGACGCGTCCGGAGCGCCGCCCGCGATCCACTCAGGCGTTCGCGCCGTCCGCCCCGGTGGGCGGATCGTGCTGGTCGGCATGGGGGCCGACGAGCTCGAGCTTCCCGTCTCGCTCATCCAGGCCCGCGAGCTCGTGCTCACCGGTGTCTTCCGCTACGCGAACACGTGGCCGACGGCGATCGCGCTCGCCGCCAGCGGCCGTGTCGACCTCGACGGCATGATCACCGGGCGGTTTCCGCTCGAGCGGGCCGAGGACGCGCTCAACGCCGACCGCGAACCGGGCAGCATCAAGGCCGTCGTCCATCCCCGGCGCGCCGGCACCGAACCGCACTCCGAGGAGCTGTGATGAGCACACCGATCGACCTGACGCCGAGCGCCCTGCCCGCGGTGAGCGGCGCAGCCGTACCGTCGTACGACCGTGCCGTCGTGCGGCTCGGCATCGTCCACTTCGGGGTCGGCGGATTCCATCGCGCCCACCAGGCCGCCTA
The DNA here is from genome assembly GCF_900631615.1 of Tsukamurella paurometabola. NCBI lineage: Bacteria > Bacillati > Actinomycetota > Actinomycetes > Mycobacteriales > Tsukamurellaceae > Tsukamurella > Tsukamurella paurometabola. Next base: position 3,585,604 of record NZ_LR131273.1, read on the forward strand.
TGTCGACCGGCTGCTCGAGTCCGGCCCCGACGCCGCCGGCTGGGGCATCTGCGGCGTGGGACTCCGGCCCGCCGACGCGGCGATGCGCGACGCCCTCGTTCCGCAGAGCGGTCTCTACACGCTCACCCTCAAACACCCCGACGGTGTCGTGGAGACCTCCGTCATCGGGGCGATCGTCGACTACCTGTACGCCCCCGACGATCCGGAGGCGGTGATCGAGCGGCTCGCGGCACCCGAGACCCGCATCGTCTCCCTGACCATCACCGAGGGCGGCTACAACTTCTCCGCGACCACCGGCGACTTCGACGCCGAGAACCCGGACGTGCGGCACGACCTGGAGCCGGGCGCGGCACCGCGCACCGTCTTCGGCTACGTCACCGAGGCCCTGCGTCGACGGCGCGACCGCGGGCTCGCCGCCTTCACCGTCATGTCCTGCGACAACATCGAGGGCAACGGGCACGTCGCGCGACGCACCGTCACCGCCTTCGCACGTCTGGCCGATCCCGAACTCGCGGAATGGATCTCTGAGCACGTCCGCTTCCCCAATTCGATGGTGGACCGGATCACGCCCGCGACGCCCGACGGTCTGCGCGCCGAGGTCGCGGCGCGGGCGGGCGTCGACGACCGCTGGCCCGTGGTCGCCGAGCCGTTCACCCAGTGGGTGCTCGAGGACGCCTTCGGCGCGGGCCGCCCGCGCTTCGAGGACGCCGGTGTGCAGGTGGTCGACGACGTCGCGCCCTACGAGCTGATGAAGCTGCGGCTGCTCAACGCGGGGCACCAGGCTCTGGGGCACTTCGCCCGGCTGCTGGGTTACGAGTACGTGCACGACGCGGCGGCCGATCCGGACGTGCGGGAGCTGCTCCGCCGGTACATGCAGGAGGAGGGGAGGCCCACCCTGCGCGCCGTCCCCGGCATCGACCTCGACGACTACATCGACACCCTGCTCGAGCGGTTCTCCAACCCCGCCATCGCGGACACCGTCGCGCGACTGTGCCAGGACGCCTCCGATCGCATCCCGAAATGGCTCGTGCCCGTGATCGTCGCGCGCCTCGACGACGGTGCCGCAGCCCCGCTCGCCGCAGCGGTCGTCGCTGCGTGGACGCGGGGCTGCGAGGGCTTCGACGACGCCGGCGCTCCGATCACGCTGAACGACCGCGAGGCGGAGGCGCTCGCTCGGCGCGCCCTCGGCTCGCGCACCGAGCTGCTCGCCTTCGTCGCGGTGCCGGACCTCTTCGGCGATCTCGCCGAACGCCCGGGATTCAGCGAGCCCTACCTCGCGACGCTGGCCGCGTTGCGTGAGAAGGGCGCGCGCGTCGTGCTGCGGGATCTGCTCGCACGGTAGACGCCTCGCGGTTCAGGGACGGTCGAGCACCAGCGCGGCGGCCCGGCGGTACCGCGCGTAGACCTCCGGAGTGGGGGCGGCCGTACGCGATTCGGCGGTGGGACGCCGCCACCCGGGTGCCGGGCCGTCGCCCGCGAGTGCCCACGCCGCCTGCCGGGCCGCGCCGCGGGCGACGTACTCGCCGTCCGTGGGGAAGTCCACGGCGCGGTCGAAGACGGCCGGGGCGATGTCGCGCACCGCCCTCGACCGGCCGCCGCCGCCCACCACCAGGATCCGCTCGATCGTCGTCCCCTGTTCGGCGATCGCGTCGAGGCAGAACCGCAGGGAGCAGAGCAGGCCCTCGACCGCCGCGCGCGCGATGTTCTCCCGCGTGAGGTTCGAACCGGTCACGCCCTGCAGCGATCCGGTCGCCGTCGGGAGGTTGGGGGAGCGCTCCCCGGCGAAGAACGGAACCAGGACCAGGCCCTCCGCGCCGGGCGGGGCGGCCAGTGCGAGGCGCGCGAACTCATCGAGATCCGCTCCCAGCATCCGTGCGGTCGCCGCCAGCACAGGAGCGCCGTTCAGGGTGCAGACCAGGGGCAGGTGATGCCCGGTCGCGTCCGCGAAGCCCGCGACGATGCCCGACGGGTCCCGCGGGGGCGTCGCTGTGACCGCGCTGACCACGCCCGAGGTTCCGAGGGAGACGATGCAGTCCCCGGGCCGGGCGTCGAGCCCGAGCGCGGCGCCGGCGTTATCGCCGGCGCCGGCACCGAGCCGCGTTCCCCGGCGCACGGGGCCGTCGCCGGCGATCACCGGTGCCGACTCCGCCGGGCCGAGGACCCGGGGGAGGGCGGGCGCTCGCCCACGGAGTGCGAGTTCGAGGAGGTCCGTTCGATACTCGCCCGTCGCCGCGCTGAAGTATCCGGTGCCGGACGCGTCCGAGCGGTCCGTGGCGAGCGTGTCGAGCCCACCCCCGCCGAGCCGCCACGTGAGCCAGTCGTGCGGGAGGCAGACCGCCGCCGTCGCGTCCGCGTGCGCGGGCTCGGCATCCGCGAGCCAGCGCAGTTTGGCGGCCGTCACCGCCGCGACGGGGACCACTCCCACCGCATCGGCCCAGCGTTGCGCGCCGCCGAGGTCGGCGACGAGCCGCTCTGCTGCCGCGGCCGAGCGGGTATCGTTCCACAACAGCGCATCCCGGACCACCGCGCCGTCGTGGTCGAGGCAGACCATGCCGTGCTGCTGGGCGCCCACCGACGTGGCGGCGACGTCGTCGAGCCCGCCGGCTGCGCGCGCCGCCACGGCGAACGCCTCGAACCACGCATCGGGCGCGACCTCCGTGCCCGGAGGGTGTGGGGCGCTTCCGGAACGGACGACCTCGCCCGAATCCGCGTCGCACACCACGACCTTGCACGACTGCGTGGAGGAATCGATACCGGCGACGAGGGGCATGCCCGCGATCCTCCCAGACCCGCGGGCCGCCCATGCACGTATCGCCATGGTGATCTTTGACAATGATTTTCATCAACGATTACACCTGTGGTCATGCCCAAGCACCCGTACCTCGTCGCGCCCCTCCTCGCCGCCGCCCTGCTGGCCGCCGGATGCGGATCCTCCCAGCAGGATCCGGCACCGTCGTCGACGAGCGCCTCCGGTTCCGACGCGGACGCGCCCAGCGGAGCCGCCGAACAGCGGCGCGCGACACCGCGTCTCGCCGTGACCTACGAGGGCGGGGTGCAGATCCTCGACGCCGGGACCTTCGAGCGCGTCGCGGACTTCCCCGGCGAGGGCTACCTCCGGGTGAATCCCGCCGGCGACGGCCGGCACGCCGTCCTCTCCGAGGGCGGCGGCTTCCGCCTCCTGGACCTCGGCACCTGGTCGGTGCCCCACGGCGACCATCAGCACTTCTACACCGCCGCGCCCCGGCGCACCGACATCACGATCGCGGCGCCCGAACCCGGGCACGTCGTGCGGCACGACGGGCGCACCGTCTTCTTCGCCGACGGCACCGGCGCCGTCACGTCGATCGCCTCGGACCGCGTCGCCGACCCGACCGCGCCCCGCGCGACGTACACCGCCCCGAAGCCCCATCACGGCGTGGCGGTCGAGCGTGCCGACGGCTCGATGCTCATCACCCTCGGCGACGAGAAGACGCGCACGGGCGTCGCGATCCTCGACAAGGAGCGGAAGGAGATCGCGCGCAACGAGCAGTGCCCGGGAGTGCACGGCGAGGGCGCCGCGGAGGGCGGCGTCGTGCTGTTCGGCTGCGAGGACGGCGTGCTGGTCGTGCGTGGCAACGAGATCGTCAAGACCGCCGCCCCCACCCCCGGCTACGCGCGCACGGGCAACGTCGCCGCCACCGAGGCCCACGCCGTCGTCCTGGGCGACTACAAGGTGGACAAGGCCGCCAAGCCCGAGCGCCCCACCCGGGTCAGTCTCATCGACACCCGCGCGGGCGCGGTGAAGCTCGTCGACCTGCCCGCCTCCTACAGCTTCCGCTCGCTCGCACGGGGCCAGTTCGGCGAGGCCCTCGTGCTCGGGACCGACGGCGTGCTCCGCGTCCTCGACCCCGACAGCGGCGCCACGGTCCGCGAGGTGAAGGTCACGGGACCGTGGACGGAGGACGCGAACTGGCAGGAGCCGCGCCCTGCGGTCTTCACCCTGGGGTCCACCGCCTACGTCACCGACCCCGCGGCCAGGTCCATCGTCGCGATCGACGTCCCCACCGGCAAGGAGCTGCGGCGCGGGGCGCTCGAGCACACCCCCGACGAGGTGTCGGGCGTCACCGGGGTCGGGGTCACTCACTAGTCTGAGGGCATGTTGCGGATCGGACTCACGGGCGGCATCGGCGCGGGCAAGTCGACGGTGGCGAAGGAACTCGCCGCGCTCGGTGCCGTGATCGTGGACGGCGACAAGATCGCCCGCGAGGTGGTCGAGCCGGGCACGCCCGGCCTCGCCGCCCTCGTCGAGGCCTTCGGTGCGGGCATCCTCGCCGAGGACGGCAGCCTCAACCGACCCGCCCTCGCGGCGATCGCCTTCTCCGACGACGAGTCCCGCGCCAAGCTCAACGCCATCACGCATCCACTGGTGGGCGCGCGATCGGCCGAGCTGATCGAGGCCGCGGGGCCGGACGCCGTGATCGTGCAGGACATCCCGCTCCTCGTCGAGAACAAGGTGGCGCCGATGTTCCACCTCGTGGTCATCGTCTGGGTCGACGCCGAGGAGCGGGTCCGCCGCCTCGTGGGTTCACGCGGCATGGCCGAGGACGACGCCCGCGCCCGCATCGCGGCCCAGGCCACCGACGAACAACGCCGCGCCGTGGCCGACGTGTGGCTCGAGAACACCGGCACCGAGGAGGCCACCCGCGCCGCCGTCCGCGCGCTCTGGGCCGACCGCATCGCGCCCTTCGCCGCGAACGTCGCCGCTCACCGCCCCGCCCACGGCGCGCCGCGGGTGGAGGACGCCGCCTACGACGAGCGGCTCGTCGGGCGGCTGTGGGTCACCCTCGGTGCCGCCGCTTCCTCCGTCACGGCCGACGGCGCCGAGGCAGTGGTCGTGCTCGCCGACGGCGTGACCGTCGACGCGGTCGCGGACGCGCTGGCGGACGCCGGTTTCGCGCACACCGGGGACGGTGCGTTCGTCGGTTCCGACCCGGGACGCGCGGTGTCGGTGCGGGTCGAGACTCAGGCCGGGGCCGGCGCCGCGTAGTAGTCCCGCACGGAGAGCGCCGCCAGCGGTGTCCAGCGCGGCACCGGGCGGTCGTCCTGCGCGTCGACCGCAGGTGCGGACGAGCCGTACGACTGGATCGTCAGCGCTGTCACCGGCTCGTGGTCGACGAGCGCCGCGAGCGCGTACGCCGCGGCGAGCACGTGTACGCACATCGTGCTCCGCGCCGTGCATGAGCAGTCCGCGGCGTCGAGGACCGGGGCGGGCCGCAGTCCGCGGGCGATCAGCGACGCATGGATCGCGTCGTCGGGCTCCGAGCGGGAGCCCAGCTCGTCGCGCAGCGCGCTCGCGACCGCCGGTGCCATCGGGGCGAATTCGAGGTGCGCGACGGAGGCGTTCGCGCCGCTGTGCACGAGAGCCGTGACGCGGCCACCGTCGAACCGCAGCGTGACGCCCCCGTTGCGGGCGAGCATCCGGGCCCGCGGTGCGTGGGTGTTCGGGGTGCTGGCCGTGATCGGTTCCGCGATGCGCACGAGGTCGGCGCCCCATGTGGTGAATCCGAAGGGGTTCGTCGCCATATCAGTTCTCCCGGTTCCGGCGCAGGACGTCCATCAGGCGCTCGTCGTCGAGCGCGGCCAGTTCGGTCACGATCGACCCGTCGTCGGCGTGTACGCCGAGAAGGGCCTTGCGGCGGTGCATCTCGTCGATGTGCTCCTCGATCGTCGTCGCGGTGGTCAGCGTGGTCACGGTGACGGGGCGGTCCTGGCCGATGCGGTGCGCCCGATCGGTGGCCTGCGCCTCCACGGCCGGGTTCCACCACCGGTCGTAGTGGATGACCTCGCTCGCCCGGGTCAGCGTGAGGCCCGTGCCGCCCGCCTTCAGGCTCATCACGAGGATCTCCGGGCCGGTGCCCGACTGGAAGTCGTCGGCGATCGACGACCGTTCCGCGAGCGACAGTCCGCCGTGGAAGAACGGCACCGGTCGGCCCAGCACGGACGACGCGGCCGCGGCCAGCATCTCGCCCGTCTCCCGGTACTGCGTGAACACCAGCGTCGGACGGTGCGCGGCGGCATTCGCCTCCAGGATCTCCAGCGCCACGTCCAGCTTGCCGGAACGCCCCGGCTCCCAGGATGCGGCACCGTCGACCAGCCCCGGATGATTGCAGATCTGCTTGAGCGTGGTGAGCACGGCGAGAAGTCGGCCGTGCCGCTCCAGCCCACTGCCGAAGCCGTCGTCGGCGGCGCGGGCGAGGACCGCGTCGTAGTGCCGCGCCTGGTCGTCGCTGAGGTCGCAGAGCACCGGATTGTCGATCTTGGGTGGCAGCGCGCCGGCCGCCCGGTCCTTGGTCCGGGCCAGCATCACCGGCGCGACGGCGGCGCGCAGGCGGCGCAGGGCACCGTCGTCGCCGGATTCGACGGCCCGGGTGAACCGGCGCCGGAAGACCGCCTTGACCGGGAACATCCGCGGGGCGACCACGCGCAGGATCGCCCACAGGTCGTCGAGCGAGTTCTCGATCGGGGTACCGGTGAGCGCGATGCGGAAGTCGGTGTTCAACTCCCGTGCGGCGCGCGAGACCTGGGTCCGGGGGTTCTTCAGGGTGTGCGCCTCGTCGAAGACGACGGCGGTCCAGCGGGTCGCCGCGAGCTCCGCTGCGGAGAGTCGCAGCCGGGCGTAGGTCACGATGGTGACCTCGTCGAGGAGTGCCGGCGCGAATCGTGCGATCTCGCGCCGCCAGTTGGTGGCGAGACTCGTGGGACACACCACCAGGTACGGGCCCGGGCCGAGCCGGGTGAGCGCCGCGATCGCCTGCAGGGTCTTGCCGAGCCCCATCTCGTCGGCGAGCAGCGCGCCGCCGTGATCGCGCAGGGTCCGGAGCAGCCACGCGACGCCGGCCGCCTGGTAGGGGCGCGGCTTCGCGTCGAGGGCGCCGCCCAGGGACGTGGCCGTCGCCACGGTGTCGGCGAAGGCCGCCGCCGCGTAGGCGGCGGAGGTGACGGCCGTCCCCGTCGGATCCGGCTCGGCGTGGGCCGCGATCGGCAACGGCGCATCCTCGCCCCGGCTCCGGGCGGTCCATGCGGCGAGGGACGCCGACGGGCGCGTGCCGCCGGGCAGCGCCGTGACGTCGACGATGTCGCAGCGCACGTCCGTCACGGTGAGCGCACCGTCGACCGGGACGGCGAGAGGCAGCACGGTGGCGCGCGCGGGGTCGTCCGGGTGGTGGGACGACCAGAGGGCGAACTGATGGAGGTCGGGGAGGTAGGTGACTTCGAGGCTCAGGGTGCGTCCTTCGCGGAGAGTCCAATAGGGTACGTTGTACGGAGTACCTGAACAGTGTACAACGTACGGAGAAAGGTGTCCAATGAATCCGGAGGATGAGGGCCGAGCGCTGGTCCGGTTGCTCTGGCGAGCCGAGTCGGGGGAACCCGCCCGGAGCCGCAAGGGGCCCAAACAGCGCCTCACCGTCGACGAGGTGGTGGACTCCGCCATCGCGCTCGCCGACGTGGAGGGGCTCGCCGCGGTCACCATGCGGGCCCTCGCGACGCGGTTGGGCGTCGGCCCCATGAGCGTCTACACGTACGTCCCGACCCGCGACGTCCTCGTCGCTCTCATGGTCGACGCGGTCGCTCTGGCGCAACTCCCGGCGGAACGCCCGCCGATGCTGCGCGACGCGCTCGCGGCCGCCGTCCGGGCCCGCCGTGGCGAGTACCTCGCGCACACCTGGCTCCTCGACGCGCCGTCGTGGCGGGACGTGCTGGGCCCGGGGAAGATCGGCCAGTACGAGGCGCAGCTCGCGCTCCTCGAGGATCTGCGGATCAGCGACCTCGAACGCGACTGGTTGATCGTGCTCCTCGAGAGCTTCGCCGCGGGTGCGGCCCGCAGCTCCGGCGCGCGGGGCGCGGCCTCCCGGCCGCTCACCGACGCGCAGTGGTGGGAGGTCGTCGGGCCGGAGCTGGCCGCAGTGATGCCGCCCGAGAGGTATCCGATCGCGGGGCGGGTCGGTTCCGTCGTGGGTGAGTACTACAGCGGTCCCGGAGATCCCGACGCCGGCTTCGAGCTGGGACTGCAGGTGCTGCTCGACGGCCTGGAGTCGCGGATCCCCGGCCTGCGGGATGCGCGGACGCCGGACGTCAGCGCCAGCTGACGGGCGCGCCCTCGGCTGCGAGCCAGGCGTCCACGCTGTGGCCGTGCGCCGCGGTGCCGCCGATCGCGCGTGCCGCCGCGAGCATCGCCCGCTCGGCGTCGGCCGCGCTCAGGAGGTCGGCGGCCGAGGCCGCCAGCAGCTCGTCGACGTCGATCAGCTCGATCGGGCGCCCGGGATGCTCCACCAGGTCGAGGTACCAGTCCTCGGTGTGCCAGCGGTTCCCCGCGCGCCACACGCGCGCGACGTCGAGATATACGCGCTGATCGCGCTCGTGACCGGGTGTGAAGTGGAAGATCGTCGCGCGCAGGTCGAACGCCGGCAGCAGCCAGGACTCGATCGCAGCGAACCGCGGGTGATCCGCGCGGCGCGCGACGTACAGCCCGAAGGTCGTCTCCCGGAACTCCTCGACCTCCCGCACGAATCCCTTGGGGTCGGTGTTCGTCATCGCCGGCGGGTCGAAGACCTCGCGCTTGGGCGGGTGGACGGCACCGTCGTCGACCGCGGCGTCGACGCCGAGCCGCAGTACCAGCGTCACCTCGGTGTGCCCGCGCGGCCGCCCGGCGACGGCGCCCGACGGGCGGAAGCCGTGCCGGCGCAGCAGTGCCGCGAGGGCGTCGTCGTGGGTGCGGACGAGCGCGCCGTCCAGGCCGGACGCCCGCTCCTGCGCGGCGGCGAGCAACGCGGGTACCGCGTCCTCCGCGGCGTCGAGCACCGTCAGGTCGAGCCAGCCGCCGCCCACGGCGCCGATGGCCGCCGCGCCGTCCACGGTGAGCTCGAAGGTCACGTCCGCGTCCATTCGTCCACGATACGACGCCCCGCTGCGACTCCCGGGTGGCCGCGGCGCCGGGGCCGGTGTGGGGCGGTCGGTCCGGACAGCCCACGTACGATCTCAGCCGTGCCCCAGTACCTGCTCCTTCCCGCTCCTGCCGCCAACCGCGTCTACGCCGAGGCCGCCGCGTCGATGGTGCGCGCCGAGCTGACGGTGCTCAGTCGCGCGGCGCTCGCCACGCGGGTCGGATCGATCGAGTCCGCCACCGTGGCGGGCGTCGAGTACCTCGCCTTCGAGGCGGACGAGCTGACCGACCGTGACCTCGGTTTCCTCGGACTGACCTCCGCGTTCTACGCGCTGTTCGAGGCCGATGGTGACCTGCTGCGGCCCGTCGCCGTGCCCTCGCCCGACCGGTACCCGTCCGACCTGCTGACGATCCTCAAGTACCAGGGCAAGACCAACGAGCAGTTCACGCGACTCGTGCTGAACGTGACGGCGGCGTCGACGGCCCGCCCCGAGGGCGTACTCGACCGGACGCTGCGCGTTCTCGATCCGGTGTGCGGCCGCGGCACCACGTTGAGCCAGGCCGTCATGTACGGGCTCGACGCGGTCGGCATCGACGTCGACACCAAGGACTTCGAGCTCTACAGTTCCTTCTTCACCACCTGGCTCAAGGACCACCGGTTCAAGCACGCCGCCGCCACGACACCCGTGCGGCGTGAGAAGTCGGTGATCGCGAAGAAGTACGAGGCGGTCTTCGCCGCGGAGAAGGCCGACTACCTGGCGGGGGCGAAGCAGACGCTCACCTGCTACGCCGCCGACACGCTGCGTGCCGCCGAGCTGGTGCGCCCTGGCACGGTCGACGTGCTGGTCGGAGACCTGCCGTACGGCGTGCAGCACGGCAGCCGCGGACCGCGCGGGTTGGTGCGCAGCCCGCTCGACCTGCTCGACGGTGCCCTCGCGGGGTGGGCGTCCACACTTCGCAAGGGCGGGGCGATGGGCCTCGCGTGGAACGTCCGCGTCGCGCCCCGGGACCGGGTCCGCGCGCTGCTGGAGTCCGCCGGGCTCACGGTGCTCGACGGACCCGGGTACGACGACCTGCGGCACCGCGTGGATCGGGCGATCACGCGCGACGTGGTCGTGGCGCGGAAGGACTGACCGCCCCCGGGCCGTGCGCGGAGAACTTGTCGGTGGGTCGGCCTACCCTGGTGACATGGCATTCGCGGCAGAACAACCGGTGGTGGCGCACTCCGAGCACCGGCCCATCGGGGAGATCGAGCGGGCCCCGGCGGAGTTCACGGTGGTCAGCGAGTACGAGCCGGCCGGTGACCAGCCCACGGCGATCGCGGAACTCGAACGCCGACTGAAGGCGGGGGAGCGCGATGTGGTCCTGCTCGGCGCCACCGGTACCGGCAAATCGGCGACCACGGCGTGGCTGATCGAGAAGGTGCAGCGGCCCACGCTCATCATGGCGCCGAACAAGACCCTGGCCGCGCAGCTCGCGAACGAATTGCGGGCGATGCTGCCGCACAACGCGGTCGAGTACTTCGTCTCGTACTACGACTACTACCAGCCCGAGGCGTACATCGCGCAGACCGATACCTACATCGAGAAGGACTCGTCCATCAACGACGACGTGGAGCGGCTGCGGCACTCCGCCACATCGTCGCTGCTGTCACGGCGGGACGTGGTCGTCGTCGCCTCGGTGTCGTGCATCTACGGCCTCGGCACCCCGCAGAGCTACCTCGACAGGTCGGTCCAGCTCGAGGTGGGCATGGAGGTCGACCGCGATGCGCTGCTGCGCCTGCTCGTGGACGTGCAGTACACCCGCAACGACACCGCCTTCACGCGCGGCACCTTCCGGGTGCGTGGCGACACGGTCGAGATCATCCCGTCCTACGAGGAGCTGGCGATCCGGATCGAGTTCTTCGGCGACGAGATCGAAGCGCTGTACTACCTGCACCCGCTCACCGGAGACACCGTCCGGCAGGTGGACGACCTGCGCATCTTCCCCGCCACGCACTACGTCGCCGGTCCGGAACGAATGGCCCGGGCGATCGAGGGCATCGAGCAGGAGCTCGAGGAGCGGCTCGCGGAGTTCGAGCGGCAGGGGAAGCTGCTCGAGGCCCAGCGGCTGCGCATGCGCACGCAGTACGACATCGAGATGATGCGGCAGGTCGGGTTCTGCTCCGGCATCGAGAACTACAGCCGGCACATCGACGGCCGGGAGGCGGGATCGGCGCCCGCGACCCTGATCGACTACTTCCCGGAGGACTTCCTCCTGGTGATCGACGAGTCGCACGTGACCGTGCCGCAGATCGGCGCCATGTTCGAGGGGGACACCTCCCGCAAGCGCAACCTCGTGGACTTCGGCTTCCGGCTTCCGTCGGCGGTCGACAACCGTCCGCTCACCTGGGAGGAGTTCACCGAGCGCATCGGCCAGACGGTCTACCTGTCGGCCACGCCGGGCCAGTACGAGCTGGGGCAGACCGGCGGCGAGTTCGTCGAGCAGGTAATCCGGCCCACCGGGCTCGTCGACCCGGAGGTCGTCATCAAGCCCACCAAGGGCCAGATCGACGACCTGATCCACGAGATCCGTGAACGCACCGAGCGCGACGAGCGCGTGCTCGTCACCACCCTCACCAAGAAGATGGCGGAGGACCTCACCGACTACCTGCTGGAGGCCGGTATCCGGGTCCGATACCTGCACAGCGACATCGACACGCTGCGCCGGGTGGAGCTGCTGCGGCAGCTGCGCCTCGGCGAGTACGACGTGCTGGTGGGCATCAACCTGCTCCGCGAGGGCCTGGACCTGCCCGAGGTCTCGCTCGTGGCGATCCTCGACGCCGACAAGGAGGGCTTCCTCCGGTCGACCACCTCGCTGATCCAGACCATCGGCCGTGCGGCCCGCAACGTCTCCGGCCAGGTGCACATGTACGCCGACAAGGTGACCGAATCGATGCGTGTGGCGATCGAGGAGACGGAACGCCGCCGCGAGAAGCAGATCGCCTACAACAAGGAGATGGGGGTCGATCCGAAACCGCTGCGCAAGAAGATCGCCGACATCCTCGACCAGGTCTACACCGAGGCGGACGACACGGAGCAGGCCATCGGTGGATCGGGCCGCAACGCGACCCGCGGCCGCCGCGCGCAGGGGGAGCTCCGGTCGGTCTCGGCCGTGAGCGCCGGGATGTACGAGGGGGAGGACGTGAAATCGATGCCGCGGGCGGAGCTCGCGGATCTGATCTCCGAACTCACGGATCAGATGATGAACGCCGCACGGGAGCTGCAGTTCGAGCTCGCGGGCCGTATCCGGGACGAGATCGCCGACCTGAAGAAGGAACTCCGCGGAATGGACGCGGCCGGTTTGCAATGACCTGCGAATCCGCCGACATCGGCAGACCGGGTGTGTTCCCTGCCGCAAACTGCCTGTTCCCGGGGAGGATGGGGCTATTGTGTCGGAGAAGTAATGCTAGGGCCTTCCCGTGGCAGACCTCCGCTGGAGAAATGTAGAGAAAGAGGAGACTCGATGAGTGGCTACAGCACGATCGTCGTCGGCACCGACGGCTCGGAGTCGTCGCTGCGCGCCGTGGAGCGCGCCGCTGCACTGGCCGGCGACGCGAAGCTCGTGATCGCCTGCGCCTTCCTGCCGAGCGAGGGCGCCGATCCGGCCGCCGCCGACATCCTGGGCGCCGACGCCTACCAGCTGCAGGGCGCGAACCCCGTCAACGACATGCTGCGCACCGCCGAGGGGCGCGCCGTCAAGGCCGGCGCCTCCAACGTCGAGAAGCGGGCCATCAAGGGCCAGCCGGTCGACGCGCTCCTCGACCTGGTCAAGTCGCTCCCCGAGCCGGCCCTGCTGGTGGTGGGCAACAAGGGCATGAACTCGCTGACCGGTCGCCTGCTGGGCTCGGTGCCCTCGGACGCGGCCCGCAAGACCTCCGTGGACATCCTCATCGTCCACACCACGTAGTTCAGCTCCTCGGAGCAGCGGGGGCGTCAGGCCTCCAGAGCGCGCAACGCGCGCGGCAGCGACCCGGACGTGACCACGGTCAACGTCTGGGTCGCTCGCGTCAGGGCCACGTACAGGTCCCGCAGGCCCCGATCGAACTCGATCTCGGCCGGCTCTCCGACGATCAGCCCCGGTTCCACCACGATCACGTGGTCGAACTCGAGCCCCTTGGACTCGCGCACACTCATCACGCGCACACTCGGAGTCGTCAGCCGGCGCAGCGGGGCGACCAGGTCCGACGGTGCGAGGACCGCCGTCAGGCGATCGTCCTCGCCGGGTAGTTCGGCCCGCACCGCCTCCGCAAGGGGCCGGTCACCGTCGACCCGCACGAGGCGAGGCGGCTCGGCACCGGTCCGCACCGACGCCGGCGGCGACAGCGTCGGATCGATCTCGGCCAGCACGTCCGCCGCCAGGTCCATGATCTCCTTGGGCGTGCGGTAGTTCACCGTCAGCTCGGACACCTGGAACCGGCCCGGCACGTACGGGTCGAGCGCCTCGCCCCAGCTGGTCATCCCGGCGGCGTCGCCGGTCTGCGCCGTGTCACCGACCAGCGTCATCCAGCGGTTCGGGCTGCGCCGCATCAGCATTCGCCAGGCCATCGCCGAAAGCTCCTGCGCCTCATCGACGATGACGTGCCCAAACGTCCACGTGCGGTCGTCGCGGGCGCGGTCGGCCGTGGAGTTGAACTCCCGGACGGTCTGCCGCTGCGCGAGTTGCTCCGCGTCGATCAGGTCGTACGCCATGAGGATCTCCGCGTCGAACTCGTCGTCGAGATCCTGTGGCGCCGAACCGGTCAGGATGTCGAGGGCCTCCTGCGCCTCCTCCAGCCGCTGTCGCCATAGGCGCTCCGCCTCGTCCGCGTCCGCGTCGTCGTCGCCGAGGAACTCGGCGATCTCGTCGAGCAGCGGTGCATCGGCGGGGGAGAACGCCGGCTTGCCGTCGGCGCCCGTCGTGGCGGCACGGCGGAGCTCGGCGCGTTCGGCGTCGGTGAGGTCGGGAGCGGCCTCGGCGAGACGATCCTCGTCGCGCAGCAGCTCCGTCAGCACACGCTGCGGGGTCAGCGCCGGCCACAGCTGATCGAGGGCCCCGAGCACCTCCGGGTCCTGCGCGAGTTCGTCACGGATGTCGGAGATGTCGGTGCGGGAGAGCAGCATCGTGTTGTCCACCACCGACGAGCCGATCGTCGCCGCGTGCTGCGCGGCCAGCGCGTCGAGCGCCGACTGCCGGAAGATCGCCCGCGCCGTGTTGTGCGGTCGCCGCGACGAGCGGGCGCGGCCCCGCGCCCGCGTGGCGAGCTTCTTGTCCAGAGTGAGTGGATAGCCGTCGAACTTCAGCACGATCGGCTCGTCGGGCACGGTCTGCCAGCCCCGGACCGCCTGCTTCATCACCTCGACCATCGCGGTCGAGCCCTTGAGCCGGGCGGCCGCGGCCGTGTCCTTGAGCGTGGCGACGACGCCCGGGTACAGGTCACCGATGGTGCTGAGGAGGAC